>CAWBOT010000008.1:0-18425 GCA_963790505.1 uncultured Acidobacteriaceae bacterium | reverse complement strand
ACTCAGCGCCTACGCTCGCGGCAATGAGAACAACGCCTATCAGCCGGACGGCAAATACTATCTCGGACCCGGCTATTCCGCCGGCTACGCCGTCGTGAACATCGCCGCCCACTATGACATCACCAGGCGCCTCCAGATCCGCGCGCAGATCGACAATCTCTTCGACCGCCACTACGCCACAGCCGCGCAGCTCGCGAACACCGGCTTCACCGCGCAGGGAACCTTCATTGCCCGCCAGTTTCCGGCCTATGGCGCCGGCCGCAGCAAGGCAACTATCCCCTCGAAAGCGTCACGTTCTTGGCGCCTGGTGCGCCCCGCCGAGCCTGGGTTGAGTTGCGCTTGCGCCATAATGCCCAACAATCCTGTGGTCTTCAGGCCAACGGTCTTGCCGCCAGTGTTTGGGCCGCTGATGATGAGCTGCCGCTCGGCGTCGTTCAAGTGGATCGAGATCGGCACAACCGCGCCGCCAGATTTCCGCAGACGATGCTCGAGCAGGGGATGCCGGGCGCGAAGCAGCCTTAATTCAAGCGGCGCTCCCGAACCCTCTGACGCGTCGCCGAAACGCGGACGAATGCATTCGAACTCGTCGGCGAAGCGGCCGCGAATCAGCAGCGATTCCACCACAGCGAGAATTGCCGCGCCTGCGGCAATGACTTGCGATTGCGCGCCGATCTGGCGAGTCATCGCGAGGAAGATGCGATGGATTTCGGCTTGCTCTTCTTCGAAGAGACGAACCAGTTCATTGTTCTGTTCGATCGTCTCGAGCGGCTCGATATAGACGGTCTGTCCGCTGGAGCTGGCCCCATGCACCACTCCGGGAACCCGCCGGCGGGCATCGGTCTTGATGGGGATCACGAAACGCTCACCGCGAATGGTGATCAGCTCATCCTGAACGCCGCCGCCCTCTGACAGGCGCCGCAGCGTCTGGCGCAGGCTCTGCTCGATCTGCCGCTGCTGGCGCTCGATCTCGCGGCGGATGCGGTTCAGGTTCGGCGAAGCATTATCGGCGAGCGAGCCGTCGGGCAGCATTCGTCCGCGCAGCGACTCGACCAGCGGCCGTAAGTCCGAGGCCAGGAGCGGCGCGCTCAGTGTCGCCAGTTCGGGAATCTCGTCCTTGACCGCATCGGGTGGCGTTCGCATGATTGCCTGCCACGCAGTGATGTCGTCCACCAGGCTGAGGATGTCGCGAATCTCCTCCGCCTCCAGCGCCGCTCCCTCGATGCGCGATTTGTCGAGCAGGACGGTCGGATCGAAGAGCGAACTCAGCGGAACGGAGACATGCTGGGCGAGCAGGCGACGCATTTCCGCAACCAGCGAGTGCTCGCGTTCGAGCCACGCAGGGTCGATCGACGGTTGCAAACGAAGCGCCCAATTGCGACCCACTGCGGAGTGCGAATATCCGGCAAGAAGCTCAAGAAAGCGCGGCCACTCGAGCGCAGCGGAACTGCATTCGGCGACAGGAGATGGAATGGGATTCAGCAAAGCCACGCTTTATGGTACTTTGATGGCTCTTAGAGTTGTGGGGCCGGATGGAACTCCGCGACTGCACGCAACGTAAGTCTATTCGAGAGCACCGCCTGACTCCGGCCAGCCCGAGATTGCAAAGACTGGCGGCCAGGCCACCGGAGGTGTTTTATGTATTGCAGCGGATGCGGTCAGCCCGTCGCCCCAAATCAAGCCGTTTGCACTCATTGCGGGAGGCCGACGACGGCCCCGCCGGCCGGATTTATTCCCTCGAACCGAGTACAGCGCCACGTCCAGACGCTGGCGATCCTGTGGCTCGCCTATTCGTTGTTCACAATCGTGGCCTGGTTCATCGCGATCCCGTTTCTCGGATTCATCTTCGGCCACGGCGGCCACGGTTTCGGCGGGAATAGCAATTTTCCCTTCCCGATGTCGATGCACTGGTTCATCCCGCTGATCACGATCGTCATCTACCTGCGCGGCGCGCTGGGCGCACTGGTGGGCATCGGCCTGATGCGACGGGAACGCTGGGCGAGGCCGCTGGCGCTGGTGGTCGGCATCCTGATGCTGCTCAAGATTCCCTTCGGCACCGCGCTAGGCATCTACACATTGTGGGTGCTGGTGCCCGCGCAATCAGCGATGGAGTATGACGCAATCGCGGCTCCGTAAGGGTTCAAATGCGCAACAGTTCCGTCTGAACGTTGCCCGTCACTACGGCTTGGTTTGCCGAAGTTATCATGTCAATCTCGCTGCGGACGCCGAAGTCGGGCAGATAAATCCCCGGCTCGACGGAGAAGCAGGTGAAGGGCAGCAGCAGTCGCTCGTCATGCGTCTCGAGGTTATCGAGATGCGCGCCGCTGCCGTGGATTTCTGTGGCGATATTGTGCCCAGTGCGATGGGTAAATGCGTCGGCGAAGCCGGCGTTGCGAATTACCTCTCGCGCGGCATCGTCGGCTTCCCAGCCGGCGATCGGTCGACCGGCGACAAAGGCAGTCTGGACGACGCCGATTGCCGCGTCTCTGGCGTTCCGCACCGTCTCGAAGACGAGCTGCTCGCGAGCGCTCGGCTCGCGCCCGACGACGCCCGTCCAGGTGATGTCGTAAAAAATGGAGTCGGGCCGGTTCGTTCTTCCCCAAATGTCGATCAGCACGAAGTCGCCTTCGCGGATCGGTTTGGTGGCTTCATCAGTTGCCGCGTAGTGCGAGTCAGAGGTGTTTTCGTTCACCGCGACATCGGGAGCATTCTCCCAGATGAGCCCCTCGCGATGCATTGCCTCGGAGAGCCATTGCACCATCGCGTATTCGGTTGTTCCAGCTGAATTCCCATTGGTCGGACGCACCCTTCGCCCAATCTCGCGAAATCCCTCGGCGAGGACGACATCAATGATGCGTTGCGCCTGATAATGAGTGGCGATTCGCTCCTCGCTGAGCACCGCTTGAAAGTGGCTGACCAGGTCGGAGGAACTCACGATGGTCTTTCCAAACTCTCGCAGCAGCTCTACTGTTCCCGCATCGACCATAGAGACATACATGATGGCGTTTCGCGGCGAGTACTGCATCGCCAGCTTCTGGTAAGGCGCGAGCATCTTCTTGAGCTCGGTCTCGAGTTCCTGCCATGAGGAGTAGACCGCTTTCGTCCCGGGCAGCGTATCCAGCCGGCCCTGCTCGATGCGATGGACCAGCTTCTTCGGTTCGCCGTGGGCGGGAATGAGATAGTACCAGCGCCGGGTTACATGCAGCGACTCGCTCAGGCCGAGAATGCTGTAAGCGATGGGATCACGGTGATGGTGGTCGTAGAAGAGCCAGCCGTCCAGCTTGTGTTCGCGCAGCGCCGATTGAATTTCGTCCAGGTCCATGAGCGCTAGTCTAAACGACGGCCAAAGCCTTTCGCTTAGGGGCCGTTCGGCTCCGAAGGCTGTCCGTAAAGCGGCAGATGCGCGCCGCAGCGTTTGCAAAAATGCGCGTCGCGGTCGTGCGAGCTGAGATTGCAGTCGGGGCAAGCGGGAGACGCAGCGCTGGACGTAGACCCAGACGCAGCCCGCGCCATCTCAAAACTGACTATGCCGGTCGGAACAGCGATGACACCGTAGCCGACGATCATCAGCAGAGATGCCACGATACGCCCGAGGACCGTTTGGGGCGCAATGTCTCCGTAGCCGACAGTGGTGACCGTCACGACCGCCCAGTACATTCCGGCGGGGATGCTGGTAAAGCCGTGGCCTTCGCCTTCGATCTGATACATCATCGCCCCGGCGATTACCACGACGGTCAACACGGCAAAGAGAAAGACTACGATCTTGCGAAGGCTTTCCATCAAAGCGATGCGCATCGTCGTCGCTTCGCCGAGGTATTCGGTCAGCTTCAGGATACGGAAAATCCGCAACAGGCGCAGCGAGCGGACGACGCTGAAGGAGTGTGCCGCTCCGAAGAGAATGCTGAGATAGACGGGCGCGATGGCGAGCAGGTCGACGATGCCGAAGAAGCTCTTAGCGTATCGCTTCGCGTTCTGCGCAGTGGCCAGACGGGCGATATATTCGACCGTAAAAATCGCAGTAAAGCCCCATTCGGCGACCCTGAGATAACCGCCATAGGCCTCACGGATCGACCGCACACTCTCAAGCACAACGGCGAGGACGCTGATCAGGATCGACGCCTGGATGACAATATCGAAGAGTTGGCCGGCAAAGGTGTCATGGCCGAAGATGATCTCCTGCCACTTGTCGCGCCAGGCGGCGCGCGTGCGCGGTACGGGTTGCAGGTCAGCCATGGATCACAACCGCTCAAGGATGGAGATGCGGGCTTAAGGATACAACAAGGGCTCGCGCCACTCCTTTGAGACGGTGCAGGTGTTTTGCGGGTGTGAAACATGTCGCAACGCGGGAATGCTAATCTAGCGTCGCGCTAGAAAATCAATTTACTTGAACAAGAGAACCCTGAATGCCTTTTCTCGGAATTGACGTTGGGACTGGTGGCACACGCGCGGTCGTTGTGGATGAAGAGGGCAAGGTGCTCGCCTCGGCATCGAGCGAACACGCGCCATTTCGCGCTCTCTACCCCGGCTGGGCCGAGCAGGACCCGGAAGACTGGTGGCGCGCCTCGCAAGACGCAATCTCCGGAGCGATCGCCGCCGGCGGTCCCGAGGTAACGATCGACGCCGTGGGCCTGACCGGTCAGATGCATGGCGCGGTCATGCTCGACGCCGCCGGTGAGGTGCTGCGACCGGCGCTGATCTGGTGCGACCAGCGCACCGGCCCACAATGCGACTGGCTGCATGAGAAGATCGGTCGCGAACGGCTGATCGAACTAACCTGCAACCCCGCGCTGCCAAACTTCACCCTGACTAAGCTGCTGTGGGTCAAGGAGCACGAGCCGGAGATCTTCGCGCGGATCGCGCACGTGATGTGCCCCAAGGATTACGTCCGTTATCGCCTCACCGGCACTTTTGCTATCGATGTCCACGAAGCTTCGGGAACTCTGTTGCTCGACGTCACCAATCGCAAGTGGTCGGCGGAGGTCGCGCGCATCGCGGGGATTAACGAAGAGTGGCTGCCGCCGCTCTATGAATCGCAGGAAGTCTGCGCGCAGATAGCCTCCTCAGCTGCCGATGCCACTGGCCTTGCCGCAGGAACTCCAGTCGTCGCCGGTGCCGGCGATCAGGGCGCAGGGGCAGTCGGTATGGGAATTCTGAAGCCCGGCGCAGTCAGCGCGACGATTGGCACCTCCGGCGTCGTTTTCGCCGCGACCGACAAGCCAACCAGAGACCCGGGCGGACGCCTGCACACCTTTTGCCATGCGGTCCCCGGCCGCTGGCACGTAATGGGCGTGACGCAATCGGCGGGGCTTTCGCTGCGCTGGTTTCGCGACACCTTCGCCAAAGGCGTCAGCTACGAAGCGCTTAGCCGGACGGCGGCGGAGATTGCTCCGGGCTGCGATGGCCTCCTGTGGGCGCCGTATCTGCTCGGCGAACGTACACCGCATCTCGACTCCCATGCGACGGCAGCCTTCGTGGGCATCACCGCCAGCCACACTGCGCCCCACTTCACTCGGGCGATTCTCGAGGGTGTCGCGTTTTCCCTTCGCGACACCTTTACGCTCTTCGCGGAGCTTGGCATCCCGGTGAGCGGAGTGCGCCTGGGCGGCGGTGGCGCGCGCGGCCAGCTCTGGCGGCAGATCCAAACCGACGTCTACGGATATCCCACCGAGGTGCTCGCCGCCGAGGAGGGCGGAGCTTACGGCGCGGCGCTGCTCGCCGGTGTCGGCGTTGGAGCGTGGCCGGATACCGATAGCGCCTGCGAGGCGTCGCTGGAAGTTGCGGCGAGTTCCGAGCCCAACCCTGAAACGGCAAAGGCGTATGCGGCGGCCTACGAAAACTTCCGCGCCGTCTATCCCGCATTACGGAATATTCGGTAGCCGATAAAAATCTCATCTGTGAGGATCAAGTGAAGAGTCTTCGCCTGTTACAAGTTGGCTTGGGTTTGTCTTTCTTGTCGTTTGTAGGAATCGGACTTGCCGAAGTTCGCGTCCCTAAGGTCTTCAGCGACCACATGGTGCTTCAGCGTGATGCGCCTATCCACGTCTGGGGCTGGGCCGATCCCGGCGAGCAGGTCGCGGTCTCGTTTACCAGTCAGAAGGAATCCACAACTGCGGACGACCTGGGCAAATGGAGCATTTACCTCGCGCCGGAAAAGGCCGGTGGTCCTTACACGCTGACCGTCCAGGGAACGAACACCGTGACCGTCTCCGACATACTCATGGGCGACGTGTGGTTTGCGTCGGGCCAGTCAAACATGGAAATGCCATTGAAGGGCTTTCCTAACTCAGCGGTGCTGAAAGACGGCCCGCAGGAGATTGCCAAGTCCAATCAGCCACAGTTGAGACTGTTGCGCGTTCACAAGCGGACCTCCGACCATCCGCTACCGGACCTGGTCGACGCGGACGAAGTCTGGACGCTCTGTACTCCCGAGGCCGCAGCTGATTTTTCGGCGGTAGCCTATTTCTTCGGACGCGAGATCCAGCAACGCGAAAAGGTGCCCGTGGGCCTCATCGACGACACCTGGGGAGGCACGCCGGCAGAGGCGTGGATCAGCCTCGACGGGATCAGCGCGAACTATTCGCTGATGCCGGTCTTCAGCGAGTGGAGCAAGATGGCGAACACGACCGCCGATCTGCCGGCGATCCTGGCCCGAGAAAAGCGCGAGGATGAGGCCGCAAAGGCGGCGGGCGCTCCGCTGCCGAAACACTCGTGGCATCCAAACCCCTCCTCCTGGGCGCCTGCATATCTCTACAACGGCATGGTCGCGCCGTTCGTGAATTTCAGCATCAAGGGAGTGATCTGGTACCAGGGTGAGTCGAACAGTAAAAAGTCGCTTGCGCCCATGTATTCGACGGTCTTCCCCACCTTGATCACCGACTGGCGCAGCCAGTGGCGCCAAGGCGACTTTCCGTTTCTCTACGTGCAAATCTCAAGCTTTACCTCAGATGGGGAATTTTGGGGGATCATTCGCGATGCGCAACGCCGGACACTCAGCCTGGTCAATACCGGCATGGCTGTCAGCCTTGATGTTGGGCTGCCGGACAATGTCCATCCGCCGGACAAGCAAACGGTCGGCCACCGGCTGGCGCTCGCGGCGCGCGATCTGGCTTATGGTGAGCAGATTGAAGACTCAGGGCCGCTCTTCCGGCAGGCGTTTCCTGAGGGATCAAGTATGCGGGTGCTCTTCGATCATGGCGAAGGACTGAAGGCCAAGGGCGCAGCTCTGAGTGGCTTTGAGATCGCTGGAGACGACCACAAATTCGTGCCGGCGAGCGCTGTAATCGAGCATGGCCACGACGTAGTTGTCAGCGCAACCCAGGTCAAGTCGCCAAAGTACGTCCGTTACGCGTGGGCGAACTACAGCACGGCGAATCTCTACAACGGCGCGGAGTTGCCTGCTTCCACCTTCTCCTCAGAGACTTCAGTGGAGGCGGGAACGACGAGGTAATCTTCGGCTGCCTTCGGTGCTGGGGCCTTTGCGTGGCCGTGCGCGCCACCAGGCGGCGTTGCCTCAATCAAGCTTTCGAGTGAGTCGGTCTTGCGCGGGAAGATGAACTCCATCGGCGACTTGAAAAACTGCTGCAGGATGTAGCGGAAGATCTGCCGCTGCTCGGCGCCGGGGACGCTATAAGCGCGGAGCGCCACGATGGAAGCAATCGCGAAGCTCACGCTCAGGTTCAGCACGAAGGTGACCGCCACGCCGGCGACCGCCCAATAGAGCCAGCCTTGATGGAAGGCGCTCGTCCCGAACTGCGCCGCCGCCAGCGCAACCATGCCGGTGTTGAGGGTGACGTGGCGCACATCCAGAGGAATGCCGAAGAAGCGGGCGATCACTGGGGACATGCCGAGCAGATATCCAAGCACGATGCTGTTGCTCCAGGCAGCGACATTGCGCTCCAGCCAGTCGGCAAGGCGGTGCAGGTTGCGGGTGCCGACCCGGTAGCCGAGCGGATGCTGGATGATCGCCTCGGGGATGCGGTTAAAGACCACGAAATTCTCCACCCAGCCGCCCACCAGGCCGCCGACCCAAAGAATGACGCCAGTGAAGGCAGCGAAGATCGCCGTCCCCGACTCGATGGGATCCATACCGTGATAGGCGTGCTCGGCAATGGTGTCCGAGAGGAAATGGTCCTTGAATATCCATAGCCAGAGGTACTGGAAGATGACGCCGCCGATGCAGACGGCAAGCACGTTGCCGAAAGCGGCAGCCAGTTGCGTGCGGGAGATTTGTGCGGCGTACGCAGAGATCTTGCTCCAGCGCGAGACGCCCCGGTTTTCGCGCACAATGCCGGCAAGCGCGGCGGCGGTCATCGACGGTTGCTTAGTCGCCAGGGCGAGGTGGAAGATCTGCAACAGAACAAAAGTGACGGCATAGTCGGTACCGACGAGAAATCCCTCGACGAAGAGCGGCAGGTGGGCGCCGACGATTTGCAGCTTGAGCGCGGCGGTAAAGACGGTCAGGATGCCGCCGCCTGCAGCGGCGCGCCACATCTGCCAATATTCACCACTTGAGCTGGCAACGTAGTGCTCTCCGCTGTGCCCGGTGCGTTCGACGGTCTTGCGGGCAAGCAGGGTAAGGTTCTGACGGAAGAGAATGCTCAGACGGGTGTCTTCCAAGCGGCCGCGGACGAGGGTATCGAGCAGCTGGCGGGCGGCAACGCGGGCGCTCGAAGTGCGGAAGGTACGGTCCTCAGCGGCAAAGACCGCCCCAAGCAGCTCCATGCGTTCGAGAGCCGCCTCAATGCTTCGCAGATCGTAGACCAATGCAGAACTGACGCCCGCATCTTCCATCTGGAAATGAACATGGTCCAGTTCCATGCGGCAGCGATGGATTGTCTCCTGCCAGAGCAACAACTGGGCCATGCGCTCTCCCGGCTGTACGGCGGTCTTTGCCTTGACCACGAACATCTCGGTGGCGAAGATGAGCCGGTAGAAGGGCGAATCGTGCACATCCTGGGTCGTGCCGCGCTCTCGAATGGCGACGGTGACCCCGCGACCGGCAACGCGAGTCGCGAGCAAGCGCAGAGCCTGGCGCAGGTCATGCTGTACGCGCAGTGCGGACTGAAACCCCTGGGGAGGCCAGAGGAGCTTCACGAAACGGAGGAACAGGTCGGGCTCTACAGTCGTGAAGCGTTCGACCGCTCGCTGGGACGAAAAGATATTAGTGAAGAGCAAGCCGGCGTCGGACTCTGCCCTGGCCGTCGGGAGTATGCGCGACGACAAGCGGCGGAAAATCTCCGGCAGCAGGCCCGGATGAGCGGGAAGTCCCGCCTCGGCGAAGAGCGGCACTGAGTTCAGTTCGCTGAGCAGGAGCACCCAGGACTGGCGGAACTCATCATTCAGTGCCGCATCGCCCTCCATAAGGGCTACCCAGCGCGGAAGCCTTACTGAGAATGCACGGTCATTGCCCTCGGAGAAGATGGAAGAAAATAAGTGCCCGGCGCGGCGGATCCGCGAGCTGAGCGTGGCTGAGTTGCAGAACTCCTGCGTCAGCTGGCGCAGCTCGTCTTCGGAGCGAGAGAAGTGGATTCCATGCACCAGGCGGCGATGGCGGAACAGTCTTCGCGCACTTCGCAGGAAACCCATGCAACGAGGATAGTCACTTTCAGGTCAAATTGTGCTGAAAAGAAGATGCTTGACCGGACGCCAATTTCTCAGGGAGAGCCGAGCATCCGGCCAATCGATTTTGGTTATTCCTGAACGACAGCTTTGACGAGGTTGCGGGGGTTATCCACGTCGATGCCGCGGAGGATTGCGCTGAAGTAGGCGAGCAGTTGCAGCGGCACCACTTCGAGGATTGGCAACAGATATTCGCTCGCCTCGGGAATGCTAATGGTGTGCGGCGTGAGCTTGGGAATTTCATTATCGCCGGCAGAGATCAAGGCGAAGATCTCCGCCCCCTGGGCATGCATATCGCGGATCAGCTGCAGGGTCTTCTCATAGCGCAGCACCGAGTCGGGATCGTTCTCGTCCCGGGTCGCTAGAACCACCAGTGGCGCGTTCTTGCCGACCAGGGCATTGGGGCCGTGCTTCAGTTCGCCGACTGGGTAGCCCTCGGCCTGTACGTAGGCGGACTCCTTCAGCTTGAGAGCGCCCTCGCGGGCGATGGCGTAGTGAATGGCGCGGCCGAGGTACAGGACGGCATTCGCGCCCTTCATCGCTTCAGCGAAGGCCTTCGCCTGGTCTTCCCAGGCGGGCAGCGCCTTCCGCGTTGCTTCGATGATCTCGGTGAGCTGATCGCAGAAACCGGAGACGGCGTGGTTCGTCAAGCGGCCGCGCAGCCGGGCGAGGTAGAGGGTCGTCAAGTAGAGCACAACCAGTTGGGTGGTGAAGCTCTTGGTTGCGGGGATCGCCTTCTCTTTGCCGGCATATGTGGGCAACGAGGCGTCGGCCTCTCTGGCCATAGTCGAGCCAGCATGATTGGTAATGGCGACAGTCGCGAGGCCGCGGGCCCTGGCTTCGCGCAGGGCGGCGAGCGTATCGGCCGTCTCTCCGGATTGCGAGACCACGATCACGCCGGGATTCTGCAAGGTATGGGTGGAGCGGTAGCAGTATTCGCTGGCATATTCGACATCGACGGTCAGCCCTGCCAGATCTTCCAGCATGATCTCGGCGGCGAGGCCTGCGTGGCGGCTTGAGCCACTGGCGGCGATTACGATTCGCTCATGGCCGCGGAGAGCCTCGGCAAGCGCCTTGAAGGTCTCGGGATTCAGGTTTCCATCGAGCAGATACTTGTGCAGGGTAGCGGCGATGGCCTCCGGCTGCTCGTAGATCTCGCGCAGCATGGCGTGAGGGAAAACACGGGTTTCCGCGGTAGTTTCGATCATGACTATCTCCAACGGCGGCCTATGGCCGCGCGAGCGCAAACAAGGGCCCACGCGGGACCGCGCCCCTCTGAGTGTAACCAATCGACACGGAGCGGAACGCGAATCGCAGAGTTAGAGACCGAGCCGTGGCCAGTCAGGCTCTAAAACTTTCGCCAGCCACGTGGAGCGTTGGCTGGCGAATGCTGGACTTTCCATCGAGGAAAGTCGCGCTTACGAACGGAAGAGTTGTGCCGGCTGAAGGCGTACGCTTCTAACGCGGGCGCCCACCGGTCTTCTCATTCGCTTTACTCCATTTAGATGGGAGGGGTCTGGCGCCGTTGTCTCGACTCGCTCTCTGCGCGGATATACTGGCGTGAATGAAAATCGGAGAAGATTTACGGCGGAGCAACGAGGTAGTGGCCCCGAGCGGACAAACCGCCGGCCCGTTGACCAAACCAGCGCGCATGCTCTCGCTCGATGTGCTGCGCGGGTTGACCATCGGCTTCATGATCCTGGTGAACAACAATGCCGATGGGGTCAGAGCTTATTGGGCGCTGAAACATGCCGCATGGAACGGCTTCACACCAACCGACCTGGTCTTCCCGACCTTTCTCTTCCTGGTGGGCGTGGCGATTGTCTTTTCGACCGCCGCGCGGCAGGCGCAGGGCGCATCGAAACAGTCGATCTTTTTGCATACGCTTCGCCGGACGGTGATCCTCTATCTGCTCGGACTGCTGGTCAACAGCTTTCCGTTTTTCCACCTGCACACGATGCGTTTTTATGGCGTGCTGCCGCGCATCGCGATCTGCTATTTCCTGGTGGCTACTTTTTATCTGCTAAGTCCAGGGTGGCGCGACAAAGTGGCCGTGCTGATCGCTGCTCTTATCGGATATTGGCTGCTGATGCGCTTCGTTCCCGTACCGGGCTACGGCCTTCCGGGGCGCGACGTGCCGTTACTCGATCGCGACGGCAACCTGGTTGCGTGGCTCGACCGCCAGATTTTCTCCGCGCCGCATTTGTATGAGCGAACACGCGATCCTGAGGGCCTGCTGAGCACCATCCCCGCGCTCGGAACGACGCTGATCGGCCTGCTGACGGGGCTTTGGCTGCGCACCGGCCGCACCCTCGTCGAGAAGGCGCGCGGCATCGCAATCGCAGGCGCGAGCGGACTGGTGCTTGGAGGCCTGTGGAACATCTGGTTCCCAATCAACAAGAAGCTCTGGACGAGCTCCTACGTCTTTTTTGCCGCCGGCTTCAGCCTGCTGTTACTGGCGCTTTCCATCTGGATCGTGGATATCCGTGGAGACCGCGCCAAGCTGAGCTTCGCTGAACGGTCACGGCGGTTTATGCCGCTGCTCGTCTTTGGCGCGAACTCGATCGTGGCTTACGTTCTTTCCGAGCTGCTGCCTGGAGTGCTTGAGAATATCCATCCGCAACCTGGCGTTAACGCCACACAGTGGATCTACGCGGGGATCATGCATGTTATTCCCGACCCGGCATTCGCTTCGCTGCTCTATTCCCTGGCTTATGTCGCCGTCTGCTGGATTCCGATGTTTGTGCTCTACCGGAAGCGGATCTTTATCAAGATCTGAAGTCGCGGCACTTTGGAATTGAAACGCGGCTGATTTGAAATTTGTACAATGTCGAAGGAATCGAGAAGTAAAGGAAGCTCACCCTCATGGCAGTTTCGGTAATGGCGTCAATTCCCGTTCTTAAAGACACTTACACCCAACTCAAGGCGCGAATGGACAAAGGCGTCCAAGCCTTTCAGGCGGAGCTCGCCTCGACCCGCACCGGGCGCGCCTCGGTGCACATGCTCGACGGCATTCGCGTCCTCGCCTACGGAGCGGAGACGCCGCTCAACCAGGTCGCGCAGCTCACCGCGCCCGACGCCAATATGATCGTCGTGCAGCCCTGGGACCCGAGCATCCTGGCGGATGTTGAAAAGGCCCTGCGCGCCTCCGACCTGGGCTTCAATCCGCAAAACGACGGCAAGATCGTCCGCGTGCCCGTCCCGCCGATGACCGAGGAGCGCCGCAAGGACGTGGTCAAGCACCTCAACAAGGAACTCGAGGAGCGCAAGACGGTGATTCGCAACATTCGCCGCGACGGCAATGAGGCGATCAAGAAGGCGGCCAAGGACAAGGCCATCTCCGCTGACGAGGAAAAGCGTTCGCTCGAGGAAATTCAGAAGCTCACCGACGACGAGATCCGGCGCATGGACGAGATGTCCAAGGCCAAAGAAAAAGAGATCATGCAAATCTGAGTGCTGGCCGCACGGACGTAAGCGCGACTGCGCGTCGAGCGACACGTGGCTTCGCCCCAAAGTCTTCCAGTCTGATGATGTCAACCGCGCCGGCGGGCGCGGCTTTGCCGCCAACTCGCGGTCTAGGGCGTGGTTGGGCTGGTGTGATCGAGGATGATCTTCCATCCTGCGTCGGTCTTTTCAAAAACCAGGGAGTAGATGCCACTCGCGTCGCCGCCTCCAGCCGCAGTGCGCGCAAGGTGAAACTTCCCGGTAACGACGGCATAATCCGGCCCCAGAGGCCGCACCACGATGTCCGAAAAATCCAGCTTGCCCATGGCGTCAGGGCTCGCATACGTCTTCTTGTAGCGGGCCAGGATTGGCGCATAACCCTGCGCGATGCTTTTGCCGATGAAGGTCGTGTCCGGCGAATCCTTGTAACCACGCATGAAATCGTCGACGTCGCCGCGGTTCCAGGCCGACTGCTGATCTTGCAGAACGTGAACGATTGCGCCAGCGGCGTCGCCTTGAGCGGCAGGCGCAGTCTGCGCTTGTGCCAGCGCCCCGGCCAGAACCACGAACAATCCCAGTATTCTCGTCCCTCGCATCATTGTTCCTAACCTCGATCAGTTCCGGCAGTCTAATTTTCCGCTAGCCAAAAAGCTTAGCAGGAGGGAACCCAAGTCTTTCATCTCCGATAGACTAGAGGCAGATTTGTCTGGGCACGAGGTAACGATGTCGCTTGCGACGGGATTCCAATGCGCCGGTTGTGGAGAGTGGAATGAAACCGTCGTGGATGAGTCTGCGGGCAGGCGTCAGGAATATGTCGAAGATTGCCAGATTTGCTGCAAACCGAACGTGCTCGCCGTATCCTGGGACCCTTCCGCCCATGAATACACGATTGCGGCAAATCTGGAGAGCTAACGCCGGGCTCTCCGTGGCACTTCGTCCGCGTGTGAGGGCAGGTATCGCGGGATGATCTTCAGCACCAGCCGCATCGGGCGGCGCGAGGGGCGAAAGTTGGGAAGTGACCCCTCCGTCACATATAATCGGGTTTTCCGCAGCGTGGATAAGATTTTGTGCAGTAGGGGTGTGCCCATTTCGTCCGTTAGCACAGGGAGCAGCAATTCCCGGATTCAAAAGCAGCAGCTTCGGCGCCGTTTTTCTGGCTCGACGTATCTGACCTTCGCTCACACCCTGGCCTTGTCGCTTCTATTTCTGGCAACGTGCTCGGTAACCGCGCCATACGCTTATTCCCAACAGCAAGCTGCCGGTCTCGCCAGCCCCGAGAGCACGCCCCAGGTGGTCGACGATATCCGCGTCATCGGAAACCGCCGCATCCCCAAAGAGACCGTACTGGCACGGCTCTATAGCCATCGCGGCGACCCCTATGATCCGGCGACCGTCGAGCGCGACTTCAACTCGCTGTGGAACACCGGCTATTTCTCCAATATCCGCATCGAGCGCGAAGACACGCCCAAGGGCGTCATTCTCAACATCTACGTGCAGGAAAAACCGACTATCCGCGAGATCAACCCCAAGGGGCTGAACTCCGTCTCCTGGTCCGACGTGTTGGACCGCTTCAAGAAGGAAAAGGTCGGACTCACGGTCGAGAGCCAGTATGACCCGACCAAGGTCGAACGCGCGGTTGTGGTGCTGCGCGAGCTGCTGGCCGAGCATGGGCACCAGTTTGCGGTGGTCAAGGTGGACGTCAAGACCATTCCGCCGGCATCAGTTTCGATCAACATCAATGTCAAGGAAGGCCCCACAGTCAAGGTGGGCAAGATCGAGTTCACCGGCAACGAACACTATCCCACACGCGAGCTGCGCCGCTCGATGAAGAACCTCAAGCCCATCGGCATCCCGCGCTCGATCTTCCTGGAGAACCTCTTCGCCAAGACCTACGACGCGAGCAAGCTTGAAGAGGACGCCGAGCGAGTACGCCAGGCCTACCACGACAAGGGCTACTATGCCGCCAACGTCGGCGAGCCGGAGACCCATTTACGCGATGAGGCCGGCCTCTCGCTGATCACCTTCCGGCCGAAGAAAGGCAAGCGGATCGACATTACGCTGCCCATCGAAGAGGGCGATCGTTACCGTCTCGGCACCATTACCTTCACCGGAAACAAGGCCGTCAGCAATGTGAAAGCGCTGCGCGGCCAATTTGCCATCAAGGATGGCGACTGGTTTAGCGCCACCGCCGTCGGTAAAGGCCTCGAGAACCTTCACAAGGCTTACGGGCAGCTTGGCTATATCAATTTCGTCGGCATTCCCAAGCCCGAGGTCGATGAGGCCAAGAAGGTCGTCAACCTCAACATCGACATCGATGAAGGTAAGCAATACTACGTTTCACGGATCGAGTTCACCGGCAACACTCTGACTCGCGATTCCGTCATTCGCCGCGAACTTCTGCTCGAAGAGGGCCAGGCCTACAACAGCCATCTCTGGGAGCTCAGCCTGCAGCGGCTGAACCAGCTCCAATATTTCGAGCCGCTTAAAGTGGAGGAAGACTCGACCCCTATCCGCGACGACGATAACGCGACGGTCCAGTTGCTGCTGAAGGTCAAAGAGAAGGGCAAGAACAGCATCGGCCTGAACGGCGGCGTCAGCGGCCTCTCAGGCGCGTTCCTGGGGCTCAACTACCAGACGAACAACTTCCTCGGCCTCGGTGAAACACTCAGCCTGTCGGCGAATATCGGCAGCGTCTCCCGCAACCTGCAGTTTGGCTTCACCGAGCCTTATTTCCGCAACCGGCCGTTGAGTCTCGGCTTCCAGGTGTACAGCAATAAGACCGACTACAACGCCTCGAAGAATTACAAAATGCAGACGGGAACATCGCTGAACGCGCCGGCTGCTACGAGCTCGCTGCTGCAGAACTACAACCAGCAGACGACCGGGTTGAGCGTTTCAGCCAGCTACCCGATTCGCCATTCCTTTAAGCGGGTCGGCTTTACCTACACGCTGAATCGGTCCAACGTCACCACCTTCAGCGCCGCCTCTAACAATCTCTTCCAGACGTTGAACTTCCGCAGCGGCATCCAGGGCCAGAATGCGCTGGACGGCATCATCAACAGCATGGTGTCGTTCAGTTATTCAGAGAACAAGATCGACAATCCGTACAAGCCGCGCAATGGCCACGAACTCTCGGCCGCCTTCCAGCTGGCGGGCTTGTGGGGCAGCGTACGCTACTACAGCCCGGTGGTGGAGTTCAGGCAGTTCCATTCCGTGCAGGGATTGCGCCTTAGCCCGACCGGCCACAATGTCTTTGGCTACAAGCTGCAAATGGCCTACATCCAGGGCATCAGCGGAGCGGTGGCGCCTCCTTTCAACCGCTTCTATCAGGGCGGCGAGCAGGAGCTGCGCGGCTTTGACGTGCGTTCGGCGACGCCTTACGGTTACGTCCCAACCCGGGTGCTTTTCACCCTCACTAATCCGGACGGTACGCCCGTCCCGCGCGATCCTACGAACCCGAGCAACGGTAATATCCAGGTCCCGATCCCGGTCTACGGCATCGCCTCGATCGGCGGCGACACCCAGTTCACCAGCAATGCGGAATACCGCATTCCGATCGCCGGCCCGGTCACCTTCGCAATCTTCGATGATTTCGGCATCGACGTCGTTCTCGACAAGAACCAGCTGAAACAAAGCCCGGAGGGAATCGCCCAGTTGAACTCCCCGCTTTATGGCTGCCCGAACTACTACAACGGATCATGCCAGGGCGGGCAACAAATCCAGTTCAATACCCTCATTGAGCCGATCCATGGCACCAACTTCGTTCCGCGCATGTCGCTCGGCGGCGAGCTGCAGGTGATTCTGCCGGTCATCAACGCGCCGTTCCGCATCTTCTATGCCTACAACCCGCTGCACCTGTACACCCAGTTCCAGGGGCAGAACCTGATCACCCGCAGCATGTTCCCGGCGGGCGGCGCGGGAGACTACAGTTACGCGGAATCGCAGCAGCTGTATGGCTCGCTCTATCAGTTGCACGAGCCCAGCAAGACCTTCCGGCTGACGGTGAGCACCACGTTCTAAGCCGTCGTGATGGGGCCAGGAGTGTAATTCTGGCCCGAGTCGCGTTGACCTGTGGTAGCCACGCACCTATAATTTGGGTGGTTCCTGCGAATGTCCTCTGTCCGTGTCTCTTCTCCGCGTTTTTGGCCTGAAGGCCGAAAAGCTCTCTAAGAAGCGCGCAGGAGATTGACCAGGAAGCGAAGTGCGCTTCCGCTACCCAATGCGGGCGATATCAATCAAAAGAACTAAGGAGTTGTAGATCTCATGAAGCGTTCGTTGACATTTGTTTGCATCCTGGCGTCTGGGTTCGGCGCAACCGCCCTCGCCCAGGCAAGCAGTGCGTCCACCCCCGCTGCTATCCCCAGCGCGCCTGTTCCCGCTTCCGCAGCAGCGCCCACTGGCCCAGCCAAGGTCGCAATTATCCAATTCCAGCAGGCTGTCGCCGCCACCAACGAGGGCCAGCGCGACTTTGCCGAGCTGCGCAAGAAGTTCGAGCCGAAGCAGACCCAGATCAAAACCCAGAGCGACGAGATCGATGCCCTGAAGAAGCAGCTGCAGACCCAGAGCGCAACGCTCAGCGACAGCGCCCGGGCGGAGCTGACCCGGTCGATCGACGAGAAGACCAAGCAGCTGCAGCGCACCGGCGAAGACGCCCAGAACGACTTCCAGACAGAGATGGGCGAGACCTACCAGAAGCTCGCCGAGAAGGTCTACCAGGTGGTTCAGAGCTACGCTGCCCAGAGTGGTTACACTCTGGTGCTCGATGCCTCAGCCCAGCAAAGCCCTGTCCTGTGGGCGACGCAGGGTACGGACATCTCGGAGGCCATCGTTCAGGCGTATAACACGAAGTCCGGCGTGCCTGCTCAGGCAGGGGCTACCGCACCATCGACCGCCCCGCGTTCGACCGCACCCACCCGCACGACTCCATCCGCAACCAAGCCAACCGGGACCAGCACCACTCGCTAAAGCCACGCAATATCTGTAACGAGAAAGGCCCCGTTTGCGCGGGGCCTTTCTGTCTCACGGGCCGAGTAGGCTACCTGCACTTCCTGTGGAAAATAATGTGGAAAGCCTGAGACGCGCTACAAGAGCGGCCCGCCCCAGCTTGCAGGTTACGATGCCCTGGGGAACCATCGGCCCGTAACTGACTCATTCCAGCGGCCTATCGAAGATTCCCCAGCCAAGCTTAACCGCGCTCCCATCCACACTCACCTGCAGGAGTTGGCGAAAGGTTTCCACATTTGCCATTGCAGCCGTGTGACACGGGCCGCTGGCCTGTTGTTCTGCGCCGGTTATCGCGAGCTATCTTCGCCGATCTTCAGCACGGCAAGAAACGCCTCCTGCGGGATGTCCACTTTGCCGATCCG
>CAWBOT010000007.1:0-51081 GCA_963790505.1 uncultured Acidobacteriaceae bacterium | reverse complement strand
CTCGGCCATCTCTCCATCCGTTCAATAGTTTACACGGTTCCGGCTCGGGGAAAGGAGTACGCCTGTGGGCAGCCTCGAGCGCCTCGAAGCGACCAGCCAAGACCGTGATGGAGGGACCACCTCTCCTCAACTAGCGCGAAGCGGTGATCCCTTTGCTTCGTAGAGCGATGTCGTGAGGCGGGGAAGTTTTTGGCGGCTGCCGGAAAGCAGCCGCCCATTCATCTCTCTACTCAAAAGTCCAGTCGAGGATCTCTTGCACCGCGGTCAGAGATCCTGTTCCGGCAGTAAATCCAACGTAAGCGGTACTCCCGCCGACGATCGTCGGAATGTCGACCACGAACGGGTAGGTGAAGCTGGCATTGGTAACGAGATCAGTGAGAGTCATCGTCAGAGCGTTTCCATCGTAGCTCATGTGGGCGTGCATCATGTCGCCGCTGTGCAGATTGATTCCGCTGGGTGTGAGATCGATCGCGGGCACAGTAGGCAGCGCACCATTTGTAAAGATTCCGGTCGAGTCCGGTCCTTCACCCGCGTTGTTGTAGAGATCGAACTTGATCGCCACACTGTTCGGGATGCCCAGATATCCCAGTCCGTCTCCGTTCGCCCCGAGCGAGGTGGGGCTATTGTTCTGGATCGCAAAGGTGAAACCGTCGCCGCTTGCGCTTGTGAGTTCGAAGTTGAAATCGGTATTGAAGGACTGCACATTCACCGGCGACTTGAAGAAGACACTGCTGTCCTGATATCTCCCGGCATCCGTGGTTGGATTGGTTAAGACAATGACCGACCCCTTCACCGAGGCATTGCCATTGGCACTCAGACCGGCTGCCGATGAAAAGCCTCGTGGCTGGTAAGGCACCATCCCCGGTTCATAGCTCCAACTCAGAATTTGCTGCGTCGAGGTTTCATTGCCGGTACCGCCGGTGAACCCGATGTAAGCCGTGGGGCCGCCAACCGTTCCTGGAATGTCGATCGTGAAGGGCTCAGTAAACGACACATTTGTCACAAGATCGGTGAGGGTCAGCGTCAGCGTGGCTCCGTCATACGCGATGTGGGCCTCCATCATGTCACCACTATGCAGATTGATTCCACTGGGGATCAAGTTTTGTGCGGGGACGGTTGGAGCAGCGCCGTTCACGTAAAGACCCGTCGAGCTCGCCCCTTCGCCGCTGTTATTGAAAAGGTCGAACTTGACCGCTACACTTTCGGCGATGTTTTGATAGCCCAATCCCCTACCGGAAGTCCTACCGCATTGGGGCTTGCATTCTGGATTGTGAAAGTGAAGCCGTCTGCGTTCGGACTAATTTGCTGGAAGGTGAAGTCAGTTGTGAATGTCTGGACATTCACCGGCAGCCGTAAAAAACGCTGCCTGCCTCCTGTCTTCCGCCATCGGTCAATTGCAAAAGGTTGCCGGCAAGTGAAGCACTGCCGTTCTGCTGCAACGCATCCTGATCCTGCGCAAATCCGGCACTGTAGTCAAAAGATTGGCCCGATGGCAACACTCCTTCGACGCCGTTCGGAGGGGTAGTTTCAAATTCGGTCGTCGTGTACAAGTTGGCCATGCGATAGGCCCGGTAGGTAAACTGATTTGTTTGCAACTGATACACGATATCGCCGGCGAGATTCACTTCGGTCAACAGCGCCTTATTGGTGGTATTTATAAAACCATTGTCAAAGCTGGAATAGATGCCGCCTCCCGGAGGAGTCAGCAATTGGGCGGATCCAAGCGCGGGAGAGTATGCGCCCAAGTCGGCCAGCGTCTCGATATAAATTTGCCGCTTCGCTTCATCCACTAACAGAACCATGCCGCGGCTGTTTTTCAGTTCCGGGGCAATTGGCAGCCCGAGTATTTCCATCATCGAAGACCGTCATGATCATGAAGCCGTCACCGCTGGCATCGTCCTGGTATTGAAAGGCCGCATCGTGCTGATGAGTGAACCACGGAAGGATGTTAGGCTCGCCAGGAATAGTGGGGGCAGTACAGCTCCCGCTTGGCGGATTGGTGATCGAGAAATCGCCTCCCGCTCCCATGTGCCAGATTACGCTACCGTCGCCTTTGCCCCGGGCGTAATTAATCTTGATAACCCAGTCCTGAGCGCGTTGGGAGATTATGATATTGCCGTCAACCGTTCCCTGAATGGCATTCGTGTGGAGCCAGTCGTTCCCCGAAAAGCCACTGCAAAGGGCGGGCGAACACTTATCGTTGCCAGTCGCAATGCGATCCAGGTCTTCGTGCGCGAAGGAGTCCCATGCCCATACAAGCTGGAGATTGTGGTCTAAAACCAAAACCATATCGCCGACGATGGTGACCGGCTTGGCCGGAGTGCCGCCTTGGTGAGTTGTGGAGGCAATGTGCCTTTGGCCAAGCACTGCAATGTTGCCGTCTGGCAAGTTTCTGGCTTCATGAGGGTTAAAGCTATCCATCTGCGGATAATCTTGAGAAGCCAACTGCTCGTTCAAGATCTCAACGTTGGTCTGCGCGACTAGATTCCCGGCGAGATCGCGCTGTTCGAGAAGCAAAACCGAGGGAAACGAATAGAAGTTGCCACCGGGCTCCATGCGATCGACAGAGGAGAAGTTCGTAGATTTGCTGTTGTAATACCAGATCAGATTCCCGAGGAGGTCGGTCGCAGCCGGGTACGGCTCATTTTGAAACAGGGCCACCGGATACGCAGCGTCGTAGGCCTGCGGCGCCACATTGACCGCATAAGTCTTTGCAACAAAGTTGGACGCTGGCACCCCGGTGGTGAACGACAAATTGCCTCCCGTGTTTACCAGAGTGGTCCCGGCGTATTCCTCCCAGTGCATCAGGTATTTGGTCGATGGATACATGCCTGCGATATAGAAATTCGCGCTGTTTGTCGAGCAGGCCACCTGATTGGTGGTCATCGAGTTGGGGCTTTGAGAACCCGTCGCAACTGCCGGCTGGAAGCGGACAAGCAATTGATGGCCGACGGTACATGGGGGCGCGCTAAACAAAGCCACGAGCGGGTGGGTTGTCGAATTGACCGTCCCCGAGGCCAGCGGAGCGGTGACCCAAGGCTGATAAGCGAATCCAGTCGTTACCGGGGCCAAAAGAACAATGGGGCTTGCGGTAATGTCGCGTGCGACCACGTTGAACTGGTAGGCTCCTTCGACGGTATGCTGCACCCAGGTGAAGCTTGGGGAGGCGCTGAAATCACTGAGAATTTGCGTCTGACCGGCGTAGGTGACGCTGAACTGATAGTCATAAGTGTGGCCGGGAGTCGCGCCTTGTATCGTCGCGGTCCAGGTTACCGGCGTCCCGACCATCTGTGGACTCGCCACGCTGGGAGTTAAGGTGATAGAGGAGGCTCGAGCCGCAAGCGGCAAAACGAACGTTATCAGCAATGCGAGTGCAAGCAAACTCAATCGGCGGTTGATCGCTCGATCGCCAAGCCAAGCCCCTCCGGTGAAACCCATGGTGTCCCCTCTACGAATCGCTGAAGTTAAGTTGATTTGTGTGCCCGGGCGGATAGAGCCGATGTCCTCGCACCCGTGCCATTCGTCAGCCACTGGCCGGTAGCCCGACTCAGGTATCGCCACGTTCTCGCCGCAGAGTGGTACCCAGCGGAAATCGCATTACGCTTCCGCCCAGGTTAACCTCCAAGGGGCAACCGAAAGTAAATTCTGATGGAATTGAATGTCAAGACAATTCTTTGAAATGACTCTCGGCGCAATGGCCGCGGAACACTATTGGTTGACCACGGTCGCCTGCAAGCACTTGCCGCTCTAGAACGCAGAGGTCAGCGGCCGAACTCGATCCCTTCGTTGCCAACAGCGGACAATCCCGTCGGAGGCGGTTCGCCAGGCAGCGGAGGCTGTTTCATTTTGTTCCCTTCAATACGTCGCCCTTCCCCCGCTCAGATCGAAGACCGCTCCGGTGGTGAAGGAATTTTCCGCCGAGACCAGCCACGCGACCATCGAGGCGATCTCCTGCACCTCGACGAAACGTCCGCGGGGGATCTTCGACAACATGTAGTCGATGTGCTGCTGGGTCATCTGGTCGAAGATGCGGGTGCGCGCGACCGCAGGAGTGATGCAGTTGACGGCAATGTCATAAGTAGCCAGCTCCTTACCCAGTGATTTGGTTAGCGCAATGACTCCAGCCTTGGCGGCGCTATAAGCGGGAGCGTTCGGGTTCCCTTCCTTGCCTGCGATCGAGGCGGTATTCACGATGCGCCCGTATTTCTGCTCGATCATGAGCGGGGCGACGGCGCGGCAGCAAAGGAAGATGCCGGTAAGGTCTATGTCGATCACCTGTTGCCAGGCTTCGACCGGATACTCCCACGTCTTCAGGTTTGGCCCGGCGATGCCCGCGTTGGCCACGAGGATGTCGATGCCTCCGAGCTGATTGACTGCCGAAACAACTGCGGCCTCGACCTCGCTCGCTTTGGTGACGTCCATGCCGATGCCGTGGGCCACACCGTTAGCGGAGAGTTGTTCCGCGGCCGTGGCGGCAAGCTTCGTATCGACATCCCAGATTGAGACTGCCGCACCTGAAGTCACGAGCCGCTGCGCGATTGCAAAACCAATCCCCTGTGCGCCGCCTGTCACTACCGCGCGACGACCTTTCAAATCGATCTGATTCATCTTTCCTCCATCTTCCTGCAAAATCGTCAGTGAGTGACGGCGCGAGGCTTCGCTGCCGGCACGCCAATCTCGGTATCGAAGCGCTGGTTCGCCGGATCGATCGCCTGCACTGCACCCTTCAGATCGTAGTTCACAAAGACGCGGCGCCCCTCCACTCTATCCATAGAGAGAAAGGTCCGAGTACCGGGCAACGCACGCGAATTGGTGATCGAGACGCCTAAACCGTCGCTCAGCGAGATCGCCGATCCCGAAGAGCCTTGCGCCTGGCGGGCGGCGAGGCCATCGATCGTCACATCGGTGAAGTTCTCGACCTTGACACCGTCTGAAAAGTAAGCAGGCATTGCAGTCGCCCAATCGACGTAAACGTCGCGCAGCCGCAGCCCCTGGACTTGGTTTGCATAGATGCCGGGGATGTCACTGCTCACGATACCTTCGTGCGGTGTGGGCGCAGTCCAGCGCAGATCGAGGTTGCCGCCGACGCTGGCGCTAAACTCCGGATTGGGCGCGAGCATGTGCAACCTCACACTGTCCAAATCGACGCCAGTGATGGCGCTTCCCTGACCGCCCCACAGCAGCGCACCGCTTTCCGCCTCGGCCGTAATGTTAATGAAGCTGACGTTGCGCACCTTCACGCCACAGGCCACACACGGCTGCACGGCGATATAGATAGGCTCCCCCTTGCCCCACCAATGGCCGGGGATCAGCCGCGTTCGCATGACGATGTTGGCGAAGGTCACGTCTTCGGTGGGCCGGGTGACGCGGGCGCTGGCGAAGATGGCGATGCCGCGGTTAGTATCCATACTTAGTCCGGTAAAGGTGCTGAAGCTCGTGCTCTCCAAACGAATCGCCGCGGAGCGCGAGCTCATCGAGCAGTTGCTCACGTTTACATGCTCACTATTGACGATGGCGAAATCGTCGTCGCCGGTATGAATGTCGCAATCGGAGATGCGCACATTGCGGCAGATCATGCAGTCGATTCCGTCGTTGTTCGGCACGCGAGGGTCATTGAGTATCTGAATGCCGGAGATGACCGCGCCGTCCACGTCCTGCAGATGGAGCGTCCAGTTGGGCGAGGCGCGCAGGGTGATTCCGCGCAGCTGGATGTTCGTAGAGTGCACAAAGACGATCATGGTGCCCGGCCGGTCGCCTGGTTCAAAGGGGCCGTAGTCGAGCCTCTTCATCGCCGCGATAAACTTTTCAGGATCGCGCGTCATACTGGCGTCGTAATCGGCGCCGACATGCGGAGTGCTTAACTGCATGAAGCTGTCGCTCTGGCCATCGATCTCGCCATGCCCCTCGATGGAAACGTCGTCGGCGCTCCGCGCGATCAACAGCCCAACGTGTTCGCCCTCGCCGGTCGAGCTGGTCCCGTAGTTTTTGTCAAAGCCGAAATCGCTGATCGCGCGATAGTCGCGAATGTCGTGGCTGCCGACCAGCGTCGCGCCGCTCTCCAGCAGCAGCCGAATGTGGCTGAAGAGCTGTACCGTTCCGATGACGTAGCGCCCCGGCGGCACGTAGACCGTTCCCCCGCCCTGCTTGACGCAGGCGGCGATCGCGGCCGAGATCGGCGCGGTATCGAGGGTGACGCCGTCGCCCTTGGCGCCGTAGTTCAGCACATTGCAGACAGGAGCGGTATCGGCGAAAGAAGGCAGCACGATCAAAAGAACTGCGGCCATCCAAGAGCAGCGAGTCAAGACAGATCCTCTCCGGGGTCCACGTCTGGGCGATGGTCGCCCGCGGGAGTGAAGCACGCAACACCGGCCAGGTATTTTCACTCGACTTGTTGTAACACGCTGGCGCGTAGTTTGGGTGGTTCGGCAGTTTGACCACAAACGGTCGAATCCATATCATCTAAAGAGTGCACGAGCCTGGAGCGTCCGTCCGGATGTTCCCGTATTGCCTCTTCGTTCAATGGTAGGACAGCTGACTCTGACTCAGCATATCGGGGTTCGAATCCCTGAGAGGCAACCACGACTGAGAGCGGACGTTGTAACTGTATATTCATTCGGCGGCATTTCTGTTTACAATGCCCCATGCTCTGCAACCACTTTGTGCATACGCCCTTTGCGCACCCTGGGCTTCGTCAACTCGTCCGCCCCGTGCTGTCCTTGGCCTTTCTTTCGTGCGTTCTCGGTGCCGCTTCCTCCGCACTGGCGGCTGACTCCATCGCGACCAACTCGCCCAACGGAGTTCCACTCTCGCAACGAGTGGTTGCCTATACAATCGACGCCAAGCTCGACACGAGCGCCAAGACCCTCGACGCCACTGAGGTGCTCGAGTACAAGAACCTCACTGGCCAACCGCTGGACAACTTTCCATTCCACCTTTATCTGAATGGCTTCCGGCCGGAGTCGTCGTTCTCCTACGAGACCCACGCCAACGGAGGCATCCGCGCGGTCGAAAATAACTATCCGCCGGAGAAGATCGGCGGCATAGACATCAAGGCGATCTCCGCCGACGGCTTTGGAGATCTGTCAAAGTCGTGGCAGTTCACCGCGCCCGACGACGGCAACATGCAAGACCATACCGTAATGGTGGTCAGGCTCGCCCATCCGCTCGCGCCCAACGACACCATCCGCTTTCATATCACCTTTCATGACAAGTTCCCTGTATCCATTGCTCGCAACGGCTGGAAGCGCGACTTCATCATGGGCGGCCAATGGTTCCCGAAGGTGGGAGTCTTCTGGAAGAAGAGCACCGACCCGCAGGGCGCGTGGAACTGCCATCAATATCACTCGACCACCGAATTTTTCGCCGATTTCGGCACCTTCGATGTGAAATTGAATGTCCCACAGCGCTATATCGTGGGCGCCAGTGGCGTGCCCACCGGCGAAGAGGCCAACTCCGACGGCACCAAGACGCTGAGCTTCCACGGCGAAGACATCCACGACTTTGCGTGGGCCGCTTCACCCAACTTCGTCGCTACCGATCGCGTCTTCCAGTCTTCTATGGGGCCGGTGAAACTGCATGCTCTGGTGCTCAAGGCACATTTGGGCCAGACCGACCGCTACCTGAACATCCTCGAAGCGACCATGAAGAAGTTCGATGAGTGGTACGGGCCCTTCCCTTACAAGCAGATGACGTTGATCGATCCCGAGCCCGGTTCGGAGATGTACGGAATGGAGTACCCAACCCTGATCACCGCTGGCACCACCTGGGGTCTTCCGGACAAGCTCTACTTCAACGAACTCGTCACGGAGCACGAGTTCGGCCACCAATACTGGTACGGCATGGTGGCCACGAATGAGTTCGAGGAGGCCTGGCTCGATGAAGGCATCAACTCCTACACGGAAGTTAAAATCCTCGGCAGCCTGCTGGGCGAAGATACTTCGGCGATCGGGTATCCGATTCTGCACATCAGCGACACCGAGTCGGAGCGCCTTAGTTACACCGGCGTCGCAACCTACGATCCGATGACCCGTTTCGCGTGGAAGTTTTTCTCCGGGAACAGCTATGGTGGCGTCACCTACGGCAAGACCGCGACGGTCTTGAAGACCCTCGAGTCGGTCGTTGGCGCAGACACCCTGCAAAAGGCACTGCACACCTATTTCATGCGTTACCGCTTCACTCACCCCACCGGTGAGGACTTTCTGAAAACGATCGAAGAGGTCGCCGCTGCCGATGGCAAGACGACAGATCTTCGCCCCTACTTCAACCAGGCCGTCTACGGCACCCAGGTTCTCGATTACGAGGTAAAGGCCGCCGACAGCGAGCCGGTCGACTGGTGGAAAGACGCTGGCAAGAATTACAAGGGCGACTATCGAACGGTCGTGAGCCTGCACCGCAAGAACGACTTCATTTTTCCCGTCACGGTGGAGATGAAGTTTGACGACGGATCGACTGTCCGCGAAAACTGGGACGGGGTTGATCGCTGGACGCGCTACATCTACGTGAAGAAGGCGCAACTGGTCTCCGCCGAGATCGATCCGCAACATCAGATCTTGCTCGACACGAACTTCTTCAACAACAGCTATGTGGTCGCCAGCCACGGCGCGGCGAGCCTGAAGCTCAGTTTCTTTTGGGTAATCGCGCAACAACTGATGGCGCACTTTGCCGCCTGGATCGTCTAGTTAACTCGCAACCGCCAACAGCTCTTGCGAACGGAGAGAACTCAAAGAAATGGCTGAAATCAGACCCAGCATCTTCCTCGGCGGACTCCGCCTCTTGCTCGCGAACAAGCGAACCTTGTTATGGAGCTATCTAGGGCTACTCTTCGTCGGCCTTGTCGGCGGCGCCTCTCTTCACGCGCGCATCAGTCCATTTCTGGACCACTCTCTCGCTGCGCAGAAGCTGGCCGCGGGGATCGACTTGGCCTACTATGCCGAGCTCATGCAGCACGCCAATGAACACGATCCAGGCAGCGGCCCGGTCACGGCTGCTCTGACATTTCTTTCCATCCTGCTATCGTTCTTCTTCGCTGCGGGTACTATCTTTGTTTTTCTCTCGGGCGAAAAGCCGCGGCTTGCGACCATCCTGCGCGCAGGGATCGACTATTTCTGGCGCTTCTTCCGGCTCCTCATTCTTGCTGCCATCATCAGCGGCATCCTTCTTGGGATACTCGGCTGGCTGCGCAGTGTCTATCTCAAACAAGCCGACGAGAAGTATGTCGAGGCCGCATTCGATGTTCGCTTCGTGCTAACTCTGGCGGTCCTGCTGCTGGTCGCGCTGGTGTTGCGGCTCTGGTTCGACCTGGCGGAAGTTTACGTCGTTCAGATGGGCCAGAACGGCGACCGCCGCGTGCGCAAGAGCCTCGGTCCTGCGCTGCGGCTCTTACGGGAGCATTTCGGACATCTTTTTCTCAGCTATTTCGTCGCCGGCACTCTGGGCGTACTCGGGTTTGGCTTCTTCCTTTGGATATGGGCCCTGGGCCAGACTTCCCATTTGATTCTTCCCGTCTTCTTCTGGAGCCAGATCGGCCTGCTGTTCCTGCTCGGCTCGCGAATATGGCAGCGCGGCATCGTCAGCGCGCTGGTGCTGGCGATCACTGAACCGACGCAGACTGTGATCGTCGTCGAGCCCGGGCCACCGGAGCCTTATCCTTTTACGCCGATCCCCTTCGATCCTGCTCCGGAGGAAGGCAGTCCCCTGCCGCCCGCGGCTCCGCTTGGCGAGCCAGCCTGATCTCTTCGTTCCATGGGAACGGAGTGTAACGCTAAGAAGTCCCCTTCGCTCTCGACGCGGTCCCGACCTTTCTGCTTAGCCTTGCGGAGAGCGATAGAAGCGCGATCCAGAGTTTCGTAGAGCGTAGCGTCGCCATCTTGAAGCATTGCGACACCGATGCTCACCGTGATCGATAGGGGCGCCGATTTGACGCCACGCGCCTGGATGCGCCCGCCGGCAACCGCCCGGCGCACCCGCTGCGCAACCAGCAGTGCCGCCACTAGTCCGCTCTCCGGCAGGACAACGGCGAACTCTTCCCCATGCATCCGGCCCGCAATGTCCATCTCCCGAACATTGCGGAGCAGCACGGCCGCGATGCCGCGGATCATGACATCACCGGCTTGATGGCCATAACGGTCGTTGATCTGCCTGAAGCGGTCCGCGTTCACCATGAGCACGGCGAGTCCCGATCCGTTGCGGCGCGAGTGGGCAAAGAGCCGCCCAGCCTCTTCGGCAAAGGCCCTGCGGTTCAGGCATCCGGTGAGCGGATCGGTGCGCGCCGCCTCTTGCAATTCGTCGCGCAGGCTTTCTAGGTGGTAAAAGAGCGGGCGAAAGGCGAAGACGCCGCCGGCAAGCGCCGCGAGGGGAAGCGCAAGCGTCATCCCGCGCAACAGCCAGCTCAACGACCGCATGGCCTCGCCACGCTGTGCTGAGGAGACGCTGGCCGCCTCGCGACCCAGGATCGAGCTCGCGAGGAGGTTGGCTGCAATCGTACATGCAACGATCGCCAGCAGAACGGCGACGCATAGAAAAACTCCTCGCCGGATTGCCTTCTCCGAAGCTCGGGGTGTCGGGTTCATTCGCTTGTCGCCCTCCAGGGAAATGGTTTAGTTGCGCGGGTGGGTGGCACATGGGGCGGAACTGCTCTGGCGCTTCTTTCGCAAAGCGGTTGTCTGTCGCGTTGGTAGGTACGCGAGTCGCGTCCAACTCAGCTGGTCTCTTAATCCGGCTCATCGGCGGTCGCGACGTTGGCTTCAGTCATCAGACGACGTCGACCGGGCGCACAAACGCGCGGAATGCCCACCGTGGAAATTCAGTGAGGAACTGATTTCGTCGCAATTGCCGCCGATTAAGTGTGTGAAGAAACTCATAATTCCCTGGTCCCACGACGACCGGAGCGGAGATTCCATGGGCGCGGCTAGCATCCTGCTGATTGAAGACGACTTGAACGTCTGCCACAGCCTGCAGCGCAAGCTAAAGGCCTTTCACTACGAAACCCTGTATGCGCCAGACGCGGTGGCCAGTATCTCCCAGGCGAGACAGCACCATCCCGATGTAATTCTTCTCGATATTGGGTTGCCGGCCGGCGATGGATTTGTGGTAATGGAACGGCTGAAGCAGTTTCCCGATCTTTCGCTGATCCCGATCATCGTGCTCTCCGGCCGAGACCGCGCAGCAAACGAAGCGCGGGCGCTACGCGCCGGAGCGGCTGCCTTCCTGCAAAAGCCAGTCAGCGGCGATCTACTGCTGGAGACGATCGCGCGATGCCTCTCGAAGCGCTCGCCAGTGACGGTAGCCTCCACCTATAGCATCGAAGCCGAAGCCGGCAGCATAAATAGCCTGGCGCTGAGCCGGTAGACGACATGGCGAGAAAGAACGGAGTCCAGGAGCAGTTGCGGCAAAGCCACAAGATGGAGGCCATCGGTCATCTAGCTGCCGGGATCGCGCATGAAATCAACACGCCGATCCAGTACGTCAGCGACAATGCGGTCTTCCTCAGGGAGTCGTGGGCGGTGCTGGAGCGGATTGTCACGGTCGCCGCGAAAGTCCACGATGAGTGGCGTGTCGGCTCGCTTAGCGTGCGCACCCGGGACGACCTGGACAAGTGTTTCGCCGGCAACGACATCGATTACATCGCCAACGAGGTCCCGAGGGCCATCGACGAGACCTTCGAGGGCGCCCGGCAGGTCGCCAAGATCGTCAGGGCCATGAACGAGTTTGCCCACCCCGGAGGGGCGAACAATTGCGCCTGCGACCTCAATCACGCCATTGAAAATACCATCACTTTTTCGCGCAACGCGTGGAAGTATGCGGCCCGCGTTGAGACCGCGCTCGACGGGCACATGCCGCTGGTGCCCTGCCGGCTCGACCAGATCAATCAGGTCACCCTCAATCTGATCGTCAACGCCGCCGACTCCATCAACGAAGCACGCGGCGCCGGCGGCCCTCTGGGGACAATCCGCATCGAAACCGAATACCTGGACGGCTGGGCGACGATCCGAGTCCGCGATACAGGAACCGGAATACCGGAAGCGATACGTTCCCGGATCTTCGAGCCTTTCTTCACCACCAAACAGCCGGGCAAAGGGACTGGGCAGGGCCTTTCGATGGCACGGGTCATCGTGGTCCAGCACGGCGGGGACATCTGGTTCGAGAGCGAGACGGGGAAGGGCACCACGTTCTTCCTCCGACTGCCGGTGAATCCGCAACAAGAGTCAAGCCTTGAGGAAGGCGCGAAGCCAAATGTCTAAATCCCTCCTGCTGGTCGACGATGAACCCCTGGTGCTCTCGGGTCTGCGCCGCAGCCTGCGGTCGATGCTGGATGAATGGACGATGGAGTACGCCGTCGGCGGCGAAGCGGCACTCGAAGCGATGAACCGGCGCCCCTTTGATGTCGTGGTGACCGACATGCGCATGCCGGGCATGGACGGCGCAGAGTTGCTCAACGAAGTACGGCGGCGTTCTCCGTTGACGGTGCGCGTGGCTCTCTCGGGGCAATGCGACCGCAAGACAATCATGAGCGCCGTGGGCTCGACTCACCAATATATCTCAAAGCCGTGCGATGCCAGAGAACTGAAAGCCACCATCAACCATGCGATTGCGCTGCGCAACCGGCTGCACACCCCCAGCGTGACGAAGATCGTCAGCCAGTTGAAAACGATTCCCAGCCTGCCGGCCGCTTATAACGAGATGCTGGCGGAACTGTCGTCGGCCGAGCCGCGACTGGACAAGCTTGCGGCATTAGTCGGAGCGGACATGGGCATGGCCGCAAAATGCCTGCAGCTGGTGAACTCGGCATTCTTCGGCCTGCGAACGCCGGTATCGAGCACTTTGCACGCGCTGAATCTGCTTGGCCTCGACATGCTGAAGTCGCTGGTGTTGTCGACCCACATTTTTTCCGCCTTCGCGACTGACCTTTTCGGCGTCAAGGAAATCGGCTGGCTTTGGGAACACAGCTTCGGAGTCAGCGTCTGCGCCAGGAAGATCGCCGAGTGCCAGCAAGCATCACCGCTGGCGATCGACGACTCGGCGACGGCCGGCCTGCTGCACGAGACTGGTAAGCTCATCCTGGCCTCCGGTATGGGTAAAGAATACAAGCTGGCTCTGGATTTGATGACTCAGACCGGCATTACCCTGGTGGAAGCCGAACAAGAGGTCTTCGGCTGCAGCCACGCCGAGGTTGGCGCTTACCTGCTGGGGTTATGGGGTCTCTCCGACCGCGTCGTCGAAGCGGTCGCTTGGCACCTGAATCCCTGCTCGGCTCCGCTGGCCGCGACCGCGACGGCGGAGTTTACCGCGTTGACCGCCGTCCATGCGGCCTGCGCCTATTATGGTTCTCTGCATCCATCGCGCTTATCAAGCTGCCTGGCGCTTGATTGCGAGTATCTCGGCGCTCTGGGACATGCCGGACAGGAACAAGCCTGGAACAACGCCTGCGCCCAGGCCATCTCGCAGCAGAGCTAGCGAAGGCGCTGGTCGCGTCCGAAGCTTATTTCTCCAGATGCCTACGCAGGAAGCCGGTGATCGTTAGGATGGTCAGCGGAGTTAGCACCCAACCCAGAATCGCATAGGTCGCCTGGGCGATGTGCCAGATCAGGTATTTGTGTTCCAGGCAAAGATTCGACAACTTAAGTTTGGACTCCTCGGCCCAGCGCCACAAACTGCTCTGGCTTGTCCCAGTCTGCTGATTCCATACATATTTGAACTTGTCTCTCTTGTCCTCGGGAGCAATGGAGCAGGCGTCCTGCTGGCGCAGGTCGAGCACCGGCACAAAAACGTCAAGCGCGTAGAGAAGTGGCAGGATTCTGCCTCTGCATGGCACGTCGTCCTTATAAGGTGTAGAACTCTTCTCCGCTTCGATTGAATAAATCTTTACCTCTTTGCCTTCTTCTGTAATCCGCGTTTCCGGCATCTCGGTGTTGATGATGAGCACGTTGCCCGCGTGAGGAAACCGGGAAGAGCCATAATCCGCCACGTGGGCGGCATACCATCCAATCCCGATGCAGATGGCAAAGGTCGCGATCGCTCTGCCGATCGAGAAGCCGTAGTCGAAGAGGACACGGAAAGCAACCCAGAAGGGCCGCAGGAAGAAATGCCTCAGCCGGTCTTCCAACGTCAGGCGCGCACTTGCGATGCGGCGCGCGCTGTCAAACGATCCGATCGTGTTCAGGCCATTAATGAGATGCTCATACGCATCCGGGCTGTATTCCTTCGCCGTCGGCTTGTGAGGATGGTAATACTGCAGGTCCAGCCAGCGCAGACGCCGCTCCCACACACCGTCTGTCTTGAGCAACTGCAAGAGCCAGCGTCGAGCGATGTACAGCCAGCGCCGTGCAACTCTCTTCAAGACACCCAGGTGCGTCGACAACCATCCCCGAGACCTGGTCCGCGCTCCACGCGGCTTCCTATAATGCGGGTCTTTCAAAATGGCGCTTGGATCGAGGGACCGCTTCAAGGCAACCCAGATGAGTTCAAGAAGAGAGAAGAGATATTCGATGGTGTGGGGATATTTGTTTTCCGGGAGGGCGGTAGTAACTTCGGGAAGCCGATCATAGCGAAAGCCGTCGAGCCAGAAGCGCACTGCCCTTCCCCAGCCTTCGCCGCCATCGTCTTTGAGTTCCCCGACGTGGAGTGCCCTAAGGTCGATTGTGGCGTGCGTGTCATATTCATCAGTGAAGTCGCTTGAAACCTCAAGTGAACTGACGATCAATGCGTCTCCGATCTCCGCGGAGTAGAGAGAGAAATCCGGATCGAGCCGCCTCTCAATATGTTTGTTTTTCCGTTCGGCTTCGTACTTCTCAAACTCCTTCTCAGTGTGGGTTGTTCCTCTCAATCCCTCTTCAATCGATCCACTCGAGATTGTGGTTTCGGTCAGAATTACCGATTTCCCGATCCGGGCGCCGGTTGCATCCAGCGCGCCGTAAAGCTCAGCCTTGTGCAGGTTCAGGTCAGTGCCGACTTCGACGTATTGCAGGTTGAGCCTCCCGCCATCGGCTATTAACTCGGCTTCAGACAAATTCAACTCGAGCTTGACGCGCACGGCAGTGAAATTGATTCCGCCCGTCACCTGGAAGCGGAATTGCTCGAAGGTGCTCAACCACGCTTCCCCACCAATCTCGGCATTCGCTGCGTTGATGGCGTATTGCGCGGATGGCTTAGCCGGATCGGTTGCGTGCTTAGCGACGATGCACGCCCCTTTCATGTTCAACTTCTGAGCGATCTTCACCCCGGTGAGATCAAGCACTGTGCCCTGGCCCGTGGCGATAAAAGGGAGGCTTTGTGCTCCGTCCTGATGCCACCCCATCAGGCGGCCTTCTCCGCCAACCGTAGTCCCGGACAAGTCGAGCGCCGGCTTCGTATCGCCCTCAGGCACAAGCAATTCGGCGCCTTCCATGTTGAGCGAATTGGTGATCTTCGTCTCGGTGACGACGATGTTTCCCTTGCAGGTGAAGTGAAGGACGCTCGTGCGCTTCTGGTTGTTTTCCCTATAGGTATAAGGAAACGCCTTTAGACAGCAATCGCCGCCGATCGTGGTACCCGATATGGAGAGAGTGGGTGGCGTCCCCTGGATCTTGCCCGGTACGGCGACCGGGGCTGCTTTTGTTATCGTTGTCTGACTCTGGTCATCGAGCGCATCGAGACCGAGAAATGCGCCTCTTAAGTTGAGATCGCCTTTAATCGAGGCCGAATCGATTAATATGTCGCCGTTGGACTGAAAACGATCGATCTGGGCGAGGTCGGCCTCCGACTGCCATGCGCTGAGATTGCAGTTCGCGCCGATCTCCGAGTTGCGGATGTCGAGCACCTCACGGTCCTCGTCAATTTCATGATCGACACTTGGCTTAAGCGTTTCGAGCCTGGAGCCTTCCATATAAAGCGACCCGCCAAGCTTGCACGCAAAGAGGCTCACACAACCCTTGGCGCGAAAACAGGCTCGGGCGTGGAGATCGTTGGAACGAAAGTAAATGCTGCCGCGGATGATTGCGTAGTCGGCGGAAAACGCATAATCTTCGCCGGCCTTCAGCTTCGCTCCATTTCCCCAGATGCTGCCATCGATCTTCGACAGCGCCAGACAAACCCCGCCTAGCGCGACGCAATCCGGGCGCAGGACGACGGAGCTTTCTATGTTCGACGCGCGCAGGTCGAGCGCATAGCGCGCGAACCTTGAAAATCGTACAAACTCGTCCTCATCTTTCCCGGCAGGAGTTCTCGGCTCGGGGGCGGCGAGGCGCGCATGCCCGGCGGTAACTCGCCCCGCGATCGCCGTGGTAGCGAGCACGACCCAGCACTGACCATAGCTTTGGAACCCATCGACTTCGGTCTTGTTCCCAATGCCGCAGACGCCCGTCAGGTCGACGGGCCCCTTCACAAAGGCGTCGGATGCATTCAAATCCGCGAAACGCGAATCCCGGAAGTCTAGGCTTGTGAAATGGCTGCGGCGTAGATAGATTCGCCCCTCAAACCAGCAACGCTGCAGGCTCAACCGCGACAGCGGGGTGAACTGTGACCCGCTAGCGTCGTCGAGATTGAGATTCCCAATGATTTTTGCGCCGGACAACTGAACGCCGGCAGTGCCGACTTTGACCGACCGTATTTTTCCGTCGGGAAACTTAAGGTCCTTTCCGAGGATAATTCCGGCGATGACCTCGGCACGAATAGAAATGCTCGGCTCGTGAATCGGGCGCGATGTATCTCTTGAGAATTCAATTCGCTCGCCAGCCTCAACAGCCTCAACGAACGACTGCTCATCAGAACTCAGCACAGGAGGGGATGACACGAGAATCTCCAACGCACCTGGAAATCAAGGAGTCAACCATACCATGAGGAATTCACGATCGGGCACTAAAAAGCGCGATGACGGCGGCCTGCTATCGCTCGATTTTGGCGACAGCCAAAGCTTCGGCCCAGTCGAAGGCGGAATCCACAAGGCAGTCGGGTTCAGCGGCGTCAAGCGTGTGTGGCGAAAGCCCGAAGCGGCAACCGAGCGCCCAGACCCCGGAGCTGCGCGCCGTCAGAATGTCGATGTCCGAGTCACCGATCATCAGCGTCTCGAAGGGATCGACGCCGGCTTCGCGAAGCAAGGCGTTGAGTCCCTGCGGGTCGGGCTTCTTGGTGGAGAAGCTGTTGCCGCCGTAGATTCTGAAGAAGTACGGGCTCAGGCCAAGCGCATCGCAGATGGCGATGGAGGGGCCGATTGGCTTGTTCGTGAGAACGGCCATCTGCCGGATGCCGCCATCGAATGCCGGGCGCAGTGCTTCGAGCGATTCGATCACGCCCGGATAGACGTGGGTGTAGTCGAGCTTGTGTTCGCGGTAGTAATCGAGAAAAACACTCAGGGCACCTTGGACAAAACCATCATCGTCGGGATCGCCAAGCGCCCTGCGAACCAGCATCCCGGCGCCGTCCCCGATGTAAGACGCAATCACATCCTCTGGCAGTTCGGGACGGCCGAGGTGGGAGAGCATGGCGTTGACCGAGTTCGCCAGGTCGCGGCGTGAATCGATCAGCGTCCCGTCAAGATCAAAGACCAGCAGGCGCAGCGATTCCACCGGAATGATGTGAGGGGTGTAAGCCATGTATCGAGTTTAGCCGATGGCTTGCCGGGAGCATGCCAAGCAACGCAAGCGCGCCCTCAGGCGACCGCAGCGGTGCGGGCGGAGTGCAGCCAGGCTTCCATCTGCTCGTGCCCCACCAGGCCAGCCTGTTGCTGCACCAGCCTGCCGTTGGCAAAGACGGCAAAGTTGGGGATGCCGCTTACCTTGTACCGGGCCGCTAGCTCCGGATACCGCTCGGTATCGACCTTGAGGACGATAGCCTTGCCAGCCATATCGGCGGCCGTGCGGGCCACGTGGGGCGCGGCCATGCGGCATGGGCCGCACCATTCCGCCCAAAAATCGACGAGCACCGGCACAGGGGCGTTCTGCACGATGTCATCGAAGATCTCGACATCAGCTGCAATCGGTTCGCTCATTGGCGGAAGGGGCTGCTTACAGGCTCCGCAACGCCCAGTGTCCGCGAGATGAGAAGCAGGTACACGGTTCTTCGTGGAGCAGTGCGGGCAGGCTCGGATCATTGGCATAACAGCGTCCTTGTAAATTGGATGCCGCAAGACCGGAAAGGAAGCTGCAGCTCGTAGCCGCCAGCAAACACAGTTTGGGCGGCCCTCGCGAGCCGCCCAGATTGCCTGTCATGCAAAGATACAGTCCTGCCGATCAGAGATAAATCAACTTCGTCTCTAAACCAGCAGACAAGTGTTGCTTACATCGGTTTCGGCGAGATTTTTGTCAACACAGCGATCAACGGTTTTGCGGCGGCCGGAACCGGCGTCGTACCCGCCTTCACCATCGCCGCAGCATCGATGTCCTTGCCGTATAGTTCCGCGTTGGGTTTGTCGTCAGAGGCCATGGATGCGGTACCCAGGGAAGCGCCGGCAAACAGGCCCTTCGATTGGGAATAAGACAAAATGTCGATATTCGGATCGTTGAAGCCGGCAGCACTCGCTCCCGTTGGCCCGGCCACCGCGGAGGCGCCTGCGCCGAGCTTCAGCTTGCCCGACAGGATCTTGTCCGCTCCGCGCTGCGTGATGATCAGCAGGACGTAGTCGGTTGACGAGGATCCCAGTTGCACACCGAGGCTACTAGTGTCCAGGGTGTACATGATCGGCGCTCCCCATTTCCCATCCATGTTCGCGCCGCTACGGCAGACCAGAACACCACGGCCATAGGTCTGGCCAAAGCCAACCGCAATCTTCTTCACGCTGGGATAAACCAGGACGCACTTCGTCTTGCTCCAAGCGGTGTTCGGTATCTCACTTTTCTCGTTGATCGTTTTCAGGACTGCGGTGGATTCGGCCAGCCGTTGATCTGCCTTTTGGGCAACGACCGGAATCGACGCGGCGGCACAGAGCAGAACCGCGATCATCTTTGTCTTCATAGGTAAACACCCTTTCTTTCTCAAACTCTAAGGACCTAACTATCGTCCTCGCGAATTGTACACCAAGGTCACTTAGTTAGTTTCGATAACCGACAGTGGGCCCTAATGACGCCAACGGAGGGACAGCCCTGGAAGAGCATACGTCTTATCCCATAGTACCCTTCCCGGTTTATGTGCCCCTCCAAGAGCGCGAGTATTTCATATCTCGGCGCCTGCATCGTAACCGGGGCGTCCTTGCTACCCTCTTGCCAGATGCAGAGCGTGAAAGTTGCGGCCAAACCGACGCCTGCAGCCGCTATACGATCCTCAACTCGCTGAGCAACGTCCCGCTCGTTACATGTCCCGGTGGATGTCCGCGGGTACTACTTCTTCGGCCCCTGCGGACTTCCCGCCACCGAGGCCGGCGCAGCACTTCTAGCTTCTCTGAGCTTCCTGGCTGGCTGTTGCTCAAGAAGCCCGCGCCGCGATCGGTGGCGCCGGTGCTCGATCCAGCGCTGGAGGCTCCATGACCCAGACCTTGCTTTTGCGGACGGGCCACGACTCAAGGCATGACGGCCGCTCGCTGTGAGAGCAAAAACGTGGTTCGGTCGTCCGGAGCGGGACCGGCCTTGGAGGAGGTCTTCTTCAGCGGAGCTCCCTCATACTCTTCGTAGGAATAGCTGGCCCGGCGGTCTTCACCGATACCTACCGTCACAAACTCAACCGACTTCACCTTCCCCGGAATATTCCCGCCAAACCAGCGCGGATCCTCCTGCTGGCTCCAAGTCACAACCGAAAGGACCGACCCGGCAGGATACTCGTGCGCCGCAGTGGTTCTCGCATATCGGATCGCCTTGTCGTTGCCGTAGAGCGCGGACATCGTCCCGCCGGCTTTGTCGATCCACGACGTAATCACCTTGTCGCGCAGCGGATTGGAGGGAAGATCGCCGGACAGCGAGGCGCTATCGTTGATTTTCGTCACGACCCTCGAGTTTTCGCTCATGCATCCGCCAAGACTGAGAGCGACAGCCAGACTCCACGAAGCCTTCATCGACGCGTTCATTGCTGCCCCTTGAACGGCATCGTGTAGACGTAGTCGTTCTGTCGCACGGGTTCGTGACAACCGATACATTCGTTGGTAAATGCGGCGTCTCTACCATATGGTCTCAGATCGGTTCCGCGCCATCGCCCCCACCCCCAGCCTTTAGTTGAAGCATATTTCTTGCTGTCGCGAACCATCAGCTCGACTTGGATGAACGCGCCGGTGTGTGCCACGCCCTGGTCGTCCTGCTGTTGCTGCCAGGCGACCTTCGCGAATGCTGTGCCATCCGGCCACGGATTGATGTGATTTTCCGCGATCGCCTTCACCGCAGTGTCATTGCCCAGAATCTCCCGCATCGTATGGTTGTCGAAGCGGTCGGTGCTGCTGATCGCCCGCCAGTTCTTGTAGTCAGGCAGGAAGGGGACGCCGTTTAGCTCAGGCCGCACGCCGGATGCGGGGTCGTTTCCGGTCTCTACCCACTGCTTATACTGCGCGTTTGCAGCGCCTATCTGCGCCGCGTCGGCGGCCTGAACCGCTGGCGGGGCGAGGTAAGCGCGTAAGACTGCCAGCTTCTCTGGGGTCATCGCCGCCTCATGGTGCGCGATCAGATACTGCGGCAAAGGCATCGCGCCGAGCTGAATCTGGTTGACGGCTTCGTAAAGCGTGGCCCTCTGCTGGGCCGCCGGTAGTTTGCCTATTTCAGAAAAATTGACACGCTGCCGTGCTTCACGTACGTCGTGCGCCACCAGCCAGTATCCTGGGGCGATTTGGTCGAACCAGCGCAGCCTGGTCTCGTTTGAGTGGCAGTCGTAACAGGAACTCCGCAGGGCCGCTCTTACCTCGGAAGGAGCGTCAATTTCTGCGCTGACGGGGGGATTCATTATTCGGGGGCGAACCAACTGCATTCCGAGAAAAGCCACGAGGCAGAACGCTACAAGAATCCTGGTGCGGATGAGGTTGCGCATCGAATGTCCGGTTTCCTGGAGAGGATTGGCCGCGGATCGCAAACGCTCCGCCGTAACCTATAGATGCCCCTCCATTACGATCGGTCTCTTTTCTAACCCGGTGTGGCCCTCGACTCATAGATATCTCGTAAAACGAAAGCGGCGGAGCCATCGCCCCGCCGCTTTGTTCAGGAAATCCTCACTGGCCCCCCGGCCCGATTTTGAATTCCCTATTGCTTAAAGACTACCGCTGGCCCGCTGACCTTCTTTGCCTTGAGGTCGACATCTACCTGCACACGGTCGGCGATCGTAACGAAAGGAATGCTGCCATTGATCCCGTAGTCCTTACGGTCGAAAAACAAGCTTCCCTTGATCGAACCCGAGCCTGTCCCCTTGCCGGACAGCGTCAGCTGCAAGGTCTGCGGCTTCGAGACTCCGCGGATCGTAAACGTCCCCGGGACATCGAAGGTATTCGGCCCCGTCTGTACGACGTGATCGGACTTGAACGTGATCGTCGGATTCTTGTCGACATCGAAGAAGTCTTTACTCTTCAGCTTGCCGTTCTTCATGCCGCTGCCGGTGTCCACGCTGGCTGCCTGAACCTCGATGTCCAAAGCGGCGGTCGTGACGTCCGGGCTTTTCATCGTAAGAGTGGCGTTCCACTTGTCAAACTTTCCGACAATAGAGACCGAGGACTTCACGTTGAACGTGACTGAGCTCGATACCGGTGTAACTTCAAAAACAGGAGCCTGCGCGTGACCTAAAGGCGTGAGCATGGCGGTGGCTACGAGAGAAATGATCGCTAATCGCATGGCGCAAGTGTTGTCGTTTGAGAGAGCAGTGTCAACTGGCAAAATTGCTAGAGAAAACCCGAGACTTCGCCCGAACTTCCCACTCCGGCTCGCACGGCGGGAGCAATAGCCAGGCAGGCCCTTGTTCTCCTTGACTTCATCCCTAGTGGCATTAAAGTAGCTGATAGGCGCCGCCTGGAGAAGAGAAAGGCAAACAATGCCCGGAACACTTTCGGAATCGAAAAAAGAGTTGCTCGAAAAGCTGCTGCGCGGCGGGAGCCCCATATCCGTGCGGCGTCACGATATACCCCGCCGGCCCGCGGGCATCGACGTCCCCGTCTCCTACGGTCAGCAGCAGATTTGGCTCCATTCCCAGCTTTCGACCGAGGTTCCGATCTATAACGATCCGATCACGATCTACCGTTATGGCCTATTGGATCGCAACGCTCTTGAAAGAACTCTCACTGAGATTGTCCGGCGGCATGAGGCGTGGAGGACGACGTTTGAGTGGAAAGACGGCGAATTGATACAGATTGTTCAGCCGCCGCCGAAACACATCGAAATTCCCTACCTTGACCTTTCTTCTGCACCCGCCACCGAGCGAGAAGCGACTGCGCTTGAGATCGCCAGAGGAGATGCTTCGCTTCCCTTCAATCTGACAACGGGTCCCCTCTACCGGGGCCACCTGGTTCGCTTTTCAGAGACCGAGCACCGCCTTTATCTGGCCCTGCACCACATCATCTTCGATGGCCTCTCGCTCTACCGCATTTTCGTTTCGGAACTGCGCGCAATCTACGAGGCCTTCTCGCAAAATCAGGCTTCTCCGCTCCAGGAGCTTCCGGTGCAGTATGGAGACTACGCTGTCTGGCAGCGCGGTTGGGTTGACGAGATCACGCCGCGCCAACTTGCCTACTGGCGGGCCAAGCTGAGGGGCACGCCGCAGGGGGACGTGCTTGCGACGGACCATCCGCGGCCGGCAGTCCAGACGTATCGCGGCGCCATGGCCCCAATTGCCCTGGACTCCGACGTGAGCGTTGCGCTCAAAGAAATTAATCGAAAGCTCGATGTCACTCTGTTTGTGAGCCTGCTGGCGACCTTTTACGTCACGATGTGGGCGCACTCTGGACAGCAAGACCTCACGATCGGGACTACCTCTGCCGGCCGCCATCGCTCCGAGCTTGAAGATCTGATGGGATATTTCCTCGATACGCTGGTGTTGCGGGTCTCTCTGGCCGGCGACCCCTCATTTGCCGACCTCGCCACGCAATGCAAGGAGACCATGTTTGGAGCGCTGGCCAATGACGGAGTGCCTTTTTCGATGCTGGTAAAAGAGCTGTCAGAGGAGCGCGACAGCAGCAGAAATCCCTTCTTTCAGGTCATGTTTTCGCTCGAGCCGCCGCTCGCGCCGTTAGGGCCGACCTGGAAGTTCGCCAGAATGGACATCCACAACGGCTCTACGAAATTCGATTTGAATATCGAGCTGGATGACACAGCCCATGGAATTGAGGGCCGTCTCATTTACAACTGCGCCCTCTTTGAGCAAAGCACAATTGAGCGGCTGATTGTGGATTGGTATTCGATCGTCGCGAAGGTGGTCGGGGACCCATCGCGCAGGGTCTCAGAGATCGCCGCCCATATCGAGCCTCGCCCCGACGACCCCGCGGGGAATGAGGGGGAAACCGCGGTAGCCGAAACGCAACAGGAATCGACCGGATTCTTTAGTTCAGTTCGACGGCTTTTCTCGAACCAATAAGTGAACGGCGCGGCTTCCGCGCTGGCCCATATCGGTCAAAATGCAGGTCGGCTAGGCTGGCGCTAAAGGCAATCCGGGATCGAATCGGATTCGCAGCGAGGTCAGGCTGCGCAGGCCGGCGTTGCTCCGCCAATCCAGCTTTTCGTTGAGCACGACTGGGTTTGCAAGCCGCTTCAGGAGAGCATTAAAGGCTATCTGGCCCTCCATTCGGGCCAACGGCGCACCGAAGCAGAAGTGGGCCGCCCAGCCGAATGCGACCTGCCGGTTGTCTTCGCGGAGCAAATTCAGCGTATCCGGATCGGGAAAGCGGTTGGGATCGCGATTCGCCGCGGCGAGCACCACGACTATCCTTGACCCCTTCTTGATCGTCTTGCCACCCAACTGGAAATCTTCAAAAGCGATGCGGGCCGTATGCTGGACCGGGGACTCATAACGAAGTAATTCTTCAACCGCAGCTTTCACTATCTCCGGGCGGCCCTTCAACAAATCGAAAGACTCCGGGTTGCGCAGCAGAGTTAGAAAGCCGCTCGCGATCAGGTTGGTCGTAGTCTCATGGCCGCCGATCAAGGTAATGATGGTGTTTGCGATCACCTCTTCATCCGTCAGCCGCTGGCCCTCGACCTCGGCCATCATGAGCGAGTAAATGAGGCCGTCGGTGGGGCGCTGGCGCTCCTCTTCCATCCTTGCAGTTATGTAGGCGTAGAAAGCATCGAGGCTTTGCACGACCTCCGCCATGCGATCTGGATGATGCTGATAATTGCCCAGCACCTCTGCCAGATCGAGCACCCACGCGTGAAGCTGCTGGTGATCTTCAACCGGCACACCGAGAAGCTTTGCGGTAACGATTGCCGGCAATGGGTTGGCGAAGTCGGTGATCATGTCGATCTCGCCCGTAGCGATGAAGTTGTCGATAAGTTCATTGGCGATCGACTCAATCACCGATCGCATGCTCTCGACCCTTCGCGGGGTGAACGCTGCTGCACAGATGCTGCGGAGGCGGCTATGCACTGAGCCGTCCATGAACATCATCTGCTTCAACATCATCTCGGCAAACGGCTTCATGAAGGTAAGCCCAAGCTTGTCCAGGTACTCCGGCTGCGGAGTTCTGTCCGCCGAACAGGTCGTCAACACAGTCACCACTTCGGGATAGCTGGTAACCACCCAGGCGTGCATGTATGGATCCCAGTGGACCGGTTCATATTCGCGCAGGGCACGATAGACTACATGCGGGTCGGCCAACACCTCTGGATTGAGCATCCGCAGGAGACACAGGTTCTCGTCGTTTGCCGCTTCGACCGGACTAACCGTGGACATTCGCACCGCTTTCATACTCTGTCAGGAGGGCATCTGCTTCTTCGTCGCTCATCGAGTTTACCGCCTCGATTAACAGGGACTCGACCAGCACCGCTAAACGCTCGACGGTCGGCGCCTCAAAAAGCTGTCGCAAGGTCACGTCGACGCCAAAGGTATTGCGCAGCCGCATGACGAGTTGCATTCCGAGGAGCGAGTGGCCGCCAGCAAGAAAAATATTGTCTTCTGCGGTCACTGCGTCGTTCTCAAGCAGCCCCCGCATCATCACGAGCAACTTCTCTTCCGTGGGAGACGCGGGCGGCCGGGCGGCTGTTTTTCCAAGCAGGTTCGACTCGTGCGGCGGCGGCAGCCTGGTGAGATCGATCTTCCCGTTCGGCGACAGGGGCACCGAATTCAACCGCACAAAGACCGCAGGGACCATATAGTCGGGGACGCTGCGCAACAAGTGTTCCTGAAGCTCGCGCGCCGTGGGAACAGGCCCATCCTCTTCAATCACGACATAGGCCAGCAGCCGGTTCTCTCCACTCTCGGAGGCGGTGATGATCACAGCCGCAAACTCGACATTTGGATGGTGCATGAGGTTACTGCCAATCTCATCCAGCTCGACGCGCTGCCCGCGGATCTTCGCCTGACGGTCGAGGCGTCCGCGAAACTCGATCTCTCCGTTCGGCCTCCGGACGCCGCGATCGCCGCTGCGATACATTCGCGCGCCCGGCGCGCCCGCGAAGGGATCGGGCACGAAACTGCGCTCGGTAGCTTCGGGAAGGCCGCGGTAGCCGCGCCCGACTCCATCGCCACCGATGTAAATCTCTCCTGCGTTCCCGTCGGACACGGGAGCTCCCTGTTCATCAAGCAAATAGAGCGTCGCGCCAGTGATGGCGTGACCGATGGCTGGCACCTCGGTTGACCCAGGCGCAAGAATCGACGAGGTGGCCACCACGGTACATTCCGTGGGGCCGTAGTTATTGACAACTCCGAAGGGCAGTCCGGTGCCCGGCGCTTTCCGCAGTGCATCCCCGCCCGTCAGCAAAAGGCGCAGCGCAGTAACGGCCGGCCATTCGTAGGCGATCATCGGCTCTGCGTGAACGGTGGGAACGAAACCAATGGTGACTCTTTCGGCGATCATCCATTGCTGGATCAATCGCGGCGACGAGCGCATGGCGTCGTCGATCACGCACAGAGTTGCCCCGGCGCATAGATTCGGCCAAATCTCCCAAACTGAAGCATCAAATGCCAGACCTGCGAGGTGACTGGCGCGATCGTTGGGCGTAACGCCGAAAGCCTCGCGATGCCAGCGAATCAGGTGCGCTAGGTTGGCATGGGTGATCTCCACGCCCTTTGGCACCCCGGTCGACCCCGAAGTGTAGATAACGTAGGCGAGGTCCTCGGGTTCGATCGCAATTGGCGCCGCAAAGCGTGTCGCGGCAATGACCGCGGCATCACGCCAGGGATCGACTCCATGAGCGTCAACATCGAGGCGGTCAAGCAGCGCCGCCCGGGCTACCAGGACTGTCGAAGCGGAATTGCTCACGGCAAAGCGCAGACGCTCATCCGGCCACGCGGGATCCAGCGGAACATAGGCCGCGCCGGCACGCATGATTCCCAGGGCTGCGACGATCCACTCGATTGATCGCTCCATGCAGATGGCAGCCGTGCCGCCTCGCTTGACACCCCGCGCCGTCAAATATCCCGCAAACTGGTCTGCCCGACGATCCAGATCCTCAAAACTTAACTGGAGGTCACCGAAGCTTAATGCAATCGAATGCGGATGCGTCTCCCCCAGCACCGCTATTTGTTCGGGAACGGAACAACCACTCGCCGTCAACCTATGCATGGGCACGATTTCCTTCACCGCAGGATCAAGGAATGAGGACACTAACGACCTAGACATATAAACCCATTGTGATGCTCCACGTGTGGTGTAGGAAAGCGTTATTTGCCGATTCAACGAACGAAACGGCACCGTGCTGATGGCGTTCGGCTCTTCGCAAAGACGGTCTGGGAGAGAAGAGGAGGCAGTGTGTCTGGTGTCAGTCGTTCCCCGCGAGCATTTCCCCCTGTTCAATCGCATCGGAAACGGGAAGGCAGCAGGAAAATCGAAGCATCCGCCCTATCGTGGTAGGGCCGCCAACGCACAGCTCATGGTTCGATACTTATCATTATCGGTTCACGTCGCTGGAACAGGAGTACGGGAGGTAACCGGCAAGCTACTCCATGTAACGGGTACTAAATCGACCCTTCGTCTCCAGGGATTGACTTGCACCAATCTCCGGATGCGGCTGGCCGCAGTGACTGAACTTCCTGTCCACCATGAGATAACGCCGAGTAAAATCAAGAAGATGTGGACAGATTCAATCCCACCTTCCAGCTGTTGGCGTCCCTCACTGGCCTAGCTGAATGTTACCTGCCGGAGCATCGGGGGTCAATCATAATCAGTACTGATTCGATATCTTCCCTCACAGGCTCAGCCCTTTTTGGCGTTTGGGAAATCGCGAGAGAGTTCGAGTCAGGCCGCGAAACCCCTGCGACTCAAAGCCGATCTCGCCGAGTCGGCGAGCGTGACCACCGCGGCGCCGAGCATGATGAAGTCCTTCACAATCAGCCGTCCGCCGCCGGCCAGATATGGAAAGCCATGGTTAGGGCCTCCGATCGCGGGAACCCAGGCTTCGGGAGTGGTAATCAGAAACGAAAGCGTCGTGCAGGTCATCAGGATCAGCAGTCCGCTTCCCAAAGCTGACAACTCCGGCTTGACTGGATAAAGGGCAATCAGCAGCCCAATACCCAAAATAACCACTCCCAACCCATGCGAAAAGCCGTACGTGCCGTTCGCCCGATTCCAGGCCTGATGCTGAGGATTCACCTCGCCTTCTTTGTTCATGTATGGACGATACTCCGCCGGATGACGATAGAGGAACCTCATTACCGGGCTGTTCGCCACCAGTGGAACGATGCTCTCCGCCTCGTAATCGAAGAACTTGAGACCGCCAATCCAGACCAGTACGAGGACCAGCGCGCATCGCAGAATCCCCATTCCAATTCGGTCGAGGTTTGCCATGGCGGACAGGCCCGTCAGCAGCCAGCCGGCGGGCGTCGAAGTGCGTTCTTGGGGTAGTGTCTGATTCATCTGGGAACTCCGAGGATTCGTGGGTTGAGGCATCGACCCAGCTCACGCAACTGAGGTGTAACGTTCAATAGCCATGCGGCCGGCGGCCTTGGTGGTGATCCGCCGCCAATTGATACACCCGTCGACCAGCGGTAAATCCGTCGTCTCGGCGAGCGCAACCCAACACTCTGCGGCTCGATCCGCAGTCATTGGCCCGAAGAGCTTCGCCACAGCCGCAACGAAGGCAGCCAGCTCCCGCTGCGCCGAACTAAGTTGCCTAACGATTTCGTCGCTGCAGGGCTCAACATGCGAGCGCCGATCCCGACGTAGTTCGGTCTGCAAAGGTTGAGCGATGATCATGACGTTCTCCTCGTGCGGTGGGATAGATTCACGTGTTTTCGAGTGTTTCCTTCTAATCAGATGGCTGGCTGGCGCGAGATCTGCGATTTGCGGTCGCGACCGCTCCTGTTGGGCCACCGCAAAGATGGCTGGTGGTCGCAAGCCTGTTTCTGCGGTTGAGCATCGTGTCTGTCGACGCATATCCCATCGTCATCGCAAGCACCAAAAGAGCGCCGGGAACGACGGCCGGGCTGCCCACGGGAATGTCGAAGTATCGGCAACCTACTCCAACTGCAAAACTGATCGCCAGACCGATAATGAATTTCATTGGCCGCTCCAATCTCACTCTTGCTTCACGCCCCGCTTGATGACCAACACTATCCTGCGATGGGCTGCCTGACTATCATGTCTTTCCGTTAGGGGCTTCGGAACGTCGTCCACGAAATCGCATTCCGCTTAAGCCCGAGGAACTACTCATCTAATACAAAGACGTAATAGGCAACATTCCCTTAGAGAGCTACTGTCGGGGCGAGGCGAAGATCCCTTCTCGCTACCCGATACATTCCAGGAGCCCTCCCATGACCGCAACAGCTACATTGCTCGAGTCTCCCACCGCATCTGAACTCTCAGCATCCGTTCAGATGCACTACAACGTCGTTGGCATCGGCGGTGTCGATATCTTTTACCGCGAGGCCGGCGCGAAGACGGCCCCAGTGCTGCTCCTGCTGCACGGCTTCCCGACTTCCTCGAATATGTTTCGCAACCTGATTCCGCGTCTTGCCGCTTCGTTCCGCGTGATCGCCCCGGACTATCCCGGCTACGGCTTCAGCGGCATGCCCGATCGCAAAAGCTTTGCCTACACTTTTGAGAACATGACCAACGTTGTGGAAGAGCTGACCGAGAAACTCGCGCTCACCAGGTACTCCATGTACGTGATGGACTATGGCGCACCCATCGGGTACCGCCTCGCACTTCGCCATCCCGAGCGGGTCGCCGGCCTGATCGTGCAGAACGGCAACGCGTATGAGGAGGGCCTTCGGGAGTTTTGGGACCCCATCAAAAAGCTTTGGAAGGATGCCTCGCCGGACAATCGCGCAGCCCTGGCCTTCCTGGTAAACCCGGATGCAACGAAGTGGCAATATCAAAATGGAGTCCAGGACCTCACCCTGCTCGATCCTACGACGTGGACGCTCGATCAGCTTGGGCTCGATCGACCCGGCAACGGCGACATACAGCTCGATATGTTGTATGACTATCGGACCAACGTTCCCCTCTATCCCGAATTTCAAGCGTTCTTCCGCAAGTATCAGCCGCCGACTCTGATCGTCTGGGGCAAGAACGATCACATCTTCCCGGCTGAAGGCGCGACCCCTTACAAACGCGACCTTACGAATGTGGAAACTCACCTGCTTGACACGGGTCACTTCGCACTGGAGACTCACGGAGAAGAGATTGCTTCCCGCATCGAGAACTTTTTCTCGCCTGCGCGCTAATCGGTTGCGCCCTGGGGTGGGCAGTCCAACGTCTGCCCCAGGGGCTACCCGGGTGCATCGAGGTTCCCATGAGCTTTGGCACGCTTGCCTTTACACCCCTAGTCAAGAAACTGCAGGAGCGCTACGGCAGTCGGCGCCAGTACGAGCGCATGGAGCAATCCGGGCCTCCGCAGGACAGCCTCACGGCCTTCGAGGAGGAGTTCCTCGCCGGGCGCGACAGCTTCTACATGGCGACAACCGGGGCGACTGGTTGGCCCTATGTCCAGCATCGCGGCGGCCCAAAGGGTTTTCTGAAGGTGATGGACAGCCGCACCCTGGCATTCGCGGACTTTCGCGGAAATAAACAGTACATCAGCACTGGAAATCTGCTCAGCGACGATCGCGTGGCGCTCATTTTCGTCGACTATCCGCGCCAGGCCCGGCTCAAAATACTTGGCCGGGCGAAGATCTTTGAAGGCCACGAGGCGGACGGTTGGCTGCCCAAGGTTCGCGTGCCCGGATATGAGGCTGTAATCGAGAGGGTCTACGTAATTCATATCGAAGCCTACGACTGGAACTGCCCGCAGCATATCGTTCCGCGATATACATCGGAGGAAATTCGCGACGGAATGCAGGAGGTGGAGAAGCGTATGCAGGCGTTGGAGCGGGAGAACGAAACCTTGCGCGATCAGCTCGCACAGGCACACTACCCCACCCCGGAGTGAGCGACCTGGGGTTCTGATAATCGCGGAACTCTCAGAGATCTAATTCAACGTCCGATAGTGGCGATGAACAACAGATCAATATGCTCCCTTGGGCCGGCTGGTCGAGCGGCTCGGGCGCATAGCGGATCTTGCCGTCGATCAACCCGGACTCGCAGTTGTGACAGACTCCCGTCCGGCACGACCACTTAACAGGAACATCGCAGGCCTCGGCAAACTCCAGCAGGCTTTGAAACCGCGAGTCCCAGGAGGCAGTCAGGCCGCTGCGCACGAAGGAAACCTTCGGGCCATCTCCAACAGGGTCGGGGGGCTGATGCGGCGCCCGCGATAGCGCGCTGGCGATTCCGGGTGTCATGGAAGAGCCGGCGCCGAATGTCTCCGAGTGGATGCGCGAATCGGGAACTCCCCACGCCTTCAACTCGGCCTTGAGCTCTTCAAGAAATGCTGCCGGTCCACAGAGATAGAAGTCCGAAGTCTTTGGCACAGAAATCTGCCGCAACGAGGCGACGCTCAGACGCCCATAAACGTCATAGTCCTTGCCGGGTTGATCGCCGTCTTCTGGTTTACTGTAAGCCACGAGCGAGTGACTCTGTGGTAGACGATGCAGGAGACCCTGGACTTCCGCTGCGAACGGATGCTCTCTACTATTGCGAGCGCCATAACACCACCAAATTTCGCGTCCAGACTTTTCGCCGGTTTCTGCCAGTGCATGAAGCATCGCAATCAGCGGCGTAGCCCCAATCCCCGCACTTAGCAGGACAACCGGGTTGCCCCCCGACATCAGGTTGAAGTCGCCTCGTGGCGCGCTCACCTCAACGACGTCGCCGGGATGAATGTGATCATGGAAGTAATTGCTCCCTGGTCCATCTGCACGCTTCACGCTGACGCGATATGTTCCCGCACTTTGCGGACCCGAGATCGAGTAGCTCCTTAGAACTGCAGGCAAGCCGCCGCCCGGCTGAAGCTTGAACGCGAGGAACTGACCCGGAAGCGGCCTCGGCAGCGGACTCTGGTCCTCCGACTCGAAAACGAACGAGACCACGTCGGCAGTCTCTCGCTGGAGAGCCCTCACGCGCAACGACCGAAAGCCGGTCCACGCTGAGGGCGGCGCGGCTGACGGAGCAAGGCCCGCATTTCCCTCCTGGTGGTCCGCCGTAAGCAGCGCTTCCAAAGATCCCCTCCACCCGGCGGTGAGCGAAGGGATGCGCAAAGCGCGTTCGAGTTGATCTCGCCGGTGGCCCGGCAGATAAAGCAGTCCGTCGATCTCTGCAACGCTCACGCGTTCCGGCCCGTCAGTGGCCTTTACGATTTCGTCGCCCGCGCCGATCTCTCCTTCCTCGATCACGCGAAAGTAGAAACCCGGCCGCTTATGCGAGACCAGTAATGCCGCCATTTGGGGATTCCCAATCCGAATTCCTACCCGATAGCATGTCACTCGCGGCTGCGTCACTTCGAATAAGGCGCCCCCGATGCGGTAGCGATCACCGATACAGACCTCATCATCGGGGAGTCCCTCAACCGTCAGGTTCTCGCCAAACTGGCCGTATTCAAAGTCATGGCGCTCAAGGTAAGCCTCCCAGTGGCGATAGGATTCGAGCTGATACACCATGACGGCGCGATGCTCTCCGCCGTGTCCCTGCAGGTCGCCCTGGCCATCTCCGTCAATGTTCAGACGGCGCGCCATCACCCGGCCAGGCACCGGCTTTTTCCAGACAGCGGTCCGAACGACCTTGCCCCGCCACTCGACGTCACGAGGCAGACCGACATTGACAGAGACCAGTAAACTCATCGCGCAACTCTCCTCAGGTTGAATGTACCGCGACTATCTCCCTCAATGAGCTAACGGGTTTCTATGACGGCATTTCCATTTCCCGGCTCCCTGAGGCCGCAGTTCTAATAGAAAGACATACTAGTCACCACGACGCCGCTCTTCTACGATCGCGCTGTTGATGTTGATCTGGTCGATACCGCGGTGTCCAAAGACATCGGATGGATTCACCTTCAGGAGCGATGCCATGATTCACGAAACGTTAAACACCTCTCGCCGTCAATTTCTCGCCGCCGCGGGCGTTTCTACTGCCGCCGCTCTCTTCTCTCCACAGAAACTGGTGGCAGCGGAGGTCGGGAGCTTGCCGGAGGCCGGCGTGCCTGCGGCCCCATCTTTGACCTTAGAGAGGAGTGATACAGCTGTGGTATTTATCGATCCTCAAAATGATGTGTTGAGCGAAAAAGGCATCTCATGGCCGCTACTCCACGAGAGCCTTAAAGAAAACAACACTATCGAAAACATGGAGCGCATCTTCAAGGCCGCAAAAGCCCACGGATACGAGGTCTTCATCTCCCCTCACTATTTCTATCCAACGGACAAAGGATGGCAGATCAATGGCCCTCTCGAATCCGATGAGGTTGCCACCAACGAGTTCGGCCGCAAAGGACGCTTGACTCTCGAGGGCTTCCACGGCTCCGGCGCGGACTGGCTGGAGCGATTCAAGCCCTACATCGAGGATGGAAAGACTATCGTTGTTTCGCCGCACCGCGTGTGGGGTCCTGAGTCCAACGACCTGGTAATCCAGCTGCGAAAGCGACGTATCAGCAAGGTTATTCTCGGCGGAATGCTGGCCAACATGTGTGTCGAATCTCACCTCCGGGAGCTGGTTGAACAGGGCTTCGAAGTGGCTGTCGTGAAGGACGCTACCGCAGGCCCAAAACACCCGGAATGGGGCTATGGCTATACGGCGGCGCTGATTAATTACGCCTTTATCGCCCATGCCGTCCTGACGACGGACCAAACGGTGAAGGCGATGGGCGATTGAGCACCGGTTAGCCGTCGAGAAAGCCGCGCTTCATCGCGATCGTCACGGCATGGGTACGATCATTGGCGCCGAGCTTGGAGAGAATGCTCTTCATGTGTCCCTTGACCGTGGCCTCTGAGACGGTCAGCTGCGAAGCGATGATCTTGTTCGACGTCCCGGTGGCAACTCGGCGCAAGACCTCGATCTCGCGATCGGTGAGCGTGTCGTCGGTGACATGGTCGGCAAGCTCGGCGGCGATTTCGGGCGGAATCCGCCTTTTTCCGGCATGCACACTTCGAATGGTGTCCAGCAATTCCTTGCGCAGCATGTTCTTCAGCAGATAGCCGGAGGCGCCTGCCTTCAGAGCTCGCAATGCCTGCACGTCTCCCTGGTACGTGGTCAGCACAATGAAGCGCGCGTTTGGGAAGTCGCGGCGAATCGCCACGATCGCGTCGATGCCGTTCATGCCGGGCATTTGCAAATCCATCAGCGTCACATCCGGGCGGTGGACTCGGAAGAGATCGATCGCCTCTTGCCCATTGGTGGCTTCGGCCACGAGTTCAACATCCTGTTCGCCATGAATCACTGCCGCAATTCCCTCGCGCAAAAGAGGATGATCGTCGACCATGAGTATTCTGATTTTCTTCGTAACGGTCATTGCCTTACTTCCTTCCTTTGGGCGCGCCGTGTCCTTCCGCCGCCTCCGTCAGTCGAATATGCAAGCTTGCCGGGCACGGTCAGATCGATCTCCGTGCCGACGCCGTGGTTGCTCCAGATACTTAACTCGCCGCCGATTCTTTCCGCGCGCTCCCGCATGCCCGACAATCCCCAGTGTCCCGGCCGTCCGTTGCTCAGAACCCCCTGGTCCATCCCGATGCCGTCATCCCTTACGCGCACCCGAAGCGTCGCCCGATCGTAAGTGATCTCGACCTCGATCTTCGCCGCGTGGGAATGGCGGAACGCGTTGTTCAAAGCCTCTCGCCCGATCCGGTATGACTCGTCGGCGACGATGGCATCGAGGGGTTTAGGCATGCCGACGAGCGCCAGGGTAAAGGCGACCGCGCCGTCATTCGCTAGTTCAGCTCCGTAACTCTTGAGTGTCTCTCCCAGGTCATTCAACGCGGTTGTCTCTGAGCGAAGGTCCTTGACGCGCTGCCGCCCCTCGAGCAACACTTCATCCGCCCGGTCGAGGGCTTTCTCCATCATGGCGCGCGCGCTGCCCTCCTGCGGCAATTGCTTCATCACCGCCTGGAAGCGCAACACCAGCCCCTGGAAGCCCTGCAGGAGCGTGTCGTGAAGTTCGCGGGCAATGCGTTCGCGCTCCGCCAGTCTTTCATTCAGACGTCCGTGGATCTGCTCAGTCACCTGCCGCATTCGGAGCAGATAGAGCGCCCAGAAAGCGAACCCCGCGAGGGCGACTACGGTGATCCGGAACCATGCCGTCTGGTAGAGCGCAGGCAACACCACAAAGCTAAGCGCCGCCCCGGTTTCGTTCCAGATGCCGTCGTTGTTGCAGGCAATTACATGAAACGTATATTTACCCGGAGCGAGATCGCTGTAGAACGCCTGCCGGCGGGTCCCGGGCTCCTGCCAGCTCGCGTCCCGCCCTTCGAGCCGGTAGCGAAACAGCACCCGCTTGGGAGCGACGAAGCTTAGCCCCGTATAGTCGATCTCGAGGTCGCGGGTAAGAGCGGGAAGCCGCATGTCTGCGCTCGGTAGATAGCTGCGGCGGTCGGCAATCACCTCTTCGACGTGCACTGGCGGAGGAAGAACATTCCCTCCGGGTTGGGCGGGATCGAACATCTGCAGAATTCGCCCGTTCACGAACCACAGCCGGCCATCCGGAGTTCCGGCAATCTGCGGCTTGAGCGAAGTCAATCCGGGTTGCACACCGTCGAACTCGCCAAGCAAATTCACCTTCACCACCGAGTCCGGGTGGTTCCACCAGTGGTCCAGATCTGACCTCGCGATCCGCACGAGGCCGCACCGCGTATAAAACCAGATGTCTCCCGAACCGTCCCTCACCAGCGCGTAGATTCCGTCACAGGGCAGGCCATTACGCGGAGTCAGGTTCTTCCGCTGGCCATCTTTCCAACGCACTACTTCCTGCATGTTTGTGCCCCAGACCGAACCGTCGCGGTCGACCATCAGATCCCGGATTTGCGCCTCATTTCCAGCTTCATGCGACGGAATGGTCTCTCGGACCCCATCTCGATACTCAATCAGGTCGCCGTTCGCAAGCCCCAGAAACACGCCGCCTCTTGGATTAGCCGCCATCGCCCATGCGGTTGAAATCTGCGGAGAACTAAGCTCTTCTTGAAGCTTCATATCGCGAATGCGGTCGAGATGAGGACCCGCACGCACCCAGATATCATGGCTCGCGTCTTCAGTGACCGCGAAAATCGTTCCGAGAGAGCTGCCGTCGGCATGGCGAATGGAAAGCATTTCGCCCCGGTCGTACACCCACAACCCCGTATCCGCTCCAAACCAAAGTCGGCCGGCGTGGTCCTCACAGAGCGTAGTGACGAATCGGCCAGGCAGACCGTGTCCGGCCCGGATCGCCGACAACTTCCCATCACGCATAAAATCAAGCGCTTCAAAATTCCCGACCCAGACGGTACCATCGTGCCCCGCAAAGATCGAGCTCGGCCCAGCTGCGGAGAGGCCCTCGCGCATCGAGTAAGTGGTGACTCGCGTGTCGCGAAAATTGTCGATGCCCGACGCAGTCGTGACCCACATCGTACCTTCGACATCTTGGAAAAAGCTTCCTACCGCGTCGCTCGACAGGCCGTCCTCGCTGCCGATGTGTTCGATCTTTTTCCCTTTTACGCGGTATAGGCCTTGATGGGCGGTACCGATCCAAAGATATCCGTCTCCATCGACAAAAAGTGCCGTGACATCGGCGTTTACCGCGGGTATTCCTGGAAGCTCCAGGCTAGTGCGCACTCCGGTGCTTATGTGGTCGAGTCGGAGGGGACGAGAGGCCTTATCAACTGCAACCCACACAGATCCATCCTTTTCCGGAGTTATTGCTCTCAAAGCGGCAAATCCCTCGGGGTGAAGCGGAGGACTCTTCAGGTATGTTGTGGACGACCCGGGCTTCCACCGGCATAACGCTGAATAGCCTTCAACCCACAACTCTCCGCCTTCGCTCTCGGCCAGTTTGGTAGCGAATTTAAACGGAAATGCATCCGACGCACCGTAGCATCGGACTTGGTCGTCCTTCATCCGGCATATCGGGCCCATATTGTCGACGGCCTGGGTGCGTACCAGCCACACGGCGCCTTCCGCATCTTCAACGAGGGATTCGATTCGTCCGCTGATTTGTGGAAAGTTCGTCAGCTCGCCATTCTTCCAGCGTGAGACGCTGTAGCCAGTACCGATCCACAGGCTGCCATTGCGCGCGCCCAGGAGCGCGAAGACCCTGGAGTCAAGCATCCGCTCGCCCGGCGGAGGGTTCCAGGGCACAAACCGTACGCCATCGAAGCGGACCAGGCCGATGTTAGTTCCGATCCAGATGTATCCGTCCGCGGTCTGAGCGATCTGGTTCGGTGTGCCGCCAAAGAGCCCGTCCTGTAGACGCCATGTGCTGTGCGCGTACTGCGACAGTTGCAAGTTTGGATTGAGGGCCAGAGCAGTTGACCCTAACCAGGCGGCGACAAGCAGCAGGAAAGACAGGCGTATCGGGAACGCCTGCTTTGCCTTTCTCTCATCGCGAGCAAAACCCATCGTGGCCGTCCAATCGCAAATCTCCAATCATGGAATGGAAACTAAGCATACTGCACCGTGCATCGACAGCGCTCCTACTAAAGGGTAGTCCGGCACTACCTATATGGGGATTGCGCAGCGGCCGGACGGCGAGTAGCCTCTCGACTGTGCAAAGGCTTTTCTCGATGTTTCCCACGGGGACGGCAGGCGCCGCGCTCTTCGTTTTGCGGTGTACAGTGGTCGCTTCTCTGCTCATGGATGGGACGTTCCACTGGGCCCTGGTAACATCCGCCTGGATTATATCCGCGCTCGTTCTAGTGGCTATATTTTTATGCTTGGGCCTGCTCACGCCCTATAGCGCGATCCTGGCCTGCTTCATTCAGGTGGGGCTGCTGTTCATGACCGGGAGCCAGAATGCTTCTCACATTGGCATCTCCATCCTGAACAGCGGAGTCCTGGCGGTTCTGGGCCCTGGGGCCTACTCCATTGACGCACGCCTTTTCGGCAGGCGCCTGCTCACCGTGCCTTCTCGCCGGTAATTCCCGCTCCACGAGGTGAGGGAGCACTCACGCCATATCCAAAATGGTTATTGGGAATGGCTCGAATTGGGATTCCGCCGCAGTCCGGAGTTCTTGATACTGGCTACATCAGCGTTCGTCGATGCCTACGAGTTTGGCCGGAATGCATTGCAGCCGGAAAGCTTCAGGCTTCTTCAGCGGCCTTCTTCGCTGGTTTGAAAGGCGGTCTTTGTATGCAAGCTGTCTATCGTGACACCGTTATGGTTCCCCTCCCGCATCCGCTGCTTGGCCGGGCCTCGACTCGGGCGTTCAGCACTCCAGTCGCCGACCGGGCAGGCGAGGTGGTCTACCTCGTGGAACCCGATTACGAAGCCCGGGAGGAGATTTCGGCATTTCTCTCGGCGCTCGATATGAATATCGTGGCCTTCGCGTCAGCGGCCGAGTACCTCGCCTTCAACGGGAGAGACACAGCGGCCTGCGTTGTGCTGAATCTTCACCTGCCGGACACCAGCGGACTTGAATTGCAGCAGCGGCTTGCAAAGACAACTAACCCGCCACTGATCTTCATGAGCGACCAGAGCGACGTCGCCTCCACAGTCTGCGCCATGAAAGCGGGCGCAATCGAATTCCTCGCCAAGCCCTTCGATTTGCCGGCTCTGGTCGCACCAATACAGTCTGCCTTCTCCCAGGACCGAAAGCAGCGGCAGAGAAAAGCAGAATTGGCCACGCTACAGGCGCGCTTTGCCCTGCTAACTCCGCGCGAGCGCGAGGTACTACCGCTCATCGTCGGCGGACTTCTAAACAAACAAGCGGCGTCGGTTCTGGGGATCTCCGAGGTCACGCTGCAAATACATCGCAGCCAGGTGATGCGGAAGATGCAGGCGGAGTCGTTCGCGGAACTGGTCAGAATGGCGATCAAACTACGCGTTCCCTATTGGCGGGAAAATGGGTCGCACCCCGGCGGCCGGGCAGGGATGGAAAGATCGCTTTGCGCTGCGGCCCAGTGAGGGACTTCCGCATCCAACCGCAGTAACCTTGAGGGTTGCAGCTGAATCTTAAATAACGCAATTCACGAAACGGAGCCACTCATGTCAACTACCGCCGAACTCAGTACCCGCCGCAAGTCCCCGCTCGCCACACCTTCAGATATCGACCCGCAAGCAGTCACGGAGATCAGCGGAAGCCTCAATGCTCTGCTGGCGGACGTCTTTAGCGTGTACCTCAAGACGAAGAATTTTCACTGGCACATGAGCGGACCTCATTTCCGCGACTATCATCTGCTCCTCGACGACCACGGCGACCAGCTCTTCGCTATGACCGATGACATTGCCGAGCGCGTAAGGAAGATCGGCGGCACGACGGTCCGCTCGATCGGGCATATCGCCCGGCTGCAACGCATCCCCGACAATGACGCGGATTACGTCACTCCCCCGGACATGTTGAGCGAACTGCGCGAAGACGAGAAGGCTCTAGTGCTCAGCATGCGCGCGGCCCACGCACTCTGCGACGATGCCGGCGACGTGGCGACAGCGAGTCTTTTGGAGAACTGGATCGACCAGGGACAGCGCCGCATCTGGTTTCTGTTTGAAGCGACACGCGCCTGAGAGTGTGAGAGATGGGAAGTTCGAAAGGGGACGCCATTGGTCAGCAAGTGCGTAAATCCAAAATGTGGTAGAGAGCTTCATTACCTGAGGGAAGGCCGGGTATATCTCTTTCAGGTTCCGGCCTTGTCGGGAACCAGGCGCGCTGAACACTTCTGGCTGTGCGGTACGTGCTCCGCCACCATGAAGCTGAACCTCAGTGCGACCGGAGAGGTAAAGCTCTTATCGCTGCCCGCGCAGGCGAATCCGCGAAACATCGGATTCGCCTATCCGCCCTTGACGAGGGCAGGCTGAGCCTTGGATCGGGCACAGGTCTTCCGCCGCATAGTTGCGCGTCGACCGCGTGAATCATCACAACTGCATGATTCCGCGGCGGACGGCGATGGTTACCGCCTGGGTGCGATCGTTCGCTCCTAGTTTCTCCATAATGTGCTTCAGATGGACTTTGACCGTTTCCTCGGAGATCGCGAGCTTCTTACCGATCTCGCGGTTCCCGTTTCCGCCGGCAACTTGTTTCAGCACTTCAATCTCACGCTCACTGAGCGGCTCTTCCCCCATGTGCTCGGCGAGGTATCCAGCAACCTCCGCAGGGATGCGCTTTCTGCCGGCGTGTACCTGGCGTATAGCATCCATGATCTCTTTCGGCGGCATGCTCTTGAGCATGTAGGCGCGCGCGCCCGCCTGCAAAGCCCGCTGCATCTCCACATCGCCTTCAAAGGTGGTGAGCATGATGATTCGGGCTTCCGTAAACTCCGTCCGAATCGCGATCAGCGCGTCGATTCCGCTGATATCGGGGAGGCGCAAGTCCATGAGTGTGACGTCAGGGCGAAATTCCCTGAAGAGTTGTATCGCCTCGCGCCCGCTCGACGCCTCGGCCACCAACTCCATATCGCTCTGGTCATTGATGACCAGGGCGATGCCCTCCCTTAAGAGCGGATGATCGTCAACGCTCAGAACGCGGATTTGGGCTCGGTCACTCATGTCGCTCGATCACTCTTCTCCGCCTGGCTCCTGCCTCTTCGAGGGATAGAGTCGCACAAGCCGACCAAATGCGCTTTTCCCTGCCTTCCCCTGATAGGCAATGCCGCCCGGTACTGTTAACTCAACCTCGGTTCCCGTCTCAGCGCCGCTCATCACTCTCAGCTTGGCGCCGATTCCCTCGCTGCGCTCCCGCATACCGGGCAGGCCCCAGTGACCTTCGCGGCCAGAATCTACTACCTGGCGATCGATGCCACAACCATTGTCCCGCACCATCACGTGCAAGTAGCTTGAAGCATATTCGATCTCCACCTCGATCATGCGCGCACGGGAGTGCCGAAATGCATTGACTAGCGCTTCACGACCGATGCGATAGACTTCGTCGCGGATTACCGGATGCAACAGCCGCGTAGAGCCCTCGACAATCACCCGGAAGTCTATTTCCTCTTCAACAATAAACTCTTGCGGGACGAGAGAAAGCGCCTCCTCAAGCGGCCGCAGGTCCTGCGGCCCGGAACGAAGCCCCCGAAGCGCCTTTCTACCCTCTTCTGTGACGTCTGCCATGAGTTGAAGCACCCGTCCCAGTTGAGGTTTCGCCGGCGAACTCTCCGGCACATGGTCCGAGGCGACATGCAGTTGCATCGAGGCACTTAGAAACCCCTGCAGGAGGGTATCGTGCAGTTCGTGCGCGATACGCATCCGCTCGGCGAGCCGCTCGTCGAAGCGAAGGTTCAATTGTTTCGCCATCTGATGAAGGCGCAGCCGGTAAATAAACCATCCCAGGCACGCCAGCGCGAGGAAGCACGAAAGCTGGAACCACCACGTCTGCCAGAAGGCAGGAGCAATGGTGAACTGAATGGCAGCCTCGGAGCCGTTCCACAAGCCGCTGCTGTTGGAGGCAACTACGCGGAAGCGATAGATGCCGGGACTGAGATTTGTGTACACCGCCTCTCGTACCGCAACGGGATCGCTCCATCCGCGATCGAAGCCATCCAGCCGATAGCGGAAACGGACGCGCTCCGGAATGCTCAGGCTCAGCCCTGTGTAGTCAATGACCACCCGCTGCTGCGAAGCAGGCACCTGCACGGGTTCCTGCAGCGCAACCGCGTTCCCGTCGGCCGAGATCGCCTCGATCTGGGCGATCGCGGCCGGCGATTTATCCCGGCCCGGGTCGACGACGGAGATGCCACGATTCATTGAAAACCACAATCGTCCCTGACTATCAGCCGCCACCGATCGATCACGCTTCACGCCTTCTGTCCCCAATAGTCCATCGGCCAACCCATACTGGCGGATGTCACTGGAAACAACTTCGCCGCCGAGAAGCCTCTCTCGACTAATCCGAAGGACATGATTCGTTGTTGACACCCAAAGATAACCGCTCGCATCTTCGGCCAATCCGACCACCGGCTCACGTAACAACTCCGGTGAGAAATGCAATATACGGGTGCCGTTGGAGTCGAGGAACGCGAGGCCCTCCGCCGTCCCCACCCATAAAATTCCGGAAGAATCCTCGAAAAGAGCGATTGCTGGAGCATTCGACGGCAACCCGGCGGAAGCGGAGTAAGTCCGCCAGTGGCCGCCCGTAAGTTTACTGAGCCCCCGTGAGGTAGCAAACCAGATCGCTCCGTCCTGACCGTCTTCGATCGAGACAACGGTATTCGAGGCGAGGCCGTCGGCGGTCTTATATGTCGTGAAGCCTCCGTCTTTCAACCGGCTGACGCCGCCGCTCAGAGTGCCGGCCCAAACGGTGCCGTCTCGCTCCACATGGACGGAATAAACGCTGTTTTGCGCTAGCCCGTCGGCATGAGTGTAGGTCTCGGCTGCGAGGGCGCTTCCTCGCGGGAAAATGTGCGTCAAGCCTCCCGTCTGCCGCCCGACCCACACATCGTTTCGATTACCGGCGATCGAATAGACGATGTCGTTGTCGAGTCCGGCGAGATTGACCCTCTCGACCTTTTTGTCCTTCATCCGGTACAAGCCGCCGGTTGCCGGAGCGAACCATGCGCGCCCGTCCGGAGCCACATAAATCGGACCATTGCTGTCCGCAGGCAGGCCGTCGGCAATCGAATAGGTCACGAACGCGCTGTCTCGAAGGCGCTCGAGGCCTTGTACGCTTCCTGCCCAGACATTTCCCTCACGGTCCTCAACCAGAGCCGAGACCGCTGTCGGGGCCCCTGCAGGGCCGGTCACGGCTCCGCTGTTGCTGAGCCGCAGCAGCCCGTCTTTCGTTCCGATCCAGATGTTGGCGTCGCCGTCCTTTGCCATGGTCAGAATCTGAACGCCGCGAAGCACGGCAGGGACCTCGCTTGCGACGATCCTGCTCCCATTCCATAGCGCCATGCCGTTGTCGGTGCCGACCCACAGCCTGCCGTCGCCCGTCGGCAGAAGACTATTGATCTTCCTGTCGGGCAGGCCTTCCTTCACCGGTTCCAGCGCGCCGTGGTCGAGATAGAAAAGCCCGTCATCGCGAGTGCCGATCCATACTCTGCCATCCGATGTTTCCGCGATCGACAGCGCCACCGAATTGGGGTGTACCTCCGGCGGGGCCAGCGTCTCCATTCTTCCGCGCTGGTAGCTCACAATGCCTAGAGTGAGGCTGGACATCAACATGCCGCCGTCCTTCCCGCGGCAGAGCGCAGTCACCGCGTCAATGGGGGGAGTGGGTGGCTCAAAACTCTGGCCGTGACGGCGAACCAGGTTCAGGCCTTGTAACCGGACCCACAAATCACCCTCGCCGTCCGTTGCCAGGCCCAGAACGGAAGCAAGAGGCAATTGTGCCGAATCCGATTGCTTGACCTGAACGAACTTCAATCCATCGAATCGAAGCAGGCCTTTATCCGTCCCGATCCATAGATAGCCGTCGCCGGTCTGCGCAATGGCGGTCACTTGTCCACCGGGAAATCCGGTCTCTACTGTCCAGGAGTCGTGCTTATACTGCGGTGTCGCCTTATGAGGGTCCAGGGCATGCAACGAAGTTGTCAGACACACCGATGCTGAAACCATGAGCGCGCAGCAGAGGAGACCGCGCCATCGGTGGCTTTCAGGGAAGATATTGAAATTTCTCAATAACAATCTCGTTTTCATGCTGCAGCGGGGCTTTAGCGTTGCCGAAAGCACAGAAATTGATGTGCACCGCCTCTGCTTCGGGAGTGGGAATGCCAGAGGTAAACTCGTGTCTGGCGATCGCCCGAAAACCAGGGAAGGGCTTTCCTGCAGGCACGGTCTCGAACGAGGCCTTCCCAGCAGCCCAGGTAAAGGAATAAGTGAGCGGACCGGAAGGCGCGGCAAAACGGCTTACGTTGACAGGAATGTAGAACGGCTGAATCACATACTGCGCGTTCTTATTGCCGGGATCGCCCCAGCGGCTGATCTCTACATCCATCTCGCGATGGTTCTGGTCCGTGTGTACATCGTCCCAGGTCAACATACTGAGCACCGCTGCAGCTTCCAGGTGGCCCACATCCTGCACTGTGAAGCGGTAGGTCCCGTAGCCGAAGCCTTGCTTGAGACCCACCTCCGAACAAGTCCATGCGTCTGCCTGTCGGGCGATGCGGAGGTGTAGAAATCCTGCGGAATCGACCGAAACGTTCGCCGGTAAATAAGAAAAGACTGACCCATTGCGGTCGCTGGAGTTATTGCGGACGCTCCATTCGTAGCCGCTGAACTGAATGGTCTTCTGGTCCCAGGAAGATGTCTTGGCTCCCGCGGCAGTGGCAACCGCGACGACTCCCCCTCCCAGACCTGGCAACACATCTGTCTTCAGCAGAGGCCGATAGTCCGAGTCGACGAGCAGCGCCGCATACTCCGATCCGGGGTGGGTATTCGATTTCCAGGTTGAATCTGCACCAATCTCCGTGAAAGGCCGCTCGACGACAGGTTGGATCCACCACGGCCCCGCTCGCGCGTATAAGACAACCCTTTGACCGGGGCCGGCGCCAATCACTCGCCCTTCAATAGGCTCCAGCTTGATCGCATCGCCGAGAGCAGCAGGTGGAACCTTGGTGAACTCAATGCTGGCAGGAAGGGTCCGGTGCGCCGTACAGCCGCCCAGCAGGAAGACCGCGGCCACAGCCGACCTTGCCCAAAGCCTTTTCAGCGCCGCGGGGACGCTTTCTACATCCAATGACCTATGCGACTCCAGGCTAGCGCCTAAACCTGCGGATTTGGAGACGGACGTCATCATATATTCACACTTGGAAACTGGCACGGTTCGAAGGCCGTCGTTGTCCGCTATGATACCCGTCTTCCCCGGCGAGAGCTAAGTCGGATGGTTCAGCTCCATTCTCTGGAGTATCTTGACCCGGCGATTCAAGCCGTAAGTGACAAGCTCGCCTCGATAGTGGTATCGAATACCCCCACTGCCGGCCATTGAAAATCCATCCCTTTGCGGGATGCACCCCGGCAGGCTTTCCCGCATAGTGTCATCAACGCCGCGAGAAGCCGCAAGTGCCCTCGACGTTTGAGGCTGCAGGTGTTTCGGCGACTAGCCTGGAGATGAACATGACAGCCATGCAAGGTGAAAGACCGCTTTCTCACGCGGCGCCCATCGTCCCGATGCCACGAGCGAGGGTCACTGCCTCGGCCGGCTCCCGGGTTGAACTGCCAATCGAAGAGGTACAACAGGAGTGGCAGACTCGCCTGCTGGGCCTCCAGGAGTTGATCTGCGAATTGCTCATCAAGAATCAGCGGCTTCGGGTGGCATTGCTGGAAGCGACGTCGAGCGCCCAGACTGAAGGCCAGGCTCGCACCGCGTAGTTCCCTCTAATCGTTTCTCGTCCCACGAGCCGGCTCGGTTCGCGGGACTCATCGGCCTCTTGCAGAGAAACGCCTCGGTCCGTGCCTAGATTCATGCAGAATCAAGTGCATTCCATGCTAGCTTCGTGTCATGTTAGTTCCTGCAAAACACGGCGCTGTACGATGTTCAGCGCAACGTTTTGCTACGGTGCGATCTTTCCTGGCTATTGCACTTGTGTCGTTGGCCTTCAACCTGGCTATCGCCAATGCTGTTGGCATCCCGCAGGACGACACCGGTGCCGTCCGGACTCCCGCGGCCCTTGTGCAGTTGGCCTCCGCCCGCGAGGTGTATCCGGACCAGGCCGAGGAGACATACCTCCGTCTTGCGAATGTGCTCGGCAACGGATCGCCCGAGCGGCTCCACGCCCTCGAGCGCGGCTTCAGCCTTTCGCTTCGCGACGGTAACTTGAAACAGGCAGCGGACTTTGCCGACTTACTTAACGCGGAGGGTCATTCCGAATCGCTTGCCATGCTGGGAGGCAAAACCACCGTTCACAAAGATGCTCTCGTGCCGGGCGGGCTTGAGGCGCTGGGCGCCATAGCCGGGGTAAAACCGGGTACTTCTTCAGCGCAATTCTTTGCCGAGTATGCGCGGCAAGTGGTCACTAACGTGACCTGTGTGAACAACTGCGCGGGTGACCGATACACCCAGTCCGTGCAAGGGTATTTCGGTACGGTCATCGAGCTTGAGGCATTGGGCAAGCGCGATGGCGATACGGTCGTTATCGTTCTCTCGGTGAACGGCAAAGAAGAGCGCAATCATACCCAGAGCGTGCTCAAGGTTCTGGGACTGCAGATGCGCACCGAGAAAGGGCAGCTCAGCCTCGATCGCGGAGAGAGCCTGAGTCAGGGCCGAAAGCAGGACATCCTCACCGCACTGGGGATCGACCAGGTCGGAATCGAGGAAGCCCTTCGCGCCGGCAAGCCCTGTGGTTTCTCAATTCACGACGAATATGCGGCAATCTATCCCAGCGCCAGGATGTGGAAGGACTCCTTTCCGAAGCTCGATCAGAGTCAATTCGCGCTGATGCTGCTGCATAACCCCACGATGGTTCGGCTTTATGTGGGAATTACTACACTCGATCGGCCCACTTTCGACGCGGTCATCGGCCACAGCGGATTATTCTGGTTCACCGGCCATCCCGCGGATTTGCTCATGCAGTACGGCAATGCGTTTGCTGTCGAGGGCGCGCACGCGGCCGTTCCTGGGGGCGCCGCCGCTCGCCCCGTATGGTCGCAGATGGCCGGGGCTAGCGCCGACCAGCCCACCGCTTTCTATCAGGCGCTGCTGAACCAGAAGAGCTCTAGCCTGCTCGCCTTCTTCTACGCTCTCTCGAACCTCGATCCGCGCCATCAGACCTTTTTTACAGCTAACCTTGTGCGGACCAAACGCTTCTACGCTTTGTTCGCAACGCTACCAGAGTCGCAGTCGCTTTATGGAGGATCATTACACGAGTCCTCGTTCAGTGAGTTGCTCCGATCGGTGCCCATCGACGATGAGGGACACGTCGTCTTTCCCGGCTCTCCACAGATATGGATGGTCGCCAAAGGAAACGCATCCGACGATCTCCACGTCGCCAAAATCATGACGAAAGCCTCGGTGGCCGCCACGCCCGATGTCGAGGATGAGATACTGTTGCATCTGGCCGACACACACTACAAATCTCATCTGATCAAGAGCAGCGAACTCGATAACTTCCTCGCTGTCGCCGGCATCGACGCCCACCGCACCAAGCCACTCGACGAGGAATCGGCCCTGCTGCTCGCCCAGCACTACAGCGATTTCTGGGCCGCATATCCGTATTTCACCGATCTGACTTCGATCGATGCATCTGGCTTTCGGAGCTTCTTCAATGTAGTTGATTCCGTCGGCCACCAGACGCCGCTCGAAAAGCAACTGGAGCTGGGCCAGCTCAATTCTTTGATCGAATGGGTCGTTCTCGTTCGGCGGCGTCATTTCATCGACGACAATGAAGCGGCGCGACTCTTCGTGCTCATCTGCACCCGTCTCGCTGGAGCCGGCGACGAAGCAATGCGCACTCTGGCGTCGATCAATCTCGCCCGCGAGATTCTCACTGACTGCGGACATGGCACAGTTGGGCGATGGGACGACGCCTTGCGTGCCTGCCTCCTTGGTGTATCACCAGATGGCATAACTCCGCGTGCAAAGGACTATGAAGTTGTGCTCGACGACCAGAAGGCACCCACTCTCGAAAGCGTGCGCTTGATCGTCGAAGCGGCGGGAGCCGCCCTGACCCCAACCGGCGCGGCTCACCCGGTGGTCTTGACGCAGGTGATTCTGCCTGCGGTGCCCCTGCCCAAAGAGGTCAGTGTCTCGGGGAGAGAAAAGGACGCAATCCTCCTTTACGACCCTGGGCGAGCTCAGAAGCTCATCGAGGAATGGAACCTGAATGCAAGATCGCCACAGAATGGAAGTTCCAATCAGAAGCTGGCTGGCGAGATACTCAAAGCGATCGAACCGCAGGTCACTCTCGCGCTGGCTGCTCCTGTCTATGCATACTTCTTTCGCAGTGCTGACCGGGTTATTTCGGACGATCCTCTGCTCTTGCGGAAACACCGTTACTTCGATTTTGTCCGTGACGACAAGCGCGGCCTCGTGACTGATTCGCAATTCATCACTACCAGCTCCGGCCTGGGAAGCTACATTCAGGGCGGCTTTTCGCAGTTTGCCCTTGCCTCAGGCTACGCCGCGGCATCGGGCTGGAAGCAAGGCGGCCTGGGCGGTCCCGACGTAATTGCGGAAGAGGTTGCAGTGATCCGCAGCGCGACCTGGGAGCAGCTCCTTAATGCCGACCAGCGACTTGTGACCCTGCGCATCTTGGCAGCCCGTGAATGGATCGTGGGCGCTGCGCAGAATCCGGCGTTGTTTGCTTCGCTGAGCGAAGATACCTCCGGGCTGATCTCGCTTTCTCGCCGGGCCAATCTGCTGAACGGAATCGAAGAACGCGACTGGCAGCAGGTCTGGGCGTCGATTACTCTTCCGGATCTCTTTCGCCTCGGCGGGAGCTACCTGCGGCACTATCCCGCTGAAGCCGGGGCGTCCCCGGTCGCCGTACAGCTCCAGACCGTCGCGGCCTCGAACGCAGGCGATCACCTCGACATTCTGGGCAGGATTCCCAACCACGTTCTCGGGTGCGCTCATCCGCATCTCGTCTCGGATGCGCCTTACGAAGAATACGAGCGCCAAATCTCCCCGACTTATATCGCGGAACGTGCTGCTGAGTTCAAGCTCTTTCTGGCCTTTCGCGCGGACAGTCTTGGAGTGCCGCCCTCTGACCTGTCACAAGCGGCAGAGACGCTTGCGGCAAAGGCCTTCCGCTCTTCGCAAATGGTCGATTATCGCGACTGGCGCGCGCTACTGACGGCCTACGCGTCGATCACCAGTGACAATCTAAAAAGCGCCCTCGAACAATGACCAGGACCCTCGCGTCCCTTGTTTTCTCGACCGCAGCGTTGCTGTCGGCGAGTGCCGCTTGTGCGCAACACGCATCGACCACGCTTCGTGTAACTACCCGGCTGGTTGAGATACCCGCCACCGTGCAGGATAGTCAGGGCCGTTATGTCGATGACCTTGAGCGCACTGATTTTCAGATCGTGGAGAACGGTCAGCCGCAGACGATCAAGTATTTCGCCAAAGGTGCTGACCCCATGTCCTGCGCTATTCTCCTGGATACGACAGGAAGCATGGAAAAGGCGCTTCCCCGTCTGAAGAACTCTGTGGTGCGCTTTATAGACGAGCTGGGCCCGGGCGATTCCATCGCGGTCTATTCCTTCGCCGAGACTCTTGCCCAGCAGCAGGAATTCACGACAGACAAGGCCGCCGCGAAGCGCTCCGTTCTGCGGTTGCGAGCTGGCGGCAGAACGGCCTTGTACGATGCGCTGGCCGATGTAACCGGCGAGATCGCCAGGCAGCCCGGCAAGAAGGTCGTTGTGGTCTTTAGCGATGGTGACGACAATGCAAGCGCGCTCACTGCCCAGGCCGCGGTGAACCGCGCAATAAAGGACGGCGTCCCACTCTTCTCGATCGCGGAGGGCGAGGCAACGGAATCCGAGCACTTGAAAAAGCTGCTGACTGAATTGAGCCGGAACACCGGCGGCGAGACCTATGAAGTCCGGGACATAAAGGACATTGAAGGGATATTTTTCAAGATATCGACCGTCCTGCAACACCTCTACCTCATCACGTATCAACCGCCGCTGCAGCCGGACGATGGAAAGTGGAGGAACGTTGAAGTCTCCGTCAACGATGGGAACAAATACCGTGTTCGCGCCAAGGAGGGCTACTTTCCGAAGTAATGCGCCATCCAGTTCGCACGCTCTTGCCGAACTGATCTAAGCTGAGGTCGTGCCGAGCCTCTGCCTGCCACTGCAGAGGCACATTTCGCCATTACCTGGAGACCTACGTGCGCGCAGCGACGCGAGACATTATGCTCTTCCTGCTCGCGATCTCCGCCGGCTCGGCTGACGCCTGGAGCTATCTCGGCCTCGGCCACGCCTTCGTCGCCAACATGACCGGCAACACCGTCCTGCTCGGGATCGCCGTCTTTCAGCAGAATAGCGACCTGCTCCATCCATTTATCGCTCTTGCCGCTTATGTCGCCGGCGTCGCGAGTGCGTCCCACTTCACGCGGAACATGCGCTCAACTGTGCTGTGGTCCAAAGCCATCGCCGCCACACTAGCGATAGAAGCGCTACTCTTGATCGCTGCGGAGGCTGGATGGATAGCAATTCACCGTTCCGCTGCTCCGTCGGCGACTCGGCTAGACTTCCTTTTGGCTGTGGTAGCGCTAGCCATCGGACTGCAGAGCGGCGCGATGCTGCAATTGAATGTGCACGGAATCGTCACTACTTATATAACGGGAACATGGACCCAGTTGACGAGTGGACTCGTGCGCTTTCGGCTTGAGCCGGGTAAAGGCAATACGCGGAACGAGGAACCGCAATTCGAAGAGAGGTCGCGGACGCAATTTGGTGTCCTGGCTTCTTACTTCCTTTCGGCGATGTTCACCGGCTGGTTATTCCGATATATCCCTCAGGCGGTGGGGGCGTTCGCGGCGGCTCCGGTGATTGTCGTTGCGTCGTGCGGCGCTTATTTTGCGCGGAACCCGCAAACTTCAGAGAAGACCGATCAACGCTAATCTTTCAGGCCTGCGTGACCGCAAGAAGCTGCTGCCAACCGGCCTTGCTCATCTTCACCCGCTGGCCATTCGTCAGGCTGACCGATCCTTCGCTTCGCCCCTCGCGAAAGATCTCCTGGACCCGCTCCACGTTCACAATGACGGAGCGGTGGATGCGGACGAACCTCTCCGGATCCAGAGTCTCGGCAAGCTGCTTGCATCGTCTCCCGCAGCATCAAGCGCTTCGCTCCGACGTGCAGGCAACAGTAGTAGTCAGCGCCTCGATCCACTCGATTTCGTCAACTCTGACGAAGGAATCTTTTCTGCCGCCAGGGACAAGCAGCCGACTCGGATATTCCTCCTTTACGCTGCCGGCATTCTCAAGCACGAAATTCCTCGATGCCGAACGCAATTCGGACCTCAGCCCGGAAGCCGCGATCTATCAGGGATGCCTGCAACGCTTTCGCGCGATCATGATGACTACACTGGCCGCACTACTCGGGGCGGTTCCTGTCGCTTTGGGCAGAGAAGTGACGGGCGAGGCGAGGCGTCCGCTCGGGATCGCTGTGATGGGGGGGGCCTGTTGCTCTCGCAGTCGCTTACCCTCTAAATCACGCCCGTCATCTACCTCTACCTTCACCGCTTCCAGAGAAGACGCGCGACACATGCGACCGTTAAACTTGCATTGCTGAAAGCACCTGACACATCAAGTGGGATACCGTAGGTCGCTCTCACGACTACGGATTCTTTTGAGACGGCAATGATTTCGAATGGGAAAGGTGAGCGGCGGCTGAGGGCCGCCGCTCGCAGAGCTAGTTCTCGGTGATGACGATTACTTCGTTGGTTTGACCACTGACGTAGACCTTCTGTGTAGAGGAATTGGCGGCGATGAAAGTTCCACTTACCGGAAGTGTTTGCAGCACGGTGTTCGACCGTCCAGAAACTATGGAGACGGTGTTGCTGATGATGTTGGTGACGAAGGCATTGTTGGTGGTCTGGTCGACGTCGACGTCGAACGGAGTATTACCGACCGGTACCGTTGCGAGGATGTTGCCCGCCTTATCGAGAACGTTCACGTTGGACTCACCAAAAGTGTTGTCCACGACGAAGACGTGCCCGGTCGACCAGCTAATCGCCAGGTAGGAATTCGTGAGATTCTGACCGCTGGTGGT
>CAWBOT010000006.1:0-246385 GCA_963790505.1 uncultured Acidobacteriaceae bacterium | reverse complement strand
GACCTGCGCGGTCAGCGAATAGCGACTTCGTCGCGAAAAACTAAAGCCGTGGAGCGAAGGCTCCACGGCTTTTTTGCTCTCATGTACCAACCCCGCCATTAAAACACCAAAATGTCATCCTGAACGGAGCGAAGGATCTGCTGTTGGCGATGCTCCCAAAATCATTGGCTCGCCGGTATTGTTTAACGTTTTCGGAATTTATGTAAACTTGCCATAAGCACCTGTTGGAGCCGCCATGAATTCAAACGCCAACACCCTGACCGAAAAGATCCAATCGCTCAGCGCCGAGCAGATTGTTGAAGTGGAAGATTTTGTCGAATTTCTACGCCTCCGAGGACAGGAGCGCGGACTGACCCGCACGGTGTCGGCGGTAAGCGCTCCGGCATTCGAAGCCGTGTGGAACAATCCCGAAGACGCCGCCTACGATGCCTTATGAGTTCGGAGAGGTCGTACTGGTTCGGTTCCCATTCACCAGCCAGACGGCCTTCAAACAGCGCCCAGCAGTGGTAGTGAGTAACCTCGCCTACAACACAGCCCGACCGGATGCTGTGATCATGGCTATCACCAGCCAACTCCATTCGCCTTCGAGCTGGGGTGAAGTTTTGATCGGCCACTGGCAAGCTGCCAACCTGCTGAAACCCTCAGCCATCAAGCCGGTCTTCGCCACTCTTGAGTAGACTCTCATTCTTAAGCGACTCGGTATGTTCAATCCTTCAGACCAATACGCGCTGCGTCAGGCGCTTGCCGCAATGCTGGGCTAACCAACAATCGTCATCCTGACACTGAGCATGGCGAAGTGGAAGGATCTGCGGTCGGCGGCGGTCGCACAATCACAGACGCGGGCAGGAAATCACCGGCGCCTTCGAAGAAGCCGAGAGAGAACTGGAGTTCATGCGCCAGGAAGGCGAAGCCGAAGAAATGGCCGCCGAATGACCTGCGCGGTCGGCGAATAGCGCTTTCAGCGCGAAAAACTAAAGCCGTGGAGCGAAAGCTCCACGGCTTTCTTGTTTATTGTTCTCGACGCGTGCCGCTCGCTCGAGGGCCACAACCATCGTTTGAAAACACTGCCGCCGTGAAGGGCTTCCTCGAACTGATACCCGACCGCCAAAGACATTCAGTTGTTGCTCTTTCGAATCCAGCAACGGCGGTCGCGTCCATTCCAAAAAATAACCCGGACCTCAACAAGCCCCTCTACATCCCCCTTACGCTTATTCCACTCATTCGCAATGATTTGGGTGCCGAGAGGATTTCCAACTGCTATGGTTGAGTGATCTCCATTGCTAAGGTTAATAGCCTCCAGTTTTATCGGCCATGCGATGGGGTCGCCTCCAGAAGCGACTTGAATGCTTCCTTCTTCCCCGGGGGTAGGTGAACAAACTCCGGGCGTTGCATCGGTCCAAGTCCCCAACTGGTAGGCTCCTATAAGCTTCCAAGACATTACCATGACCAGAGTCGTCAACTTAACTCCGGTTACGACACCTACTAGCAGCGTGCCGAGATAGGTTGCTGCTTTCAACAGTAATTTTCTCGTCTTGGCTGAATCCATAGGTTTGCAAGCCTCGTTCGAAACCGCGGGATCTGTTCCTGATTAGAAACCTTACATGCAAAGAAGTACTGAACCAATAATATTGCGGCGCGCGTCCCTCCCAGCCGCCTGGCATGCAGGTAATAAAATGCAAACTATGGATGAAGCCTCTCGACTGATCGGCGGGTGGCTGTGATGTTTCAAGAGGTTGTCCATTCGATTTGAACCGGAGAAGCTGGTTGGAACTTCGGAGGGATCGAATGGACATTCATAAGAATGCCCGACTTAGCTTTCGCAGTCGAGAGTCGTTATCCAGATTTGTTGTGGAGCAGGGGGCGACGCGGAAGGCGGCCGCGGCCGCCTTCCGCGTTACTGCCAAGACGGTAGCCAAGTGGGTTGGGCGTTACCTTGAGTCCGGCGTAGCTGGGCTGGGAGATCGCAGTTCACGTCCGCGCTGTTGTCCACGGCAGACAAGTTCTTCTTTAGTGGAAGAGGTTGTTGTTCTTCGCCGCGGCCACATGCCTGGCTACGAGATCGCGCGGCGCACCGGGCTGAGCCCGGCTTCGGTGAGCCGGATTCTTCGCCGCGCACGGCTGAGCCGATGGCGCGATCTGAATCCGCCCCCGCCCGTGCAGCGCTACGAGCATCTGACCTGCCCCGTTTTTCTCAACCAGTCATAACTGGAGATTCTCGGTTTAGGTTTGGCTTTGGAGATACTCCGTAGCCGCCGTCGTGGCTGTGTAAATGTGGGAGGCGTGGTTGGCCTTCCACATTTGCATAGCCTGCTCTCTGCCGGAACTGCTCCGGCGTTTGGTAGCCCAGCGAACTGTGCGGGCGTTCCCAGTTATACTCCTGGCGCCAACTCGCCAGAGTGTTGCGCACATCGTTCAAGGTCCGGAACCAGCTTGCGTTGAGGCACTCGTCGCGCAGCCGTCCGTGGAAGCTCTCGACGTGGCCGTTTTGCATCGGGCGGCCTGGCTGGATATGCACCAGCCCGATCTTCCAGTCCTCTGACCAGGCCAGCATGCGCCGCGAGGTAAACTCCGGCCCGTTGTCCGAGCGCACATTTTCTGGCCGGCCACGCTCTTCGATCAGCCGCTCCAGCACCCGCGTCACGCGCCCTGAGCCGAGGCTGGTGTCGGCCTCCAGCGCCAGGCACTCGCGCGTGTACACGTCGACCACGCTCAGGATGCGCACCATCCGCCCCGTCGCCAACCCATCGACGATGAAGTCCATCGCCCACTCCTGGTTCGGTCCCATCAGCCGCAGCTCGGCCGCGCGATCGCGCACCAGACGCTTGCGCTTCTTACGCCGCACCATCAGCCGCTCTTCCACATACAGCCGGTAGATCCGCTTCACGTTCACCTCGTGGCCGCGACGGCTCAACATAGCGTGCAGCCGGCGATAGCCATAGCGCGGCTTCTGCCGGGCCAGCTTCACTAACTCCTCGCGCAACGCCGCGTTGCGGTCAGGCCGCGGCTCGTACCGATAGCTTGACCGCTCCATGCCTAGCAGCTTGCAGGCCGTGCGCTCGCTCAAGCCATGCTCGGCCTGAGCGTACGCCACCGCTTCTCTCAGACCGGCAAGCTCCAGCCGTTTTTTCGGATCACGCCCTTCAGCGCCTCGCCGTGAAGACTCAACTCCGCCACCAGCAGCTTCAGACGGCGGTTCTCGTCTTCAAGAGCCTTCAGACGTTGCGCTTCGCTCACGTCCATGCCGCCGTACTTCGACTTCCAGCCATAGAACGTCGCCGCGCTGATCCCGTGCTCCCGGCAAAGATCCGCCGTCTTCACTCCTGCCTCGTGCTGCTTCAAGATCCCGATGATCTGCTCTTCCGTGTACCGGCTCTTCTTCATACAAAATCCTCCCGTCTACATTACGAGAGAACTCCAGCTACCACTGGTTGAGTTTTTCGGGGGCAGGTCACATCCGAGACCCGGAGATCTGCTGCACCTCGATATCAAGGGCATGACGCGCTTCTCCGAGGTGAGCCGGCGCGGCGATGGGCGGCTGCGGGGCAAGAGCAAGCATCCCGGTTTTCTGGCCCTGCATGTGGCCATCGACGATCACTCGCGCATGGCCTTTACCCAGATGCTGCCCGATCAGAAGGCTGAAACCACGATCGGTTTCCTCCACTCGGCGGTGGACTTCTTCGCCCGCCACGGCATCGGGGTGCGCGCCCTGCTCACCGACAACGGCAGCTGCTACCGCTCCGGACAGTTCCGCATGGCCTGCCAGCAGATGCAGCTGAAACACCGCCGCACCCGACCGTATACGCCTCGAACCAATGGCAAGGCGGAGAGATTTATCCAGACCGCGCTGCGCGAATGGGCCTACGCCAAACACTGGACCGAATCGGCGCAGCGAGATCAACACCTGCAACCCTGGACCGACTACTACAACTACCAAAGACCACATGGTAGCCTCAACTACAAGCCGCCCATCAGCCGTTCCGATATCGGTACAATCTCTTGATCATCTACAGGTGGCCCACATTTGACTTCGTCTCGTCCTCAACGTACAGGGGTGCCCCATATCTGAGCGCGCTCTATGCGCCAGATGTGGGAGGATCAAATCTCCCGACCTCATCGCCCACCCTGGCACATAACATCATCCGACAGACTCGACCTCGCCAGCCTTGATCGATTCGAGACACCGAAGACAAGCATCCGCAAGAGGCAGCAGGTCCGCAAGCTGATTCGATTTGGCTCTCACCAGAACAACCGCAATGTTACGACCGGCAAGATTCTGTTGATACGGAATCCCATGATCGACGGTCAAGAAGACTTCAAACCCAGAAGCTTCCGCCAGCAACAGTAACTCGCCGTTCTTCTTACCGGCAAATCCAGCTTCCGGGACAGTCTGACAATCATGACCGACCAGACTCCTCTTGAACCTCCGAGGCACGCACTCGTCGAGCAAGACCTTCATTACAACTGGCCGACCAGCGAAGCCTTAGCCAATTCGAGAGCAGCGACGGCAGCCTCATGGCCGACCGTCGGAAAGTCCTCCAGAAACTCGCTCAGAGGTTGGCCACCCTCAAGATAATCCAGCAGCGCCTGGAAGGGAACTCGCGTTCCACGAAAGACCGGAACTCCGCCCAGCACCTCGGGGTCTCGAACGATCACCGAGTTTTCGGAGGCGGCCTGCATACAAAAACCCTATCACGCTCCCGACCTGGTTGATTGCCCGTGGGTACCAATATCGAATTGCCTCCCAAGTCGAATGGCATAATGCCCCCTTTCGAAGGAGCAAGGGGCGGGTGGCCCACATTTGACTTCGTCTCGTCCTCAACGTAAAGGGGTGGCGGGTGGCCCAGGTCTGAATTCTTCGACCCCACGGAAAGGGGTGCCCCATATCTGAGCGCGCACTTTGCGCCAGATGTGGGAGGATCGAACCTCCCGACCTCATCTTTCCCGTCTCCACCGGCCGTGCTATCCTCTCGGACACCGTTCTTTGGCGCACATTTTTGTTCTGAGGTTCACTCACGTGAAGATCGCCTCTGTTCTCTGCCTGTCCTCGATCCTGCTGCAGAATCCGACGCCCGCACCAACGCCCCTCACATCCACAGGCCCTGCTCAAGCTGCGACGCCAAGTTCAGCGCCGGCCGAGAAGAGGATTCAGCTGCCCAACACCTTGATGGAAGGCACGCCAATCCGCCTGCGTCTTAGTCGGACCATCTCATCGGCGACGGAGCAAGTCGGTAATGAGGTCAATTTTGAGGTGCTGGAAGAAGTAAAGGTCAACGAAATAGTGGTCATTCCCAAGGGCAGTCTCGCGATAGGCACGGTTATCGACGCTGAACACAAGAAGACCATGGGCCGCGCCGGAAGACTTCAGGTCAACATCGACAGTGTTCGCCTCGCCGACGGCGAAAAGGCAGCATTGAAAGCCACCGAAGGAGGCAAGGCCGGAGGACATGTCGGAGCTATGACCGGAGCCATGGTCGCGACGAGCATCGTTCTATTGCCTGCCGCTCCGCTTTTCCTCTTCATACACGGAAAAGACATGACCATCCCAGAAGGGACGGAAGTCACGGCCTACGTCAATGGCGATTTCCAAATCGACCCCGCCAAGTTCGTAGCCACTGCTCATCCGACCGGGGTAAGCGCCGCGAAGCCATCGGTCACCGTCGTGTCCACTCCCTCAGGAGCCGACATCGAAATAAACGGAAGCTTCATGGGCAACACGCCCTCTACTGTCGAGGTCGAACCTGGCGACCAGAACGTCGTCATAAGCAAGAAGGGCTATCAACCGTGGTCCCGAAAGCTTAAAGTCACCGGGGGCAACGTCAATATCAATGCCGAATTGGACGCAAGCGGAGCAAAGCCGAATTAGGTGCCGCTGAAGGCAGCTGCGTGTGACAGGACAGGTGGCCCTCGATAAGTTCGAAGGCGCTGTCAAGGACAAACTCGTCCCATGCGGTGGGCAAGCACCGTCGTGTTGCCAAAGAGCGAGCTGAGGACCAGGACTCGGGCATCACGCTGGATCAAATTCGGTGGAGGCTATCATGAAGGCTTCTCCTTAGAGCCGGTCGTCTTGGTCCTCAACCAAAAGCTAACCGATCTACGCCGAAGCCTTCGAACTTATCCCATCAATTCAAGCCTTCAGTTGGCTTGAGTGGGAGGGATCAAATCGCCTAACCTCATCACTCCCACTACGCGTTCGACTTCATATTGCCCCCTTTCGAGCGAGCAAGGCATCGCGGTTGGCATCCCAGTCATCCACCTTAAGCAAGACAAGAAGGGGAAATTTGAATGTCCGAGCGCCACGATGCACCGAAAGCGCACCAGCCCCACGCAATTCACGAAGAACATACCAAAGGTCCACACGACCCAAAGGAGATTAATCCAAAGATGGCATCCGACATCGCCTACTGGTCGAAAGAATTCAGCGTCACCGGCGACCAGCTTCACGAAGCCATTCGCAGCCACGGAACTCACGTAGAGAAAGTACGGGCCGCTCTGCACACCAAGTGAGCTTAAGGGCGGATGGGCCGGGCGGCCCGACCCTGCATCTTCATTCGGAGATGCGCCGCTGTCCCAGTGAATCCGCCACGACCCACGCAGCGCCCACCAGCGCGAGATTGAGTGCGCACTCCGCCCAGTTGAAATGGCTTGAGAAATCGGCCAACAACGCCCGCCCATTCGCCAGGACGCCGAAGCACGCGATCATCACCGTCAGCAGCACCGCGGCAAGGCGCGCCCGCACGCCGGTCAGAATCGCAAGCCCCGCCGCGACGAAGCACGCCCCTGTCACATACCCCCAAAACACCTGCGTAGGCGGCAGCCACTTCGGCACCAGGGGAGCGGTCAGGTTCATATAGACAAAATGCGCTCCGCCCCATACCAGCGAACAAACCCCAAACGCCAATTGGGCCATCCGCACCAGACGCGCGGCCAGCACCGAATCGACAGCGCCAGATGTGGTGACAAAGAGAATCAGCCCCGCGAGAGGGATCGCCAGCTGCAAGGTGAGTCCTTCGTACGTGCCATAAACGGCAAAATCGTGGAGCAGCGAGCGGCCATTCATCAGGATGACGACAAAGATCCCGTAGTAGGCGGTGATCGCCGCAGCCGCCCAGGCGGTCGTTCGACTCCACTCAATCGCCGCGCCCGCGACGAGCATGAAGATACCCGCGATACATGCTAGGGCGGTGCGCGCCGGAAATCCCGCCGGCACTGAGTCTCCCGGGTTAAACTCCCTAAAAGCCAGGCAGGTCAGGCTCATCGCCATCACGCCCAACCCAAAGACCCGCTGGCTCAGTGCCATCGTCGGCTTCTCCGCAATCATAGTTGGCCTACTTCAGTTTGCCGATGCGCGGCCCGCGCCAGGGTCGGTCGACATAAAGAGCATGCCCCTTCACGCTCTCGCCATCATCCTCCTCAGACGGATAAGGCGTCGCGCGGTTAGCCGGCTCATCTTTCAATCACATAACAACGCGGCCTCGGCTGGTCCCGAAGCGGCTGCGCAGTAATCCTTTAGAGGTAGCTAAGCCACCAATCCTTGCGCCGTGCTTTCAGCCGGCTGAACCAACGGCATCCCGGATAGAGAATCAGTACGAATGCAGCCCATAAGCAGTAAACGCCTGGCAGAGAAAATCCCCAGTTCGGTGGCCGATCTCCGCCCAATAGAGCTCCGAAGCCGATCCATAAATGCCAGTCGCGATGGGTTACCAGGGTGAGCAGGAGCGCTGTACCGTGGATGAGGTAGATGTGTTGAATGTAGTAGAAGAATGGGACTCGACCATAAGTCTCGATGAAGCCGCGCAGGGCTGGCAGCCAGTCCTCGCTGACGGCCTTGTCAAAGGCGGCATAAAGCAGAAGCAGGAAGCTGAAAGTAGCGAGCACGTATTCAAGCGATGGCGGATACTTCTGTACTTCAAAGAAGAACAACGCCGACTGAGTCGGTGTGGCAAGTGGCTTCCAGTGGAAGCTGTCCCCATAGCCGCTGACCACCCGCAGCAAGGAAAAGGCGGCCAGGAAGAGCACCGCAATCCCAATCGCGGCTCGTCGCCGAACCTTCGGCGCGGCCACAACCACCGGTCCGAAGGCGTAGCCGAGACAGATCACGCCAATCCACGCGAACAACGGGTAGAAAGCCAGGCCGATCGGCTGGCCGTGCATCATGAGCATGCCGGTTTCATGGAAGAGCTTCCATAAATTGGCGCCGCGGCCGAAGCTCGATGCCTGGATCGGGTCGAGCAAATTATGAAGAAGCACAATCGCCGCACCGATCGCCCCAACAGCCGCAACCGGCAGCCATTGCAGCAAGGCGAGGACAATCATTGAGGCGCCAATAGCCCAGATCACCTGGAAAAACGGGACAGGGAACTTGAAGAACCAGCCAAAGTCGATCAGCGTCAGTTCGAGAAAGATAAGCCAACAACCACGGGTGATGAGGAATTTCGTCAGCTGTGGGCGGGTCTTGCCGCGATGGCGTTGTAGGTAGACTGACGCGCCGGCCAGGGCGATGAATCCTGGGGCGCAGAGATGAGTAATCCAACGTGTAAAGAAGAGTGCCGGCCAGGAAGTGAGAGGATCGGTCGGATCTACCGCAGCCGAACTAAAAAAGTCGCGCGTGTGGTCGAGAGCCATAAGGATCATCAGCAGGCCGCGCAACAAGTCGATAGACTCAAGCCGCCGCGGTGGGCGCTGAATTGATGTCGAAGGAAGTTCGGCGGTCACCGAGCTATTTTCGGTGCCTTCAACCGCTTGGCGCGCAGCCATGTTTAACCCGGGCTGTGGAATAAACGCTTTCGCCCATAATAGCGGATGCTCCGAGTAGAAATAAAAAGACCCCAGCCATTGGCGACTGGGGTCCTTGATTTGCGGTTCTTGAGGAAGTTAAACCTTCGCTGTTTCCGCCGCGGCGCCAGCCTTGAGCGCTGCCGCTTTATCCGTCGCTTCCCAGGTAAAGTCCTTATCGCTGCGACCGAAATGGCCGTAAGCAGCCGTCTTCCTGTAGATTGGGCGGCGAAGGTTAAGGCTCTCAATGATCCCCTTCGGAGTCAGTTGGAAGTTGGCGCGAACCAATTCCTGCAGCTTGCTCGCATCGACGGTCCCGGTGCCGAAGGTGTCGACCAGCACACTCACCGGATCCGCGACACCGATGGCATACGCAAGTTGCACTTCGCAGCGATCTGCTAGGCCGGCAGCTACGATGTTCTTGGCGATGTACCGGGCCATGTAAGCCGCCGAGCGGTCGACCTTTGTCGGATCTTTACCGCTGAATGCTCCGCCCCCATGGCGGCCCATGCCGCCGTAGGTGTCGACGATAATCTTGCGGCCGGTCAGTCCGGAGTCACCCATTGGCCCGCCGATCACAAAGCGACCGGTCGGATTGATGTGATATTTCGTATTTTCATCGAGCAGGTGGGCCGGAATAACTGCCTGGATGACATGCTTCAGAATATCGCCGCGAAGCTGCTCGTTGCCAACATGTTCTGCATGCTGAGTCGAGATGACGACGGCGTCGACCCTCACAGGTTTGTGGTGCTCGTCGTATTCGACCGTGACCTGGCTCTTGCCGTCGGGCCGAAGGTAAGAGAACTGGCCGCTCTTGCGGACTTCGCTCAGGCGCGCGCTCAGTTTGTGGGCCAGCGAGATCGGCGTTGGCATCAACTCTGTCGTCTCATTGCTGGCGTAGCCAAACATCATGCCCTGATCGCCGGCGCCGCCCGTGTCCACGCCCATGGCGATGTCGCCCGACTGCTTGTTGATAGACGAGATCACTGCGCAGGTATTCGAGTCGAAGCCGTAGAGAGCGTTGTCATACCCGATCGACGCAACGACGCCGCGAACCAGCGACTGAAAATCTACGTAGGCCTTGGTGGTGATCTCGCCGGCGATGACGACAAATCCGGTTGCGGTAAGGGTTTCGCAAGCAACGCGACTATAGGGGTCCTGCTCGAGGCAGGCGTCGAGGATAGCGTCTGAAATCTGGTCCGCAATCTTATCGGGATGACCCTCGGTTACTGACTCCGAGGTAAAGAGAAATCTATCGCGTTGGGACAAGGAAACTTCCTCCTGCGTGGCTGGCTCCCACCGCTCAGGCAATAAGCCTCGTGGGCCGGAGCCGCTGGGAATGCAATTCCTTGATCTTACTAGACGGTCAAGTCCTCGGCAAAGGAAGTAGGCGGAGGGAAACGATCTTGCCACGGAAGGGGGAAAACCCCGGTGTGAATGGAAATTGTTTCGTAAGGCCCTCAGAAGCAGCACGAGCTGTGATGCTCTGCCCTGCGCATAGAATCGGGTACTGAGGGTGCGCCGTCGGTCAAAGAAGCAAACTCTAAGAGGTGGTTCCGGGGGTAAATTGCGCTCGTCTGGGGCGTCGCCACTTGACCGCTATAGGCAGAGGCCTTTTCCCGAACATAGTGGTAAACAAACCACCCCAGGCCCGCAATCAACATGAGAAGCAGCACCACCCCAGCCCATCGCAGTCTCAGATCTGGTCGAACACTGTCGCCCCGTCTCTTGACGACGTTCTCCGCAAATTCGGTCCAGTCAGCATCATCCTGTTTGAGAAGTCCACTTTCTCTATAGGCGGAAAGATACCGTTCGACCCAGATATCTTCATCTAGACCTACTACTCGGGCGTATCCACGCACCATGCCCTTGTTGAAGACGCCTCCAGGCAGATGTTCAAATCTCTCTTGTTCGAGCGCAGACAGATGACGACTGCTGATCTTGGTCGAGTCTGTGATGGTGTCAAGCGCGATATTTCGGGATTCACGTTCCCTGCGCAAGTCCTCGCCGAACTGCCCCATACCCAATCCTGTAAACCATCTCTGGCAGATTTGAAGGTCTTTCCTGGACTCCTGGCCTGACCCTGCCCAGGGGTCGCTGCGTGCCCCTTCACAAGGTCATAGCATCACAATTTGTGCATACATTACGACTTCGCGAGGTGCAGGTCAAAAATAAAATGCAGAATTGCATGTTTTTCAATGATTTGCCCCTCTGAAAGCAATTATCGGCCTAATTCTTCAGTTCCACACGCTTCAAGCTTAATGTCTGTCCGCCTTATAGAGTGGGCGAACCGAATGAGAACCGCGCCCATGGCTTGTTACACTTCAAATTGGGCGAAGGAACGACAGACGCTATGAACAAGCTGGTAATCGGCAACTTGCTGCATCGTCCGCTGCGGACATTTATTAGCGTCTTTGCGATTGCGATTGAAGTGGTCATGATCCTCTGCATCGTGGCGATTATGCTGGGCCAGGTCAACGGCGCCCGCGACTTGGCAAACGGGATTGGTGCCGACATGATGGTTCAGCCCCCAACCGCCTCCAACCTTTCCGGCATCAGTGGCGCGCCCGTTCCCGCTAGGATTGCCGACGTTCTGCGGAAGTTGCCCCATATCAAGGTGGTAGCGCCGACGATTGTTAGCCTCACGGTAGGTAGTTCGCTGGAGACGATCTGGGGCATCGACTATGACAGCTTCAACGCCCTGCGGCCATTTGTATTCGTCGCCGGGACACCCTTCCAGGGACCGAACGACGTCATCGTCGACGACTTCTTCGCGAAGTCCGATCATGGACATCACGTCGGGGAGACGATCACGATACTGAACCACTCATTTCGCATTTGCGGCATTGTCGAGCATGGCAAGGGCGGCCGGAAATTCGTGCAGATCCGCACCATGGGTGGGCTGATGGGCACTCCTGACAACGCCTCCCTCTTCTATCTTAAGAGCGACGATCCGAAGAATGAAGAACTGGTTCGGAAGGAGATACTCGCTGTCCCCGGGCTCGCTGACTACCAGGTGAAGACCATGGCGGAGCAGCTCTCCCAACTCACTCCCGAGCATCTTCCGGCGTTTACGATTGCCTTGAACGTAGTGATCGGCATTGCGGTAATTATCGGCTTCCTGGTGATTTTCCAGTCAATGTACACCGCAGTCATGGAACGGACGCGTGAGATTGGCATCCTGAAGTCGCTGGGAGCCTCGAAGGGATACATTATTAACGTAGTTCTCCGCGAGACGGCGCTCATCTCTATCTGCGGCATTGCCTTGGGGATGGTCCTCACGCAATTGATCCGCTTCTGGATGGCATATCGCTTTCCAACTTTGCCTTTTTTTGTCACCGCAAACTGGTGGTTCAATGGCATGGTGATTGCCTTCACGGGAGGCATTCTCGGCGCGGTCTATCCGGCATTGAAGGCGGCAAGCAAAGATCCCATTGATGCGTTGGCATACGAATAGCCGATGGCAGCGTCTGTAGCAGAAAAGTAGGGTTTGCAACTTATAAAGCAGGTCTTGCCTGGCAAACAGGCTGCGGGAGTCGTGTACTTTGTCGATGGAGCTGAGGAAACGCGCTCGATCAGTTGGCGTCGCCGGCGCGGCCACCTTCATTGTCGCGCTGGTCGTCGCGCACTTCCTGCATCCGCGGGCCGATTTCCCCAATTTCTCGCCCTGGATGGACTATGCGAAATACACCGATGAAGGATGGTACGGAAACGCAGCTATAGCTTATTTCATTCGCGGCGGCTGGTATGTTCCCGGGGACTTTAACCCCGGGGTCGCGTTGCCCGTGTGGCCTTTCCTCGAGTGGGTGCTCTTCCACTTTACTGGAGTGAGCCTGGCGGCGGCGCGACTGCTCGCAATCGCGATCTTTGCTGGCAATGTGGCCATGACCTACTCCCTGGTTCGCACCCAGACAGGCCGAGCGGCCTCTGTGCTGGCCGCCGCGCTGGTCGCGAGCAATGCATTCCTCTACTGTTTCAGCCGTCTGGCCATCCTTGAACCCCCGCTGGTGTTCATGATGCTGCTGGCGTGGCTCTTAGCTCTGAAGCTGCCGGACGTGCGCACGCGATGGGCGCAAATTGGTATGCTGACGGCCATAGGATTGTTGCTTTGCGCGATGGTGCTGACGAAGACGACGGCCATTGTGCTCTTGCCCTCCGTCTTTTATCTCGTCTGGCACGCTCGTCGCGCCGAACCTCGCGCTGCCTGGTCGTCTTGTGGAATCGTTACACTCGCGGCCGCTTTGCCATGGTGCGCATATTACTTGTTCGTGGTTCGGCCACGTTACCTGGCGGACTACCGCTACCTCTTCGCGGTCAATGTTTATCCGCAGCCAACGAACGCTGTCGGGTGGCTGATGGCGTTTTGGTATTCGCTGCATGGCGCCCTTTGGATCGATCCCAGGCTGGCGATACTGACTGTTGTACTTCTGCTTCTATCGACGTTCTTCTTCCGCAATGTTTGGCGCAACCCGCTCTCTATTGCCTGTTGTCTGGCGAGCGGCGGTTACCTGTTTTTCATCGGATTTCACAACAATATGCAGCCGCGCTACTACCAGGTAGTGGCCTTTCCGCTATTGATTATTACGGTGCTGGCGCTTCGGGAGCTTCTGACTTACAAAGACATCTGGAGACTCGCTGGGGGAGCGATCGCCTGCGTCGCGATCGTATATACATTGTTCGTGAATACCCGCGAGACGCTTTGGTTTGCCTTCCATCCTCAATATACGTTCGTGGATGCGGCCGAAAATCTGACCCGCTACATCGATGAGCATCCCAACCGCAACCGGCTGCTGCTTTCCATCAGCGGCAGCAATATAGCCTTGGTAACCGGACTTCCCGCCATTTGCGACGATTTTGGCACGCTCGATCTTCCTGAACGGATCCGGCGATACCAGCCGGGCTGGTATGCCGCGTGGAACGAACTGGATATGGGTACCCTGGACGATCTCCATACTCAGTTCAATCTGGAGCAGGTAGCTAGTTTTCCCGCCTATGATGATGAAGACCGAAACAAGCTAATCCTGTATAAGCTGACGCCGCTCGTGCCCTCAGCCTCGAAAGCGCAGAAGCCGCACCGCTTGCCGCCTCGGCCACTCGGTGCGGAAGCCGGAAAGCCGCCAGAAATCCGCAGAGTCGCTGACTGACGGCCTTTCCTTCATGCAGGAAGCGAAATCTTGAAAATCGTTCCGCTTCTGCCCGGGCGCACGCTGCTCCGCACCCTTATCCTGCCCCGATGGCGTTCGATGATCTTCCTGGAGAGCGCCAGACCCAATCCAACACCGCGCTCTCGCTTGGTGGTAAAGAATGGCTGAAAAATATCTGCGGCGTGCTCTTTGGGAATGCCATGACCATTGTCGGCGATGACAAGTTGAATCTCCCCGCTGCGCTTCCGCAGCCGCAGGCAGAGTGTTCCCTCGGCTGGCAAGGCATCCAGAGCATTAACGATCACATTGGAAACGACCTGCAGTATCTCGCCGGTGTGCACCTGGGCAACCAGATTTTCCGGCAACTCCTTGATGAGACGGACTCCCTTAGCCTCGATCGTTCGCTGATGAATGCGAAGGGCCGCTTCCGCAATACTGACCATATCGATCGGCCGAGGTGTCCGGGGGCTCTTCACGAATCCCAAAGTCTGCGAGGCGATATGACCCAGGGTTGCGATTTGTTCCTCCGCTCGCCGCAGATATTCTCGAACCTTCGCCGGATCTTCGGCTTCTTCCGAAGCCAGATAGGTGAGCTGCCCCAGAGCTTCCAACGGACCTCTTATCTCATGCATGACCTCTAGGGCGAGTTGGCCCGCAGTGGCGCGCTCTTCTGACTCTTGCAAATGCTCGGTCGCGATATCTAATTTCGTCTGTAGATCGGAGATGGTTTTGGTTTCCATTATGGCGCTCCAGCTTTGGAGACTGGAGAGAACGCCATTTGGGGCGTTGCGGACTGGAGGGGCCGTCCCCTCCACAGACCAGAGACACATTTCTTGTGATGCGGGTCGGCGGACTTATGTCGCCTACCCGACAAAATATACTTCGAGCGATTGGATTCCGAAGGCAATCAACAACGCACCCGCAAATCTCAATATTTTCAGCAGTTTATACGATTGTCTGTCGGCTTCATGACAGTTTCAGATTCGATAAAGAGGCTATAGTCAGAGTGCGTGTAGAACGGTTTACGCAATCTGATCAGAGACGTGATTTGCCTCCGCCAGGGTAGCGACGGCCGGTCCTTTGCGAACTGAAGCGAAGGACAATCATGTCATCAAGCTCAGAAAGCCTGTTTTTGAACTCGTTGAGTGCGGAATGCAGGAATCTTCTTATTTCCCGCTCCACGGTCGTCGACTTGCCCCTTCGAACCCCGCTCTATGAAGCAGAGCGTCCACCTAAGTTCGCCTATTTCCTCACCTCCGGCATAGCCTCGGTGGTGATGACAATGGTGGAGGGCGGCACCGCAGAAGTTGTGGTGATAGGGAACGAAGGAATGGTTGGCAGCGTGCATATCCTCGGGAATGCCCCCGTGCAAACCAGGTGTTTCATGCAGCTAGAAGGCGCGGCGCTGAGAGTTCCTCTCGCAGTTTTGCGCGACGCCTTTCGATCCTCGGAAGAGATCCGCGACCGAGTTCTGGAGTTTGTGCAGCATCAGAGCCTCTGCATCAGCCAAATTGCGGGTTGCAACCGGCTCCACGGCGCCGAGGAGCGGCTCGCGCGTTGGCTGCTCATGGTGCATGATCGGATAGACTCCGACACGCTCAACCTCACCCAGGAGTTCCTCGCTGAGATGTTGGGCGCACAGCGCACGACCGTTACCCTCGTCGCCGGCATTTTGCAGGAGAGCGGTCTGATCGAATATCGTCGCGGCCACGTCAAGATCGTCAATCGGGAAAGACTGGAAGACGTCGCCTGCGACTGCTACCAAGTCACTAAGCGTCTCTACAATGGTTTGTACCGGGGTAGCCGAGAGGCTAAACGGGCTAGTTCCGACGGTCGAAAGTTCTCCCGCTCGTCGTAATGCGAATTGTAGCCACCTGGCGAGACGACCGTGTAGACCAAAGAAACCGTTCCAGCCTCATACACCCTCAGTGAAGTTACATTCAGCTGGATTCGGTTAGCGGGAGGCGGCAGGAGCGAAATTCCTGCGCCAAGCAGGACCGGTATGACCGTAACCTCGACCGTATCGACCAGCTTCGCTGTCGCCAGGCTTGCCGCCAAAGAGCCAAGTGTCTTTTCCCGGTTTGGCGCGTGTTGCAGCCACCGACTCGGCCCAATCCACCGCAACCAGTATCACCTTCGGGTCATTTGCCTCAAGGTTCGAGAAAAGACAAACACCTCCCTGCGGAAAATGACGACAAGACTTTAGGTGCGGTGCCCCATTCGCTGAAATCTCCATTTCGCAGCCACGTTCCGCGATGCAATGTCCCTTCCTTGTATTTCGCTTTAATAGTGGAGAGGGTGCCGGTCAGAAATGTGCGCCATTTACGGGCCTGTTAAGGTAGCTTGGAAACAGCGGATTTCGCTCACCGGCGAGGTGTCCGCTCTGGCTGCCCTCGGGAGTGGTCCGGAAGATTGGCTGCATGCCGCATGGGGATGGATGAGCATACTGGTTGCGCTGAATCACCGGACGCGGTACCGGTACGACAAGATGGTGTCTCTCGGTCCGCAGATAATCCAGTTGCGTCCGGCACCGCACTGTCGCACGCCTATCCTGAGTTATGCGCTTCGGGTCTCCCCTGCCGATCACATCCTCAAATGGCAGCTTGACGCCCACTCCAACTATTTGGCGCGGGTCCTTTTCTCGAACAAAACGAATGAGTTTACGGTTGAGGTCGAGCTCGTTGCCGACCTCAGCCCGGTCAATCCCTTCGATTTTTTTCTGGAGCCGGGAATCGAGAATTTTCCATTCGAGTACTCGCCTGATCTCGCGAACGATCTAGCGCCTTTTCGCTCTACAGGAACCGCTGGGACCCGCCTCGAGGCTTTTCTCAAGGGCGTTCTCGACCAACCGCGCGACAAGAAGCGGGGAACGGTTGATTTTCTGGTGGAGTTGAATCGCCGCGTCAGGGATGAGATCGACTATGTGATGAGGTTGGATCCGGGCGTGCAGACTTCTGAACAGACCCTGGAAAAGCGCTCCGGTTCATGCCGGGACTCCGCGTGGCTGCTGGTAGAGGCGCTTCGGCATCTGGGAGTTGCTGCGCGCTTTGTCTCCGGATATCTCATCCAGCTGGTGGACGAAGACTCTAAAGACGGCCCAAGAGCCGATTCTGCCGAGCTTCACGCCTGGGCCGAAGCTTTCCTGCCCGGCGCCGGATGGATTGGACTGGATGCGACCTCGGGCCTGCTCGCCGGCGAAGGCCACATTCCTCTGGTCTGCACGCCTAACCCTGCCAATGCCGCCCCCATTGGCGGTTCTGTCGAGCCTGCCGGGGTAGTGCTTGAATATTTCATGAGCGTAGGGCGGCTCAATGAATCGCCGCATCTCTCGAAACCATTTAGCGATGACGAGTGGGAGAGGGTACGAGAGGTTGCGCACTTCGTTGACGCGGAGTTGGATGAACAGGATGTTCGCCTGACGATGGGTGGCGAGCCGACGTTCGTCGGCATCGACGATCCGGAGAGCCGGCAGTGGAACCTCGATGCGCTGGGGCAACTCAAGCGGACCCGCGGGTTGACCCTGATCCGGGCGATGCGAGAGAAGACCGCACCCGGCGCAATGTTGCATTACGGGCAAGGGAAGTGGTATCCGGGCGAGCCGCTACCACGCTGGGCGCTCAGCTGCTTCTGGCGCGCGGATGGCGTGCCCGTCTGGGAGAACGTCGATCTCATCGCCCGCGAGGAGGAAGAACATGACTTCGGCGCGGGGGATGCCCTCGAATATAGCCGGGCGCTCACCCGACGCCTTGAAGTGAGCGTTGAGGATCTGTTGCCGGGGTACAGCTCCGAAACCCAGTTAGAGCCGGACGGATACATTTTGCCTATACGCCGGCGGCAGCCGGGCGGCAAATTACGCTGGTCCAGCCAGCTATGGTTTCCGCGCGCGGGACGATTGATCCTGTCGCCGGGCGATTCCCCCCTTGGCTATCGCATTCCAACCGAAGCGATGCCTTGGGTTGCACCGGATGAGCTGGTGTATGAGCACGCTGCTGCTCCCTTCGCGGACCGCGTCAAGCTTCCATCCCGACCTGCGCAGCGTCCGGATTTGTTTGATCTCGAACCTGCGCCAGATCCGCTGCCGCCGCTATCTCGCGACCCGGAGACTGCACCGGAGCTGATCCGGCCCGCGCTCTGCGTGCAGGCTCGCGAGGGTCGCCTCCATGTCTTTCTCCCGTACGCCTCGAAGCTGGCCGACTACCTCGACCTGGTTGCCGCTGTCGAAGACACCTGCCGGTACCTGGGAAAGCCAGTGTGGCTGGAAGGCTATCCGCCGCCCTCCGATCCGCGGCTGAAGTCCTTCAGCGTGACTCCCGATCCAGGGGTCTTGGAGATCAACCTTCCTCCCGCAAGCGATTGGGATGATCTCGAACGCACCAACACGGTCCTCTTTGAGCAGGCGCGCGAGAACCGGCTGACCGCTGAAAAGTTTGCGTACGACGGAAGTCACCTTGCCACGGGCGGGGGTAGCCACATTGTCATCGGCGGGGCGACCGTCGCCGACAGCCCATTGCTGCGCCGCCCCGACGTGCTGCGCAGCATGGTTGCCTTCTGGCAGAACCATCCCTCGCTGTCGTATCTGTTTTCTGGAATGTATGTCGGGCCAACAAGCCAGTATCCGCGCGTCGATGAGGCCCGAATGGATGCCTTGTACGAACTGGAGTTGGCTTTCAGTCATCTGCCGGTCAGCGACTGTGATGCCTCGACCCTGGATGGCTTGTTCCGCAATCTGCTGGTTGACGTTACCGGAAATTCGCACCGCGCCGAGTTCTGCATCGATAAGCTCTACCCGCCGGAAGGTCAAGGGCTGCGCCTGGGATTGCTGGAACTGCGCGCCTTCGAGATGACGCCCAATGTCCGCATGGGGCTCGTCGAAATGCTGCTGGTCCGCGCTCTTGTTTGCATGTTCTGGAAGCGTCCCTTCGAGGGAGGCCTGGTTCGCTGGGGAACCGCGCTGCATGACCGATTCATGCTGCCGCATTTTGTCGAGCGCGATTTTGCCGAGGTGCTCGGCGAGCTGCGCCAGGCAGGTTTCAACTTCGACGAGAAGTGGTTTGCCGCGCAGTTCGAGTTTCGCTTTCCCAGTATCGGTTCGATTGGATCGGATGGCATGGTTCTAGAGTTGCGCCGGGCGCTTGAGCCATGGAATGTGCTCGCCGAAGAGGCCAGCTCGGGTGGCACCGTGCGTAGCGTTGATTCATCGCTGGAGCGCATCCAGGTGAAACTGTCTGGAATCACGACCGAATCCCGCTATGTCGTGACCTGCAATGGGCGCAAGGTGCCGCTGACTGCTACCGGCAAGCCGGGCGAATCAGTGGCTGGGTTGCGCTATCGCGCCCGGAAGCTGTCGGCAACACTGCACCCCACGATCCCGGTGCACACCCCATTGGTATTCGACGTTGTTGATCGCTGGTACGAGCGTTCGCTCCGCCGATGTAGCTATCATGCGGGACCGCCCGACGGACGGATTTACACCAGCCGACCGGCCAATGCGGCGGAAGCCAGGGAGCGGCGCCAGCTGCGCTTCCGGGTTTCTGAGCCGGAGCCCCGCTTCATGATGCCGCCGGAAGACGAGATCAATCCGATCTTCCCCATGACCTTGGACTTGCGGCGCGTCGCGCCCGGCGAGAAGGGGCGTGAGTCGTGAGGGTGGACCTCTATCAAAACCAACTTCGATACGGTAACGCTTATGACGAGTCGTCCGCCGACGGAGTAACTCCGCGGGCCCATTGGGCGCACTTGATGGACTCGCTACGCGCCATCGGCCCGGAAGAGCTGGGACGACGCTGGGCACGCGCCGAGCGTCGCATTCGCGAGAACGGCGTCACCTACAACATCTACGGCGATCCTCAGGGGGCCGATCGGCCCTGGCAGACCGACATTGTGCCCATGCTGCTTTCGGCAGACGAGTGGCGTTCCCTGGAGGCGGGCATTATCCAGCGCGCCCAACTGCTCAATCTCTTGCTCTCCGACCTCTACGGTGCGCAGGAACTGATTGCGCAAGGCCACTTTCCGGCCGCGTTGCTGTATGCCAACCCGGCGTTTCTTCGTCCGCTGGTCGCCGTGGCTGTTCCGGAGCACAGCTATCTGCATATGCTGGCGGTGGATCTCGCACGTTCGCCGGATGGTCAATGGTGGGTGCTCGCCGACCGCACCCAGGCGCCCTCCGGCAGCGGATACGCGCTGGAAAACCGCACCATTGTCTCCGATGTGCTGCCCGATCTCTTTCGCAGCTCGAACGTGCTTCGCCTGGCGCCGTTCTTCCGCGCGCAGCGCGAAGCACTGACGCGGACTCGCTCAGCGCGACAACCCGCGCATCGTTCTGCTGACGCCCGGACCCCACAACGAGACCTACTTCGAGCACTCCTACCTGGCTCGGTACCTCGGATTCACCCTCGTCGAGGGGGCGGACCTGACTGTTCGCGACCGTCACGTCTTTCTGAAGACGATTGACGGGCTGGAGCAGGTCGATGTCATCCTCCGCCGCGTGGACGACAGCTATTGCGATCCGCTCGAATTGCGCAGTGAATCGCTGCTGGGGGTGCCTGGACTCGTGGACGCCATCGTCGCCGGAAATGTGAAGGTCGCTAACGCACTGGGCAGCGGAGTAATCGAAACGGCCGCGATCATGCCGTTTCTTCCCGGTCTCTGCCGCCAACTGCTGGGCGAGCAGCTGAAGTTGCCCTCGGTCGCAACGTGGTGGTGTGGACAGAAGTATGCCCTCGATTGGGTCCTCAGTCATCTCGATTCGGTGGTGATCAAGCCGGCGTTTCCATCGCGCGGCATGGAGCCGGTCTTTGGCGCCGACCTGCCTCAGGCTGAAAAGGGCAAGTTCGCTGGGCAACTGCGCGCCCGTCCGCATGAATACGTGGCCCAGGAGCAGATTTCGCTCTCCACCGCGCCGGTTTGGGAGAACGGCTGCCTCAATTCACGTTGCGTCGTGCTGCGCACTTATGTGCTCAACACCGGGAACGGGTGGATCGCAATACCGGGCGGACTGGTGCGGGTGGCCGAGGCCGAAGGTTCAGTTGTCTCAATGCAGCGCGGCGGTCACAGCAAAGACGCCTGGGTGCTCTGGGACCGCCCCGTCGATACCTTCAGCATGTTGCGCCCGCGCGGCCAGGCGGTGGAGCTGCGCCGCGTTCCGCGGGTCGTGCCCAGCAGTGTGGCCGACAATGTCTACTGGCTGGGCCGATACGCCGAGAGGACCGAAAGCATGGCCCGTATCCTGCGGGCGATGGCTTCGCGAGTGCGCCGGGCTGAAGAACCGGAGCTGGCTTGCCTCATTCGACTGCACAGCTGCCTGGAATCACGACACAGCAAGCTGCCTAAGGCGAAGAACCGGCGGCCGACGCCCCTGGAGCTGGAGCGCGAGATGGTCTCGCTCCTCTCCGATCCGAAGCGGCCCGACAGCCTGGTCTGTACTTTGGCGGAGATATCCCGAATCGGCGGCAACGTCCGCGAACGTCTGTCTGCCGATATGATGTTCCTCATCGGGCGTCTGCGCGACTCGATGCACGTCGAAGGCGGAATCCAGTTCCTCGAGTATCCGGCGATGCTGACCGGTTGCCTGGAACTCCTCTCAGCCTTCTCCGGCATGGAAAGGGAAAACATCAACCGTGGCGCTGGCTGGTTGTTCATGAGCATTGGGCGCCGCCTGGAACGCGCGATTTATCTCACCCGTCAACTGCGCGAGATCACCAAGCCGCTCGCCGAGCAGGACTGGCCGCTTCTCGAATGCCTGCTTGAGGTCGCAGACAGCTCCATGACCTACCGCGCACGCTATTACACCACGCTCCAGCCACTCGCCGTCCTCGACGTGCTGATGGCGGACGAAACGAACCCGCGATCGCTGGACTTTCAGCTGAGCCACCTCGCGCATCTCTATGAGAAGCTTCCGCGGCATGTCTCCGACGACCTGAAGTACATGCAGGAGCAGCTCGCGGCTTTGCGGGCCATCGATTTGCGTGAGTTCAAATATCCTTTGCCGGGCGCACCGGCTTCAGCGAACGGTACTGGCCTTTCGCGGCTGGAACGTCATCTTAGGGATCTGGAACTATTACTGCCTAACTGGTCGAATAACCTATCGAGCACCTACTTCAGCCACGCACGTACGTTGCCCATCACTATAGGTCAATGATCCATGAATCCATCGCTGCCATGATTTATAAAATCGTCCACCGCACGACCTACAAGTATCGATATCCTGTTTCGCTCGGCAACCATGTGGCGTGCCTGAAGCCGAGGACCATGCCACACCATCGTTTGACTCAGAACAAATTGAGCATCCAGCCTGCTCCCGCGACGTTGACGGAGCGAGAGGACTATTACGGCAACCTGCTCTGTTTTTTCACCATCCAGGAGCCTCACCGCGAACTGATAGTGGAAGCGCGAAGCGAAGTCGTCATTGAAAGAGATGGCGGCGGAAGTTACGAGTCAAATGACGCGCGTACCGGCAGAGGGCCGGCTTTCTCGACGCCGTTGATCTCCTGGGAAGAAGTGGCGCAGTCGTTGCCGGACGATCACAGCTCCGAGGGGCTGGAGGCTTACCAATTCACCTTCGAATCGCCCCGCATCCGCATTCGACCGGAGTTTGCCGCCTACGCATTAGAGTCGTTCACGCCCAGCCGTGCGATGCCTGAGGCGCTGATTGATCTGACCGCTCGCATTTACCGCGATTTTCGTTTCGACTCCAAGGTAACGAATGTGCGGACACCTACCGAAGAGGTCTTCAAGAAACGCCGCGGCGTCTGCCAGGATTTCGCGCATGTTCAGATAGCCTGCTTGCGCTCTCTGAACCTCGCCGCGCGCTACGTAAGCGGCTATCTGCGCACTTATCCGCCTCCAGGAAAACCAAGGCTCATTGGGGCAGATGCTTCTCATGCCTGGGTCTCCGCATATTGCCCTGGCATAGGCTGGCTCGATGTAGATCCAACCAACAACGTCGTCCCCTCCGACGGTCACGTAACTCTCGCCTGGGGCCGCGACTATGGCGACGTGAGCCCGCTCCGTGGACTCATTCTCGGCGGCGGCGCCCATCTGCTGAAAGTAGGCGTTGACATGGAGCCGATCGAGAGCTGAGACACGCTTCAAGGTCGCCGGTCAGCAGGATTGCCATTCTGGCCCGAGCGCACTGAGTCGAAGCGCTATTGTCTCTGCGCGGCACGCACCTTGCGCAAACCCGTGCTATTCTTCGCGTGTGAAGGCCGCCGGCTCGCTTTCGAATCCCGTAAGTCCCCGTCACCCTGCCGTCGTCCGCGTGACTCACTGGATCACGGTCGCTGCTTTCTTTGCCCTGCTCATCAGCGGCGGAGAGATCGTCATCTCTCATCCCCAGTTCTATTGGGGTGAAACCGGCAACGTGATGGTTCGGCCACTGTTCACCTTGCCGATACCCTCTTCAAGGGGAACTGTTCCGACCAGTTACGGTTACGTGATGACCGACCAGAATGGCTGGAGCCGCTCTCTCCACTTTCAGGCTGCCTGGGCGGCCGTGCTGACTGGGCTTGTGTACGCGATCTCAAGCTTTTGGAACGGCCACTTCCGCCAAGACCTCTTTCCCGTGCCGTCTGACAGGACGTGGCGGGCGTACTGGGAAGTTGTCGCAAAGTATCTTCGCCGCGCGCCTCCGGAGGAAGCGCAATCTCACTCATACAACATCATGCAGCGGACCGCCTATCTGGCGGTGATTTTCGTACTGTTTCCCCTGGTGATCTGGACGGGGCTGGCGATGTCCCCGGCGGTTGATTCCGCCGTTCCGGCAATCGTCAACCTGCTGGGCGGCCGGCAATCCGCGCGCACTCTGCATTTCTTCATCTCCGGAGCTCTGCTGCTCTTTCTGATTGTCCATGTGGCGATGATTGTTCACGCTGGGTTCTGGAGCCGGATGCGGGCCATGATCACTGGTCGCGAAGTGGCGTCGCTCACCGCACCCGCCGCCGTTCCCAGCGGACCGCAGCTCGAGGAGAGTGCATGAGGCCTCTCTCACGTCGCAAACTGCTGACCGGAGGCCTTGCCGCAACCGCAGGGGTGGCTGGCCTGACTGCAGCCGCCCGCATCGCCGAGCGTTACGGCCTGGTACCCCCCGATCATGGTGGTCTATACGGTCCCGGCACCACCCTGACCTACGCCACCCAACGGATTATGACCGCGCACTCGCTGGCGCGGGAGTTTCCTCGGAGCATGATTTCGAAGTCGCCTTTCGCGAACTCGACCCCGCCTCCTAACGATGTATTCAAGCAACATCAGGCGAAAGGGTTCTCTGACTGGCGGCTATCCGTAGATGGCATGGTCGCTCGTCCGACATCGTTTTCGCTGGGGGACCTGAAGAGCTTGCCTTTCCGGAGCCAAATCACCGAAATAGCCTGCGAGGAGGGTTGGTCATATATTGCCGAGTGGATTGGAACGCCTCTGATCGAAGTCCTGCACGAGGCCGGCATATCGCCGCACGCCCGATATGTCGTGTACTTCAGCATTGACAGCGACTGGTGGGAGAGCATCGACATGGCTGACGCCCTGCACCCGCAGACCTTCCTGACTTGGGGGATGAACGGCGGTGATCTGCCCGTGGCCTTCGGTGGCCCGCTGCGCATGCGCGTGCCTCGCCAGCTCGGGTACAAGAGTGTGAAATATATCACCCGCCTGACCGTTACCGATGATCTCCAGAGCTTCGGCAAGGGTCTGGGTTCGACCGAGCCGGAATATAGCTATTCGTGGTACGCCGGTATCTGAAGCTTTGTCTTACCGCCCATACTTTTTCAGCGCCTTTTGCAGTTCGTCATGCGGTAGCCCGATCACCGTGTGGCCGTCGATCCCGGTCATGGTTTTTCCAGCGACTAACGCATTGACGATAGCTTCTTCGGTGGCTTCGACGGTTGCGGTGAAGAGCGGATTGATCCGCTCATTCGACACCGCCTGGATCGTGTGTGGCCTCGGGCTTTCGTCCCATGCATGAGGATTCGCGGTCGAAAAGGCGATAAAGATATCTCCCGAGCCGTTGCCGGAAGTCGATCCCGTCAGCGCCAACCCCATCGTTGCGCGGCGCGCGAGGCGCTTGAGTTGGTCGGGTAATAGCGGAGCATCGGTCGCGACTACGATGATAATCGAGCCAACGTCGCCCTCGGTTTCGCCACCCTTGCCGTCGCGAAACATCGAGTAAGGCACGTTCTCCGGAATCTCCTTGCCCACTGGAACGCCGGCGATAATGAGCTGTGGCCGTCGTCCGCAATTACACTGCACCAGAACGCCCACCGTATAGCCGCCGTCCTCCTTGCTGAGCACGCGCGAGGCGGTACCGTCTCCTCCTTTAAATCCGTAACAAACCATTCCCGTCCCGCCGCCGACTGCGCCTTCGGAAACAGGACCACCCTTGGCATTGTCCATCGCATTGAAGACGTCTTCAGGTTTCACATGAAAGCCGTTGATGTCGTTAAGGTATCCGTCCCAGGTCTCCGCGACGACCGGCAGAGACCAGTCCTGCTTGAGAGTGCCGTGTTTTACCCAGTACTCGATCATGGCGTCACGGACGACTCCAACGCTATGCGTGTTCGTAATAGCGATTGGAGTTTCGAGGAAGCCTGACTCCTCAAGCCACGAGGTGCCGGTCATCTCCCCATTACCGTTCTGGGCGAACCATCCGGCATAGACAGGGTCGGAGTTGGCCTTGCCCCGGGGAAAGATGACGGTGACGCCCGTCCGTACCGGCCCGACGCCAACCTTGAGCGCGCCATCGCCCGAGATGAGCGTCGTGTCTCCCACCTCGACTCCTCTGATATCGGTGATCGCATCGAGCGGGCCCGGAGTGCCATCGAATGGCACGCCCAATTCGCGGGCGCGAAGAGATGATTGGCCGAGCGCGGCGGAGGATAAGGCAACAGTAGCAATAGCGAGGCCGATCGAATAGCTGAATGGGCGCATACTGGCAAGCTACAACAAACCTCTTCAATCCTGGTGTTGCTCAAGTTCGGGGTTTTGCCAGCCGGTTCCTAATCGATTACTGTAACGCTACAGAAGATCGTCGCATTCCTCATGTCGCCACCGGCCACCAAACGACTACGTATTGCAGTGCGTTCTTTCGTGGATTTTGAGTCGGCTCTGGCCGCGCAGATTGCCGCCTATCGCCCGTTCAATCCCGAGGTTGAAATCGAGGTGACTTCATTTGAGATCGACGATCTCGAGGAGCCTGTTTTGGGCGAGAGTGGCCTGCGAACCGGAGTGTGGGACCTCGCGATCTTTCCGACCGACTGGATCGGACAGGCGGTGCAGACTGCGGCGTTAGAGCCTCTCGGTCGCTGGATGCGGGCCGCTCCGCTCCCCGGATGGCCCTCGGGTTGGCCAGCCAGCTTGCGCGAGCCCCTGCGCGGCGGCGACGGCTATTACTGCATTCCATGGCATGACGGGCCTGAGTGCCTGATCTACCGCAAAGACCTCTTCGAAGATGACCACGAAAGCCGAGCCTTCGAGCAGCAATTTGGGCGCAAGCTCGCGCCGCCGATCACCTGGCGGGAGTTCCACGAGACCGCAAGCTTCTTCACTCGTCCGGAGCAAGGCCTCTACGGCACGCTCTTCGCTGCATATCCTGACGGTCACAACACTCTCTATGATCTCGTGCTGCAAGTCTGGAGCCGCGGCGGCGAACTCTATACTTCGGATGGTTTTCCGGCGCTCGCGAGTGCCGAAGTCGTCGAGGCGTTGGAGTACTATCGCAGCATCGTCAACGACCCGCAGGCCTGCTTTCCGGGGTGCAGCCAGATCAATTCCATTCGATCTGGCGACATCTTTCTTTCCGGACAGATCGCGATGATGGTCAACTGGTTTGGCTTCGCAGCACGCTGTGACCGTCCCGATTCGCCCCTTCGAGGCAAGATTGCGCTCGCGCCAATTCCTGGGGGCCGTCCTGGCCAAACCGCTTCGCTGAGCAATTACTGGGTCATTGGGATCGGCTCCGGCAGTCAGGAGAAATCGGCCAGCTATGATCTTCTCCGCCATATCGCCAGCCCGGAGATGGACAAGCTGACAGCAATGCACGGAGCAGTCGGCGTGCGACTCTCAACATGGTGCGATCCGGAGGTGCTGCAGCGCGTCCCGATCTATGCTGAGATTGAACGACTCAGTGCCGCTGCGAGGACGCTACCTTTCTGCGAAGATCTGCCGAGATTCGCAGAGATCGTCAATCAGGTGACGGTGGAGGCGCTGGGTACCAACGAAGCCAGCGAGGCAATTCTGCAACGGGCGCAGGCCGTCGCGACCAGCCGGAATCTTCGCCTCGTGCACCAAACCCAACACAAAAGACAAGCTGGACCAGAGGAAACACGATGAAGGCTATTGTGCTGCGTGGTCCCGGAGACATCGCCATCGAGGATCGCGCTGAACCCGTCGCCGCCAACGGCGAGGTGTTGCTGCGTGTGGGTCTCGTCGGTCTCTGCGGCAGCGATCTCAACTCCTACCGCGGCAAGAATCCCATGGTGAGCTTCCCGCGCGTTCCCGGACACGAAATCTCGGCGACCGTTGTGGAAGGCGGAGGCAGCTTCATGCCAGGCGATACGGTCACGCTCTCGCCCTACACGAGTTGCGGACGGTGCGCGGCTTGTCTGCGCAAGCGGCCGAATGCCTGCCAGAGCAACGAGACGCTCGGCGTGCAGCGCGACGGCGGGCTGACCGAGTATCTCGTCGTGCCGCCGGAGAAGCTCTACACCGCTAAACTTAGCCTTAAGGAGCTTTGCCTCGTCGAGCCGCTCACGGTCGGCTTTCACTCGGTAGCACGAGGACGAGTGACGAGCAGCGACACGGTCGCGGTGATTGGCTGCGGCGGCGTCGGTCTGGGTGCGGTTGCCGCGGCGGGCTTTCGCGGCGCACGCACGATCGGCATCGACGTCGACGACGCCAAGCTGGAGATTGCCCGCAAGGCTGGAGCCACCGAGCTGATCAACACCATGCGCGGCGATCTGCACACGACGCTCGCCGAGCTGACCGGCGGACTCGGGCCCGACGTGATCATCGAGGCGATCGGACTCCCGGGCACCTTTCGCGCGGCGGTTGAGGAGGTCGCGTTTACCGGGCGAGTTGTCTACATCGGTTACGCCAAGGAGCCGGTCGCTTACGAGACGCGGCTGTTTGTCCAGAAGGAGCTCGACATTCTGGGTTCCAGAAATGCATTGCCGGAAGACTTCCGCGAGGTCATTCGCATGCTCGAGGACCATCGCTTTCCAGTCGAGGACGCGGTGAGCACGATCGTTCCAATAGAAGAGGCTCCGGAAGCGCTTGCGGCATGGAGCGCTGACCCGCCGCGCTTCACAAAGATTATGATTCAGGTCGGATAAAGAAGCTCCGCGATAGAGGCACAGACGCTGATGGCACAGATTTACGTTTCACCGAATGCAGCGACGACCGCGCATGACGATGGCAGCAAGCCGGCGATGTTGCCGCCGGGGAATCTGGTTCCGTTCTTCCTGGTAACAGCGCTCTTTTACCTCTGGGCCATCCCGAACAACATGAACGACGTGCTGATTCCGCAGTTCATGAAGTCGTTCGAGCTCTCGCGCTTTCAAGCGGTGCTCGTGCAGTCGGCGTTCTACATGGGTTACTTTCTGCTCGCGATGCCGGCGGCGATCATGATGAAACGGGCCGGCTACAAGGCCGGCATTGTGACCGGGCTGCTGCTCTTCAGCGCTGGGACGCTGCTCTTTTGGCCGGCGGCGGTGGCGCAGAGCTATCCGTTCTTTCTGGGCGCGCTGTTTGTGATCGCCAGCGGGCTGGCGTTCCTCGAGACCGCATCGAATCCGTTCATCGCCCAGCTTGGCGACCCGCGCAGCTCGGAACGGCGGCTGAACTTCTCCCAGGCATTCAATCCGCTGGGGTCGATTACTGCCGCGTTTGTGGGGACCAAGTTCATCTTCTCGGGCATCTCGCTGACGCCGGCGCAGGTCACTGCGATGCAGGCGGCGAACACTTATAAGGCTTATCTGCAGCAGGAGACGCTGCGCGTCAAAGGGCCTTATCTCGTGCTCAGTGCGGTCACGCTGCTTTGGGCGGTCCTGATCGTTCGCACCAGGTTTCCTGACATCCAGAGCGAGCATGAACACATCGGGCATCCGGAAGACAGCAGATTCAGTCACTTGCTGAAGCAGCGTCATTTCGTCTTCGGTGTCATCGCTCAGTTCTTGTATGTCGGCGGCCAAACCGGCATATGGAGCTACTTCATAACTTACGTTCAGGACTATACGACCGAGCCGGAGAAGGTGGCGGGGTACTTCCTTACCGGAACGCTGGCCATGTTCCTGATCGGGCGGTTCAGCTCGGCCTTCGTGATGAAATACGTGCAGCCTAACGTACTGATGGGCATCTACGCGGTCATCAATGTCGGCCTGGTTTCGGTTGCCGTCTTTCATCCGGGATGGGCCGGGCTATGGTCGCTCTTCTTCACCAGCTTCTTCATGTCGCTGATGTTCCCGACAATCTTTGCCCTGGGGATCAAGAACCTGGGACCGAATACGAAGATCGGCGGCTCGGTGATCATCATGTCCATCATCGGCGGCGCCGTGCTGCCGCTGACGATGGGGCTGATCTCGGTGCACATTCACAGCATGGCGCTGGCTTACATCGTGCCGCTGGTCGCGTTTGTGGTAATCGCGATCTATTCGTTTTACGGGTCGGCGGTGAGAGAGACCATTCCGGGGTAGGGCGAACTTGAAATTCAAATATGGGGTTGCCGTTTTCGTCGAATATTCGCTTCGAGCCCCCACCCCCCTGGGATTTCCTAGGTATTATCTAGGATCTAAACGAGTTAGGTTGGAGGGTATCGCCTTAAGGTATTGATTCTTCATGACGCGATCTCCGATATCCCTGAATGTTGCAGTTACAGCGTCCACGCAGGAAGCCCGCTCGTTCGTCGATGGGCCAGCTCTCAAAACCAACAATTTCTTTCGGTTCGAGGAGGCTTTAGTTTATTCCTGTGCTGAAGATTTGCAGCAGAAATCGGTGAAGAGATTGCCATGATTTCCCGAATTGGGAAAGGGTAAAAAGTCGTAGCGATAAGAGCGGCTTTTCGAGAAGGCGACTTTACGGCAATTTGGGCTGTTCAGGTCAACGAGCGGTGCGAGATGGGGCCGCGTGTCTCGTTCTTCATTGTGGATGTTCCCGCCACTTACCAACCCAGTCTACGTCGCGATTGCTATTTGGCGGGAACTCTCCTGTCTTCAACCTTTCCTCATCTTTGAACCAGTTGTTCGATCACCGCCGCCATCGATTTCTTCGGCTCGCCCATTGCCGCATTCGACACGTCCTCCCACGCTTCCCACGTCTCCAGCCGCTCGGTATACACGGCGCGGGCCCTGGGAAGAATAGAAGTGCCCAGCCCAAGTCGCAGCGGCGGATTCTCAGCGTCCACAAGCTTCAGGATGGCTTCTGCCGTCGCCTCCGGATCACCGCGTTCAACATTTGCCAGGTGCGTCAGGAACTGTTTCCGGAATTCCGCGTATGGTTCCAGCGCATCCGCAATCTGTGCGGATTTCCCGAAGTCGGTTGCGTAGGCCCCGGGTTCAACAATTGTCACCTTCAAGCCGAACGCCCCCACCTCTGGCGCGAGGGCTTCGTGGAGCGCTTCGACCGCCCATTTCGTAGCGCAATAGAAGCCGATCATCGGCAATGCCGCAATTCCCAACCCGCTCGATACACCGAGAATGTGGCCGCTCCCTTGTTTCCTCAGCAAGGGCAGAGCCGCCCGGAGCACTCGGACCATGCCGAAGTAGTTCGCATCGAAGAGGCCGCGGATCTGTTCATCACTGGCTTCCTCTGTAGCCGCGAACAGGCTAGCGCCGGCATTGTTGACAAGGACGTCGAGCCGGCCGAAGTGCGTGTATGCCTGATGAACTGTTTGCTGCACCTGCTCGGAGTCGGTGACGTCGAGGGCAAGGGGCAGCACCGTATCGCCAAAACGTTCCGCGAGATCGGCTACGTCTGCCAATTTGCGGGCGGTCGCTGTAACCCGGTCACCGCGTTTCAGAGCAGCCTCAGCCCAGATGCGGCCGAAGCCGCGCGAGGCTCCGGTGATGAACCATGTCTTTTGCATTTCGATTCCTCCGTGATTGTGGGTTTAGTTCAGACCTCGGAATAGCGCATGTTCCCGAGATCGGTGAGCAGGGAGGGGCCTGTGGGGTTCCATCCGAGCTTTGCACGGGTCTGCGTACTGGAGGTCAGGGGGTCTCTCCCGGCGAAGAATCCGAGGAAGCCGAAATGTTCCTGGGCCTGTTCCTGCGCAATTGAAATGACGGGTATGTTCAGACCATGGCCGATAGCGGTGGCAATGTCTTTAAGCGCCACCCCCTCTTCTGCGACGGCGTGGTAACGGGCTCCCGCGGTGCCTTTCTCCAATGCGAGACGGTAGAGGCGGGCGACATCCAAAATATGCGCGGCGGGCCAGCGGTTTTGACCGTCGCCGATGTACGCCGAGACACCCCTCGCACGCGCCACCGCAATCAGGGGAGTGACGAGGCCCTGCTTTACGGTGTCGTGGACCTGCGGCAGGCGCATCACAATGGCGTTGACTCCGCGCTCCACCAGTGCGACAGCCGCTGCCTCCGATACACGAGGAAGGGATGGAGAAGATAGCGGCGGATCGTCCTCTGTGGCAGCGCGGCCCTGAGCCACTCCGACCCCGGAGCTGACGATGAATGGGCGGCTTGAACCCTCAAGCACGGCGCCGATGGTCTCGATGGCGCGCTGGTCCAACTCGCAGCTCTCCGCAAACTTAGACCAGTCATGCTGGAAGGCGGTGTGGATGACGGCATCGGCCGCGGCTGCTCCGCTGCGCAGACTTTCCAAGTCCTCCAGATCGCCTCGATGCGCCTGGGCGCCGGCGGCCTCGAGCGACTTTGCGCCCGCATCCGACCGGGCCATACCAAGTACGTGGTGGCCCGCGCCGACAAGTTCTTTCACGATGGCGGAACCGATGAATCCGGTAGCGCCAGTAACAAATACACGCATATGTTTCTCCTTGATCTCATGCGAGCGTGATTGACGAAAGGATGCAGCCTCGACTAAAACGGAGGCAGCCTCCGAATGAATAGATATTCGGAGGCTACCTCCGGTTGCATTAATTTTGAAGATGACGAAGAACCATTCGACGACCGACCGGAAACCACGCTCAGACGCGCTGCGCAACCGTGAGCGCATTCTTGAAGTTGCGAAGGGAGCGTTTACCCGACAAGGCGCCAATGCCAGCCTGGAAGAGATCGCGAAGCAGGCGGGCGTTGGGACTGGTACCTTGTATCGCCACTTCCCCACGCGCGATGAGCTGATCGAAGGTGTTTACCGGAATGAAGTGGAGAAACTGGCGGCGGCCGCGGCCAGTTTCTCCGAAACCATGCCCCCACTCGAAGCGCTCCGAGCCTGGATGCTGCTGCTCCTCGATTACATTGCGGCAAAGCACATCATTGCGCCCGCCCTCAATACCATTGCCGGAGGCGCATCCCGGCTTCACGAAGGTTCACGCGCCCTGATCCAGGGCGCGATCGATGGGCTGGTGAAGCGGGCTAAGAGGAGTGGCGATCTGCGAAGAGACCTGGATGCACACGACCTGCTTCGAGCGCTGATCGGCGTTTCTCATACAGGCACCGGCGCCGACTGGCAGCAAAGCGCCAGGAGACTGGTAGACATACTCATCGCAGGCTCACGCCCGCTCAAATAAACCGCGGCTCGCAGCACATGATCTCTCCGTGCCTTGCTCCTATCACCGCAACGGCAAAAGCAAGCTGTCTCGCGGTTTCGATTCGCACCAACCGGGCGAGTCACGCATTCACCTCCGGTCGGGTCACCCGTATCTCCGCCAAGGGCCTTCACTTCATTCAGACATTTGTTTGGTTCGAGGATTGCTCCCTCCCACCCTTGCCGACGATGAAGCCGTCGTCGAGGATGGGCACCGGGCGAACGGCGCCTTCCGAGTCCCCGACTGGCCTCCCTCAACAACAATTCACCATCGAATCAGTGGCATCAGCGCCGAGTAATCGTCGGTCCACACCTTCAGCCCCGGCCTGGATTCCGGCAGGCGTGCCACGGCGGAGAGTTCCGGCTGGGTGAAGAAGTCCTGGTCGGCTGTCACCAGCATCCAGGTAGATGTGTATTCGCCCGGCTGCTGCGTCGAGGCGGAAGAGACTCGCCGTGCTTGCATGCCAACCGAGTCGGCCAGCAGGGCTATGGCAGGCGCAAGATCGACGTGCCTGTTTGAGATGTGAAATGCGAGGATGCCGCCCGGAGCAAGGTGGCGCCGATACAGCTCCATGGCCTCCGCGGTCAAAAGATGGATCGGGATAGCATCGCCAGAGAATGCGTCCACGACCAGAACATCGAAGACTTGTGGAGGTTCCTGTGCCAGCGAAGTACGGCCATCCCCTTCTACGATCTCAACCTGCGCTTGAGAGTCTTTGATATAGGTGAAGGTGTCGTTTGCGATAGCCGGAACAGCGGGGTTAATTTCGTAGAAGCGGATGTGGTCGCCGGGGCGGCCATAGGCAGCCAGAGTGCCTGCGCCGAGCCCGATGACGCCAATTTTGCGACTGCGACCCTTGCAGCAAAAGCGAATCGCAAGGCCCACGCCCGAGCTGCTGGTGTAATAAGTGGTTGGTGTGTGGCGCAGTTCGTCGTTCCCGAGGACCTGCGTACCGTGGCGGATGCTGCCGTTCATGAGCGTGCGGACGGTTGCGCCGGAACTGGATGGCTCCTCGGTCACGCGCAGGCTGGCGTAGAAGTTGCGCTCAGCGACGATCGTGCCGTGCATGTAGGCGTGGTGGACCATAAAGACCAGGACGAGCATGGCCGCGCTGGCGACCCCCCACAACAGGCGCTGGCTCCAGGCGCCGTCCCAGTTCACTGCCAGAGCGAGCAGGGCTGTGACCAGGAAGGTGATGGGCAGATCAAGGTTGAAGTGAAAGAGGAACGGCGCGGCGATGCCGATCAGGAACGAGCCGAGTGCCCCTCCAGCCGCAAAAAGGAGATAGAAAAGCGTCGCCTCGGATGCGAGTTGCGGCCGCAGGCGTGTGGCCGTGGAATGGCAGAATAAACACGCGAAGAACAATTCCACCATGAAAAAGAGAATCGAAAGCCACAAGGGCCATTCGCCGTTGGCCTTCGTAAGCGAGTATGCAAGAGCAGCCAGCATCACCACCATGACCCGGGCGATGATGCTCCACGGCAGCCGAATACGGAACTGGAACGCCAGAATGATTGTGAGCAGATAGACAGCCAGGGGAAGAATCCAGAGAAGCGGGATGGGCGCGACGTTGGCGGTCAGATAACTGGTGATTGCGCTCAACTGCATGGCTGCGCCCATCGGCAGCAGAAGCCAAAGAAGCTTGTCCTTGCCCGGCGAACGTAGAACGGAAAGGTCCTCGGGCATTACGTGGGGAAGCGCTGTGCCGGAGCGGGCCTTGACGGCAAGAAAGGCGCTGAGGACCGCGAAGATAACGAAACCGCCACACCAGCCCGCGCGTTGCGAGTGGAGGGTGAAGCGGGGCTCGATCACGCTCGGATACAAGGCCAGCGCCAGCAACGAAGCAACATTCGAAAGCGCATAGAGGCGATATGGAATTTTGCCGCCCTCAACGCGCGCCCACCAAACCTGGAGCAAGGGACTCGTCGAGCCGAGGACAAGAAATGGAAGGCCGATGGAGATACTCAGGAAAGAAAACACGGTGAGGATCGGATGGGCGGCGCCATTGTGGATCAGCACTGCTCTTAGAACCGATAGAACAGCGGCAGCAACGGCCAGCGACAGCACCGACACATAGACGATGACCGACGGCCGTCCGGCAAGCCAGTGTGCATAGAGATATCCGAGCAGTAGCGCGCCCTGGAAGAAGACCAGGCAGGTGATCCAGACAGCAGCTGATCCGCCGAGAAAAGGCAGCAGCTGGCGGGCAGCAATCGGTTCCACTAGAAATAGCAAAAAAGAGGCCAGGAACACGACACTGGCAAAGAGAAACCGCAATCGAGTCATTGAACCTCTTGTTCTAAAGGAGCGACGCCAGCCATTCCGGATCCAATGGGGCAAAAAGCGGATGTTACCACAGGGTTACTGGGCCACTCCAGCTTCCGTTGACGGGGTATTGCACTATTTGGGCAGTCACCGCCAAGTCACATTTTCGGCAAGTCTGCCTGCCGACCGGCTGAGTCGTCGTCAAGGATGGGCACCAGGATTTGTGGAGTCACACCCAGTTTTCGAGCATCAGCGGAGACTTGATTTGCCGGTAATGGCGGAGGTTGTTAGTCACGAGGACGGCCTCCTGGGAGATGGCGTGGGCGGCGATCATCATGTCCAACTCGCCGATCAGCTTACCTGCAGTCGTAAGCTGGTGACGGATTTCGGCATACCAGTCTGAAGCCGCCACGTCCCAGGGAAGCGCGCGAGTCATTTTGAGAAATCGCCTGACGGAGATCTGCAGGCGGTGGTTTGCGGGAAGTTTGTTCAGGCCATAGACGAGCTCGGCACGACAGATGACGGAGATGCAAAGGGTCGATGGCAGTAGCGCAAGTATCTTTTCTTCGACTGCAGGATGCCCGCCTTTGATGAAGTAGCTGGCAGTGTCGGTGTCGAGCATGTAGCGGATCATTTGGCTTTTCTATGTTTCGGTTTGGCATCTTCGATCAGGTCGTCAAAGACCCCAGCCCTCGTCGGAATCCGGTTCATCGGCCTCTCGGCCATGAAGTCCGGCGCGTCAACAGTCCGCGCGAACGCGAAGAAATCTTTCCACTCCTGCGCTCCGGGACTCTTGGAGAGGGTGACATCACCCGTGGTCTCGTCGCGGGTGGCGTAGACCTCGTCTCCTTCGAAGCGAAACTCGGCGGGGAGGCGGACGGCCTGGCTGCTTCCGTTCTTAAAGAGTTTGACAGAGCGAGTTTCAGGCATGGGGGCGCCTCCGAGGAGAGTCTATACCCTAGTATATACGCGCATTGCGGTCGCTAAAATTCGCTGCAGATGGATCTGGGGAAGGGCTTTCGTCGGGCGACTCCCGGATTTGTACAGGGGTTGTCAGCTCGACTTCAACCCTGCTAGGGTTGTCCGCGCGTCATCTTCGCGCAGTTGTTGACGGGATCAGTCTGCAAGTCCCGAACAGCCCAGAGAACCAGCTTCGACCGGCCTTTGGCGAGATGCGCCCAATACATTCCGACGTAGGAGACTACCGTGGTTTCAAATCGCATCGTGCAATCGGCGATCATGCGCAGGCTCGGGTATTGCCTGTTGGCCGTGACGCTTTATTCAGGCAGCTACTCGCTCTTTGGGCAAGGCACAGCTCCGGGAGGCCATTTCGCTCAGGAGGGCTTCTCCGGTGGAGCGCGTAACCGTCCATTATGTTTCGCAACTGCCGATTGCGGTAAACCTGGTTGGGCCCGCGAGTCTGGCACCGCGCCAATCGGCATCGGCAGCTTCACCCTAAGCCCGCAGAGTGCTCCGACCCTGGTCTTCGACGATTCAGGCGCCGGGACGGAAGCGGGAAATCCAATCGACATCTACACTTCGAACAGCACCAACGCGCAGTCGTGGTCACTGAACAATACCGGGGTAACGCCGCCTGGCTTTTATAACTTCGCTGCGCTTGGCCCGTATTGCGTCACCGCATCGGGAGCCACCAGCGGTTCGGCAGTCGTTCTTGACGCGTGTGCCGGCTCTCCGGCGCAGGCCTGGGATCCAATCCTGATCGGCAACGCCTACGAATTCCAGCCCGCGAACGGCGCCAATCTTTGCCTTACCGCCAGCGGCAGGGCGGTAGGGAGCGCAGTCGTAGTCGACACATGCACGGGCGCCAGCAACCAGCTATGGTCGTTGACCGTGCAAACCAACAGCAGCAACACAGGCAAAGGCGGCCTCTGGTCCAGCCCCTGCACCCACATCGGCGATCTATCTGTTGGCGGAGTGAGCTACAAACCCACCTGGTGCCAGGAATTCGATGGCCCCGCAGGGCCGCCATCCACCGAAGCCTGGAACTTCAACCTCGGCAACAATAACGGCTGGGGAAATAACGAAGCAGAGGTCTACTGCGGGCCGCCCGGAGTCCAGGGTAATCCGAGCCAGTGCCCCACTACGTTCAGCACATCCACGGCCCCGGTCTATATCGATGGCAACGGTCATCTCGTGATCCAGCCCCGATATGTCAACGGAACCTGGTTATCGGCCCGCATGAATACCGATGGAGGGCAGACCTTCCAATATGGAATCATCGAGGCGAGGATCGAGCTGCCTGACACCACCAATCAGGGGCCATGGCCGGCCTTCTGGGCGCTGGGCAACAACATCAACAGCGGCGTTCCCTGGCCGGTTGCCGGAGAGATCGACATCCTCGAAGACTGGACACCGCAGATCTACGGCGGCCCCGGCGTCACCGCAGAGAACTCCACCATCCACACCTGGCTTACCGGCGGGGACGGACTCTCCCAGCGCTACAACTTCCCCAGCGGCCAGGCAGTGAACACCGCCTTCCACACCTACGGAATCATCTGGTCGCCAGACCAGATCCAATTCTTCGTCGACGACCCAACCAAACCCTTCTACACAACCACACCCGCCAGCCTTCCTTCAGGGGATCAATGGGCATTCAACCAACCCATTTTCCTGCTGCTGAATGAGGCGATCGGCGGCACGCTCGGCGGATCAATCACCGGACTTACCAGTGTCGGCCCGATGACCGTCGACTACGTTCGCTGGTACGCAGCGCCGTAAGTAGTCTGCATACTCGGCGGTTCGAATCAGCCGGCGGTGGACTTCATGTCCGTCGCCGGTTGATTCGCAGATCATTCCGCGGCTGACGCCGTGCGCTTTTATTCGGGCACGGGTATGCCGGCGAGGAGGGTTTGGTGGAGTGTGCCGTCTTCGCTGAGGACGACCATGTCGGCGGCCCGGCCGGGGGCGAGCGATCCGAAGCGGTCGTCGAGGCCGAGCATTCGTGCTGAGTTCAGGGCCGCAAGAGCGGCGACTTGGTCGAGGGGCGCGGCGGTGAAGGCGTGGAAGTTGCTGACGGCGCGGTCCATGGTGAGGGTGCTGCCGGCGATGGCGCTGCCGCCTCGTTCGTCGTAGGCGATGCATTTGCCGTCGGTGACCTCGACATCGAGGGAGCCGAGTTTATATTTGCCGTCGGGCATGCCGCTGGCGCTGATTCCGTCGGTGATGAGGATGGCGCGCTTGGCGCCTTTCGCCTTCCAGAAGAGGCGTACGACAGCGGCGTCGACGTGGTAGCCGTCGCAGATGATCTCGGCGAAGAGACTGCCGTTGTCGAGGACGACGCCGAGGATTCCGGGCTCGCGCTGGTTAAAGTTGCGCATGGCGTTGAAGGTGTGGGTCGCGGAGACGGCTCCGGCGGCGATGCCGGCTTTGGCGACGGCGGCGATGGCGTTGCTGTGGCCGATGCTGATGCGCACGCCGAGCGCGGTGGCGTGGGCGATGACCTCGGCGGCGTTGGGCAGCTCGGGCGCGATGGTCATGAGGCGGATGTGCCCCTCGGCGGCCTGCCAGAAGCGGTCGAAGAGAGCGACGGTGGGCGTGAGGAGGAGTTCGGGAGGGTGAACACCGCGCTTTTCGTGCGAGAGAAACGGACCTTCGAGGTGAATGCCGACGGGCGCTGCTTCGCCGGGCTGGCTGCGGCCGATGAGACGGGCAAGGCCGGAGAGCGAGGCGAGGGTAGTTTCCATGGAGGCGGTGACGGTGGTGGCGAGATATCCGGCGACGCCATGGCGGGCGAGGAAGTGGCCGACTCCGCTGATCGCGGCGTCGGAGGCGGTCATGACGTCGAAGCCTCCGCTGCCGTGGATGTGTTGGTCGAAGTAGGCGGGCGCGAGGATGCCGTCGCCGAAGTCGAGAATCTCGGCGTTTTCGGGGACAGCTTTGTGGGTTTGCGAACTGATTGAAACGATGATGCCGTCGTCGACGATGACGATGGGTCGGTCGATGATTTCGAGGGGAGTGAAGAGCTTGCGGGCTTTGAGGACTTTTTTCACGTCGAGCGCAAGTCTAACATCGGAGATATGACCAAGAGTGAAGTTGAGCCGAAGCGGATCGGCATGCACCTGTCGACCGCTGGAGGAGTTTTTACCGCGGCCGAACGCGCCGAAGCGATGGGCGCGAATACCTTTCAGATTTTTTCATCGAGCCCGCGAATGTGGCGGCCGGCGAAGATTTCCGCCGACCACTGCGAGCAGATGAAGCGGCTGCGCACGGAGTATGACTGCTGGCCGCTGGTGATCCACGCGAGCTACCTGATTAACCTGTGCAGCCAAACGGAGGAGGTGCGGCGCAACTCGATTGCGGCGTTTCGCGGCGAGGTTGAGCGCGGGCTGGCGCTGGGCGCGGAATATCTGGTGCTGCATCCCGGCTCGTGGAAAGGGATGACGCGCGAAGAGGGGCTCGAGCTGGCGGTGGAATCGATCGAAGCGGCGATTGCCGGGCTGCCCTGGCCGGACTGCGATTTCCGCATTCTGATCGAGAACACGGCGGGCGCGGAGTTTTCGCTGGGCGGGTCGTTCGACCAGGTGGGTGAGCTGATTCGGCGGCTGAGCAGCGTGGCTCCGATAGGCGTGTGCCTCGACACCTGCCACACCCATGTTGCCGGCTACGATCTGGTCAGCGCGGCAGGCTATGAGGCGACAGTCGCGCAGATTGAGGAGCTGATCGGGCTTGAGAATGTTCGCGTGTGGCACATGAATGACGCGAAGGCTCCGCTGGGTTCGAAGCTGGATCGCCACGAGCATATCGGCGAAGGGACGATCGGGCTGGAGCCGTTTCGGCGCATTCTGAACGATGCGCGATTCAAGGACTGCGCTTTCATCGCGGAGACTCCGGTGGATGAAGAGGGCGATCAGGAGCGAGACTTGCTGGCGCTGAAGTCGCTCGCGGCGCGGAAGGTTCCAATTTAGTTGTCGGCGGGAGAGAAGCCATCGCCGGCGAATTTCGGAATTCCGAAGTGGCCTCGGAGATGGAGGAGGTCGAGCGGACTGAGGTCTCCGTTGATGGCGACGACGTTGAGGTTGCGTGCGGTCGCCTGCACGACGACCATGCCGACAACGTCGGTTCCGCGGAAGTTGATGTAGAGGTCGGTGTGTTCGTCTGATGCAACGGGGCCGGGGGCTCCGGTCTGATTCTGCTTGCTGACGAGATGCTTCCAGCCGGCGTCTTTGTATTGCTGGCGGATCGCGTCGAGCTGGCGCGGATCATAGAGGCCGGGCGCGGCGTAACGGTAAAGATGCACGGAGACGCCGTCGAGCTTGGCAATGGCGTTGCGGGTGTCGGGATCTCCGCCATCGATGAGGCCGCTGGCCATCTGGAGCATGGTGCGGTCAAAGGTGAAATCCGTGCGGAAGGCGGCGGTCTTGCCGAGCTGCTCGATGCCGGAAGGCATCCAGGTGGTGGAGGCGTCGGGAGTAGAGGCGATCGCGAAGGCCGGCAGCATGAGGGCGAGAGCGAAGATCGTGGGACGAAGAACGGCGCGCATGGGGATGGCTCGCCGCGAGTTGCGGGGTTGAGCATCGAGATAGGTCATCGTTCCTCCTGCATAAGCATGGACAAACACGGCTGGCGGCGCGATGTCGCGCGCGGCGGCGGATTCTCTCCAGTTATTATCGCCCTCCGGAAGGGCGAGTCGGGGTGGGATAGGCCCCAATTTGGGCGGGGAGTGAATGTTATACTTCACGAAAGGTTCCTTCGGCGCGTCTAACTCCCAGCCATCACTGGCAGCCGTAGCTTCCGAATGAGTTGAGGATCCGTTCCCGATGCCTTCCCGCCTCCGCCGCACTCTTTTTTCGCTCGTTGTCTTCTTCGCCACTTGCGGCCTGATCGGCATGATGATCGACCAGAAAGTCGGTGCGCAGTCGAGCACTGACGAATCGACCTTCCGCGACAATTTGCGCTCGTTTACCAACGTTTATGACGTTGTGGCGCAGAACTATGCCGATCCGCTGACCGGGGACAAGCCGGAGAAGGTGATTTACGACGGCGCGATTCCGGGGATGTTGCGGACGCTCGATCCACACTCCAGCTTTTACGATCCGAAGGCCTACGCGAAGATGCGCGAGGACCAGCACGGCAAGTATTACGGGGTCGGGATGACGATCCAGCCGCAGGGAGTGGGGACGGCGCAAAAGATCGTGGTGGTTTTTCCCTTTGAGGGCACGCCTTCGTATCGAGCGGGCATCCGTCCGGGCGACATCATCGCTGCGGTCGATGGTAAGACTACCGACAGCCTCAATTCAGAAGAAGTCGCCAACATGCTTAAGGGGCCGAAGGGCACGCATGTGCAGATCACGCTGGTGCGTGAGGGCGCGGCGAAGCCACTGGTCTTTGACCTGATTCGCGATGAAATCCCGCACAACAGCGTCGATTTGAAATTTCAAATACGCCCAGATATCGGCTACATTCACCTCACCAATTTCCAGGAGACGACGGGCAGAGAGATCTCCGACGCGCTGGAGGGTTTTGGCCAGCCTAAGGGGCTGATCCTTGACCTGCGCGGCAACCCCGGTGGGCTGCTTTCAGAGGCGGTCGCGGTCTGCGACAAGTTCCTGCACCGCGGACAGATCATCGTCTCGCAGCGTGGACGCGCTTATCCGGAACAGGTGTATCGCGCGACCCACGGTGAATCGGGTGAGGATTATCCGGTCGTCGTGCTGGTGAACCATGGAACAGCGTCGGCGGCGGAGATTGTTTCCGGCGCGCTGCAGGACCACGATCGCGCGTTGATCGTCGGCGAGACTACCTTCGGTAAGGGACTGGTGCAGACCGTCTACCAGATATCGGACAACACCGGGCTGGCGTTGACGACCTACCACTACTACACGCCCAGCGGACGGCTGATTCAACGCAACTACAGCGGCGTTTCGCTCTACGACTATTACTACAACCACGGCACGCCGCACGGACACGAAAGATCGCGAGGTCAAGCTCACCGATTCCGGCCGCACAGTCTATGGCGGCGGCGGCATCACTCCCGACGATGTGATCGACACTCCCAAGTCGAACCACTTCCAGGAGATTCTGCTCGGGCACTACGCGTTCTTCAACTTCAGCAAGCATTACCTGGCGAATCGCACGGTGGGCAAGGACTTCCAGGTCAACGACCAGGTGATCGGCGAGTTCAAGGACTTCCTCAAATCGCAGGACATTGCCTTCACCGACCAGGACATTGCCGGCGTACGCGACTGGATCAACGCGAACATCCAGTCGGAGATCTTCACTTCGCAGTTTGGCCAGCAGGAAGGGTTGAAGGTCCGCGCGCAGTGGGACCCGATGATCCAGAAGGCGCTGACGTATCTGCCGCAGGCGCAGACGCTGGAGCAGAACGCAGAGAAGGTTGTGGCCATGAAGGCGAGCGCGCGGAGTTCGACGAACCCGGAATGAGCTAGCGGTAGGCGTCGCGACGATGTCTTACTGCAATGACGGCGATGCCACTTTCGCCAACCAGCTTAAAGAAAATCCGGTAGTCGCTGCAGCGAAGCACTGAGAGGCGGCTTGAGTTTCTTGACATCTCCATTGCGTGTTGAGATATAGCGGTCGACGCAGCGGAGAATATCCATAGCGATGTGACGGTCGATAGCCCGCAGGTCGATCCGCGCTTCAGTTGACCACAATATCGACAGGCGACTTGGCGGCGGACCCTCGCTCAAAGCCCGAACTCGCGAAGGACCTCTTCGTGGGATACTACTTCGCCTCTGGCTAGCGAGGCGCGGGCGCGATCAAGCGCCTGCGCTGTTTCGGGCGTAAGTTCTTCGTCCTCGACCGGGGCCATCGCCAAAGCGCGTGAGAGCGGCTCAACCAAGACTTCGAGCAGGTTGCGGACGGCGGAAAGCTTCTCCTCCGGGAGTACATCAAGCAGCAGATGGGCCTGCTGACGCTGTTCTGCAAGATCAGGTTGCATGTTCGTCCCTTCAAAAGGCCACAGTACCGCAAAATCCACGCTGCACATATCGATGTTACTCGATCAACCCGGGTTGATCGCTTTGAACATTCGCGCATCGAACGACCAGGGCTTTGTCTCGTTCACTATGATCCGCGCAAAATCGGGATGACCGGGATTTAAGAGCACATTCCAATCTCCGTCGACTGCGACCGACGGAACTTCGAGGGCAACCGACCTTTGCGAGGCGATCCGCTCGGCTCCGAGCTTCTGGAGTGCGGGCGGTCGCACTCCGGCATCGGTATCGAGAAGCTCAAACGGAGTGAGTCCCTGCGACAGAGAGTTCGGCTGCTGACGCGGGGAAGAATGTGGGCTGGCAAACCCGCGCGGGTCAGCTCAACGAGGTTCGCGGGCGTCCCGATTTTTCTTTTGAAGACCTTCGTCCCGCCACGAATCTCTGCGATCGCCGCTACTGTCATTGTCGCCAAATTGGCGACATCATAACGCCAAATGGCGCAACAAATTTCAGACGTCGGGCCTGTTTTCTGAAATGGCCGTCCTGGTCGAGTCGGTAGTCAGTAAGTCCCGGTCGCGAACCCCGATTAAATAGAGCAGGGCGTCGAGTCCGAGAATGGAAACCGAGTGTCCAGCGGTTTGCCGTACCAGCGGTTTCGCGCGGAAGGCGATGCCCATCCCGGCGATGCCGAGCATGGGCAAGTCGTTGGCGCCATCGCCAACAGCGACGACCTGCTCTAGGGAGATATTCTCCTGCTTCGTGATTTGTCTCAGAAGCTCAGCCTTCTTTGCGCCGTCCACTATCTCGGTCTTTACGAGGCCAGTTACCTCGCCGTCCGCGATGTCCAGCTCGTTGGCATAAACGTAGTCGATACCCAGACGCGATTGCAGATGACGGGCGAAGAAGGTGAAGCCGCCGGAGAGGATTGCGGTCTTGTAGCCGAGCATCTTGAGGGTGCCGATAAGCAGTTCGGCGCCCTCGACAAGCGGGATGGTGTTAAGGAGTTCAAAGACGCGATGCTCGGGAAGACCGCGCAAGAGCGCGACACGCCGGGTGAAGCTCTCTTTGAAATCGATCTCTCCGCGCATTGCGGCGGCGGTGATTTGGACGACCTGATCGCCGACGCCGGCGAGTTTCGCCAGCTCGTCGATGACCTCGCCCTGGATGAGGGTCGAGTCCATATCGAAGGCGAAGAGGCGGCGGTTGCGGCGGAAGATGCTTTCGCGCTGGAAGGCGATATCGATGCGCAGATCGTGAGCGGCGGCGAGGAATTCGGCGCGCATTCCGGCTTCGGAGATCGCATGGCCGCTGACCATGAACTCAACGCAGGCATTGGAGTTGGGAGCGTGGGCAGCGAAAGAGATGCGTTCGGAGAGCCGCTCGATGTGATCGACATTGAGTCCGTGGGCGGCGACGATCGCGCTGACGCGGGAGAGCTGCTTGGCTGAAATCGACCGTCCGAGGATGGTGACGATGTAGCGATCGCAGCCTTGCGAGGCGATCCATCGATCGAGGCCGGCACGAGGAATGAAGGTGAAGCGCACCTGCAATTCGAGGTCGGAGCACTTTGCCAGAAGCGCTTCTTTCAAGAGATAGAAGCTGTTGCCGCCTGGGACCTCGATGAGCAGACCCAGCGCCAGGGTCTGATGGACGACAGCCTGCCCGACGTCGAGGACGCAAACGTCATATTCCGCGAGGATCGCGGTGAGCGCCGCGGTGAGCCCGTGGGCGTCCTGTCCGGAAAAGTGAATAAGGACCGACTCGTTCATCAAGGCGTGGAGGGAACCCCGCAGCTAGGGTATCAGCCGGGCCGGTGGAGGGGGCATTGAAGGTAGACGTGAATCCGGGTCGTCGAATGCGGGCGGCCAGATCACTACTGGGGTGGTGGAGCTGGGGGGTGGTAGGGCTCGACGGTCAATAGGTTCCCGACAACGCCCCGCTCTTGCGGGGTGAGTTGAGAGTATTTCGGCGAGTTCAACTCAGACTGACGCTGCCCGGGCGGTACATTGCGCAGGTTGCGCATTGCGTCTTTGACCGCCTGCTGGCGATCCGGAGGCATCTGGCTGTACATCCGGGCCGACCCACGTACCTGCTGCTGTTGCTGGGGCGAAAGCCGCTCCATATTTTCGACACGCTCGAGAGTACGCTGCCGCTGTTCGGGCGGCATGCGATTTAGCTGCTGGAGACGGTTGGTTACGCTTTGCTGTTGCTGCGGGGTCAGTTTGTTGAATCCCGGTTCCTCGTGCAACCTCTTGACCTGTTCGTCGGATGAAAGGCTGCCGTTCTTCTGCATCCACTCGTTGAGGTGTTGTTGTCCGGGCGGATGGTTACTGGGGTGCGTCGAGGCCGAGCCTTGAGGATGAGAGCTGCCGCCGGAGCTGGAGGCATGCGGCGCCGGCGCGGAGGGATGCGAATGCTGCCCGAGCAGGGCGTGCGAGCCAAATGCGCCGATGGCCAATGCCAGCAAAGCTGGGCGAAGGGAGAAGGTCGAGGCGTGACCGGAGCGCTGTAAGCGGATTCCGACGCGAACGGGGTCGTTGCCGGGCCGAGTCCCATCGGCCCCGCCGCATCCACCGCCTGTCCCTCGGAATGTCATCGAAACCTCTAAGCCGGAATTCCGCCGTCTCCGTTAAGTCAAAGCGTACTTATATTGATAAGCGCGGGCGTTAACAGAAAAGGAAGCATCATCGCAATCCTACCCGGCCGCCCGTCAAGCGACTAGAAAATCCTCTCGGGCCGACGCTAATCGTTGGCGGGCGATGCGGATTGAGTGCCGGGTTCCTGATCTGCCTGGTCGACCGAATCGAGCTGTTGAAAGACCTGAGCATTCCCATCGAGAGATTGCAGATCCTGTAGTGTCGCAGATTCGCGGTTCTGATGAGCAGCCTGCCAGGAGAGATCGGCATAGGTGCCGCCGCCGGCGAGCAGAATCACCGCCAGCGCGCCCGCCATCAGAGGCTGCAGCCGCAATTGGCTACCGTAGAGAAATCTCGCCTTCCAGCGTTCGAAGAAGCCAGCCGGCTCGGCCTGCTGCTCCGACCGCAGGCGAGCCAGAAGCTTCGCGTCAAAGAAGTGGTTCACCTCCGGCGCCGCCCACTCGTCCATCATGCTCATCGTCGAGCGAAGCTCGGTCAGTTCCCGGGCGCAATCGGCACATGCTTCAACATGCAGACGCACTGCAGCGGGAACGGACTGCGGATCGAGCAGCAGGTCGGCCATCATCGAGTTTGTCTTCTTCATCTCTCGGCAGTTCATAAAATCCTCCAGCCAGACAGCTAATTCTCCGAAACGTCCTGGGCAATGAAATCCTTCAATTTTTCGCGCAACGTCTGATAGGCGCGAAAGAGAAGCGATTTGGTAGCAGACTCGCTCAGCTTTAGTACTTCCCCAATCTCCTTGTAGTCCATGCCCTGGTACTTATGCATCAGCACCGCGGCGCGTTGCCGCTCGGGAAGCGCCAGAACATGGTCGCGGATGGCCCGCATCCGCTCGTCCTTCACCATCTCCAACTCGATCGTCGGCCGGGAGTCGGCTACATCGGGGGTCGTTCCGGTCTCCGGGTCGGCCTGGTCGAGGTACACATTCTGGGCGGCGCGCTCGTAGCGATTATCGCGAGCGTAGTTTACGCCCAGGTTGGTGGCGATCCGGTAGAGCCAGGTGGTGAACTTGGCCTCGGCCCGGTAGCTCTCGCGGGAGCGATAGACGCGCAGGAAAACCTCCTGGGCGAGTTCCTCGGCGACTGCCTGGTTACGGACCATGCGAAACATGAAGCTGACGATCGGCCGGCGGTACTTCTCCAGCAGATAGGTGAAACCCGCATCCTCGCCGGCACTGACTCGGAGCATGACCTCGGCATCGCTGAGGGTGCTCCAATCTACCGTTGCCGCCGGATGCCCTTGCCTGCCCATCAGCCTCTCGGGTGGGGCGGCGTGGAATAACGACTGGTCGAGGACGATGGTCGCCATGATTTTACCAACACCGGCGCGTGCCGAAGGTTGCGGTGGTGTTGGCCTTTTGCCGGCGAAGTCCGATCGGACGCGGGCAGCGGCGGCAGGGAGGGGAACAGCGGTCGGGATCTCGTCAATTCGGTCGCGAACGGCAGCATGGCTGAGCTATTCAGTGTAATTGCTGGAAGGGGTAAGGGTCGATTGGCAGAGGGATGCGGATTGGCAAGGCGTTCCCGCAATGCTAGTCTTGAGGCTGGACCTGGAAGTGGACCGCCCGCCCGGGCAGCGTTCTGGTCTCGCAATTCCGGGGCGCATAACTCAGCGGTAGAGTGCCACCTTCACACGGTGGAAGTCGTAGGTTCGAATCCTGCTGCGCCCACCATAGAATCGCGACTGAATGCAAGAACGCGAAGCAGCGACGGCTCCAGCCGTTCTTAAGCGGTTTTGGCTGTATTTTGGAGCCAAATGGCCGGGCAATTGTCGTGGCTCGGCCGAAAATGAAGCCTCCCTACACTCTTGAAGGCGATCGCGCCAGTGGCCATTGGCCTGATCTCATATCTCTCCCGCCGTCATCGACACGTTTCACTGCCAAGAATGTCTTTCGGGATGGAGTGCAACGAGAGCGATTTCCTGGGTGCGAGCTCAATTTTGCCTAGGGAATCGAAACGCCATGCTTATACACTCTTGTGTGTGCAAGTCGAACCAGGAATTGAGGGGCGCTTGAACGCGATGGTTGCTCCAGTGGCTAAAGACGTTTTGGTATTGAAGCTGAGTTTGCGGAGCGATCCGAAGATGCTCTGCGTGATTCGTGCCGCCGTGGGCGAAATGGCCGCGTCGGTGGGATTTGAGGCGAGCCAGGTTCGCTCCATTGTCCTGGCCGTGGATGAAGCCATGGCTAATGTCATCCGCCACGCTTATGGAGGGCGTTTCGACCGTCCGATTGAGGTGTGTTTCTACCGGGGTCACGCCAAAGACGGAGAGGACCTGCGCGATTCCCTGGAGATACGGATTGTGGACCGAGGCGAACCGGTGAACACCGAGCAGTTGCATGGACGGTCGCTCGACGAGATACGCCCAGGAGGCCTGGGGCTTCATTTCATCCGCGAGGCCATGGACAGCGTGTCTTTCCGGCATGTGAAGGGACGAAACTATCTTCGTCTGATAAGGTTCCTTACACCGGGAAAACCCGGCGATACACACGAGGGAGATTTAGAGTGCAGGTAACCACGCGGCGATTAGGGAAGATGGCCATCATCGATGTTTCGGGCGACATTGACCTTGCACATTCCCCGCAGATGCGCACGGTGCTGCTACGCGAATTGAAAGAGCTGAAGACGCCGCGGCTTGTCCTGAACCTTACAGCCGTCCGCTACATTGACAGTTCCGGGATCGCCTCATTGATCGAAGGCCTGAAGGCTGCCCGGGACGCCAAGGCGCGACTTATCCTCTTTGGTCTCAATACCACGGTGAGGGAAGTCATGCAGCTCTCCAAGCTGGTCAAGATTTTCGAGATCGTCGACACTGAAGCGCAGGCGACTGCGGAGTGATTGCCCGGCACTTATCCCCAACCAGAACCAGCCTGAGAGGCCCGTGGAAGAATTCTTAAGTCAAGTCGGCGATGCGGCAACCGGTGGCCTGTCGTACGTGGGCGCGTTGGCGATGCTGGCCGGCCGCGCCGGCTACTTCACCGTCATCGGCCCTTTCCGCGGGCAGCCAATCCGTTTCCGGTCTTTCGTCGCCCAGGCAATGGAAGTAGGCGTGCGCGCCCTTCCAATTCTCTCTCTCATTACATTTTTCATCGGCTTGATCCTGGCGCTCCAGGGCGCCTACGAACTGCGCACTTTTGGCGCGCTGAACCTGGTCGCCACCGCCGTCGCTCTTGGCATGACCCGCGAGCTGGGGCCGCTGATTACCGCAGTCCTGGTGATTGGACGCTCGGGTTCTGCCTTTGCCGCCGAGATTGGGACCATGAAGGTCACGGAAGAACTCGATGCCCTGAAGACCATGGCCATCGGTCCGATTCCGTTCCTGGTAACGCCGAAATTTCTCGCCATGATGGTGATGGTCCCTTGCCTGACGATCTGGGCAAATTTCATGGGCATCATGGGCGGGGCGTTGTTTGGCGTTACCGAGGCAGACTTCACCTTCGGCGGATATATCAAGGCCTCGCTGGACGCGCTTTTCCTGCGCGATATTATGACGGGGCTGGTCAAAAGCTTCATGTTTGGCATCACCATCGCGGCGGTCGGCTGCTATGAAGGATTGTCGACCGGGGCCGGCGCTGAACAGGTCGGCCGCTCCACGACTCGCGCTGTGGTCATGTCGATCTTTCTGGTGGTGATGGTCGACGTCATTTTCACCGCTATCTTTTTCTTTCTGGGCCCGCAATAGGAAGTCAGGAACCTCGCATGGAAGAAGTCGACAATCCAACGCCGCCGGAAGTGATGATCTCGCTGCGGAACCTCCGCGTCAGCTACGGCACGCGCGAGATTCTGCACGGCATCACCTTCGATGTGCATCGCGGAGAGACTCTGGTCATCCTGGGCGGGTCAGGGTCCGGCAAAAGTACGCTTTTGCGTACCCTGGTTGGGTTGGAGAAACCGACTTCGGGGGAGATCTGGCTAAAGGGCGAGAATATTGCTGCGATCAGCGCGGATGAGATGGATGAGATCCGAAAAAAGATCGGCATGTCTTTTCAGGGATCGGCGCTCTTCGGTTCCTTGTCGGTGGGCGACAATGTCGCGTTGCCTCTCCGCGAGCACACGGAACTGGAAGAATCGACGGTAGAGATCATCGTGCGCCTGAAGCTTGACCAGGTTGGTCTGGCGGGTTTCGAAGACTATATGCCCTCGGAGCTGAGCGGCGGCATGAAGAAGCGCGCCGGCATTGCCCGCGCGCTGGCGATGGATCCGGAGATTCTATTCTTTGACGAGCCGTCGGCTGGTCTGGACCCGATCATCGCGGCCGGCGTCGATGAGTTGATTCTGCAGTTGAAAAAGGCATTTCACATGACGATCGTCGTGGTGACCCACGAGTTGGCCAGCGCGTACATCATCGCCGACCGGGTGGTGGTCGTCGATAAGGGCTACGTCGTGGCGATGGGGACGATGGACGAGATGCGCGCCAGCACACACCCCCGGGTTCGGCAGTTCCTCGATCGAGTTCCCGAGCCGGCTGTATCAGAGGAAATGGATTACCTGCAGATGCTCACCGAAGATAAGCAGCCGGCGCGCAACGCTGCCAGGAAGAGGGGTGCGTAATGAATGAAAGACGAGAGCAGGCATGGGTGGGGCTATTCGTCCTCGTTGCCGCCGGGTTACTGGTGCTCACTGTGTTTTCCCTGAGCGGCGTCTTCAGCCACTCGCAGCCGATTTATCACGCTAAATTTCCGTTTGCGGGCGGCCTCGAGCCCGGTGCGGAGGTCCGCTACGCGGGCGGTCCCAAGACCGGCCGCGTCACAAAAGTGAATATCGATCCCGATGACCCGGCGCTCGTCGACGTGACCTTCAGCGTCAATTCGGGAGTCCCGGTCAAGACCGACAGCCACGTCAAAATTGAGTCGCTCAGTCCGCTCGGCGATAACCATCTGGAGATTGTTCCCGGAACCGCAGGCGCTCCTCCCGCTCAACCTGGGTCTTACCTTACCTCCGATCCGTATGTCGACTTCAACGCACTGACCGCCAAGCTGAGCGCACTCGCGCCGGACGCCCAGCAGCTGCTCCACTCACTGAACGAGCGCGTGACCGAATTGAAGGTCACGATTAGCCGGGTCAACGATCTGCTGAACGATCAGAACCGTGAGAACATCTCGGTCTCCATCGCCCAGGCGAGAGGGATGCTTACCGAGAACCGCGCCCAGATCAAAGCCACTATCGCAAACCTGAATGCAGCCAGCCAAAAGATAGCTCCGCTTCTGGACAACTTGAAGGCGACTTCCGACAATGCCAACAAGACCATCGGTCACGTGGATAACCTAATCGGAGAGAATGGCCCCGAGATTCACAAGACCATTCTCCAACTACAATCCGCTTTAGCGAAGATGAACCTGCTGGCGGACCAGCTGAACCGGACCCTCGACGTCAACTCGGACAATATCGACGAGGTGCTGAATAACCTCCGCCAGATTACCGACAACGTCAATGAATTGACCGACGAGCTGAAGACAAGACCATCTTCGTTAATTAACTCAAGTAGTCCGCGCGATCGTAAGCCAGGAGATAAGAGATGATCGTCCACACGATTGATAGCCAGAGGGAAGACAGACAGAGCCCGGAAGATGCAGTCTCAGGCTTCCGGCAGCGCGGCTGGTTCGGACGATCAGCGCTGGCACTCGCGACACTGGGGCTTGCGGCCGGCTGCGCGGCCTCTCGCCCGATCAACTATTACCAGCTGACCGTTCCGGCCGCTTCTGCTCCGGCGAGCCAGGTGCCGGTTCCGGTAACGATCATCGTCGGTCTGCCCGCGGCGCCCGACCTGTACCGGGACAATCGCCTGGTCTATTCGGTGGGCGACGTGAAACTCGGCACATACGAATATGAGCGCTGGACAGCTCCTCCTCCGGAGCTGATCCGGGATGTGATTCTGAGGAACCTGCGGGCCTCAGGCCATTACGCCGGCGTCTACACTCCGCAGTCGAAGGCGGGCGGCGATTACATCCTGCGGACCCGTCTTTACGAGTTCAAGGAACAGGACTCCGGAACCAGCCTGGTTGGGCGGCTGATCATGGATGTGGAACTGCAGAACAGCAGAACGGGCGCAACCGTGTGGCAGAGCTACTACAACCACGATGTACCGATCAGCGCAAAGACCCTGCCGGATGTGGTTGCAGCCTTGAACACAAACGTTCAGATGGCTGCCAACGACATTGGCGCGGGCATGGAGCAGTACTTCGCCTCCCATCCGCCAAAATAGCTCCTATCCGGGGGATCCGCTCAGCGCTTTGTGGGCTAAACCTTTGAATCCAGCCCGCTCGGCCCGTTGCCCAAGTTCGTGCAAGCGGCTCTTGTTCTGCGCGGAGGGCGCGGCCTTTACGTCGAGTTCTGCCAGAGCTATCTCCCCCGACAGATCGAACCAGGGATATCCACTGCCTTTCGCGGTGCTGACTTCCTCTTGCAGGACTTTTTTCGCGTCGTTGGCGCGGCCCAGCGACTGCTGCAGGTCTGCTTCGGCCAGCAGGACCTCCAGGTGTGTATCGAGAGAGTCGCCTGCGCTATCCAGTTTTTTTGCTTTCGAAACTGCCTGAGAAGCCTCGGCGGTCGCGCCGGTTTGCAAGTCCAACTCGGCCAGGGTAGTCTCGGCCTCGATCAGTTCGTCAGACTCTTCCTGGATCTTAGAAAGCGCAGTCACCGCATGGCGGACATCGTCCACTACGTCCTTGCCGGGCCGTCCCCGCTCGATCGCGATGCCGGCTTGATCCGTGGTGAATATCGCCTCGCCCACCTCATCGTGGGCCCCTTCGACCAGGGTGAGAGCTTCATGGAAGAGCGCCTGCGCCTCGTCCAGGTCTCCAGACCTAAATGCAATCCATCCCCGCAAGTCTCTCGAGCGGGCCTGCTGATAGACCTTGAAGTCCCAGGAGTGTTCTTTGTCTGCCGCATGCTGGGCGTCAAGCGCGGCAACTTTCGCCTCCTGCAGATGTCCGGAGAGCAGAAGCGCTGTGGCCGCATAGCGATGGCCCTCATAAGCGGTGTGATAGTCGTCCGCGGTCCCGGTGACGCGGCTGAGTTCAGTGGATTCCTGGAGGGCCTTCGCCAGTTCTCCGCGCGAAAGATCGAGAAGCGCGAGATTCTGGATCTCATCTACCTCCTCTTCCAGATTGCCGAGCTGGCGGTAGAGGCGGCGGCTATCTTCGTAGTATGTTTGCGCCTGCTTCCAGTCGCCAACTTGCTGCGCCAGGACGCCGAGATTGTTGGTGGCGGCGGCGACCGCCTCGAGGTTGCCGATTGCCTGGAAGGTCGCTTTGGATTGCTCGCAGGCAGCCTGAGCAACAGGAACCGGACCGATGTGGGACAAGGCGAAGCACTTGTACCGGAATGCCCGCCCATGGATTGACAGGCCACCCTGTTTATCGGCAATGGCAACGGCTTCATCCAGCTGGGCCCGCGACTTGTCGCTGGCGAGCGGTTCATCGAAATACGCGTAGGCCCCAGCTTCGATCCCATTCAGCTCGACCATCTCGGCAGGTGTCAGACGCAGTTTGCGGAGCGCCTCGAGAGTATCGACAGCTTCCCGCTCCCGCCCATCTGCACTTTGTGCGGCGGCGAGTTTAAGACCCCAGGCCGCGTCGTCGGGATAGAAGGTGGAGAGAGCCTTGTAGAGGCTTATTGCATGCTCGGAATCGTTGGATAGCTTTCTGTAGTCAGCCTCAACCGCCAGACGCTCGGCCCGGGGTAGGTGGGTTGAGAGTCTATACGCCTCCGCGGATTCCTTGCTGGCGCGTTCCATAAAGCCAAGGTCGAACCAGGCATCCGCGAGTCCAAGATGGGCCATGGCGAAGTCCGGGTCGGCTTGAATGGCGCGCTCGAAGAGGCTGCGGGCGCTGTGTGAATCGAAATTCCGCTGCCGCTCGAGACCCTCCGCATAGAGCCGCAGTGCGTCCACGTTGCGCGACATCCCGGATAACGCCTGCACATCCTCCGTCGGCGAGGTGCTCCTTGATAAGTCATTGCGAAGCTGCGCGCCGGCCTGGTCGATCAGCTGGAAGAGATCAGCCAGATTCCCGGTCCTGGAGATAGCGGCCAATTGCTTGCCGGAATGTGCATCCTGCGCCTGGACCATGAGCCGGATTGTTGGTGTAGATCCCTGGGCGACGACGACGTACGAACCCTTCACCAGCATGTCCGCCCCGGTGGCATGGGAAAAGCTGGTTCGCTTCGGATCGGAGTCAATCGGGTGGTCCGTCATGCCCAGGTCCGACTCGGCGCGGGCTACGTCTTCGTTGGGGATGACGCGCAGATTGTCCCCGGCTGTCATTTCGCTGGCGAGCATCTCGGCGACCGCGGTCGAGAGCCAGGCGTCCTCGGGGCGATTGCTGGAATTGTGAAAGCCGACCACCGCGACTGTCTGGCGTGCAGGCAGAGTGAGAGCGCCAGGGGCGGCAGCCCGTTTGAGAGATCGCCAGCGAAGGAACAGGCCACAGGAGAGCAGCAGGACGACGGCGAAAAGGGCAAAGAGGCCTATCCGCCGAGACCGGCTGCGGTTGCCGAAGGCCTTGTGGGGTGACAGCGCCGAGGCCTCTATCGCCGCCGTGTCTTCTTCTTCTATCCTGATGCGGGTGACCGATTCGGTCACCGCGATCGTCAACTCCTCCGCGACCTGCGCCGCCTCCACTGTGGCGTTGAACCGATATCCCCGTCCGGGGACGGTCTCGATCATCTTTCTTCCGGACTCATGCCGCGACAAAGCCTTGCGCAGCAGAAAGACATGCTGCGTCAGATTGCTTTCTTCCACGAACTGTTCAGGCCACAGGCCTTGCAGCAATTCGTCCTTGCTTACGACGCGGTCGCGGCGGTCCACCAGGTAAAGAAGCAGGTCAAAGGTCTTCCGGTTGAGAGGAAGCGGCTCTCCGTGCCAGCTCAACTGCCAGCGGGCACGGTCAATTTCATATTCCTCAAACCTGATTAAGCCGTTGGAGAGAAAAGACATAAGCCGATTGATGACGAATTGAGGCGCGATTGAACTGGACTTGAGGACGCTACCGGGAGCGCCGCAGGAAAACTGAACGTGCAGAAGGAGCCAGACTTCTTAAGCGGTAACCAGCCAAGTATATCAACGCCTGGTCCCGGTAACGAGACCGTTAACCCCGGTGCCTACCTAAGAACCGGCTTGCATGAGGGTGAAATGAAGCGAAAGAGACGGGTGTCGATCGAATTCGAGCGGCGCGAAGTTACAGTGACGGTCCGCCACAGCGCGGATGTGGCGGTCAGCCCGGAGGGGAAGGAACACGCTTCCGGGAGCGCGCCGGCTAACTGCTTCATTTGCGGCTGCAGCCAACTGCTTCCCATTGGCGACTCGATGGCCCGCTATTCCGGCAGCCAGGTGGATTTGTCCCGGGCCCTTTCCACTGGTGAACTCCACCTGGCCGTCACGGGCAATGAATTATGGCTCTGCGAGCGGTCCTTCGACGCATTCAAGGAGACGAGGCGATGAAAACCCTGAGCGTAAGACCCAGAAGAATGAGGCAACGCTCCTCCGCACTTCTGGAGAGGCGACCGGAGGTGGATTGGTTGAGGCCCGCCACTCTGCGGTTCACGGCAATTCCGCTGTGCTCGCGTAGTCGAGCACTTCATTGTCATTCATTAATCAGGTAGGTTTCGCTTCGCATGGCGGCCCTTGCCCAAAACCCGGAGGAAAAAATGAAGGCATTTCAGAGATTGAAGTTGGCAATGGCAAGCCTGGCGATCCTGCCGGCGGCCATTGCATTTGGACAGCAGGCCGTATTGGTCGGCGATACCCAGATCGACAGCGCGGCCGGAACGACCAACTACGGCCAGAGCACCACCCTCAACGTCAACTCAAGTACCCAGACTCTCTTGCAATTCGACATCGCCAGTGTGTTGCCCAACGGAACCACAGCTGCCCAGGTTCTACGCGCCAGACTCGTGGTCTTTCCGAACACGCTCACCACCTCGGGCACAACCAATGTCTACCAGGTTACCAGCAGCTGGAAAGAAGGCTCGGTGACCTACGCGACCCGGCCGTCGCTCGCCAGCGCCGCTGCGACCAGCACTGGAACCAGCGCCGCGCACAATTACATCGACTTCGACGTAACTAAAGTGGTCCAGAGCTGGATCACCACCCCCGCTGACAATTACGGTGTGGAGTTGCGCTCCGCCGGCAGCGTCAACATCACCCTGGACAGCAAAGAGAACACCAACACCAGTCATCCCGCAGTACTCGAGATCGCACTCTCCGGTCCCGAAGGCCCCGCTGGCCCCGCCGGCGCAAAAGGCGCAACTGGCGCGACTGGTCCTGCCGGTCCTAAAGGCTCGACCGGCGCAACCGGCCCACAAGGTCCGGCGGGCGGACTGTCCCTGCCTTACGCGGTGACTACGAGTGGCGGCGGCGCATACTTGCTGAACTTGACGAACGACGACTACTTCGGCGGCGGCGGCATTACCGCCACGGGAGGGCGAGCCTACGACTTGGACGGCTACTCGGGTGGCGCTGGACTAGCTGGTTATGGAGGTAATTCCGCAGGCGAAGCCGGCACCGCAGGCGGATTGGGCGTATTTGCGCTCGGCGGCAACGGCACGTCTGACGAAACATATGGTGGTACCGGAGGAAATTTTCAAGGCGGTACCTCAATCTCTGGAGGCTATGGCGCCGGAGATGGTCTGGTCGCATATGGTGGAGACTCTCCGACGGCGGACTACGGCGGATGGGGCATGTATGTGGCGGCAGGTGAAAACGGTGACTATGCGGCCTATCTTGGCGGCAACGTTGACGTGAGCGGAAACCTCTCCAAATCCGCCGGCTCGTTCAAGATCGACGACCCGATTGATCCGGCAAACAAGTATCTCTACCACTCGTTCGTGGAGTCGCCCGACATGATGAACATTTACAACGGCAACGTAACGACTGATGGTAGCGGAACGGCAGTAATTACCTTGCCCGATTGGTTCGAGTCTTTGAACAGTGACTTCCGCTATCAACTCACGCCCATCGGTCAATTTGCCCAGGCGATGATCGCTTCTCCGATCGCCAACGGCAAGTTCACCATTCGCACCGACAAGGGGAGTGTCATGGTTTCCTGGCAGGTAACCGGCATCCGCCAGGACGCATGGGCCCAGGCCCACCGCATTCCGGTCGAAGTCGAGAAGAGCGACAAGGAAAAGGGCCACTACATCCACCCTGAGCTCTTCGGCCACGCTGGCGAACCTAACGTAACCGAGGTCAGTCATCCGGTCTCGCGTCCTCGCCCACGACAGCAACCATAAACTCACTTCCGTCGTTGGAGATGGCGCAAAACTGTGCCATCTCCCGCGGGACTGAGAGATGACCCTGTAGAGCCTGCGGCCTGTCGGTCTTGCACAAGGCCGCGACGCGGATCAACCCAAATCAAACCAGGGAGAGCATTAACCATGCATCTTCTTGGGAGCAAGCGAGTGGCAGTTGGAGCACGGGCCATCGTGGCCACACTAGCTGGACACTCGCAACAAGCTGTATCGGTCGGCGACGCCCAAATCGGTGTGAATCATTTCTTCTACTGTCAAAGGGCGCCGGAGAGACTCCCGCCTGACGTTAATCAATGGCATTGATTCAGGCCAATCCCAGCGATGTAGGCCGCTGTTTTCCTCAACCGCACGGTCAAATCATTCTTGACATCGCCAGATTATGTTGATATCAACTTAAACTTAAGCTGCGGACGAGGAAAAATTTGTCGGGCGATCTGTCGAATTGCAGCCCAGCCGTTCGTCAATAGCGTGAAGGCAGGGCAACCGCGAGTGAGGGCAGGGCAAACTGCCTGTCCGAAGAGCCTGCCGAATGGAGAACATCTATGTCATTTCTTCGTGATTTGAAGATCGCGCTGCGCTCTCTCTCCCGCGCTCCGGCGCTGTGGATCACCGTAGCTTTGACCCTGGCGCTGGGAATTGGCGCCAACGCGGCAATCTTCAGCATCGTCCGCGCCGTGCTGCTCGCCCCGCTCGCCAACCGTGACGAAAATCGCCTGCTCTACGTCCGCCAAAGCGCGCCTGGCATCGGCGAGGCGAACACCGCTTTCTCCGTGCCCGAAATTCAGGACATCAGCCACGGCCTCAAGACGATTCAAAGGGTCGGCACCTTTTCCGAAAGCGACTTCAGCATGATTGGCCTCGGTTCGCCGCGCGAACTCCACGGCGGCGTCGTCGACGGCAACTACTTCGAGGTGATGGGTCTGCGCCCGGTGCTGGGTCGCCTGCTCGGCCCCGCAGACGATGGCCCCAATGCCCCTGGCGCCATCGTGCTCACTTATCGCTTCTGGCGCAACGGAATGCACTCCGATCCCAACGTACTTGGCAAAACGGTTCGACTCGAGAGCTGCTGCGGTGCGCGTTCCGCAACTATTGTCGGCGTCCTCGAACCATCGGTCCCCTACCCCGTTGAAACCGAGATTATCGCCAACATCGTCACCAGCCCTCATCATCTCTCCGCCACCATGGTCACCGGTCGCGAGCATCGCATGACCGAGGTCTTCGCCCGCCTCAATTCCGGCGCGACCCTGGAAGCCGCCCGCGCCGAACTTAACACCGTGTATGCGGCTATGACCGCCGCACATCCCGAGACCTACAAGCCGGCGGACCACTATCAAATTGCGGTCACGCGCATGCACGACCAGATCAATTCCCGCGCCAACACCATCTTGTGGGTGCTCTTCGCCGCCTCCGGCCTGCTCTTCGTGATCGCCTGCTCTAACGTCGCCAACCTCGTGCTCGCGAGGACGGTGCGCCGCGAATCGGAGCTGGCGGTGCGTTCGGCATTGGGCGCCTCAACGGCGGCGCTGCGCCGCTCCTTGTTGGCCGAGAGCATTGTGTTGTGCGGCAGCGGGGCGTTAGCGGCCCTGGTTCTCGCCGTTCCGATGGTCTCGGTATTGGGCCGTTATGCAGCGCGCTTCTCGGTGCGGGCGGAAGGACTGACGCTCGATTTCAGCCTGGTATGGATTGGCGCTGCGCTCGCGCTGACTGCTGCGGTATTTCTGGCCTACGTGCCGCGCCTCCCGTCGGCGGATCCCTCGAAAGGCTTCGCCCTCACCAGTGGAGGGACGCGCACTACGAGCGGAAGCGGTCGCCGCCTCCGCATCTTCGCCATCGTCCAGATCTTCTTATCGTTCCTTCTGCTCGCCGGGGCTGGAGCGCTCCTCCGCACCCTCATGGTGCTCGAGCAGACCCGTCCGCCCTTCGACACCTCCCGGGTTCTCGCCATCAACCTGCCGACGATGAACTATGGCCGCACCCCGGAGCAGGTGCGTGACTTCTATCGCGACGTGACACAACGCGTCGCCGCCATCCCCGGCGTTGAACATGTCTCCACCGGTTTCAGCGTTCCCTGGCGCGACTCCCAGGGGCAGGACATCTCCTTGACCTTCGCCATCGAGGGCGCAGCCCGCCAGAACGGTAACGACGATCTTCGCGCCAAATTCCGGACCAATTCCCCCGGCTATTTCGAAACCCTGGGAGTTCCGCTAATCGCAGGCCGTGATTTTAGAGACACCGACAAAGACGGCTCCGAACGCGTCGTGATCATTAGTCAGAGCGTGGCACAGAAGCTCTTTCCTGGTCAGGACCCGCTCAATCGCGAGATGCGCTGGACCGACCCCGTCACGAAGTTCATCGGTATCAGCGGGGAGCCGCGCCGCGTCGTCGGAGTGGTGCCTGACATCGATGATGAAAACATCATTCCCGAGCCGGGCATCACCATCTATCAGCCCTCCGACCAGGAAGGTTGGCAGAGCCGCCTCTTCGTCCGCACCAAGGGCGATCCTTACGCGCTCGTTCCGATCATCACTCGCACCATTCACGACATGTCGGCCGAGCAACCCGTCGAGCGCGCCAGCACCCTCCAGGACATCCGCGCCGAGGTGCTGACTCCCGACCGTCTCAATGCGATTGTCTTCGGCGGATTCGCCGCGGTAGCGCTATCGATTTCGGTGGTGGGAGTGGCGGGCGTGCTGGCCTTCTCGGTGAGCGGGCGCACGCGAGAGTTTGGCATTCGCATGGCTCTGGGCGCGCAGCCGCGGAAGATTCTCACTGGAGTTCTCACCGAGGGATTCATTATCGCCACTATCGGAGTGGGCGCGGGCGCGGTGGTCGGCTTTGCCTTTGCGCGCGCCATCGGCCGATATACCACGACAGTGCAGTTGCCCGGCGCATTGGCTTTTATCGGCTCAGCGGGGGTGATTCTGGCCGCTGCGGTAATTGCGTCGGCGGTGCCGGCGCTGCGTGCTGCTAAAGTGAATCCGGTCGAGGCCCTGCGCACGGATTAGTGCGAATCAGGAACGCGGCTTTGCCTTTGCGATAGTTTGCAACAGCAGCAGGGCGTCATCTCGTTTCTGGTCGGACTGTCTTTCGCGTATGAAGTCTGCGAGCTCCGGGCAAAGTTGCGTCACGAGCTGATAGGAGCGGGAAGGGAAGTAGATCTGCTCCACGGCCTGGACGATTTCATCCGCTTTGGATTGTGCGACGACCCCCTCGGCGATTGCGGCCCGCAGGCAAAAGCGAATGTTCACCAGCGGCACCGAAGTGGGCCGATAGGTGGCAGGATCGTAGGTGAGAGCAACCTCGTCGTCCGCATCAATCACGCCGTCGCGGTACCACTCAAAGATTTTGCCGACACCGGTCATGCCGAAGGGGTAGGTCTCGGCAGCCCGCAGGGCGCCCATGCTCGAAGCGCCGTAGACCTTGATTCCGCGATCGAGCAAAGGAAGTATCTCTTTCGGCGAAACCGCGAGGCTTTGATAGAACTCGCCGTCGATGATGCCGACCGTTTTGATTTGGGCGCCCAGCCGCGCGAGATCTCCGCGTTTGATGGGCGGAAGATAGTCCGCGTCGAGGACGGATCGCGCAGCCGCCAGATAGAGACTAGGACCGAGAAATATCGCAGTGTCATGCATGCTTGCGCCAGAAATCGAGTGCCCGCTTGCCGAGGCGGCCATGGCTAAGCGACCAGGTCTCCAACTGCGGCACAATTACGCGGATTACAGCGAATGGCGCATCAGGCGGAGTGAAGTCGACTATGATCGCCTGCTCGATGCCGCAGGCCTGGAGCCGCGAGAGGATGTGGTCGATGTCCGACTGAATATCCGGATAGATTGCTGACGGTAGATCGCCGAGTTTGCGGCGCAGCTTCGATTGCCCAAGGTGCCAAAGGCGATGATTCACCTCGCGAGCGCGGCGGGTGTGCAGATTATAGCGGGTAGGCGGCGTGTCGGCTGGCTTGACGTCCTCGCGCACTCCTTGAATATCCACGCAGCGCGATTGCGCCATTTCGGTGAGCGCTCTGCGGCAGGCGACGCGAGCGTCGGGATGCGTGCCTATACCGCAATGGACCATGGGATAGCCGGGAATGGTTTCGTCGGCGGCGGCCACGAAGACGGTGGGGATGCCGATATCGGAGGTGATGTCACGGACGACCGGATGAATCCCCGCGCGCGCGAACAACTCAACCACGGGATCGTCGTCGAGAGCGATGCAAGGGAATATCTCGAAATCGTCTACGACGTTCGCCGCCTCAACCGCACCCACGGCGCGACTGCGCGCCCACGGCAAGAGATGAGCTCCGAGGTCTGCGAGTGTCCAGGCGTCGCGCTCGATCAGTTCGCAGAGGCCTTGGCAGATCGCCTCTTCGCGAACGTTACCGGCCGAGAGGCCGTTGGTAGAGACGAAGTCAATACACGAGGGGTGAGGCACATCGTCCCAGATGTAGCCGGCATACTTCGCGGGCACGAGGACCTTGCTGTTGGAGAATAGATCTCGGCCTGCGACCCAGGAGTAGTCGCGCTGCTCGGAGTAATCCGGACTTAGCTTCTCAATCACCTTTCGAGGGTCGAGTACGGTGTTCTGCCGCGACAACGCCTCAAAGGAGCCTTCAATCAGCGGCAGCCTGGTCTTGAGCGCCGTCTGCCGTTCGATCGCTTCCATCAAGGCGCCGGCCTTGGCGTCGATGGCGCGCCGGCCCTTGCCGTTGTAGACGGAGATGCCGTCGTCGGAGAGCGGCACAACAGCACTATAGGTCGGAATCCCAACCCTGTCGAGGCCGGTAATGTTCGCAAGACGGGTAACGCCGAGGGCCCTGGCCACGCTTTGAGCGCGTTCCAGGGTCTCCTCGGCAGTCACGACACGTTGGGTTCCGGCGATCTTATGAAGGCCAGAAACAGCCACATCACGCGCCTGGATCCGGATCGGGATCGGGTGGCGGGGGCGCCCAGAAAATGCAAGCGATGCCATTTACCGGCGGCGCTTCAGCACACAGACTCTCGATGTCCGAAGTGGTGACACCGGGGCCGAAGTCCGCGGCAACCTGGCTGACGGTTGGCAGAGTCCGACTGAAAAAGGCTAACTGGTTCGCATTGAGAGAACTTCGGAAGGCAGCGACCTTGGTAAGGTAGTCGCGGAAATCCGCATCACTAATGCCGAGCTGGCTCAACATCTCTTCACGAGTCACTTGATCGTCTCCTTACTACGGTTGATCTTCAACGCAAATTCATTTTCAAGAGCAACTGCTGGAAGCGCACATCCTGCTTCAATGGATCGAGCAGCGGATCCACACCCACGAAGAGAATGCTCGTCTCTTTGTTCGCATAGGCCTTTTCCAGGTAATTCATCGCTTTGTCGTTCAAACCAACTGCAGCCGATAGAGTCGCGAGAGTGTAGTTGAGGCTGGACGCTCCCGGCCTTTCGATCTGCTGCAACTGCCTGAGCGCTTCGTCTCGCTTGCCCATCCGGGCATAAGCAATGCCCAGCATAGCATCTCTTGCGGAGCTTGTGTCCCCAGATACCACAGGTGTAGTAGTCAGCAATGCGACCGCCCTCTCAGGCTGCCCGATTGATATGTAATTGGCCGCGAGAATCTCGACCACGACCCAAATTCCGGGCACCCGCTTTCGAATCTCCTCGGCTTGCGCGGCAGAATCTGCGAATCGCCGCTCATAGTAGGCGGTCAACGCTTCGCTGACCTGAGGACCGATGCCCTTCGGAGTTACGCGGTCGGCGTAAGCATACTGGCCTCGGGCTTCTGCAAACCTACCCTGAGGAGTTAGCAAATGGAGGGCGTATTCGGCGTGGCCGGGAAGATAGCCCGGGTCGATTTCGACGGCCCGCTTGTAGTCTCTTTCGGCCGAATTCCAGTTGTAGTCGCGCAGCAGCTCCGCTTCGGCGAGGGTGGTATAAGCCTCGGCCGAGGCGCTGTCGACGCGAAGAGCGCGGCGAGCGGTGTCTTCGGCGTGGTTGAGCAATGCGAGCGGAGGCTCGGGACGATTGTAGTTATAGGCCATCAAAGTAAAGCACTGGGCGAGCTCGGCGATGGCCGAAGCATTCTGAGGATCGGCATCGATGGCCTGCTGGAAATAGGAGACGGCCTTATCGAAGCTTTCGGGCGTGCGTTCCGCCATCGCTGCTCTGCCCTTTTGATAAGCCTCTTCGGAGGCGGGTATCGTCTTGTGCGCGCGCGCAGTTTGCCCCGAGGAAGATCGGTTCGCCTCCAGCTGTATGCGGAAGGCGACCTCCTGGGCGATGTCTCCTTCGAGGGCGGCCAAATCGGCCGGCTTGGTCGTATAGGTCTGCCCCCAGAGTTGCTGCTCCGTTTTCGCATCGACTAACTCAATCTGCAAGTGAAGAGTGTCAGCGTCTTTGGTGATTGAGCCGGCGACAACGTGGTCCACATCGAGCTGGTGGCTCGCGGAACGCACGTCGAGAGTCTTGCCGATACCGCGGACAGCGGTTTGCGAGGGAACACGAAGCCCCGAGACCTGAGCTAGATTATTGGTGAGCGCGTCAGCGACGCCCTCGCTCAGCGCGGTCAGATCGGGGTCGTTCCCCGCGGCAACCGGCGGCAAGACGGCCACCGAGGGGACCGCGGCCGCGCCTTGCGAAGGGAAAATCACCTTTCCCGATCGGACCAGGACCGCGGCAAGTCCGCTGGCCAATAGCAGGACGAGAACCAAGGCGGCGAACCAAAGTTTGCGGTGACGCCGAAAGGTCTCGAGCGGGCTTTCTTTTGCGGGCGTTGAAGGGAGGAGGCGACCGCTTGGTGACCTCGGCAGCGCCCTACCGGAACCGTCGGTAGCGATGGCGATTCCGGGCGAGTAAGGGCTGGGCATCGCGTGCAGTATATCGAGGACCTGCTGCACGTCGGAGAAACGCTCTTCGGGGTCGATCTTGAGGCAGTTATCGAGAAGAGCGTTCCAATGCGGTTCGATAGTGGGGACAGTAACGGCCTCGGCTGTTACGGCAGCGGCGCCGCCTTTGATGTCCTTTTTTCGATCTGTCTGGGAGCGGCTGTAAGGAGAGGCGCGCTCGCCGGTGAGAGCTTCGTACAGCACAAGGCCGTAGCAGTAGATGTCGGTGGCGGCGGTGCAATGGCGTCCTTGAAATTGTTCGGGAGCCATGTACATTGGGGTCCCGGCGATTGCGCCGGGCAGCGTCGGCGCTTCGGCGAGGATGGGCGATGAAGTTTCATCCTGGGCCTGGGTGACCTTTGCGATGCCGAAGTCGGTCACGACGGCGCGTAGCCGGGTCTCCGTGCCGGTCATGAAAATGTTGGCAGGCTTCAGATCGCAATGAATGATCCCGGCGTCATGCGCGGCCTGCAAAGCGTTGGCCACCTGCAATGCCAACATGTACACCTGGTCGAGAGGAAGAGGCCCGCTGCGGCGAAGGCGGCGCGCGAGCGTCTCGCCGCGAAGCAGTTCCATGGTGAGGAAGGTGATGCTTTCGGCGGGTTCGGGCGCCATTCCATTGGTAGGGCTATGGGACTCGAGGTCGAAGGTCCGGCAGACATTCGGATGCGTGATCTTTCGGGCGGCGTAGACCTCTCGCTTGAAACGGGAGAGCACGCCGGGAGCGTCGGCGATATCGCTGCGGATGGCTTTGATCGCGATGTGCTCGCGCAACTCGAGGTCGAGCGCTTCCCAGACCTGGCCCATGCCGCCCTCACCGAGCAGGGCCAGCACCTGGAAGCGGCTACAAAGAACCTGGTGTGGGGAAAGCACGTCTTTCTGCCCTCGAGAGCAATCGTTTTATCCCGTTTGGGAGAGATCCGTGAGCCGGGGAATTAGGCTTCTTCCGACTGCTGCCATGGTAATACATGGCTCTTCGATTCCCGGCACTTCCGCTGAGGGTTGACGGTCCGCCGCGATCCTGATCCGAAGAGCGAGTTCGGGCGCAGTGACCGAAGGGCCGCAGTAGAGTGTGGTCATCGCGCGCAGGCACTTTGAGGCTGATTTGGCAACCTTACGGCTTAACTTCCGCTCATAGACTACAAGTGAATACGCAGATGCGTGCGAACTGCGGCACACATCGTCAGGGCTGGAGTTGCATGGAGTGCTAGTTGCCGGTTCCGAGAGCCAGGACGAGAGCTTGCGCAGCTCGCTCGAATCTGGCCAGCAAAAAGGCTATGCGTTTTCGCAGGTGAAGAACCTTGTATTCATAACGATATTCATAAGAAGGGGCCACAAATGAAATTATTTTCGGCGAATGTTCAGGATCTTCACGGACTTTATATCAATCATCTCAAGAAAGCTCTCGACATGGAGCAGAAGATCGCCAAGGCCCTTCCGGGTCTGATCGATAAGTCGACCGATTTCGAGCTCTCGGGTGCGCTTCGCGTTCATCTGCAGCAGACCAAGGGGCACGTGGAGTTGATCGAACGCATGCTGCGGCATCACACGGGCGAGGCAACGACTGAAACCTGCAAAGTCATCGACGGGCTGGCGGCGGCGGCATCGGACACGATTAAGGATGTTCCAGAACCATCCGTTCGCGACATCGCCTTGATCGGAGCGGCGCAGCAGTTGGAGCACCACGAGATCGCCGTGTACGGCACTCTGCGGCGCTGGGCAGAGATACTAGGTCTGGCCGAAGATGCTGTGTTGCTCGAATCGATCGAAGTGGAAGAGTTCAACAGCGACGAATTGCTGTCAGGAATTTCCGAACGGGTGAACTTCGAGGCTGCGGCCTGATCGGTCCGATACCGGCTCAATGCACGTCAATCGAATATCGGACCAGCACCCCATTGACGAAGTCGGCGTGGATGAAAGAGTTTCCCTGGGCGTAGGTTTCGGAGTGCACCTGGATGCCGTCGTGGTCGGTGTCCGCGGATCCAGTCGGGTTACCGAGCAGGGCCCGAACCTGGTCCTGGTGCATGCCTTTCTGGAGGCTGTGAGCGGGGTCGGTGGCCCCGCCTGCCGCCGGCACAATCGCCGCGGGGGCGCCAGGCGATGAGGGCGCCGACGGGGCTGCTCCTCCGCCGGTCATCGTGGGGGGGAAACTGACATACTGCGCTAATGCGGTCATTACGTCCTGCGGGGTGATGTTCGGCGGCACCTTGCCGTCGTACCTCAGGTTGAAGCGCGAACCGCCGCTGGCACGGTCCTGATCGACCTTGATCTTCTTGATCTCGGCAGCCTGTTCGGCGAGGGCCCGGTTGCGCTGATCGTCTCTTTCGCGCTGCCTTCTGAGGTAGTCGAGTTCTCTTTGAATCCTGTCTTTCTGATCGGAATCGTCGGTGTTGGCGAGCTGATTTTCGAGGTCCTTTTCGCGATCGCTCTTCGGCGCGGGGGTGAATTGGACGGCGGTATTGGTGTCGTCGCCAAAGGTCCCGAAGCCGCCGCCGCCGAGTTGGAATTCGATGAGTTTATCTTTAACCTTGACAGTCGTGACCATGACCGCGTCGCCGTTGTGCAAGGCGATAGGGAAGCTCTTCATGCGCTTGCCATAGGCCTTGGCGTCGAGAGAGTTGTCCCGCTGCGGAAAAATGTCGATACCTTGCTGGCTGCCGGGCATGTCTATCTTGACGACGACCTGCTTGCCCTCGAAGAAGGTGCTGAGACTGGCGGCGTCCTGCGCGTAGATGGCGGGGACGAATAGAAATAGAAGAGAGAACAAGACAGGCTTTTTCATAAAAGAGGTTCCACCTGAATTGTGCCAATTCGTATGGAAAATGCAATGAAAAAGAACGTGCCCTGGGGCCGCTCTACTCCACTGCGACTAACTGTCGGATAGGCGACAGAAGGGAAGCGATCATTGAAGGCGAAGCAGCTACCCGGCGCTTTTCTCCGTGACAAGGTCCTTGTACAACTGCACGGTCTGCGCGGCGACTGATGTCCAGCTGAAGATATCTTCGACGCGCTTGCGGCCGGCCTTGCCGAAGCGTTCGCATCCTTCTGGATCGCCGAGAAGCGCGGTGACTTTGGCGCCCAGGTCTTTGGCGAACTGGACGGGGTCGGTGGGAAATCCGGTAACCGGATCGGGCGCAAAGGGAACCAGGTAGCCGGTCTGATTGTCGACGACGACCTCCTTGATGCCACCGGTGGCGCTGGCGACGACCGCAGTCTCGCACGCCATCGCCTCGAGGTTGATGATGCCGAAGGGCTCATACACCGACGGGCAGCAAAAGACGCGGGCATTGCTGTAGAGCTGGATCGCCTCGGGCTTAGTAACCATCTTCTCGATCCAGACAATGTTGGGGTTCTTGCGGTGGGCTTCGGCGTACTTCTCGCGCATCTCGGCGGCGATTTCGGGGGTGTCGGGTGCGCCGGCGCAGAGGACGACCTGGGTGCCGGGCGGCATGTATTCGATGGCATCGACGAGGTGGGTGACGCCCTTCTGCCGGGTGATGCGGCCGACGAACAGGACATAAGGCCGTGTGGGATCGACTCCGTAGTCGGTGAGTGCCTTGGTCTCGGCGGTCTTGCGGTATTCGGCGAGATCGATGCCGTTGTAGATCACGTGAATCTTTCCAGGATCGATCGTCGGATAGGCGCGGAGAATGTCTTCCTTCGTTCCATTGGAGACGGCGATGACGGCGTCGGCATCGAGGATCGCGGTCTTCTCCATCCAGGAACTCATGGCATAGCCCGAGCCCAGCTGTTCGGACTTCCAGGCACGGAGCGGTTCGAGGCTGTGGACGGTGAGCACGAAGGGAATTCCGTAGAGCTTCTTCGCCAGAAAGCCGGCCATGGCGACATACCAGGTGTGGGTGTGGGCGACGTCGACGCCGGAGAGGGCCTTGATCTGGGTGAGGTTCAGGCTGAGCGCCTCAAGCGCGCCTTTGAACTTGCCGGTGGTGCCGTTGGTGATCTCGGACCACGGCTCAGCGCCGATGACATGCAAGTTGGCGCCGTCCGATTGCTGCGGACCCCAGCAGTGGACTTCGACCTCGATGAGCTTGGCCAACTCGCGGCTCAGATATTCAACGTGGACTCCAGCCCCGCCGTAGACGTGGGGCGGATATTCGCGGGTAAAGAGTGCTGCTCGCAAAGGGTGCCTCCCGATCGCTTGAAACACCGCGAAGCGATTGTAGACTAGGGAGCATCTTGTCGAGAAGAATGCGATTCGACTTTACCCCATCGCAAGAAATGCTGGGCACGACTGTCAGCAGTCTGAAGGTTGGTCGGATTTTCGTTGAGGTCGGAGATGAACGCCAGGCCACCTTCTTTGAGGGCTAACGCTAACTGAACAACGTCTATCCGGGACGGAAGACTTGGGGTATTCAAGATTATGTTGATACCTGTTTCTTCACCGAACTGATACCAGCACTCGTGTGCTTTGCCCTGCTGGGACAATGCTGAGAGGGGCGTGGATGTATGCAGGATTCCGCATCGGGCCGCATACAGGTCAATGCTTGTTAGCGGTTGGCCCTCCACAGTTGTCAGCTTTGGCACGATGTATTGATCGCACCATTCTTCGAAGGTCTTACGAGTTGCAAAATCGTTGTTAACAGGGGACGCGAGGAAGCCTAATGTATCTATCCCCGAATAAATCAAAGCGAGGGATGCTTCGGGAAGTTTATTTTCTATACATATTCCAATAGCGCGAATATGACCCTGGAACCATGAGACGATGCGATTCAGATTACCATCACCCGCATAGTAAAAATGCACGCTACCTCTACCTTTCGTTCATTGTGAAGGTGTCTGCGATGAAATCCATGCCATAGCCCCTTATGACTTCTTCCAGGGGCACGGTATGACTGCGTCCCGCCAGCAGGTCCTCATAGCGTTGCTCGGCAATCTCAATATCTTTCAGTTCTTCGATGTAGGCGAGAACCGCCTCACGGAGATAGAAAGATTTTGGCTTTCCGGTACGTTTTTCGAGGTCTTTGAGCAGGCTTTCTACATCTTCCGGGACTTCTACGGATGGCATGGCGCACCTCTGCTCTTAGTGTAGCGCCGCAGAGTGATGGCTTATCGGATTCCGCGCCGCCACGCATCTGCAATTCTGAGCCGTATTTCCGCAAGCTCTATGGGGTCGGTGGGAAGAAGCATACGATCTTCCTCGTTGTCGTGCAGGAGCCTCTCTACGGCTTCGAGGACGAATTCTTCGATGGTGGTGGTCAAATCGAACGCCGCTTCGCGCAGGCGAGCTTCCATTTCGGGCGGGAAGTTAATTTCCATAGTTGGGACTCAGTTCATTTGTCGGCTCAGCTCTCCGTGCGCTTCAACTGTCCGCAGGCGGCGTAGATGTCCAGGCCGCGTGGTTTGCGGATGTAGGTTGGGATTCCGGCTGCGATTAGCCGCTGCTGGAAGGCGGCAACATCGCTGGCTTCGGGCTTATGAAAGTTGATGCCGGGACCAGGGTTCCAGACAATCAGGTTGACTTTGCAGCGCAGGTTGGCGCGGCGTAGCAGCTTCACGACCTCGTCGGCGTGTTCGAGCCGGTCGTTGACTCCGCCGAGCACGACGTATTCAAACATCACATGCTCTCTGGTGCGAAGCGGCACCTGGCGAACCGCATCGATCACATCGGCGATGTCCCATTTTCGGGTGATGGGCATGATGCGCTCACGGACTTCGTTATTGGAGGCATTGAGAGAGATGGCCAGTTTGGGACGGACCTTCTCGGCGGCGAAACGGAGAATTCCGGGAACGATACCCGAGGTAGAGACAGTCATTCGCGAGTCGGCGATGCCAACCTCCGTCACCAGCAGGCGCACTGCCGCCATGAACTCGTCGTAGTTGAGGAAGGGCTCGCCCATTCCCATGAAGACCAGGTTGACGCGGTCGCGTCCGACCTTTGTACCTTGCCGTTTCAGCACGGCGACGACCTGGCCGGCTATCTCGCCCGCTGATAGATTGCGCTGGATGCCGAGCTTGGCGGTGAGGCAGAACTGGCAGTTCACCGCGCAGCCGACCTGGCTGGAGACGCAGATGGTGGCGCGGCGATGCATCCTGCCGCCCTGTGGCATCTCCTCCCGGCCCGCTTCGGAGCCGTCGCCTGCCTCACCGTCGTCCCCTTCGGGCATCCAGACGGCCTCGACAGTCTTGTCGTCTTCGCCGGCGATGAGGTAGCGCTCGGTCCCGTCCTCGGAGCGAAAGGTTTGAACGATCTCCGGAAGCCCGACCTTGTATCCCGCCGTGATGAAGCGATCACGGAGATCCTTAGGCCATGTGGTCAGCTCCTCCCAATCGCCGATTCGCCCTCTGTAGAGGGCCTCAGCGAGCTGCTTAGCACGGTAAGGCGGTGTGTCAAATTTGCCACATAATTCGCTAAGCTGCTCAAACGAAAGGCCGAAAATGGAATGGGCCCTTCCGGGCTGAGGAGCGTCTAAAATAGAGAAGTCGCTGTTCCCACCCGGCTTGTCCGCAGCACCAGTGTTCCTTGATTGAATTGGCGATTCGAGTGGCATCCTTTCAGTCTGCATCGCTCCGCTGCGGCTGTACAGGCCCGGCTCCGAACAACGGGGATTCTTTAGAGAAAATTATGATCAACGAACGCAACATTCGCCGTACCGTCCTGCCAAATGGCCTGACTATTCTGACCGAGAGAATGGAGCATGTGCGCTCCGTTGCTATGGGAGTCTGGGTCCGCGCCGGCTCGCGCCATGAGTTGGCCGCCGTCAACGGCATCTCTCACTTTGTCGAGCACATGGTCTTCAAGGGCACGAAGTCGCGCAGCGCGCAGCACATCGCCCGCGAGGTGGACGCCATCGGCGGCAACCTCGACGCCTTCACCGGCAAGGAGACGGTCTGCTTCAACATGAAGGTGCTCGACGAACATGTACCGCCGGCTCTCGACGTGCTGTCCGACCTGGTGTTGAACCCGGTTTTTGCCAATGAAGACATCTCCCGCGAGCGTGGGGTGATTCTGGAAGAGATCAAGATGGACGAGGACAATCCGGATTACCTCGTGCATGAGATTTTCACCCAGAACTTCTGGAAAGACCATCCGTTAGGCAAGCCGATTCTGGGAACGAAGGAGACCGTCCGCAATTTTGAGCAGGAGACGCTTTTCGGGTACTACGATCAGCGGTTTGTCGGCGGCAATATGATTTTTTCCGCTGCCGGGAATCTGGAGCATGACGCCTTCGTCGAGAAGGTAACGCGCCGCTTCGAATCTGTTGCAAAGGGCACTCATGAAGAGATGGATGCAGCCCCGAAGACAAATTCGCGAATCAGCCTGCGCAACAAGAAGTCGCTCGAACAGGTGCAACTCTGTCTGGGCGTGCCCTCGCAGCCGATTGCCCACGAGCAACGCTACGTCACTCTGGTACTGAACACTGTGCTGGGCGGCGGCATGAGTTCACGGCTCTTTCAGACGGTCCGCGAAGAGCGGGGACTGGCCTACTCGATTTACAGCGATCTCAACCCCTATCGGGACACCGGCTCGCTCTGCGTGTATGCGGGGACGTCCTCTTCGAAAGCAGTGCAGGTGATTGAGCTGGTCATGGTCGAGTTTCGGCGCCTGAAGGAGGAGCTGCTGCCTGTCGATGAGCTACGCCGCGCGAAGGACCAGTTGAAGGGCAACATTCTGCTTTCGCTCGAAAGCTCGATGTCGCGGATGTCGAACCTCGCCCGACAGGAGATGTATTTCCAGTACTTCTTCGGGATGCAGGAGATTCTCGACAAGATCGAAGCGGTCACCGCCGAGCAGGTAATGGCGATGGCGCAATCGATCTTCAAGCCGGAAGAGGTTGCGGTAACGCTGCTGGGACGGCTTGACGGGCTGAAGGTAACGCGGAAAGAGCTGGCCTGCTAGGGTAGGCCCTGTTCAGCATCGCTCCGAGCGCTGGCTTTCCCGTTTGCGTCTATATCAGTTAGCATTGGCCTCGGAAGGTCTACAGGAAACCCTAACCATATGAACCGCAGCCTTTTGAAGTTTTTCATGACCCGCCGAACCCAGCGCGGTCTGCGCCGCAGCCATGAAGCGGGTTTTACGTTGATGGAATTGCTGATCGTGATCTCGATCATGCTGATCCTGATGCTGATCGCGATCCCGAACTTTTCCAGCATGAAGAGCCAGGCGAATGAGACCTCGGCGAGGGCGTCGCTGCGCGCGATATACCAGGCGCAGATCACCTACCAGACGAACTATCCAGCAAACGGCTTCGCCTGCTCGTTGGGCGCCCTGGGTGGAGCGACCACATCGGGGCCACCCACGCCGCAGGCGGCGCAGGTGCTCGATCCGACCCTGGCGACGGGGCAGAAGAGCGGGTACACATTCAGCATCGTGAACTGCACCAAGGTGACGGTGAATAACCAGGATATGTACACAAGCTATGGCGCTACGGCGGTCCCTCAGGCCGTCGGCAAGACAGGGCACAACGGGTTTTGCATCGACCAGCAGGGAGTCATCACCAAGGATCCGACGGGCGGAACGAATTGCACCCAGCCGGTCGAGTGATCTTTCGGAAGGCTGCTCTCCAGCTCTGTGTCCTCTTTATCGGTTCCACATTTCTTAATGCACAGGAGCTGACGGCTCCCGCTCTCGCAGGGCGTGTCGACCACCACTACAACGCCCTGCATTCGCTCCGCGTCGATTTCGTCCAGGAGTATGCCGGCCTCGGGCAGCATCGCCGCGAAAGCGGTGTGTTGCTGCTGAAGAAGCCGGGACGGATGAAGTGGACGTATTCGCAACCCGCAGGCAAGCTTTTCATCCTCGACGGTCGCAACGCTTACTTCTATTCGCCGGGGCAGAGCGAAGTCCAGCGCGTCCCAGCGAAAAAGCTTGACGATCTGAGGTCGCCGCTCCGGTTTCTACTTGGTCACGCGGAGTTGGCGAAAGAGCTGACCGGCATGCAGCTTGTCGCGCAAGGGGAGAACTACGAGCTTGCCGGGGTTCCCAGGGGCATGGAGCAAAGAGTGGCTTCGCTTCGCTTTACCGTCTCCGGCGAGGGAGTGATTCTGGGAATCAAAGTGGAGGAAGTGGACGGCTCTGTCTCGAGCTTCGCCTTTAGCGGAGAAGTTCCAAACCCGCCAGCCAGCGATGCCGACTTCGTCTTCAATATCCCCGCAGGAACAGTGGTCGTGGACGGTCTTCCGCCGGGTTAGGGTGGGAAAGTTGTTCGGTTGGGTAAGGGGTTCGTGGTGAGCTCGCTGGGACTCGAACCCAGGACCCACGCATTAAAAGTGCGTTGCTCTACCGACTGAGCTACGAGCTCATACAGATTACTGCTACTCCCAAGGTACCACAGACAAACGTCATCTTCGGTTGAGAAGCACGTTGCCGATTGCTGTTTCTGCGCTGATCTCCAGATGCTTTAAGCGCGGCTTTGCCGGGCCGGCTCAATCTCCGGAAGCAGCCCGGTCAGAAGGCCGATCGCGGGCAGGTAAGCGCAGAGGTGGTAGACGTAGACGATGCTGGTGTGGTCCGCCAATTTGCCCAGGACCGCTGCGCCGATCCCGCCCATGCCGAAGGCGAGGCCAAAGAACAGCCCGGAGATGAGACCGACGCGCCCGGGGACGAGTTCCTGTGCGTAGACCAGGATTGCCGAGAAGGCCGAGGCAATTACAAAGCCGATGATGACGCTCAACACGCCTGTCCAGAAGAGATTGGCGTACGGCAATGCAAGGGTGAAGGGAAGCACGCCGAGGATCGATCCCCAGATGACGTACTTGCGCCCGAAGCGATCGCCGATCGGGCCGCCGAAAAAGGTTCCCGCCGCCGCAGCAGCCAAGAATGCGAAGAGATGCAGTTGCGAGCTATGCACCGACAGATGAAAGCGGCTGATGAGGTAGAAGGTGTAATAGGCAGTGAGGCTGGAGAGATAGAAGTATTTCGAGAAGACCAGGGTCATCAGTACGGCCATCGCAACGCCGATTTGACGCTTTGAGAGGTGTACGTGCGGCGAGGGACCGGCGTGGGAAGTGGAAGGGTGGCTCCGGCGCCGATGCTTTGCCCAGTTGCTCACCCAGATCAGTACCACGACGCCTGTGACGGCGAAGATGCTGAACCATGCCATCCCGTGTTGTCCGCGCGGCAGGACGATCAAGGCGGCGAGCAGCGGCCCGATAGCGCTCCCGCTGTTGCCTCCAACCTGAAAGAAAGACTGAGCGAAGCCATGCTTGCCGTCGGCTGCCATGCGGGCGACCCGTGACGATTCCGGATGGAAGACCGCCGAGCCGACGCCGACGAGAGCCGCACCGAAGAGAATCCATGCAAAGGTGGGCGCGAAGGCGAGCAGCAGGAGACCACAAAGGGTCACCGTCATGCCCACCGGAAGAAAATACGGCGCCGAGCGGCGGTCAGTGTAGAGGCCGACAAAGGGCTGCAACAGCGAGGCAGTTACCTGATTGACGAAGGCGATGAGCCCGATCTGACCAAAACTGAGGTGGAACGTTCCCTTGAGAATGGGGAAGATCGAGGGCAGCAACGACTGCACCATGTCGTTCAGCATGTGGCAGAAGGTCACCGCGGCCAGGACCTGGAAGAGGGATGTCTCTCGCCCGGGCCGGGTTCCAGCTGGGTTCTGCAGAGTTGTGGCGCTCATGTCTCTATTATCTTAGAAAAGTCTGGTGCGGCGGCGAAGACGCTGCAATGCGGCCGTAACTGAAGGAAGTGAGCCAGAGGTCTAGACTGACGCAGCCTTCGCTTCACGCCCTATCCGGAGCACCGTCTCCGCGACGCGGTCGGCGGCGTGGCGCAAGACTCCACCCTCTGCGGAGAAGTCTCCAGTGACGCAGCGAATTCCCAGTGCCTCGATGCGCTCGACGTCGGGCTCGATGGCGATGGCGCCTTCGCTGGCGTAGCGTTCGCGCAGTTCTTCTGAGACCGGCGCCGTGTTCACGATGGCGTAATCGAAGATCGGGCCGCGAGCGTGTTCGTAGATTCGCTCGATATGCTGCGAGGCGGTCAGGTTCAGACTCTCATTCGCCTGAGTCATCAGGTTGCAGATGTAAATGCGGACGGCGGATGCCTCGGCCAGCGCCTCGGAAATTCCGTCGACGAGCAGATTGGTGATCAGGCTCGTGTAGAGCGAGCCGGGGCCCAGGGTGATGACGTCGGCGCGGGAGATGGCCTCGAGCGTCTCGGGCAGCGGATCGACCTTTTCGGGTTCGATCATTAGCTGAACGATGCGCTGTTTGGTGGCGCTGATGTTGGTTTCGCCGCGAACGATCGAGCCGTCGTCCATCCGGGCGACTAGGGTCACATCGGTGGTAGTGGCGGGGTAGATGTGCCCGCGCGTGGCGAGTACTTGGGACGAGAGCTTGATGGCCTGGGCAAAGTCGCCGGTCATCTCCGTAAGCGCGGCGACGAAGAGGTTGCCGAAGCTATGGCCCTGCAGGCCTTCGCCCGCCTGGAAGCGGTGACGGAAGAGGCGCGAGATCAATCCTTCATCTTCGGACAGGGCCACCATGCAGTTACGCAGATCGCCGGGCGGCAGGATGTTGAAGTCCTTGCGCAGGCGGCCGCTCGATCCGCCATCGTCGGTGACGGTGACAACCGCAGCCAGGTCGCTGATGAGGCAGGGGTCGCATTCAGAGGGCGCTGCGAGATCGGCGGCCGGGCTGCTGCCGGGCGGCGAAGCTACAAAGTGGCGGAAGCCGCGAAGGATGGTCGAGAGGCCGGTTCCTCCGCCGATGGCGACAACTCGCAGCGAGGCAGGCACCGGAATGGAAGCAGCAGGAGGCACTTCGATTGGAGACGGCTCAAAGACGGAAGGCGGCGGGACAGTAGACTTCACAGACTCTCAGGATATAAGAGTTCGGTAAAGCGCGGGTCTTCGATCATGTCGTGAAAGTCAGTGTCAGTGCGGGCCTGGATGCGGTTGCGGGGGTTCAACCGGATGGCGAGGGCCATGTGCTCCAGGCATTCCTCGGTCTGGCCAGTCATGCTTTCGAGGGCAGCGAGGCCGTAATGGGCGTAGTCGGCGGAGGGAGTGTCACGCAGGATGAGTTCGAAGTGGTCGCGCGCCTCGTCATAGTCGCCGGTGTTAAGCAGGGAGATAGCGTAGTCGTACTGCTCCTCCGGGCTGGCGAAGGTGCGCGTCGATTCTTTGAGCTTGTTCTGGCAGACGGAGAGATACACGCGGCAGCGCTCCAACATTTCGGGCGGGCCGGTAGCGATCAGCTTCTCGAAGACGGCACGGGCTTTCTCAAACTTGCCCTCCTGCATGAGCTGAAAGCCGGACTGATAAGCCTGCAGCGATTGCTGGTGGGTCGGGTTGGCCACGGTCTTTACCTTTCCCTCCAGGATGCGAGGCGTTCGGCGGGCGGCATTATTTGGGGCTGCACTCTGCATGGTACTCCGCTTATGCGGCCCGTTCCGGCGCCAGAGAAATCGGCCTCGTTTGGCCCCGTCTGGCAGGCCATGTCAGGCGACCTGGAACGGGAGACGGCCTGAAGCTTTCATTTTCCTTTGAGAAGGTTTTATACCCACAACGCCGTCCCACGTCAACCTGCCGGTCGGCCTCGGGCCTAACCGTGTTGCATGTAAAGGACCGGGTTCAAGGTCGGGTCGTTGTACATCTTCAATTGACGGTGCTGCTTAAAAGAACGCTCACCGGCGAGTATCCGCTTCCACAACCGGTCAAGGCACTCGACCTGGTCGTCACACTGCTCGATGAGAATGTGGTGGCGTTCTCGGTTGCGCTCGGAGTGGCCGGACGGCGCATCGGCCCGATAGACCTCTTCGGCGGTGTGGAAGAGTTTGAGCGAGAGGATGGAGAGGCGGTCGATGATCATCCCCGGGGTCTCGGTGTGCAGTTCGGCGTTGCGATTGGGCAGGCCATGGCGTTCGAGGTAGTCGAGCAGGATGGTGTCAATGAGTTCGGTAAAGTCGTTGCGGCGCTGGTTCTCGCGATCGATGAAGTGCTTAGCGCGCGCGACCTGGTGGTCGCTTGCCTCGGGGAGCCTGGTTTCATCCTCGGCATGCCAGATGCGGAAGTTGGCGAGGTGGTTCGCAAGCACAGTCTGCAGGAAGTCGGTGCCCGACTCATTCACGGCCTGGGGCAGTTCGGCGTGCCACTCCCCGGTCCAGCGGTCGTGAAGAATTGCAATTTCAACGGCGGATAGCATAAGCGTGCCTTTATGTCGCGGCGCGTGTGATGCGCCCGCCTATATGGTAGAACTATCGAGTAACAATCGTCGAGTCTCTAAGGCGGCGGCTTCCAATGGCAGTCGAGTCGGGCAGTGAATCCGGGGCCCAGGCAAGCGGTGCGTCGCGCTGCGAAACCATCCTGTGCCTGACGTCGTATGAGAAAGGTCAGGCGTTTATGCGCCAGGCCGCGGCGATGGGCTGCCGGGTTGTGCTGCTGACCGTCGAGCCCCTGGCCAACGCGGATTGGCCCTTCGATATCCTGCATGAGTTTCACACCATGCCGGATGGGCTGACCCGCGAGCAGATCACCAACACCGTTACATAGCTCGCGCGCAGCCGCAAATTCGAACGCATAGTGGCGCTGGATGAATTTGACATGCACACCGCAGCTCATCTGCGCGAGCACATGCGCATTCCGGGGATGGGGCTGACCACGACGGCGTATTTCCGCGACAAGCTGGCGATGCGCACGAGGCGAAGCGGGCAGGCATGCTGGTTCCGGAGTTCACCGGCGTCTTCAACTATGACGATCTGCGCTGCTACATGGAGAGCGTGCCTGGGCCCTGGGTGCTGAAGCCGCGTGCCGAAGCCTCGGCGATCGGAATCCGCAAGCTGCACGACTCCGGAACAGGTTTGGCGGACGCTCGACGAACTGGGCGATGCCGCAGAGCCACTATCTGCTGGAACGCTTCGTGCCCGGCGACATCTTTCACGTGGATGCGATCACCAGCGAGCGCCAGGTCGTCTTCTCCGAGGTAAGCCGCTACGGCAAGCCGCCGATGCAGGTGATGCACGAGGGCGGCGTCTTCACGACGCGGGTGGTCGATCGCGAATCCTCCGACGCCAAAGCGCTGGTGGAGTTAAACGAGAAGCTAGTGCCGGCGCTGGGTATGGTGCGCGGCGTGAGCCACGGCGAATATATCAAAGCGCATGAAGACGGCCGCTATTACTTCCTTGAGGTCGCGGCGAGAGTGGGCGGAGCGTTCATTGCCGAGCTGGTGGAGTAGGCAACAGGCTTGAACCTGTGGGCGGAGTGGGCGCGCATCGAGATTTCTTCCTTGCGCGGCGAACCGTATGTGCTGCCGGAGCGGAAGCGCGCCTACGCGGGCAGCGTGCTCTGTCTCGCCCGCTCGAAGGACCCGGATACTTCCAGCTTCGATGCTCCGGAGATTGTTTACCGGATGAAGAAACATCATCACGCCGGACTGCTCGTCCGGTCGCCCGATCCGGAGAGAGTGGCGACACTGCTCGACGAATACTCAGCACGCTTCGCGGAGATGTTTCTCGCGACCGCGCCGGTGCCCATGAAGCCGACGAATTGAACGCCATCTCGACCGAGCGCATACCGGTAAGCAAGCTGGGTCACTCCTAGCCAGGAATTGCGCCCAACCCGCCAACTCCAATAGCATTCACTGAGCAAGAGGAGAGACGCATGCCCGAACCGGCCTTTCAATTTCCGCACCGCCGCTATAACCCGTTGCGGAAACAATGGGTGTTGGTCTCTCCGCATCGGACGCAGCGGCCGTGGCAGGGCGAAGTGAACACGGCTTCAGGATTTTCGGACGTGCATTACGACCCGGCTTGTTATCTTTGTCCGGGCAATGAACGCGCCGGCGGCGCGAAGACGCCGGTCTACGACCATGTCTATGTTTTCGACAACGATTACGCCGCGCTGATGCCTGATTCGCCGTCACCAGAGACGGAAGGTTGGCCGCAACTGCTCAAGGCCGAGCGCGAACGAGGCCTCTGCCGCGTGCTCTGCTTTCATCCCGATCACAGCTTGACCCTCGCGCGCATGGAGGTTGCCGACATCCGGCGGGTCGTCGATGCATGGACCTCGCAGTATGCGTATCTCGGCCGCATGCACGAGATCAACCACGTGCAGATATTCGAAAATCGCGGTGCGATGATGGGCGCCAGCAATCCCCATCCGCACGGTCAGATCTGGGCGACTGAGCATGTTCCCGATGAACCGGCACTTGAGTCGGCTTCTCTGCTCGAATATCAACAGGAGAAGGGAAGTTGCCTGCTATGCGACTACGCCAATGTCGAGCAGGACGCAGCGACTCGCGTGGTCTGCGAAAACGAAGGCTTCCTCGCCGTCGTTCCCTGGTGGGCTGTGTGGCCATTTGAAACGCTGGTGGTCTCGAAGCAGCATTTACGTTCGCTGGCCGACTTCAGCGAGGAGCAGCGGAGCCTGCTTGCGGATATTCTCAAGCAGGTCACGACGCGCTACGACAATCTCTTCTCCACCAGTTTTCCCTACACGATGGGTTTTCACCAGAGCCCGACCGACGGCCACGCCCACGAAGAGTGGCACTTTCACGCGCACTTCTATCCGCCGCTCCTGCGCTCGGCGACGGTGCGAAAGTTTATGGTGGGCTTCGAGCTCCTCGGGATGCCGCAGCGCGATATTACCCCGGAAAGCGCCGCGGAAAGGCTGCGGGCGCTTTCGGCGAAGCACTTTACGTCGTAGGCGCGACTCCCATTTGATGTCTGATCCAGAAGACTCACCGCTGCTCGTGCTGCTTGGCCCAACAGCCAGCGGAAAGACCGCGCTCTCGCTGCATCTCGCCAAGAAGTTCTCTGGCGAGATCGTCAACTGCGATTCGGTCGCCGTGTATCGCGAGATGGAGATCGGCACCGCCAAGCCTACGCTCAATGAACGCCGCGAGATCCTGCATCATCTGATCGATGTGGCCGATCCGTCGGAGGCCTTCACCGCCGGCGAGTACAGCCGCCAGGCGCGTACGGCGCTGGCGGATATTGCCTCGCGAAAAAAACTTCCGATCGTGACCGGAGGAACGGGGCTTTACCTTCGCGCACTGATTGACGGGCTCTCCCCCGCGCCACAGCGTTCGGAGGAAATCCGGGAACGCCTTCGCGGAGGAGCCGAGGCAAAGGGATCTGGATGGCTGCATCGCATCCTCACTCGTCTCGATCCGGCGGCGGCAAAGCAAATCCATCCGAACGATACACCCAAGCTGGTGCGCGCGATCGAGGTTTGCCTCAGCGCCCGTCAACCGATGACCGAGGCGTGGCGCGCCGGGGGACGCGATGCGCTGGTGGGCTATCGAGTGCTTCGGATCGGTCTCGATCCGGACCGCAAAGCACTCTACGCCAGAATCAACGCTCGAGCAGCTGCGATGTTTGACGCGGGATTGATCGAAGAGGCGGAGAAGTTGGCCGAGAAGTACGGAGACGCCGCCCGGCAGCTGACGTCGCTCGGCTATCGGCAGGCGATGGCAGTGATCCACGGCCAGATGTCTCGCGCGGAAGCTGTCACAAGCGCGCAGCAAGGGCACCGCAACTACGCCAAGCGACAGATCACATGGTTTCGTCGCGAACCTGAAGTGCATTGGCTGAATGGATTTGGGGACGAGGCAGAGATTCGCGAAAACGCGGAGCAAATCCTCTCCAGTCATATGGAATCGGCTACTCGCGAACGCTGATGCCCAGGCTCTTCATCTTGCGATAGAGGTGGCTTCGTTCGAGGCCCAGGGCCTCGGCGGCGCGGCTGACATTGCCGTGGCAGTCGTCGATCTTCTTGAGGATGTAGTCGCGTTCGTATGCCTCCCGTGCCTGATGGAGGGTCGAGAACTCTTCGCCCTTCTTTGCTCCGCCGCGATAGACAAGCATCGGCAGGTGGCGGCGCTCGATGCGCAGTGCCTGGGGATTGAGGATCAGGACGCGCTCGATCACGTTTCTTAACTCGCGGACGTTTCCGGGCCAGTGATATTGCTTGAGCACGGAGATGGCTTCTTCGCCGATCTCGATGCGCGGTCGGCCGTATTCGCGGCCGAATTCGCGCAGGAATTCGCGGGCCAGTAGAGGGATGTCCTCCTTGCGTTCGCGCAGCGGAGGGACGAAAAAGGGGATCACGTTCAGGCGGTAGAAGAAGTCTTCGCGAAAATTGCCTCGGGAGATCTCCTCTTCGAGGTCCTTGTTGGTGGCCGCGATCACGCGGACGTCTACCTGCACCGGGCTGGTTGCGCCGACCGGAGTGAAGCGGCCCTCGTCCAGAGCGCCGCAAGACCTTGGCCTGCATCTTGAGGCTCATATCACCGACCTCGTCGAGGAAAAGGGTGCCACCATCGGCGCGCTCGAAGGTGCCGCGTTTTTCCGGGGCCTCGCCGGGAACAGCTCCATGGCGATAGCCAAAGAGTTCGCTTTCGATGAAGTCTTCCGGGATGGCGGCGCAGTTCAACTCGATGAAGACGCGGTCGCGGCGGGAACTGCCGGCGTGGATGGCGCGTGCGATCAGCTCCTTGCCGCAACCCGACTCGCCGAAGATCAGCACCCGGCCGTTGGTCGGCGCCATCAGCTTGATCTGCTGGCGCAACGCCTTGATCGGGACGCTCTCGCCGGTGATCGAGATGCCGGCATTGAGCTGGCGGTGAAACTCCTGGTTCTCCTGGCGCAGCCGCCGCGTATCGATCGCATTCTTTACCAGGATGAGGGTGCGGTCGAGCGACAGCGGCTTCTCGAGAAAGTCGAAGGCGCCGAGCTTGGTCGCGCGCACCGCAGTCTCGATCGTGCCGTGGCCGGAGATGATGATGACCTCCGGCTTGCCATCGAGCGCGTGAATCTCCTGCAGCACTTCGAGGCCATCGCGGTCGGGAAGCCAGATATCCAGCAGCACGACATCGTAGGCGGCGTCACGGATCAGCATCAGGCCCTCGCTGCCGGTTGCGGCAGTGGTGACGAGGTAGCCCTCTTCGCGCAGGATCTCTTCCAGCGAATCGCGGATCTCCGACTCGTCGTCGATGATGAGGACGTGGTTCATCCGGAGACGTCGTCTCGGACTGCCGTCAAAGCCGGATCCAGTGCGCCACTACCGTTCGTCTTCGATGGCGGAGTGGCCGTTTGTGGCGGAATATCCATTGCCGTTGCTGGAGTAGCCATTGACGCCGCCATTCGGGTACAGTGCAGGGCTCTCGGCCAGAGGCAGCTCAAGGACAAACCGTGCGCCCTGGGGTGAATTCTGTTCAGCGCGGATCGCACCCTGGTGTTCCTGGACGATCTTCGCCGCGATCGACAGTCCGAGCCCGGTGCCGCGCTGCTTGGTCGAGAAATAAGGCAGGAAGAGCCGCTCGCGGGTTTCGGCGGTGAGCCCATGGCCAGTGTCGGCGATGACGATCTCGGCCATGTTGTTTTCGCTGAGGCACGTTTCGACGGTGAGTTGCCGCAGCAGGCTGCCCTGCATCGCTTCAGCGGCGTTGTCGATCAGGTTGGCAAGAGCGCGTTTCAGCGCTTCGGCATCGGCCATCACCAGGGGGATTTCGGGCGAGAGGCGGCGGCGAACGTTGATGCCGCCCAGGCGTCCGGAGAAGAGCATCAGTGCGCTTTCGACGATCACGTTCAAATCGTTGGGCTGGGGATGTGCGGTGGGAAATTGAGCGAGCGCGGCGAACTGGTCGACCAGCTTGCGCATGGTTTCGACGGAAGCGAGAATGACCTCGCTGCACTTGCGAATCACACTTGCCGATTCCGGCATGGGCCGGTCGACATGCTTGCGGATTCGCTCAGCGGACAGGCTGATCGGGGTGAGCGGGTTCTTAATCTCGTGGGCCACGCGCTGCGCGACCTCTTTCCAGGCGACCTGACGCTGGGCGCGGAGGAACTCGGTCACGTCTTCCACTACGAGGATGCAGCCGCGTTGATTGCCGCCCAAGTCGAGAGCGGCCATGGTGGTCGACAGGTTCAACATGCCCTTCGGGCTGCGGAACTCAAACTCCATGGCGGCAATGCCCATACGCTGGCTGCGGCGCAGCAGGCGGGTCAGGTCTTCGGCGAGATCAGCGGGAAAGAGCGCCGGGATAAAACTGCCGACCGCGCACAATTGCTGGGCTGGTTCGAGCAGGTCAAGGAAGGCGCGATTCGCCTGCAGTATCCGCATCGAGGAGTCGAGAGTCACCACCCCGCTGGGGATGGTTTCGAGCACCGTCTCCAGCTCGCGACGTCGCTCCTCAAGGGTGATATTCGCCGCTGACAGCTGGTGGGTGGAACTCTCGGCGATCGTTCGACTCTCTTCGAGATCGCCGGCCATGTGGTTGAACGAGCCGATCAGCTCGCCGAGCTCCTGGGTGGCGTCGACGGAAAGGCGGTACTTATAGTGTCCCGCGGCGATTTCATCCATCGCGTCGGCTAGGGCCTCGACGGGGCGGGTGATTTGCTTGGAAAGAAAGAGCGCCAGCCAGCTGCTGGTGAAGAGGATGAGCGCGGTCAGGAGAAGCAGAATGGAGAATGCCAACCGGCGAAAGCCGTTGCGAACGCGGTAGGTCGCCCAGTACGTCTCAGCACCGTAGCGAATGCGGGCCACGGTGGAGCTCAGCCCCGCAGGCATCGGCAAGCCGACCACAATGACGTCGCTGGCCGATTCCGACGGTGCGACGCTGGCGGCGCCGAGAGCGTATTCCGCGCCAGGCGTGCGGTCACTGGAAGTTTGGCCGCCGCCGATTTGAATGACGGGCTCGTCGGATCGCTGGGCTGCCTTCAGGATGGTGACAGCGAGGGGCTCTCCGCTTGGATTCGAGGACTCGCTTTCATCGAGCCAGGGCCGCACGACGACGCGACCGTTCTGGCGAGGCAGCTGAAATTGGGCCACGGGCTGGCCCTCGTGATAGACGATCGCGAAGCCGCCCTGAAGAGTAATGCGGCGGGCGCGGATTGCTTCGAGCAAGGGGACATTTAAGCCCGAAGGCGAGATGACGGTTGGATCGTCGTCGGTATCAAGCGCCCGGGTGAGCGCAGGGGAACCGGCCAGCGCCTCGGCCTCGGCGCGGGCGTTACTGGTTGCATAGTGAGAGAGCTCTAGGGCGACCCGGGTGGAGTCTTCGCGCAGCTGACTTACCGGCTGTGAAAACCATCGGTCGATCGAGCGGTTGAGCAGAAAGTAGCTGAAGAGGAACATGAAGAATGCGGGAGCGAGGGAAAGCAGGAGCGCACCGATGAGCATTCGCGATCGCAGGCGTGAGCCGAGCACCCGGCTCCGCTGGTCGGCGTAGAGTTTCAGAATGTTGCGAGAGAGCAGCACCAGGAGAACGACAAAGATGAGAAAGGCGATGACCGAGAGGCCGGTAAACAGCAGTACCACTCCAGCGCTGCGCGGTTCGAGGAAGGGAAGATTGAGGGCCTGGAGTGCGCCGAAGACCAGCAGAAGCAGAAAAAGCCCGGCGGCCAGGGCCGCGACCACGATTTTGCGGTGTTTCGGTTCTGGGGCCATGCCGCTCCCGCGCGTTGCTCCCAGTATAGTCCGGGGCTGCTGAGTTACGACTGCCGGGAAGGCCGGTTACGGCGGCCGCAACTTACTTATACATACCGGTGAAGAGCTTTCGGGTGACGGGGTAACACTCACAGGCAGCTTGTTCGAGGCCGGCGCGATCGAGGATGTGCACTACTCCGCGGTGATACTCGATCACCCCGGCCCGCTGCAGACTGCCGGCTGCCAGAGTGACCGAGCTGCGGCGGGTCCCCAGCATCATTCCCAGAAATTCCTGGGTCAGGTTGAGCGTGTCTTCGCCGATGCGGTCGTGGACCATCAACAGCCAGCGCGCCAGTCTCTCTTCCACTTCGTGCAGACGATTGCACGCGACGAGTTGGCCGAGCAAAGCGGCTTGTGACTGGACATACTCAAGCACCAGGCTTCGCAGAGGCTCCGCATGCAGAAACTCCTTGCGAAGTTCGGCGAAGGGCATCCGAAGCGCGGTGCCGGGCACCTGCACGAAAGCTCGCGTCTGCACGTTCTGCACATTGTGCGGGCCAAGCACTTGAAACCCTTCCACAACACCTTCGCTGCCCACGATTCCGACCTCGGCGGCTGCGCCGTCGGCCATATAGGCGACCAGCGAAGTCATGCCGGAGGTCATGAAATGGGCGTATTCGGGGGTTACTTCGGGTTCATAGATCGTGGTTCCAGCGGGCAGGGAAATTGGTTCAAGGCGCGAATAAAATTCTTCGCGATAGTTAGGCGGAAGATTCCGAATAAGTAGGTTACTGACGTGCGATGCCACGGTGCTGCCGTCCTTGCTCTAGGAACTTGTTGAAATAGGTACCTGCCTGCGACGGGTTTGTGAGTTAGTCGTCTAACAGGCATGCGTGGAGACGAGCGGGTTCAGGATGGGATGTTCAGCTATGTTTCTTTGGAGCGGCGGGTTCCTGCAGACCATCCGTTGCGCGCGGTCCGCAAGTTGACGGACACGGTGCTGCGGTCGTTGAGCGCGGAGTTGGATGCGCTGTACGCGGAGTCGGGGCGGCCTTCGATTGCGCCGGAGTACATTCTGCGGGCGCTGCTGTTGCAGGTGTTTTACTCGGTTCGCTCGGAGCGGTTGCTGGTCGAGCAGATCGATTACAACCTGCTGTTTCGCTGGTTTGTGGGCCTGGGCATCGACGATGGGGTGTGGAACCACGCGGTGTTTTCGAAGAACCGCGACCGGCTGTTGACCTCCGAGGTGGCGCAACGGTTCTTCGCGGAGGTGAACCGGCAGGCGAAGCGGTTCATGTCCGACGAACACTTCACGGTGGACGGCACGCTGATTCAGGCATGGGCCTCGCAGAAGAGTTTTCGAAGCAAGGACGGCGATGGCGACGGGACCAACTTCCACGGCCAGAAGCGCAGCAACGACACGCACCAGTCCACCACCGATCCGGATGCGCGGCTGTACAAGAAGAGCTATGGCAAGGAGTCGCGGCTGAGCTATCTGGGCCATGCGCTGGTGGAGAACCGCAACGGGTTGATCGCCGCAGCGATGGTGACGCACGCCGATGGCTACGCCGAGCGCGACGCGGCGCTGTTGATGCTTCAACAAAGGCAGGACGGCCGCTCACGACGCATTACGGTGGGCGCGGACAAGGCCTACGACACGAAGGATTTCGTGCACACGGCGCGGGAGTTGCACGTGACGCCGCATGTTACGAAGAACGACAAGCGCCGCCGCAGCACTCTGGACCGCAGAACCACGCGACAGCCCGGATACGCCGTCAGCCTGAGCCGGCGATGGCTGGTCGAAAAGGGCTTCGGATGGCTGAAACAGACCGGCCCCTTGCGGCAGGTGAAGTTACGAGGCCTGGAGAAGGTGGACTGGTGGTTTGTCTTCAGCTGCGCCGCACACAACCTGATCCGATTGCCGAAACTGATGGCTCAACCACCGGGAAGGCTCCGGGAGCAGTGCGCCTGAACCGCGCCGGAGTCGCCTTCCGCATACCCGCAAGCCCCGATGAACACTGGGCGAATGCACGATTCGAACCGATTTCGACTTAGACGAAACGCAAATCCCCAATCAATTCGCTACCTTACCCCCGAATTTCAACAAGTTCCTAGCAGGCGTGCCGACTGTTCCTAAGATACGTTCCTAGGCGAGATAGACTGCTAACGTTTTCGGAAGTTATAAATCAAAATTACCGCAAAACTCACAGTCAGTCAAACGAGGTTGGTGAATGACGCCAATCGTCTTCGCGGCGCCTGACGCCGGGCAGAACGAGTTTGCACGATTTCGTCGAAGGGCGGGGTGAGCTCTCCGGGCCCCCTAAGTTCACTCGTTTGTGCGGTATCGTACAGAGGAAGTAAGGCGTGCCTGTTACTTTTGGGCATCTTTCATATGACCTTAGGGAGGGGAACCGGGAGGAGCGAGAGCTCTTTTGCGGCCGCCGGGGTACCCTCCGCGCCACCTGCATGCATACGCGTGGAGGGGGCATCGCTTTTCCACTGAGGATTGAGGCTTCCCTTCGGGTATGGCTCACTCCCAGAAGAACTGTCGCAGAAATCCAGCCTAGCCTTGGAGCGGTTAAAGCCTAACTTCGTTACTCGCCGTCGCCTCGCGGATATAAATAGAGAGACCGGTCCACTTTGCTGGGTATCCTAGAGAAAACATCCAGCGTCTGTTGGCGTGAAGGACAACTGTTACCGTCAGCGTTAGTTACTACCCAATTAATCCCAGGACGGATTTCCATTCGCGCCCCTGGGACTTAGCGACTCCTTCATAAGTAAGATTTCCAAGCCAGGTGTTTACGCCTTCGGCAATTCCTTCGTCACGCCGAATAGCGACAGCGGCCCCATGCTGGGCAAGCTTGAGCACATAGGGGAAGGTCGCGTTAGTGAGCGCGAGAGTTGACGTGTTGGGCACCGCCGCCGGCATGTTAGTGACGCAGTAGTGAACAACGCCGTTGACCAGGTAAGAGGGATCGCTGTGGGTGGTGGGCCGGGCGGTTTCGATACAGCCGCCCTGGTCGATCGCGACATCGACGATGACCGCGCCTTTCTTCATTTTGGCGACCATCTCTTTGGTGACGAGCTTGGGAGCCGCTGCGCCAGGTATCAGCACGCCTCCAATCACCAGGTCAGCGTGGCGCACGGCACGCTCGATGTTATAGGAGTTCGACGCGAGGGTGTAGAGGCGCCCGTTGAAGATGTCGTCGAGGTCGCGCAGGCGGTTCAAATTGAGATCGACGATGGTAACCTTGGCGCCCATGCCGAGGGCGATCTTGGCGGCGTTGGTGCCGACGATGCCGCCGCCGATAATGCAGACATCGGCAGGCGGGACGCCGGGAACACCGCCGAGCAGTGCGCCGCGGCCGCCGTACTCCTTCTGCAGGAAGGTCGCACCAACCTGCACCGACATTCGTCCGGCTACCTCAGACATCGGCGTGAGCAGCGGCAGGGTCCCTGCCTTATCGCGGATGGTTTCATAGGCGATGCCGATCACCTTGTTGTCGAGCAGGTGCTGGGTCAGTTCCGGCAGCGGCGCCAGGTGGAGGTAGGTGAAGAGCAGCAGACCCTCGCGAAAGAAGGCATATTCCTTCTCTATCGGCTCTTTGACCTTGACGACCATGTCGGCGAGTCCCCACACATTGTGCGCAGAGCCGGCAATCTCTGCTCCGGCCGACTGATAGTCGTCATCGGGAAAGGCCGAGAGGTCGCCGGCGCGGGTTTCAACCAGCACGGTGTGGCCCGCATCGACCAGCGCCTTGACTCCAGCCGGGGTAATGCCCACACGGGACTCGTGGTCCTTCACTTCCCTGGGTACGCCAATGATCATTTGAAATGGCCTCGTAGAACTGGATTTTGCGATCAAGTTCTAGAGGAATGCTAGCAAAGGCGGAGCCGGGCTGCGGGGAACGTGCGCCGATTGCGCCATCCGGGGAACGCGCCCCGCCTTTCACGATTTGCGATTCCCGCTGATAATTGGACACCAATGAACCTTTACGCCGCAGTTCTGGGAATTATCGTGCTCGCGCTGCTGAGTGTGTCTCTGGCGCGCATCGGCAAAGTCAAGACCAAGGCGGACTATCTGGTCGCGGGGCGCTCGCTGCCGACCTTTGTGCTGGTCTTTACGCTGCTTTCGTCATGGATCGGATCGGGCTCGCTGCTGGGCGGCGCGGAGAACGCCTACCGGCACGGCTTCGCCGCGCTCTGGCAGGGCGGGGGAGGATGGGCCGGCCTGCTGCTGATCTATTTCATCGCGCCGCGCGCGAGGCACTTCGCCCAGTTCACGATCCCCGATCTGCTCGAAGCGCGCTACAACCAGGCAGCGCGGCTGCTGGGGGTCGTCGCGGTGCTCTTCGCCTACACGGCCATTGTCAGCTACCAGCTCACCGGCGGCGGAGACATTCTGCACCTCATCTTCCCTACGGTCATCACGGCGGACCTGGGCAAATACATCATCGCCATCTTCGTGATCGTTTTCACCGCCATCGCCGGTATGTCGTCGGTCGCCTATATGGACGTGGTGATCGGCTCGCTGGCCACGATCACGATGTGCGTCGCGCTCCCGATCCTCGCGCATCGCGCCGGAGGCTGGGCGCATATCACGGCCTCTCTGCCTGCCACGCATTTTCAGCTGCTGGGGGATTTCACCTTGATTCAGGGCCTGGAGTTATTTCTGCCCACGTGCCTGTTGATGCTCGGCAATCAGGCGATGTATCAGAAATTCTTCTCGGCGCGCTCAGAGAAGGCGGCGCGCAATGCCGTGGTGTGGTGGATCGGCGGGACTGTGATCCTGGAGACGGTGATCGTTGCGCTGGCGGTGGTGGGCTCGGTGCTCTTTCCCAGCGGCGAAGTCCACGATCATCCGCGGGAGATACTTGCCTGGACGGCGCTGCACGGCCTCAACGGCGGGCCGGCCGTCAGCCTGCTTGGCGCGTTGCTGATCGGCGCGATCTTCGCCAAAGTCATCTCGACGGCGAACAATTTTCTCTTCTCGCCGGCGACAAACCTGGTGAACGATATTTTTCTGCGCTATCTCGCCCCCCAGGCTTCAAATAAGCGAATCCTGGCCATCTCCAGGCTGATGGTGGTGCTGCTTGGCTGCTGGGCGCTGTACCAGTCGCTCCATACCGAGTCGGTGCTTAAGAAGACGCTATACGCCTACACCATCTATTCAGCGGCGCTCACGCCGGTGATCCTGGCGGCATTTTATTCGCGCCGGGCGAATGGGGAAGGCGCGGTCTCCGCGATCGCCGCAGGCACGGTGGTTACGGTTTGCTGGGACCTGCCCTTTGTTCATCGGCATCTGCCGGCTGTCCTGGCGGCGAGAGACGCGATCTTCCCGGCGTTGATCATTTCGCTGCTTTGCCTCGTTGTGGTAAGCGCGTTGACGAAGCCGCCGCGACCGGAGCAGGTGGCCCAGTTCTTTCCGGAGTAAGCGCGTGACGCTCTGAATGCGTTGTGCCGTCTACAGAGGTCTCGAGCCGTTGAGCTGCAAGTTGGGGAACTCGCAGCTCAACGCGGGTTGAAGCGCTACAGATTGGGGTCCGTTGCCAGGTAGTTCCAGCTCAGAATGTCCTGTATCGAGCTCTGGCTGCCGGCGCCGGCGGTAAAGCCGACGTAGGCTGTCTCGCCGCCCACAGCCGCGGGAATATTCACGTTGTAGGTTTGCGTTGCTGAGGCGTTGGTCTTGCGATCGGTGATGACGACAACGAGCGTACTGCCGTTGTAGGTGAGCTGGACGTTGAAGACATCGCCGCTATGGAGATTGATTCCCGTCGCCGTAAGGTTGACGTCGGGCGTGGTGGGAGCGGCGTTGCCGATATATAGTCCAGTCGAGTCCGGTCCTTCGCCCGCATTGCTGAACAAGTCGAACTTGACCGCAAGGCCGTTGGGAATGCCGAGGTAGCCGAGGTCGTCGCCCCCGGTTCCAAGCGCGGTCGGACCGCCGCCCTGAATCGTAAAGGTGAAGCCGTCGGCGACCGGGTCAGTGATCTGGAATTGAAAGCTGGCGGAGAACTGCTCGACATTGACGGGGTAGTTGAAAAAAGCGCTGCGCGTTTCGTATTTCTTGCCGTCGGTGAGGCGGAGCTTGGTGCCGTTGAGCGCGGGCCCGCCATTCAGCGTCATCAGGCTTTGCGATCCTGCAAATCCGAGCTGAAAGGCAGGTTGAGGAATGCCCGATGAGTTCGTCACGTAGGGGATAGCGCCCAGGTCGGCGCCGTACCATCCAGCGCCTATCGCGGGAGAGCCGGGCTGCAACACAAAGTTCGCCGTGGCCGGGCTTATGAGCATCGGGTCCTTCTCCATGGACTGCATGCTCGAACCGTAAAGTGTGTCCAATGCGGCGTAGGTCTTGACGTTGTTACCCGATCCGTACGTTGCAAAGATGCCGGTCGCCGCGGTGGCCACCCCGAACGAGTTGTTTCTGAAAATGTTGCCGTGCCCCTGACCCAGTTTGTTATTCTCTGCGCCGAACTGGGCCACAAAGGTGACGCCGTATTTGCCGATCACCTGGCTGGAGCAGATATTGTTTTCATACGTGTTGTTCACCATGCCGATCGTGGTGTCGCCGCCGCCATACTCTCCCTGAAAAAAGCAATTGTAGGGGTTATTGTAGGCAGTGTTGTTGGCAATGATGTCGTTGTGCGAACTGCGCGAATGGGCGACTCCTGCCCATCCATTGTTATAGGCGACGTTATAAGTCATGGACCGGCTTCCGGTCGCGCCGGAGAACTCTAACTGAACTCCATCCTGGGTGTTGTTGTAGGCGAGATTTCCGGTGAGGAATGATCCGTTGCCGCAGGTATCGCACCAGATACCGGTACCCTGCTGTCCCGATTTCGTAAACCCGCTGGCCCCGGTGTCAGGGTTAATCCCGTTGAAGGCTGCGACGCTTCCGATTATCCCGGAATTTGTTGCACGGTTTGAATCGGAGAGGCCGTCGCTCACAATGCGGATGCCGCCGGTGTAGGGGTATTGGTCGTCAAAGGCGTTGTAAGTCGCTGTGCAGCCCTCCACAACAAAGTTGTTGCCGTAGTTGCCCTTCATCACGCCGGTCTCGCCGTTGTAGCTGGCGGTGCAGTTCTGAATGAGGACGTTGTTCTGCGCCTGGCCCAAGAACGAGGTAAACCATATGCCGTTGCCATAGGAATAGTTAGTTACGGTCCCGGTCAGAGTGATGTTAGTCAGGTTGCCCCAGGCTTCGATGTTGTTCTGCGTTCCCTTGTCGACCTCGAGGTTTGAGATGTTGAGGTAGCTGACGCCTTCAATCAGGAGCGGGAGTGCGCGCACGCTCGCTTCCACCACATGGTACGCCGGGCTGTTGCGTTCGATCGTTCTGACATAAACGCGGTGTTTCACCGAATCGTAGTAGAAAGAGCCCGGGGGCATGGTGGCGTAAGCGGTCGCGACAGCAAGGCGGTGATTGTCCTCAAAGACCACCGAGGGTGCATTCGGTTCGGAGGTGTAATAAACCGTGAAGGTCGCCTCCTGGAGCGCGGTCCAACTCGTCAGCAGGTCGGCGCCGCTGATCAGCGGAAGGTTCGATCCGCTGCAGCTCCCGTAAGAGCCGTAGTTGATGGGGGAACTCATCGTACCGCTGTATCCAATGACCAGAGATTCCCTAAATGTGCTACCGCATTGCAGGTAAACGGAGCTTCCAGGGGCCAGGGGGACCGAATTGAGGTGCGCGAGTGTCTGCCATGGGGTCTTGGAACTGGTACCGCTGGCGGAATCGTTTCCCGAATTAGCCACATAGTATGTGGCCGGCAGGGTGTTGGCCGCCAGAGGCTGAGTTTGTGCCATCGCCATGAAGCCGCTCGACAGGAGTGCGACTGCCAGGACGCCCATCGCCGGATGCCTTCCAGCGGAGATACGAGTGACAGGCGCGGTCCCCGGCATTCGTTTCGCACCAGAAGTAGAGGCTTGTGGAAAGCGCTGGGCTACAAATGATGCGAAGAGAGAGAGAGAGAGATGACGAGTGTCGAGCTGCATATAAATCCCCCGGGTACAGATAGAGTCCGGGCGCGCCCTCTCTGCGGAGGTGCGGTTTTATGCCTCGACGTTGCGCTCTTACGCAATGCTCTGAGGAAGCTGCCTGGACAATATTTGTAGTCATCATCCACGGAAGCGAGAGCTATGTCGATAGTCAACTCGTGCTAAATGATCACACTTCGGTAATGTTACCCAAAATGGCGTCGAGGAAACGAGTAAATCCTGCTCGACCCGAGTAATTACTTCGCAACAGGTGTTAACCGAAGGTCAACTAATGATAATGCGGCCCTGCGGAGGAGAGCATGCGGGCAGGACTGGGCAGGTGCGTCTAAGTCCTTCGGCGCTCTGGGCCAGGCGGGAGTAACTAAACTCTAATCATCGGAAGATTGGCCGCTTCCCACGCGGCAATCCCGTCGGCGAGCTCGACGATATTACTAATGCCGTGCCGGACGAGAATGCCGACGGCGATCGAGGAGCGATAACCACCTGCGCAGTGGACGGCGAGCTTGCGATTGCGGGGGATCTCCGCGAGCCGCTCTTGCAGCTGGCCGAGGGGCAGATTGATGCTGCCATCGAGGTGTTTCGCGCTCCACTCCCCCTGCGTGCGGATATCGACGACCAGTGGCGGGGCTGGACAAGCCAGATCTTCGGCGAGGGCAACAGCGCTGACCCTCTCTGTCGTCTGGAGCAGTTCGGGGCGTCCGGCGAGGGCCGCCATTCCGCCAGCAAGGTACCCCTCGACGAGGTCGAAGCCAATTCTTCCAAGGCGAAGGGCCGCTTCCTGTTCGCGTTCGGGCTCGGCGACGATCACGATCGGATGGCTGGGGTCGAGGACCGTACCGGCCCAGGTTGCAAACTGGCCGTTCAGACCGATATTGATACTCCCCGCCATGTGCCCTTTGGCATACTCCGCCGCATCGCGGACATCGAGAAGCTGGGCGCCGGCGTCGACCGTCTTCAGTACCTCCTCGATCTCCATCGGTCGCAGCACCTGACGCAACGTGTGGTCCAGCGCCAGGTGCTCTCGGGTGTTCAGGATAGCGTCGTAGGTGAAATAGGCGGGAGCGTCGGGCTGATCGGCGGTCACCAGACGAGTGAACTTATCTTTGGTCATTGGTTGCAGCGCGTAGTTGAAGCGGCGCTGCTCGCCCAGGGTAGAAACGGTGTCGGAGGAGAGATGCTTGCCGCAAAGAGACCCGGCGCCATGTGCCGGATAGACGAGGGTTTCGTCAGGGAGCTGCAGAAGCTTGTTATGCAGGGATTCGTATAAGTGGCTGCTAAGTTCGGTGGCCGTCCAGCCCAGGGAGGCCCGCAGGTCCGGGCGGCCGACATCGCCGATAAAGAGGGTGTCTCCGGTCAGCACGGCGTAAGGCTTGTCCCGGTCCTTGCTCAGATCAAAGACCAGGATCGAGATCGACTCGATGGTATGCCCAGGGGTCTCGAGAACCTTCAGACGCAGACCGGGAAACTCGAGCGTGTCGCCTTCCTTCATCGGGACGAATTTGTACTCGGCTTTGGCACGCGCTCCAAGTCGGATATCGGAGCCGCAGCGGTCACGCAGTTCAAGGTGTCCGGCGAGGAAGTCGGCATGGAAGTGGGTTAGAAAGACGTGGCGAATCTGTGCTCCCAGCCGTTCGGCGTCGACCAGGTACTGCTGAATGTCACGTTGGGGGTCGACTACGATTGCAGTTGCACTGGCTTCATCGACCACCAGATAAGACGCATGGGCGAGACAGCCAAGGTAATACTGCTTGAGGAACATGCCCCGATTCTAGAACATGCGCCCATTGCAAGGGCGTCCTGGCGGGGTCATCGACCTTCGTTGGGCAACTTCTGCTCCACCTGGGGCATGACGGTGACGGCCGTCCCGCTGAAGCGACGTCGCATCTTTTTCGATTTTACCGAGCATGAATTCGTTGTATTCAGGTAAAGGCGGCGCAAGTATAGTGATCTCATTCTGTCGTCATGAGAGGATTTCGTGCGAATCGCATTTCTACCGTTGATTCTTGGAGTATTGCTCCTGCCTTCTTCCGCCCAGGTAACCGCGAGCGGGCCATACAAGGTCTTGCAGACGGTGAAGGTTGGAGGCGAAGGCGGATTCGACTACGTGTACGCCGACGCGGCCGGACGCAAGCTTTATATTCCGCGCCTCGGCTCTTCGGGCAGGATCACCGTCTACGATCTTGATACGCTGAAGTCCGCCGGGGAGCTGGCTGACACGAATGGGCACGGGGTCGCTGTCGATGCACAGTCGCACCACGGCTTTGCCAGCAGCAAGCCGGTGGCGATGTGGGATGCGGACACCCTGAAACCGATCAAGACGATCGCGGTGACGGGAGACCCGGACGGCATCCTGGACGATCCGTTCAATGGCCGCGTCTATGTCTTTAGCCACGTCGCGCCGAACGTGACGGTGATCGACGCCAAGGACGGCTCGGTTGTGGGGACGATCGATCTCGGCGGGGAGCCGGAACAGGCGGTTTCCGACCGACAAGGTCATCTGTACATTGACCTCGAAGATAAGGCCAAAATCGCGGTTGTCGACGCCAAGGCGCTCTCAGTGACGGCACGCTATGACCTCGAGGGCAAGGGTGCAGGTTGTGCCGGTCTGGCTATCGATGTAAAGAACAATATTCTCTTCGCCACCTGCCGCGGTCCGCAGACCATGGTGATTCTGAACGCCGGCGACGGAAAAATCCTCGCGGCGCTGCCCATCGGGAACGGCACCGATGGTGCCTTGTTTAATCCCAAAACGATGGAAGCATTCAGTTCGCAAGGCGACGGAACTCTCACCGTCGTGAAGGAAAACAGCCCGACGAGCTTTTCGGTGGAGCAGACCCTGCAGACGATGCCGCGGGCGAGAACGTCGACGCTGGACGGAAAGACTGACCACATTTTCACCGTCAGCGCGGAGTTTGGGCCGGTTCCTCCAACGCCGCCCGGTGGACGCCGGGCATGGCCGCCGATGGTGCTAGGGACGTTCTCAATTCTGGAGATCGGGAAGTAACACGATCGGCGTGGACTGTAGGTCAGCCAGTGCGGCCAGGGCCGTGCCCGCGATTCGATTTCGTGCCCGCAGGGAGTGTCCGCCGAGCGGTTGCGGTGGATTCGCGAACGATGAGTTGCGGCTGCAGAACCACCTCGGGAGTCAGTTCCTCGCCGGGATTGGCGATGCGTTCGAGCAGGATGCGCGCCCCCTCGCGGCCCATCTGCTCGAGCGGCTGGCGGACGGTGGTGAGACTCGGAGTGTGGTAAGAGGCGCCGAGGATGTCATCAAAGCCCACCACGGAGACATCTTCGGGGACGGAGATCCCGGCGTCTTTGAGCGCCCGTATCGCGCCGATGGCGGCGATGTCATTGAAACAAAAGATGGCGGTGAAGTCGGTGGTGCGGCCGAGCAATTCTTTAACCGGCAGGTACCCCGACTCCGGGGAGCCGTTGTTTGCAGAAATGCGCATGTGAAGCTCCGGAGCGGCGGCGATGCCATAGCGCCGGGCGACGTCGAGGATGGCCGACCAGCGATATTCCGAATCGGGGATGATCTCCGGGCCCTTCATCATGGCGATCCGGGTGTGGCCAAGCTCACGCAAATGCGATAAGGCGACTTCCGCGGCCTTCATGTGGTCCAGGACGAGATTGCTGACGCCGGCGGCAGGGGTGTGTGCGGAGAGTGCGACGACCGGCAAAGGGCTGTGAAAATCTGCGGGCGTGTTTAGCAGCAAGAAGCCGTCGACCGCTCGTTCAATCATCCTCCTTGGGTATTCCCGGATGAGTTCCGGGTCCCAGTAATGGCTGGCGGTGAAATAGAAGTAGTGAGCATCCATGAGCGCTGCCTGGACGCCGTTCATCACCAGGGTGAAATAGCCCTCGCTCAAATCGGGGGCAAGCACCGCGATGGACATGCTGCGGCTCTGGCGCAGGGAGCGGGCGAAATAATTCGGCCGGTAGTTGAATTTCCGGGCCGCCTCGAAAACGCGCTGCCGAGTTGGAGCGGGAATGGACTTGGCGGCTGGGGAATCGTTGAGCACCAGCGAGACAGTGGTCTGGGAGAGTTCAAGCAGCGAGGCCAGGGTCTTCAGGTTGATGCGTTCCCCCTCAGGCTTCGATTCAGATGCTGTTCGCCGTTCGCCCATTAGGGAGTTGTAACACGTCGTGAATCGCTTTACCGCTAGTCCTACAGGGGGGTGGACGTCATTCGGATAGGCTTTTTCGTCGGAATCTTGCTCGATATGATTGCCATGTAGCCAGTGCGTCTTGCGGGCGGTCGTTTCCGTCCAAACGGCGAAAGGGTCTGATCTGAGAGGTGGCGGACCATTTCGGGAATATTCTTGACGGGACTCAAACGGTATGAATATGTTAATCAACATAGTCTGTTTCTGCAGCAACACCTCGAACGAGCCTCGACGCGTAGTGCAAATCCAGCAAAATGTTCAGTAAATTGAGTCGAACCACGGGGTCAAGAGACGCCAAGCCTGCTCCATTACCTTCGCAGAACCGCTTAGAATTGGCGCGGTCAATCTTGTCTGCCGATGTTCCGTGAATGGGACAGTTAACTCATTGTTCTCTAGCAGTGCAGGGAGAAGTTGCAAATGAATGTTGCGGACGCGCGGTTGACGATCCAGTCGAAGCCAGGCTCGGGTCTGGACGCCAGCCCAATGGTGCGGTTTGCGGGTTGCCGCTTCGTTATGAGGATCCGTGGATGGGCATAGCGGCCAATGGAGTCGGCAATCCAGCGGCAAGCCTCGCTCGCGGCTCCCGGAGACGATCCGGGTTCAGGCGGATTCTAGGCGTCGATTTCTTCTACGGGGACGCCGATGCGGCGGTGGAGCGGATCCGCGATGGCGGCCTGCTGGTGGTTCCGTCGGGGCCGGGGTTGAGCAGCCTGCGCGAAGAACAGGAGTACCGCGAGGCGCTGCTGGGGGCCGATCTCGCCATTGCCGACAGCGGCTTCATGGTGTTGCTGTGGAACCTGCTGGAGAATGACCGGGTGGGGCGCCTCTCCGGGCTGAAGTATTTTGCGAGGCTGGTCGCCGATGCTGACTTTCGCCAGCCGGGCAAGACACTGTACGTCATGGCCAGCGAAGAGAGTGCTCGCACCAATGTGGCGTGGCTTCGGGGGCAGGGGATTTCGATCGAAGAGGGCCAGATTTACATTGCGCCGGATTATCGCGAGGGCATCGTCGATCCGGTCTTGGTAGAGCGGATCCTCGCGATGCGTCCCAAACATGTGCTGGTCACGGTCGGCGGCGGGATCCAGGAGTGCCTCGGGCTCTATCTCAAGCGGTCGCTGGACTACGCCCCGGCGATCCACTGCATTGGCGCCGCGATCGCATTCCATAGCGGAGACCAGGTACATATTCCAGACATCGCCGACCGGCTGCATCTGGGTTGGCTGGTGCGTTGCCTGTGGCGCCCGAGAAGCTATGTACCCCGATATTGGGCAGCGCGCAAGCTCGCATGGCTGGTGGTCCGCTACCGCGCGGAGATGCCGCCGGCGAGGACCGTCAAGGTGACGCGCCCCGAGGAGCCTCTGCCCCGATCGGTCAGTGGATTTCAGCAATAGTCGAGTGAAGGTGCGGGAGTTGACGGGCAGCCGCAAGGCAATACAAGCACCTTAGCTGTACCATTTTGAAACTCGCACGGAGCGCTAAGTCGCGGAACAGACGGATGGTACACTCGGTTGACAGATGAGAATATCCTCATGAAGTCAGCGCTGGATCGCCCACACCTGCCAACTTCAGTGAGTGCAAGAGCAAGCATATTGCCAAGTGACGCCGGCTACGTTCGCGGCCCACATCCATGTACTTGTATGGGCGTCCGGCGCTAATCACGCAAGCTGCCCAAGGGGAGAGCAGTCATGGCTAGCTCAGACTTGGTTCGCGATCTTACCGGATACAGCCGGAAATCCGGGGTAGCAGCGGAAGGTGTTCAGGGCAAAGCCGGGCGCGCCCTGGTGTCCTTTGTCCTGGGAATGATCTATGACGTCACCGGCGTCCTGGCCGCCCTGATCGTCTCACTCTATCTTGTATCGCATACGACCACCCACACCCTGACGCTTCGCCAACTCTTGATGGGAGCGGGTCTGTCGGTCTCGGCCGGGCTGGCGTATTTCTCCTGGTTCGTGGCGGCCTTGCTGGCGATGAGTTGGGACTACGGCCTCTACGGCCCGGTACACTTCAGCAGCCGGCTCCATGAGCAGAGGATGACAGCCCAGGCATGCCTGATGGCGGGGATTCTGCTGATTGGCGCTCTGTATCTCACACAGGGCTACTACGTTTCCCGGCGGCTGGTGCTGTATCTGGTCTGTTTTACGGCGCTGATTCTTTGCGGCCGACGGATCATCGGCAGGATCATCACCTATCGGGAGTATGAGCGCGGCATCAACACGCGCAACCTGGTTATTCTCGGGTCGAACCACATTAGCACTGCACTGAAGGAGCATATCGCCCGCCGGTCCCATCTGGGCTACACCTTTCGCGGTTTCGTGAGTTTGTCCGGGAGCAGCAATCCGGCGATCGCGGGGAATGAAATCCTGGGGGGCATCGATCAGATCCGGGAGATCGCGAAACACTACTTCATCGATGAACTGGTGATCGCCGAGCCGTGTTCGGTGGAACAGGTGATCTCGATAGTCGAGAAGGCACGGGAGATCGATATGGACGTCCGCGTCCTTCCCGGATACTACGAGTCGGTGACCGCCGATGCGCCGATCGAATACCTGGGCGACTTTCCGGTAGTGGCGTTGCATCGCGGATACGTGCCGCTGTTCGCGATGGCGTTCAAGCGGGTCTTCGACATCGTGCTGTCGATTGCCGCTCTGATCGCCGCCGCCCCGATCATGATTGCGATGACTATTGCCATCCGTCTGGAGGACGGCGGCCCGATCTTTTATGTCTCGGAAAGAGTCGGCAAAAAGGGCACGCTGTTTCCCTGCTACAAATTTCGGTCGATGGTGATGCATGCCGAGCGGGCCAAGGCGGAGCTCGCCGCCCGCAACGAACGCGCCGGAATCCTCTTCAAGATGAAGGACGACCCGCGCATCACCAGAACTGGGCGGTTTCTGCGCAAGTACAGCCTGGATGAGCTGCCGCAGTTGTTCAACGTGCTGCAAGGGCACATGAGTATTGTCGGGCCGCGGCCGCCGATCGCCACGGAAGTCGCCAAATATGAGATTGAGCACTATCGCCGTCTCGAAGTGCTTCCTGGGCTGACCGGCCTGTGGCAGGTGAGGGCCAGGCAAGATCCTTCCTTTGAGCGCTATATCGCCCTCGACACGGCCTACGTCGAGAACTGGAGTTTCTGGCTGGATGTGAAGATCATCCTGATGACGGCGAGCGCGGTGATGCGCGGAACTGGCGCCTGATCCAGCATTCCAGAGGCCTCATTACACCCGGTAACATCCCAGTTTGCCTGAACTCTGATTCTTCCGAGACCGTGCTTCGCACCGCAGGATATCGCTCCATCTTGTGACTGAGTACGAAGGTAATAGTTCTATTCGTCCAGTGAAAATTTTGTTGGTTTTATCGAATCGAGTCTTCCCAACCGTTTCATCGGGGTGCAATACTTCTCTGCTGTTGACCTACTGTTGTCAAGGCGCGCGTAAGGAACCATCAGGCTCCAGGTTGTGAAGCCTCTGCAAGTGGTCGAGTCGTTGCAAGTGCCTTTGTCGTAAGGGTCTGCCCGGAGTTTGGGCGACGCCGACGCCAAAAGCGGCTGCGGAGGAGAAATGCACGAAGTATTTGCTTGGCACTCGAGTTGGTCTCTGACCCTCTACTTATGGGCGAAGACCTTAGTCGGAATCGTATTGTGGTTCTGGGTTGTTAGTGGCGCAATCTTTGCGCTGCGTTACCTCGTATTTGTGTTGCCGGAGAGGCATGCTGGAGCACCCCCGCTGCGGGCGGCGTCGGTTCGCATTCCTTTTCCGATTGATCGTTTCAAAGAAAAATCCCGCTTCGACGCTTCCCAGGAGTAAAGCTTTTCCTGGAAAGGCAAGCTGCGGTTTCCTCTCGGACACCATGTGCGGCGGCATCGATATCCGCCGCACATAACCGTCTCAAACTCGCTGCTCTGCGGGCTGCCTTCCACGTCCCTTCCGGAATTTCCTCGCCAAGCTGCATCCCAGCATTATGACCGATTCAACGCGAGCCGCCGTTCCCAGGGTTTACCAGAATCAAGCTGAAAACCGTTTCGAGATCGCTCTCGACGGAAAGACTTCGGTGCTGGTGTATGAGTTGTCGAGGCATGAGCTGGCGCTGCTCCACACCAGGGTCCCGGAGGATTTGCGTGGGAAGGGACTTGGGACGCTGCTCGCTACCTTCGCGATGGAGTATGCGCGCTCGCGCAAATTGACGGTGGCTGTCAAATGCCCGTTCATTGAGGCTTTCCTGGCGCAGCATCCGGAGTATGCCGAACTTGCCGGGAAATAGCGAGAGTCGAGCGCCATTCCTGTTTCGGCATGAGGGGGTTACTCTCTGATTAATCCATTCATTCTGGCCTCCCCGTATCTGTAAGGCTGGCTGGCCCACATCCGACCTCCCTCCCCATTCCCACAAATCGGGTGCCCCATGTCCCTTCCTTTGGGACATGGGTCTTCTGTCCCCGCAACCATTCTGGATCATCAGAACTCCTCGGCCCCACAGGCCGCCGAATTCAACACTGCCTCCCGTCGCATGGCTGTCCAGTGCGACTCGATCTCGACCACCTCTCGTTCGCCTGTCCACCAATGGCGGAAACTCGACCAAGCCCAGTCAATAGGCTGTTCCACCAATCCACGGCTCACCGGATTGCGATGAATGTAACGCCGCTTCTCCAAACATTTCCGCTCCGAGAAGACATTGAAGTCATAGTAGCGCGGCTGCCAAAAGGGCCGTTCTCTGAGCTGGACAGCAACCGACAGTTTGAGCGACTGAATCGCTTTGGATAATAGAACGCGCCTCGGTTCGCTCACCAGAAGATGAACGTGCTCCGGCATGACGACGTAAGCGGTGATGAAGAAACCGTAGCGACGGCGCATGGCTTCGAGGCTGCGCTCGAAGGTCTCCCGCGCGGCGGGCGATCCCAGGTGAGGGAGCCGCCGATAACAGGAGAAGGTGATGAAGTGCAGCTCACCTGCCTGCTGATACCGCACCAGATTTCGTGGCATGGGAGAAATCGTACTCCGAGCCCCGACGACAGAAAATAGGAAACTCGACATTCGTGGCGTTTGAAGAGAAACCCATGTCCCAAAATCAGGGACATGGGGCACCCGCATTGGTTAGAAAATTCAGATCTGGGCCACCCGCCCGGTTAGAACACACGAATGCACAAAATGTGAAGTGGAGTCATAACTGAAATCGGTTTGCATCGTAGTCGTAGATCACCTCTGTGTTGGCGAGGTGTTGAGATATCTAATCCGCAATATAGCCGTCCTGTGAACCCCATAGCCCCAACCGTTTTCCTTTGATGATGTAATCAACCAAGGCATCCGAATCGACATCTGGAGGAACAGCGATAGCGATAAGGCTGTCATCTCTTTCGAAAAACACCCCGAAATCAAGGAGCTTCTCTTGAACTTCATCTAAGCGCGAGACATCATGAAGCAAGAGCCTATAAACGCTACACCCGCCTCGGCGCACGACGCTGTCAAATTCACGATACCCAGCCGGGTTGTTCTTGATGCGGATAGTATCGCCGTATGCTACCTCCTTTAGATAGAACGGCACACTCTGGACCTCAGCCACTTCGCTCCATTCATCACTGATCTCACAGCGAAGGCCTTCCGAGTCGCGAGACTTGGGATAGCCATCCTTATCCTTCTGGATTGGGAACCACACTTCAGCAATCATTAAAAACTCCATCCGCTCGTCTTAATTGTTTTTATGCTCTTGCACGTGGCAGTCCTGAAGGCGGGTGGCCCACATCTGATCATTCTTGCACCGCAGTGGGTGCCCCAGGTCTCGCATTTGAGACCTGGGTTTCCATGATGCCACACTCTCGGCGTGTCGCCGTCCACTGCGACTCGATTTCGACCGTGCCAACCTCGCCAGTCGCCCAATGGATGAAAGTAGACCATAGCCACTCCGACGGTTCGCCAACCAATCCACGCTTCACCGGATTGCGGTGCATGTACCGGAGCTTCTCCACCCGCTTGCGCTCCGACCAAACATTGAAATCGTAGTAGCGCGGCTGCCAGAAGGGCCGCTCGCGGCGCTGCACCGCGACCGACAACTTCAGCGCCTGGATCGCTCGCGACAGCAGAACCGTCTCCGGTTCGCTCACCAGCATGTGGATGTGTTCGGGCATGACGACATATCCCGCGACTATGAAGCGGTAGCGCTTGCGCATCGTCTCCAGAGAACGTTCGAATAGCTCGCGAGCAACGCAATTACCGAGGTGCGGTTGCCGTGCGTAACAACTGAACGTCACGAAGTGAAACTGTCCGGATTGCTGGTAGCGGACCAGACCCTTCGCCATGCGACCATCGTAGCCCATGTCTCAAACGCGAGACATGGGGCACCCGCTTCGGTTCAGACTTTCAGACCTGGGCCACCCGCCTATGCCGGGCTTGTGCCCCGCATCATCGCCAGTGGAGGACGCATCCGCCACGGAGGAACCTGCCGCAACGTCAACCAGTATCTCAAGTGGGGCTTCGTCGAAGCCGCCACCTGTTCACTAAGGATCAAGGCGTATCGCGGAACCCACGTCGAACGGCTCTATCAACGCCTCGCGCCCAACAAAGGGCACGGCCGCGCCGTGGTCGCCATCGCGCGCCATCTGGCCGAGGCCAGCTATTGGGTGCTGCGCAAACAGCAGCCTTACAAAGATCCAGCCCCGCGTTCGACGAGCGTCGACGCGGCCTGAACCCGGTTCGTCCAGGTTCGGCTAAACGCGAGACACGCCTGACCGGCAACCAGGTCTCGGGGTGAATGCGGCAGCCGATTCGCACAGGCTCATGCCGGTTGTCACGGCGAATACATGATTCCCGACGAAGCAATATCACGAGCTAACCAGGGCGAAGAGTAAGAGCAAAAACCACAGCGAGGAGAGAGAGAGCACCGGTTGACCAAGCAGCCGCGCCAAGACGCAGCCTCACTAAAACACGCCACTAAAAGAAAAACGAAAGCAAAAACACCCCCTTGACAACACGCGCTTTCATACATGTCGTGTCATGGTAATCCCGCTGCGTAGCAGCGTGGCTTTTCACGATGCTGGGTCGGGCGCGGATTTCAGGGGCGGAGAGGACGCCGGACGGCGTTGCTGGCAGGGCCACGGACGCAGCAAGGCCGTCCCCGAAGGGACGGCTTTGCGGACGGAGCTACAACGGTCTATCGGGCATCCTTCAGAAGTAGCCATGTCCCTGCTGCGCCGACCACAGCAGAAATCAGGAAGAACAACGGATGCGAGCCACCGAAGACTCCAATTGCCAGCCGCATCGTCACTATGCCCAACGCACACCCGAAAACTATAAGACGATGCTGGGCTATCAAGGTTGTGACGACGAACACTCCCAAGACGACCGCTATCCGGAGCCTCGTCCAGCCGTTATGAGCTTCCGCAGTGTATGAAATTGCCGCTAGGAAAGTGAGGCCCAGCACGATAGACAAAGCCACGTCGAATCGGCTGAACTCGAACACCCTCCCACGGCTATCTCTGGCGGGTGGCCCACATCTGATCATTCTTGCACCGCAGTGGGTGCCCTAGGTCTCGCATTTGAGACCTGGGTTTCCATGATGCCACACTCTCGGCGTGTCGCCGTCCACTGCGACTCGATTTCGACCGTGCCAACCTCGCCAGTCGCCCAATGGATGAAACTAGACCATAGCCACTCCGACGGTTCGCCAACCAATCCACGCTTCACCGGATTGCGGTGCATGTACCGGAACTTCTCCACCCGCTTGCGCTCCGACCAAACATTGAAATCGTAGTAGCGCGGCTGCCAGAAGGGCCGCTCGCGGCGCTGCACCGCGACCGACAACTTCAGCGCCTGGATCGCTCGCGACAGCAGAACCGTCTCCGGTTCGCTCACCAGCATGTGGATGTGTTCGGGCATGACGACATATCCCGCGACTATAAAGCGGTAGCGCTTGCGCATCGTCTCCAGAGAACGTTCGAATAGCTCGCGAGCGACGCAGGTACCGAGGTGCGGTTGCCGTGCGTAACAACTGAACGTCACGAAGTGAAACTGTCCGGATTGCTGGTAGCGGACCAGACCCTTCGCCATGCGACCATCGTAGCCCATGTCTCAAACGCGAGACATGGGGCACCCGCTTCGGTTCAGACTTTCAGACCTGGGCCACCCGCCCTCAACCCCATGCGCAGCATGGCGCTCTTTCTCCAGGTCGGCACAGACGCCAGCAAGCCGTCGCAAAGAGACCGCCCGCCTGGATGCTCAGAAGCGGCTTAGCTACTGCAACGAGCTGACCACCCCGGCTGAGGTATCGCGGATCGAGATGTCGATTCCGCCACACTTGATCGCCTGGAAGTCTACCGATGCCGGTTGCTTGAACGTGATCTCTAGATGTGTGGGAGATAACCAGTTCAACTTCAGGTCAACCTGCGTGGAGTCCTGAGACAGCTGCAAAATCTCGACCTTGTCCTGCTTCCCCTTGACCTGTCTTAGGGTCACCGTGGACAGGATGCCCGCCGTCCCAGGACCGCTATATTGATCGGTGTGGGCGGAAGCGACCCATCGCCCATCCGGCGAACTGGAGTCTGTTGACCATATCGTTGCAGCGTCCCTGCACCCTACGACAAGGATGCACAGCGACATGAAGCACAGCAACTTACCTATGATCCCAATACACCTGCTCATCGGTTTCTCCTTGATCCCGCTCATGCCTTACCCTCCCGCATGGCATGTCGTTCCATTTGTCTGGGCGTTGAACCCATTCGTGATGTTCGACACATTCGCTTGTGGAGTGAACGGATAGTTGGGGTCAGCCATCGGAGTTCCAACTGGATAGCTACTTCTGAACTGTGCGTACATATCTGCTAAGGAAAGAGTCTGGTTCAGTGAGTAGCCAGCGGCAGCCATGTAGACCCCGAACGCGTAGTTTGCATAAGAAGGCGATCCGCCATACCTAACCTGCGCGTCCAGAGATGCGCCCCTTCTAAATTGAAGCAGGTTGTAGACTTGTCGGTGAATGCGTTCGATGAGCCTGCTTGGCCCTTTTGGGCGTACACACTTGGGTTAGGCGCGTTGCTTGCGTAATTGCAGGGATTGAATGGAACAGTCGGGTCTTTACTTGGGGCTATCACTATGAGATATTTGACGAGCTCTCAGCCAGTCGAAGCCTGCACCGAGTGACGCTCCGACATAGGCAGGCGACGCGATAATTGCGATAAAAAGGAACTCGATAGGAAACAAATTATGATCAGCGGCCTTGGTTATGAAATCGATCACAATCAGAACAGCATTTGCAGCAAATAGAGTCAGCAGTAAACAGGTAGGAATCCAAAATCGGCGACGCGTCAGGCCGAGACTTAGCAGGAATCCACACATTAGCGCGGCGACGGGAAAAGGCCACCATCCTATAGAGAATTGGCTACGGTGCGAGTATGGAAGGAAAGGCTGGAAGAAGAGGAGGAACAAGACCACTCCAACAGACGCACTTATTACGTAACGATAATTCATCTCTCTCCCCAACCTCAAAGCAAGCATTTAAGTTGTTTAACTCAGATGTCTCCGTAAATCTCCGTCATCTAAAAGATGGTCTTAAACACTGCGCCAGTAATGCATGCCGCTGCCTTTGCATTGCAAACGTTACACTCCCCCCATGGTAGATCATTAGGAATCCACGAAGTCATGTTGCATCCGTGAGCTGCATAACAATTGTCATGCGCTTGGCAGCAACCTAAAACGGCAGGATTCGCGTCCATCGGACCTTCTAACGGTCCGGTTGTGCATTTATTGTCTTGGTCTCCCGGCTTCAACGGAAGCATATTTCCGTTTAGCGGCCAACCCCATGGGAAGCTTCCCTTCTTGGGGGAGTTACTTGGGGCCGCATTTCCACCACCCTGTGAGCCGTAGCCGTAGATGACAGGTGATGAAAACGTAGACTGCTGGAAGACCCAATAACTGTCGTAACCTAGCGGCAAAGTGTTAGTTAGTTCGCCGTAATTCTCGAAGAAGTTGATACCAGGTTGATAAAAAAATACTCCGTTTCCGCCGTCATACCCTGTCAATAAGTAGAACCCGCCCTGAGAATCTTGCCACCCGCTTCCTATGGCCGGAGGGCCGCTGTTCCCCGGGCCGCCATTGGGATAGATGATCGTGCAGTCGCCCGTCTCCCAACCGCAACCGCTGCCGGGGTCCTGCCCGGTGGTGCCATCAGGATCGACATAGGCGAGGGGATTGTTGAGGACATAGGCATACCTGTTGAAGCTCTGGGGATTGGTGATGTCGTAGGAACCGTCGTAGGGGTCGGGGGAGAGCCAGCGTCCCTGAGCAAAGGAGTAGTTCCGGAACTGGGCGTGTTCCGACATGGGAGCGCCGGCGGTGTTGTTGTCCTGATCGAGGGAGCCGAAGTGCAGGCTGTCCGTGTCGCCGCCGGCGGTGTGGACGGTGGCCGAGTAGCCGTCGCCCCAGGGCAGGGAGAAGTAGGAGGATGCTACCGCGCCGGTATAGCTGGTCCGCATCCGCTCGGTTCCCTGATAATCCTGATGGTCGAAATAGGTGGTTCCGTCACTGCTGCGGAAGGCGATCTGCTGACCGTCCCAGTAGATGCGCCCCTCGTTCCCGGTGCCCGGATTTCCCGAACTTGGATTGAGCCAGCTTGAGGTACGCCGACCGGCGTAATCAAAGAGGTATTCGTAGGTGGAACTGGAGGTCTGCACGCGGATGCGGTGGTTGAGCGCGTCGTAAACGAACTGACCGTTGCTGCCGCTGTCTACGGTGAGGATGTTCCCTTCGGCGTCGTAGCTGTAGGGATGATAGCCGTCGTTGGTCATGTTGCCCGCCGCGTATACATTGGTGTGCTGCCATGCCATGCGGCCGTTCGCGTCCAGGTCCAACTCAGTGAGCTGTTCTCCCGAAGGGCCGAGCACGTAATTGGCAGTCGTGAGGAACCCGTTTTGCGTGGGATCGCAGCTCATGGTGGTGATGCTTCCCTTGCCCACGCGATGACCCTCCGCATCGTAAATATAGCCGGTCATTACCGTGAGGCCAGCCACCTGCATCTCGACTGCACAGATGCGCCCTTCGCCATCATAGAGGTACTGATTGAGGCCGTCGTTAAGGACATTGCTGTCGTATGTAAGCGGCTGGAGGTCGAACATAAGCTAGCTGGAGACAAGATAGCATTGGAGTTGGATGGGAGGGAGCAGCAGTCGGGTGATCAAGCCCTCGGCGGCTGAGGCGCTATTTCGGAAGGGATGGCTGAAAGACATGCTATTCAGAAAGAACCGAGGACAATGGATTGGATCCTCCCTCATCCCTACCGTAGCGACTGTATGCTTCTTGAGCTGTCCCCCCAATCAAGCCCAACCGGCAGGGCTTGAATGGGCCACTTGTTCGTCGCCTGAGAAACCGGTCTGAACGAGCCGCGCGGCGTGGCGTGATGGCGTCAAGTGGGTCGTGCCGATGGGCTTGGCGATTCGCGCTCCTCCATGTAGAGTTTCATACGAAGCAGTGAGGTAAGCCGCTCAACAGGCTTACGAGAGGGGAATTGAATGAGATCGAAAATCGCATTAAGCGTAGTGGTTTTAAGCCTGGCGCTGGCCGGCTGCAAATCGAAGCCTGCGGCGGAGAATGCTGCGCCGGCTCCGGACCAGTCCGCCGCCAATCAGCCGGCCCCGGCTCCGGCGGCCCCGGCACAGGCAGCGCCGGCAGCAGCTCCGCCGGCTTCTGCGGCTCCGGCGCCTGAGCAGGCAGCAGCACCAGCTGCGGCGGCTCCTGAACCAGCCCCGGCTCCGGTCGAGCCGCCTCCGCCTCCGCCTCCGCCGCCGGTGGTGCCTGCCGGGACCAGCCTGACGGTCCGGCTGGGCAGCTCGCTTAGTTCCAAGACAAGTCATTCCGGGGATACGTTCCAGGCGACGACCTCGAGCTCGGTCCGGAGGAATGGAGAGGTGCTGATTCCTGCCGGGTCGACGGTGAGCGGGGTGGTGGTCGACGCCAAGGAACGCGGCAAGATCAAAGGCCAGGGCGAACTCGATCTGCAGCTAACCGCGATCAATGTTCGGGGGCGGTCATATCCGCTCTCAACTGTCGTCGTGAGCCAGACGCTGAAGGGCAAAGGCAAGCGGACGGCGGTAACCACCGCCGGCGGCGGCGGCGCAGGCGCGCTGATCGGCGGCCTCGCCGGCGGCGGCAAAGGTGCGCTGATCGGCATGGGCGTGGGCGCGGGCGCGGGGCTGGTCGGCGGCGCCTTCACCGGCAACCAGCAGATCGAATTGCCGGCGGAGACGCCAGTGACGTTTACGCTGAGTTCGTCGCTTCATTTGTAGAGCGCAGAAGGTCGGCAAAGCGAGAGATCGCGAAGCCACGAACCGCGCAGGGCTGGTGGACAAAATCCGCTATCTCTGCGCGGTTTTTGTCTTTGGGGGTACAAAAGGCCTCGTCGAAACGGAGACTTCCGCACGGTTGCAGCAATGGCTAAGGAATCGCGGCGAGTTGATGTGCGCGGACTACGCGAGGACGACGGAGTCTGACCCCAGATGCTGGTTGATCAATCGAGCGACGAGGGGGCGAAAGGCGAGGTTGTCCTTGGCGAGAACGAAGTCCGCGGCATCGTCGGACCAGTCGAGCTTGAAGCTGGTTGAGAGCGCGGAGATCCAGATCTGGCGCACGGGGCTATTGGGAGTGATGACGAACTTGCCCGGCGGCTCCTCGAAGACGACATTCAACGCGCCGCTGTTTTCCTCGACCTCGAACTCTCCCCCCTCTTCGGCGGCGATCAGACTTTTCTTGAGGGATTCGAGGGCGGTGTCGGCGTGGCGGCGGAAGGTCAACTCATCGAGCATGACTCCAGTGTAGCAAGGGGGAGGACGGCTTATCGTCCTCCCACTCAAGCCAACAGGTGGCCTCGACCCAGCGGCGGAGACCCGTCGCCGGGGGCCCCGGTTGAATGGGCATCCGGCTTTTCTAGAACGGGATGTCGTCGTCGGTGATTTCGGTGGAGTGGGCGTAGTCGTCCGCGCCCGAGTTGCGCTGATCGAAGCCTGAGTTGCTGGAAGACGAACTGCTGGAGCGGGAATAGCTGCCGCCGCCTTCGCCTTCGCCGCGACCGGAGAGCAAGGAGAGGTCGCTCATCACAATCTCGGTGCGGTAGACCTTCTTGCCGCTCTCTTTGTCGTCCCACGAACGGGTAGTGATGCGCCCCTCGATGTAGAGCTTGGAGCCCTTCTTCACATAATCGCGGACGATCTCGGCGAGCTTGGCGTAGGCGACCAGATTATGCCACTCGGTGCGGTCCTGCCATTCGCCGCCTTTGTCTTTGAAGCGCTCCGAAGTGGCGATCGAAAAGTTGGCCACGCCCTGGCCGCTGGGAAGTACCTTGAATTCCGGATCTTTGCCGACGTTGCCTAACAGAATTACCTTGTTGACGCTCTTTGCCATGCTGTTTGTCTCTCTTTTGTTATAGGAGAGGATAGCAGAAATGGGTGGGTTGGGCGTGGCAGACGCTTCCAGCGGGCGTGGCTCTACAATAGGCTCTTTCGAAAGAGCTGCGAACCGCTATCGGGTTCCTAAGAGTCCTCACGCTCATGCGAGTACATGTAATAGAAGTCGCAGTCAAATCCAACGTCTAGGCGGGCGAGGTTAGCGATCATCTCTTGATCCATGCCGAAGCCGGGATAATCGCTATGGAACCATCCGACCAGCTGCATCGACGTCCCGTACTGTTTCCCGATCTCCCTTATCTGTTCGGCCCGCTCTGCCGTCTGCTTGAGGACATCGCGAACGTGATTCTCAAGGGACTCCGAGCGATCTAGACGGGAGTTGAGAGACCACCTGCTGAACTTTCGCTCAAAGTGCGTTTTCTCGTTTCGGCTCCCCTTGATCCAGCACTCGGTTGGAGCCAAGCCCAACCAAGACGTGATCGTCTCCGGATCAAAATCGCCAAAGATGGTGAGGTACGCGTATTGTTCGTTGTCCTTGGTCATCGTTCTCTAGCTCAGCCTAAACGAGCTGGCCGGATATGGTGCTAAAAAGTCGAATTTCACCGAGTCTTCGTTTTCGGTGATATGAACTGAGATGGGCCAGAGTTAGTTACAGAGGACATCGATAAAGGAACTCGATCTTTGGTCATTGCTTAGCGCGCTTTCGCAGCCACTTCAGCGCCCCCAGCAGGAAGAGCATGAACCCGAACGGCAGGCACATCATGGTGATGATGAGGGCCATCCAGCCGGAGTTGGTATGCGGACCCTGGGGGCCGATGCCGCCGAGCGCGAACTTGGTCAGCAGGGCAAAGAAGATTCCGGCGCCAAGCGTCCAACTACCCCATTTCAGCAGCTGATTGGTGCCGTCGTCGGAGCCGGTGGGCTGCGCCGCCGGGCGTGCGGAGCGAGTGACCGCCGCCTTAAGCGTCGGCTTTGCGGTTGGCACGGGTTGGATGACTGGCGCCAATTCTTCTCTCAGCCTCTTATTTGCTTGCCGCGACCAGCATGATCCGCACGATTACTCCGGTGACGGAGACATAGAGCCAGAGCGGGAAGGTGATCCTCGCCAGCCGGCGATGGGCGGGAATGCGACCGCTCAGCGACAGGTAAAAAGTGATGAGCACAATTGGCAACGCCACGACCGCGAGGATGATGTGGCTAATGAGCAGCGGGATGTAGATCCGGTAGACCCAATCGTGCACCGGGTAGCGGGTGTCTCCGTGAAGCGCGTGGTTGACGATGTAGGAGACGAGAAAGAGCGAGGAGAAGACAAACGCGGTCATCATGCTGGCGCGGTGAGCGGGGATGCGCCGCTGCTTCACAAAGTAGAAGCCGACGAGCAGCGCGATGGCGCTGAGGCCGTTCAGGAGCGCGTTCAGGTTGGGCAAGAAAGTATAGTGAGTCGCACCCGCGTCCGCCGCCGGATGCACGTAGATCAGCCAGAAAAGGAAGAGCGTGGCGACCACACTGACGGCGATGATTCCCGCTACGGGAAGTGTGGTGGCCGTTGAGGGCTGCGAGTTTGCCGGGGCAGTCTGCATACTTCGAATGGTTCCTCAGGCGGCAGATCTAAGCCGCAGGTTTATTGGTCCGGCGATTCACGATCGCCCAGGATGCAGCGAAAGTCAGCACGCAGAACCCAATCGTTACTAAGAGATTGATAGTCAGTGAAAAGTCTGTCGCCGCAGCCGGGAAGAGCACGTTGCGAAGCGCATCCACGCCATAGCTGAGCGGGTTGAGCCGCATAAAAAAGCGCAGCCATCCGGAGGCGCCGCTGGCCGGGAAGAGTGCGCCCGAAAGCATCCACAACGGCAGCAGGATGATATTGACGATGGCGTGGAAGGCCTGCGTCGAGTCCATAGGCCATGCGACCGCGAAGCCGAGGGCGGTGAGCTCAAAGCTGATCATGACGATGACCAAAGCGCTCAGGGCAATAGAAGCGAGGGTCAGGTGAACCCCGACGAACGGGGCGAAGACGAGGAATACAACGCCCTGAATTGCAGCCAGCGTGGCCCCGCCGAGAACCTTGCCAAGCACAATCGCCGAGCGGCTCACCGGAGCGGCAAGCACCGAGAGAAGAAAACCTTCGTTCCGGTCTTGGATCAGCGACATCATGCTGAAGATGGCGGTGAAGAGGACGATCATGGCGATCGATCCGGGAAAGAAGTAGCCCAGATAGTGACCCGATGTGCTGCTGCTAGAAGACTGAAAGCTATGCGCGAAGCCTGAGCCAAGCACCAGCCAGAAGATCAACGGCGAGGCGATCACGCCGGCGACGCGGGCTTTCTGGCGGTAGAAGCGAACGATCTCCCGTTGCCACAGAGAACAGGCCGGCAGCCAGACTCCGGGCTTTGAGACAGAAGAGACGCGCGGCGCCGTTGCTGCGAGGGTCGCCATCTCAGTGTCCCTTTCCTGCGCGGGTGTTCAACGAGGAGTTCGCGGCATTTTCAGCCTTCTCGGCCCAGAAGCGGTGCCCGGTGCGGCGAATGAAAACATCTTCGAGGCTCGGTTTGGCAACCGAGACAGCCTCGATGACTCCCGGGAATGCCTCGACGACCGAGGCGACAAAACGATGGCCCTGATTATGCTCGAGGCGGACCGAATTTCCCAGCACGGCGGCTTCAACATCGAAGCGTTGCGAAAGACGCAATGCGAGCGTCTGTGCAGCCTCCACACTTTGGGTTTCAAAGAGCACCACGTCGCCGCCGATTTGCGATTTCAACTCAATCGGCGAACCGAGGGCGACGAGCTTACCTTCATTGAGGATCGCCAGGCGATCGCAGTGTTCGGCTTCCTCCATGAGGTGCGTGGTGACGAGTACCGCGACACCTTCTTCGTCCCGCAGTGTCGCAAGATATTGCCATAGGTCGCGGCGTGCGCCGGGGTCGAGCCCGGTCGAGGGCTCATCGAGGAGCAAAACTCCAGGCGAATGAATGAGTCCCTTAGCGAGTTCGACGCGCCTCTGCATGCCGCCGGAGAGCGTCTCGACGAAATCGCCTTTGCGGTCCAGCAGGCCGACGCGGGCAAGTACTTCATCGATGCGACGCTTCAGATGTGCGCCGCTCAATCCGTAGAGGTGTCCCTGATGCTTGAGATTCTCCGCGACGGTCAGCTTGAGGTCGACGCTGCGCGCCTGGAAGACGATGCCGATCTGCTGGCGCACCTTGTTCGGCTCGCGAGCGACATCGAAGCCTTGAATCGCAGCGCGTCCGCCAGTTGGGGTCATCAGCGTGGAGAGGATGCGAAACAAGGTCGTCTTGCCGCTTCCGTTGGGGCCGAGCAGGCCAAAGATCTCCGCCGCGCGGACCTCGAAGCTGAGGTGGTCGAGCGCAAGACGATCTCCGTAGCTGTGGGTAAGGCCTTCGAGCGCGATCGGCGCAACTCCCGTATGCGGGACAGGAGAGTGGGCGGAGCTTGCCGGGATTTCACTGAGTGTCGCCATCACCATTTTCCTGTCGCATTAAGCATCATTGCGGTGAGCAGCAGCGGAAGGTAGATCACACTGACCTTGAGCAGATCGCGAGCGTACCTTCTCGATTCGATCACGCTTTTCGCTTTCGTAATGCGGGAGAAGCGAATGGTGTAGATGAGATAGAAAATTCCCAGCAGCAATGCGGCGGCGCCATAATACCTGCCCGCGATGTGCAGATAGACGGGGAGCAGGCTCACCGGAATCATCAGCACTGCGTAGACGATCGCTTCGATGACCGTCGACCATCCGTCGGGCTGAACCACCGGCAACATGCGAATTCCGGCGCGGCCGTAGTCCTCGCGATAAAGCCAGGCGATGGCCATGAAATGCGGAAACTGCCAGACGAAAAGAATCGCGAAGAGCGCCACCGCCGGCCACTCAATCGTTCCCCGCGCTGCAACCCAGCCGATAAGCGGCGGCATCGCTCCAGGGAAGGCACCAACGAACGTTGCCAGCGGCGTAAAGCGCTTCAGCGGAGTATAGATCGCGACGTAGCTGAAAGCGGTAAGCAAGGTGAGCGCGCCGGTAAGCGGAGTCGTTCGCAGAGCCAGCCACACCGTTCCGACGGCAATCAACAACAGACCGAGTATGACGCCGTGCGCCAGCCCAACTCGTCCCGAAGGCAGCGGGCGATCGGAGGTGCGAATCATCCTGGCATCTGACTTCCGTTCGAGAGCCTGGTTGAGAGCGCTCGATCCCGCCGACACCAGACCGATGCCGACAAGTGTTTCGATGAGCCCGGTCTGCATGCTGCTGATGCCGGATTTCATCGACCCGAGGTAGAAGCCTGCCCATGCGGTGATCACGACCATAGTCGTGACGCGCATCTTGAAGAGCTCACGGTAATCGGCAATGCGGGTAGCAATGTCCTGGGAGTCTTTGGCGCCGACGGTCTGGATTGCGGCTGCGGCGGCTGTAGACGCCGGGACGACTTCCTCGGTCGGTACAGTGTTAAGGGCTGCCTGCATCGCGGGCGTTACCACGAGGTCTTCCTGGTTGCGCGGGCTGCGCATAATGCCGGCCGAAAGGCTGTGAACGGAGAGGCCACTTCTCTGATGATAGCAACTCGGTCAACGGCGGGCGCGAAGCTGACCAAGTTGCCGGAACATCTCGAAATACCGCCTCCTACCGCGCGGTTGCAATGCGCTCGCGATAGCTCTTCGTCACTCTGACGCCGATCTCCACGACCAATTGCAGGACGACGATCGCGAAAACGATGAGCAACCCGCGGTGCACAGAGCGGTTGACGAGATCGAGCGTTGCGCCGTAATGCTGCTCGTCGAGCTCCGGGTGCTTGAGCGAGAAGAGAATCGGCTGGTTGAACAGGATGACGATTGGAATGAGGCCGAGGGCCTTGTAGACAAGGGTCATCCAGGGCTGACGGTCTTGCCAGGCGCCATACAGCAGGTTGATCAGTTGTGAACCGAACCGAAAGATGGTGAGCCCGACATTCCACCAGTAGAACTGCCACCAGATAGGCTCGAGCTTGAAGGGCGAGAGGTGCTCATAGACGATGCCCGGGCCAAGCAGCAGGAACGGGTATTTGGGAATGAGCAGCAGCCAGATGATAAGCAGGAAGCCGAAGATCACCTCGGCGACCGCCTGGGCGTAGCTGCGAGGCTTCTTTCCGCGGCCAGCTTTCTTGTCGACTGGGGGAAGATCGCTGGGGGTCCAGTTTGGGCCGTAGCCGGGTGCGGGCGGAAATTTGTCGGCGGGCAGCCAGCTCGTTCCGTAGCGGGTGATCGCAAACTCGATGATCGCGAAGACGAAAGTGATCCAGAATGCGGTGTGGAGCAGAACGCCTGGGACGTTCAGAATCGCTCCTACTACTGAAGTCAGGTCGGGGTTGGCGCCGGCGAAGATGAGAATCGCGGATATCACCGAGTAGACGAGGAGCGCCAGCAGCGCAGCGTACTTGAGAACGTACAGGTAGATCGGAAACAGCGAGGGCCCGATGAGGTATTGCTGCGGCTGGTAGCGCGCAGCCACCTGCATCGGCGCCCCGATCTGCTTGAGCCACGCCTCGGCTTCGCCTTTGGTAAGCGGACGGCCAAGCTCCGCCTCTTTGTCTTCGAGTTGCGACTCGAGGTTGGCGCGAAGCTCGGCGAGGATGTCGTCCTGCCGCTGCCAGGGCAGGTGTTTCTTTACGGCTTGCAGGTAGCGATCGAGAAGTTCCATGGCGTTGTCCTTCGGGTCTTAGAAAAATGCTGTAGCTCTACGAATTGCTGTTGCTGCAAATGCTGTCGATAGAGGCGTTGATAGCCTGCCATTCGCCAAGCAGCTGGGTGAAGATCTGCTCTCCGTCGGCGGATAGTCGGTAGAACCGCTTGTTTCGCTTGTCTTCTTCGCGCCATTGGCTCGTGAGTAGCCCCTGAGTCTCAAGCCGGCGGAGCAAGGGGTAGAGTGTGCTTTCGTCAATCTCCAGGCCGCGTTCGGCAAGAGCCTTGCGCAAGGTGTAGCCGTAGTGTTCCTGTCGTAGTTGCGCGAGGACTGCCAATGTCAGGCAGCCGCGGCGGAGTTCAAGGCGAAGATTCTCGAAAAGGTTTTCAGTGAGGGTCATGCTGTGCCTCATACACTGTACATCAACTACTGTATGTCACATAGTGTATGGCGTCAAGCCTCGAATGAAGGATTTTTTCAGGCTTTTGCGGGAGGACGCGGGGGCTGACTCCCGTTGTCGAGAGGACTCTACGCAGCGGGGAATTTAGCCTTGGATTTTCTTAGGAAGCGGCGGCCGGCTTCGTCTCTGCCGGGTCCGAGGCGACGACTTTGGGTTTGACGAGATATTCGTCAATCAGTTCGGCTACGAGCACCGCGGTCGGCACGGAGACGAGCGCGCCGACTACGCCAGCCACAGCCGCGCCGAGCATCAGGGCGATGAGCACGGCCAGGCCCGAGAGTCCGACGCTCTTTTGCATGATGCGCGGGGTGAGGATGGAGTTCTCGAACTGGGCGTAGATGAGGTAGACGATCAGCACGCCGAGCGCGCGTCCCCATGAGTCGATGGCAGCAACGAGCAGGGCCAGCGAGACGGAGATCAAGGCTCCCAGGATGGGAATGAGGTTGAAGGCCCCCATCAACACGCCGAGCGCGTAAGCGTAGCGGACCTTCAGGGCGAGGAAGGCGATGGTGCTGACCAACCCGAGCGTCAACATCAGCAGCCCCTGGCCAAGCAGCCATTTCCCCATTCGCAGTTCCGCACGACTGAGGGCGCGGTCGAGCCGCTCCCGTTTCTCTTGCGGAAAGAAGGAGAGGAACCAGGCATAGGCGTGCTCCCCTTCCAGCATGAAATAGACAGTGAGGATGACGCCGGTCAGCAGATCGAAGAACTTGCCTGCTCCGTTGCGGAGCGAGATGAGCGCATAGCTGGCAAACGACGAGGCGATGTCCTGAAGCCTGGCATTGAGCGCGCTCAGGTCGAGGTGGCGCACAATGGGCAGGTTCTGCGCCCGCTGCAGCAGTTGCGGGCCACGGACGGGCAGTTCCTGGACGAACTGGCTCATGTCGCGAACGACTGGCGGGAGAGCAAAGGCGAAGAACAATGCGGCGAGGCCGGCCACAATCAGAAAGAGAATGAGGATGGCCATCACCCGGCTCGGCTGCCACTTGCCGATGCGCAGCCGGCGGATTCCATTGACGACCGGCATCAGGACCACGGCAAACAGGCCGCTGACGTAGACGATCAGCAGGACGTCGTGGACCATCCAGGCCAGATAAAGGCCGATAGCGAGGGCGAAGGCGAAGGCGATATCGCCGCGAACGGAACGGGAGCGCCGGGGGCGAACCTCTTCGGGACTTTCGTTCAAGTGGTTGTCGCTTTCAAGGTCAGGGGCAACGCGATGGAGTTCTCTACCAGACGGTGCAGGATGCGATCGACGACGATGTGAGGGTGCAGACCTTCCGTGTCGACGGTAATGTGTGCCCGCTCGTAGTGGGGCAGCCGAGCATGAAAACGCTGGTGCAAGGTATCGCGCCGGCTCAGTACCGGTCGAATGGCGGCGTCGGGCTGCTTCTCGCAGCGTTCCATCAGGATATCCAGAGGTGCGCGCAGGTAGATGACGCAGGTGTCGTTCGATTTTTCCAGCAAGGAGCGAGTGGACTCGGCCTCGACCGCGCCTCCGCCGAGAGCGACGACAACCTCGTGTTCGCGGTGGAGTTCGGCGTAGGCCTCAGCTTCCATCCGGCGGAAAGGCCCCTCGCCATGCTGTAGAAAGAGTCCCGAGATGGTTGAGCCTGTCTTCGCCTGAAGATAATGATCAGCGTCGATAAAACGCCAACCCAGCCGTTCGGCCAGGATAGGACCGGCGGTGGATTTGCCGGCGCCCATAAAGCCAATCAGGACAATCCGTCGCGGCGCCTGCGGAATGGGAGACTCCGTCTGCATGGGCTTGTTTGCATTATAAAGATGGATCGCCGCAAGGACAGGCGCGGGGCCGCGCGATGCGGTGAGCACCTTAGCTTCTGGAGACAGACCCGACTCCGTTTTTGCCGCCAGAGCCCTTTGCATCATCCTCATTGAGGGATTTGGAGATCTTCGACCAGAGATGGTCAGGCGGTTCGAAACCTTCCATGAGGCCTTCGGCTATCTTAGCGATATATTCCAGGTCAGCGACCAGAGCCGAGCACCGTGTGCAGGTCTTCAAGTGCGCGTGTTCGTGGATGCTTCCCGCGTCGCTGCTCATCAACTCCGGAATCCGGTCCTGGAACGCCTCACAGGTCATACCTGTGCCATTGGCCGCGTTCTCAACCGGCAGGTCTTCTTTTCCGCGCATTTGGATCATCATGCTACTTCCTTACGCTGGCCCGAATGCAGCAGATCACGAAGCTTCATTCTCGCCTTGTGCAGCTGGGATTTGCTGTTTCCTATGGAACAATCGAGCATCCCGGCAATCTCATTATGCTCGTAGCCCTCGACGTCGTGAAGGACAAAAACCAGCCGGTAGCCGGGGGGAAGGTTCTCCACGGCCCGTTCGAGGGTAACGCGGTCAATGGAACCGGAGAGGATGAGATCGCGGGCTCCGATGTCCCGGCGCGGCCCGTCTTCCTGGGAGGGTTCGAGCGTCTCTTCGAGCGAAACCTGGGGCAGGCCCTTTTTGCGGAGGTGCATCAGCACCACATTGACCGCCAGACGATGCAGCCAGGTCGAGAATGCAGAATCGCCGCGGAAGGTCCCGATCTTCCGGTAGAGCTGGAGGAAGGCTTCCTGCGTAAGGTCTTCCGCCTCGGCAACGTTGCTGAGCATGCGGAGGCAAAGGGAATAAACGCGGCGCTTGTGAAGCGCATAGAGAAATTCAAAGGACTTTGTATCGCCTGCCTGGGCAGCGAGTATCGCCTCTGCTTCACCGGGAATCGGAGGATTGCGCCGCATATGTTGGTTCGTCGGCTTCGGTTGAGTCTGTCCAACGCTCATCCGCGTACCCTCCGTACTCTTGAAAAACTCATCGTTTCTATCTCCAGCTTTTCGGGTTTCAAGGCACAGCGCAATGGACGTCAATGTCGGCAACCTGTTTTTATTTGTGTGACTCGGTTTCAGAAGCAGACTTAGGGGGAAAGGTTGCCTCAGGCCCGCAGGCTAAGAACCGATAAAGCGAGCATACAGCGACCTGGCCACCGCGGCGTCGGTTGTGCCCTGAATCAGGGCACGTCCGTCGGCAAATAAGGTGATGGTATGTTCACCACGTTGAAAACGAAGCAGCATCTGGTTATGGCGGACCGCGCCATGGGGCTCAAGGCGGCGCTGCATCGCGGCAAAGTCGACGGGGCGGTGATGCTCGTGGATCTGAACGGAGTTCCGCCCGCAGAGGGTGATGTGGGGGCGGCCTTCGCCGCGAAGATGAACGAATTCACGGCGGCCGCATACCACACAACCGGATCGCGGGGCGGAGTTCGGGACTTCGGAGCGGTCGTTAGTCCAGAGGTCCATCGCGAGCAGCGTGCGCCTCATGTTTCCGTGCTCGCCCACCAGGAACTTCAGTGCCTCAGTCGCCTGGATTGAGGCGGTCAGATTGACGGCGGTGTTGAGAATGCCCGCGGTGTCGCAGGTGTCTGCGGTTCCGGCCGGAGGCTGAGGGAAGAGGCACGCCAGGCAGCCGGTCTGGCCGGGCAGGATATTCATGGTGGCGCCATAACCGCCCAGTGCGGCAGCGTAGATCCAGGGAACATTCTGTTCGACAGCGTAATCGTTGATCAGGTAGCGGGTCTCGAAGTTATCGGCACCGTCCAGCACCAGTTGAGCACCGTGCAGGAGTGCGTGAATATTGGCCGGAACCAGATCGGCGATCCGCGCATGGACCTGGACAGAACTGTTGAAAAGGGAGATCTTGCGGCGCGCAGCTTCGGCCTTGGGCAGCGCCGCAAGGGCATCCGCCTCGTCGAAGAGCACCTGGCGCTGCAGATTGCTTTCCTCGACAAAATCGCGGTCGATGAGCGTAATTTCGCCGACGCCGGCGCGGGCGAGGAGGCTGGCGGAGGCCGCCCCCGTCGCTCCGCAGCCAACAATGGCGACGCGGGCAGCGGCGAGCTTTCGCTGGCCTTCGAGGCCGATTCCCGGGAAGAGGACCTGGCGGGAATATCGATCATTCATTCCCGGGGCTTGCGAAAGGCGGCGGTCTCTTGAATCGTCAGCGGTCGGGTTGGTGGGCTCCAGCGGACCGCCGGGCGATGAGGCGCGGGGTGACAAAGCGGGTGTCTGGCGCGTCTCAACGATCTCGCGAGTGTCCGGTGACGACATGGTGTTCCCTAGTTAGTATAAGAGAGCCTCCTCCGGTACATGGATTTGAGCGGCATGGCTGCGATCGAAGGCGCTGCCGTCGATCTGCCGCACGAACCCGCGGAGTGCGCATCTGAAGGGTGCAAGGCCTGTGGCGCGATGGCCTGAATCGGCGGCGCTGGAATGCCAGGCGCGAGGGATGGATTGGGTTTTGTAGGGAAATCGGGTCGCCGGCCCTGGAATAACGCGTACCGCGGGCAGGGAGGTTTCTCCCTGACGTTGACGGCACTGGCGTTCGCGCTCGTGTTGCCATGTGCCGCACAGAACGCACCAGTGGCCCAAGCCCCGGTGCAGACGGCGCCCCCTCCTACCCAGAGATCGGAGACGCTGGCCCCGAAGGCGCAAGTACCCGGCCTGCGGGAGTGGGAGGGGTTGAAGGTTTCGGCAGTGCGATTCCAGGGTGTGGAAGCCGCGGACCTGGATCCGCTGCCGGCCTCCCTCGACCTGCAGCCGGGAATGCCGCTCAACGGGGAAAAGCTGCGCGACACGCTGCGACGGCTCTACGCCACCGGCCTGTACCGGACGATTCTGGTGGAAGGAACACGGTCAGCGGAGGGGATTACGATCACCTTCAGCGGCGAGCCGCGGGTGTTCATTGGGCGGGTGTATGTCGACGGCGTGAAGAGCGACCGGCTCGCCGCGCAACTCATCCGGGCGGCCAAGCTGGACGCGGGCACGGTGTATTCCGATACGAGACTCGATCGCGGAGGGGAACTGATCCGGCAGTTTCTCGTCCAGGATGGCTACTATCAGCCGGCCGTCTCAAGCAGTACTCAGTCGGACCCCTCATACGCCCAGATCAATATCACGTATCACGTGACACTCGGCATCGAGGCGCGGGTGGGTGCAGTGCAGGTCGATGGCGACAGCGGACTATCTCTGGAACAGTTTCGTAAAAAGGCGAAGCTGAAGCCGGATAGCAAAGTAAACCGCGACACGAGCAACCGCGCGCTGACCGGCTTGCGCAAGGTGTACCAGAAGCAGCAGAGGCTGGAGTCTGACGTCAACTTGAAGTCGACGGAGTATCAGCCCCCAACCAATCACCTGAATTACGCTTTCGGCGTAAACCGCGGGCCGGTTGTAACGATTGAAGTCGTAGGCGCGAAGCTGAACAAGAGCATTCTCAAGCGGCTGGTTCCGGTCTATGAGGAAGGAGCAGTCGATGACGACCTGCTAAACGAAGGCGATCGCAGCCTGCGCGATTACTATCAGCGCGCGGGCTACTTCAATGTCGTCATCACTCACCAGCGAAAGGTCGAGACCGCCGACCGGGCGGACATTGTCTATACCGTCGACCTCGGGCGGAAGCATCGGGTGTTGAACGTATCGGTCTCCGGAAACAAGTACTTCAGCAGCGATACGATCGAGGAACGGCTGAGCGTGCTCAAAGCGGACGTCTTCCAGAGCAGCGGACTCTACAGCCAGGCATTGGTTGCTGCCGACGTAACCTCCATCACCGTCCTCTACCAGAGCAATGGCTTCAGCGACGTGAAGGTGACCCCTGTGGTTACCGACTCCGATCGAACCGGCTCGGGCGAGCCGGAGAAGATCGGCGCGCTGACCGTTCAATATCTGATTCAGGAAGGCGCTCAGCGGAAGGTGGGCAAATTCCAGATCAATGGCGCTAAACAAGTACCTCTCTCAACGCTCACGCCGCTGCTCAATACCGAAGTCGGACAGCCATATTCGGCCGGCAATATCGCGGGCGACCGCGACGCCATTCTCGGCTACTACCTCGACCATGGCTTTGGCCAGGCGCAGGTGACCGTGGTTCAGCAAAACGACCCGGCGAATCCGGATCGCGTCGATGTCACGATGAACATCACCGAAGGGGACGAGATCTTTGTCCGGCAATTGCTTATCTCGGGCCTCAACCACACTCACCCCAAGACCGTGGACCAGCTGCTGACTGTTCATCCGGGCGATCCACTCAATCAGGCGGCATTGCTCGAGACCCAGCGCCGCCTTTATAACCTGGCGCTGTTTAACGAGGTCAACACCGCAGTGCAGAATCCGAATGGAGACGAACTGCGCAAGAACGTGCTGTTGCAGTTCACGGAAGCGAAGCGGTGGGACTTCAACTACGGTTTTGGATTTGAGGCGCAGACCGGGAACCCGTCAACCAACTGCCTCAACGCGGTATCGCTGGCAGCGCTGGGCATCGATCCGTCTACCTATGTCTGCAGTCCCAATGGAAACACGGGTGTGAGTCCGGCCGTGCTCTTCGATGTGACGCGCACAAACCTGAACGGCACCAACCAGTCGATCTCGCTGCGCACTGCCTACGGCACCCTCGAACAGCGGGCGACGTTGCTCTACCAGGTGCCGAACGTCTTCGGGCTGAAGACTTTCACAGGTTCGCTTTCCGGCGGTTACATCAACGCCCAGGATGTCACCACCTATGAATCTTCCTGGCTGGGAGGGTCGCTCCGCTTCACCCAGCGGCCCGACCGGCGCAACACCTTGATTTACGAATTCAGCTACCGCCGGGTGAAGATCAACGAGAACACCATTCAAGTTGCGCCCGACCTGATACCCCTGACCTCGCAGCCGGTCCGGGTCGGAGGTCCGGGGCTTACCTGGGTGCGGGACACGCGCGATAGCCCGCTCGATGCGCACGGGGGCACGTACTTTTCGGTCCAGGAGTTCTTTGCCTACGCCGGTTTCGGGTCGCAGGCAAATTTCAACCGCATCGACATGACCAACTCCAGTTACTACACCGTGGGCAGGCGGAAATGGGTGATCGCCCGTAACACCCGCTTTGGCGTGGAAGAAAGCTTCGGCAATTCGTCGCAGCAGTTCATTCCCCTGCCGGAAAGGCTCTACGCCGGCGGCGCGCAGTCGCACCGCGGATTTGCCATCAACCAGGCGGGGCCGCGCGACGAGCAGACAGGCTTTCCGATCGGCGGGGCGGGGGTCTTCGTCAATACTCTCGAACTGCGCCTGCCTTACCCGACGCTGCCATACGTGGGAAACAGCCTCGGCTTCGTCCTCTTTCACGACATGGGCAACGTCTTCAACGAGCCATCGGACATCTGGCCCAGCTTCATCCGCTTCCACCAACCGGACATCTCAACCTGCAAGACGATCCTGCCGGTGCCGCCGAGTTCGCCCACGGTGAGCAGCGGACCCTGCAGCTTCAACTATTTCTCGCACGCGGTCGGTCTCGGCCTTCGCTACAACACGCCGATCGGCCCTATCCGATTTGACCTTGCGGTGAACCTCAATCCTCCGGTCTACCCGGTGTACGTTACGTATTCGACCGGGGTGAACCCAGTGGCGAGACCTCCGTACATCGGGCAGGCTTCGCACTTCAACTTCTTCTTCAGCATTGGGCAGAGTTTCTGATGAGTCACCGGGAGATTCTTCGGCGCGCTTTGGCGGCGCCAGCCGCATCGCTGATCTTGCTATGCGCTGCGGTTCCCACGCCCCTGGCCCGCGCCCAGCCTGCATCGAGTGCGGAGGCGCCCTCGCCGGTCCAGAAGCCAGTCGTCCTTGACAGTGTGATCGCTGTGGTGAATGGAGACGTGCTGCTGAGAAGCGACCTGCAAAGCGAGATGGATATGGCTGCGCTGCAACCGCTAAGCCTGCCACCAGGAAATAACTTCGAACGAAGGGCGGCACAGCGGCTCATTAATCGCACGTTGATCCTGCAGCAGATGAAGTCGCAGGGCATGGTCAAGGACGTCACCAGCGTGGATGTCCAGAAGGACCTTGATGCGCTGCGCAAGCAGCTGCCTGCTTGCGTCCAGTACCAGTGCCAAACCGAAGCGGGATGGGATAAATTTTTGAGCGACCACAACCTGACTCAGGAGGAGGTCGATCTACGCTGGCGGCAGCGGATGCAGATACTCACTTTCATCGACGCCCGCTTCCGCGCCGGGGTGCGTATCTCTAAAGCGCAGATTGAGGAGTACTACAACAAAACCTTCGTGCCTCAATTTGCGAAGCAAAATGCCAAGCCGCCGGAGCTGGCTTCGGTCTCCTCGCGGATCGAAGAGATCCTGTTGCAGCAATATGTCAATGTCCTGCTGCAGGATTGGTTGAAGACGCTTCGCGACCAGGGCAGCGTGATCATTCTCGATCCGGCGCTGGGCAAGAGTAACCCCAGCCCGGACGGCGACGACGAAGGAGACGGTCAATGAGCACGATTCCTTCTGTCCCTCCGGCTCCCCGCGGCAAGAAGCGTCCGATTTTGCTATCGATCGCTGCGCTTCTGGCATTGATGGCAATTGCCGCAGGCACGATGGCGTGGTATGCCACCACTCCTGCCTTTGAGGCAAAGGTCCGTGAACGCCTCGTTGCCACACTGGAGAAGGCGACCGGCGGACGGGTGGAGCTGGGGTCATTTCACTGGCGGCTGCTCCGCCTGGAGTTCGAGGCCGACGACCTTACGATTCACGGCCTCGAGGCCCCAGGCGAGGCTCCCTACGCACACCTCGACCGGCTGTTTGTCCGGGCCAAGATCATTTCGTTCTTTCAAGCGAAGGTGGGATTAAATCTTCTAGAGGCCACCCATCCCGTCTTTCACCTCATTGTCTATCCGGATGGAAGCACCAACCAGCCAGGCCCGAAGACGGTGAGCCATCACGGCCCCATTACGGATACGCTCTTCGATCTCGCAGTGAATCGCACCGAGATCACGCACGGGCTGCTGCTGCTCAATCAGCGGGCGATTCCCTTCGATCTCACCGCCAACGATCTTGCGGCGACGGTCCGTTACGACCCGGCACGGGACCATTACCTCGCTGAATTACAGGCGAACGATATTACGGCGCAGAGGGCGAAGCGGCCCGCTGTGCGCTCGAAGCTGTCCCTCAGCGTCGACCTTTCGCGCAACAACGCGATTTTGTCGCAGTTCAAGTTACAAACTGGAGAATCGCTCAAGCAAGGTTCCGTTCTCGAGGCCAGCGGCTCGTTGAACAACTATTCCGATCCTGAGCTGGAGATTAGAGCCCAGGGCAGCATCGACATTCGCGAGGTCGACGCGCTGACTGCCGTTCCCGGTCTGGAAAACGGGATCGTTGCAGTGCAAGTCCGGGGCAGGGGGAACGTCAAAAACTTTGCGGTCGACGGCCAGGCAAAGGTGAGCGGCGCGGCGTACCGAATTCCAGAGGTCCGGGTCAGTGGAGTCACCGGATCGACCAACGTCCACATCACGCAGGATGAAATCTCGTTTACCGGCATGAAAGGCCGCCTGCCGGAAGGGGGAAGCGTCGATGGCGAATTGCATTTGCTCAACTGGCTCGCCCCCACTTCTGCGACTCCGACCCGCCAGCAGACGGTTGCGGCAGTGGCGAAGAAGTCACAAAAGCTGCCCGCGGCTCCGACAGGAACAGCGATGACGGGAAGCATTCGCGCCCAGGTCCGCGACGTGACTCTGCGCAGCGTATTGCGTGCCGTCACCCCGGAGAGCTTTGACGATCTCGGCTTCGAGACCGCGGCTTCAGGGCCGGTGAGCGTGCAATGGAGCGGCGATGCCAGCGACCTGCAGGTAGCCGCGAATGTCACGCTCGCCGCGGGCAGTGGCGGAAGCGGAGTACCGCTCAGTGGAGCAGTGGATGCGACCTACTACAACCGGCGCGGCGCCGTGGACATTCGCCGCCTGGTGGCGCAAACGCCGGGCAGCCATATGGAAGTGGCGGGGCTGCTGGGGGTCTATCCGCTGGACCGTGCGTCCCAGATCCAGGCTGACATTACGACCAGCAATCTGGGCGAGTTCGACAAGACCCTGACCGCGCTCGGTGTTTCGACCACAGGCCCGGGTGGCAGGAAGACGGGTGTACGAGCCATTCCAGTGCAGCTTCATGGGCAGGCGGAGTTCCATGGAACTGTGACCGGAAGCTTCATCCGACCGGATGTGAAGGGCCACCTCACTGCGACCAATTTCGATACCGTTTACGCAACCGGAGCGCCGCCGGCGCCGGGAGATGCCTCGGCGGCGGCCACCGTCTCGACGGCGCAGAATGCCAGTCCGGGAGCAGCGCCGGCGGTTGAGCCAGTCACCGACATTCACTGGGACAGTCTCGACACTCATGCGGAATATTCGCTTGATCTGATCTCCGTAGAGCAGGCCACGCTGCTTCGGGGCAAGACCGCAATCCACGCCAGCGGCCGGATACAGGCCCATGAAACCTCGCATCACCGCAGCGCCTTCGACGACGAATCGGTGATCGCGGCGACGGTAGCAATCCAAAACGCGCCCGTCGGCGACCTGCTGGCGATTGCCGGATCGACGGCGCCGGTCAGCGGAACGCTGAATCTGGACAGCCACGTCGGGGGAACATTGGGCAACCTCAACGGAGGCGGCCACCTCATGGTGCAGGGAGGACAAATTTATGGCGAGGCCTACAAGAGCCTGAGCAGCGACCTCAAGTTCGCCGGCCACGAGCTCGGCGCGACCAATCTCAAGTTCCTTCAGGACGGCGGCCAGATCACCGGCGACGGCGGCTATGACATTCATGCCCGGACGGTCCACTTCGACGCAACCGGCAGCGGCTTCGAGTTGGCGCATTTTCCCGAGATACAGCGCCCGAATCTTGCCCTCGCCGGCCAGCTGAACTTTAAGGCAAGCGGCTCGGGGCCGATACAGAGTCCAGCCATCGAAGCGACCCTGCACGCGGTCAATCTGGTGGTGAACACCCAATTCCAGGGGAGCCTCGACGGGAAGGCCCGACTCGACCGGCACCTGCTGACTTATGACGTAGAATCCGCTCTCGATGCGGCGCGGTTTCAGCTGGCCGGTCAGACGACGCTCACCGGGGATTATCCGACGCAGGCCAAACTCACGGCAACGCAGGTGCATATCGAGCGCTTTCTGCGAATGTTCAACGTGCGGGACGTCTCGAGCGACTCCATTCTCAACCTGCATGCCGTGGTGAATGGGCCGGCGCGGCAGCCGAAGCAGATGGAGGGTTCGCTCGACATCAACAAATTCGAGATTTCCGTCGGGGGAGTTGTCCTTCGCAGCGAGGCCGACCTGACCGCCCAGCTGCACAACGGGGTACTGCACCTCGATCCGCTGCACGTCACGGGAGATGACACCAATCTCCAGGCGCAGGGCACGATCGCACTCTTTGAGGACCGTCAGACGTTGAACTTCCATGCCAACGGCGCCGTCAACCTGCAGCTGGGTCACAGCTTCGACCCGGACATTACCTCGTCGGGCCATATGGATTTCTCGGTGGACGCTTCGGGCACAATGCAGCAGCCCGACCTGGTGGGGCAGGTGAAGTTCACCAATGGGGCGATCGCACTCGGCGACCTGCCGAATGGCCTCAGCCAGTTGAACGGGACGCTGGTCTTTGACCAGGACCGGCTCACTGTGCAGCAACTCAGCGCCGTGACCGGGGGCGGACGCTTGCAGTTAGGCGGCTCCATCACCTATCAACAAGGGCTCTACGCTGACCTGACCGCGACGGGCAAGGACATCCGAATCCGGTATCCACCCGGCGTTAGCTCGATGGCGGACGCAAAACTCCGGCTGCAGGGAACGGAGACAAATCTGCTGCTGAGCGGAAGTATTTTGATGACGCGCTTTTCCATCAGTCCGAACCTGGATCTGGCGGCACTGAAGTCATCGGTGGGCCCTTCGGTGGCGGCGCTGCCGGATCCGAACGCGCCCTCGAACCATGTCCGGCTGGACATTCACGTTACGTCGGCGCCGGAGTTGAGCTTCCAGAACTCGTTTGCCAAACTGGCCGGCGACGTCGACCTGCGCCTTCGAGGGACGGTCGCCAACCCCGCAGTGCTGGGCCACGTCAGCGTGACCGACGGGAGCGCCAACTTTGCCGGTACGACCTACCAGCTGCAGCGCGGCGAGATTTATTTCAGCAACCCCATCCATATCGATCCGATCATCGACCTCGACGCGACCGCGCGGGTCGAGGACTACGACATCGACATCGGCCTGCACGGGACGATCAGCAAGCTCAACCTGACATACCGCTCGGAGCCGCCATTGCCGGAGGCCGACGTCTTTGCATTGCTGGCCCTGGGCCGCACGCAGGAGGAGCAGCAGATTTACTCCCAGGAACAACAGGCCGCCGGAGTCAACTCCACCGCTGACGCGCTGCTCGGCGGCGCACTCAACGCCACGGTCACTAGCCGCGTGCAAAAGCTCTTCGGGGCGGGGAGCGTCAAGATCGATCCCACGTTTGTGGGCAATCTCGGCAACTCGTCCGCGCGCATTACGGTCGAGGAAAAGGTCGGCAAGAACGCCACGGTCACTTATGCGACGAACGTCAACTCCACTGCCCAGCAGTTGATCGCCGGGCAGTTGTACCTGACTCCCAATATTTCGATCGTCGCCCAGCGCGACGAATCGGGCGTCTTCAGCATGCTGCTCAAAATCCACCAGCGGCGTCGATAGGACGAAAGCATCAGCGACAGCACGGGGTGGTTGCCCTTGTGCCGGGGCGCGGAATGGGTCAGAATTCCGGTGCGCGGGTTCAGTGCGCATCCAAAGCGTTGATTTTGTGTTTATAGAACACAGAGGCGGTCCGCTCGGCGCATGCGGCTATCCGAATTTCAGTCAGGGTTGCCCATCGCCTTTCGACCGGCGAGAGATCAAGAAATACAGGGAGAAGAAAGATGTCATTGAATTTTCGAGTTGTTTCGAAGTTGAACGTGGCGCTGCTGCTTGGTTCCGCGTTTTGGTTCGGTTCGCTGTTTGCCGCCCAGGCTCAAAGTCCAAGCGCCAACGACGCCAAGATCCAGGCCGAGGTGACCAAGGCTCTGAGCAAGAAGCAGTTTGCAGGCGTGCAGGCCGCGGTAAGCAATGGCGTGGTGGATCTGACAGGCGGCGTTAAGGTGTTTGCTGACAAAGAAGATGCCGACAAGCGTGTGCACCGCATCAAGGACGTTGCGGCGGTGCGCAACGATATCGAGGTGAGTTCGGGCGAGACGCCAATCTCCGACCAGCAGCTCCAGGACAAGCTGGTGAAGAAAATCTCCTTTGACCGCGTCGGCTATGGCACCACCGCCTTCAATGCGATCAGCGTGAATGTGGAGAACGGCGTGGTGACGCTGAGCGGCACGGCCTACGGGCCGGTCGACAAAGCTACGGCAGTTACCGATGCTTCTTACACGCCGGGTGTGAAAGACGTCATCGACGAGATTCAGGTCGATCCGGTTTCGCCGATGGATGACCGCATTCGGATGGCCGTCTATCGCGCGGTCTATGGCTTCGGATCGTTGAATCGGTACGCAATGGATCCTGCGAAGCCGATCCGGATTTCAGTGCAGAACGGGAACGTGACGCTGTTTGGCGTGGTCGACAGCAAGGCGGACAAGGACGTCGCCGGAATCCGCGCAAACGGGGTTTCCGGGGTCTTCAGCGTCAAGAACGATCTGCAGGTGGCCGGACAGCCGGCTGAAAACAAGTAACCCCTGGCCCTCCCTCCAAGTGAGCGAATGGCACGGGCTTTCGCCATGCCCCTTCAAGAACCAGGTTCTCCTCTGTTCCTGTAAGAACCGAGCTCTTCATTCAACCTGAGGCGGGGCTGCCGAAAGGGAACTGGCGCGGCGGCGGCTTTGTCCGTATACTCGGCTTAACAGCGGCGGGAGCGGGCTCAATCCGCCGGCGAACTGTGAGGTGCGCCTTCTGCAGTCAGAGTGATTCACTGACGCCCGAAGTTCCGTCATCCGAGACATCGGCTTGGCGCGCCGTGGTACGCCACCTTCGAAGTTGGCCCCATGGGCTTCCCGATGCACTGCGAAGTCCGATCGACGATGTAAGTTCGGTGTTGTTTCCTTCCCTTTGCCGCGTCTGCGGCAACCCTCTCTTGCGGCTTGCCCGCGCCCCCATTTGTGAAGATTGCTGGAATAGCCTGACCCCTCAGACGGGAGTCGTGTGCCTGCGTTGCAGCGAAGAGCTGCACTTCTCAGCCTTTACTCCTGTGGGGGGCACGGAGGTCCGAGACGAGCAGAGGTTCTGCCAGCCTTGCCGATTAGCGCCGCCTCCTTTTGAGCGGGCGGTTGCGTATGGCGGATATACGGGAACATTGCGCGCGCTGATCCACGCGTTGAAATATGACGGCGTATTGCCGGTTGCGGAGCGGCTAGGTGTTCTCCTCGCGGAGACGATTCTCAAGCTGGACGGCGTTGAGAACGCGTTGGTGGTTCCAGTGCCGCTCCATGCGGCGAAGCGGAAACAGCGCGGGTTCAATCATGCGGAGCTGCTGGCGCAGGCGGCGGTGAAGGTGTTGCGCGCTCGACGACCCGATTTACGCCTTCCTCTCGCCTCCGGGGTACTGGAGCGGAGAAGAGCGACCCAGAGCCAGGCGGGCCTTAGTCCGCACCAGCGCCGCGCCAACCTGCGCGGCGTTTTTTTTGTGGCGCAGCCGGAGTTGGTTGCGGGGCGCGATGTGCTGCTGGTCGATGACATCTATACGACCGGGGCCACGGCGCGGGCCTGCAGCCAGGTGCTGATGCGGGCGGGAGCGAAGTCGGTTCGAGTGGCGACGGTGGCGCGGCCACAGCGGGAGAACTTCAGCGCGCCTCAATTTGGGATCGACGAAGTGCCGATGCACGAAGATGTAGCTTTTTGGGGAGCAGGGCAGGGAACAGCGGCGCCGCAGCCACTCGTTGCGGCAACTCGACAACAGGCGAATCAGCGAGAGACGGGGTTCTGGGGGAGAAATGTCTTTAGGCAAAGCCATGGGCAAATCGATGGTCCACGCGCGTAAGCAGAAATCGCTGGTGAAGTGCCACGCCATGCCGGGGCCGGGTTCGGAGGAACTGCGGCTGCAGCCGCCGACCGTCATGCAGAAGCCGGTGCTGGTGCTGAACGCGAGCTATGAGCCGATCAACATCTGCGGGGCTCGACGGGCGCTGGTGCTGGTGCTCAAAGGCGTCGCCAAGACCGAAGAAGAACATGGCGCGGTGCTGCACGCGGCGCGGATGCGGGTGCCGATGCCGTCGGTGATCCGGCTGCTCGAATACCGCAGGATTCCGCACCAGACGCGGGCGCTGTCGCGAAAAAACATTCTGCTGCGTGATCGGAACACCTGCCAGTACTGCGGCGTTGTGCTTACGGCCGGCGAGTTGACGCTCGATCATGTCACCCCGCGTTCGCGAGGCGGCTTGTCGACGTGGGAGAACCTGGTGGCATGCTGCCACAGCTGTAACCGGCGCAAGGGCAACCAGCTGCTGCATGAGCTCGACACGATGAAATTAATGCGAGAGCCGCGTCCTTTTTCGCTCCACACCAGCCGGCATATTATGCGGATGATCGGGCACTCCGATCAGAAGTGGCGCAAGTATCTCTATTACTAACGCGGTCTTGGCTCGGGACTGATGCAAGACGGCAAGAGCCGAGGCGGCGCAAGCATGTTGCACCGATTAATCGCCAACTGGGTCTACGGCGGATTTCTTGCCGGGTTGTTGCTGCTGGTGCTGACATCCACCCTCACCCATTCATGGCCAGCTGCCCTCACTGCGACCTACTTATGCTTGCCGATTTATATGCTGCATCAGTATGAGGAGCACGATGACGACCGCTTCAGGCAGTTCTTTAACGGCATAGTGGGAAACGGCAGGAGGGGTCTGTCTCTCGGGGCTGTCTTCCTGATTAACGTACCCGCGGTGTGGGGCGCGATTGGAATCTCGCTGGCGCTGGCTGCGAGCGTCAACATCGGTTTCGGTTTGATCGCCGTCTACCTGCTGCTGATCAACGCTTTGGTGCACATTGCCCATGCGATTGCGTATCGCGGCTACAATCCGGGGCTGGGAACGGCCATCGCGCTGTTTCTTCCCGTTGGCGGTTACGGCGTCTACGCCATCCAGCGGGCCGGCGGCGGCAGCGTTGGGATGCACCTCACGGGCTTCGTCTTCGCACTCGCGTCTCATGCGGCCATTGTGGTCCACGCAATGACGAAGACCAAAGCCGCCTGACCGACAAGCAAACTTCCCAGCACAACTCGAGAGCAAGACAATGCACGCTCTTCCGCGAGGGCCGAGCGCTTGTCATCGAAAACTTCCTTTGACAATTTTAGTACGCTGCGTACTAATATGCTGAGTACTATGAGCGCCTCCCTTCTCGGATTTGCGTTATTGGGTCTTTTGCAGGAAACGCCGATGTCCGGCTACGACTTGCGGAAGATTTTCGCGACGACGGCGATGGGCAGTTTCAGCGACAGTCCGGGGGCGATCTATCCGGCGCTGCGGCGGCTGGGGGCGCAGGGTTGGGTGCAGGGACAGGTGGAACCGGGCAACGGTTTGCGGAGACGGCGGGTCTTCAGGCCGACGGCGCAGGGGCAGGCGGCACTCAAGGCGTGGCTGAGAAAGCCTGTGACGCGGGATGACGTGGTGCGCCGCATCGGCGATCTGATGTTGCGATTCGCTTTTATGGACCAGGTGCTCGGGCCGGAGCAGGCAGCGCGCTTTCTGCGCATGTTCGCTGACGAGATTTCGACTTATCTGCCGGAACTTCGGAAGTATCTCGAATCTCACGCGGGTGAGATGCCGCTCTCGGCCCGCCTGGCCCTGAAGTGCGGCATTGGGGAGTATGAAGCGCGGCTGCAGTGGGCAAGAAGTTCGGCCGCCATCTACCAGCGGGCGATGCGTCGGGAAAGCGGAAGGAGGAACAAAGCATGAATGCGCGGACTAGTCTGTATTGCGTTCTAGGCGGGCTGTGGCTTACGACCGCAGCCCTTGGTGCGGGGCACTTCTGGTGGTGGTGGTTATCTGGAGTGCTGCTCGCGGCCTCCTGTGCGTCGGTTGCGCGGTTTGGGCCTCGGGGCGTTCTTGCACAGCTGGGCGTGCTCGCTCCGGCGCTGGTGGTGGTTGGAATCGTGTGCACGATGTCGGAGGCTTATCTTTTCTTCCCGGCGTCGCGTGGCCATGCTGTCGCCGACACGATCGGCGGCTCGGTGAAATTTCTCATCATGGCGTTGGTGCTGGCAGTGTTGGCGAAGTTTCTGAGGCTGACGGAGGCCGAGTCGGCAATCGTGGACCATCGGTCATTAGGTCGATCCATCGGGCTGGCGGTTTTGATGGTGTTGCTTTCTGGCATCTGCTACGTGATCTACTACCTGATTTTCGGCGGGATCACGTATCAGTTCTTCACCAAGCAGTACTATCCGCATGCGCAGGACGCAGCGATGCAGCTGGGCTTGTGGCTCTGGGTGATACAACTGGCGCGCGGCGTGCTGATGACGTTGGCGGTGCTGCCCGCGATCTACACGCTGCGACTGCCACGCTGGCAGGCGGCTCTGGCGGTGGGGGTGCTGCTATGGGTGGTGGGCGGAGCGGCGCCGTTGGTGGTGCCGAATTCGGCGATGGTGACCGTTCAGCGGTACATCCACATCGTGGAGATATTTACCCAGAACTTTTCGCTTGGAGTCACTGCGGTGCTGCTGCTCAGGCCAAGGGCGGAGCGGCGGACGGCAAGGATGCAGGCTGTGACGTCGGCGTGACGGAGTCGCGAAGGCGTTCACAAGGCCGCGCGAGGCCATCATCGATAAATGGGTGTGTTTTTGCGGCTTAAGCTCAAGGATATATTGTATAGACGACAGTCATGTACAAACCCTTGTTCGCTTTGGCCGTACTCCTTGTAACTCTGCCCGCTTCGCCGCAAGCGACTCCCGTTCCGGCAAATACTGCGACAGCCAACTACTCCGACGAAGCCGTAGTTGCCGAGCGCGACGATGTTCTCTATCGCTATTCCGCCGATGGCACGGGCAGCAAGGTCGAAACCAGCGTATTGAAGATCCAATCGAATGCCGCTCTGCAGAGTCTAGGGGTGGTCAATTTTCCATACGCGAGTGCGAACCAGCGACTCGAGATTGTTTACGCGCGAGTGAGAAAGCCCGATGGCACGGTGGTCGAGACGCCTGTGGCCGATGCGCAGGATCAGCCCGCGCAGGCAACTCAGATTGCGCCAATGTATAGCGATCTTCATATGCGGCAACTGCCCATTCGATCGCTCGCGGTCGGCGACAAGCTGGAGTTTCAGGTTCGCGTGACCCAGGTGCAGGCTGATATCCCGGGTGAGTTCTGGGGGCAGGAAACTCTTGGGGCCGGTCTGGTCTTTCTCGAACGCAGCGTTGAACTGCATGTGCCGAAGCAGAAGCAGGTGACGGTCTACAGTCCTGAACACACACCGGAAATCTCGGAGGCGGGCGAAGAACGGGTCTACCGTTGGACCGGCTCGCAACTCCGCTCCCCGACAGCCAAACACGATGACGAAGTCGTCGAGGACAAGAAGGCTCCCATTGCCTGGACGACCTTTCCGAACTGGGAGGCGGTCGGAGTGTGGTATCGCGGTCTTATCCTGGGGCGAGACGCGGTTACGCCCGCGATTCAGGCGAAGGCCGATGAACTCACTGCGAGCGCTAAGACGGACACGGAAAAAGTTCAGGCCATCTATAACTACGTCTCGACGCATAACCACTACATCGGAATCGACTTTGGCATCGGGCGCTATCAGCCTCACTTTGCTGCGGAAGTAATGACTAATCAGTATGGGGATTGCAAGGACAAGCACACGCTTCTTGCAGCGCTGCTTCGCGCGAAAGGGTTCCAGGTATCGGCGGTGCTTATCGGCGCGGGCATCGAGATGAACGAGAAGGTCCCGATGCCGGGCGCATTCAATCACGTCATTACTCTGGTAGATGTTGGCGGCGAAAAAGTTTGGCTCGACGCCACGACAGAGGTCGCACCGTATCGCGCGCTCTTGTCGGTGCTCCGGGACAAGCAGGCTTTGGTGATTCCGGCGACGGGAGCACCGCAACTCCTCAAGTCACCGGCGCAACTTCCCTTTCCATCCGTTAAGCGTTACGAGGCGAAGTACGAGCTCGACAGTTCAGGCTCTTTCAAGGGTCACGTTGAAGTCAGTTTGCGCGGCGACGACGAGATTCTAATGCGCCTATCGGCGCGGCAGCTAGCCCGCACGCAATGGGACCAGCTTAGCGAGGCGTATTCGAGCCGCATCGGCTGGGACGGAACAACGAGCGCGACTTCTTTGGATGCCGCGGACGATCTTGCCGGCCCATGGCATATGCGATACGACGAGGCCCTAAAGCCTTTTAGCGAATGGGGAAATTACAAGATCGCCTCTCTGCTGCCGAATATCAATCTTCCTTCGGTCGATGACAAGAAGCCGCCCAAGAAGCCGATTGAGTTGGGTGCTCCTTATACCGAAGTTGCCAAGAGCACGATCGTGCTTCCGGCGGGATATAGCGCGGATTTGCCTGACGCGATTCATTTGAAGACGTCGTATGGCACGTTCGACAAGACTTATGAAGTCAAAGACGGCAGTCTCATTGCGGAATCCAAACTGGAGACGCTGGTTGACAAGGTCCCGGCTTCGGATTGGAAAGCCTATAAGAAGTTTGTCGACGACATAGGCGTCGAACCCTGGATTCAGCTCACCGGCAAAGAGCACGCGGCTGGAGAGAAAGGGCCGCCACCCTCAGGCGAGAACAACACAGTTGCCGCCGAGCTGGTGCGGCAGACTGCCGATGCTATCGTCGCCAAAGATTTCGATCTAGCCCGCAAGAAGTCCGATGAGGCGCTCGCCGTCAATGACAAGCAGTCGTATCTCTGGAGCCAGCGGGGGTATCTGGCGGGGCTTCGCAACGATTTGAATGAGGCAGCCGATGACTACGAGCGGGAGCTCAAACAGCATCCGGAGAACGTCGATCAATATCAAGGTCTCATCTACGCGGAAGCGAGAGCAGGCAGGAAAGACAAGCGGCGACAATATCTGATTGCTTACGGGAAGGCTGTGCCGGATAAGGAGCCGGTAACTTTATTCGTTGGGGAGCAATTGCTCTTCATGGATGACGTGGTCGACGCCATTGAGGTCTTCAACGCCGGCGCCAAAGCGCACCCCGAGAACGAGCATATCCAGGTCCATTTTGGCGATGCGCTGCTCAGATCAGGCCAGATCGACAAGGCGACTGCGACGCTGAAGACAGTTCTGATAAGTTCATCTGACCCCGGCGTTCTGAATACCGGCGCTTATTCCCTGGTTAGCCACAACGTGGAGCTTGCTCTTGCCGAGAGTAGTGCAAAGAAGGCCGTCGATCTGCTTGAGGCGGAGTCTCGGCAGACCGACATCAGCGGGGTGAACGCGAAGTCGTTTGGGCGCGTCACGCTGTTACTTGCGAGCTGGGATACGCTGGGCTGGATATATTTCGTCGAAGGAAAGACTGATGAGGCGGCGGGATACATTTATGCCGCGTGGAAAAGCGCTGCTCACGCCGAGATGGGCCTTCACTGGGGCCAGATGCTCGAAAAGCGTGGCGACCGGCAACAGGCGATGCAGGTTTATGAGATGGCGCGGAGCCGGGTCAAGACTACTTCCACCTCGTTGGTGGCGGAACAGCTTGATACCAGGCTGGACGCGCTCAGAAGACAGGGTGTGCCGGTGCAAAGTGCCCATCCGGAGCAGACGCTTCAGGAACAGCGGACGTATCATGTTCCACGTCCGCCCGCACTCAAGGGATCAGCAACGTTTCTTCTGCAAGTCTCTTCCGCAAAGACGGAGAAGCTCGAATTTGCCAGCGGTGACGCGAGCCTTCGCGGCCAAAGCGACGTGATTGCTCATCTGGATCTTGGCCTTGCCATCCCAAGCGACTCCAAGGCTCTTCTGTTGCGCAGCGGGATACTGTTCTGCTCGACACAGTCGACCTGTGAATTTGTGCTGACGCCGCCGGAGGCAGCGAATGTTCGATAGAGCGGCTAGAAGCCCAGATCACTTAGGCCGGGGTGATCGTCGGGGCGGCGGCCCAGGGGCCAGTGGATATTTGCGGTCGGCTTCGGCGATGGGCAGGTCGTTGATGCTGGCGAGGCGGTGGCGCATCAGGCCGTCCTCGTCGAACTCCCAGTTCTCGTTGCCGTAGGAGCGGAACCAGTTGCCGGAGTCGTCGTGCCATTCGTAGGCGAAGCGGACGGCGATGCGGTTTTCCGTGAAGGCCCAGAGCTCCTTGATGAGGCGGTAGTCGAGCTCGCTTGGCCCATTTGCGGGTGAGGAAGGCGACGATCTCTTCGCGGCCCGTTGATGAACTCGGAGCGGTTGCGCCAGCGCGGTCGCGCGTGTAGGCGAGCGAGACCTTCTCGGGGTCGCGGGTGTTCCAGGCGTCTTCGGCGAGCGCGGACTTTTTGGATGGCGGTTTCATGAGTGAAGGGTGGGAGTGGTGGCCGCATTGGTTTCCTTTCCGAATTGTTTTCATCGAAGACTGCGCGTCTGGCGCGAACGCCTTTGCCTCAGCTGACTTCGTTCAACGATCGATCGCTCAGAAAAACACTCGCGAATCGTCATGGGCGCTTTCTGACTTTGCTGCTGTTCGCACCTTCAGCAGCCGGTTTCCGAAGACGGTTTCCAGTTTAGCCAGCATTTTCGTGGGGGTGTCTCCGGTGAACTCGCCGAAGTCATGCACCATATGCATCTGGTCGTAGTATCCGAACTGATGTGCAACCTCTGTCCATGAACTTGCGGTGAAGCGTGCCTTGCCATCCAGTGCCGCTTCAAATCTGGCGATGCGGGCAAGCAATTTGGGCCGCATGCCAACCTGATGGATAAACCTGCGCTCGAATTGCCGCCTACTCAAGCCGGCGCGGTCGGCGAGAGCGGCTATTTCGACGCGACCACCACTGAACACGATCCGGCTCGCCGCAGCCGATATCACGTCGTACTCAGGCGAGGCAAGAGCGCGGCGTAACAAGTGTTCCTCGACGAGGCTCACTCGCTCCTCGAATGATTTGCATTCTCCGAGGCGCTGGTGAACGCCTGAAATAAAGGCTCCGAGAAGGGCGTGGCCTTCGAAATCTTTGTCAATCAGATCGGGCATTGGGACTGAGAACAGGCGGTATAAACCGTCTGGCTGGAACATGATCACGAAGTGTTCCAGAGCGCCTTGCAGTTGCAGATCGACCCGGCGATAGGTCTGCGGACCCACGACGATCACACCTGGGCTCTTTTCGAGCTTGCGTTGCTTATGGACGAAGGCGTTAACGGAGTCTCCAAATTCGAACTCAATCATCGGCACAGCGCGGGCAGTTACGGGATGTACGACCGCGGGCCCGCGAATTGTCATTCGACGCTGCGTGTAGAAGCGAACGAATTGCCGGAGCGCTGGCACGGGATTCCGGAATTGACCTGCTTCGAGCATCGCTCGGTTCTCCCCCGCTGTTGATTCCCGGCTCTCCTGCACGGCAGGAAAGTACAGTGTTAGCTATTGTGGCAGACATCTCTTCTCGTTTGCAGGGATGAGTGGGGCGAGGTTCCTATATTGAGGTAAAGAGGCCAGCTACCGGGCGATCAACGGTGAAGGACTTACTGGGCTAGCCATGCGACGAAGTGGCGCCATCCAACACTCGGACCGATCAGCGCCCCCTGGAGCGGCAGAGAAACAAATAGCGCGATCGCCAAAACCGCCGTCAACGGATGGATCCGCTTCGCGCCGAGGTAATCCCTTGCGATTCCAGCCAGAAGGAGGATCGAGAATGAAAACACAACCGTCCCGGCGGTTAGCACGAGAGGCGGGAAATGACCGAGCAAGTGGGTGATCGGTGGCTGCATGAGCTCGATGTTCGCGAAGAGCATCAATCGCTTGTGAATCTCTGGCCTGCGCCGATAGAAGATTGCTGCTATGACCAATACGGCAAAGATTAGCAACCCTACTAAGTTGAAGACAGCTGCGGTGGAGGCGTCGAGTGCCCCCACACGCTGCGGATGGGGATCAATATGCTGATCGCCACTCAAATCGAATCCGCGCCGTACCATGCTCAACGTAGTCGCGTAAGCTAAGGGGATCATTATCGCCAGCAAGACAATTGCGGTGAGCCCAAGCCTGCGATGCCAGCGGACCCGCCGGGTTGCAACGAGCAAACTCTGCGCGAGGAAAAGCAGAAGCCACGCGAAGAAGACAATCCCATGCGCTGCAGCCAGCGGAGTAAGCGGTGCGCGGCGGCCGGCTGGATGCACAATCGCAGGCATGAAGCCCACAATGGACAGCACCAGCATGACGATTGACATCCCGGTGAAATACCAACGGTCGATGAAAGACTGTATATGAACTCTCGACGGCACTCCGCTGGAAGTAGTGACCATGAGCGATTCTTATCCTCTTGCATTCCGCAGGAAACAGATGTGGCTTCTATCGAGCCAGCCAACCGACAAAGTGGTGCCATGCACCGCTTGAACCAATCGGTCCTGCCTCTAGACCTCCATCGACCATTCGCAGGATGGCGAGCCCGCACGTGAGGGGGTGGATGCGGCTCGCGACCAGCCAATCCCTGCTGACTGCGGCGATCACTAACATCGAGATAGGAACCATTACAATCGCTCCGGGCAACCGCGCGAGCGTTGGATTGTGCCCGATCAAGTGGGCTAGCGGAGCTGGCATCAGTTCGATATTTGCAAAGAGCATCAGGCGCTTGTGAATTTCCGGCCTGTGTCGATAGGCCAACGCCGCGATGACCAGCGCGGCAAAGATCAGGATGTTGAAAAACGGGAAGACTGCATCACGAATGGGATCGCTACCGGCTTCGGTGCTTAGATCACCGCTCAAGTCGAAGCCACGCCGCACCATCGCTATCGTGGTCGCGAGCCCCAATGGGATCATCAGCACGAGAACGAAGACCGACGCAAGGCCCAGTCTCTTGTGCCAGGCTACATGGTGGGTCGCGATCAGCCGGCTCTGGACCAAAAAAATCAGCAGCCAGGCGAAGAAGACGGTTCCGTGCGCCGCCGCAAGGAGTGACAGCGGCGCGCGCCGTGCAGCAGGATGCGTCAGCGACGGCGCGAAGGCCGCGATGCAGGTGGCGAGCATCGCGATTGCCATGCTGGTGAAGAACCAGCGCTCGACGAAGACTCTTCTTTGAAGTCCCAATGAGGCCGAATAGGGCGTCGTGGCCATGCTTGCTCCTCTTGCTTCTTCCGAAGAGTAGCGATGCCTCAATATCGCAGATAGTAAAAATGCGACACGGCCCTTTTGTAGTGCAGGGAAGCCTAACTCAATACCAGCTTGCCGATGGTCGCCAGCTGCATGTTCGAGGTGCCTTCGTAGATCTTGCCGATCTTGGCGTCGCGGTAGAACTTCTCGACGGGGTAGTCTTTGACGAAGCCGTATCCACCGTAGATTTCGACTGCCTGGCTGGCGACGCGTTCGGCGACCTGCGATGAAAAATACTTGGCCATCGCTGCTTCTTTGACGTAGGGCATCTTCGCGTCCTTGAGGCGAGCCGCGTTGTAGACGAGCAGGCGCGTGGCCTCGATCTCAGTGGCCATCTCGGCGAGAGAGAATTGCACGGCCTGGAAGTCTGAGATTGCCTTGCCGAATTGCTTGCGCTCTTTCGCATATTTTGCGGCGTGCGACCATGCGCCCTGGGCGAGGCCGAGCATCTGCGCGCCGATACCGATGCGGCCTTCGTTGAGTGTTTCGATGGCGATCTTGTAGCCCTTGCCGGCTTCACCGAGGAGGTTCTCTGCGGGGACGTGGCAATCCTCGAGAATGATCTCGCAGGTGGAGGAGGCACGGATGCCGAGCTTGTCTTCTTTCTTGCCGACGGAGAGGCCGAGAGTATTTTTCTCGATGAGAAAAGCGGTGATGCCTTTGTAGCCGGCTGCGGGATCGAGGGTCGCGAAGACGATGAAGAGGCCGGCCTCGCGGGCGTTGGTGATCCAGAGCTTCTGGCCGTTGAGGATGTAGCCGTCGCCGCGCTTTTCGGCACGGGTCTGCAGGGCGAAGGCGTCGGAACCGGATGAGGCTTCGCTGAGCGCGTAGGCGCCGACGAGGTCGGTGGCCATGCGCGGAAGGAAGTTGCGCTTCTGCGCTTCGGTGCCCCAGCGGAGCAGGGCGTTGACGCACAGGGTGTTCTGCACATCGACGAGGACGCCGACGGAGGGGTCGACGGCGGAAATCGCCTCGACCGCGAGGATGGCCTCAAAGAAGGTTCCCCCGGAGCCGCCATAGTCGATCGGGACCTCGATGCCCATGAGTCCGAGATTGAAGAGCTGGGGGATGAGATCTGCGGTGAAATGCTGCTCATCGTCCATCTGGCGGACGAGCGGGGCGATGTTTTCTTCGGCAAAGTCGCGGACGGTGGTGCAGAAGAGCGATTCGTCTTCGGTGAGTTGGGTGAGTGGGGTGGGGATGGGCGTGGCGAGAAGAGTGTCAGACATCGGGGGACCTCGACCTGGTGTGAGCCAGGTTCAAACAGCCGAGTTTAGCAGGAATGGTAAGGAGTTGTGGAGGGAGGAACGACAGGCCAGGAATTACCACAGAGAACACGGAGGACAGAGAGAAACAGACTCAACCACAGGATGACGGATGCGTTTTGCGACAGCAAGTACCTCTCAGCCGGCAGTGGGAACCGTCTGCAAGGGTTGGATCTGGGTGTCGATACGGGTTGTACGGCGCAGCGATCGGGGTTGCGGAGTGCGGTTCGAGCGATGGACGATCGACAGGTTTTCGCGGCCGAGGATGGTCTTGACCTGCTTGCGAGCGTGGGCGGCCCAGCGGCTTGAGGCGTCGAGCTTGAGATAGGCGGTCCAGTGGCGGAGGGCCATTCTGCGTTCGCCGGTGCGTTCGTAGGCCAGAGCGAGGTTGTAGTGAGCGTCGGCGTAAGTCGGCACGAGGCGAATGGCGCTACGGTACGCGGTGATGGCGTCGGACATGCGTTTCAGTTCGTCGAGAACGTTGCCCAGGTCAAAGAAGGCGAGAGCATAGCCAGGATCGGCTTGAGTGGCGCGGCGATAGAGCTGCTCGGCGCGGGGAAACTGGCGGCGGTTGTAACAGATGGTGCCGAGGTTGATGCAGCTCGAGGCGTGGTCAGGATTTTTCTCCAATATGCGCTCGTAGATCTGCTTAGCCTGTTCGATCTGCGAGGCGTCTTCGCAGCGCACGGCTTCAAGAAACATTTCGGCGATTCGGCCCTCGCGACCGTGTTGATGAATTTCAATGGCGACACCCGGGCCGCTTTGAGACTCCGTGTGGGCGGATGGTTCGAAATCGAAGACGTACTGGCGGGCGATGGGCTCGGTGAGCAGGCCGCGGTAGCGGAAGTGGACTCGGGAGCCGGCGGCGACGGCGCGCGCGTCGAGCAAGGGATTTTCCAGGCCGGCGACGGTCTTCATGGCAACCAGCGAGGCACTGATGTTCGATGGAGAGAATTTTGTGGAAAGGTCGCGGAGAGAGCGCAACCTGCCGCATTCTTCGAGACTGTAGGTTTCCGAAGGCGGGATGAGCTCTTTTTGCTCCCAGGCGCGCAGTTGAGCGGGCCGGATCTTGAGGTAGCGGAGAACGTCTTGACGGTGGATTCGGGTCACAAGATACGCTCGCTGAACCGTCGGTTACGATCTGACTCGATTATGCGGAGCGATGAGCGGCCATACAAGGGCGCGCGATGAAAATACGGTGGATAAGGCAGTACCTATTCGTATTCCGCTGTGGATATTTGGGAATCGACGCGGAGGCTGGTCGATTCCGCGGGGAAGGGCCGCATGCGGGGCGTCCGCATCGTTATTCTGTAGTTGCGGCCGAAGGGAGAGCCGCGCCGTATGAGTTCGCTTCGCTGGTACACACAATCCGAATACATGGAGTACTCGAAGGAAAACCTCGGGGCGAAGTACGACCTCGGGGGCAGCGGAGTGAAGAGCTGCTCGATGGATGAGTTGCTCGCGGGAAATTTGGGTCTGCGGCTTGACGATTTGCAACTCACCGGGCCGCTGATCTATGGCCATCCGCCGCTGCTGGAGGCGATCGCGGCAATGAAAGGCGTGAAGCCCGAGTCCGTGGTTCATACCGAGGGCACCTCGATGGCGAACCACCTCGCGATGGCAGCGCTGTTTGCTCCGGGGGACGAGGTGTTGATCGAGGAGCCGACCTATGAGCCTGTGCTGACCACCGCGCTCTACTTAGGCGCAAAGGTGAAGCGATTCCAGCGGAGGCGGGAGGACAACTTCGCGATCGATGCGAATGAGGTAGCGAAGAGCCTTAACCCGCAGACACGGCTGATCGTGATTCAGAACCTGCACAATCCTTCCAGCGCCATGATCAGCGAAGAGACGCTGCGCGCGATCGGGGCGATGGCAAGTGAGGTTGGCGCGCGGGTCCTGGTGGATGAGGTGTACCTGGAGTGCCTGCATCATCCGCCTGCGACAACGGCGTTTCTGCTCGGCGATGAATTTGTAGTTACGAGCAGCCTGACGAAGGCGTATGGGCTGGGCGGCCTGCGTTGTGGGTGGGTGCTGGCTGAACCGATGCTCGCGGAGAGGATGTGGCGGCTGAACGATCTCTTCGGTTCGTATCCGCCGCATGTGGCCGAGCAGCTCAGCGTGATAGCGATTCAACAGATCGACAAGCTCACGCAGCGGGCCGAAGCACTTGTTGAGGCGAATCGGGAGGCGATGCGTGCTGCGCTTGGGGGACATCCTGCGATCGAGCTGACGATCCCTGCGGTGGGGACGACGGTATTTCCCCGCTTGCGCCAGGGCGACGTTACCGGGTTCTGCAAATTCCTGCGCGAACAATACGACGCGAGCGTAGTGCCGGGAAGATATTTTGAGAGTCCGCAACACTTCAGGGTCGGAATGGTGGGCGATGCGGAGACGACGCGGGAAGGCCTGACGCGGCTGGCGCAGGCACTGAATGAGTGGGAGAGAGTCGCGGGGTAGCTGATCTGGCTGGCCGCGTCCTGGGCCGCTACCGTACGGGCAGCAAGAAACACTACAAGTGCAAGAATCAGGTGGGGAACGGACCCAGCCGATAACGATTTGCCGCATTCCTTCGTCTCCATTCCCAGTGAGGATACCAAGTCTGGCAACGGGCAGCGTCCCAGAGCGATGGCCGAAGCTTCCAGCGTCTTCGGCGCCCAGCGGCAGTTATCCTTGAACAGACGGGGGGTGTTGCTGATATTCTCAGGCGCGTGACACAGGAAAATAAGTGCATTTTGCATTTCGGAAGCCGGCAGCTGATCATTGAGCTTCGCGACCAGATATTGCGGCTTCAGGGGTATGAGGTGGTTAGCTCGCTCGCTCTCGACCAGGGGGTACCGCTCTTTCAGCAACGGCCTTACGATCTGGTGCTGATCGATGTAGAGGGCCAGGGCCGGGTGCCGCAGGCGGAGCATCTTTGCTCGGAAATCCGCACCTTGCGCCCCGAGCAGAAGGTGGGTTTCGTATGCAATTATCTGGTTTCGATCGAGAGCGACTGCCCGGATGAGATCATCCATGCGGAGTTTAATCCGGCGGCCTTCGTCGAGGGCGTGCAGCAATTATTGAAATAGCGGGTTTCAGAACCACTACCCGCTTTTCAGCCACTTCCATTGCCGCCCGAATTGGGAGTAGAATCCGGCACGTTAAGCAGGGCGGTAGCGCGGCTTCACGAAACTGTAATATCGATGAGCCAGTTTCGGTGCTGCCTGGCGGACCGCATCATGTCGGAAATCGGGAGATAGCCATGTGGATGTTCTCGGGTCGAGCGGCAGTAGCGTCAGTGGCAGTGGCGGCATGTGTATTCAGCGTGGGGTGCGAGCGGCATGAGGCCTCAGAGCAGTATTACCTGATTGCCGCAAATATCGGGCTGTCAGTACTGGAAGACGGCGGACGCCGGCCTGCAGGCGGCGGCGGCGCAGTACAAAGTGAAGGCGGAGATGCGCGGGCCAAACAGCCTTGACCCCAAGGCCGAGGCGGATGAGTTCGACGCCATGATCGCCCGTAAGCCTGCTGGCATCTTGGTGTCGGCGGCCGATCCAAAGCTGATGCAGCCGGAGATCGACAAGGCAATTGCGGCAGGCATTCCTGTCATCACCATCGACTCCGACTCGCCGGACAGCCAGCGGCTGTACTTTGTCGGCACGAATAACCTGCAGGCGGGGAGACTCGGCGGGCAACGGCTGATCCAGAAGCTCGAGGGGAAGGGCAACGTTGTCTTCTTCACTATCAATGGACAACTCAATATTGCGGAACGGCTGAAGGGTTACAAAGACGTGCTGGCCGATCATCCCGGCATCAAGATCGTCGATGTCGTCGACATGCACGGTGATTCGGGAACGGCGATGGATAAAGCGACCGAATATCTGGGCAAGAAGGGGGCGGATACCGTCAACGCATTCGTCTGCCTCGAGGCCTCGGCGGGCGACGGCGTGGCCCAGGCACTCAAGCGCGCGGGTGCGAAGGACAAGCTGGTAGTAGCGATGGACGCCGATGTCGACACGCTCAACCTGATCAAGGACGGGACGATCGATTCCACCATCGCTCAGAAGCCTTTCACGATGGCCTTTTACGGTTTGAAGGGGCTGGACGATGTACACCACTATCCACCGTCGGAAAAGCTGTCGACCGACTTCGATCTGGAGTCGAACTCGCCGTTTCCTTCGTTCGTCGATACCGGCGTTGCGTTGGTCGATTCGACCAACGTTGACAGCTTCCTGAAGTCCAAGGCCGGCCAGTAGCGCCGGGCAACAGGCGGCCGGCCAGCAGGCGCTTGCCTACTACTGGTGCGGCGGTTACTTGAGGTAAGCCCGGACGAGGTCGATCAGGTCTTCCGCAATCTCTTGCGTGGGGAACTGTCCCTTGTCCGGGTTCATCATGTGCAGGCGAATATGGTCCTCGAGGACCTCGGCCATCAGGCTGTTGACGCCGCCGCGAACATTGGCCAGCAGCATCAGGATATCGGCACAGTCGTCGCCGCTTGAAAGCGAGCGTTCGATGGAGTCGACCTGACCGCGGATGCGGCGGATCCGGGCAACCAGCTTCTGCTTTTCTTTTTCCAGATGGGACATCTTTTGCCTTGGTTATATCCTAGGGGGGTATGTTATAAAAGTCTAGCGGCGGTGCGGGCGGTTGTCACTCGAGAACTTTCCCGCCGCAAGGCCGGTCTGCTAAAACTGCCGCGCCAGCATCTTCTGGAAGCTCCTTCATCACGGCTCCAGCCTTCGTACACTGGCAAAATTCATCTGGTATTCAAGCAGTGTATTAACCATAGTTAATATCATTCGAATCAGATACAAGATTTGCTGTATCGGCTATGACTCCGGAAGTTGTGGTTATTTGGGGGGATTCTGCGGCATTCCTGGATTCTTTGCTGGTTGTCGCTGATTGCTCCGGTCGCCGGGCTTGCCCAGGCGCTGCCTGCCGGCGCCACCGGCGCCTTTCTGCCCGATGCACCGGCCCCGGTGCTGCTCGCCTCCACATTGAGCGTTGATGATCGACCCGCCGACGCGGCCGCGGGGCAGTCCCCCGATGAGGCGCCGGTGGTGGTGCCGATGACGACCATGTTCCCCCACTCCGAGACATGGCCGATCTGGATCTCCGGGCAGGCGAACTTTATCTTTCAGACCCATCCTACTTTTCAATCGCCGTACCAGGGCATCAACAGCTTTACAGCGCCGTTCGAGTACAAGGTTTCGATGGTCGGCACGCTCTACACCGGCTTGCAGGTGCCAGGGACGCACAAGCTGACGGAGGTGCTGTTTGACGAGGAATCGGCAGGCGGACGCGGCCTCAGCCAGGCGCTGGGGCTGGCAGGATTCACGAACCTCGACGTGGTGCGGAATCCGAATCTGGGTTCAGTGCCGTACGTCGCGCGCTGGATGGTCACGCAGACCATCCCGCTGAGCAGCGAGACAGTGCAACTGCAGCGCGGCCCCTTTTCCCTGGCGACGGAGGGCGCCGCGCGGCGGCTGGTCTTTCACATTGGCAAGATGAGTCTTCCCGACCTGTTCGATCAGAACGAGGTGCTGAGCGACAGCCATCTACAGTTCACCAACTGGACGATCGACAATAACGGGGCGTGGGATTACGCGGCCGACACTCGGGGCTACACGCGGGGCATCGCGGTCGAATATTTCGATCGCCACTGGGAGGCGCGCTATGGGTTCTTTCAGATGCCGACAGTGGCTAACGGGATCGACCTCTCGTGGGACTTTCACCAGGCGCGAGGGCAAAACGCGGAGATCCAGATCGATCGGGGATTTATCCCTCACCAGTTGGGCAGGGTGAGGCTGCTGGGTTACTGGAACAACGCCAACATGGGCAATTACCAGCAGGCCAACCAGGCATACCTCGATGGGCAAGATCCGGTACCCGACATCACGGCCCATGAGCACCAGGGCTCCCTGAAATATGGGGTGGGGCTGAACTTCGAACAGGCGATCACTTCCCAGCTGCGCGTCTCGGGGCGCTTCGGCTGGAACGAGGGACAGCACGAATCGTGGTGCTATACCGAGGTCGACCAGACCTTTCTCGTCGGGGCGGACTATGTCGGCAATCGCTGGGGGCGGCCGGCGGACAAGATCGGCGTCGCGTTCGTCTCCAACGCTATCTCTAGAGACCACTGGACGTATCTCAAGCTGGGCGGCCATGGCTTCATTCTTGGTGACGGAACACTCAATTATGGCCGCGAAAACATCTTCGAGAGCTACTACAACCTGCACGTCTGGCGCGGGCTCTTCTACGCGCTGGGGTTCAGTGCGATCGGGGACCCGGGCTACAATCGCGCCCGCGGGCCGGTCTTCGTGCCCTCGGTGCGAGGGCACGTAGATTTCTAAAGCCGGTGCGCGCCTACTCTACCGATAGCCCCTGGCCGAGGCGGATGGCGAGATGCTCGACGTTTTTCTCGTTGATGAGGTCGGGAGTGAGCGCGCCGTAGATCTGGATGAGGCGTCCTATGAGGCCGGTCCATCCGGTCTGGTGGCTTGCGCCGACACCGGCGCCGTTGTCCCCATGGAAATATTCGTAGAAGAGGATATTTTCGCGCCAGTGCGGATCAGTCTGGAATTTCTCCGCGCCGCCGAAGACCGGGCGGCGCCCTGAGGAGTCGGGGACAAAAGCCTCGATGAGGCGTCTTTCAAGCTCCTGGCCCACCTCGCCGAGGTTCATCATGTTTCCGGAGCCGGTTGGGCACTCGATCTTGAATGAGTCTCCGTAGTAAGCGCCGAGGCGCAGCAGGGCGACGACGAGCATAAAGTTGACCGGCATCCAGACCGGCCCGCGCCAGTTGGAGTTGCCGCCGAACATGCCGCTGTCGGAGTCGCCGGGTACATAACCGACACGATATTCGCGCCCCTCGAGGTTGAAGACGAAGGGATGGTCGTGGTGGTAACGGGAGAGAGCGCGGACGCCGTAGGGGCCGAAGAATTCGTCTTCATCGAGCATACGGGTAAGGATGCGGCGAAGCTTCTCCTCGTTCACGGTGGAAAGCATGCGGCGGCCATTGACGCCCGGCGTACTGGGCATATGGATGTTGGCGGAGAGATGGGGATTGCGCATCAGGAATTCCTGAACGCGCTTACGCAGCACCGGCAGTTTTTCGAGGATGTCCTCTTCGAAGATTGATACAGCGATCAGCGGAAGCAGACCAACCATGGAACGAACTTTCAAACGCATCGCATCGCCGTTGGGCATGCGGAGGACGTCGTAGAAGAAGCCGTCCTCTTCGTCCCACATCTGGTCATGGTGGTCGCCCATGCGGTCCATCGCGGCCGAGATGCGCATGGTGTGCTCGAAGAACTTGACCACGAATTCCTCGAAGGGCGGGTAGTGCAGTGCGAGTTCGACCGAGATGCGCAGCATCTGCTGGCTGAAGAAGACCATCCAGGCGGTGCCATCGGCCTGCTCGAGATGACCGCCGGTGGGCAGCGGCGAGCTGCGGTCGAAGACCCCGATGTTGTCGAGGCCGAGGAAGCCGCCTTCGAAGACGTTATTCCCAGCTCGGTCTTTGCGGTTGATCCACCAGGTGAAATTGACCAGGAGCTTTGAGAAGGCGTAGACGAGAAATTGAAGATCGCCCTTGCCGTGGCGTTCTTTGTCGCTGAGGTAAATCTGCATGGTGGCGTAGGCATGGACGGGCGGGTTGACGTCGCTAAAGTTCCATTCATAGGCAGGCATCTGGCCGTTGGGATGCAGATAGTCATTGCGCAGGATGAGATCGAGTTGCGACTTGGCGAAGTCGGGGTCGATGCTCTGGAAGGCGACCATGTGGAAGGCAAGGTCCCAGGCCGCATACCAGGGATATTCCCACTTGTCGGGCATGGAGATGATGTCGTCGTTGTACATATGCGACCACTCGCCGTTGCGGACTTTCGCGCGCATTTCCGCGGAGGACCAGGGGCCGACGTTGTGCTCCTTGAGCCATTGATTGAGGTCGTAATAGAAGTACTGCTTGCTCCAGAGCAGGCCGGCGAAGGCCTGTCGCATCACCATGGATTTCTCGCGGTCGGTGCGAATCGCGGGCGGAGTGATGCTCACGTAGAAATCGTCCGCCTCCTGAAGGCGCTCGGCAAAGACTTTGTCGAAATCCTGAAAAGGCCTTTCCTGCACTGTATCGGCCTTGGTTAACCGCAGCCGAATCACGGCCGTCTCGCCGGAGCCCATGTTGAACACGTAGCAGGGTGATGCCTTGGTGCCTTCGTTCTTCGGATTCACAGCGTCGGTTTGGCCGTGGACGACGAAGTTATTGATGCCGTCTTTGACGAACGGGGAGTCATTCTGGCCGTTGAAGAGGCGCGCATTGTTGGTTTCGTTTTCGGTGAACAGGAGCTGGGCGTCGCCTTCGCAGTAGAGGTTGTAGTCGGCGAGCGATTCTCCAAAGAGCGGGTCGGTGAGGTGCGCCGAGATGACGCTGAATCCATTTTGCTGGCGTCCGCGGAGGCTTGGTTTCGGGCCGCTTTCCGACCACGTCCAGGTGTTGCGGAACCATAGTGTCGGGAGCACATGCAGCGGGGCGGCTTCGGGGCCGCGATTGACAACGGTGATCTTGATGCCCAGGTCCTCGGGGCCGGCCTTGGCGTATTCGACGAAGACATCGAAGTAACGATCTTCGTTGAATATGCCGGTGTCGAGAAGTTCATATTCGAGTTCCTGACGACTGCGGCTGCGGTTGGTCTCGATGAGGTCCTCGTAGGGATACGCCGCATGAGGATATTTATAGAGGTATCTCATGTAGGAGTGGGTCGGCGTGCTGTCGAGGTAAAAGTAATATTCCTTGACGTCTTCGCCGTGATTGCCCTGGCTGTTGGTGAGGCCGAAGAGACGCTCTTTGAGGATGGGATCATGTCCATTCCAAAGGGCGAGCGCGAAGCAGAGCACTTGATGGTCGTCGGAGATGCCGGCGAGCCCGTCTTCGCCCCAGCGATAGGCGCGCGAGCGGGCCTGATCGTGAGTAAAGTAGTCCCAGGCATTGCCGTCTTCGCTATAGTCTTCGCGGACCGTTCCCCACTGGCGCTCGCTCAGGTAAGGGCCCCATTTCTTCCACGGAAGCTCGTGGGTGCGCGCTTCATTGAGCCTGCGCTGTTCTTCGGTCATGGCGATGCCTCCGGGCAGATGTCCTTCATCGTTCCACCAATTTCGCAGGGGAACGGAAAGGTCATTATTCGCGGTGCGATGGGGGATTGCAAACGGGTGTGAACGGAGGGCTTCGGCGATAGATATTCGTCCAGGTAGCGGCTGATTCGGCTTCCCCTTGCACTTCTACAAGACTTTGTTTAATCTCCCTGTAGAAGCCATAGGGGAGCTGGAACAGAAATGCCCGACAATCACATCGATCTCCCGCAAGGCACTCTCGACCTGCTTATTTTGCGGACCGTTGCCCTCGAGCCTCAGCACGGCTGGGCGATCTCGGAGCGAGTCCAGCAGATGTCCAGCGACGTATTGCGGATCCAGCAGGGTTCGTTATATCCGGCGCTGCACCGCCTTGAGAGGCGAGGCTGGATCAAAGCGAAGTGGGGAACCTCGGACAATAACCGCCGCGCCAAATACTACGAGCTGACCAAGACCGGCCAGAAGCAGCTTGAAGTTGAGAAGGACGCCTGGGAAAAGTTGACCCTCGCGGTGGGCCAGGTCCTCAAAGCCGTTTAGGAGCGATCACTATGTTGAGCGATCTGTACATCCGCCTTCGTTCTCTCTTCAAGCGCGCCGCCGTCGACGAGGAGCTCGACGAGGAGCTCCGCTTCCATCTCGAAGAGCAGACCGCAAAGTATGTGCGGTCGGGTCTGACGCCCGAAGAGGCGCGGCGGCAAGCGCGATTGGAGTTCGGCGGCTTCGCGCAGGTGAGAGAGGATTGCCACGAAGCGCGTGGAGTGAGCTTCCTCGAAACGGTCGCGCAGGACGTCCGCTTTGGCCTGCGAATGCTGCGCCGGTCGCCGGGGTTTACAGCGGTGGTCGTGTCGACCCTCGCCCTGGGAATCGGCGCGAACACCGCGATCTTCAGCCTGGTCAATGCAGTGTTGCTGCGTTCCATGCCCGTGCGGAATCCCGACCAGCTGGTAGTCCTGCGGTGGACCGCGCACAACTGGCCAAGTCACATTGGGACCAGCAGCTACGGCGACTGCGACGACGCGAGGCCTATGGGCGGCGGATCGACCGTCGCCTCCACCGGCTGTTCCTTGTCGTCTCCGATGTTCAAACAACTCTCTGCACGCAGCGACATATTCTCGAGCGCAATGGCTTTTGCGGGGCCGTCGGCGATGGACCTCAGCGGGAACGGCGCGGCAAGCATCGCGCAGGGCATGCTCGTTTCCGGCAGCTATTTCGACACGCTCGGTGTAAGGGCAGCGCTCGGCCGCACGCTCGTGCCTGACGATGAGAAGCCCGGGGCGCCAGCCGTCGCGGTGCTCGATTACGGATACTGGCAGCGCGTCTTCGGCGGGGCAGCCGGCGTGGTCGGCCGGACGATTCGGCTGAACAACGTCATCTTCACCATCGTTGGCGTCGCCGACCCGCGCTTTACCCGCCTGACGCCGGGCAAGTCGGTGAGTCTCTGGGTGCCCCTGACGCAAATTCGTCTCCGCTCGGAATTCCATGGGGTGGAGAAGGCTCGGACGACGGTTGGTGGTTAACCGTAGTAGGGCGTCTGCAGCCGGGAGTGTCGCGGACCCACGCGCAAGCCGCGTTGAATACCTGGTTCGGTAACGAAGTCATCCACTGGCGCCAAGCCGCCGTGGACGAAAGCAGACGATCCTCGTCTGGGCTTGCTGCCTGCGCAGAAAGGGCTGGTAGGCATTCGCGCGCAGTTTGGCGAGCCACTCGTACTGCTGATGGCGGTAGTGGGGATCGTGCTGCTGATCGCCTGCGCCAACGTAGCGGGCCTGATGCTGGCGCGTGGTACGGCCCGCGAAAAGGAGATGGCGGTGCGCCTCGCCGTCGGCGCGGGAAGGCGTCGCGTTATCCGGCAATTGCTGACCGAGAGCCTGCTCCTCTCCTTCACCGGAGCGGCGCTCGGCGTTGTGGTTGCCTATGCTGGAGCAACGGGTCTTGCCGCATTCTTCTCCCAGAATGCCGACGTGCAGCTGCAGATCGATTTGCATCCGAATGCATCCGTGCTCCTCTTCACCATCGGCGCAGCGCTGTTGACTGGGATCGGCTTTGGCCTGGCGCCGGCCTTTCGCGGCGCGCGGGCAAACGTCGCGACCGAATTGAAAGGAAGCTCGGCGAGCACCACTCAGTCAGGTCATGGAAGCAGACGCTTCGGATTGGGCAGCGCGCTGGTCGTCGTTCAGGTGGCGCTATCGATGGTCGTGCTCACCGCCGCCGGCCTGCTGCTGCGCACCCTCGACAAGCTGCACAGCATCGATCCGGGATTCGACTCACGCAACGTCCTCTTGTTCTCGCTTGAACCGGAGCTTGCCGGCTACAAGAAAGATAGAATCCCAGCGCTCTATGCGGATCTGCAGCGGCAACTTGCCGCACTGCCGGGTGTAGTGAGCGCAAGCTACTCGTCGGACCCGATGCTCGCCGGCGGCTATTCGGCGGAAGATGTCCACATTCAGGGACAGGGCGATAGCAAGAGCACGGTGGAGCTTCAAATGCTCTCCGTGGGACCGGACTTTTTCACCACCATGAAGATTCCCGCAGTTGCCGGGCGTATGCTGGCCGCGTCAGACATGGGCCCCACCCAGCGGGCGGCGCTTGTGAATCGCGCCTTTGTGCAGAAATTTGCCCGCGGCAAGAATCCCATCGGCCTTCATTTTGGCGGCACCGATCCTGAAGACCCGCAGTGGGAGATCGTCGGCGTTGTTGGCGACACGATTAGTATCAATCTCCGCGCGCACCAGGCTCCCACCGCCTACATGCCGCTCCAGAGGGGTGGCGCGACCTTCGAGTTGCGGACCGCGGCGTCGCCGGCGCTCCTGATGCCCGCCGTCCGCGACCTCGTCAATAGAACCGACAGCAATCTGCCCGTCACCCGGTTGCGGACGCAGTCCGAAACCATCGATCAAACCCTCTTCAACGAACGGCTGGTGGCACGGCTCTTCGGGCTCTTTAGCTTGCTGGGGCTGGCGCTGGCATGCATCGGCCTCTATGGCTTGCTCTCCTATGAAGTGGCGCGGCGTACCCGTGAGTTCGGCATCCGTACCGCGCTCGGCGCACGACGTCAGGATGTATGGCTGCTCGTCCTCCGCCAGGGCGTCATGCTCGTCGTGGCCGGAGGAGTAGCCGGAGCCGGCGCTTCGCTCGCCGTCACCCACCTGCTCTCCAGCCTGCTCTACAACGTAAAACCCACCGACCTCACGACCTTTGCCGCGGTAGCAGCGGTACTCGTTGCCGTCGGAGCCATCGCCTGCCTGGTCCCCGCTCGCCGCGCCACACAAGTCGACCCTATGGTCGCCCTGCGCTGCGAATAGTTCCGGAACGACCCGCCCCGCGAGGAAGCCAGGCGGACCAGACAGGGGCTACTCACCCTTGAGCGAAGCCATATCGATCGAGAGGCGATACTTCACGTCGGCCTTGAGCAGCCGCTCCTAGGCTTCGTTGGCCTTTTGGATGGGGATGACCTCCCGCATCGCGACCTCCCAAAGCTGCAATCGCTCTGTTCTCAACAATCGGCATTCCAGACTCGTCGCTCAAAAGAGGGATGAATCGGCGGCTTGAAATCCAGCCCCGGCGAAATCACCGGCCGGAGTTGTTCCCCCTAAAAGATTTCATAAGAAATGTGCAATCCAATTTTCTGCCCCCTCCGTTCTACGGAACAGGTTGCACTTTTTGCGAGTCGCGCGGCAACCGATTTACCCGTTTGTGCCCGGCGTCGCCGGGCGCGTCTATCCATAGCTTCTACGACGCAGTTGCACGAATGGCTCCGGAGGGCCAGGTTATGACAGCAGAGAAAGCAGCTCTTCCCGCAGGCAACGTACTACAACGCCGCTCTTTTCTGACCCGTGCTGGAATGTTCGGGTTGGGCGCAACCGCAGCCGCATTTCTTCCCGGCATGCCGGTTCGTGCCCAGGACGCCTCCTGCAGCACGGAGACGAACAAAGACAATCTGAGCAACGATTCCCCGACGGAGATCTTCACTGCCGCCCTGATCGCCGAGGATCTCGCCACCACCTTCTATTACAACGCACTGGTCGGCCCGGTGATCACCGACCCGAACCTCGCCGGTCCCGGAGGCACAGCCACCAGTGTCGGTCCTGGCGGCAACCTTGGGAACGTCGACTACTTCCGCGCGGCGCTGGACCAGGAGATTGCCCATGCCAACCTGCTGCGCGCTCTTACCAATGGAACGAAGGCCAGCGGCGATCCAGTGCAGACCTTCTATCTCCCGGCTGGCGCTTTCGAGGACATCACCACATTCACGACCGTCCTGGACGCGCTGGAAAGCGCATTTATCGGCGCTTATCTCATGGCCACGATCGAGTTCGCTCAAATGGCCGCAGATGTGAGAGCCCGGACCTGCGACACCGCCAAGTACGTCATTGAGGGAAGGAACTTTGAGTACTACGCTCAGGTTGCCGCATCCATCATGGCGGTTGAAGCGAGCCATCGCGTTCTGGGGCGCGTTGTCTCCAACAGCAACCCGGCCAATAACCGTCGATATGAGCAGACCGATGGCTTGACATCGGTCTACAACGGGAGCAGTTCGGCGGTCGTTGCGCTCACCCCCTTCCTCGCCCCTGGACCAGGCCTCAGCCCGTACTCGTTTGCCGATGCGCTCAGCAACTCCGGATCGGTATTGTTGACGAGCGCCGGCGATCCGCCTGCGCCTCCGGCGTATAAGTAAAATCACTCTGCATGGTTCACTCGTGACGGCAAGAGGGATGGGCCCGACTCACGTCGGCTCATCCCTCGCTCGTTAGAGGCCGACCAGCGAAATTGCATTTCGGCGACCTGTTGCGCTGCATTGCTTAGCAACGCCTGCATGCGATACTGGGCCCATGGCCGCTCCTGCTTTCGGGACCGAGAACGCCACAATCGCCTGCTCTCGGCTGAGCCGCCGCTTTGGCGAGTTCACTGCAGTTGACGACGTCACCTTCAGCGTGGCAAACGGTCAGTTTTTCGGGTTCCTGGGTCCGAACGGAGCAGGGAAGTCGACCACCATCAAGATGCTCACCGGCCTGCTGGAGCCGACCTCGGGCGAGATACAAATCCTTGGGCAGAGGTTCACCGCCGGGTCGCTCGAGTTGAAGCGGCAGATCGGCGTGGTCCCAGAGGGCATGGCGCTGCTGGGCCGGTTGACTGCGCCGGAGTACCTGCGTTTCGTTGGCCGGATGTATGGCCTCGACCGCGAGACGACCAACCGCCGGACCGAAGAGCTGCTCGACTTCATGAGCCTGGCGAACGAGCCGAAGAAACTGATCACAGACTTTTCTCACGGGATGCAGAAGAAGCTGGCGCTGGCGGCGGCTGTGATCCATGGACCCCGGGGTGCTCTTTCTCGATGAGCCGTTTGAGGGCGTCGATGCGCTCGCGGCGGGTACGTTGAAGGCGATGCTTCAGGGGATGATCCACCGCGGCGCAACGATTTTTCTTACCTCGCATGTGCTGGAAATTGTCGAGCGCCTCTGCTCGCATGTGGCGATCATCCATAAAGGGCGGCTGGTGGCGAACGGATCGCTTGAGGAGCTTCGAGCGGGCGTGGCGCTGCGGTCGGCAGCCGATCCGCAACTGGCAGAACAGAAGCTGACACTGGAAGAGATATTTCTAAACATTGTCGGCAAGGGCGAAACCGAGCCCCTCCAGGAGCTGTCGTGGCTGGCGTAGCGAGCGGCGAACCGATGCGCAGCGTGCCGATATTTGGTCCCGTGGCGCGGGGACAGTACGCGGCCGTTCTGCAGATGCGTGGCAGACGCTCATGCATTCGCTGCGCACCCGGCAGGGGAAGTTCGAGTTGGGCGCGCGGATCGTCGCGAGGGTATTCTTCGCAGTGGTATGGCTGGGAGCGGGCACGGGCTGCGGGGTGCTCGCCCATCAGATCGCCGCCGACGGTCAACTGCTTTACCTTCCCGCGCTGCTCTGGCCGCTTTTCCTGATGTGGCAGGTGGTGCCAATCATGTTGTCGGCTGCGCAAGAGAGCGTGGACTTCAACTTCCTGCTGCGCTTCCCAATCACCTTTCGTTCCTACGTGCTGCTCTATCTGGCATTCGGAATCTTCGATCCGTCGTCGATGCTGGGCGGCATCTGCATGGTGGGCATCTGGATCGGTGTGGTGAGCGCCGTCCCCAGCCTGGCCATCTGGACCGCAGTGGCGCTGGCGCTCTTCGCGCTGTTCAATTTTTTGCTGACGCGCACGATCTTCGCGTGGATCGAACGCTGGCTGGCGCAGCGCAAGACGCGGGAGATTCTGGGGATCGTGGCGCTGTGCGTGTTCCTGGGATTCCAACTACTAAATCCGGCGATGCGTGCGCACCACGGACATTCTCCCGCAATCGACCAGCCAGCAGTGATGCATGCGCTGAGGGTAGTGCAGGCGGTGCAAATTGTCTTTCCGCCAGGGCTGGCGGGGGACGCGATAGCGGCGGCGGCGAAAGGCAGCTATCCAGCGGCATTGGGGTTGCTGGGGGCGGTGACGCTCTACCTGGCGGGAGTGGGCGCGTTGCTGGGAATGCGACTGCGGGCGGAGTATCGTGGCGAGCAGCTGGGCGAGGCTCCCATGAGAGCCAGGGCGCAGGCGCATACGCCGCGGCAGCGCTCCGGGCCGGCAATGGCGTCCACCACCGGGCAGAATCGCCGGGTTGATGGGCCAGTCGGCGCCATCCTGGTCAAGGAGTTGCGCTATCTCTCGCGGAGCGGGGTGATGCTCTTTGGCCTCTTCGCGCCGCTGGTGCTGATCTTTGCCATGGGCGGCCCGATGCGAGGAGACTCCGGCTTCTCGATGCAGTATGCCTTTCCGTTTGCGGTGGCGTATGGATTTCTGCCGCTCTCCCGGCAGTTCTGCAACAGCCTGGGGACGGAGGGCGCCGGCATTCAGTTGTACTTTCTTTCGCCCACGCCGTTTCGCGACGTGATGCTCGCCAAGAACGTTTTGCAGGCCGGTCTCTTCTGCGCGGAGCTTGCGCTGGTGGGGTCAATCGCGGTCTTTCGCTTTGGGCCGCCCAGCTCGGGCCTGGCGCTCGCCACGTTTTGCTGGGTGCTCTTTGCGCTGCCCGCGAACCTGGCAGCCGGCAACGTGCTCTCGATCACCCTGGCGTATCGCATGACGCTGACTCGCGTCTCGCGCGAGCAGGGTTCAGTCGGGAACGGGCTGCTGAGCCTGCTCATCCAGCTGACAATTTTCGCAGTGGGGGTCGCGGTCTATCTACCGCTTGCGATCCTGCACCATGCCGGGTTCGCGGCGCCGATCTTTGTAGCATTGGCTGGCGGCAGCGTGATGGTCTGGCTGCGCATTCTGACGAAAGTCGATCGTATGGCCAATCTCCGGCGCGAGGCCCTCATGTCGGTGCTCGTCCGGCCTGCCTGAGACGTTCAGTTAGCTTCACGGATTGTCGGCAGAATACCTGTTTCGCGTTAGCATGAATGCCTTGCGCTCGCTCTCCGAGCCAATCTCCGGGGCGATCTGGCCGTAAAGCTCATCGAGCGTCACTGCCTGTTTGGCGGCGCGATTGACGACGACTTTGGCGATAGGGCCAATATAAACCGCTAACTCGCGAATGACCGCGGCAAGCACGCTGGCGCCGCTGAGCGTCTTGGTCGGCCTGCCGCCCGCGGGGGTGGGGTGGTCGGGCTTTCGGGGCGCGAACCCGCTGGTTTCGCGAGAGGGGCCCGGGATGGGCAACATGGTCGAGGTCTCGTCAGCGTGGAGCGAGCCTAGCTCTTCGAGAAACTCTGCCGCACTCTGAAAGCGGTCGTCGGGCGACTTTTCGAGCGCCTTCATCACGATCGCGGCGAGGCTCGCCGGGATCTGCGGATTAATGGAGGCAGGGTCTGCCGGGATCTCCTTCAGATGACCGCTGGCGATGGCGAACTCGCCGGCTCCGTCAATCGGGGCGCGGCCGGTGAGCAGCTGATACAGCGTGACACCGACGGAATAAATGTCGGAACGGGCGTCGACGCGCTCGCCCATGACCTGCTCGGGAGACATGTAATGGAGCGAGCCGAGGATGAGGCCGGTACGGGTAATGTCGGAGCCCAGGCCTTGAAAGGCCAGTCCGAAGTCGAGCAGCTTGATGCGGTCATTTTTCGCGACCATGATGTTGGAAGGCTTGATGTCGCGGTGGACGATGCCGCTGCTGTGCGCGTAGGCGAGGCCGGAAAGCACCTGGCGCATGTAGTCGAGACTCTGGCTCATGAGGATGGAGCCGGAGTTGAGCCGGGCGCGAAGGGTCTGGCCCTCGACGAATTCCATGATCATGATCAGCTCGCCGTTGTGGCGAAAGGCGGTGTGCAGGGAGGCAATGTTGGGATGGTTGAGGCTGGCGAGCACTCTGATTTCGCGAAGAAAGCGCTCGGCGACCTCGCCGGTGCCGAGCCGGTCTGAGAGCAGCACCTTCATCGCCTCGCAACGCTGCGAGATGGCGTGGCGGACCTGGTAGACCTGACCGATGCCGCCTGCGCCGAGGTTGCCGATCACCTCGTAGTCGCCGACCTGGTCGCCAATGTTGAATGCCATAGTGTCTCTGCTCGCGCTTTTATCATAATGCCCGGCATGTGATGGGCCGATGGTAGAACTGGCCGGATGTATGCCATTCAGGGTGATTCCATCGGATATGCTCCGGTTGAGCGCCGGGTTCTTTCCCGGCTGCCGCCCGTCTATGAGACCAGTTTTAGCGGCTCAGGGTTGCGTCGCGGAGGAAGTCGAAGTTCCCCGAACTGGAGAGTTTGATATTCCCCAGCCGCCGGTTGTAGACGATCACGGTGTCGAGATACCAGAGGTTGATGGCGGGCAGATCTTTGGCGAGAATCTGCTGAACGCGTTGATAGAGGACGGCGCGGTCCGCCTGCGCGGGCGCGGCAGAGGCCGAGGCAATCAAGGCATCCACCTCGCGATTGCTATAGAAGCCGCGGTTGGCGCCGTGCGGCGGAAAGCTCTCGGTGGCGCTGGAGTAGCGAAAGATGTCGGGGTTTTCGTTGCCGCCAAGCCAGCGGAGCGTATACATCTGAAAGGCGCCCTTGGCGATGTCGGCGTAAAAGGTAGCGAACTCGAAGCTGCGCACATCGAGTGAGATGCCGATATCGCGCAACTCCTGTTGCAGGACGACCGCCAGCGTGCGGCTGGTCTCATCCGTCGAGGTCTTGATGGTGAGATGGAAGCGGATGCCGTCTTTGCCTCGCCTGTATCCCGCGTGGTCGAGCAGGACATTGGCGCGTGCGGGGTCGAAGGGGTAGCTCTGGAGGTCGCCGGTCCAGGCCCAGTGTTCCGGGGGCAGCAGGCTATCGGAGAGCCGCGCATGACCCCTCCAGAGCGCATGAACGATGAGTGGCCGGTTGATCGCTAGCGCAATGGCCTGGCGAACGCGCGCGTCTTTCAGGACCGCATCGCGAGTGTTGAAGGAGATGTAGTTGAGGACCGTGCCGGGGCCGGTGTCGACGGCAACGTGAGGGTCTTTTTGGAGGGAGTAGACCTGGTCGGCGCTGAAAGCGTTGACGCCAACATCGGCAGAGCCTTTTTGCAATTCCAATGCGCGCGTGATCTGGTCAGGGACGACGGCGAATCGGACGCGCTCGATGCTTCCTGTACCGGCAGGCGACGGCGACCAATAGGCGGGGTTGCGCTCAATGACGACTTCCTTGTCCTGCTCCTGAGAGACGAAGCGGAATGGGCCGCTGCCGATGGGATGGCGGCCAAAGTTGCGCCCGCTTCCGGCCGGGATGATGCCGATCGCGCCGTCGGAGAGATTCGGTAGCAGGGCCGGGTCAGCCTTCTTGAGATGAAAGATGGCGGTTAGCGGGTCGGGGGCGTCGATGCGCGCTACGGTTTGAAAGGCTTGCGACTTCACCGTAGGAACTGAACCGTTCAGGATCGAAACGATGGTCCATTGGACGTCTTTGGATGTGAGCGTGCGGCCATCCTGGAAGCGAACTCCGTCGCGGAGATGAAAGATGTAGGTCAGCGGATCGGGGGTCTCCCAGCTTTGCGCGAGCCAGGGCTGGATGTTGAAGTGCTCGTCTCGACGGACGAGGGAGTCGAAGATCAGCGAGTCGATATGTTCAGACTGTCCATCGGTGCCGATGCGCGGATCGAGATTCGTAGGGCTGCTCTCGATGACCATGGTGATGGTGCCCGCATTTTCTTTGGCCTGACGGCAGCCGGAAAGAGCGCTCGCGAACGCGGCGACGAAGGCGAGGAAATATACGTCACAGAGGCGGTTACGCATAGGTAATGTCGCCGAGAATGGCGGGATGCGAGGCGCCGGTGGCTGCAGGACGTTGCCGGGACGCCGATGCCAGGTCTCATAAGCCAGCAGCGCGAAGGCCACAGCTTCCTTGGCCTGAGTAGGAAGGCCGGCGTGGTCGGTGGTGTCGACTTTACAGCCTAAAGGAGTGAGTTCGCGTTTCAAGCCGGCCATCAAAGTTGCATTCTTAGCGCCGCCGCCAGAGACGAGGTAATCGACCCGTGCGCTTTTCATCAGCGGCCGGACGAATCGGCCGTACGCGTTAGCGATGCTTTGCACGGTGAGCGCGGTTGCCGTTGCGACTGCATCTTCGGGGTGTTTCGAGGCGCGCTTGCATTCGCGGAGGAAATCGGCGGCAAAGGATGTGCCAAACTCTTCGCGACCGGCGCTGCGCGGCGGCCGGCGACGGAAGAACGGATGACGCATGGCGGCGGCGAGCACGGAGGGCAGAATGGAGCCTCTCGCGGCGACGGCGCCGTTGCTATCGTATGGCTTGTCGAAGAGCCGAGTCATCAAGGCATCGATGAGCATATTGGCGGGGCCGGTGTCGAAGGCGATGACTTCAGCCAGCGATGCGTTGGGCGGGAGGGCGGTGAGATTCCCGATGCCGCCGAGATTCTGCAGGGCGCGGCCCCTGGATGAATGCCGAAACATGACGTAATCGAGCAGTGGGACGAGCGGAGCACCCTGACCGCCGGCGACCATGTCTGCGGGGCGGAAGTTGGAGACAACGGGGACGCCGGTCTTTGCAGCGAGCATGGCCATCTCGCCGATCTGCCATGTGCAGGAGAACTTCTTTCCCGCATGAATGGCGGGCGCGGCCTGGTGATAGATCGTCTGACCGTGGCAGCCGACGAGCTGAAGCTTTGCGGGATTTCTGGCGAGCGCCTGACGGACGGCTTCGGCGTAGGCGATGCCCAGGTGCCAGTTGAGCCGGGCGAGTTCGGCGGTGGTGATGGACTTAGAGTCCATCGCGCTGAGGATAGCTTCGCGCAGGAGTTTCGGAAATGGAACTGAGTGGTGGTCGAGTAATTTGAGGCTGGGTGACGGATCGCCGGGAGTGATGCGAACGAAAGCGACATCGATGCCGTCGGCGGAGGTCCCGCTCATGATGCCCGCGACAGTCATCGCTTTTGGAGTCGATTTGGGTTTGTGCGAGGCCATTATCTGGCCGCCTTTTTCATAGGTGAGTCCAATTTATCGTGGAAGGCGGTCACTTCGGCGCGCATTTTTTCAATTTGTGCCGGTGACGGTGGCTTGATTTGAGAGGCGGCGGCAATTGTGCGTTTGGCGCGCACACTCTTGCGGAAAGCAGCCTCTACGATGCGCCGGAATGCCGCGGACCTCTCGGCCTCGGACAGCAACGCTTCGTAGGCGCTAAGAATGAGCGCCGTGTCTTTGCATATCTCGATAAGATGGGTGCCAGCCGCGATGGCAGCGACGGCTGCCTCTTCGATCGAGGTATGGGTGAGGATGCCGCCCATCTCCATATCGTCAGAGAGAATCAGGCCGCGATAGCCGATGCGTTTTGTGAGGATGTCGGTGATCCAGTGGCGAGAGATGGAGGCCGGCTTAAGATCGCCACTTGTCGGATAGCTGGCGTGCGAAATCATCACCAGGGGCAGGCGCGATTTGAGAGCGCGATAGGGCTGCAGGTCGGTATTCCAGAGCATATCCATGCTGCGCTCGATGACGGGCGTGGCGAGATGGGAGTCGAGCGTGCCGCCGCCGAGTCCCGGAAAATGCTTGCCGCAACCGAGGACATGCGAGGATTCGAGGCCTTCGAGGAAGGCCGCGGCGTAGGCCGTTACTTCTTCGGGATTTGCGAAGAAGGTACGCGTTCGCATCACGGCGGCGGAGCCGGGCAGAGCGAGGTCGAGCACCGGCGCGAGCACCACGTTGAAGCCAAGCGCATGGGCTTCGCGGCCGATGAGCTTGCCGTGTTGGCGATAGAGCGAGGTCCTTCCGGTGGCGGCCACTGCTGCGAGCGAGGCCATGGGTGCGATCAAATCACGGAGGCGATCGACGAGTCCGCCCTCGAGATCGACGCAGCGAAACAGGGGTGCTGTCGAGAAGGAAGTTGCCTCCGCCAGGAGATGATAGGTTTGCTGTGCTTCCTCGATGTTTCGACGAAAGAGGATAATGCCGCCGGGCTGAACGATCCGCAGCCACGATTGTTCGAGGGGAGTGAGTTCAGCGCCTTCGAGGCCGGCGATCAACAGCTGCCCGACTTGTTTGCGGAGAGCAGTCGTCATGGCGAGCCTTCCTGGGTCTCGCGTGTGCCGCGGATCTCGTTCTTCAATTCTTCCAGAAGATTCAGCGCCTGCAGCGGCGTGAGGGTGTCGATGTCGGTCGATTCCAGCCGGTCGACGATGGTTTGCGAGAGCGGGGTGAACATGGTGAGCTGCAAGGGGGCGTCGGTTTCGACGGCGACGTTGTGGCGTTCGGAGCGCTCATGCTGGCGGAGCACTTGGCGCGCACGCTGCAATACCGAAGCGGGCAGGCCCGCGAGGCGCGCAACTTCGATGCCGTAGCTCTTGCTGGCCGGGCCGGCCTCGATGGCGTGTAGAAAGACGATGCCTTGCGGGGTTTCCTTCACCGCGACGCGGACATTACTCAGGTGCGGCAGCTGGTCGGCGAGCAGGGTGAGCTCGTGATAATGCGTCGCGAAGAGGGTGCGCGCTCCGATCTTTGCATCGAGATACTCGAGTGCGGCCCAGGCGAGCGAGAGGCCGTCGAAGGTCGCGGTGCCTCGGCCCATTTCGTCGAGCAGAATTAACGAGCGCTCAGTTGCGGTGTTGAGGATGGTCGCGGTCTCGGTCATCTCGACCATGAAAGTCGAGCGGCCTCGAGCGAGATTGTCGCTGGCGCCGATGCGGGTGTAGATGCGATCGACGACACCAAACCTCATGCTGCGCGCGGGCACGAAGCAGCCGAGTTGCGCGAGGATAACGAGCAGCGCGGCCTGGCGCAGATACGTTGACTTGCCGCCCATATTGGGGCCGGTGACGAGCAGGATGCCAAACTCCACCGGTGTCGAGGTGCAGGTCGTTGGGAATGAAGCGGCCCTCGCCGGCGTCTTCCATCATGCATTCGATGACTGCATGACGGGCGGCGACGGCTTCAAGAATGTTGCGGTTGTCGAGCTGGGGGCGAACGTAGTTTCGCAGGGAAGAGATGTGGGCGAAATTGGCGAGCAGATCGATCTCAGCGATGGCGGTGCTGGTCTTGCGAATGCGACCGGCGGCGGCGAGGACGAACTGCCGAAGCTCTTCGACGAGGCGCTTTTCAATTTCGATGCAGCGGTCGTGCGCGGTGAGGATGCGAGTTTCGAAATCTTTCAGCTCGGGGGTGGTAAAACGTTCGGCATTCACCAGCGTTTGCTTGCGCTGGTAGTCGGAGGGGACATTGGCCAAGTTCGACTTGGTGATCTCAATGTAATAACCGAAGACGGAGTTGAAGCGCACCTTGAGCGATTGAATGCCGGTACGGGCGCGCTCGCGCTGTTCGATGGCGGCGATCGATTCGCGGCCGGAGTGGCTGATGCTGCGGAGACCGTCTAGCTCAGCATCGACGCCCGATTGGATGACGCCGCCGTCGGCAATCGTCAGCGGAGGCTCGGGGACGATGGCTGATTCTACCCTGGACTGAATGTCTTCGAGGGCGTCGAGACGCTCAAGGCAGCTGGGCCAGAGTTCGTTGGTCAGCGGTGCGAGCGCCTGGCGCAGGTTTGGCAGCTTGCGCAGGGAGACTCCGAGAGCGAGGATGTCGCGCGGGCGCGCGGTATCGAGCGAGATGCGGCCGAGCAGGCGCTCGAGATCGAGGATGCCGTCGAGCGCGGCGCGAAGCTTTTCGCGGAGGATCAGATCGGAGAAGAGCTCTTCGACGGCATCATAACGCTTGTTTATCAGCTCAGCATCGGCGAGCGGCCGCAGGAGCGAAGAGCGCAGCAGGCGTTTGCCCATCGGCGTGAGGCAACAGTCGAGCGAATGGAAGAGCGTGGCCTGAGCGAGGCCGTCGCTGAAGAGCGTGTCGACGAGTTCGAGATTGCGGACGGTGACCTGATCGAGCTGCAGGCATTCTGATCGCTCGTAGAAGCGGACGCTGTCGATGTGATCGAGCTCGGCTTGCTGGGTGTTGCGGGCGTAGTGAAGCACCGCGCCGGCGGCGATCGCGGCGGGCGTGTGTCCCGCAAGACCAAAGCCATCGAGCGATTGCGTGCCGAGCTGCCGCTCGAGCAACGGAATCGCGTAGTCGGCGGTGAAGGCGTACGCCTCGATCGGAGTCTTGGTTCGAATCGCACCGAGCGGCTTCATCGCTTCGGAAGATTCGGCATCGGTGAAGAGTGGGTGTTCAGCGGCGTACAGAAGTTCTGCGGGCTTGATGGTGGTGAGCTCTTCGACGGCCTGCGCGATGGCATCGGTTCCGAAGAACTCGGTCGCGCGGAAGTCGCCGGTAGAGAGATCGAGCAGCGCGAGGGCTGCGAAGCCTGAACCAATGTGCAGCGCGGCGAGGAAGTTGTTCTGTTCCGCGCCGAGGGCAGCGTCGATGGCTGTGCCGGGGGTGAGGACGCGGGTAACCTCGCGGCGGACGATCTTCTTGGTGAGCTTGGGGTCTTCCATCTGGTCGCAGATGGCGATGCGGTAGCCCTTGCGCAACAGGCGGGCGAGATAGCCCTCGGCGGCGTGGTAGGGGACGCCGCACATGGGGATGGTGCGTTCGCGGTCGCGGGCGGTGAGCTGGATTTGGAGTTCGCGCGAGGCGATGGTGGCGTCGTCGAAGAAAAGCTCGTAAAAATCGCCCATGCGGAAGAAGAGCAGAGCGTCGGGGTGCAGCCGCTTGGCGGCCGCAAACTGGCGCATGACCGGGGTCAGCGACGCATCGGCGAGTTCGACGGACGATTGAACAGACACGGAAACGCCAGCATACCGCGAACGGCAGGCTGGCGTGTAATGCGAGGGATTCGGATCGGTGTCGTTCGAGCTTTTAGCCGCGGGTCTCCGCGTCAGAGCCGTGCTGCTTCACCATCTTGTTGTAGATTCCGAGCAGGAGAAAGGGAGCGGCCCACTGGCCAATGAAGAGGGCGTTATTGTCTTTGCCCTGGGCTTTGAGGATGAGTGAGGCGGCCATCGAGGCCAGGGAGGCGCCAAGGAAAAAGCTTGTGGGCAACTTTACCGTTTGGCTTTCGAGTAGCGACGTGATCTGGTCTTCGGAGACTTCTCCGGCTTTGACGCGGTAATCCGACATTTGTATCTCCATTTCGTTCGTTCAAGCTTTTGTTCGTCCGGCACAGCTGAACCCGAACCAACCTGACAACAGAGATGCAGAATAGCCGGATCGCGAGCGTTTCCGAAGTGGTCTCATTCGTACAATCAACGATTCTCCCCCGCTTTTGTACTTGACGGTCGAAATGCTGTCGAATGTAGTTCGAACTTGACTCGACAGCTGGCGCAGCCGGTGTTGGCGAAACGCCTGGCCTGCAATGCAAACCAAGTATCATGAGAACGGATGTTCCTTCTCTGGCTCAGGGTCGCGGCGGTGTGCTACGGGATAGCTGCGGCTTGCGCTGTGCCCGCCGTCTTGTACAGCCTTCGGCGGTGGACCAGGGTATTTCTGGTGGCGTCGGTCGCCGGCTTTGTCTTTCATTTTGTGTCACTTGCAGAGATGCTGGGCGAGGCGCATCGATGGATTCCGGTCGGCACGCGGGAGATGCAGTCGCTGCTGGGGCTGTTGATTGTCGGCGCTTTTTTGCTGGTATGGCTGCGCTACCGCGCGACGTCGTTCGGGCTTTTCGCGTTGCCGCTGGCATTTCTGTTGGTGCTCTTTCCGGCGATCGGGCTGGAGAAATATACCTTCGCGTCGCCGGTGGTGCGGAATGGCTGGATCATCGTTCATGTTTGCGCGTTGCTGGCGGCCTATGCTGCGCTGATTTTCAGCCTGCTGGCGAGCTTGCTGTACCTAGTCCAGGAGCACCGGCTGAAAGACCGAAAGAGTCCCTCGTTCTTGGCGTGGTTGCCGCCTCTCGAAACAATGAACCAGATCGGCCATCGCGCCTTGGTGATCGGCTTCCATTGCATGACGGTGGGGCTGCTGATCGGTTCGCTGATCGCGCAGGCCAGCGTAGGGCCGGCATATTTTCGCGACCCCAAGGTGCTACTCTCCTTTGGAATGTGGCTGCTGTACATCGGCATGCTGCTCGTGCGGCAGAGCACCGGGCTGCGCGGGCGACGGGCGGTCTTCTGGTCGAGCCTGGTTTTCCTGGTCATGCTGAGCGTATGGGCGGCGAATGTTTTCAGCTCGGTGCACCGATTTTCTGTTCCATGAATCCTCGTTAGTTAGATGAGATCGATGAAGAACGCCACAACGACGACCGATAGCCCCAAAATGAACCGGGGAGAGCTGTGGCTGTTTGGCGTGAACCATAAGACGGCTCCGATCGAACTGCGGGAGCAGTTGGCGATTCCCGACTCCCGGCTGGCTGAGGCGACGCGGTCGCTGGTCGCGATGCCGGGGGTCCGCGAGGCGATGATCCTCTCGACCTGCAATAGGGTCGAGGTGGTGATCTACCCGGAGGCGGAAACACCGGATCTGATGGGCTTCTTCAACGAAGTCTTTGCGGTGGACCAGCCTGAGCTGCGGCCTCATGTGTATGAGTATCGCGAACAGGAGGCGGTACGGCATCTCTTCCGCGTCGCAGCGAGTCTGGATTCGATGGTGGTGGGTGAGCCGCAAATCCTGGGTCAGGTAAAAGAGGCCTATGCCGTTGCCAAGGCAGTCGGTGCGGCGCAGAGCGGGCTTGACCGGCTGCTGCAGAACGCCTTCAGCGTGGCGAAACGGGTGCGCACGGAGACTGAGATTGGCAGTTCTTCGGTGTCGGTTGCGTCAATTGCGGTTGATCTGGCGGGAAAGATATTCGGGTCCCTCAAGGGCAAGAAGGTCTTGCTCATAGGCGCCGGAAAGATGGGCGAACTTGCCGCCCGGCACTTGATCGACCGAGGAGCCAGCTCCATCTTCGTGGCCAACCGGACTTATGAACGCGGGTTGCGGCTGGCGGAGGAGTTTGGCGGGCAGGCGATACGCTTCGACGATCTGTATGCGAGCGCCGACCGCGCCGACATCATCATTACGTCGACCGGTTCGCCGGAGCCGATCTTTCGCCCCGAGCACGGAGCGCAGTTCATTCACCGGCGGCGCAATCGGCCGATGTTCTTTATCGATATTGCGGTGCCTCGCGATGTCGATCCAGAGATGAACCGTGTCGAGGGGATATTTCTCTACGACATCGACGATCTACAGTCGGTGGCGGCGTCGAACCAGACGGACCGCGCCAAAGAGGCCGAACAGGCGGAGTCGATCATCGCCGCCGAGGTGGAGCGCTTTCATCGGCAACTGAGCATTCTCGATGCCGTGCCGGCGATTCGGAGCCTGCAGCAATCGGCGGAGTTGATGCGCCAGTCGGAGCTGCGGAAAGCCGAAGGCCGGTTGCGCACGCTGACTGACGAGCAGCGGTCGGCTGTCGAGGCGCTGACGCGAAGCATGATGAACAAGCTGCTGCATCCGACGATGCAGGCGATCAAGGCGGCAGCGGCCGAGGGCGACATCGCGCGGTTGGAAGCTATCCGGACGACGTTTGATCCGCAGCGTGCAGCGGCGTATTCGGCGATGCACGCGATGCCGCAGAAGTCGGCGGATCTCGATGAGGCTGCCTTGACGGATGAAGGCAGCGGCGTTTCCGAGGCGGAGGAAGGCTCTTGATCCGGATCGGCTCGCGGGGCTCGCAATTGGCGCTTTGGCAGGCCAACCACGTTGCCGACGCGCTGCGGGCGAAGGGGAGCGAGGTCGCGATTGAGATCATTCGCACCACGGGTGACCGGTTGCAGGATGTGCCGGTCGCGCAGGTCGGCACGAAGGGGATGTTCACCAAAGAGATCGAAGAGGCGCTGGTTGAGGGCCGCATCGATCTTGCCGTTCACAGTCTGAAGGACCTGCCGACGGAGCTTGCTGCGGAGTTTGCGCTGGCCGCCTTCCCGGAGCGCGCCGACCCGCGAGATGCATTTGTCTCGGTTGAGTTTGATTCGTTCTTCGATCTTCCCGCTGGCGCGAAGGTGGGTAGTGGAAGCCCGCGAAGGCAGACCCAGTTGCGCGCTCTGCGGCATGACCTCGAGTACATAGAGTTTCGCGGCAACGTAGATACGCGGCTTCGCAAGCTGGAGGAGGGCCAGGCGCAGGCGATCATTCTCGCGGCGAGCGGTCTGGATCGGCTGGGGCGGACGGAGTGGATTCGGCAGCGCTTTGACGTTGAGCATCTGTGCCCAGCTGCCGGACAAGGTGCACTGGCAATCGAGTGCCGCACCGGCGATTTCGAGACGCAGGAGACGATTGGATTCCTCGATCACGCGGATACGCGATTTGCCGTGACCGCCGAACGCGCGGCGCTGAGTGCGCTGGGCGGCGGCTGCCAGGTGCCGATTGGGGTGTATTGCAGGCGCGAGGGCGAGAGCTTTCGCATCAGCGGAGTGGTGGCAAGCGTGGACGGCGACGGCCATGTTGCCGCGAGCACGACCGGCGCGAATGCTGAGGAACTTGGCCGCACGGTCGCTGCGGTGCTGCTGAAGAATGGCGCAGACGCGATCCTCTTTGCGGAGAAGCAGGAGTTATGAGCGCGGCGGCCCGTCCGCTTGCGGGCAAGCGGATCGTCGTTACCAGGGCGCGCAGCCAGGCGAGTTCGCTGGTGGAGGCGCTGACCGAGCTTGGCGCCGAGGTGATCGAGCTACCCACGATAGAGACGGTGCCGCTTGAGTCCTATGAAGCGCTGGACGAGGCGCTCAGGAATATCGGTCGGTATCAATGGCTGATCGTGACCAGCGCAAATACGGTGAAGGTGCTGGCGGAGCGACTGGCGGCGCTGGAGATCGATCCGGCGAGCTTCTGCGGGCATTGCAAGGTCGCGATCGGTTCGGCAACGGCGCGTGCGATGCTCGAGCAGGGGATGCCGGCCGGGATTGTTCCGAAGCGATATGTCGCTGAGACTTTAGTAGAGGAATTAGGCGATGGGGTCAGTGGGAGCCGGATTTTGCTGGCGAGAGCAGCGGTCGCGCGGGATGTGATTCCCGACGAACTTGCGCGGCGCGGGGCCACCGTCGATGTCGTCGATGCTTACCGGACGGTGATTCCGGAGGGGGCGGTTGATCGGGTGCGAGATGTCTTCTCGGATGCTTCGAGACTGCCCCAAGCGGTAACGTTTACGAGTTCGTCGACGGTGAAGCATTTCTTTCGTCTTCGTCAGGAGGCTGGGTTAGAAGGTGTGCCACAGGGGGTTGACGCATTGTCGATCGGGCCGATTACCAGCGAAACGCTGCGGGAGTTTGGCTGGGAGCCGGCGGTTGAGGCTGAGCGGCATGATGTGGAAGGGCTGGTTGAGGCGATGGTCGCGAAGGCTGTGTGGCCGCCGGAGTAGTCCGCGACAGGCGCCGTGCTACGATCGAGGGGCATTGACCATTTCGATAACACCAATCGACCGCGAAGGCCCCCTATGCTCAGAACTGTCCGCTCATTTTGGACGATACTCTCCATCACAATGCTGTCTGGTTTGGCCTTTGGGCAATTGCAGGGCGCGCCTGAGGACGCGGCCGCTATCAAGCAGGTCGTCCAGTCGCAGGCCGATGCCTGGAACCGCGGCGATGCCGTGGCTTTTGCCGCGCGCTACTCCGAGAACGGCACATTCACCAACGTCATTGGCGAACAGATCTATGGCAAGCCGGGCTTTGTGGCCCAGCACCAGTACATTTTCTCGACGATCTATAAGGGCAGCCACAACGAATTTGCGATCGACAAGATTTTATTTCTGCGGCCCGACGTGGCGGTTGTGAATATTGACGGCGTTCTTAAGGGAGCAACGCGAGTGCCACCCGGCCTTAGCGCTGCTGAGGTCGATGGCGCGATCCACGTGAAGCTGCAGGAAGTGATGACCAAGGAGAAGGACGGTTGGTGGGTCGCCGCCTTTCACAATGTCGCGGTGATGCCTTTGCCGCCGGGGCCGCCGAGGTAAGAAAAGCGAGTTTTGTCTAGGAACTTGTTGAAATTCGGGGGTAAGGTAGCGAATTTATTGGGGATTTGCGTTTCGTCGAAGTCGAAATCGGTTCGAATCGTGCATTTACCCGGTGTTCATCGGGGCTTGCGGGCATCGGAAAGGCCGACTCCGGCGAACGGTTCAGGCGCACTGCTCCCGGAGCCTTCCCGGTGGTTGAGCCATCAGTTTTGGCAATCGGATCAGGTTGTGCGCGGCGCAGCTGAAGACGAACAACCAGTCCACCTTCTCCAGTCCGCGCAGCTTCACCTGCCGCAGCGGGCCGGTCTGTTTCAGCCATCCGAAGCTCTTTTCGACCAGCCATCGCCGGCTCAGGCTGATCGCATAGCCGGGCTGTCGCGTGGTTCTGCGGTCCAGGTTGCTGCGGCGGCCCTTGTCGTTCTTCGTCACATGCGGCGTCACGTGCAACTCCCGCGCCGTGTGCACGAAATCCTTCGTGTCGTAGGCCTTGTCGGCGCCGACCGTAATGCGTCGTGAGCGGCCGTCCTGCCTTTGTTGAAGCATCAGCAGCGCGGCGTCGCGCTCGGCGTAGCCATCGGCGTGCGTCACCATCGCGGCGGCGATCAACCCGTTGCGGTTCTCCACCAGCGCATGGCCCAGATAGCTCAGCTGCGACTCCTTGCCATAGCTCTTCTTGTACAGCCGCGCATCCGGATCGGTGGTGGACTCGTGCGTCTCGTTGCTGCGCTTCTGGCCGTGGAAGTTGGTCCCGTCGCCATCGCCGTCCTTGCTTCGAAAACTCTTCTGCGAGGCCCACGCCTGGATCAGCGTGCCGTCCACGGTGAAGTGCTCGTCGGACATGAACCGCTTCGCCTGCCGGTTCACCTCGGCGAAGAACCGCTGCGCCACCTCGGAGGTCAGCAGCCGGTCGCGGTTCTTCGAAAACACCGCGTGGTTCCACACCGCATCGTCCATGCCCAGGCCCACGAACCAGCGAAACAGCAGGTTGTAATCGATCTGCTCGACCAGCAGCCGCTCCGAGCGAACCGAGTAAAACACCTGCAACAGCAGCGCCCGCAGAATGTACTCCGGCGCAATCGAAGGACGCCCCGACTCCGCGTACAGCGCATCCAACTCCGCGCTCAACGACCGCAGCACCGTGTCCGTCAACTTGCGGACCTCGCGCAACGGATGATCTGCAGGCACCCGCTGCTCCAACGAAACATAGCTGAACATCCCATCCTGAACCCGCTCGTCTCCACGCATGCCTGTTAGACGACTAACTCATCAATCCCGTCGCAGACAGGTACCTATTTCAACAAGTTCCTAAGAAATGGTCGTCTCTTCAAGATTTCTTCGCGCGCGAGACTGTGGAATAAGCTCAACATATGGAAACGGTGAAGATCGTTCTCGAAAGAGAGCTCCTGCAGGCCGCGCGCCGCACCAAGCAGAATCGCTCGGCGCTGGTGCGGGAGGCGCTTCGGCAGCACTTACGCCGACTGGAGATACTGGAACTAGAAGAGCGTGACCGCGAGGGTTACCGACGGATCCCAGAAGATACTAATGAGTCTGCGATGTGGGAAGCGGCGGCGGCGTGGCCGGAGGAATAGCTCTCGGTCTTTTCCGCTTGAACTAGTTTCTAGTTGCAAGTGCGCCGAGTCTTTGGCAGACTTGCGCATGCAGAATTCGACGGAAAGTAATGTTGCAGTCGAGGAAAGCAATCCGATTAAGCGGCTGCTGTGGCCACGTTATAGCCCACTCGATGCCGACTTACTTGGGCAACAAGGTTTCTGGATTTGTTTGTTTGTAGCCCTGCTCTCCCTCGTGGGTGGTGTCATGCAAGGGCATTGGATCACTGGTTTCATCGCGTTCTCGTTTTTCTTCCTGGGTGGGGTTGGAGTTAGAGAACACAGCTTCGTCGCTGCCTTGCTAATTGCCCCGGCTTATGTTTTGAACATTGTGGTCGTAGCTCTAACTGGCCATTTGCCTGTTTCCTGTCCGCTGTCGCCGCCATATTGCTGCTGGCGAATATTCGTGGGACATGGATAGCGGCACGCCTGCAGCGAGAGATGAAACCCGAGGATCTTCCGCTTCGGTTCAATGAAGACTGGAAAGACAAGTTAGTCGACCAGCTGCCAGCGTTTTTGTGGCCCAAGACTCAAATTCTCTTCTACTTCGCCTCCTTCCTGTATGTGGGCCTGCTTGGGCTAGCAATTGCTGCACTGTGGCGCAAGATATCGTTGGGACGATAACAGCGTCTCCCGCGTCCGTCCAAAACTACTTCTAGTGCGTGCTCCACGTCTTATCCGACGAATTACAAACCTTCTCCAGCGTGCAATCGACGCAGCGTGGTTTGCGGGCGATGCAAACGTTTCTTCCGTGATGGATCAATTCGTGGGAGAAGGCGATCCAGTGGTCCTGGGGGATGATCTTCATTAAGTCCTGCTCGACCTTTTCAGGAGTCGTCTCGGTGGTTAGCTCGAGGCGGCGGGAGAGGCGCAGGACGTGGGTGTCGACGACGACTCCGACGGCGAGTTTGTAGGCGACTCCGAGGACGACGTTGGCCGTCTTGCGGGCTGCACCGGGGACGGTGAGCAGCTCGTCCATCTTGCGCGGGACCTTGCCGTTGAAGTCGGCGATGATCTTGTTGGCCGCTCCCTGGATCGACTTCGCCTTGTTGTTGTAGAAGCCGGTGGTGCGGATGATCTCCTTGATCTCATCGATGGGCGCCACGGCGAGGTCGGCGGGTGTGGGGAAGCGTTTGAAGAGGACGGGAGTGACCATGTTGACGCGGGCGTCAGTACATTGCGCGGAGAGGATGGTCGCTACCAGGAGCTGCCAGGCATCTTTGTGGATGAGCGCGCATTCGGCGTTGGGGTAGGCGGCAGCGAGCAGGTCGAGGATCTTATGGATGCGCTCGGGCGCGAGAGCCTGTTTGCGGGAGGTCGGTCTTCGGGGTTTCGGGGCTGAGGGCGCAGCCTTTTTTACAACGGCCTTAGTGGACTTTTTCGCGGCGGCTTTGGTGGGCATGGGTGACGATTGCGCTCCGTCGCCATCGTAGCAAAGGCTCCGGAAACTGAAGGAATTTGATCCCGTGAAGGTATACTTCACTTACGAATGACTGAGAAGATTCTGGCAGTTGCAGTGAGCTTCATTATCGCGGTGATCTCTGCCTCCGGCTACGCCGGTGTGGCGTTGCTGATGGCAATCGAGTCGGCGTGCATCCCGCTGCCTTCTGAAGTGATCATGCCCTTCGCCGGCTACCTGGTGTCGACGGGGCGGTTCAGCCTGCTGCTGGTGGCGACGGCGGGGGCGATCGGCTGCAACCTGGGTTCGATCGTTGCATATTGGATCGGCGCGTGGGCTGGGCGGCCGTTCGTTGAGCGTTTTGGCAAGTATGTGCTGGTCGATGTGCATGACCTCGACCGGGCTACCGCCTTCTTCGAAAAGTATGGATCGATTACGGTGTTGATCGGGCGGCTGTTGCCGGTGGTTCGCACCTTTATTGCGTTGCCGGCGGGAATCGCGCGCATGCCGCAACTGCGCTTCCATATCTATACCTTCGTTGGCTCCTGGCCATGGTGCTTTGTGCTGGCGTATGTGGGCATGAAGCTGGGCCAGCAATGGGACACCAATCCGGCGTTCAAGCAGGCTTTCCACCGCTTTCACCTGGCGGTCGAGATTGTGCTGCTGGCGGGAATCGTCTGGTTCCTGTGGACGCACCTGACGCGCAAACGCACAAGCGAAGCCTAGACCCTGGGGTGGACTGGCTGGGGAAAGTGACCATTAAGGCACTTTTTCCTGCGGTTCAGCCCCTGGCGTTTGCGCATTGTGCTGCTAAAGGTTGAAACTAAGTCGTTTTGATTTTCGATTTATTTGTGTACTGAGAGGACGGAAACATAGCAATGCCAATACAACAAGACGGCGGGAGTTTGGCCGAAGTCAATAGCCATCCGGCTGCTCACGCATCGCAGATTCAGCCGGCTAACGGCAAGCTTGGAGTTATGGTCGTTGGCCTGGGCGCCGTGGCCACCACATTGATCGCCGGAGTCGAGGCGGTCCGCAAGGGGCTTGCGAAGCCGATCGGCTCGCTGACCCAGATGGGTACGATCCGCCTGGGCAAACGTACCGAGGGCAACACTCCTTTGATCAAGGATTTCGTGCCGCTGGCCAAGCTTGACGACATCGTCTTCACCGGCTGGGACATCTTCGACGACAACGTCTATGAGGCGGCGGCGCACGCCAAGGTGCTGGACAAGGACCAGCTTGAGGCGATCCGGCCGTACCTCGAAGCGATCAAGCCGATGCCCGCGGTCTTTGACCAGTATTACGTCAAGCGGCTGAACGGCACCAACATCAAAACCGGCAAGAACAAGATGGACCTGGCCAACCAGCTTCGCGCCGATATCCAGGCGTTCAAGAAGACGGTGAACCGGGTAGTGATTATCTGGTGCGGCTCGACAGAGATCTTCCTGGAGCCCACCCCGGTGCACGACACGGTTGCATCGTTTGAGAAGGGACTTGAAGACGATGACATCGGCATTGCCCCGTCGATGATCTATGCATACGCGGCAATGAAGGAGGGTGTTCCGTTTGCCAACGGAGCGCCGAACCTGACGGTCGATCTGCCTTTCTTGCAGGAGTTGTCAAAGGAGAACTACGCCCCGATCTGCGGCAAAGACTTCAAGACCGGGCAGACGTTCATCAAGACAGTGCTTGCGCCGGCGTTCAAGGCGCGCATGCTGGGGATTGCGGGGTGGTATTCGACCAACATCCTGGGCAACCGCGACGGCGAGGTACTAGACGATCCGGAGTCGTTCAAGACCAAGGAAGAGTCGAAGCTGGGCGCGCTGGATTTTATTCTGCAGCCGGAGCTTTATCCCGACCTCTACAAGGACCTCTATCACAAGGTGCGGATCAACTATTACCCGCCGCGCGGCGATAACAAAGAGGGCTGGGACAACATCGACATCTTTGGCTGGCTCGGGTATCCGATGCAGATCAAGGTCGACTTCCTATGCCGCGACTCGATTCTTGCGGCGCCGATCGCGCTCGATCTGGTCCTGTTCCTCGACCTGGCGAAGCGGACGACCGGGCTGTGCGGCATCGGCATTCAGGAGTGGCTGAGCTTCTACTTCAAGGCTCCGATGACCGCGCCGGGGCTGTATCCCGAGCACGATCTGTTTATCCAGTCGATGAAGCTGAAGAACACGCTGCGGCACATCATGGGTGAGGAGCTGATCACTCACTTAGGGCTGGAATATTACGACTAAGAGATGTTCGATTCTGTGGAGACGGCGGGCCAATTGGTTCGCCGTTTTACTTTGCGACTCGTGGAGAGCTCTATGAAAGCAGTTTTACTGTTGCTCGCTCTGAGTGCGCCCGTGCTTCATGCGCAGACCGCGCCCGCCAATGTACCGAAGGCGCCAGCGGCTGATCCCAATCTTGTGGGGATATGGGAGGGCTACGACGGGGAGTGGGGCCACGTTTCGCGGCAGTTGCTTGCCCTGGCAGAGGCGATTCCGGCGGCGAAGTACAGCTGGCGTCCTGCGCCGGGCGTCCGATCGGTCAGCGAGGTCTTCATGCACATTGCTATCGCCAACTTCTACCTGCTGAGCGTGACCGGGCCGAAGATGCCCGCCGATATTACCTCAGACGAGATGGAAGAGAGCGTGAAGTCAAAACCCGAGGTGATCGGATATCTCGAACGGTCGCTCAACGCAGTCACCGAGGCACGGGCCCATCTGAAGCCAGGTGATCTTCAGCGCAAGGTTGCCATTCAGGGAAAAACAGTGGACGTTGACGGCATGTATCTGCGCATCATCGTCCACGAGAACGAACATATGGGGCAGTTAGTTGCTTACGCCCGCATGAACGGAATCGTGCCTCCGTGGTCGAAGCCTGAGGGCCAGGCCGTGAAGTAATCGTGATTCGGAGTTAAGCGCGAAGTTTTGCGAGATGATTTTCGCATTCGGCAATTCCCGCCTCAATGCGAAGCGAGCTGTAGAGGCTTTTAGCTTCCTGCCAGAGCTGCGCGGCGGTCTCGACTTCGCCTAGTTTTTCATTCAGCAGCGCGTAGGGTCTGACTGTATTCGCGAGGTCGAGAAGCTTGGTGTCGAGGCTGCTGCGGTAAATCTCCAAAGACTCTTCGTAGAGCGACTTTGCAGCGGCGAGCTCCGATTCGCCGAGATGCATGTCGGCGACGTGGCGGATGGCGTGGGCGTAGTCGAGTGGCTTGCTATCGTCGCGATAGATGCGGGCGGCTTCGGTGTATTGGGCGCGCGCGTCCGCGAGGCGGTTTTCGTGACGGGCCTCGCGACCCTGGGAAACAAACTCGGCGGCGTCTTGCATTCTGGGAGCAGAGTACACCGGAATGCTGCTCCAGAGCGAGGCACGATTCCAGTCGCTGCCCGGAAATCAGCGCGGCGCGTCTCCCATCTCTACCTTCAGCGTGCGACCCTCTTCGCTGCTCTGGCGGGCGAGCTCGATAATGCGGGCGGTGCGCCAGGCATCGCTGGCTGGAACGGCGAGCGGCGCATCGCCGAGGATCGCGTCGCGGACGTTGACGTAGTAGCCGCGATAGTCTCCCGGCTCGGTCGGGATGCGGCTCTCGCTTCCGTCGGCGAGCTTCAAGGTGCCAAAGAGCGACTCGGGCTCTTCGCCCCATCCCGGTGAGCCGATGACGCCCCCAGCTTTGATCGCGTCCTCCTGGGGATCGATGCCGAATTTGACGAAGCTGCCCTGCGTGCCGTGCAGTGAGAAGCGGGGGCCCGGGATTGCCGCGGTCATGGTGGAGCGCAGCCAGACTGTCAGGTTCTTTTCAGTTTCGCCAATGTACTTGAAGCAGATATCGAAGGCGTCGTCATTGAGGGCGTGATCGCGCTCAACGCGGATGTTGGCGGTGATTGTCTGCGGTGCTCCGAAGAGCGCCAGCGCCTGATCGATGATGTGGGTGCCGAGGTCGTAGAGCTGGCCGCCGCCGTAGAGGCCGCTCTCCTTCCACATGTTGAGCTTCGGTTCCTGGCGATAGCGGTCGTAGTGGGACTCAAAGACGACCAGGCGACCGAGTGCGCCGCGGCTGATGATCTCGCGAAGGGTGCGGAAGTCACCGTCCCAGCGCCGGTTCTGGAAGGCGGAGAGCACGAGGTTGCGCTCCCGGGCGATGGCGATCAGCTCGGCGGCCTCGGTCGAGGTGAGGGTGAATGGCTTGTCGATGACAGTATGTTTTCCCGCGAGGAGCGATTGGCGGCCGAGTTCAAAGTGGGTTTGGTTCGAGGTGGTGACGGCGACGAGCTGGATGCTCTCGTCGGCGAGCATCTCTTCGACCGAACGGTAGATGGTGGCGTTGGGGTAGGCCTGCGCGGCGTCGTCGCCCTTGCGCTGGACAATGGCTGCAAGATGAAGACCGGGGACAGCGGAGATGAAAGCGGTGTGAAAGGTGCGACCGCCGTTGCCAAAGCCGATCACTGCTGCGCGGATGGGTTCAGTCATAGGAACAGGGTAACGAATGGTGGGTCACAGATTCGTCAGTTCTCGGCGGTAGTGGGATCGATGACCGTGCGGACCGCCTGGACGGAGTTCGCGGGGAACTGGCCGAGCCGGGCGTGTTCGCGAACGGTCGCTTCATCGGGGGCGATGTAGATGCAGTAGATCTTGTCGTCGGTAACGAATGACTCGACCCACTGGATCTGCGGGCCGATGGTCTTGAGGACTCCGCATGAGGTCTGGGAGATCGCGGCTAACTGGTCCGGAGTGAGGGCGCCCGCTCCGGGGATGTTGCGCTCGATGACGAACTTCGGCATGGGAACCTCCGTGCGGGTAAACATATCACGGCGTGACGAGGATGCGAGGACGTCCCGCCCGATCAGGCGTAGGAAGTGATGGCCTTCATGTTCTTCTCGGCGCGCTCGGCGGTGATCTTCTCGACATAGCCGCTTCTGGCGAGGGCGAGCAGCGGATCTTCGGGCAGGCCACGGGAGCGGCGCCAGTCGCGGACGACTGGGCGGACGTCCTCCCAGAAGGCGGAGCGGAAACACTCCTCGGCCTCGACGAGCTTGCATTGCTGCTGGAGTGCTTCGAGCTTTTCGAGGTCGACGAGCGCCGCCTTGGCGTAGAGTTCTTCGGCGACGGCGACGGTTTGCACCATCGCCTCCACCTTGCCCTTGAGGTTATGGCTCTGGTCGATCATGAAGGCGACCTCTGCAGAGGAGGCGGGATCGATCAGGATTTGGTGGAAGATGCGGAAGACCTGGTAGGGGTCGATCGAGCCGAGTGTCAGGTCGTCGTCTGAGTATTTGCGGTCGTTGAAGTGGAATCCGCCGAGCATCTTGCGGTGCAGCAGCCAGGCGACAATCTGCTCGATGTTTTGCGCTAAGTAATGGTGTCCGGTATCGACGAGGACGGATGCCTGCGGACCGGCAGAGCGGGCGAGCTCGAGCGCCATGCCCCAGTCGGCGATGTCGGTGTGGTAGAAGGCGGGCTCGTAGGGCTTGTATTCGATGAGCAGCCGCTGGTTGGGAGCGAGGGCGGCGTGGACGCGGCTGAACGACTCCTCCATCCACGCAATCCGATTGCGGATGCTCTGGCTTCCGGGGTAGTTAGAACCGTCAGAGACCCATGGGGCGATGTCGCGGGCATCGAGGCGCCTGGCGATCTCCACACAGTCGAGCATGTGGGTCGTCGCTTTTTCGCGAATCTCGGGATCCGGGTTGCAGATCGAGCCGAATTTGTAAGCCTGGTCCTGAAAGAGATTGGGGTTAATCGAGCCGGCGCGGATGCCGTGTTTCTGCTCCAGTTGCTGGATGGAGGCAACGTCGGCGGTGCCACGGGGAAGGTCCCATTCGACATGGAGGGCGAGGGTGGGATTGACTCCGGTGAGGGCGTTGACCTGGGCAGCGTCGGCGAACTTCTCCTCAATCGAGGTCGCGGCCGCAGGTTGCAGGAACTTGCCGAAGCGGGTTCCGGTGTTGGCGAAGCCCCAGGAAGGAATCTCGATGGAAAAGCCATCAAGGGCCTTGGCGATCCGCTCGGCATTCGTGAGGCCGGTGCTCATCGAGTCCCCCGCGCCCTGAACTCCAATTCAGAGCGGATAAGAATAAAATTCCTATTGAAACTTGCTTGCCGATGATAGCAGATAACGGTCCGGGCGCAATAGAGATTGACCTCAACGGTTTGAGTGTCTTGATCGACCCGAGTCGTGTCGCAATGCAGTTCAATAGGGACTTGATTTCCTTTTCAGGCCGCGTGGACTCCGTTATGATTGGGCGTCACTTCTAAGGATCAACAGGAGCAATGGGTTTGGGATTCAATCCGCTTCTCGGCGTGGTGTATCACTGGCTCGGGGGACTGGCCTCCGCGAGCTGCTATCTTCCGTTTCGCGGAATCAAGCGCTGGTCGTGGGAGACTTACTGGCTGGTGCAGGGGACCTTCAGCTGGATACTGGCCCCTACGATCATCGCGGGGCTGCTGGTGCCGAATGTCTTCGCCGTGCTGCACGCCGCTCCGCCGGCGGCGATCTATTTCGCATATTTCTGGGGTTGCATGTGGGGGATCGGCGGCCTTACCTGCGGCCTTTCCATCCGGTATCTCGGCTTTGCGCTGGGGTATCCGATCGTGCTCGGGTTGTGCACCGTCTTTGGCACGCTGATGCCGCCGATCTTCAGTGGAACGATTGGCGGGATCCTGGGGACAAACTCCGGCCACGTGATCCTGGGCGGGCTGGGGGTTTGCGTCGTGGGAATCTTGTTCAGCGGCTTCGCCGGACGATCCAAAGAGACCGAGCTCACAGACGACGAAAAGAAGGCGACGGTCGAAGAGTTTCAATACGGCAAGGGTCTCGCGGTCGCGGTCCTCTCGGGCATCATGAGCGCCTGCTTCGCCTACGGCGTGGCGGCGGGCAAGCCGATCGGCGATATCGCCAGGGGGGAGTTGCTGGCGCACGGCAAGTCGGACCTGTGGCAGAACCTACCGGCGCTCATCGTGGTGATGCTGGGCGGCTTTACTACGAACTTCATTTGGTGCGTGGTTTTGCTGGTCCGCAATCATTCGGCCGGGCAGTATCTGGGGAAGCCGGCGCGGGAGCTGGGGTCGAACATGCTGGTCACCAAGGCGTCGACGCCCATTGCTGGTGAAGCGGGATTCGACTTTCACAAAGCGCCGCGGCTGCCGGGCGGGGTGATGCTGCTCAACTATGCCTTCGCTGCGCTGGCGGGGGTGACGTGGTATTTCCAGTTCTTCTTCTACAGCATGGGCCAGACGAAGATGGGGAAGTACGATTTCTCCAGCTGGACGCTCCACATGGCGAGCATCATGATCTTCGCCACCATTATTGGCATGATCCTGAAGGAATGGCGCGGCACGAGCGCTCGCACCAAGGGACTGGTGGCCGGAGGGCTGTTTTTCCTGATCCTCTCGACAGTGGTGGTGGGCTACGGGAACTACATGAAGGGCAGCGAGGACAGCGCGCCGGGCGCCAGCGCCGAGCTTGTTCGCTAACTTTTTGTTTCCGCATCGCGACGCCTTTTCCGGGCTGGCGTGCTCTAAGTAATCAAAGAAGAACGATAAGTCAGGATTGCGATCCGGTCGAGCTTTCTGGCTGGCATTTTGGGCGCCTCGGTTAAGTGTGCCGCCGATCACTGAAAATTTGCGGGGATGTGATAACGTTCTGGCATTGGAGTTTGGTATCGTTCGTCTTTGCTGAGAGTTAACCCGCGATCGCGGGACGGGGGATAACGTTTTTTATGTCTTTGGCGGCGTGGGCGGTGCCAGTTCTGTCAGCTCAGTTGCCCAGCCGGCACGCTCTGCCGGTGCTGCTTGCCGCGTGGAAGAGTTTCGATCCGGCCCTCGCTCCGGGTACCAGCCCTTTTTCTCCTACCGATATGTTCGACCCCGCTGCGAGCCCGGCACATCTCGTTTTCGGCAATGCGATGTTTGTGCTGGGGCTGACGCTGGGCATTTTCATTGTGGTGGGCGGGCTCATGGCGTGGGTCGTCTTCCGCTATCGCAGCCGCCCGGAGGACGCTCACATTGAGCCGATCCAGGTTTATGGCAGCAACCAGATCGAGCTTTCGTGGACGGTGATCCCGATCCTGCTGGTCTTCATGCTCTTTCTGACGACCGCGCGCGTGATCCTGGCGACGGAGAGCATTCCCAAGCCTGCAAACGCAATGGATGTGGTGGTGATCGGGCACCAGTTCTGGTGGGAGTACCGCTATCCGTCGCTGGGAATTGTGACCGCCAATGAGTTACACGTGCCGGTGAGCGATCCGGCCCATCCGACGCCGGTGTATCTGAAGATGTCTTCGGCGGACACCGACCACAGTTACTGGGTGCCGAGGCTGGCGGGCAAGATGGATTTGATTCCCAACCGGGTGAACACCATGTGGATCGACCCGCATGTCGCGGGGCTCTACCTGGGACAATGCGCGCAATACTGCGGGACGCAACATGCCAAGATGCTGCTGCGCGTGTATGCGGATTCGCCCGCGGATTTTGCCGCGTGGGTGAAGAAGGAGCAGGCGCCGTCGGCAGCGTCGGCTGCGCTGACGCCGGAACAGCTGGCGGGCAAATCGATCTTCGAGCACAACGCCTGCATGAACTGCCATACGATCAAAGGCACCGGCGCGAAGGGGACGTTTGGGCCGGACCTTACGCATATGGCGAGCCGCGATACATTGGCCTCGGGCGCGTTCAGCAATACTCCTGAAAATTTGAAACAGTGGATCGACGATCCAGACTCGTTTAAGCCCGGCGCGCTGATGCCGCCGATGCACCTCAATGAAAAAGATCTGAATGCGGTAACCACTTATCTGACGACCTTGCAGTGAGTGAATGCCGCAAGAACATGGTTATTGTTAGCAGCACTGGATTCATGAAGCGGAAAGGAGAACGGCAATGGCGACCACGACGGCAATCGACCTGACCGCGCAGACCAAGCCACGGCGTCTGTTTCTCCAGACCGCGCATGACTGGCTCACGACCTGCGATCACAAGAAGATCGGGATCATGTACATCGCCTACGCGCTGGTCTTTCTGGTGATCGCCGGATTGATGGCGGTGCTGATGCGCATTCAGCTTGCGGTGCCGCACAATCACTTTGTCTCGCCGCAGGTCTTTAACCGGCTTTTCACCATGCATGGCACTACCATGGTGTTCTTTGTCGGCATGCCGATCCTGTTAGGGTTTGGAAACTACCTCATCCCGCTGATGATCGGCGCGCGGGACATGGCCTTTCCACGGCTGAACGCGTTTTCCTTCTGGATTTCAGCGTTCGGCGGCATCCTGCTGTATTTCAGCTATCTCGGCGGCGATGGGCTCTATGGCGCGGGTTCGGCGCCCGACGTGGGCTGGTTCGCCTATGCACCGCTGACGTCGAAGGTCTTTTCGCTCGGCCACAGCACCGACTACTGGACGTTTGCAATCCTGCTGAGCGGCATCGGCTCGACAGGAACTGCGGTGAATATTGTGGCGACCATCCTGTGCATGCGCTGCAAGGGCATGACCATGAGCCGGGTGCCGCTGCTGCCGTGGCTCTACCTCGTCGTCGGGTTTCTGGTGTTTGTCGCAGTAAGCCCGTTGACTGCGGCGCAGATCATGCTCACCCTGGATCGATATCTTGGGGCGCACTTCTTTGACACGCAGGCGGGCGGTTCAGCGGTTCTATGGATGCATTTCTTCTGGATCTTCGGCCATCCGGAGGTCTACATCCTGGTGATGCCGGCGTTCGCGTTTGTGAACGAGATCATTCCGGTGTTTTCGCGCAAGGCGATGTTTGGATATTCAGCGATGGTGGCCGCCAGCGTGGCGATCGGCTTCATTAGCCTGAGCGTCTGGGCGCACCACATGTTCACTGTTGGGTTGGGTGCCGAGGGGAACATCTTCTTTACCGTCTCGACGATGATTATCTCTATCCCGACGGGGATCAAGATTTTCAACTGGATTGCCACGATGTGGGGCGGGAAGCTGATCTTCAAGACGCCGATGCTCTTTTGCACGGGATTCTTGTTTCAGTTCATGATCGCCGGGTTGACGGGCATCATGCTTTCGGCGGCGCCCTTCGACTGGCAGCTGGGTAACTCCTATTTCGTCGTGGCCCATTTCCACTATGTCCTGGTAGGAGCGATTCTCTTTGCGTTGTTCGGAGCCTTCTATTACTGGTTCCCGAAGATCACCGGACGAATGCTGAGCGAAAAACTTGGCAAGTGGCACTTCTGGCTGTTCGTGATCGGCTTCCATCTCACCTTCGATTTCATGCATGTGCCGGGACTGCTGGGTATGCCGCGGCGCATCTACACCTATGAGCCGGGCCGGGGATGGGATGTATGGAACCTGATCATCGGCGTCGGCGCTGTCATTCAGTCGATTGGAACGGTCATCTTCGTCGCCAATATGGTCTGGTCGTACTTCCGCGGGCCGGTGGCGGGTCCCGATCCGTGGGACGCGTGGACGCTGGAGTGGTCGACCAGCTCGCCGCCGCCGGCTTATAACTTCGCTATTGAGCCCTCGGTGAGCAGCCGTCGTCCGCTGTGGGACATGAAGCACCCCGAAGATATGGATACGACCTATGAATAGATTGCAGGCAAAAGAGCGCGGGGAGCGGCGATGAGCACGATCCCGATTACCCCCGAGGTCAGCGAAGCGCAATGGACTTTGCCCAGCCGCGGCATGGTGGGCATGGCATGCCTGATCACGGCCGAGTCTGCGATCTTCATCATCTTCGTGGTCGCCTATATCTATTACATCGGCAAGAGCCTGAGCGGACCGACCCCCAAAGAAGTGCTCGAGCTGCCAATCGTCGCGACGATTTGCCTGCTCTCGAGCAGCTTTACCGCGCACGCCGCGGTCTCGGCGCTGCGGAAGAACAAGGTGACTGCCTGCGCCGGGTGGCTGGGTGGGACAATTGCATTGGCTGCGATCTTCCTCTTTTACACGGCCAAGGAATGGTATGAGCTGATCTTTCACTACGGCCTGACGATTAAGACGAATCTTTTCGGCACGACGTTTTATTCGCTGGTTGGGCTGCACGCCACCCACGTAGTCGTTGGATTGATCATGCTGACGATCGCGTTGATCGCGGCGCTGCGCAAGGCCATGAACGAGCACCACGCGGAAAAGCTGGAAGTGCTGTCGCTCTACTGGCACTTTGTGGATGCGGTGTGGGTAATCGTATTCACCGTGGTTTACGTAATTGGGCGCTGAAGATGCGGGAGAAAGAATAGAAATGAGCAGCCACGACACACACGGAGCGGAGCACGACGGCTTTGTTCAGCTGCCGACGCCGACGATCTGGCCGTTCATTCTGGCGCTGGGCATCTCCCTTGCGGTCGCCGGCATGGTGACGCACTGGGTGATCACGCTGCTCGGAGTGTGCCTGGTGGTGCCGGCGGCGGTGGGCTGGTTCTTTCAGATATTTCCGCACGAGCAACACGAAGGGGTTGCAATTAGCACTGAGATTGTTACGATTTCGAGCAGCCGCATTGCCAGCTCGCATCCGTCGATTTCCCAGGGGCGGCGCGAGGTTGAGCCGCTGGAGAGCTTCAGTCCGATGGTGGGGATCAAGGGCGGCATCGCGGGGGGAATCGCAATGACGATCCCGGCGACGATCTTCGGCCTGCTGCAGTACCACAGCATCTGGTACCCCATTAATCTACTGGCTGCCGGTGGCTTCGTCAGCTGGGCAGGGAAGAGCGATGCCTTCCTGGCGCAGTTTCATCCCGAGGGTTTGGCGGCGGGGGCGGCGATCCACATTTTTACCTCGCTGCTGGTCGGTCTTCTTTATGGGGCCATGCTGCCCATGTTCCCGAGAAAGCCAATCCTTACCTGCGGCTTTATCGCGCCGTTTCTGTGGACGGGTATTCTCTACACCTCGTTAGGCGTGCTGAGTCCGATCCTGAATGCACGGATCCATTGGGGATGGTTTTTTCTCTCCCAGGTCGCGTTTGGGCTGGCGGCCGGTTTCGTCGTGAATCTGCAAGTGAAGGTGCGGTCGGAGAGCTTCCGGTCGCTGCCCTTCGCGGTGAGAGCTGGGCTGCATACCGATCAGAGCTTTGACATCGAGGAGATCGGCAAGAAGGAAGACCCTCGATGAGAATATCCCGATCGCTGCTCCTCTTGTTTGCATCCGGTGTTGCGCTGGCTGGCCTCGGCTGCGAACATCCGCGGGGCAAGCCGGGTCCGGAGCCGGAGGTCCCGCGGCCGGACCATGTGCTCGACTTTGCCACGCTCTACAAGCAGAACTGCGTCGCGTGCCATGGAACCGGCCAGGTGCCCGGGGCGGCTGTTTCGCTGGCGAATCCTGTGTTTCTCGCGGTTGCAGGTGAGGGCAATCTGAAGGCAGTGATCGCGAATGGCGTGCCGGGGAAGCTGATGCCGGCGTTCGCGAAAAGCGCGGGTGGCATACTCACCGACGAGCAGGTGGAGATTCTCGCCAGAGGCCTGGTAACGACATGGGGCAAGCCGGGGATCCTCGATGGACAGAACGCGCCGCCTTATAAAGCCGTGCTGCATCCTGAGGCATCGGCCGGCCAGCAGCCTTTCGCCAACTACTGCGGTCGCTGCCATGGCATGAACGGTGGGGGCGGGGAGAATCCGCCGGTGGGATCGATTGTCGATCCCGCTTACTTGGGCTTAATCAGCGATCAGGAGTTGCGCAACATCATCATCGCGGGAACGCAGGGGATGCCTGATTGGAGAAGCGACAGCCCGGGCCATCCGATGTCGGACGAGGACGTGACTGCGATTGTCGCGTGGCTGGGGTCGCATCGTTTGTCGAGCGGGGCAACAACTGTGGCGACGACTGTAGAAGCCGAACCGAAACCACAAACCGCCGCGAAGTCGCATGAACATGCATCATCACAGGAGCCGCAACCATGAGCACCACGGCATTGCCTCCCGAGCCGCCGAAGCCTGAAGAACAGGCCCAGCACCTGAAGCCGGAAGAGGTTTCGCGGCGCAAATTTCTGTTCAAGCTCTCGATTGCCGCGAACACCATCGTGGGCACGATCTTCGCTGTGCCGATTCTCGGCTACCTGCTGGGGCCGGCGATGAAGAAAGGTAAAGCCGCTGAGTTCTGGGTAGGGCTCGGCCCGGTCGAGCAATTTCCCGAGGGAGAGACGCGGCTGGCGACGTTCCGCAATCCTTCGACTTCGCCGTCTGACGGGCCGACGGGTGATCTGCCCTGCTGGGTCAGAAGGATTTCCGGGAACCAGTTCCAGGTTTTTGCGATCAACTGCGCGCATCTTGGTTGCCCGGTGCGCTGGTTCGCGCAGTCGAAGCTGTTCATGTGCCCCTGCCACGGAGGCGCTTACTACCAGGATGGTTCGCGGGCCTCGGGACCGCCGGAACGCGGCCTGTTCGAATATGCATACAAGATTGACGGCGGCAACTTGATTATCAGCGTCGGCGATCTGCCTACCCTTGCGCAGCCGGGAACCAGGAATGTCGCCAACTGCCCGGGAGCAACGAAGCCGAGCGCCGGCGAAGCACTGGTGCAGATCGGTGAAGCCGGTTCTGGCCGCGCGCGGAAGATTCAAGGAGTGACGCAATGGCCAGCCTGAAAGACCGCGTCATCGGCGTGTACAACTGGTTCGAACACCGCTTAGGCCTGGCTGAGCCGGCGATAGAGGCGGCGTCGCACCATGTGCCGATCAAGTCGGCCAGCTGGTGGTATGTGTTTGGCAGTGCTGCGACGATTCTGCTCGGGCTGCAGGTGGTCACGGGGATTTTGCTGGCGCTGGTGTATTCCACCTCGGCCAACGAAGCGTGGAAGAGCCTGGAGTTCCTGAATAACGACATTGCGCTGGGCTGGTTCCTGCGGGCGATCCACGGCTGGGGATCGGACTTCATGGTCGCCGTCGTGCTGATCCACATGTGCCAGGTGTTCACCTTCGGGGCTTATAAATTTCCTCGCGAGCTGACCTGGATCATTGGAGTCTTTCTGCTGCTGCTGACGCTCGGCATGGCTTTTACCGGGCAGGTGCTTCGCTTCGATCAGGACGCATATTGGGGTCTGGGCATCGGAGCTTCGATTCTGAGCCGCGTCCCGTTTATCGGTGGTCCGGCGGTGAATCTGATGCTCGGCGGGCCGATCATCGGGGGCGCCACGTTGTCGCGGTTCTTTGCGCTGCATGTGTTTGTGATTCCGGGGACGCTGATTGCATTAGTCGGGCTGCACGTGCTGATGGTGCTACGGCTGGGCATCAACGAATGGCCGATGCCGGGGCGCATCGTTCGCAAAGCCACCTATGAGCGCGAATACCACGCCGACACCGCCAAGGCGGGAATACCGTTTGTGCCTGACGGGGCCTGGAAAGACGGCTTCTTTGCCGCGGCGATCATCCTCGCGGTAGTTGCGTGCGCGCTCTTCTTTGGCCCCTTTGGGCCGACAGGCCAGCCTGACCCGACGATCATTGAGACCGCCCCGAAGCCGGACTTCTTCTTCCTGTGGATTTACGCTGTGCTTGCGTATCTGCCGCCAAGCCTGGAGACGCCGGTATTGTTCATTGCACCGGTGCTGGGCATTGGCGGAATGCTGCTCTTGCCGCTGCTCTTCGGCGAGGGTGAAAAGCATTGGTCGCGGCGTCCGATTGCCGTTCTGATGCTGTCGGTAATTGCCGTCTCACTGGGCGTCTTCACCCGGCTCGGCACATACACGCCGTGGAGCCCGATCATGGATGCGTGGACGAGCGACGCGATCCCGGCCCGTTACCTGCACGACCGCACGCCGCTGGAGCGGCAGGGCGCGCTGGTCTTCCAGAATAAGCAGTGTCGCAATTGCCACTCGATCGGCGGCGCAGGCGGTCTGCGCGGCCCGGCCCTCGACCACGTGGCGGTGCATATGACCTACGACCAGATGGTGCGCCAGGTGGTGCAGGGCGGGGGCAATATGCCGGCCTATGGCAACGCGCTCAGCGCCGATGAGACGACCGCGCTGGTCGGCTTCCTGAGTACGCTGCGCGGCGAGGATCTGCAACCCGCCGAAGACGCTTCGCGCAAGCTCGCACATACGAGTGAGCTGAACTCTCCTCCTCCGCCAGCGCAGCCGGGACCAGCAAAATAAAACCACGCAGCAGCCAACGCCGATGACCGCCAGCGATTTCATCTTCGCAGCGTGGTCGCCGCCGTGGTTGCTCACTGCGGCGATTGTTGGCTTCGCCGCGATTTATCTGCGAGGCTGGTTCGCGATTCGGCGAACGCGCCGGGCGCAGTTTCCATCGTGGAGGCTCGCGGTTTATCTGCTTGGCCTGCTGATCTTATGGCTGGCCCTGGCTTCGCCGTTGGACGGCTTTGCAGACGCGCTGCTCAGCGCGCATATGATCCAGCATCTATTGCTGATGTCGGCCGTGCCGCCACTGGTTCTGCTCGGCGCGCCGGTTGTGCCGTTGCTGCGAGGCTTCCCGCGCAGTTTTACGAGGACCGTACTGGGTCCGCTCATTAGTTCGCCGGTGCTGATTCGAATTGGGCGCTGGCTGACGAAGCCGGTTGTGGCGTGGCTGGCGATGAACGTGACCTTGCTGCTCTGGCATGCGCCTGCCGCTTACGACTATGCGCTGTGGAACCAGCCCTGGCATCGCCTGGAGCACGTCTGCTTTCTGACCACATCGCTGATGTTCTGGTATCCGGTGATCCAGCCGTGGCCGGCGCGGCGGCATGCCCTGGGGTGGGGCATTCTGCTTTACCTGGTCACGGCGGATATTGTGAATACCGCGCTCTCGGCGTTTCTCGCGTTCTGCGACCGGCCGGTTTACCGCTACTATCTCGAACGGCCCAATCCGTTTCACGTCGATCCGGTGAGCGATCAGGCGGTGGGCGCGGTAGTTATGTGGGTGATTGGGTCGTTCATCTTTCTGATACCTGCAGTCGCGCTGACCGCACGGTTGCTGCAGGGGAATCGCCATGGGAAGGGCGCGAGACGAGCGGCTTAAGCTCCTGCGCTGTGGCTTGAACTCCCTTTGACTAAACTTGGATTCGTGCGCCCGCATCTGGCCAGTCTCGTTGAGGATTTCCGCCGCCATGGCGATCAGATCGCGGTCGTGGTCTATCGCGGGAACCGGCGCTACGCGACGAGCTATGGCGATTTGGCGACGCTCACCGGGCGCTTTTCTGCCGAGCTCGCGCGCCTCGGGATTGGGCCGGGCGAGCGGGTCGTGCTGTGGGGAGAGAACTCGTCGGAGTGGATTGCGGCTTTCTTTGGCTGCCTGCTGCGCGGGGTGATTGCGGTTCCGTTGGATCTGGCGGGCTCCGGAGAATTCGCGGCGCGAGTGGTTGCGGATGTTGCGCCTCGGCTGGTCGTGGGTGACTGCGGCTTGCTTAAAGGGGTCGGAACCGGGACTGCGGTGCTGCCGTTTGCGGACTTTGCTGGCTCGTTGCCTGCTGATCCGCTGTTTGCAGTCGCAGACGAGGTTTCGGAGACGACTCCGCTACAGATCATCTTTACCTCGGGGACGACTTCGGAGCCGAAGGGGGTGGTGCATACCCATCGCAACGTTCTCGCCAGCCTGGGGCCGATCGAGCGGGAGATGCAGAAATACCTGAAGTACGAGCGCTACGTGCATCCGCTGCGCTTCCTGCATAGCCTTCCGCTGAGCCATGTCTTTGGTCAGTTCATGGGGTTGTGGGTGCCTCCGCTGCTGGCGGCGGAGGTGCATTTCGAGTCGCAGCTCGAAGCGGCGCGGTTGATTGCGACGATCCACCGCGAGCGAATCTCGGTGCTGGCCGCCGTGCCTCGCGTGCTGGAGTTGCTGCGCGCGCACTTGCTGGGGAGATATCCGTCGCTCGATGGCGAACTGGCGGCGGGGCGAGGCGAGCCGGCGTGGAAGCACTGGTGGCGCTTTCGCGCGGTGCATCGCGCCTTCGGGCTGAAGTTCTGGGCGATTGTTTGCGGCGGGGCTTCGCTGCCGGTGGAGCTCGAAGAGTTCTGGAACACGCTGGGATTTGCGCTGATCCAGGGCTACGGGCTGACGGAGACGGCGGCGCTGGTGACGCTGAATCATCCTTTCAAGATCGGCAGGGGAACGATCGGCAAGCCGCTGCCGGGGCGTGAAGTACGGCTGGGAGATAACGGCGAAATCCAGGTGCGCGGCGACATGCTCTCGACGGCGAGCTGGCAGCGCGGCAGGCTGCACCCCCGCGAGCAGGAGTGGCTCGCGACGGGCGACCTCGCAGCGCAGGATGCGTCGGGCGAGCTCCGCTTTGTGGGGCGAAAGAGTGATGTGATCGTGAGCCCCTCGGGAATGAACATTCACGCCACCGATCTCGAAGCGGCAATGACCGGGCAGGCCGGAGTGAAGGCCTGCGCTGTTGTGCCGTGCGAATCTGGTGCGGCGTCGGAGCCTGTCGCAGTAGTGATCTTTTCTGGCAACGATGAGCAGTTGCACGCGGCTGTGCGTGAGGCGAATGCGGGGTTGGCGGAGTATCAGAAGATTCGCCGTTGGCTGCGCTGGCCGGAGCTGGCGTTTCCTTACACGTCCACAGGGAAGCTGCTGCGGCGGAAGATTGCGGCATGGGCCTGCACGGCGCTGGCCGGTGGAGCGGGGCCGGGGGAAGAGTCTCAAGAGGAGTTGCTTCGACTGATCGCGGCTGTTGTTGGAGAGATTCCTGTAGGGCTCACGGACGACTCGCTGCTGAGCGAAGAGCTGCGCCTCGACAGCCTGGGGCGGGTGCAGTTGCAATCCGCGATCGAACAACGGTTAGGCATCGAGCTGCCGGACAGCGCGGTTGCCGAGGCGCAGACTCTTGGCGATTTGCGAAGGCTGATTGGGACGAGATTTGGCCGCAGCGTGTCTGGCGGTGTCGTCGGAGACGCAGTGGCATCGGCGGCGGTTTTGCCGAATTCGGGGACCCCGCTCAGAGACGAACACGCTTACCCGCACTGGCCGTGGTCGCTGCCGATGCAGTGGATTCGTGTGGCCTTTCTTGAAGCTGTGATGCGCCCGCTGGTGTGGCTGCTGGCCGCGCCGAGGGTAGTTCGGGAGACGAGCGAGCTGCCGGACGGGCCGTTCCTGCTGATCGCCAATCATGTGACGACTTATGACGCCGCGCTGGTGCTGTATGCGCTGCCGCCGAAGCTGCGACGCCGGGTGGCGATCGCGATGTCGGGCGAGATGCTGCTGAACTTTCGCAACGCGCGAGGTACGGGCGAATTTCGGCTGCGGCATTTTGGGCCGGTCGCGTATTTTCTGATCACCGCCCTCTTCAATGCCTTTCCACTGCCGGCGTCGGCTGGATTCCGGCGCAGCTTTGCCCACGCGGGCGAGGCGCTCGATCGGGGCTATTCGGTAATGGTCTTTCCCGAAGGGCACAGGTCGGTCGATGGGCGCTTGCAGCCCTTTCGGCAGGGAATTGGACTGCTGGCGCAGCAATCACAGGTGCCGGTCCTGCCGTTCGGGCTGCATGGGCTAGGGGAGTTGAAGAAAAAGGGCGGATGGTTCCGTTCGGGGAAATTGGTGATTCACGTTGGGACGGTGGTGCCGATTGACGCCACGGCTGAACCTGCAGAAGTGACACGGGCGCTTGAGTCGGCCTTGCGAGGGCTTTAGCTTTCGGCGGTGTCGTGCGCGTTAGTGCTTCTCCACGCGGCGAAGGCGAAGGTCCCACACTCGCCCGCTGCCCATGCTCATCTCGGTCACGTGGCCGCTCGGGTCGCGGAGAAAGCGGATGCCGCCCAGATCCGAGTCGAAGGCGTCTTTGAATGTAGGAGTGAGCGGATAGACGGTGTCGGGGCGCTGATGAATCTCAAGACCCGTGGGCGTCAGCACGACAGTGAGCGTGGTCTCGGCCTCTTCGCTGACGTAATCGCCGGTCATCGCCTTCAAATCCGACGGCGTCGGCGCGGCGCGCGGGACTTTATCGAAGGTGTCCGACTCATAACCGGTAGAGACGACGCGGATGCCGATGGTCTTTCCGGTCGCGTCCTGCGTGAGCTCGTAGGTCGAGCCTTCGGGTACGAGGCGAAAGACGGTGCTGGACTCGGGTAGCAGCGGCCGGTGCGAGTAAGCAACGAGCTTGCCGTCCTTTCGCTCAATGATGAGCGCACTATGGTCGCGCCGACTTTCGTAGACACCTTCAACGTCAGGGAGAAGCGCGATCTGAGGCTTGGCGGGGGCCGCGTCTTTCGTAGGGGCGAGATACACGTCGGCCACCTGGTGACCGAGCCCGGTGGTAAACACATCAGCCGTATTGCACAATAAGGCCACAGAAAGCTGCCGGCCAGGATAGTAACCGAGCCATGTGCTGTAGCCGGCGGTGGCGCCGGAGTGGCTGATTTCGCGAAGGCCGTTGTGCTCGGTGAGAAAGAGCCCGGCTGCGTAGAAGAGCGTGCGGCCGTCGTTGAGACGCCCAGGCTTTAGCTCGCTCTGAACGAACGACGCATCGCCGATCCCGGACCAGGCGAAGCGGTCGTTCCAGCGCAGCAGATCGTCGACGGTGGTGAGCAAGCCGCCGTGGCCGTAGGTGTTCTCGAACGGCATCAGCTGCCGCAGGCCGTCGGACGTGTGGTCGTAGGCGATCGCGCGATCGGGCACGATGCGCTGGAAGTTGTCTCGCCAGCTGGTGTGCTTCATTCCCAAAGGCACGAAGATGTTGTCGCGGGTAAAGTCGGCCAAAGACTGGCCCGAGACCCGCTGGACAACGATGGCGAGCAGGTTATAGCCGGTGTTGGTATAGGACCATGCATCGCCGGGCTCGTAGTTGAGCGCCTTCTGGCGGGCGGTGATCTCGAGCACTCCCGCGTTGGAATAGGCGCGGGTGGTGCGTGGCCAGCCTCCGATCGCGGCGACCTGGCCCCAGTCGCGCAGCCCGCTGGTGTGGTGGATCAGCTGCTCGATGGTGATGGGCGTGCCGTAGTCGGGCAGCTCGGGGATGTATTTCCGCACCGGGTCAGTGAGCGCCAGCTTGCCCTGCTCGGCGAGGAGCAGCACGGCCGCGGCGGTGAACTGCTTGGCTATCGAACTCGACTCGAGGACCGACGATGGCGTAAGCGCGACATGCTGCTCCAGGTCGGCCATGCCCCACGCCCCGCGGAATACCTCTGTACCGGCGACGGAAACGCCGACGGTGCATCCGGGTGTGTCGGTATGGTCGTAGCCCGCGAAGATCTTTTTCACCCGTTCGGCGGCATCTTTCGGAGGATCAAGCGGGCCGGCAGTCTGGGCGGCAACCGGGATTGCCAGGGCGATCAACACCAGGAGACTGCGAATCGGCATTGGATATCCTCGTTAGAAGTAGGAAAGCTGCCAGGTAGTCTAAGCGAAAATCGGCATTGAAGAGCACGGGGACGTTTGTTGGCGTGACCGAAGGAAGGGCGCACTCGGCTTGACTCTGAAGGGGCTTAAACTTACAGTCGGAGTCAGGGATTCGTCGTTGATTAGTTGCGGGATTTAGTTGTGGCATTTTATTCGCGGTCGGGAGCCCAATGCACTCAAATTACTTCTGGAACTACCTGCCGCTGCTGATTCAGATGATCGTGGTCGTGGGCATGGGCACGGGCATGGTGACGATGTCCTGGCGCATCGGGACGCACCGCAAGAACAAAGCCAAGCAGGAAGCCTATGAGTGCGGTATTCCCGTGCTGGGCGACGCGCGCGGGCGCTTTTCGGTTCGCTTCTACATGGTCGCCATGCTGTTCATCCTCTTTGACGTGGAAGCGGTCTTCATGCTGCCCTGGGCGGTGATATACCGCAGGCTGCCGTCGCTCGGTGTTGGCCGGTTTTTTGGCTTCTGGGAGATGGTGGTGTATCTCGGATTCGTGGTAGTCGGCCTGTTTTATATCATTAAAAAAGGCATTCTCGACTGGTCTGCCGACAAGGCCGATCTGTAAAATTTATGGCAAATCCTGCAAACAAAGAGTCCGTACTCGCGGAGCACGCTGCTGACCCGGCGATCGCCGGCGTGCTGGCGTGGAAGCGGGAGGCGCTCGCCGATGCCATCTGGGACCGGAACGAGCTGACGCTGACTATCGTGGCTGATGACATCCGCGCGGCGGCGAAGGTGGTGCAGACTGCGGGCTACAACTTCCTTGAAGACGTGACGGCGGTCGATTGGTATCCCGTCGAGCCGCGTTTTCAGATCAGCTATCACATCGTTTCGCATGGGATGAAAAAACGGATCCGGCTGCGGGCTTTTGTCGGGAGCGACGATCCGGTGATCGACAGCATCACTCCGGTCTGGCCTTCGGCGAACTTTTATGAGCGCGAGGTCTTCGACCTCTTTGGCGTGCGCTTTGCAGGGCACCCCAATCTGCGCCGCATCATGATGCCCGATGAGTGGGAAGGCCACCCGCTGCGCAAGGATTATCCGGTGGAGGGCTACCGCTGATGACAGACTTTGTCTCCACCGGATCGCTGCTCGAACCGCATGTCGTCGAAGGCTCCGGCGACACGACGATGGTGCTCAATATGGGGCCGCAGCATCCGTCGACGCACGGTGTGCTGCGCCTGGTGGTTGAGATCGATGGCGAGACTGTGCTCAAGGTCGTTCCCGACATCGGCTATCTGCATACGGGTATTGAGAAGACCTGCGAGGCGAAGTTTTACCAGCAGGTGGTTCCCATGACCGACCGCATCGACTACCTGAGCCCGATGTCGAACAATCTCTGCTATTGCCTGGCGGTCGAGAAGCTGCTGGAGCTGGAGATTCCAGAGAAGGCGCAGTGGATGCGGGTGCTGCTGAACGAGCTGACGCGGCTGAATTCGCACCTCGTCTGGCTGGGCACGCACGCCATGGACATCGGCGCGTTGACGGTGTTCCTGTACACCTTCCGCGAGCGCGAAGAGATTCTGAGGATCTTCGAGCATGTCTCCGGACAGCGGATGATGACCTCGTATTTTCGGATCGGCGGACTGGCGCTCGAGCCGCCCTTCGATTTCTTCGACCGGGTGCAGGCGCTGGTCAAGATTCTTCCCGAGAAGATCGACGAATATCAGAATTTGCTGACGGGGAATCCGATCTGGGTGAGCCGGCTGAAGGGCGTAGGGCATTTGAGCGCGGCCGATGGAATCGCGCTGGGCGTGACCGGACCTCCGCTGCGTGCGAGCGGGGTCGATTTCGATCTGCGCCGCGATATGCCGTATTCGAGCTACGAGAAATTTCAGTTCAAGGTGCCCATTTCGAACGATTGCGATGTCTGGGCGCGGTATGTCATTCGCCTGGAAGAGATGCGCGAGTCGGTGAAGATCTGCCAGCAGGCGCTGGACGGAATGCCCGAGGGCCCGATCAAGGCGGATTCACCCAAGGTGGTTCTGCCCGACCGCGAGAAGATGAAGACGGAGATGGAGGCGCTCATCTACCACTTCAAGATCGTGACCGAGGGATTCACGGTTCCGGCGGGTGAGGTCTATCAGGCGATCGAGTCGCCGCGCGGCGAGATGGGCTACTACGTGGTGAGCGACGGCACTGCGAAGCCATATCGTGTGCACATGCGGAATCCCTCGTTCGCGACGCTGCAGGCGCTGCAGGTGATGTGCGAGGGAAGGTTGATCGCGGACGTCGTCGCGGTGATCGGGTCGATTGATATTGTCCTGGGAGAGATTGATCGATGACGCCGAAATCAGCTCTCAAGCCGGATATTCGCACCGAACTCTGGCACTCCTTCGCCGTCCTGCTGAAATCGTACGCCGCCGCCGCAACGGTCAATGGATTGGAGCATGGCGTACTGGCACTTACTCCGACTTCGCTGAATGTCGTGGCCGCTTCGAGCACGTTGAGTGTCGGCTATTATGCCGCTCTTGGCCGCGGAGTCTGGTCGGTCGATGCGCGAGGCGAGCTGGGCCATGGAACCTTCGAGTTGAATGATGACGGTAGCGTCTCGCTGGACGGCGCTCCGTTCGATATGGACCACGCAGCAATTCATCTGATCGGATTGCTGACCAGCGCGGCAAAGCTCGATACGGTTGAGGTGCTGGCATGAGCACGACCACGACGCTCTTTTCTCCCGAACTCGCGGCCCGCTTCGACAAGCTGGTGACCGCCTATCCGGCGCGCCGGTCGGCGCTGGTCCCGATGCTGCTCTATGCGCAGGACGAGGTCGGCTGCCTCTCCGACGCGGTGATCTCGGAGATTGCCCAGCGCGTCCAGCTGAAAGAGTTGGAAGTTCGCGATGTGATCAGCTACTACTCGCTGCTCCACCTGAAGCCGCACGGCAAGTACCACGTGCAGGTATGCACCAACATCAGCTGCATGCTTCGTGGCGGCAACGAACTGCTCGCACATTGCAGCAAGAAGCTGGGCATCGGGCATAAGGAGACTACGGCTGACGGCCTCTTCTCGCTCGAAGAGGTAGAGTGCATCGGCGCCTGCTGCTGGGCCCCGGCGGTGCAGGTGAACTACGACTTTCACGAGAACCTGACTCCCGAAGCGATGGATAAAGTACTGGAGCAGTACGCGGCCAAGGCTGCGAGCAGCGAGAAGGGAAGCTGAACGATGCCCACACTTGTCTCCCATCCCGATGAAGTGAAGCTGCTCTCGTTCCGCTTTGGCCAGGGAGCGGCCAATGTCGACAAGTATGTCGAGCTGGGCGGCTACGAGTCGCTGAAGAAATGTATCGAGCAGGGTCCGGAGTGGGTCATCAACGAGATGAAGGCTTCGGGGCTGCGCGGGCGTGGGGGCGCGGGCTTTCCGACCGGGTTGAAGTGGTCGTTTGTGCCCAAGCAGAACCCGCATCCGAAGTATGTGCTGGTGAACGGCGACGAGAGCGAGCCGGGCACTTGCAAAGACCACATGATCTTTCTGCATGACCCTCACGCAGTCATCGAGGGAACGATCATCGCCGGTCTGGCGATCGGCGCGAAGCGCGGCTTCATTTACCTGCGCGGCGAATATCGCTATCTGATCGAGATCATGGATAAGGCCCTTGCCGAGGCCTACGCCAAGGGCTACCTGGGTAAGAACATCATGGGCACTGGCTTTGAGTTTGACGCCATGTCGCATACCGGCGCGGGGGCTTATGAGGTCGGTGAAGAGTCGGCGCTGATGGAATCGCTCGAAGGCAAGCGCGGCGTTCCGCGCATCAAGCCGCCGTTTCCAGCGGTGGTCGGGCTGTATGGTGGCCCGACGGTCATCAATAATGCAGAGACAATTGCGGCGGTCCCGGCGATCTTCCGCATTGGCGCGGCGGAGTACGCAAAGATCGGCACGGAACGCAATGGCGGCACACGGCTCTTCGGAATCAGCGGCCATGTGGAGCGTCCGGGCGTTTACGAGCTGCCCATGGGCTACAACCTCAAGAAGATGATTTACGACGTCGCCGGCGGCATCAAGGACGGGAAGAAGCTGAAGGCGGTGGTGCCGGGCGGCTCTTCGTGCCCGGTGCTGCGGGCCGATGAGATCGATGTCGGCATGGATTTCGACCAGATGGGCAAGGCAGGCACGATGCTTGGCTCGGCCGGCGTGGTGGTGATCGATGAGACGGTTTGCATGGTCGAGTTCGCGCTAAGGACGATCAAGTTTTACCAGCATGAGAGCTGCGGCTGGTGCATTCCGTGCCGCGAGGGTACAGACTGGCTGAAGAAAACGCTGACCCGATTCCATTCCGGCGGCGGGGTTGCCAAGGACATCGACAATATTGCATACCTGGCGAAGAACATGCTGGGCAGGACGTTCTGTCCGCTCGGGGATGCAGCGGCAATGCCGACGATTGGGTTTGTGGAGAAGTTCCGCGGCGAGTTTGAAGACCATTTGAACGGCAAACCCTGCCCGTATGCGAAGGACAGCGAACTAGCGCTGGTTTAGATTTGAAGAATTCACTGGGGTACTCCCGTGCAAGACTACGTGAAGCCGGCAGTCCTCTCGCTCAAAGGAAATCCTCAACTTGGTGGGGAGGTTTTTATTCAAAAGCTGATCGCTCAGGACCCTAGCGTACTCAATCTGGGGAGTCTTGTGTGCTTGGAGCGAGAAAGGATTCAGCCGGGTGCTGGCCGCCTCGATTTACTGCTGAAAGATCCCGAGGAGAAGCGTTGGTATGAAGTGGAAGTGCAATTGGGCGCAACTGACGAGAGTCACATTATTCGCACAATTGAATATTGGGACAACGAGCGAAAGCGTTACCCGGAGAGAGAGCACGTTGCAGTGATTGTGGCAGAAAAGATCACAAGTAGATTTTTCAATGTAATCAGCTTGTTCAATCATCACATTCCGCTTATCGCTATTCAGCTCACGGCACTGGAAGTCGGTGGTAAAAAAACGATCGTTTTCACACGGATACTCGATTTACCAGACCAGAAGCCTCTAAAAAAGATGAAATCCACCTCCGCCTCTGTGGACAAGGGAGACTGGAGCAAAGAGCATGGGCCAACCACTCTCAAGATTGCCAGCGAGGTTCAAAGTCTCCTTAGCGGAGTCTCGCAAGGCGCTATTCTAAAGTTCAATAAGAATTACATAGGAGTCGCTGTAGACGGGCAGGTTACCAACTCTTTGATGTTAGCTCCGCGTCACAATTATGTGCGGCTTTCCTTTAAGATGGAGCAGACTCCGGAGTGGGATTCACTCATCAAAGCCGCCGGATTAAACGCCGATTATGATCCCGTACGACACAAATATCGCTTTCGTCTAGTAGAAGGAACTGTAGGGCAGCATAAGTCGATATTTGAGAAATTGATCGCCCAAGCCCACAAAGAAGCGACTGTCGACGCGCCAGCAGAATTCATCGACACCGATTCTTTCGGTAATGACGTGGAAAGCTGATGCGAAGTAGTCACGATCTCTAAGGACAAGAATGCCCGACGTAAGTTTCACCGTAGACGGCAAGAAGCTCACCGCACCGGCGGGGACGCTGCTCATTGAGGCCTGCAAGAAAGCGGGCATCGAGGTCCCTGCGTTCTGCTATTACCCCGGGCTTTCGCTGTGCGGGGCGTGCCGGATGTGCGTAGTGCGGCAGGAGAAGGTGCCGAAGCTGCAGACGGCGTGTACCACTCCTGTAGCGGAGGGGCAGGTTTTCTTTACCGAGACCGACGAGGTCAAGCAGGCGCGCAAGGCGACGGTCGAGATTCTGCTCGGCAATCATCCGCTGGACTGCCCGGTCTGCGACGCGGGCGGCGAATGCGAACTGCAGGACATGACCTTCAAGTACGGGCCGCCGGAGTCGCTCTACACCGAGGTCAAGCAGCATCGCGAGGAGCAGCAGTGGTCGCCGGTGGTCTTCTTTGACCGGCCGCGCTGCATTCTCTGCTACCGGTGCGTGCGCGTATGCGGCGAGGGGATGGACGTCTGGGCGCTTGGCGTGCAGAACCGCGGTGTGACCAGCGTGATCGCGCCCAACGGCGGCGACCATCTCGATTGCGAAGAGTGCGGCATGTGCATCGATATTTGTCCGGTGGGTGCGCTGACCTCCGGGACGTATCGCTATAAGACTCGCCCGTGGGAGATGAACCACATCGCCACCGTCTGCACGCACTGCGGCGACGGCTGCAAGACGACGCTGGGCGTGCGGCGCGCCGATGAGGGCATGGAGATTGTTCGCGGCGACAACCGCGACAAGAGCGGCATTAACGGCGATTTCCTGTGCATTAAGGGGCGTTACGGTTTCGACTTTGCGAATCACACCGACCGGCTGACCAAGCCGCTGGTTCGGCAGGCGGACGGGAAGTTCGCCGAGGTGAGTTGGGAGGCGGCGCTCGACTACGCAGGCAAAAAGCTGCGCGAGGTGCGCGACACGCGGGGTGGGCAGGCGATTGGGGTCATCGGATCGAACCGCACCACCAACGAAGAGTCCTATCTGCTGCAGAAGTTCGCGCGGACGGTGTTGCAGACCAACAATATCGACCATCACCGGACGGCCGATTATGCTGCGTTCGCAAGCGCTCTGAAAGGCAAGCCTGGCCCTTCCGCCTCCTTGACGGCTTCGCTGGCCGATGTCGGGACGGCCCCGGCGATTCTGCTGATCGGCAACGACCCGACGGAGCAGCATCCGATGCTGGCGTGGAAGGTGCGCGAGAATGTGCGCCACAATCGCGCGAAGATTTACATCGTCAACCATGAAGAGATCAAGCTGACGCGCCAGGCGAAGGCATTCCTGCCGGTGGCGGCGGATGGATATGCGGCGGCGATCGGCTTTCTGGCCGGCGATGACGGCGCGCTGCCGGCTGATGATGCGGCGAAGGCCTTCCGCGAGGCGGTGCGTGGCGAAGCGGAGTTGCTGATTGTCTTTGGCTCGGAGTTTCGCGGGCGCGACATCGAGAAACTGGTGAGCTTCGGCCTGGGATTGCCGGGCGCCAAGTTTGCCTGCCTCGGGGATTATGTGAACTCGCGCGGCGCGGCGGACATGGGGCTGTTCCCTGACCTGCTCCCCGGATATGTGCCGGTGGGGACGCCGGGAACTTTCGCCGAGGAGTATGGCGCTTCGTTGCCTTTGGCTCCAGGGCTCGATCTGGTGGAGATGTTCGATGCGGCGGGTCGCGGCGAGTTGGGCGCCTTGTATGTCGTCGGCTCGAATCCCGTTTCGCGCTACGGGATCGATGCCGCGGCGCTGAAGAACACGTTTGTTGTCGTGCAGGATTTATTCCTGACGGAGACGGCGCTGCTGGCCGACGTGGTGTTGCCGGCTGCGAATCTCTACGAGAAGTCGGGGACGGTTACCAACACCTACGGCGATCTGCAACTGGTCAAGAAGGCGGCGGATCGGGCCGGGGTTCGCACGGATTTTGAGTTGATCGTGCGCCTGGCCGATCGCGCGGGGGTGAATCCTCGTTTGCTGGTGCCGTTTGGATCGGGAGTTCGGGCCGACATGGGTGAGTCGCGTGGCGCACATTCCGGCGAAGCGGACCGCCATGCGGTTTGGCTGGCGGCCAACCATCTCGAGATCAAGGTGAGCCCGTTCGATCCATTTGCGATCCTCGATGAGATCCAGCGACTGGTGCCCGGGTATGCGACTTCGCGTCTGGAACTGCTGGCGGGCAACGCAACTCATGTCGAGACGCCGCTGGTGCAGATTGATGGCGCACCTGCTGCTGCAAGGCGCGATCTGGTGATGCCGGCGCGCGATACACTGTTCTCGTCCGGAACCCTCGGGCGGTACAGCAACATGCTGCATTCGGTGATGGAGTCACACACCACAGAGCCCGCGGAAACAGCGGCAGATTAACTACTTCTTGGGAAGGCCTGCGAGCAAGTGAACATCCTATTATTTATCGTCCTCAGCCTCGTGAAGGTCCTGGTGGTGGTCGTTGTCCTGCTGGTATGCGTGGCCTATACGGTGCTGCTGGAGCGCAAACTGGTGGGCCGTATCCAGAACCGGTGGGGACCGAGCCGAGTAGGGCCATTTGGCCTGCTGCAGCCGCTGGCTGACGGCGCGAAGCTGTTCCTCAAAGAGGACATCATACCCACGGGCGTGTATCGGCCGCTCTACATCCTTGCGCCGATTATTGCGCTGGCCTGCGCGCTGCTATCGATTTCGGTGGTGCCTTTCGGCGAGAGCAGGTACTTCAAGGGCGTCGATCTTTTCCAGATCGCCGATGTGAATATCGGGCTGCTCATCCTGCTGGCTATTACCGGGGTGGGAGTCTACGGAATTGCGCTCTCAGGGTGGGCCTCGAACAATAAATATTCGCTATTGGGAGCTCTTCGCGCGAGTGCTCAGGTCATCAGCTATGAACTAGCGCTCGGACTCTCGATTGTCGGCGTCGTGCTTCTGACCGGCTCGTTGCGGTTGCGCGATATCGTCGATCATCAGGCGACCCACGGCTTTCTCTCCTGGAACGTCTTTGGCGGCTTCCAATTCGTGGCGTTCTTCATCTACCTGATCGCTGCCTTTGCGGAAACTAACCGTTCACCATTCGATATGGTTGAGGCCGAGAGCGAGTTGGTGGCTGGCTATCACACTGAGTACAGCTCAATGAAGTTCGCCATGTTTTTCATGGCCGAATACGCGAACATGATCACCGTCGGCTGCGTGGCGACGCTGCTGTTTCTCGGTGGCTGGTCGAGCCCATTGGGCCATTGGCTGCCCGAGATAGCCAACCCCTTTCTTTCCGCGATCGTTCCCGTCTTCTGGTTCGTCTTCAAGGTCTTTTGCTTTCTCTTCCTTTACGTCTGGGTGCGGGGCACGTTGCCGCGCTTCCGTTACGACCAGTTGATGGGCTTTGGCTGGAAGTTTCTGATGCCCCTGGCCATCGCCAACATCATTGCCACCAGCCTCTGGGTGGCCATTCGCGGGACGTAACAAGGCAACACTCCCTTTGAATGGTTTGGTTTACAATCACCCTTCGGGCCTTGATTCCAAAAGAACTTATCTGGAGCTTTTGAGCGGCACCGACGAGCGAATACAAGCATGTATCTAGTCCTGTTCTTCATCTTCGGCGGACTTTGCGTGGCGGGGGCGCTGAACCTGCTGCTGCAGCGCCATCCCATCAACAGCGCACTGTCGCTGATCGTGGTGATGAGTTCGCTGGCGGTGCTTTATCTGTTGCTGGGCGCGGAGTTTCTCGCTGCGTCGCAGGTGATCGTGTATTCGGGCGCGATCATGGTGCTGTTCACCTTCGTCATCATGCTGCTGAATGCAGGCAAGGAGGAGCGCACTCACGGCAGTAAGGCGGCCTACATCATCGGAATCCCCGGTGTTGCGGTGCTCGTGTGCCTGCTGTCGTTTCTCTTCCTCTCGCAGCGGGGAAATCTGAGCAGTGCGCGTCTGGGTGATTACCTGGTGACCACCTCGGACATGAGCACGGTGCTCTTCCGCGATCTGCTGTTGCCCTTCGAGGTTACCTCGGTGCTGATCCTGGTTGCGATCCTGGGCGCGGTGGCACTCGCGCGGAGGGACAACTAACATGGCCGTTCCTATCGCCTACTACCTGGTGCTCAGCGCGATTTTGTTTTCTATCGGTGTCGGCGCGTTTCTGATCAAGCGCAACATCATCACCGTCTTCATGTCGATCGAGCTGATGCTCAATGCGGTCAACCTGACTTTCGTTGCTTTCGCCCATCAATGGCACCAGCTGAGCGGGCAGATATTCGTTTTCTTCGTAATGGTCGTGGCCGCCGCTGAAGCGGCTGTGGGGCTGGCCATCATCATCGCCCTCTTCCGCACACGGAACACCCTGAATGTCGACTCGGTCGACCTGATGAAACTATGAACGGCGCCCCGTTGCTACATCTGTGGATGATCCCTTTGATCCCGTTCGCCGGATTTCTGGTGAATGGCCTGCTGGGACGGAAGCTGCCCAACCCGATCATCTCGCTCATCGCGCTGCTGGCGACCGGAGCTCCGTTTGTGCTGGTGCTGAACATCGCGGCGCACTTCTCGAGCCTGACGCTGCCTTATACCGAGCGGGTGGCCCCGTGGATCCAGGCGGGAGCTTTTCGCGCCGATTTTGCCTTCTCGCTCGATCAATTGACGCTCATCATGCTGCTGGTGGTGACCGGCGTCGGTTTCCTGATCCATATCTACTCAATCGGTTATATGGCGCATGAAGAGGGGTTCTGGCGGTTCTTCGCCTACCTCAACCTCTTCATGTTCTTCATGCTGACGCTGGTGCTGGCAGAGAACTTCGTCCTGGTCTTTGTGGGATGGGAGGGCGTCGGGCTGGCGTCGTACCTGCTGATCGGCTTTTACTTCACAAAGAACTCGGCAGCGAATGCAGGGAAAAAAGCCTTCGTTGTGAACCGGATCGGCGACTTCGGGTTCCTGATCGCGATGTTCCTGACGATCGCTCATTTCGGGACGCTGAGCTTTCAGGAAGTCTTTACGCAGATCGCGCAGCATCCGGAGTGGCATGGCGGGTTCCTGACCGCGATCGCTCTATGCCTGGTGCTGGGCGCGACGGGCAAGTCGGCGCAGATTCCGCTTTATGTCTGGCTGCCGGATGCAATGGAAGGCCCGACGCCGGTCTCGGCGTTGATCCATGCCGCGACGATGGTGACTGCCGGCATTTACATGACTGCGCGTTGTCATGCGATCTTCGACCGTTCGCCGCTGGCGCTTTCTGTCGTCGCAATTATTGGAGCAGCGACCTGCTTCTTTGCCGCAACGATCGGCATGGCGCAGACCGATATCAAACGGGTGCTGGCCTACTCCACCGTCTCTCAGCTCGGTTACATGTTCCTGGCTTGCGGCGTCGCAGCATACTCTTCCGCCATCTTCCACCTTATTACTCATGCGTTCTTCAAGGCGCTGCTCTTCCTCGCGGCGGGGTCGGTGATTCACGCTCTAAACGGCGAACAGGACATGCGCGTGATGGGCGGCTTGAAGTCGAAAATTCCCATCACTTTCTGGACCATGACCGCCGGTGTCTTCGCCATCTCCGGCATCCCCCCGCTGGCCGGCTTCGTCAGCAAAGATGAGATTTTATCGAAGGTGTTCTTCTCGCCGGGTCTGGGTCCGCTCCTATGGTTTGTCGGAGTCTTCACTGCCGGCCTGACTGCCTTCTACATGTTCCGCCTCTGGTACATGACCTTCTTCGGCGAGCGCCGGACCGGCGATCGTCCCTTCGACGCTGACGTCTCGATGTCCGGAGTGCATCTCAGCCAGGGGATCCATGACAGTGGCGGGATGATGCTCTTTCCACTGGTGGTGCTGGCGTTTCTGGCGGCGGTTGGCGGCGCGCTTGGATGGCCCGCAGTGCTCGGCGGCGGCGACTGGCTGGGCCACTTCCTCGATCCCGTCTTCACTGCGCAGCACCTGTCTTTTGAGCAGGTCACCGTGGCTGCAAATACGGGTCAGGCAGCAACGGCCGTGCCGGCGCATGAGGCAAGTGCGCAGACGGAATTCCTGCTGATGGGGATCTCGATTCTCGCGGTCGTCGCGGGATGGTTTGCCGCTTTCACTATGTACGTACGCAAGCCGGAGTTACCGGCGAAGCTGGCGAAGCAGTTCAGCCCGATCTATTCGCTGCTGGTCAACAAATATTGGGTCGACGAGATTTATGGAGCGTTGATCGTTCGTCCGATCAATGCGTTTGCGCGAATCGGTTTGTGGTGGACGGTGGATCGTGGCCTGGTCGACGGAACCGCTTACGCTGCGGCGGGCGGGGCGATGGGTCTGGGCGCGATCGTTCGGCGCTTGCAGTCGGGAAACATCCGCTCCTATGCGGGCTGGCTGGCTGGCGGCGCGGCGGCGTTAATTGTGCTGATGTATTTTGGCTTCGGTGTGCATTGGATCGCGCGCTGATGACGGCAAAGGTAAATACGGAAACGAAATGCTGAGCTCCAGATGCTAAGTACCTGGATACTGACGTGGATCACCCTGCTACCCGCCGCCGGCGCGGTGGTCGTGGCATTGCTGCCGCGCAAGGGGCAGGTGATCCAGTGGTTCTCGCTGCTGGTGATGCTGGCGACCTTGGGGCTGGCGCTGCACTTGCCGGCGCATTTTGTCCCGGGCCAGGCGGGCTTTCAGTTTGAGGTGAACCAGCAGTGGATCGCGAGCCCCAATATCCATTACCACATGGGCGTGGACGGCATCTCGATGTGGCTGGTGGTACTGACAGGCTTCCTGGGGCCACTGGCGGTGCTGGCTTCGTGGAAGGCAATCGAGACGCGCACCAAAGAGTTTTACTTCCTGCTGCTGCTGCAGTGGACGGCGATGATCGGCGTTTTTGTTTCGCTCGATCTCTTCCTTTACTACGGGTTCTGGGAGCTCTCGCTTGTCCCGATGGCCATTGCCATCGCCATGTTTGGGCGGGACCGCGGGTCGCAGGCGGCGCTGAAGTTTTTCATCTACACCTTCCTGCCTTCGGCGCTCTTCCTGGTCGCGATTTTGTGGCTTTACGGCAAGACGGGGAGCTTCGATTATGTAGTCCTGCGCCAGGCGGTGGCATCGGGGAGCTTAGGTGCGACTCCGAATGAGCTGTGGTGGGTAGCATTGGCCTTCTTGGTGGCCTTTGCGGTGAAGGTCCCCGTTTTTCCGTTGCATGGCTGGCTGGGCGACGTGATTAGCGAGGCTCCGACTGGCATGGCTATGGTGGTTGCCGGCAAGCTGGGACTCTATTCGATCCTGCGCTTCAATCTGGGGCTGTTTCCCGCGCAGGCAAAACAGTTTGCGCCGTGGATGATTGCCCTGGCAGTCATCGGGCTGCTGTATGGCGCGCTTGTAGCGCTGGTGCAGAAGGACCTGAAGCGGCTCGCTGCTTACGCGACGATGAGCGGGCTGAGCTTTTGCACGTTGGGCATTTTCAGCTTTGCCATCGCGGGCATCGACGGCTCGGTCTACCAGATCCTCAGCCATGAGATTTCGGGAAGCGCGCTGCTGGTGCTGCTGGGAATCCTCTATGAGCGCTTCGGCACGTATGACATTGCATCCTACGGCGGCCTGGCGGCGAAGATGCCGCGTTACGCGACCGTGTTTCTGATCACTACCTTCTCGCTCATCGGGCTTCCGATTCTGAACGGGTTTGTAGGCGAGTTTCTGATCTTGAGCAGCAGCTTTGGCGCTCATTCGGGTTGGGCGGCTGCGGCGACGATTGGAGTGATCCTAAGCGCGGCCTACATGCTCTGGATGGTGCAGCGGGTTTTCTACGGGCCGACCTCGTCGCTGGTTGCGGGTAAGGGCGCGCCAGACATGCTGTTGCGCGAAGACCTGGCGTTATGGCCGGCGGCAGTATTGATGTTCATCATGGGCGTTGCCTCGCCATTGTGGATTCGGGCGATCGATCCAACGGTGACGTCGCTCGTGGGCGTGATCCAGAGCACCCCAGCGCCGACTGCGGTGATGCCGACGGTCGCGGCGAAAACGGCGTCACCCAGTCCCGTAGTGGCGGAGAAGCGATGAACCTGGCCGATAGTTTCTTTCGCATCCTGCCTGAGGTCATCCTCACCGTGACCGGTGTGATCGTGATGATGATTGAGGCCACGCTGGGGCGCGCTGCAAGCCGCAAGCCGCTCGGCTGGTTGACTATCGTTGGTGTTTTGGGCGCGCTCTATGCCAGCCTGCAGCAGTGGCAGATGGCTCCGGGAACGGGCTACAGCGGGCTGGTGCAGACCGACGCCTTCAGCACTTTCTTCCATGTGTTGATCTGCGGCATCGTCTTGGTCACTTTGCTGGTTGCGATGGACACCATGCAGGGCGCGAGCGACAACCAGGGCGAATTTTTTGCGCTGGTAGTCTTTGGCGCAGTGGGGATGTTGTTCATGACCACCGCGGCAGAGTTGCTGCTGGTCTTCGTTGGACTCGAAATCTCGTCGATCTCTACCTACATCATGGCGGGGATGCGCAAGCGGGACGCGAAGGGCCCTGAAGCGGCCATCAAGTATTTTCTGCTGGGATCTTTCGCCACGGCATTCTTTCTCTACGGGGTGGCGCTAATCTTCGGCGCCACAGGGACGACCAGCATCCCCGCGCTGGCCGCCGCTTTGCCGCTGAGCCACACGCCGATCTTCGCGCTGGTCGGGCTGGCGATGATCCTGATCGGCATCGGCTTCAAGGTGTCGGCTGTGCCGTTCCAATATTGGACGCCGGACGTCTATGAGGGCGCGCCGCCGGCAACGGTCGGCCTGATGTCGACCGCGCCCAAGGCCGCGGCCTTCGCGGTGCTGCTGCGGATTTTGTACGAGGCTTTTCCCGCCTATCACGCCCACTGGGTGCCGCTGATCTGGGTGATGGCGGCGCTCTCGATGACCATCGGCAACCTGGGCGCGTTGCGCCAGCAGAACGTAAAGCGAATGCTGGCCTACTCCTCGATCGCTCATGCAGGGTATGTGCTGGTGGCTTTTGCGGCGCTCTCCGCGGATGGTATCGCCGCAGCCAGTTTCTACACCGCTTCTTACGCCGCGATGAACGTCGGCATATTCGCTGTGATCAGCCACGTCGGCGGGCGCGACGAGAAATTCACCTCCATCGCCGACTACCGGGGATTGGCCTACCGCTCACCGCTGCTGGGCGGGATGCTGGCGTTCTTTCTGATCGCGCTGATCGGGATTCCGTTTACCGGCGGCTTCTTCGGCAAGTTCTATGCCTTCTCGGCGGCGCTGCATTCGGGGCTGATTTGGCTGGGGATCCTGGGGCTCTTCAACAGTGGCGTCGCAGCCTTCTACTATCTGCGCCTGCTGACCTCGGCCTATTCGAAGCCGAGTGAGACGCTGCCAATGGAGTCGATGGCGAGGGTGCGGCCAGCGCTGTTGATAGCGCTTCTGATCACGGTGGCGGCTACGCTGATGCTGGGTATCTTCCCGGGGCAAGTGCTGAATAGCGCAAAGGCCGGCGCGGCTACGTTGTATCCTGCGCCAGCAGTTCCCGCAGCGTCGGCGCAGAATCAATAGGGTGCGTTGTGCAATCCTTTAGCCGACAATTCTCCATCCCTGGTTCCAAGACAAGGGCACGTTTCCGTCCTACAATGTTTCAATTCGCGGCAGGAACGCTCTGCCCTCCTCAAGATTCGCCCGCGCTCTGACCAGGGGGTTCTATGCAGAAGTACCGTCTACCGGGAATATCAACCACCACCCAGCTCATGGTTTTCCTGATGGCAGCCGTATGTGCAAGCGTGGCGACTACGCCTCTTCAGGCGCAGGAGAAGAAGCCAAACATCCTCGTCATCTTTGGCGACGACATCGGCCAGGCAAATATCAGCCGCTACACCCACGGCCTGGTCGGGTACATGACGCCGAACATCGATAGCATCGGCGAGCAGGGCGTGACGTTCACCGATTACTACGCAGAGAACAGCTGCACGGCGGGGCGCTCTTCCTTCATTACCGGGCAGTCCCCAATTCGCACCGGACTCACGAAAGTTGGCGCGCCGGGCGCGCCGGTGGGTCTGCAGAAGCGCGACATCACCATCGCCGAAGCGCTCAAGTCGTTGGGGTATGCCACCGGACAGTTTGGCAAGAACCATCTCGGCGACCGCGATGAGTATCTGCCCACCAATCATGGCTTCGACGAGTTCTACGGCAATCTCTATCACCTGAACGCAGAGCAAGAGCCGGAGATGCCCTATTGGCCGAAGGACGATCCTGAGTTTCTTAAGGTCTATCACGTACGCGGGATCATTCATTCCTACGCTGGCGGCAAGATCGAGGATGTCGGGCCGCTCGACATGAAGCGCATGGAGACGATCGACGACGAGACGACGGGCCGGGCGATCGGATTCATGGGCGAACAGGTCAAAGCCGGCAAGCCTTTCTTCGTATGGATGAATACCACCCGGATGCATATCTTTACGCACATCCGGCCTGAACATCATGGGCTCAGCGGTATGCCTGGCAACGACTACGCCGACGGCATGGTCGAGCACGATCAGGACGTAGGCAAGTTGCTGAAGGCGCTGGACGATCTCGGCGTGACCAAAGATACGATTGTCATTTACACAACCGACAATGGTCCGAACATGTTTAGCTGGCCGGATGCGGCGATGACGCCCTTCCGCAGCGAGAAAGACTCGAATTGGGAGGGCGCTTTCCGTGTACCGGCGGTGATTCGCTGGCCGGGTCACATCAAGCCGGGAGTCTGGTCGAACGAGATTGTTTCGGGACTGGACTGGTTTCCAACCTTGCTTGCGGCTGCCGGGGATCCGACCATCAAAGAGCAGCTATTGAAGGGGGATGGCCCGGGAGGGATGTCCCACAAAGTTCATCTGGACGGGTACAACATCCTGCCCTACCTTGAAGGCCAGGAGCCGCATTCGCCGCGCAAGGACTTCTTTTACTTCGACGACGACGGCCAGCTCGTCGCGATGAGGCACGAAAACTTCAAGTACGTCTTTTGCGAGCAGCGCGCCCCCGGGAATCTCAATATCTGGGAGGAGCCGTTCACCTGCCTGCGGCTGCCTAAGATATATAACCTCCGCATGGACCCATATGAGCGGGCGGACATTACCTCAGACCAATACAACGACTGGTTGGTCCACAATGTCTACCTGAATGTTCAGGGGACTATTCTCGGGGAACAGTTTATTGAGACTTTCAAGGAGTATCCGCCGAGTCAGGCTCCGGCCAGCTTCACCGTCAATCCAGACGCAGTCCTGGAGATGCTCAAACGTCAGCTTCAGGCGACCGGAAAGGACTGAGCCTCTCTGTTTTTGTACGTCCGTGATCGCGTTCGGCAAACCGGAGACACTCGACTCGCAATCTAAGGCAGCGCATCGACCTCAATTGAGCTTCCGATAGCCGCGAAGGTGAGATCGTTCGCGTCGCTGCCCGTCTCCTGTTTCCATAGATCGAAGAGGCGCCCGTAGCTGTCGTTCTGAAACTCGCTCGGGTCGACGGAGAGAGCGGCTGCGGTGCGATTGATCCAGTCTTCTGGGCCTTCGAGTTCGGCATATAGGCCGATCGGCGTCTCATCGACCACGCAATGGCCGGCTCCGTCAGTCCACTCGGTGCGATATTTCTCGTAGGTGAAGGCGGGGGTATAGCCCAGGGCCGCGAAGATGGTCGCGACGGTTTCTCCGTCCGCGACGGTGGTCTCGGTTTCGACGCGCTGTTTATAGAGGCCGGTGTCACCCGCTTCGGGAATGGCTTTGTGGGTGAGCACCCACTTTTCGCCATACTCACGGATGCGCAGGATCTGGCGATCGAGGCGCAAGCGCCTCTCCGGGGTGTCATAGAGAATATTGCGCTCAAAGGTGCGCGGAGTCTCCTGCCAGAAACCCGCCGCCTGCAGATGCCGCTGCAACCGTTCCGCGTCGTGGACGCGAAACTTGACCTCGGTTTCGATGGCGCTCATAGGCGAGAGTATATCCGAACGGCATTGCAGGATTGGGTTACTGAGGGGATCGCGGTGCGCTCGGCCCCGATCGAGTCGAATCGCGGATGGCGCAGGTCCTTCAATCTTGTGTGGCGCGAGAGCCGCGCCACACTTTGCTCAGGATGATAGCCCTCTGACGGCACGCTAGTTGTCGCGCCGGTGAAGAGTTGGCTGGTCGTCACCGTCGCTGGTGGTCGAGGAAGTGCTGGACGTCGAGGACGAGGTGGTACCGCCGCCGCTCGTGCTGGGATCGCCGACGGTGGTGCTGGCGCGGCGCAGAGTCGGTTTGGCGCCGGTCGACTTGTCGGTCAGGCGGCGCTTGTTTTCGATCCTCGCCAGGCGGCCCTTCACGTCATCGAACTCCGAAGTAGTAACGACGTACTCATCGCGCGGAGGGAGAATCTTGGCGATCTCTTCCTGCGAGTGCTCGATGCGGTCGGGGGTCTGGGGATGAGAGGAAAAGGCGCGGGCCACAGCGCCGGGCTTGCGCTTCTCGAGGTTCTGAATTTTCTCGAAGAAGGTGACAAAAGCCTGCGGATCGTAGCCGGCGCGGTACATATATTGCACGCCAAGGTAGTCGGCCTGCGCCTCGAATTCGCGCGAGAACTGGAGGAAGGTGAGCGGAATGACCAGACCCGAAGCCTCATAGATGCCGTAGCCGGCCCAGCCGGGGATGGCGATCATCGCGGCGGTTGCGGCGATCTGCGCATAGTTGGCCCGGGTCTGCTCGCGGGCGGCGTGGTGGGCGCAGACGTGGGCGGTCTCATGGGCCATGACTCCGGCAAGTTCGGCCTCTTCGTCGGCGGCGAGGATCAGGCCTGAGTTCACGTAGAAGAAGCCGCCGGGCAGCGCCATGGCGTTGACTTCATCGGAGTCGATCACCTTGATGGTGAAGGGCACCTTGCAGTCGGAGTTCTTAACGATATTTTGGCCGATGCGGTTGACATATTCGGTAATCGTCGGGTCGTTGATGAACTTGGTGCTCTTCTCGAGTTCCATCGAGTAGCCCTTGCCCATCTTGATTTCGCTCTCGACCGAGTACCAGTTGCCCATGCCGCGCGCGCCGATGTCGCGGGTGCCGATGGCGTTGACGTCCTCGATGCTGCCTTTCTTGACTCCGGGCATACTGCCGTCACCAACCGGGGCTGGCGGAGCAGTCCCGGGAGGTGCGGCGGGCGTTACCGTCGGCGCAGGCATGGCTGTCGAGGAATCAGGCGTTGCCGAAGTGGTGCTGGAGGGGGGAGTCGACGAGGGCTGGTTCGCTGGCGCCGAAGAGGCAGGAGATGGCGGAGCAGAGGTTGGCTGCTGGCTACCTGGCGATTGGGCCAGGACGCAGACCGGAGCTAGAATCAGTCCGGCCGCGAGGGTCAAACTCGCCTTGCGCAACTCTTCGATTGAAAACATTTGCATCATCCACCTCACCTGAGGCCACGGCATGGCGAAGGCGCACCCCACCCTGCTATCTCTTTGACGTTAGTATGCGCCTTTTCGGATTGTCCCAGCACGCCGAATTCTTGTTCCCCGAAACATCTCTTCCATGGTATCGCTTATCGGAACGCGGCGATCATCGTTGACCTGCAGGCAGGAAGACGGGGCGCGTGAGCGTCCGGTATCGAACAGCTTCAATCCGGAAGTGAACGCCGACCCGCGCCTGGGCCTTTTCACCACACCATAAATGCCGTCTTTTCAATGATCTGCGGCAGACCCCAATTGGCGAGCATCGTGCTACTTGGATGGCGAAAGTCTCTCATAGGTAAACCGATGCACGATTTGACGAACCACCTGCGCTTCGCACTCCGCCAGCTGCGCCGCAACCCGGGTTTCGCGGCCACAGCCATTCTTACCCTGGCGATCGGGATTGGCGCGACCACTGCGATCTTTTCGATCTTTTACGCGGTGCTGTTGCGGCCCCTGCCCTTTCCCGACCCGGCTAGGTTGACGAAAGCAGCCGTGTTGGCCTTCCCGCCGAATTCGGGCTCCGATGCGGTGGGGGTGCCGGAGGGTATCTCCTACCCGGACTTTTTCGACTGGCGGGCGCTGAACCACAGCTTCGAATCGCTGGCCGCCTACCACGATGTGAATGGGAGTTCGAACGTAAATGGCACTGCCCGCATGATCTCAGGCACCGCCGTGTCGGCGGACTTCTTCCATGTGCTGGGCACTGCGCCGGCGCTGGGGCGCCCGTTTACGCGCGAGGAAGAGAAGTCTGGGAATCGCAGCGTCATTCTGAGCCACGAATTGTGGGTTTCGGATTTCAACGCGTCGCCTGACGTCCTGGGACAATCGATCAGGCTCTTCGACGATTCCTACACGGTAGTGGGCGTAATGCCGGCGTCGTTCAGCTTTCCCATCGAATCGCCATCGCCCAGTTTCTGGATCACTCCGGCGCGGGATGCCGACGGCAAAGACCCATCGACCGCGCAACGCGGATGGATGCAGCTGGACGTGATCGGCCGGCTCAAGCCGGGAGTGACTATCGCCCAGGCCCAGGCGGAGATCAGCACAATCCAGGCGGGATTGGCGAAGCGTTATCCCGACGAGGACCTGAACAATCGCGCCGCGCAGGTAATGCCCGAGGCGGAGAGTGTGACCGGCGACGTTCGGCCGGCCCTGCGGATACTGTTTGCCGCGGTCGCGGCGTTATTGTTGATTTCGTGCGCCAATGTGGCCGGGCTGCTGCTGGCGCGCGGTTCCGGCAGGCAAGCGGAGCTGGCTGTACGGGCGGCGCTCGGCGCGAATCGCCGCGAGATTGTGATGCAGTTGCTGAGCGAGTCTGTTTTGCTCGCGCTGATTGGCGGGGTTGCCGGAACCGCTCTCGCAGTATTGATGCTGAAAGGCCTTCTGCATCTCGTTCCTGCCGGAGTTCCGCGGGTCGGCCAAGCCACGATCGATGGGCCCGCGCTGGCCTTTTCGTTCGGCGTGTCACTTCTGACCGGAGTGCTCTTCGGATTGCTGCCTGCACGCAAGCTCTCACGGCTTGACCCCGCGATGGCGCTGCGCGACGGTACGCGTACCTCTACAGCCGGACGCAAGCAGCACCAGCTGCACGCCGGTCTGGTGATCGCAGAGACCGCACTCGGCCTGGTGCTGTTAGTCTGCGCCGGACTCTTCATTCGCAGCTTCCTTCACACTCTGGCTGTCGATCCAGGCTTCAACCCAAAGCATATGCTGACCTTCCGGGTCGGCGTCTCCTCCAAGCGCTATAAGGAGGACGCCGAGTCGATGGCCTTTTATCACGCGATCCTGGCGAGGCTCCAGGCCCTGCCCGGAGCGCAGGAAGTCACCGCCGTCTACCCCCTGCCGCTCTCAGGAAGCGGAATCACTCTTACTTTTGAAATCGAGGGTCGGACTCATGCGGTGGGCGATTCACCGGCGTCTCGGGCGAGCGTGATCGAGCCATCCTTCTTCAAAACAATGGGAATTCCAATCCTCCGCGGGCGCACCTTTTCCGACGATGAGGACCAGATCCACGGCAAGCCCGTCATCATCATCAACCAGGCCTTTGCTCGGGAGTTTTTCCCCGGCGAAGATCCGATCGGCAAACGACTCCAGCCGGGATTTACGGCGGAGAGCGGTGAAAAACCGATGCGCGAGATCATCGCCGTGACTGGCGATGTGAAGCGCGAGGGCGTGACAGAGAAGGCCGAACCGGAATACTACGTGCCATATGGACCGGCAAACATTACATCGCCGTATTATGCGATGCGTGTGGCGGGAGACCCGGCGAGCTATATCAACCCGGCGCGATTGGCGGTGGCCTCGGTCGACAAGGAGGCGCCCGTCTATCGCATCCACACATACGATGAACTGGTTGCGCTGAACACGGCGCAGTCGCGCTTCCAGACGATGCTGCTGGCTGCCTTTGCGGGCATTGCACTGCTGCTGGCGGCGATCGGCTTGTATGCGGTGCTCGCCTACATGGTGGTGCAGCGTACTCACGAGATCGGACTGCGCATGGCGCTGGGCGCGCAGCGCGGCAACGTGCTGAGGCTGATTCTGAATCGCGGCCTCGGCCTCGCCTTGATCGGTGTGGCGCTGGGGATCGGCGTATCTGCGCTGGTCACGCGCTACTTGGCCAGCTTGCTGTACGGGGTGAAACCACTCGATCCAGTCACATTTCTCTGCGTCGCGGCGGTGCTGTTGACAGTTTCAGCAGTTGCCAGCCTGATCCCGGCGAGCCGCGCCGCCGGGCTCGATCCGATGAAGACGCTGCGCGACCAGTAGCTAGGCGGCGCTTTCCCCGGCGGACGATTCCTGCGGCGTTATTCGTCGAGCATGCGCATCGCCTTCACCAGGCTGACGTACATTCGATTGAACGAGCCGGTCACCTCGGCGATTTCGTCTTTGCCCTTCACCGTGAACTCGGGCTGGCTCAAGTCGCCTTTGCTGACCAGGTCGGCGGTCGTAGCAAGACGCCGCAGGGGCAGGATCACGATGTAGTAAAGTCCCGCATCGATGACCGCCATCGTGGCGACGAAGGTCAGCGAGAGATATAGCAATAGCGTGTGGAAGGCCTCGTGGGCAATGGCTAGCGGAACCTCGGTGGGCACAGAGACGATCTGCGCGCCGATGATCTCGTGAAGCTTCCATCCGAAGCCGTTGGAGCTGCCGTAGGTGGCGACCTCCGTCGGCGGGGCAGAGGAGGGCGTCCCGTGGCATTCCAGGCAGCCTTCCGACGCTGCGATCGGCTGCGAGAGGTAGATTGAGCTGCCAGTGGCGGTCTGGCGCTCGCCGATGAGTTCCGTTTTGCCCGGGTGGTCGCGGAAGTAGTTGATCACGTCGGCCTCCCACTCATCGGCACGGTCGCGCGGGTTGGTGGGGTTGAGGGCCGCCTCTTTGTAGGTGTAATCGGGATAGTCCTTGCGCAGATGGTTGAAGGTGACTGTGGCGGCGTAAAACGGGATCGTCTGGGGCAGGAAGCGCTCGGCGTGGTCGGGCGTCTTCTCGAGCAGCGGATCCAGCTCCTCTTCGGTATAGTCGCGCGTGGACCGGGCGCTCGAAACCATCAAGCGCGCCTGCTGGATCGTCTGATCGCGGGCGTTGTTTTCGAGAAAGCGGCGCGATAACTGCGAGACCAGGAGCAGGCCTACGCCGAACAGGAGGAGGAGCATCAGGTTGAACTTTGCAAGCAGTTTCAAGGAGTTACCCCGTTTTTAGAGGGACAAACCGATTAAAGCATTATTCCTGCCGATTATGTGACTGCAGAATGCCGCACACAGCTGCCTGCCAAGTCTCCCCGAGCCTTTCGCGATACCATCAGAGCCGGTGACGACATGGCTTCCGGCGTTTCTCATCCAGTTCCGCACATTTTATGGCCCTCACGCGCTCTTCCTAAGATGATCGGCAAGGGGGAGGCGCATGTCTGGGCGTGGAATTTCGCCGGCCCAGGAGAGCCGCGCGAGGCCGATCTGAAGATACTGGACGAACAGGAGCGGCAGAAGACGAGGCGCTTTTACTTTGCGCCTGACCGGGTCCGCTACTCCGCCTCTCACGCAAGGATGCGCCGGATATTAGCCAGCTACCTGGGCAAGGATCCGGCGTCGCTCGCCTTCCACGAAGGCGCTTGGGGCAAGCCGGAGTTGGCGCTGACGCCCGGTGGCGCGCCGATTCGTTTCAATCTCAGCCACAGCAAGACAGTCGGCGTGCTGGCTGTGACCGTTGGCATGGAGATCGGGGTGGATGTGGAAGACGTTCGCCCGATCGAGAGAGACGTCGCGAAGAGATACTTCTCCGCCGCGGAGCAGGCCGGCATGGCTGCGCTCGATGGACTGGAATGGCTCGATGCCTTTTACCGCTGCTGGACGCGCAAGGAGGCGATCCTCAAGGTGGAAGGCGTGGGTTTGAGAATTCCGCTGGATTCCTTTGACGTGTCGGTGCGGGAAGAGGAACCCGCGGCGCTGCTCGCCGCGCGGCCGGAGGCGAAGCTGACCTCCGATTGGCATTTGCATCATCTTGAGGCTGCGACCGGGACGATGGGAGCGCTGGCGATCGGTGATGCTGCGGCCCGGATCTCGATGCACGCGCTGCCGAGTGAGGCAGAATGACGTTATGACCTCAGTTGAGTCTGCCCGCCCGGTCCCAAGCTGGACGCGGATTGACGGCGTTGACCTGCTTCGGGGGCTCGCGATTCTGCTGGTGTTGATGAACCACGTCAACATGCGGCTGCTCTTCGCGAGCGTGCCCTATACCAGGGGGCTGCCTCATCAACTTGTCTCGTCGCTGGTCTGGAACGGCCAGCGCGGCGTGCAGATATTCTTCGCGATCTCGGGATTCCTGATTACTTCAACGGCGCTGCGGCGATGGGGTTCGCTCAAGGCGGTCAACATTGGCGACTTCTACCGGCTGCGCTTTGCCCGCATCGGGCCTCTGCTGCTTGCGCTGCTGGCGGTGTTGAGCATCCTTCATCTTGCTCACTTCGAAAACTTCGCTGTCTCGTCGAAGACCGGAGGATTGGGGCGGGCGCTGATTGCGGCCCTTACCTTCCATGTGAACGTGCTGGAGGCGCGGCGAGGCTATCTTCCAGCAAATTGGGACATCCTCTGGTCGCTTTCCGTCGAAGAGGTGTTTTACCTCTTCTTTCCTCTGATCTGCCGCCTGGCGGGAAGAGGCAAGCTGCTGAGCGTAATCCTGGCCGGATTTGTGGTGCTGGGGCCGTTCGCGCGAGCCATGTTCTCGAATGGCAATGACGTATGGCGGGAATATTCCTATCTCGGCGGCATGGACGCGATCGCGCTCGGCTGCATCACGGCGATTGTCCTTTCGCGCCGGAATCTCTCGCGACGGGCAGTGTGGCTTGCTCGAGGCGCAGGACTCGCGCTCCTAGTCTTCAGCCTGGGTTTCACTCGCCTTACAGAACAGTGGGGTCTCTATCGCAGCGGTCTGGATATGAGTATCGTCGCGCTCGGCGCCTGCATGTTGGCTGCGGCTGCCGCGACGACGCGATGGCAGAGCCCGCGCCTGTTCAGTCCTCTGGCAAGACTGGGGCAACGCAGCTATGAGGTCTATCTCACGCATATGTTTGTGGTCTTTGCATTCTTCGCGGTCTTTGTGCGGATAGGAAAACCCGTGATTGGGGTTCCGGCGTTGTTCATCGCTGTCATCGTGATCGCCGGTCTGTTGGGCGAGGTGGTTGCCAGGTTCTATTCGGAGCCGATGAACCGGCTGCTCCGACAGCGTTGGAATGACGGGCCGAATCTTCTGGGATCGGTGGTTGACGGGTCCGAGACTGTGCGTGTCATTGAGGACACGGTTGTATAGCGGCCAATTCCGGGCGGCTGCGCCGTCGCGGTCACGCACCGCCCGACGCAACCTTGCGCGGTTGCGGACGAGGCAGGCTAGGCTTCATCTCGAAATGCGCGCAGCCCCAATCGCACATTGTCTCCATCAGCGGCACCAGTTTCTCGCCCTCGGTTTCAAGGAAATACGTCACCATCGGCGGAATCGTCGGGGTAATCTCCCTGCGCACCAGCCGCGCCTCTTCAAGCAGCCGTAACTGCTCGGTGAGGACCTTCTCTGAGATGCGCGGCAGCTTCTTTCGCAGCTCGGCGAAGCGGAACGGCCGGAAAGAAAGATGCCACAAGATTTGCACCTTCCACTTGCCGGAAAGCAAGTTGATCGTGGCTTGCACGGGGCACCCGTAATGCTCTTTCAACGTTAGACTCCTGTGGGCCCTCCGTTGAGGCACTTACAAATAAGTGCGTACTTCCGGGAGCCACACTCCGCCTGTACTATACCGCCTGAAGAGTCGATGAAGGGGCAACATCCAACCGAATTGGACGATGCCAAGGAGAAGCAATGATTCTTATTACCGGATCATCGGGAACGGTGGGCCGCTTCGTTCTGGAGGAAGTTCGCAGGAGCGGGGAGGCCCATCGCGCCCTTTACCGCAGTGAGGGGGAAGCCCAAAAGGCGCCCGCCGGAACGCCGACCGCCATCGGCGACTTCGCCGACAAGCACAGTCTGCGGAAGGCGCTGGACGGGGTCGACCGCGTCTACCTGGTCTGTTCGCCGATTCCTTCCCTGGTCGAGTTGGAGAGCAATGTCATCGACGCCTCTCGGGAGGCAGGACTTAAATATCTGCTCCTCAATTCGGCGCTGGGAGCGGCAGACTACAGCAAGTCGTTTCCCGCCTGGCATCGAGTAGTCGAAGACAAGCTCACCGCCTCGGGATTGGACTACACCATCCTTCGGCCCAACGGATTCATGCAGAACATCCTGGCTTACATGGCGCCCAGCATTCGCGAACAAGGCGCGTTTTACGCCGCGATGGGCAACGCGCGGACCAGCTTCGTTGACGCGCGCGACATCGCCGCCGCCGCAGCTCGAATCCTGAACGCCCCGGAGGAGCATACCGGCAAGATTTACGAACTGAATGGACCCGAAGCGGTTACTTATTCTGAGCTCGCCGACCGCATCAGTCGAGCGGCCGGGCGCAGCATTCAGTTTGTCGATGTCCCCGAAAGCGCGCAGCGTTCGAGCATGCTTGCCCTCGGGATGCCGGATTGGCAGGTCGACGCGCTACTCGATCTGCAGCGTTACTATATGGGCGGCCAGGGCGGCGAGGTAACCAATGTATTAGCAAGCTTGATCGGTCGTCTGCCAATGACTCTCGATCAGTTTCTGGGCGAATTCAAGAGCAGTTTCAAGCCCGCCGCGTAACCAGAATCAACCCGAAAGTGGAGGCCGAAAGCGATGAGCAATTCGGAAGAGCAACTCAATCCGAAGACCGGCATGACCTTCGCGGAGGTCAAAGAGTTCGTTCGCAAGCATTTCGAGGAATTCGTCAACCGCAAGAACCTGGATATCGCGGACGTCAATTTTGCTCCCGAATTTGAAGACCATGGTTCCGACGTCCCGCCCGGAATGCCGCCCGGGCCTGCGGGCGCCAAAGCCTACGTTGGCGGAGCCTACAAGAAGTTTCCCGATATTCACGTCGAGATTCTCGATCTGATTGCCGAGGACGACCGTGTCGTAGTGCGCAACCACTGGACCGGCACCGAGGCTTCTTCCGGGACCAAGTTTGAGTTTGCGGGGATCGTCATCTGGAGGATCGCGCATCGCCAACTGGTCGAGCGATGGGCCTACCTGACGCCTCCTCGCCCGGTCGAGACTTAGGGGTCTGTGCGGAGGGTTGCGGCGATGGAGAGTTGTAATTGGGCCGTACCGGCTCGTTCGCGGTCTTCCCTCGACTGAACTCGACGACGTGTCAGGGTGGTGCGGGCCTCTAGTAGACTGATTTTCAGCATGTCCGGAAACCGTCTCGGCCTACAACTTGTTCTTTTTCTTGCCCTATCGCCCTTCGCTCACGCCCAGGGAACCCATCTCTGGAGCCAATCCCGCTACGAGGATTTTGAGAAGGGAAGGCCGCACGGGGTAGCCATCAAGAGCGACGGTTCCATCATCCCAGGACCAAAGGTCACCTCGGTCTTCACGACTCCTTCCACGTATGTCTGGGCGGTCGCCTCGGATCCGGCCGGGAATGCCTACCTGGCCACGGGCTCGCCGGCGACGGTGCTCAAGGTCACGCCGGACGGAAAATCGACCAGACTCTTCGAGACCACGGACCTCACCGTCCAGGCGGTGCGTGTGGCCTCGGATGGTTCGGTCTATGCGGCGACGCTTCCTTCAGGAAAGGTTTACAAGCTGAAGCCGGGCGCGACCGGCGTAGACGAGAAGTCTGCCACGGTCGCCTTCGATCCCTCCGCGACGGCGGAGAAACCAAAATATATCTGGGACCTGCTTTTCGATCCGCAAGGGCGCTTGTATGTCGCGACGGGTGCGCCCGCGGCGATCTACCGCGTGGATGTTGCTCAGGCGGGGGCGAAGCCGGAACTCTTTTTCAAGAGCGACGAGCAGCATATCCGCTGCATGACCTTTGACCATGAGGGAAATCTGATTGCCGGCTCCGATGGCAGTGGCCTGATCTACAGGATCGGCAAGGACGGCAAGGGGTTTGTGCTCTACGACGCGCCAAAGCGGGAGATCACTGCCGTCGTAGTGGGCGATAACGGTGCCGGCAAAGATGTGATTTGGGCGAGCGCGGTCGGTGAGAGAAACCGAAACAACCTGCCGCCGCTGCCAGTGACCGGGAACACCGCGGTGACCGCGACCATCACAATCCTGCAGCCGGGATCGGTGCAGGCCTTCAACACGAACAGCATTGTCGCCGACGGCTCGGATATCTACGAGATCACCGCCAACGGCGCTCCGCGCAAGCTCTGGTCCGACAAGGAAGCGGTGGTTTACGCGCTGCGCTGGACGCCCCAGGGCATCCTGGCGGCTACCGGGAACCGGGGGCGCATTTATCGCGTGCATGAAAATGGAGAGTTCGAAGACCTCGCTCACCTGGAGGCATCCCAGGGGGTGGGATTCGCCGACGCTCCGCAGGGATATCTCGTAGCGACGGCCAACAGCGGCAAGCTCTATTCTCTTTCTCGCGCTGCCGATCCGGACGCGAGCTATGAGAGCGATGTATTCGACGCGGGAGTCTTTTCGAAATGGGGCCGGCCGGAGGCGAGCGCCAGTTCCGAGGCGTTCGACCTCTTCGCGCGCTCTGGCAATCTCGAGAGCCCGGAGCGTAATTGGAGCGAGTGGGTCAAGGCGACACCCAACTCCGGGAATCTGGCAGTGCCGGCGGCGCGGTTTGTGCAATGGAAAGCGGTGCTGCGGGACAACGTGTCAATCGCATCGATCGGATTAAATTACCTGCCGGTGAACGTCGCGCCCACTGTGGATGAGATTGTGGTGCAAACCGGGGCACGGGTGAATACTTCCGTGCAGATGCAGCAACAACCGCAGACCGTCAATATTTCCTTCCCTTCGGCGCAGAACAATACCCTTACGTTTCAAGAGGGCGGCGCTAACTCGCCGCTGCCGGGGATTCGCGACAAGAGCGCGGCCACGGTAAGGTGGGACGCTCATGACGAAAACGGAGACGAGCTCACGTATTCGGTCTACTTCCGCGGCGACGGCGATCACGATTGGCGCCTGCTCAAGGACAAGGTGATTGAGCGCTATTATTCGTTCGACGTGGCGCTGTTGCCGGATGGCGGATACCGAATCAAGGTAGTGGCAAGCGATGCGCCGTCGCATAATCCGGGCGATGCGCTCACCTCGGACCGGGTCAGTGACAGGTTTGTGATCGACACTGCGCCGCCGGTCATCTCGGCGCTGATGGCGCATCTGGAAGCCGACAAAATTCATGTCACCGCGACTGCTACAGATGCGGCGTCGCCGATTGCGAAGGCGGAATATTCGGTGGACGCGGGACCGTGGCAGTACATCGAGCCTGTCGGGCAGCTCTCCGACTCGCTGGTGGAGCACTATGATTTTTCAGCGCCATTGAAGGCTGCGGCCGGCGAGCATATCGTCACGCTGCGCACCTACGACCGCTTCGAGAATGTGACCGCAGCGAAGACGGTCGTCCACTAGGAAGCCATGCGTTTTGAGCTCTTCATCGCGGCGCGGTACCTCAGGGCCAAGCGGCGCCAGGCGGTGGTGGGGGTGATTACCGCGATCTCCGTCGCCGGGGTCGCCGTGGGCGTGGCGTCGCTGATCATTGCGCTGGCGATCACCAACGGAATGCGGCGCGACCTGCAGGAGCGGCTGCTGAGTTCGACTGCGCACGTCGAGTTGATGCGGGTGCAGGACGACGGCATCCGCGACTGGCGCGAGTTGACGGCGAAGCTGGCGAAGATGCCCCATGTGACCGCCGCGGCCCCAGGGCTTTATGAGCCGGTGTTAATTTCGCGGGGAGCGCGCTCGGGCGGCGCGATGATCAAGGGCATTCTCCCCGACCAGGAACAGACGGTCAGCGACCTCATCAAACCAACGTTCGGAAGCGTGACGCCGCTGGAACCTGATCCGCTTGAAAGTGGACAGAGTCTACCCGTTGCGAATGGAGCTCTTCCGCCGATTCTGATTGGCTACGACCTTGCCGATACACTGGACGCCAAGGTTGGTTCGAGCGTGATGGTCATCAGCCCGCAGGGGGAGCTCACGCCTTACGGGCTGGAGCCGCAGTACAAGCGGTTTCAAGTCGCAGGCATCTTTCACTCTGGCTTCTATCAGTACGACCACGAGATGGCATTCATCCGCCTGGCCGATGCGCAGAGGCTCTTTGGCGAGCCGGACATCGTCTCGGTCATCTCCTTTAAGGTCGACGATCTCTACCATGCCGACCGCATCGGTCGCCAGATCGAGCAGGCGGCGGGGCCGGGCTTTCTGGCGACGAACTGGATGGAGCAGAATCGGGAGATCTTTCGTGCACTCGCTCTCGAGCAGGTGGTCACCTTCATCGTCATCGGTCTGATTGTTTGCGTGGCGGCACTGAATATCCTGATCGCCCTCACCATGATGGTGATGGAGAAGACCCGGGATATTGCGGTGCTGATGTCGTTTGGCGTGCGGCCCGAACAGATTCGGCGGATCTTCCTGTTTCAGGGATTGCTGATCAGCGTTCTGGGCACGATTGCCGGGCTCATTCTGGGCTATCTCGCGGCGTGGGCGGGGCACCATTACCGCTTCATCCATCTGGACGCGCAGGTTTACTCGCTCGACTATCTGCCGTTTGCTCCACGAGTGATCGATGGTGTCATTGTTGCGCTGGTATCGCTGGGGGTTTCTCTGCTGGCGACGTTATATCCTTCTTCCTCTGCGGCGAAGGTACTGCCGGCGGAGGCTTTGCGATATGAGTAGTCCCGGCTGTTTGGCCGAAAACGGACGAATCGAATTTTGTTGCTGATCGTATAAAACTGAACATACGCCCTCGCCGCGAAGAGCTAGGTTGTTCTCATGGCCAGCCTCGCAAAGCAAATCGGCGAGTTCACTCTACGTGCCGAGGAAGACCGCTGCCGGATGCTTGAGGCCGAGCTTCGGGTGTGCCTTGCCGCGCTAAGTCTTGGCGGCATGCAGGCAGCCTTTGGCCTCAGAGAGTGTGCGGACTATCAAGCGGGACTCGTCAAAAATTTCAGCGAGACGATCCAAGAAACCCTTCTGACGATTCATAACGATGAACTGCGGCAACGGTTCTCGAAAGATCTGGGCCAGGTCGAGCAGGGTCTCTCCGGACTACGGAAGCGGATCGACGCGGGACTGTAAGATGACTTGTTCTGCCGTGTTGTTCCCATTTGGGAATTCGCGGCGGGATATCTAGCGCGAGTTACGCGGACTCCGGCGTTGAAATCTCCCTGGGCAGACTCAGTAGCTGCTTCACCAGTTCTGACAGCTTAATTAAGTCCGTCATCACCTGCTCTTCGAAGACCTCGGCCTTCTCGCCGCCCTGAGCAGCTAGAAAGGCCGTCTGCATCAGACTCTGCAGGGGATTGTTGATCTGGTGGGCGAGTTCGTTGGCCATCGCGGCAGCGGCCTCCGCCGCGGCTTTGCGCATCAACTCCGCCTGTTGGCGTTGATGGCGGACGGCGATGGCCGCGAAATCCGACAGGCTTCGCATGACCCGGTAGTCTTCGCGGTCGAACCACTGATAGGGACCATGGGCGAGCACCCAGATGGTGCCGCGCGTCTCGTCGACCTGCCAGGGAATCAGCAAACCGTCCGTAACCGGCGGGGCGGCCACGCCGATCGTGTCGAGGTACGCCCTGGGAACGCGGAACAGTTGCGGCTGGCCGCGGTCGAGACAAGTGCCGCAAGGGCTGTAAGAGCGCGGCAGCACGGCGCCGAGGAAGCCTTCATATTTGCCGGCTGTGGCGATCCAGCGGAACTGGCTCTCGCTGCCACCAAGAGGCTCTTCGAGAGTGATGCCGGCGCTGGCCGCGCCACATATTTCCATGGAGACTTCTACAAGTTCCTGCAGTATCCGATCCGGGCGCTCGGCGAAGACGTGGGCCAGGCGCTGGAGAGCAGAAACCTCTGTTGCCATCTTGTGGGGGCGGGTCTGCCGAGACAGGAATTCGGCATCTTCCGGCAGGTCTACGACCTGCATCTCCGTGCCGCTTTCCATCAAAGTCGAATCGAACACCGCTTGCCTCATTGTCGAAGTTACAGATGCTGTTTACCGGGAATATGTCCAGACTACAACCTGGAAGAGCAAGAGCGGCAGGAATTTCCGGCATATTTAGATCGGTCTCCGGAAAGAACGTGCGGGTGTAGCTTTCCCATGCGGCAATTATTTTCCGGATTTAGGACGCTGTGGTAGGGTTACGAATCGAAGTAACTCTCTCGGGATTTGGGGTTAAGAGATGTCGAAGGAAAGAGCAACCATCGGAACCGACGGGCTGGCGCTGCCCGTTCTGCCGCCGGAGCGTGACCCGCGGGTCTGGGCGCGGCTGGTCCGCATTATGTTCTACCTGCCTGGATTTATGGCGCTGCTGATTATCAAGGCTGGAGAAGCGGCGAGCTTTGGCATCACGGTAGAGCTGCTGATGCTGTCGAGCGCCGCGGCGATTATCGGAGGACTGTATGTCGGCTCCGATTCCTCGGGCTCGGGCGCCGATGCAGCATCGAAGGTCGGCGTCTGGAGCGGTGCTCTGGTGCTTGAGTTGCTCGCGGTCGTTCCCTTTCTATGTGCGTTGCCTTCGCTCTTTTACGAGTTATCGCACAGCACGCTGTTGCATTCCAAAGGGTCCGACACAGTCGCGGCTGCGGTGAGCGGCGGCTCACTGCTGGGCACTGCCGAGATGCTGCCAATGGTCGCCCTTCTACCGTATCTGCTCTACCAGTTGGCCGGTTTCGGCACGCTGCACTTCGTCGTGCCGAAGATCGCGAACTGGCTCCTCAACCTCGTCTTTTTCGGCTTAATCGTCGCCAGCTATGTAGCGAACCGGATGGGCGAATACCCGTGGGAGCGCCGTCTGGCCAGGACTCTAGTCGCGCTCCTTGTCGTTACCGTCTTCTACGGCATCCTTCAGTTGAAGCGGATGCAGGCGGATTTTGACGCACGTTCCCCGCAAAAAGAAAAGGACAAGAAGGAAAAATAAGAGACTGGCCTGTCCGATAAGAATTGGAGCGAAGATTGGAATGGCTGACCGGGCAGCGCCAGAAGTAAAGCAGTTGATAAAGAGAATTTCTTTGTCATGTTGGTGTCCCGGTAACGATAGGCTCCTTCTGCCGAGAACTTGCTTTCCTTTCCCGTTTCAGAGTGGTACAGGTAGTTATGGAGCAGTCCCCGGCTGACGTAGAAGGCTTTGACCCGTCTCCTTCCGGAGCGCTGGCGGCCGGCAGCGCGGTTTACCCCGAAGTCTTGCGAGTCGAAAGGCTGCGTAAGGAATATCTCACCGGACGAGGGCGTCTGGTCCTCTTCGAGGAGCTTTCCTTTCGCGTTGCGCAAGGCGATCTGCTGGCTATTGTGGGCGAGTCGGGAGCGGGTAAAAGCACACTTTTGCACATCCTTGGGGCGCTTGATACGGCCAGTTCCGGTAACGTATACTTCCAGTCAACGCTATTGAGATTCCAAACGCCCAGGCAGGCCGCTGACTTCCGCAACCGCGAAGTGGGCTACGTGTGGCAGTTTCACTACCTTCTTCCCGAATTTACCGCACAAGAGAATGTCGCCATGCCGCTGTTGGCCCGGGGAGAGAACCGGAAACAGGCTATCGAACAGGCGAAACACTGGCTGGATGAAGTCGAGCTCGGCGATCGCGCGGAGCACCGCTCAGGAGAGCTGTCAGGCGGTGAACAACAGCGGGTATCGCTCGCCCGGGCGCTGATCACTGGCCCCAAGGTACTTTTGGCCGATGAACCTACTGGTGACCTGGATGGCCGCACGGCCGGCGTGGTTTTTTCCTTGTTGGAGCGCCTTCACCACAGCCACGGCCTTACTTCCATTATCGTCACTCACAATCTGGGTTTGGCGCGGCAATGCAGCCGGGTGCTTCGGCTGGAAAAGGGCCGCATCGCCGAAGAGTCGGCACAGGAATTGTGAGGTTGCTTCGTTTTTGTTGTGGCGCAGTCTAATGTGTAATGAATGGGATTGCGAGATATAGGCACGAGGGCGGGATCGCCACGCGGCGTGCTGGAGAAAGTCGACTCACTTTTTGGCCGGGGTTCGGCCTGAGGAGACGGGACGGTATTAGTGAGCCCTGAGTGTTCTTGCTTCCGGTCCGTTGGGCGGATGCGGCGACAGTCGGCGGTTTGGTCTTGAAGGGGGAACATGTTCGAGCGTTATACAGAGAAGGCGCGGCGCGTGATCTTTTTCGCGCGGTATGAAGCCAGCCAGTTTGGCTCCCCGTATATTGAAACCGAACACCTGCTCCTCGGCCTGCTGCGTGAAGACAAAGCGTTGACCAACCGCTTTCTGCGCTCGCATGCTTCGGTCGAATCGATCCGCAAACAAATTGAAGGCCATACCACGATTCGGGAAAAGGTCTCGACCTCGGTCGATCTTCCCTTATCCAACGAATGCAAGCGTGTACTCGCCTACGCGGCGGAAGAAGCAGAACGGCTCTCCCATAAACATATCGGCACGGAACACTTGTTGCTCGGACTGTTGCGCGAAGAGAAGTGCTTTGCCGCGGAGATCCTGCACGAGCGCGGTCTGAAACTGGTGGCGATCCGCGAGGAGTTGGCGCGGGCGACGCAGGAGAAGACCCCGGCATCGCAGCAGCGCAACCGGGAGTCCAGCCTGCTCACAGAGTTTTCGCGCGACCTTACGCAGGCAGCCATGGATACGCAGCTCGACCCGCTGGTCGGGCGCGACACCGAGCTGGAGCGGGTCATCCAGATCCTCTGCCGCCGCACAAAGAACAATCCGGTGCTGATCGGCGAACCCGGCGTGGGCAAGACAGCCATCGTCGAGGGGCTGGCGCAGCGCATCTCCGATGGCGAAGTGCCGAGCTTCCTGGCGGACAAGCGCGTTCTGGCGCTCGATCTCTCGCTGATTGTTGCGGGCACGAAGTACCGCGGGCAGTTTGAAGAGCGGCTGAAGACGATCATGAAGGAGCTGATGGAGAACCAGAACTCCATCATCTTCATCGATGAGTTGCATACCCTGGTCGGGGCGGGTTCGGCGGAGGGTTCGCTCGATGCAGCGAATATCCTCAAGCCGGCCTTGTCTCGCGGCGAGATACAGTGCATCGGGGCGACGACCCCGCAGGAATATCGCAAGTCCATCGAGAAAGATCGCTCGCTGGAACGCCGCTTCCAGGCGGTGAAAGTTCCGCCTCCGAACGAAGAAGACGCGATCAAGATCATCATGGGAATCAAGGACCGCTATGAGAAGTTCCATGCCGTCAGCTACACCGACGACTCGATCTTCTTTGCCGTCTCTCACTCGAACCGGTATATTCCCGACCGCTTCCTGCCGGACAAGGCGATCGATCTGATCGACGAGGCAGGCGCACGAGTGAAGCTGCGCCAGACCTCGCTGCCCGAAGAGATCACCGAGGTGCAGAAGCGCATCAAGTTCATCGTCCACCGGATGGAGAACGCCATCGCGAACCACGAGTTCGAGAAGGCGCGCTTCTATTCGGACGAAGAACGCAAAGAGCGCGAGAACCTGCGTGCGCTGCGCGACAAGTATCACCTCGACGACTCGACCGCGGGCATCGTGAGCCGCGAAGACATCGAGGACGTCGTCAGCCGCTGGACGGGTGTGCCGGTCTTCTCGATCAAGGAAGAAGAGACGCAGAAGCTGCTCCGCGTCGAAGAAGAGCTGCACAAGCGGGTGATCTCGCAGGAAAAGGCGATCTCGGCCCTGGCGCGTGCCATCCGCCGTTCCCGCGCAGGTCTGAAGTCTCCCCACCGGCCGATCGGATCGTTCCTGTTCCTGGGCCCGACCGGCGTGGGCAAGACGGAGATGGCGCGCACCCTGGCCAACTTCCTCTTCGGCAGCGAGAAGTCGCTGATCCGCTTCGATATGTCGGAGTTTATGGAGAAGCATTCGGTCTCGAAGCTGATCGGCTCGCCTCCGGGCTACGTTGGTTACGAGGAGGGCGGTCAGCTCACCGAGCGGGTGAAGCGCTCGCCTTACTCCGTCGTGCTGCTGGACGAGATCGAAAAGGCGCATCCGGATGTCTTCAACATCTTGCTGCAGGTCTTTGAAGACGGCCAGCTCACCGACGGCCTCGGCAATACGGTCGACTTCAAGAACACGATCCTGATCATGACCTCGAACATTGGGGCCCGCCACCTGCAGCGTAAGCAGGGTCTGGGCTTCCAGTCGGACCGCGAAGACCATGTCATGGAGAAGATCGAAGAGCTGGTCAAGAACGAGGTGAAGCGGACCTTCAACCCCGAGTTCCTCAACCGTCTCGACGAAGTCATCATCTTCATGGCGCTGTCCGACGGCGATCTGATCCAGATCCTTGAACTGCTCGTGCAGCAGCTCAATGCGAACCTGGCGCAAAAGGCGATCACTATCTCGGTGACCGAGGAAGGGAAGAAGTGGATCATCGAAAAGACGCTGGTCGACCGCAGTTACGGGGCGCGTCCGCTGCGGCGGGCCTTACAGCGCTATGTTGAGGACCCGTTGTCGGAGGCGCTGATTGCCGGCGGCATTTCCGAGCGGCCAGCCTTCCTTGAGGTCTATCTCGAAAACAACCAGCTTTACTATCGCCCGGTAAGCCAGGTGGGCGAGGAGAAGAGCGATGGAGTGCTTCTCTTCAGCACCTAGGATTTCGAGCGCCAAAGCAGGAAAAGGCCCCGCTTCCCGCGGGGCGTTTTCTTGCCTGACGGATGGAGGATTCGCGCTGGACCCGGTCTCAGGCTAGAGACCGGGCAGCGGCATCCAAACTTTTCGTAGATGGAGTTAGACCAGGTCGGAGACGGTCTTGACCGCTTTATTGGCGGCTTTGCTGGCGGAGTCGGCAACATCTTCCCAGACATCTTTGCCGCGCTTGACGACTTTTTCGGCGTGATCGCCGAAGGTCTCGCTCGCGTCCTTGAGATAGTCGCCGGCATCTTCAATCCTGCGCTTCAACTGCTTGCGTGTCTTTTCGCCGGTCTGTGGCGCGTAGATCAATGCGACGATCGCTCCCGCCGTAACGCCAACCGTGAAAACCGCCCAAAGCTTCAACATGTTCACTCGATCTCTCCTTTAAGAATGCTTGACTCAGCCCGATTCTACTCAATGGAGGGCCAGGAGTGCTCGACCCTCCGGAAATAGGATGCGCGGCACGCCTGTAGGTCGGGGAAAAACTTCACAATCTCACCTGCGCGGCGACGCGATATCAGCGGCTGGGACGGTTTGCGGAACCACGATGGTCATTCAGTTAGAAACCTGGCCAACGAGGTTAAGATCGATCGCTACGTCATTCTCGGCTTTCCAGATCAGGAAGCTCGGGTTCTTGAGACCCCACTGCACATAGGGAACGACGAATTGCGCCTTCGCCGTTGCCTTCGATCCATCGATGTGAATCTGCATCGGAATCGTCAGGTCGTGAGGGGTGCCGAGCAGGGTGAACACTCCGCTCACCTGAATGGTCGAGTCGCCTGAAGCAGCAATCGTTCCGGTGTACGTCTTTGGGCGCGAAGGAGACGGTCGTGAACTGATCCACCTTGAGAATGTCTTTGTTCATCTTCTTGTCGCGGCTGTCATTTCCGGTCTTGCCGCTGCCCGCCGCGACGACGACCGATCCCCGACATCCTGGGAGCGCGTGCGGTCGAAATCGATCGATCCGGACTGTATGTGAAACGTGCCGTTGACGACCTCGTGGGTCGTGTTGAGCTTCATCTTGACCTCGCTGGCATCGGGGTTGACGGCGAAGGTCTGATGCTGGGCGAGTACGGCTGGAGCGAGTATGAGCGCGAAGAGCTAAGACTGCGAAGGATTTCATTGCATCTCTCCCTAGAAGAGTTGACTGCCGAGACGTTGTTTGGCGTGCTCGATTTCAGTTGGCGAACGCCTGTGGAGCAACAGCGGCGGGCTGGGTGACACGCGTGAGCCTAGCCGTTACGCGCATCGCGCCGGGCCAGACCCTGAGGCAGAACGGCAGCACAGCGCGCGCGAGTGCGTTGTTCAAGCCGTTGGCGGCGAGCTCGGCAAGACGCATCTGGGGCAGCATCGCGGAGCGCAGTTTTGGCTGAAAGACCGGCGCCGGCTCCGCGGCAAGATAGGCAGCGGCGGCACGGCGGGCAGTATGCAGGGCGATGGATATGCCATCGCCGGTGAACGAGGGGATTACGGCTGCCTGATCGCCGATGCAGTAGAGCCCATCCTCGGTTGCGCGGCGGAGGTAACCGTACGGGATATGAGTGATGGTGATCGGTTTGTCGAGCAGCGGCTCCGCACCGTCAAGCCGCATCGCGAGGTGGGGACAGTCCTGCTGCATCTTCGCAAGGAGGCCCTCCCAGCGAAGACCCGCACGTGCAAAATACCGCCGTTGCACCACACAGCAGAAATTCGTAATGCCGTCTTCCACCGGTTGGATACCACCGTAGCCTCCGGCATAGAGCGTCAACTCGGAGGCGTCCGCCAGGTCAGCGGTCTGGGCGGCAGACAGCCGGTAATACATCTTGAAGGCGACCCATTGGTGAGGGTCCTTCGGGCGACCGTGGCCGCGCAGATCGTGCTTGCCCGTGGCGAGAAAGGCGGTTGGAGCTTCGTATGTGGTGCCGTCGTCGAGCGTAGCCTGCCAGAGGTTGGCGGTCGCGCGGCTGAGCGACTGCACACTGCGACCGCGCTCAACGCGGACTCCCGCGGCGATGGCTGCGGCGATGAGCGCTGTATCCAGCGCCTTGCGCGTGAGCGAGGCCGCGGGAAAAGGCAACGGAGCCTCCGCGGCGCGCCTGGCCGCGGCGAGGCGAACGTAGTTGATGGGCACGGCGCCAAGCGAGGCCACGTCGATGCCGAGCGCATGCAGGTCTTCAAGGGCCTCACCGCTCAGGAACTCTCCGCAGACCTTATGGCGCGGTGTGGGCTCGCGTTCGATCAGCGTGACGCTTCGTCCCTTTCGGGCGAGCGCGATCGAAGCTGCACAGCCTGCCACTCCACCACCGAGGATGAGAACTTCGTCTTGCAAAGCATTGCTCCTGAGTCCACTGGGGGTTCGCATCAATTCGTCGCAGGTTCCTATCTTTCTAGTAGACGCCCAAGGAACAGGATTGGCGCGTGATTCTGTACAAATCGTCATCTTGGAGCAACGGCTAAGTCACTGGCGGAGCATCATTGAACGTCTGCTGAACGTGCTGAGTTCTTGATGAGAAACGGGCGCGATCATCATTCACGGCGCGTGGTGAGTTCGTGCCAGTTCAGGCCGAGGTCGACCAGAAGAATGGAAGCCAGGGTGAAGGCGATGACGCCGACCGCCGACAGACATCGCCAAGATGGCTCCAGTAGGCAGGCACAAGGTTGAGCACACGGCTGGAGACGAAGGTAAACGTGACCGCATAAGAGCGGGCCATCCACTGGCGATGCACGGCGATCTGCCGGTTGCGCGCGGCGATGAAGGCAGCGGTCGTGCAGACGATCCATGCAGCGGCCTGCATGGAGGTTCCGGGAAGCCCGGGCGGCCCGCAGCGAGAGCGATCCCGGTGAAAGACCCGACAATGACGGAAACGAAATAGATGCGGCCGAGGATGCGATGGAGCTTGCAGGTGGCGCTGCCGAAAACGTGACGAGAACTGGAGTGGGCCGGCCAGCAGAGCGAAGGTTCCGCAGAGCGTGTGCGGAATGAGAAGATGCCGGTCGGCGATCACCTGCAGGCGGTAGGCGTGGTACATCGGGTAATCGGTGACGAGAAGAACCTCTGACGTGATGAAGACAAAGAGCGTCGTGACGACCAAGGCCGAGCCAGAGAACAGTCTTGAATCTGGAACGGGAGGACGCGGGCGATGGCAGAGTGGAAGTTGACATCATTCGCCTCTCAAATGGTTAGACGTGATGAGGTGCGCCATGCGGGCGAAGAGCGGAGATAGCTACATCTTCCTTAGTCGAACGAGCTGCTTCAGCATCGCCGATCTCACTTCCACCGCCCCACGCACAACCGTCCCGGCCGCCAACGTTCCACCGTCACCGCCTCTCGCGGAATATCAGCCGCTGCCAGCAGACTGCACCCAATCCTCCTTCCGGAAGGCACGCCGGAACGACACCGGCCCATCATGCCGCACAAGCCGGTGCCACCGCACCCAGCCCAAACATCCGGCAACTCCACTCCGACCGCTCCAGATCGTTGATAAACCAACCTAGCCTGCGCGGTCGCTTCCATCCACCGCAGCAGCGCGACGATCTCCTCATCCTCCAGATGATGTGCCATCAGCGAACTAACGACGATATCCATCGGCTTCTCCGGTCGATACACCATAGCATCGCCGGTCACCCATGTGATTCCGAGTTCTTTCGGGGTGGACTCCGCTGCCGCGCGCGCCGCATAAGGATTCAAGTCGATCCCGGTTAACTGCACGGCAATGCCCCGTCTTCGTGCCCAGCGTGCAATCTGCCGCAGTAGATCGCCGCCGCCACTGCCCACATCGACGATGTGCATCGGCTCACGCAGCCCGCGCGGCAGCCGCTCCAGCCACGCCAGCGTCGGCCGATAGCCGAGCAGCCAGCGGTTGACTGTTTCCAGACTGCGCAGGCAGTCACGGAAATCCTCATAACTGCAGTCGCCATCCATCAGCTCCGGCAACTCACGCGGAGAGACCCGCCGGCTGAAGTCGATCTGTGCGCTAGACCACATGGAAGCGCATCGTCTCCGCTGTCAGTCCCGGCCCAAACGACATCGCGCACCCGCGCTGCCCGGGCTGCGCCTGCTGCATCATTCGCTGCAGCACAAACATCACCGTCGCCGACGACATGTTGCCGAAGCACGACAGCACCTCGCGCGACGCCGCCAGCGCATCGGCCGGCAGACTCCAGTCCCTTCTCCACCGCATCCAGAATCGACCGCCCGCCGGGATGCACCGCCCACAGATCGATGCCATCGCGCTCGGCCATCAACTCGCCCTCATGCAGCGCGCGGCCTAACTCCGCCGGCACCTGCCCGGAAAGCAGCATGTCGAAACCCAGCCCGCGAATCTTCCACGTAATCAGCCCCCTCGTCTCGGGCACCATCACCGCCTTGAAGCTGTCCAGCGCGAAACCCTGCTCGCGCGCGGTAATCAGGCTCGCCGCCGCGCCATCGGCAAAGACCAGGAAGGAGAGCACCTGCTCCAGATCCTGCGTCTCCTGGAAGTGCAGCGTACACAGCTCCAGGTTCACCATGAGCACGCCTGCGTTCGGGCTCTGAGCGCACAATGTGCCGCGCCAGCTTCAGCGCATTGATCGCGGCATAGCATCCCATGAATCCAACCATCGTGCGCTCCACGCCGGCCGAAAGCCCGAGGTGGTCGACGATCTCAAAGTCCAGCCCAGGCGCATAGAGCCCCGTGCAGCAGGTCACCAGCACATGCGTGATACCGGAGCGTTCCTTCTCGCTTAGCGCAAGCCGGTCCACGGCCTTCCGCATCAGCACCGGAGCGCTCTGCTCAAACAACTCCATACGCTGTGCCGTGTTGGGAAAGTTGCCTAGCCGATAAAACTCATGCGCATCATGCGATGAGAATCGGCCCGAACCTTTCTGCGGATCGAGGAACGAATAGCGATGCGCGATGTCGGCGCGGCCCGCCATGCGGCGGAAGACCGTGCGCAGCCGCGGGTCGGCGAGCATCTTCTCTGCGAAGACGACGAAGGCTTCATGCACATCGTGCTCTGGTACGGCAGTGGCGATGCGGTTCAGGTAAGCCGTAGTCATGCGAAATCGGCCCTCGGCCCGGTTATAGGGATTAGGTGTCGCGAATCTGTTGCAGATACTGGATCACGAAGGGCGACGATCTGGCGACAGTCGACTACTTGGCAGATCAGGTTCCGCACCCTCAATTTGCAACGGCTACTTGTTGAGACGCGGCCGCTGTTCTCTTGATAGCACTTTGGAACCAGAAACAGGATGACGATTTGTTCATTATGGGCGAATCGCAGGAGCGTCTCTCCTGACTCTCATCCGTCACATGCTAAGTTGCTTGCACGCGCCAACGGGCGTTGCGAGTTCTGCGATGCTCAGGGTTTCTGAAGCCGGACGGAACGCGTTATCTGGAGACTCATCACATCATCGCGCTCGCCGCCGAGGGTGCTGACCGGGTGACTAACGTGATCGGCCTGTGCCCAAACGACCATCGAGAAGCCCACTTCGGCAAACAGCGGGCTTCACTCGAAGAGCAAATGATTTCAAAACTGGCCACCATAATGTCTGCGCAACTGGCTTCCCAAAGAGTGAATCTGTCTATTTAAAGATAAACAAATACGACCTCAACCTATATTTATAGATATACTGTCTTTGCATACCTGTTCATGTATAGATAGACGAAGGAGGCATCATGAAGGAAAATTTCCGCCAGCTACGCGTCCAGCAGATTGATCGCATGGTGCAACCCCTGCGCTCGCTCAAATTGCCACGCCCGCCAAAAGGATGGATTCGAGCATTCCGTGAGGCGATGGGAGTTTCATACAGTGAACTCGGAGAGCGGCTCGGAGCTAGCCGCTCACTCGCCGCCCAACAGGAAAAAGCAGAGAGGGAGGACAGAATCACGCTCAAGAGCTTACGCACCTGTGCCGACGCCCTCGACTGTGATCTTGTCTACGTGTTCGTTCCCCGCGGAGAGTCGGTCGAGGCGACGATTGCGACGCGCGCCCGCGCTGCTGCGTCGCGAACCGTCCGGCGCGTTGAGCACTCGATGGCGCTTGAAGACCAAGCGAGCGGCAACGTGGACCAAGCAATCGAGGCCCAAACGCAACGCGTTCGCCGCGTAGGCAAGCAGTCATGACCCTCTTCACCACTGGCGAAGGCAATACGCCGCTGACGCCGGACGAACAGGCCGACCTCATTCCCAACCTTGCCACCAAGGAAGAGTTGAACCAATGGGAGCGAGAGAACATCCTTGTAGCGTATTCCTGGGCTCTCAGTCCGAGGACTCTTGCGCGACAGAATGCTTTGTCGGAGCCTTACATCCGCGCTTTGCATCAACGGATGTTCGATGAGACATGGAAGTGGGCCGGCCTGTATCGCACGAGCGAAAAGAACATTGGCATACCTCACCATCAGATTCGAGAACAACTCGCAATCCTCGTTGGAGACACGATCTATTGGATCGAGAACTCCACGTTCCCGCCCGACGAAATCGCGATTCGCTTTCATCATCGTCTCGTCTTCATCCATCCTTTCGCGAACGGGAATGGCCGGCACGCACGGCTTATGGCCGACGTTCTAGCCAAACTACAACGCCGCCCCGAGTTCACATGGGGCGGCGCTGACATTGTGGCTCAAGGTGAGATTCGCCGTGGCTACATCGAAGCACTACGAGCGGCCGACAAGAACGACATCGGACCATTGCTTGCGTTTGCAAGATCGTGAGACAGCTCAGCAGAACAAGAGGCCCTGGCGCTATCGCCCGCAGAGAGCGCTTGAGATCGCAACGGTCCCGGTTGGGAACTGAGCGGATAGGCGGGGAGGCCAAAGTCCGCTCAGTTTCCGTCATCGCCTGTTGCCAACTGGCAACAATTAGGCGGCCAGCTTCTTGAGCAGGACATCGGCGAACTCGGTTGCCGACATGGGCTGCTGCCCGGTGATCAGTTCGCGATCGACGATCACGTTGCTGTGCCAGCTTTGCATTGTCAATCCGGATCGAGCTTCCGCTCAAAGAATCGAAGGCGTGCTCCGTTCGGGGCAGAGGTGCGTGTGGGAGCCTCAGAAGGTTGAGGATTGGATTTAGCCCCCTCATGGCTACTTTTCACCCGTCCTGACGCGCTGCTGGGGGACGAGTACTGGGGGAAGCACACTCATCTCCGCCGAATTTTCTGCCGGTGACATGGCGCTGTGGACACCAAATCGGCTCTCGTTCTGATAAACTCAGTCCTGTTGTTGCGGTGCTCGACTTGGTGTCCAGTTTGGTGTCCATTTGGTGTCCAGATCAACCCCGAAACTGGATCCACAGCAGCGACAAGGTAGAAAAGAGCGAAAATAGCGAAAGCTGCGAAACGCTTGATTCTACGTGACTTTAATCCAAGTTGTTGAAAAGCTTCTTGGGGACGTAGCTCAGTTGGTTAGAGCGCTGCCCTGTCACGGCAGAGGTCGCGGGTTCGAGCCCCGTCGTCCCCGCCATACAAAGCAAAGAACTTAGCTTCGTATGGCGACCTCAAGTGACAAGCAAATCCGGGTCCGATTAGGGTCCATTAAGCTCGCCGGGGTACCAAAAGCGAGTCAGTTTCAACCTCTCTCTGACCCACGCTCGGGCACCATCATCCTTACAACCTTGCTCTGTGCGGCTCGCTTGTGCGAGTTCACGGCCTGCGTATACACGTCCAGCGTGATCCTGCTGTTCGCGTGCCTCAAGAGTTCCTGTACGGTCTTTACATCTTCCCCGTTTGCTTTCAGCAATGTGCCGAAGGAATGGCGGAAGGTGTGCCAGCCGATGTTCTTGTGAGATGCCGGCTTTGCGCGCCACCGGCCTGATGTACCGCTTCATGAGATTGTCCGGCCAGTAGGGCTGTTTGCCCCTCATGGACGGGCTGGCAAAGACCCAATCATCAGGCATCGGGTACGGACTTTGACGCCGCCAGCGCTGCAAGTCCTCCGCCATGTACTCGTCCATTGGGACAGGCTTGGCTGATGCTTCCGTCTTACAGTCGCCGACGACCTGATGCCAGATCGAACGGGTTACACGAAGTTCCAAGTTCTCAAAGTCAACATCCCTCCAGCGGAGCGCCAAGAGTTCGCTGACTCGAAGCCCTGTCGCCGCATCTAGTAGAGCCAACGTGCGCTCCCGAACGTCAGCTTGATCAGAAGGAGTTGGAGTTCTGCAATTCCAATACGTCCGGCACTGTCATCCGCTTGGCGCTCTGACGGACGAGTTTGATTGGGTTTCGGTCAACCCACTCGTACCGCATTGCGTGATGGAAGAGAGCGCTCATGAGATTGCGAATCTTGGCTTTCGTGGCCCGCGCCCGCTTGATGCCGTCCAGCCACTCTTCTACTGCGACTGGCTTTATCTGATCAAGCCTGTAGCTTCCCCAACGGGAAGAATCCAGATCTTCAGGTAGCATTCATAAGCCGCCCGGGTCGAGAACGCTTTGCGTCCCTGGTCCTCACCGGCCAGTTCTTTCAGTCGGTAGTGAGCGACCAGTTCGTCGATCGTGCTCGGCCCGCTTTCCGTATGCGGGGTTTGTTGGTTGGCGTCGATGCGCAACGCTTGAGCTGCTTTGAGGGCCGATGCTTCGGTCGCAGAGTGTTGCGACGGTTCCGACAATTGCCTTTCGCTGCTTGCTCGTTGCCATCAGTCCGCGGTCTCACACCAGCGAAAAACCCAAACATCCGGCCCGCTCCGCCGTTTTCGCGCTGCACGCTTCCTTGTTGATACCGTGTTCGCCTGTTCATTGTTCTCCATTCCAGGCGGCACGAATGGCTTAGGCCAAGGATAAATCCGCCTGAGGCAGAGGTCGAGAAGATTTCAACCGGCCATTTGCTGATCGATCCAAGCCTCGATGACGGACGCTCGGAAGCGCCAAAGTTTTCCAACATGGATGCCCGGAATTTGGCCTTGACGCGCGAGTTTCTGGAGAGTTTTTGGATGGACCTTCATCATCGCGGCAGCCTCCCAGGAATCCAGTAGCGGCTCCGGGACGAAGATTTCTCGGAGCGGGACCCTTTCGGTCGCCCGCCGCTCCAACCGATGAATCGAAAGCCCGCTCCATAACGGTGCGCTCAAGAATTTCCCGCGACTCGTGCAAGCCGACCCGCTATCAGCTTTCCCGAATGGTCGCGCGTGTCCAATGAAATTCAGGATGGTCTCTATTCCATTCGGGAATAGTTTGCGTGTAGATCGATGCTGATTTTGTACTGGTTAGCTATCTGTTCGAGGAAATCGCCGCATCCAATTTTGTAGCAGCTGATCGGGATTCCTTCTCTCATGCAGAAGTTCGGGATGGAGCAGCCATGGATTTCCCTGATTTTCGTCTGTGGCAAGCAGCCGTAATTCTCGCTGAAGAACTCAATTTTTCAAGGGCAGCCGACAGACTGCATATTGTGCAGCCAACACTGAGTAAACGAATCCTGGAACTTGAACAGCAGCTTGGATATCGTCTTTTCCTTCGTAACAGCCAGTCGGTACGGATAACGGACGCTGGTGAGCAGTTCGTTCGAGAGGCGCGTGAAGTTATATTTCATGCTGAGCGTGCCATGAATTTGGCCCGCTCGGCCGCGTTAGGGGCACAGTCTGTCATTCACATCGGCAAGTCCCCTTATGTCGATCCGTATCTGATTTCGACCTATCCGCGGTTACCCTTCCCCTATATCCAGGTATTCACATCCAGTTTTCGAGCCTCTTGGCCCCGAACTGGAGCAACGGCTGCTGGAGGGAAAGCTTGATATGGCCATCATTACGTCGCCATCCGATACGCCGAAGCTCACTCGGACAGAACTTGCAAAAACGGGACTTTATGTAGCGATGTGTACCAGCAACAGCTTGGCCAGGAAGCGCGAGATCGCCATCCGAGACTTACATCTGAAGGACTGGATCATGTTTGAACGACACGTCCATCCGGCCGTTTACGACAAGATCTTCGCCATTGCCGAGCATGAACGAGTTCACAGCGGTCAGATGCAACATGTCATGACGGCGGATGAGGCGGCTCAAATGCTGCATGAAGGGCAGAGAGTTGCCGTGCTGACTCGTAATAGGAGCCTGGAGAATTGCAGAACACGGAATTACCATCAGACCGCTCCTCGAAGAATCCTTGGTTCTCACGACGTCTCTTGTATTACGATCGGACAACAATTCTCGAATGCTTAGTCAATTTACAAAAGCTTATGTGAAAAAACTTTCGCTCCAACAAGCTGATCAGATGAAACTACGCTTGGTCAGTTGACTCTCATTGAGATTCTGCATCCGGACCGCTCAGGAGGCTTTCGTCAACTATCTCAATGTTCAACGGGCTTTTGCTGCCGCAAGCTGGGCACTCATAGAGGCCAAGAAGAGTATCGCGGCCGCTTAATTGACTTCTGCGGGTTCGAGCACCACAGGCGATGCATCGATGGACGTGGGTCAGGTTGGAGCCATCGCTCACGTCTTCTGTACTCATGAGCCCTCCATCTACAAACTGCAGATCGGCAATTTCCGTTCATGTACCATCTCGGGCCACTCCGCTTTCACACGGCGTGCACCTTGACGTTCTATAGCTTGCATTATATATGTAGAAGCGATAGGCATGAAGAAGACAAGCGACAGGTTTGACCTTCCGCAAGGCACGCTCGACCTTCTCATCATGAGGGTCGTTGCTCTTGGGCCCATTCATGGTTATGCCATCGCGCGAGAATTCAACAGATCTCTCGCGACGCACTCCAGGTTCAGCAGGGATCTCTCTATCCCGCACTCCATCGCCTCGAAAACAAAAAGTTTCTCAGCTCTCACTGGAAATCCTCCGAATCAGGCCGAGAAGCCAAGTTCTACGAGATCACCTCTAAGGGACAAACCCATCTCAAGGCTGAAACCGAAAACTGGACACGCCTAACTGACCTAGTGAGCCTCATTCTCGAAGGCACTCTGGAGAGAATCTGATGGGCTGGTTACGGAGACTTTTCTCTCGGGAACGATTGGAGGCCGATTTGGACAAAGAGCTGCGCTTCCACTTCGAATCTCAGGTCGCCGACAAGGTTCGTTCCGGCATACCAGAAAGCGAAGCCCGTCGGCTCACGCAAATCGAGTTTGGAGGGATCGAACAGATCAAGGAAGATTGCCGCGAGCGGCGCGGAACCTTATGGCTTGAGTCGCTACTGTGCAGGATGTTCGCTATGCCCTTCGCCAATTATGGAAATCACCGGGTTTTACGCTTACGGCGGTGCTGACTCTGGCGCTGGGCATCGGGGGAACCACAGCATCTTCACGCTGATACATCAGGTGATGCTGCGCTCGCTGCCGGTCGCGCGACCCGACCAACTCTGGCACATCGGCGATTCCGACCACTGCTGCTTTTCGAACGGGTACACGCAGGGACATGGCCGTCTCCAGCCGGAAAATCACTGGATTTTCTTCTCATGGGAGGCCTACAAATACCTTCGCGCCCATACGCCCGCTTTTGAAAACCTTGCTGCATTCCAGCCGGGTCAATACAACGCGACCGTGCCGGCGGCCAGCCGGTTCCTCAACTGCTGTCGAGATGCTGAAACGGCGAGTGTCCCGGCAATTTCTTCGAGACGTTTGGCATTTCTGCCTGGCGGGGACGGCGTCCTCACCGATGCAGATACCGGGAGGGCGCGCCGCCAGTAGCCGTAATGAGTTTCCGAATCTGGCGTGAGAGAGTACGGGTCCGACGCATCAGTAGCCGGGAAAAACCTATGAGCTCAACGGTTATCCATTCACGATTGTCGGAATAGCCGCTCCTGACCTTTTTCGGGGCCAAGCTCGACAGCGGGGGAAGTATGCCCGACTTTCGGATGCCGCTTACGACCGAGCCGATGATCGCCAGCACAGCTTCGCGCCTGAAGAATCCGCGACTCGCCTGGCTCAGTTTATCGGACGGGTCCGTCTGGAAACGAAACCGCAAAACCTTGAAACAGCGCTCAACGTCGAGCTGCACCAGTGGCTGGAGAGTCATGCGTCAGATATGAACTCGCAGGAAAAAGCTCTTGCAGAAGCAAACCTTGCGCCTGACGCCGGGGGGTGCCGGTATTTCCCCGATGCGCGAGGAATATAAAGATGGTTTGCTGCTGCTGTTGTTGGCTGCTGCTTGTGTCCTGCTGGCGGCCTGCGCGAACGTCGCTAATCCTATGCTCGCCCGGGGTCTCAAAGACCGAAGGCATAATGGCATACGGCTAACGCTGGGGGCACCCCGCAGCGACTGGTTCGGAAGGCGCTAGTTGACAGCCTTGGGCTCGCTCTAATAGGCGGCATCGCGGCGATCCCCGTTGAATACGTGGGAGCCCGCCTGATTCTCAGACTTGCATTTGCCGGTCCGGACACTTTGGATACCTGGGTTCCCCGGAATGCTGCTCCCTCTGGTCTTGTTCTGCTCTTCGCATCGGCAACTACGGTGGCCACCGGACTTATCTTCAGCGTTGTGCCGGCATGGATGACCTCTCACGTCGACCTATTGAAGCAATTCGGGGCACACGTGGCGGCGAGGGAGTGAATCGCAATCGTCTGGGGAGCGCTTGGGGGCGAAGACTCTAGTGGTCATGCAGGCGGCAATCTCACTGGTGTTAGTGAGCGCGGCAGCAATGCTCGGCCAAAGCCTACGAAACCTGGGACAGCAGAATTTCGGATTTGATTCTGATGGGAAGATGTACTGATTGATCCGAGGATTTCCAGTTACAAACAGGAGCAGTTGGTACCGCTCTTTCGCGAAATTGAAGGACAACTGCGGCTTATTCCTGGCGTGCAAAGGGTCGGCTCCATAGCCTCAGCGCCGCTTACCAGTTGGGTTTGGAGCACGACATCGAAGTAGAGGGGAAACCCGAGTCTGGCCGCAGGTTGATGGCTCATCGGATGGAACCGCGTGACGCCGTATTTTTTCGAGACTCTTGGAGACAGGATAGTGATGGGACGGCCCATCACCGATGAAGACACCGCGAGCACCCGGCCAGTAGCCGTCGTCAACGAGGCGTTTGCCAAGAAGTTCTTTGATAGGGAGAACCCGAGCGGGCGACACTTCGGGCCTGCTTCGGGAAAAAACGCGGAAATGTATGAAATTGTCGGCGTTGCCTCCGATGGCGTTTCGGGAATGGTGTGCAGCCCATGTATTTCCTTCCAGAATCGCAGAGCACAAATCTCCTTGATGTAGGGCTGAGGAACTGATATGTCCATCGCATGACCTGGGCAACGTGCTGATCGCTGCTCAGGCAGATCCAGACGAACTCATGACACAGGTAAAGAAGACACTGGCGAATACAGCGCCGAACCTAGTGGTGAACAGCATTCAGCGCTACAGTGAAGTCGTTCATGCCAATTTCGCGCAGCAGAGAATGATTGCAAGCCTTACGTGGCTCTTTGGAGCAGTTGGGTTGGCGCTGGCTGCACTGGCCTCAACGGTGTGACAGCCTATGGCGTGGAACAGAGGGCGAACGAGATCGGTGTGCGCATGGCGCTAGGAGCAGGTCGCGGATCGGTGGTGCTCATGGTGCTGCGCGAAGCTTTCGGGCAGGTAGGTATTGGGCTCGGCGTTGGCAGATTCCAGCGGCAATTGGGGCGGAATCTGATGGGCTAGCCAGCTCTTTGGTGTTAAGCCCTATAATCCTCTGCTGTTGGCAGGGGCGACTATGCTTCTCAATTTCGGCGTCATGCGCGTCAGTGATCCCGCAGGACGTAAAGGCTGAGCTACATCCACCCGATGCGGCCGATTCGCTACGAATGATCCACATGGGGTTAGCCCACAACAACTGCCGCACCGAAATAGAGGATGAAGAGGTATTCGGACTAGTAGACGATCGACAATCCGCAAGAGTTGGAAGCCCATTTGGGTCTTGCAGTGGAGGAACGAATGGCACTAGGGAAGTCTCCTAAGGGATCACACGCTGCAGCGGCAAAAGAGATCGGAAATCCAGCGTTGGAAGCAAACCTCAAAAGCCAGGCGTGGGGATGGGCGTGGATCGAGGGCCTGCTTCACGATATACGCTATGCTTTACGTCGACTTCGCCGCGACCGCGGTTTTACGATTACGGTTCTCCTTACGCTTGCCTTGGGAATCGGAGCAAACCTCGCTGTCTTTCAGATACTTTACAGCGTGCTCTTAGCGGGCCTGCCCGTTTCTCATCCAGAAGATCTCGTTCGAAGTCCACGCCGCTCCCACGCCTTTCGATCAGGATTGGACAGTTTCCTATCCGCATACCAACGTCTTCGCACGGCTATTCCCGAGGTCTCGATGCTTGCCCGCGCCAGTGGAGGCCCGGTCAGCCTTGAACTTCCGAACCATCTGTTGACCAGCCCCGATGCGAACTCATTTCTGACAATTACTTCACCGTGCTCGGCGTGCCCCCAGCTACCGGGCGACTGTTCAGTCAGGCCGATGCCGCGCAAAACCAGGGCGAGTGGCCAGCCGTGCTCCGCTACGGGTTTGCCCGCGACACTTTTGGCTCAGCGCAGCAGGCCGTCGGGCAGCAATACGTCTCAATGGCATCCCATTCGTCGTCGTTGGCGTGGCCCAAGAGCGTTTCCTGGGCCTTATTACGGGTTACGCTCCAGATATTGGCTACCGCTCGCTCTTCAAAGCACAGGTAAATTTACTTATAGTTGGGTATCTCCCTTGGCCCGGGCCATGACGTCGAGCTCGATAAGCCCTGGCATTACGAGCCCACCATCTTTCTGGCCAACCGGTGATCGCGCGAGTTCTCTTCGAACGCCGCACTGCGATTCTCGCAAAGCGGGATCAGGTCTTCGCCCATATCCGAAGTAATGACCGAAGCCACCACCGATCCGACCGTCAAAGCCGCGGTTCTGCGAGCAACTACCGGATTCGTCCCCGAAACGCAAGGCCGCGGCAGCATACGCCACAAGTTCTCTGGGTCGCTGCTTTTGCTCATGGCGCTCTCCGCTTCCATCTTTTTCGTCCGCTCGTACTCAACTTGGCCAATCTTCAGCTTGCCAGACTCAATGCCCGTTCCCATGAGCTCGGCGTGCGCATCGCTCTCGGGGAGTCGCGCCCGGCTTCTCCGCCAAGTTGTTCTCGAAGATACTTTGATTGTTGTGGGCAGCATACTCGCTTTCGCCATCGGGCGAATAGTCAGCGGTATGCTCGTTCGCTGGGCCTCCAACCACAACTGGCGGATAACGATCGACTTGCACACAAGCCTGCCAACCGCCGTGCTCGGCGTCTCGCTGATGTTGCTGTCGCTTCTGTCCTTCAGCATCCTGCCAACATTCATATCTGTGCGTCGCAGCGCGGCTCACGCGGCAGGGTCACGCGCCAGGATAGCAGGCATCGCCAAACCGGCCGCCAGCGGTGGCGGCGAACCTGTCGCTCGTCACGCAGGTCAGTCTTTCCCTTTTGCTTTCCACCATGTCGGTCTGCTTCTCCACTACTCTCGTGCATTGGGAAACTGTCGATGTGGGCATGGACCGCGAGCATGTCCTCTCAGTCCACGTTGACGCGGAGGAGTACAGACTGCATCGATTCATCCACAGATCTTCCAGCGCTTTTTGGCCGAATACAGGAGCGGCTCCAGGCCCTACCTGGTGCGCCGAGCGTCGCACTAGGCATTTGTGCGCCAGCATCCATTGCGGATGGAACACTGCTCTCTACTTGCGGATGGCCGCAAGACATACCAATGGGCAGGTACATGGACAGGAAGACCATGTCAGCCCCGGCTTCTTTGACAACCACGGGGATACCCATGCTGCGTGGCCGCGACTTTACCTCATCCGACAAAGTAAGACGCCATTCGTCGCCATTATCAGTCGCTCTTACGCGCGCCAGCTCTTTGCGGATGAGGATCCGATTGGCCAATGGGTTGGTCACGAGCCAGCGCCCCAACGACCAGCAAATTTGTTATTGTCGGCGAAGTAGCCGGACGCGCACCTGAATGGGCCTGAGCGGGAGGCCCCGCCTATGGTTTACATGAACATCAATCAGAATTCCGCCCCGCCGCATAGTATCGTATCCGGGCCCGTGGGTGATCCGCGCGAGCTCTCCGGGCAGTGTCGCCAGACGCTGCGCGATGAGGGCCCGACTCTGCCGTATCCGAGGAAGTCGTACCTTTCTCTCGACAGAGCAAACGGCGATCTAGGCACCGAGACAGCTCCTTGTCCGCCTCGCAGGAATCTGATGCCAGCCTCACTCTTTTGATGGTCGCGATAGGTTTTTATGGTGTCATGTCCTCCCGGACTGCTCGTCGCATGAACGAGTCCGGCATCCGTCTTGCGCTCGGGGCCACTCGCCCCCATGTCCAGATGCTTATCATCGGCCAAACCATGCGCATCCTTCTTGCCGCATCCTGCCGGGTGCGGTCCTATCGTTTTTCGCGGTACGGTATGGCGAGTCACTTTTTATACGGATCTGTCAGCTCAAACTCGTTGGCAATTACGGTGGCCGCCGTTGTGCTTGCATTTCCCGGCGTAGTCGCTACGCCATACCCGCTCGCCGCGCGGCACTGGCCGACCTCTGTAAACGCTCCGAAGTGAATGACCTCAGTGTCCTGCTTATGGACGATTCGTCTATATGCGTCCACAAGTGACGAGATGCGTGTCTGTGATAAGGAAGAACTGCTTCTTTCGGAAGGTCTGGTCTGAAGGCTACAGCTGAGAATCGAATTGTCGGGGAGCTTTGTACGGGGCGCAATAGGATACGCAACGCTACAGTGATTGCCGCGCACGGACTGCGCTTTGGCTCTGGCTGCTGGCGAGGAAAAAGCAAAGTCGCTGCTGCAGATTCAGGCCGGAATTCGCGAATGTTGACCATTGATAGAATCTATCGCCGCGCTCGTCATGACATCGTTGATAATCGGTACCCACTCATCGCGCTGGTGGCGACTGTGCACCCTGAAAGACCCTGTGAAATTAGACCAAGGACTCTATCGAAGTCGCGCCGCGCTACCGTTTTAAAAAGCCACGGATGACAAGTGCGCGCGTTCTTTATTGTCTGCTACTACGAATGACCTCTACGCAATTCCGCCGATAAAGGCAAGATATTCTCCAGCTGCAGGCACTATATTAGCGAGGGGCGCAAGTGCATGGCT
>CAWBOT010000005.1:0-1373717 GCA_963790505.1 uncultured Acidobacteriaceae bacterium | reverse complement strand
ATAACCCCGTTTTAATTCCCGTGTGCAACCGGGATCTGAAAAGCCTTCCAATCTTTCCCCCAATTAGCCACCAATTTGAGGTCTGCCCCATTATTGTGCAACGCAAGATCAATTAAGCTTTCCTCTTTATTAGGCTGAATGGGTTGCAAGATTTGAAGCGTCGCCGTATCGACAACCACGATCTTCGTACCATGAGATACTTCGCCTTCTTGGAAAAAAGGATAATGAAACATGTACACCGGAATCGCGGCGAAACGCCCGTCGGAACTAAACCTTGGTCGGCCTGGGAATTCGCCCCAGCGGACGTAATGAGGAGTTTCCGGGATGTTCATCTGGCGAAACGTGCGAGCAGAGAAGCTGTAGAGCCAGAGTCTATCCTGAGCGAGCAAGATCGCGAGATCTGAAGATGGGAAACCTAACTCCGGTTGTCCACTGCCGACCACTCGATCGTCGGGCGGAGGAGGAATTTGCAAGGAAAGTAAATCGACTGAGCTCAGTGAGGCAGATGTGAGGGTACAGCGGGGCTGCCGGTCAACTCTGGCAGAATAAACGCCGCAAAGAAACCAGACTCGACCTGCACCGAAATCGAAAGATGATCCCGAAATTTCACTGTATTTGGGGCCAAGAACGCTATGGGCGCCTGGTGCGATCGAACCGTCGGAATTAACGAGCTGAGTTGACACTTCCGGCTCGCCGGATGGAAGGTAATGCGCTTGTGACACTGCAAGTTGGCTAGAGTCGCTCACAAACCCAAGGGGATGCATAGAAAATTGGATTGGAAATTTTGGCGGTATCTTGACGAGTTGCGTGAGCAGACCCGCCGAGAGATCGACCAGTTGCACCAACAGACCATCTGGTGTTGAGATTGCAAGCGCAGCATTGCTAGAAGTGCCAGAAATCGCGATTTGACACGGAACGGTGGAGTGCTGGTGCAGTGCGGCGGAAGCAATGTCCGGGATACTTCTGTTCAGCTCAATAATCTGCCCAGATGGGCGGGCAATCGACATGTTGAATGCATGGGCGGAAACAGTCGCCTTCAGCAGGTCTCCAGCCTTCGAGTAATTGACGCAAAGCTGAAGAACTGGCTCCGCGTCTGGTACCCCTTGAGCGTTCATACGGCCGCTCAATATGAAGGAGATAGCAAAAGTCAGGAAAAGAAACAGCTTTCGTTTTGTCACATCAGAAGCCTACAGCAATCGATGTTCTTCCTCGAAAGTCAGGTTTTGAGAAAGTGCAAAGCGGCATCTCTGATAAGCAACTCCAGCCCTGTGCCCTGTGCCTTGTGCCCTAAGCCCTAGTACGAATAAAACCCCCGTCCCGACTTCCTCCCCAACCACCCCGCATCCACCATCCTTATCAGCAGCGGACACGGTCGATACTTCGGATCGCCCAAACCCTCCTGCAGCACCCGCATAATATCCAGGCACACATCAAGACCAATGAAGTCGGCCAAGCGTCAGCGGCCCCATCGGGTGCGCCATGCCCAGCTTGAAAACCTCATCGACCGCCTCGGCCGTCGCCACGCCCTCCATCACTGCAAACATTGCTTCGTTGAGCAGCGGCATCAACACCCGGTTCGAGACGAACCCCGGCGCATCGTTCACCTCGACCGCAGTCTTCCCCAGCCGCACCGCCAGCTCCCGCACCGTCGCGAACGCCTCATCTGAGGTCGCCAGGCCGCGAATCACCTCCACCAGCTTCATCACCGGCACCGGATTGAAGAAGTGCATCCCCACCACCCGGTCCGGCCGCCCCGTCTCCGCCGCCAGCCTGGTGATCGAGATCGAAGAGGTATTAGTCGCCAGAATCACGCCTTCGGGAACGATGCCGTGAAGCTCGCGAAAGATCTCCCGCTTCACCTCAAACTTCTCCGTCGCCGCCTCAATGACAAAGTCGCACTCTGCCAGGTTCAGCCGATTCAGCGTGCCCTGAATCCGTCCCAAAGTGGCCGCTGCTTCGTCGCCACTCAGCTTGCCCTTCGCCGCCTCGCGATCCAGGTTTTTCCGGATCGTCTCCATTCCCCGATCGAGAAACCGCTGCTCCACCTCGCAAAGCCGTACTTCGAGGCCGGCGCGCGCCATCACATGCGCAATGCCATTGCCCATAGTCCCCGCGCCCAGCACTCCGGCGACTTTGATCTTGTTCTCCACTTCACCCATGCGCAGTCCACCTCAGCAAAACATGCTGAGTGTACCAATGCCGAACATGCAAGGGGGAGCGAAGCTGGAGGAGGGAGTGCATCGAACACAGAACTGCTCAGGGCGAGCGTATCGGAAAGACTTACATTGATGGTGCCGGCGAGCCCGGCCTCCCGGCCTAGTTGAACGGAAGCGAGACTTCGGGACGCCGCGCGTTCACCTTCTCCACGCACTCATGGTCGTCCTCGAGCGCCTTGCGCATCGCCGCGCTCAGGGCCGTCCCTGCGGGAAAGGCCTCCAGCAAGTGTAGGCAGTACGCGCAAACCGGACGCAGCGCGCTGCGCAGCACATCGTGCGAATGGGAATGGTGATGAGGATAGTGTGTGTTCATGACGCCCTCCGCAAAAGGTGGAAGTGAGGTTCAGGGTCATCGAACGAACAATGAAATTTTGGTGGCCCGGGGACGTCCGCCGCGCGAAAAACCACTGCGAACACCATTGGTATAGTCCGATTATCGGAGACTTGTCAAGCGACGATGTCAAGAGATTTCCCAAAACGGAACTTAAGTCATCGTCAACTCGCCAGTAGCTTCTCCGCTTCCCCCTCGCCTGGCTCCTCGCCTATCCACCCTCGCCTGCCGACTGACAAGCTCTCCTGTCGGCGAGCTTCAGCTGCCGCAGTCGATCGCCGGGCATTCCAGCTGTCGCTCGCGCCGCCGTGTGTATACTTAGCTGGCGACGCGGGACACTTCCAGCTCCGACCCCCTGTAAAACTCACATGGGGTCTGCAGATTGGATATAGGCAGCCGGTTCTGCGAATCCGCATCGGCAACCCGCTCGTGGAAGGTTTGGCATGGCGTCCGTTCTGCCCAAAACACCGGTTGTGCTGATCGACGGCTCGAGCGAGACAACGCTCATCATCGCCGCGAGCCCGTTTACCGTCGGCCGCGCGCCCGACCGCGACTTGGTGCTGTCGCATCCCTTCGTCTCCCGCAAACACGCCGAGATCGTCTTTGAGGACGGCGCCTTTTTCGTCGTCGACGTGGCCAGCCGCCACGGCACCTACGTTAACGGCATCCGCGTCGAGCGCCAGCGGCTTACCACCAAAGACGCCATTCACTTTGGCTCCGTCGAGGGCCCGGTGCTGCGTTTCGATTCTGAAGAGGGCAACAGCCACTCCACGATCCGTGACTTGCTCGGGCAGATGCCCTCGATCTCGCCCAACTCCGATCTGGAAAAGCTGCGCTGGTTCCTCGAGGCGGCGCGCAAGCTCAACACTGTCGGAGCGGTCGATCAGATCCTCGCCTCGCTCGTCGAAACCACCTTACAGCTCACCAAAGTGGAGCGCGGTTACGTCTTCCTCGTCGACGAAGCCGGCAACCTCAACCTCGCCGTCGGCCGCTCCTCGAGCGGCGAAGTTCTGGCCGACGACTCGACCCTCTCCCGCACGGCAATCCTGCAGGCCACCCGCACCGCCGGCGAATACATGATCACCGACACGCTCACCGCCGAGTCCGGCGCGCGCTCCGACAGCATGGTCGCCCAGAGCATCCGCACCGTCATCTGCATCCCGCTGCGCCGCCGCCGCGAAGGCGCCCGGCAGCCGGGCGACTCCGACGGCGTGCCCAATGCGGAGATCCTCGGCGTCCTCTACCTCGACAGCCGCCTCAATCCCGGCAAGCTCACCGAGGTCGACAACGACCTGCTCAAGACCATCGCCACCGAGGCTGCCGCGCTCATTGACAACGCCCAGCTGGCCATCGCCGAGGAGCACGCCCGCCGCTACCGCGAAGAGCTCAACATCGCCGCCGCCATTCAGCAGAACCTCATGACGGTCAAGATCCCCGACCTGGCCTACGCCCGCATCGCCGCCCGCTCCATCCCGTGCAAAGAGATTGGGGGCGACTTCTACGACGTTGTTGCCGATGGCGAGAGCCTCTCGCTCGTGCTCGCCGATGTCTCCGGCAAAGGCGTCTCCGCGGCCATCCTCGCCTCGACTCTGCAGGGCATGGTCTATTCGCAGTTGCTCGCCGGCCAGCCCTTGCAGTCGATTGCCGAGGTCGCCAATCACTACATCTGCGCCAAAGACGTTGGCAAGTACGCCACCATGGTCATCCTCAAGCTAAGCCGCAACGGGGTCCTCGACTACATCAACTGCGGCCATATCCATCCCCTGCTCTGTTCGCCCTCGGGCGTCCGCCATCTCGACGCCTCCAATCTGCCCGTCGGCCTGATTGAAGAGGCCACCTTCCGCGGCGACACCGTCCACATCGAGCCCGGCTCCCGCGTTCTCTTGGTCACCGATGGCGTCACCGAGGCCGAAAACGTCGCCGGCGAATTCTTCGGCGACGATCGCCTTGAAGATGCCGCCGTCTGCAGCAACTCACTGGAGATGATCTTCGAACGCGTCCAGCACTTCTGCGGACTCGCCCCCGCCAACGACGACTGCACGATGCTCGAGGTCCAATACCACAGCCGCACCTGACTCGATAACGGGAGATAGGCTCCCTGCCGCGCTACCCGCGAACCTCTCCACCAACCGTCTCCGGAACCAGCCCCGTCCCCCGCCAGCTATTGCTGTTATGCCGAGAGATTTGCACCGCGCCCGCATTGGCCGTCCTGAACCAGTCCACGACCTCTTCCTGGCTGTGATAGTAAGCAGTCGGCGCCACCAGCTGGTCAAAGACATTCCAGAAGTTCTCGGCAAACGAGTAGTCCGCGATCGAACAGATGTAATCGGAATACGGAAGCAGGCTCTTCAGCCACGCGATCCTTCTCGCCGGACGATACAGCAGCTTCAGCGCCGCATAAAGCACCACGGCCGGGAAGAAACACAGGCAGCGAGTCAGCACCCTGGGCAGCCGCGACGTAATATTTTTGCGCACAGGGTCGACCAGCTTCTCAATCCACAGGTTGCCTTCCTTGCCATAAACCCACGCCGAAACCCGCCCCCCCGGCCGCACATGGCTCGCCATCGCCAGAAAGCCATCTTTCGGCACCGGAAGATGGTGCAGCACGCCAATGCTGTAAGCCAGGTCGAACGGCCGCGCGAAGGGCAAGTGATAGATGTCCGCCTGGATCACGTGCACATTTGGCAAACCGCGCGTGTTGGCATACGCCGCCTCCACCGCGTTCGACAGATCGATGCCGACCACTGTACGCGCCTTGAACTGCGCCGACAGAAAGATGTGCCGCCCTTTGCCGCAGCCGCAATCGAGCACCACGCGGTCTTCGAAATCCGCGGGCGTCAACGGCGCAATCCAATCCAGAAACTCCCGCTTGTCGGCCTCGGTCAGCGCCGAGTAGTGCGTCCACTCATAGCCGAAGGCATCTGCGGTGGCCGCCTTATCTTCCGCCAGAGATCTCGGCAGAAAACGCGGAATGCCGCGCGTAATTGCATAGCTCTCATGGCAGCCCTGACAAAGCAGGGACCCCTCGATGATTTCCTCGCCTTCGGTGCGCTCGACGCGCGACTCGAACGGTCCGCCGCAGGCCGGGCAGATCAAGAGCGGCAAAAGACTTGGTTTCAATTTCGTTCGTTCAACTTTCTATCTAAAAGTACGTAGTCCGTAACTTCGTCACGTTATAGGTGAGAGCGGTTCGCCGCGTAGGCCGGCCGATGCTTCGCAAACCCGGCCTCGATGCGGCACCCCATCGGCCGCCGCTGTTGCAGCATCCTCAATATCCAGTAGCATGCCGCTGCGGCCGTCAGATGTTTCAGCGTGTGCCCGCTCACAAAACCTGTAACGGAATAAATCTGCTCGTCGAAAACCTCGACGAGCTTGGCCAGCACAAACAACCCAAACGCCCCAATCAGATAACTCGTGCCCGTATATTTCGGCGGAAAGAGCCAAAATATCGCAGCCAGCAGCACCGGCGAGAAAAATTGCACAAACAGGTAGAAGCGGTAGTCTCCCCTGCCCTGCGCCTCGGTGAAATACCAATACGCAACGCTCGCCGACCCCAGCGCGAGCAATGGCAGGTAGAGCCAAAATCCCACTCTCGTCCCGATCCGCTCGATGATCACCGCAATGACCATAGACACGAACGAAATCGTCATCGGCAGCAGGTCCCACGGAAGGCGAATATTTCCAGGCTGCAGGTGGTACCAGTAAGAGCCCACGCCGGTCAGCGCCACCCCGGCAAAAAACGCGACGTAAGGGATCCGCTCCGTCGCGTCCACAAATGCCCCGTCGCTGCGCCCGTAAAGCAGCCAGAAGACTCCCCACGCCCCGACCACGAAAAACGGAATGTTCGACAGCACATCGAGGCAATTCGGAATCCCCACCAGCAGCCGATTGTCCGCAAAGTTGTGATATCCCGCGCCCAGCGGAATCCGCGGCATCAGGCAAAGCGCAAGCACCGACAGCAGTGAGAGCCCCAGAATCAGCGCAAGACGAGTGCCTCGGTTCCAGCGCCGGGAGCCCGAAAAATCCATAGACATCGAACCCAAAGCCCTTTCCGCCTTTTTCGGACCGTCCGCGCACCACGCCAATGCCGTCGTCGCCTCCAGTTTACTAGCGATCTCCTCCCACCTTCCACCGCCCAGGCCTGCTCGCCTCTGTGTTCTCCGTGCCCTCTGTGGTGAACTCTTATATCAACCACGCCCTCCAACCCGGAATTCTATTAAGCTGATGAATGCAGGCCTTCGCGGCGACCGGCGCTGAAGCCGTTTCCCGCCCCTGGCATCTATTCGATATGGCCCTGACCCATCCGCCAGTCCGGGAACCCCAGAGCGCCGTCCATCATCCCCCGCGGCGCTCCTTCCAGACGACCCTGGAAAGCGCCAAGCGGACCATGGTGCTGAGCGAGATTGTACTTCTCGCCCTCGACAGCTTTCGCGCCAGCAAGGTGCGTTTCGCCCTTACCGCCCTCGGCATGGTAATCGGCTCCGCCTCGCTGATCCTGGTAGTCACCATCGGACTGACCGGCAAGCAATACGTGCTGAAGACGATTCAGGGCGTCGGCACCAACATGGTGGAAGTGGAGTATTCCGGTGGAGGAGTCGGCGCGATTACCGACACCCGCAACGACTCCCTCACCCGCGACGACGAGTCGGCGGTCATGGAGCAGGTGCCCGCCGTCGCCGCGGCCTCGCCGATGCTTGAGATCCACGATCGCATCGTCTATCCCGGCGGAAGATTAAAAGACGTCCTGGTGCTCGGCGTGAGCCCCGATTACCGCCAGGTGCGTAACCTTGTCGTTACCGGTGGCCGCTTCTTCGATGAGCAGGATGAAGAGACCCACCAAAAAGTCGCCGTCGTCACCGAACCCTTCGCCCAGGCGCGCTATGGAAGCGTCGATGCGGCCATCAACCAGACTTTCAAACTCAGCGGCATCCCTTTCACCATTATCGGCACCTTCAAAGAGAGCATCGATACCATGGGATCGACTGAGATCGATACCGAGACCATCCTCATTCCTTACTCAGTCGGTCGCTATTTCTCCGGCACCGATTATGTGAAGCAGATATTCTTCTCGGTCCGCGACCAGAGCGATGTCGAAGATGCCTCCAAACAGATCGTGCGCGTCATTTCAGCGCGCCACAATAAGAACTCCGTCTACAAGGCTGAAACCCTCACCAGCGTCATCCAGGTTGCCACCCAGGTCACCGACGCGTTGACCATTGTGCTGCTCCTGGTCTCGACCGTCACTCTCGCCGTTGGCGGCGTCGGCATCATGAACATCATGCTCGCTACCGTGCGTTCGCGCATCCGCGAAATCGGCATTCGCAAAGCGCTCGGCGCGACGGCTCGCGAAATCAAGCTGCAGTTCCTCGTTGAGGCGGTCTTTATCTCGCTCAGCGGAGGAGTCGTCGGCGCCATATTGGGAACTGCCGTTCCGCTCAGCATCCGCCTCTTCACCGACTACCACATCAACCTCTCCGGCTGGTCGGTGGTCATCGCCTTGGTGACATGCAGTCTTGTTGGAGTCATCTTCGGTACGCTGCCCGCAAATCGCGCAGCCCAGATGGACCCCGTCGAGTCGCTAAAGTACGAGTAAAAAGTTTTTCGGCTGGATAAACTGACGTTCGGTTGGAACTAGAACTGAAGCGTTGTCGAGAAGAATGGAAGTGCGGGTGAGCAAAATCTACATCACGAAGGCGCACGTCTCTAACACCGCCTGCATCGTCTCATGCGAACCGCCAACCATTGCCATCTGCGGAATCGCGATCCGCATAGCGTTTGCATTGACCCCGTAACCGCGCCCGGTTAGGAAGGCGGACACCATATCGGCGGTCTGCCATGAGTCCATCTTGGATTTCATCATTTCATTGCGCAGCTTCGCCAATTCACCGCTCGTGAACTTTTCGATCCTTGCCTCTTCTGCCATTCGCATCTCCTCGGTTCCAGCTCTAAGTTCGGGAAGGCGATCTCTTCTGCTGCATTCGATCAGTTGCAATTAGGATGCAAAAGCCCTCGCTAAGACAGCCTCAGGTCCTTCTTTTACGTTACCGAACGCGCTCACCTCTGCGGAAGTAACCATTTTGGTACTCAAGCCGAAAGATTCAACTTCCATAACCTATTCAATCCATTGAGCTTGCTGTCGAGAGGCCAGAAGGGCCGCTTTCATTCGCTTCGGCCCGATCAACGGTGAAAATCGTCCTTAGCGCGTTACGACGGTACCCAGGATCCTCAATTCTTCCCGCGCAGCAACACATCTATCTCCTCGTAACCCGTCGGAATCGCGATGCCATCGACCGTAGCCCCAGCCTCAAGCAGTGCCGTAACCGGCCCGGGCGTTCGCCGTTCGCTCCAATACGAATCCACGCACGCCTTGACCGCCAGCGCCAGCGCCGTCCTCCCCTTCCCGTCCAGCGCATTCACCGGAGCGCCTCGCCCGAGCAGCTCCTTCACCGTCGCCGCCGACGACTCCCAGGCGCTTGCCTTCCACGCCGCCATATGTAGCGCCATACTGCCCTTGGCGATGTCCCAATAAGAATCGCCTTCTTCGAAGAGCGCGCCTGCGCTCACGCCCAGATCGAGCAGGCAGCGAATACCCTCAACATTCGCCACTCCCGCAAATCGACTCAACAGCGTCCCACCCATCGCAATCACTTCTTCGACGAGGCCAGGTTCCCCCGCCACCAATGAAGCAATCCCTTCGCGATCGCCTTTCGCACAAGCCGCAATCAGGCGATCGACACCGTTCAGTCCGGGATCAACTCCTCGCCCCTCCAGCATCCTCAGCACATCGCCGCGGCCGCCATGCGCCGCCATCGCCGCCGCTGACCGGCCATCGCGGGTGTTCTTCAACGACGCATCGGCCCCATGCTCCAGCAGCAGCTCGATCATCATCGGCCCGTTGTCCCTGTGCAGCGCATGATGCAGCGCGTTGCCGCCCCACCTCGACACTAGCTTCGGGTCCCCGCCATGCTCCAGCACCATCCGCATCCCGTCGACATCGTGCCAATCGGCCTTGCGCACCAGCATCGTCACCAGACTCGTCGCATTCAGCTTGCCGCTCTCCAGCACGATCTGCATCACCGTGTTGTCGTAGCCCTCCGGCACGTGATACGGAGTCTCCTCATCGTTCGGGTCCGCACCCCGCTCCAGCAGCAGCCGCGTCAGCTCTGCATGTCTCGCTACCCCCGCCGCCCCATAGATCGCGCTCTCCGCAATCGGACGCGGCGTCGGCTGGTCGATCATCTCGATCCATCCGGTATTCGCGCTCGCTCCAGCATCGAGCAGCGCACGCGCTGTCGCCACAAACGCCCCCGACCGCGACTTGTCCAGTCGCAAATATCGCGAAAAACAAAGGTGCGTCAGCGCATCCCAACCCAGCGGACCGCCCTTAGCCGTTGCGCTCTTCGCATCGCGTGCCAGAAAACCACGCACTGCGGCCTCGTCGGCAAGAATCGCCGCCGTATAGATGCTGCTCTTGGCAAGCTGCGGATATCGCGCCAAAATCATCTCCGCATGTTCGAGCGTTCCCGAGGCATGTCCCGTATGCCGCGGCACGCACGCCACTTCAATGAAAGCCAAAACAGGATCGCTAAGCTCCGCCACCGAACGAATCATCGCATCGGTTTCTATGTGATGGGCAAACTTCGGCCAGCTCTCGAACCCGTGCTCGCGCGCAATCACCAGCTGAGCATCGCTCAGCGCGGCCGGAGTCTGGCGCAGCTCTTCCTCCGTTCGCTTGTGAAAGCGCGGGTGGTTGCGCTCCATGCGAGCGAGGCTTGGGCCATTGCCTAAACCGCAATCGCGGACGAGATCCTTCGCCTGCTTCTTGTATTGGGTGAGATTCGGGCGGGCGGGTAACTGCTTTTCATGACATACGAAGCTCCTCTCACTGCATCGCCTGGAGTCCGCACCGATCAGGCTGGAAAGAAGATTCGTCAAATTAATTTGCTGGAGGTGGGCACGGCCCTTTCCGCGGACTGGATGCGCCCTGCGCGCTGAAAATCACGCTAAAGAATCCGCCCTTCAAAGTCAATCTCGCCCACTCACCTGGTCATCCTGAGCAACGCGCAAAGCGCCGAGTCGAAGAATCCGCCAATCCCTCGTCCGCACGCTGCTGGATGCCCCATTCAAGCCTGCCATTGGCTTGAGTGGAAGAGCGGAAGCTCTGGAATTTGGAGTCCAACCCTCACTCCCCCGGCCCACCCCGCCACCCACACTCTTTCCACAGCTTCTCCCAGTTCCACATCCCCGAGGTCAGCTCATTCGACAATGGAAATCCAAGCTGGTGCATGAGAATGCACACCTGTCCGCGATGATGCGCCTCATGGGTCAGCATGTAGCCGAGCATCTCCACACCCGCAGGCCACGGTCGCCCCCAGCCATCTCGGCGAAACGCCGCCACGCGGCCGTCTCCGCCAAGTGCTTCCGCGAGCATCTCCACGCATCGCGCCGCGCTCTCCGCCAACGCCTCTCGCGCCTGTTGCGGAGTACACTGCGCGCGATTGAGTTGAGCAGGCGCCTTGAGATGCGGAGCCGTTAGCCGGATCCATTTCACGCGCACATTGTGCATGTGAGTAAAGATCGCCGCAATGTCGCGCACATTCCCCGGCGGTTTCGCTCTCCACACTGCGGGGTCAAGCGCTTCGAGCAGCAGCTGGTTCATGCGCTCGCTGACGCCAAAGGTGCGCGCCGCCGATTCGCCCAGCTTGCTCTGGCTCTGATGAGCTTGGATCTTACTCTGACGCGCAGCCACGGCGCTCTACTCCGAACTACAGACTCATACTACTTCCACGCACCCGGCCTGCCTGCCATCTTCAATCGCGCCTGAGTGCTGCCTCTACTCAACGACCTGAACCCACTCTTTGCGCCACGCCGGCGCCTCAAACGGATCGGCGAAATACTGCGTCTCGTGTACCACCTTACCGTCGCGAAACTCCATGATGCTCACTGTGAATGCTGGTCGCCCCTGGTAGGTGATCGTGTATTCCGTGACCCAGAGATCGCCTTTTCCGACAATTCGCCTGACCTTGAAACCTGACGGCTTGCCCGGATGATGACTCCGCAAGCGCCTGCAAATTCCTTCGCCCGAGAATCCGCTCTCCTGACTGGGGATAATCGCAGATCGCATCGTCATCGTAGATGTCGTGTTCCGCGTTCGGCATCGCCGGCGGCCGACGCCTGCCAATGCGCGTTCAAGGCTTCAAGTATTGTGTTCTTCGGGTGTTTGTTCCTTTGGCATGCTCCCTCCAGGCGACTCTTCAGTTCTTATGCTGGATTTAACGCGCGGAATGAAACCCGGACTGCCGGTATTCACCACGTCATTGAGCCTCTGTCTTGTCTCAATGCGATTGATCTGCGTCAACTGCATCTTCCGGAATCGCGGAGATGTTGAAATTCTCTCTCGCGCGCTCCGCAGTCTTCGGCAGTAGTAAGCAAAGCCGTGCCGCGTTGCACAGCCCAGGCCAACAGCACCTGTGCCGGGCGTCTTTCCAACTCGCGCAGCGATCTCCGTAATCACTGGATCTTCGAGCGGCCCCGGCCTCGCTCCATGGCCCAAAGGCGCGAAGGCCAAAAACACAATCCCCTTCTCCTTGCAGAACTCCAGCAGCTCCGTCTCCGGCAAATACGGATGCGACTCGACCTGGACCACGGCTGGCTTGATCCTCGCCGACTCGTAGATGGGCAACAGTTTTTCCAGGCCGACGTCAGACAGTCCAATGGCCCGGCATCTGCCCTGGTCCACAAGACTCTCCATCGCCCTCCAGGTGTCGAGCAAAGTCACGCCGCGGTCGTAAATGACATTGCCGTTCTGGTCCCGCGGATCCTGCTCGTCCCCCGGTTGAAACGCAAATGGAGTGTGAATGAGATAGAGATCCAGATAGTCGATCCCGAGTCTCTCCAGACTCGCCTCGAAAGCCGGCCCGACCCGCTCCGGCCGATGGTTGGTGTTCCACAACTTTGTCGTGACAAAAAGCTCTTCGCGGGCGATCCCTCCAGAGGCAAGTCCTGCGTGCAACGCCTCGCCTACCTCGCGCTCGTTCCGATATCGTTCCGCACAATCGAAATGTCGAAATCCCGCTTCCAGTGCATCCCTGGTAGCACTTATGGTCACGGCGGCATCGGGAATCAGCGTGCCAAACCCCAGAGCGGGCATATGGCCGCTCCCGTTATTGAGCGGTATTCTCGTTGTCTTGAAATCGGAAGATTCGATCATGGTGACACCTCGGCACGATCTCGCGTTCAGCATCACTCGCCGGATGGGCAAACCACCCGTCCGCAGGAAGGCCAAACGCCATCTTGATACTAGTACTGCAGATTCGTGCGAGCCTCCGAAGGAATCATTGAAGCGAGACATTAGTGGATAAATATTAGTTCTCTCTCTCGCCGCCCAGCCTTGAGCCGAAGTTGAAGCAAACGTCAGCGTCCGATTTTAGTGGGCCTGTGGAAGGCCCGCTGGTTTACTTCAAGATCTCCCGGTTTCTAGCCTTCGGAACCGCAGCCGCCGCAGTGAGTAGCGGCGTACCGGCATGCCCTTGCCCGACATCCTCCGAACGCAACACTCGAGGCCGTATTAACATCAGAGAACGATCGAGTCAGGCTTGTTCCGGGGAGGGACACAATGAGTCATGCGAACCAAATCATCACGAACGAACAACTCTCCCACACTAACTGGGACGACATCCCCGTCGAGCAGCTCAATCCCCTCATCGGCCGCCAATTCATCGTCGGCGCTGGCACCATGATCGCCCGCATCCTGCTCAAGCAGGGAGCCGTCGTTCCCCTGCATCACCATCACAACGAGCAGATCAGCTACATCCTTTCGGGCGCGCTGAAGTTCCTGATCGGCGACGGAGAAGAGCGGAAAGAAATCACCGTCCGCGCCGGCGAGGTTCTCTGCATCCCGCCCAACCTACCCCACGAGGCCCATGCCATCGAAGACACCATCGACCTCGACATCTTCAACCCGCCCCGCCAGGACTGGATCGACCGCGACGACGCCTACCTCCGTAAATAGGGCGAACTGGATTTGCAACCGCGGTTTGTCGTTCCGACAAGGAAAGATCCGACGAGACAGCCTATGCCGCTAAGCGTTCAGGAACAGTTCGGCCAGATTGACATCTACGTCTTCGATCAGATCCTTCGCGGAAACATTGCCTCCGGAATGCGCATCCTCGATGCCGGCTGCGGCTACGGCCGCAATCTGGTCCATCTACTTCGCGAGGGCTGCGAGATATTTGCCCTGGACGCGAACCGCGAAGGAGTCGAACACGTTCGTCAACTCTCCGCCGCCCTGAGAACCAACCTTCCTGCCGAGAACTTCCAGGTTGGCCTAATTGAAGAGATGCCTTTCCCTGACGAATTCGTCGATGTCGTGATCTGCAGCTCCGTCCTCCACTTTGCCCGCGACGACGAACACTTCGAAGCGATGCTCTCGGAGCTATGGCGCGTTCTCAGGCCCGGGGGAATGCTATTCTGCCGCCTCGGCTCACGAATAGGAATGGACTTCGAACAGGTCGGAGAGAACAAATACATCGTCGGCGACGGCTCAGAGTGGTATCTCGTCGACGAAGAGATGCTCATGGAACTCACCGAGAAGATGAACGCCGTTCTCGTTGATCCTCTCAAGACCACCATCGTTCAGGACTTTCGCTGCATGACAACCTGGGTACTCCGAAAGCGCCCAAAGCTCTGAATCCCCGGGTAAGCGGCCAGCTAGAATAAGGCGAGGTACCCCATGGATCTCGGACTTAAGAACCGCAGCGTCATCGTCGCCGCCTCCAGCGAAGGCATCGCCTACGCGGCTGCGGAGAAATTCGCCATCGAGGGCGCAAGAGTCGCGATGTGCTCGCGCGACGAAGGCAAACTCAGTGCAGCTGCCGCAGAAATCCGCCAGCACTATTCCGCCGAAGTCATCTCCGCGGCGCTCGACGTCACCAACGAAGCCGCCGTTCAAGCCTTTGTCGAGCGCGTCGGTCGTGAATTTGGCGGTATCGACGTCTGCGTCGCCAACGCCGGCGGCCCGCCCGCCAAGATGTTTCTCTCCACGACTACCGAAGAGTGGCATCGCGCCGTCGAGCTGAACTTCATGAGTGTCGTGCACCTCGCCCGAGCCGTCATTCCCTGGATGCAGCGCGCAAGCTGGGGACGCATCGTCACCATCACTTCCGTCTCCGTGCGCCAGCCCGTCTCAGACCTGATCTACTCCAACGCCGTCCGCGCCGGAGTTCTCGGCCTGGTCAAAAGCCTCTCCAACGAATTCGGCAAAGACGGCATCACCGTCAACAACGTAGCTCCCGGCTACACCGCGACCGAACGCCTCAACGGCCTGATCCGCAAAAGAGCCACCGAGTTCGGCATCAGCGACGAAGAATACACCGCCCGACTCGGCGCCGACGCACCGCTCAAGCGCATCGGCCGGCCCGAAGAAGTAGCCGATGCCATCGTCTGGCTCGCCTCCGAACGCGCCAGCTACATCACCGGCCAGACGCTGCTCGTCGACGGAGGCCTCTTCAAAGGCCTTTGAAATTCCCTACTGCACAGTCCCCAGCGGTCGCAACCTGCGCAACTCCGCCGCGCACGCCACAGCATTCAACGCCGAAAGCTTCAAATTATCCGCCGCCGCCCATATCCAGAAACGCTGCCCGCCTTCTTCGCCGCGCAGCCTCACCATGATGTCCTCTTCGCCCGCTGTGCTCAGGTTGCTCGGAGCATCGGCGTCACCCAGCACCACATCGACATGCTCGCCAGTCAGCGCAGCTTCCAGCTGTTCGAGCGAGACCGGTTGCTCCATCTCGACGCCCGAGCGAAATCCCGTATCCATGAAAGACCGGCGCATGGATCAGCTGCACATTCACCTGCGGCAGCCGTCCCGCCCGAGAGCAGCGCATAATGCCGCCGGATCCGCGCCTCGGTCGCGCTCAAGTCGATCTTCGCTTCTTCGCCCAGCACCGGCAGCAGATTGAACGCTACCTGCGCGTCGTAAGTCTCCTTAGGCAGTGTCTGGAACGACAAGCAGGCTGATCGTCTGCTGGTGCAGTTCGTCCATCGCCGCGCGCCCATGCTCCGTAGCCGGCTCGAGCACCGTCGCCCACGCACTCGCGACCACGCCGGCCTTCTTCAATCGCAGCAGCATCAACGCCAGCGCCACCGCCGCTGGATGCGCGGGCACGATCGCCGGCGTCTTCAGGTCCGGGCTCGCCTTTCCCGCAGATAGGCCATTCAACTCTTCCCGCACCCACGGCGAACGCACCAACACATCCGGCTCGCCCTCCAGCGCATAAGTCAGGTCGAGAATGCTGGCCCCGGAGCGTGCCGCGTTCTTCCAATGCCGCAGCGTGTTCGCCTGGTCTCCGGCGAAGAAGACGAAATCCGCCCGATCGAACGATTGCGGATCGATCAGTTGGATGACCGTCGGCTCGTCCCCAACCGCTTCGATCTTACCCAGCGAGCTCTCATCGTCAAGCAGCACAAAATCCGCCGCCCCAAAGGCCGACTCACTGAGAGCCTCATTGAGTTCCTTGCCGCGCAGACTCCCGGCCCCGACAATCGCAATTCGATAGTTTTCTGTCATATCGCTCTTTGATAAGTCTCTGTCATATCTTTCATCTCAGAATTTCAAGCGCTGGAAACCGGCGCCGGATTCCGCCGCCGCGACCAGGAATACGCCGCCCGCGAAAAGATACCTGAACACATATAGAAGACCGCCATCACCAGCAGCAGGACTTCCGAAAAAACCACCAGTGCGTAAACGAATGCTCCCAGCGCAATCAGCAGCCGGAAGGGATGCCGGTGAAAAAGGTTGATCTCTTTGCCGCTCCAAAAACGCCAGGTGCTCACCATCAGGAAGCCAATCAGCCCCACTAGCGCCATCCACGCAAGCGACGTCCACCAGACGGTCAACGGCTCACCGCGCCGGAAATGCACGACGGAGGCAAGCATCCCCGCCGAGGCGGGACTGGGCATCCCCACGAAAAACTTCCTGCCCGGGCGTCCCGGATTCAGGGCCACCGGGTTGTGGCTGATATTGAACCGCGCCAGGCGCGCTGCACCGCAGATCAGGTACAAAAAGCAAACAAACGCGCCCAGTTGAATCAGCCGCTGCTGCGCAATTGGGCTCATCGCCAGCGTGAGCGACCGGAACCCCCAGGCAAACGCCAGAACGCTCGGCGCCACCCCAAAGGTAATCACATCGGCCAGCGAATCCAGTTCTTTGCCGAAGTCGCTGGCGGTGTTGGTCATGCGCGCGATCCGTCCATCGAGAGCGTCAAACGGAATCGCAAATCCGATCGCCAGCGCCGCGTAGTTGAAGTGTTGCGGCGCAAGGGCCGAACCCTCCAGGCTCTGAGTAATAGCGTAGTAGCCTGCGGCAATGTTGCCCGCGGTAAAGACAGACGGAAGAATGAAAAGCCCGCGCCTGCGCTGGCGGCCGGTCAAAGGTGTTTCTCCCCAACGACGGCGAGTGACTCCCGGAGACCCGTGGCCATCGGCGAAACATTTGCCAGCACAGAAGAGCCGCCTTTGACCTTGTCGCCCTTCCTCACTGCCAGCGAGGCCTCACCCGGCAGCAGGATATCCACCCGCGACCCAAACTTGATCAGCCCCACCCGTTCCCCGCGTTCCACTCGGTCCCCCACTCGCTTGGTAAAGACGATCCGTCGCGCGAGTAGTCCGGCGATCTGTTTGAAGACAACCTCACACTCATCCCCGGCCACGACCACCGTATTTTGCTCATTCTTGTCCGCGGAGGCAGGATTCATTGCATTGAGAAACAACCCCTTCTCATACCGAACCTCGCGAATGACACCGGCCAACGGCGAGCGGTTCACATGCACATTGAAGACGCTCAGAAAGACGCTCAACTTGAGCTTTTCGCCGCTCGGAGTCGAGATACGTTCAACACTGGTGACCACGCCGTCGGCGGGAGATACAACCAGACCTACTCCCGTCGGCGCCACGCGCCGTGGATCGCGAAAAAACCACAGGAAGAACGCCGCCAGCAACAGCGGAATCACCGCCCACTGCCAGTGGCCCGTCAACCAGAAAAGCGCTCCGGCGACTGCCACTAAGCCGAAGCCATAGAAATATCCATCGCGAACCATGCAGTTATGTCGAGACCTGTCTTGCAATTATAGGGGGTTCGTCGGGCCGGGATGGGGGAGGCTTGGCTTGACAGGCATTCCCCCGCGAGGCTTTGCACGTGAGGCGCCGCCGGACAGCGGATCCTCGCCCCGCAGCACATGAACAATTGGGAAATGCTGCCTAGTTAAATTGGTAGACCACGCGATGGCCCACCATCTCGTCCTTCACTCGCAGCTTCAACTTCTTAAGCCGAACCTCTTCGATCTGGTCTTCTGCCGAGAGATACGGGCTCTGAGATAGCCCTTCCAGCTTCTCCGAATATTGGCGATGCTCCTCTTGCAGTTTCCGCAGCAATGCTTCGTCTTGTGGTTCGGCGGTTTCTACCTTCATGCAGCACCTCTTTCTCCTGAGACGTATGAAGGTACCACTCCGGTCGCCTGATCTTCAATCGGGGAGCTGAGGAAATCTGACCAATTCGATGACCCCGGTCACAAAACCCTGCTCATGAGAACAGCGTCCTCGTCCGGTCCGCTGTAATATCCGCGCCGCTGCCCCATTCTTGCGAATCCCGCGCGCTCATACAGCCGGATGGCCGCCGCGTTCGATGCCCGCACTTCAAGGTCTAACCTTATGACGCTAAGGTCTTTAGCTCTGGCGACCAACTCCGCCAGCAGCCCTGCTCCAATCCCCCGACCGCGCAACCCCTCAGCTACAAGGATCGATTCCAGCTCCGCCTCGCTCCCATTGGGAGCCTTCACAATCCGAACCACCGCAAACCCTGCGAGAACCCCTACAGCCTCCGCGACCAGCGCGATCCGTTGCAGCGCTGAGTTGCCGTCATTCTCAATCGCGGCAAGATATTCCGCCCGACCCCAGTGCGGAGCACCATCACTCTCTCGCTCCAACGCAATCACAGCATCCAGGTCACTCTCCGCCATTGGACGAATGCGGATTTCAAGCAACAGAGTCATCCTTGTGAAGCGGCGGCAGCGCGCAGCGCCTTGTGTTCCGCGATCCGGGCCAGCATCTCGCTCTCCGACCGCCGCAGATAGTTCGCATCCAGAGTCGCCGCATCATCGAACAGCCCCGCTTTGAAGCGCTTTGCGCCTACTCGCAGCGCATCGGCAGCACTAGGAGCAGACACCAACTCCGGCCCGAATTCACCCAGCGATTGCAGCACTCGCTCCTCGCAAACCACAACCGGCAATCCCTCCAACGCACCCGGAAACAACTCACGGGTAGCCAGAAACTCGGCCTGTCGAACTCCCTCCCGATAGAGGCCTGCAAAGAACTCGCCCCGGACCGCGTCCAGTACCGCCGCCGCGTTCCCCTTCACGGTTTTGCCCGCCAACAACTCCAGCCGTGAAACCGCGATCACCGGAATCGCCAGCGCCTCCGCCAAACCCTTCGCTGCACTCACCCCAATCCGAATGCCGGTAAAACTTCCCGGCCCATGAATCACCACTACCCCCGCAAGCTCCTCCAAAGTTGTCTTCGCTTCGGACAAAAGCTCGCCGACCGCCCCCAGCAAAAGTTCGGAATACGTCTTCCCCGCCAATTCCCTCGACCACAAGCAGACTTGAGACCCGGATTCGCGAGTCAACTCACCGAGCCCCACCCCGCCCACAGCGCCGCAAGTATCAATCGCGAGCAAGTACATCTAAACGCCCGTGATCTCGTCCTGGCAGATCTCCACCAGCACCCCGCCCGCGCTCTCCGGATGAACGAAGAAGTAGAGATGCCCACCCGCCCCAACCTGCAGCTCCTCCGAGATCAGCCGAACCCCCTTGGCTTTCATCGCCTCCAGCGTGCCGGAGATGTCATCGACATGCAGCGCGACATGATGCAGCCCCTCGCCGCGCTTGGCCAGAAACCGCCCCACCGGAGAGTCGTCACTCGTCGGCTCCAGCAGTTCGATCCGGCTCTCGCCCACCGGAATCATCGCGGTGTGCACCTGCTCCTGCTCGACGACTTCTTCCTGCACCACGGTCAGTCCCAGCGCCTCATAGAAACCGCGCGCCGCCGCAATGCTCTTCACCGCAATCCCTAAGTGATCGATCGTCGCCAATTCAGCCTCCCGTTATCGCCGCACATCGCCGTCCAGCTTGCCCGTCCACAGCAGGAACCGAAGCAACGCTCGCTTCTCTTTCCACGTGAACCGTAGCACGTCTCGTGCGGTGATCGTCTCCGCCTTCATGCCCGAATACGTCTCAATCCGCCACTTCACATACTCGCTCCGCCACGGACGAAGCCGGTGGCCCCGGGTAGCATTCCACAGAAAGTTGAGCGCGTTGGGCATCGATCCTCGTTGTCGGCTTCCCTATGATAGAACCACTCAAAGAGGAAGCTCCATAAGTTCGGTGTCATCCGGACGACCGTGTCATCCTGAAGACCATCTCAGCCGTGTCATCCTCACGACTATCTCAACCACGTCATCCTGACGACCATCTCAACCGTGTCATCCTGAAGACCATCTCAACCGTGTCATCCTCACGACTATCTCAACCACGTCATCCTCACGACTATCTCAACCACGTCATCCTGACGACCATCTCAACCGTGTCATCCTGACGACCATCTCAACCGTGTCATCCTGACGACCATCTCAACCGTGTCATCCTGACGACCATCTCAGCCGTGTCATCCTGACGACTGAAGGGAGGAAGGATCCCGGGGATGCAGGTACCGCGCAGAATCTGCTAAGTTTCTCCCACGATGCGCCGCGGGTGGGTCTACATCCTGAGCAGCAAAACCGGGACGCTCTACATCGGCGTGACCGGGAATATCTACCAGCGAGTGCTGCAACAGAAAACGAAGGAAGTTCAGGGCTTCGCCTCGCAATATGGTTGCGACCGGTTGGTCCACATAGAGGAATTCGCTCACATCTCCTCCGCGATTGACCGCGAGAGAGAGCTGAAGGGGTGGAGGCGCTCAAAGAAAATTTCCTTGATTGAAGCGAACAATCCAGATTGGCAGGATTTAGCGGCGAATTGGGGAAAACGAATGCTCTTCCCCAGCGAAAGTGTTGATGATTCTTAGAGTAGTCGCCCTCCGCGCCGACGGAGAGGATTCTTCCTCCCCATGCTGCTCGCCCTGCGACGCCGCGCACCTCCACCCCACCACCTTCAGTTAAACTAAAACAGATGATTCCTACCCTCGAATGGACCCCCGAAGGCGTCCGCTTCCTCGACCAGACCCGCCTGCCACTAGAAGAAACCTACGTCCTCGCAACCACCTATAACCAGGTCGCCGAAGTCATCACCACCATGGTCGTTCGCGGAGCACCCGCCATCGGCGTCAGCGGAGCCATGGGCGTCGCCCTCGGCATCCAGAAAAGCCCCGCCACCACCATCGCCGCCCTCGACGCCGACTTCGAGGTCATCGCCAGGACCCTCGCCTCCACCCGCCCCACCGCCGTCAATCTCTTTTGGGGAATCGACCGCATGCGCCGCCACTACAACGCGATCAAGGCCGCGAACTCAAACCCCGACGCCAAGAGTCTCGACCAGATCCGCGAAGGCCTCATCGCCGAAGCCCGCACCATGTATGACGAAGACATCGCCGCCTGCCGCACCATGGGCGCCCACGGCGCGAGCCTCATGCCCCAATCCGGCTCCGTGCTCACCCACTGCAATGCCGGAGCCCTCGCCACCTGTGGCTATGGCAGCGCCCTCGGCGTCATCCGCGCCGCCATCGAGCGCGGCCACGAGATCCACGTCTACGCCGACGAAACCCGCCCCTTCCTCCAGGGCGCGCGCCTCACCGCGTGGGAGCTGATGCACGACGGCATCCCCACCACCGTCCTCTGCGACAACATGGCCGCCAGCCTCATGCGCCAGGGCAAGATCCAGGCCGTCATCGTCGGCGCCGACCGCATCGCCGCCAACGGAGACGTCGCCAACAAGATCGGCACCTACAACGTCGCCATCCTCGCCAAAGAACACGGCATCCCCTTCTACGTCGCCGCCCCCTGGGCCACCATCGATCTCGCCACCGCCCACGGAGACGACATCCCCATCGAGCAACGCTCCGCCGTCGAAGTCACCCACCACGCCGGCAAGCAGCTCACCCCCCACGGAGTCGGCATCGAAAACCCAGCCTTCGACGTAACCCCGGCCAAGTACGTGACAGCCATCATCACCGAACGCGGAGTCCTCCGCGCCCCCTACGAAGAATCGCTTGCTGAACTGGAACTCGCTGCGGCGCAAGGCTAACTCAGCGACCTTGATTGAGGGGACGCTCCATCTTCCCGAGATGCCGAAAACCTAAGTTTTCGCCAGCGACAGATGGTCGATCAACCGAAGGGCGTTTTTCAGGACTCATTAGTACAAATGATGACCTTTTATCGCATCAGGGCAGACGGTCTCTTGGACTAACCCAAGCCAGGAACCTCAGTGACCACCTTTAGACCTGCTTCGTGCGCTGATACGCGCGGCATGATAGACATGTTGAGGTGAGGAGACCTCTTGATGACGCAGAATGAACGTCTTGCCAACCTAGTGGCAAACCGGCTGAAAGCTCCTCAAGACGGAAGTAGGGGCAGGAAATTTGTCGGGCGAGCTCCATCTATTCGCACCATCGCAAAGCTCTTCGACACGCTCTTTTTTTGAGCATCAAGACTGAAGAAGCTCGTCCAATACAAGTCCGGGTCTTCTACGTCGATCCAGCCCGACCCGATCCTGAAGCCCCTAGGCGCATCCGCATGGATCGCTGGCGTATTTTCCCCTTGCGGACTCACATCCCATTCACCGTCGCTGCGGTAACGAAAATGGCGAAAGCTGCCGATCCCTGGGCTTCTGGGTTGGCGATCTTTCATACCAGCGGTGAGGGATGGTTCATATGGGGCATGGTCGATCAGGTCGTCCACTTGAGCATGGCTCTTGTGCAGGAGAATGACGGTAGCTATACCCCACCTGGCCTATTTCACGCGCTCGTCAATGGTCCGGCCGACATTACAGTCTTCCGTGGGGGATCGTACATTGCCCGTTTGGTTCAGGATGCCATTCTAGAAGAGCAGAATTATTGTCTTTTAGAAGGCGCTGTGAGTAATCAGATTGATCGATGGATCCGGCCGCTATGGATCGACTTGTTCAGGTCCGTTGGCGACGAATCACTGTATGGGTGGAAACCGTGGTGGAAGCAGGCCGCAAAGGAGATGTGGGTAAAGACACTCTCAAGAGTTCTCATTAACATCCAGAGGACCCGGCACGGAGGCGCATTGCTCTTCACGCCGAACGCGGAGACAGATAGCCTAAACCCGAAATACAAGCTGAACTACGGTCGCATTGCGGCTGCGATGCGGAGCGCTCTTTACGGCTCGGCTCTGCTCTCACACGCCAGAGATGTAATGGAATGGCAGCGGCTCGATGGCCAAGACTCAATTCCTCACGAGTTGTACGCCGAAGCTGTGGTGGCCGAAGGCGAAGTCGATGATGGTGATGCAGCACTAACAGGGGCGGTTCGATTTATCTCGTCGATGGCAGGGGTGGATGGTCTAATCCTCCTGACTCCAGATTTTGTTGTACGAGGATTCGGGGTCGAAATCCTCACCACAAAGCCCGAAGTTCGGGAGCTTCATCTAACAAGGGCATCGAACGTAGAAGCCTCGCACCCAATTAGTCCTCAGACATTTGGGACTCGCCACCGCTCGATGGCGCGATTCTGTACTGCGAACCCCGATTCGCTCGGATTCGTCGTCTCGCAAGACGGCGACATTAGGGCAGTTAAAAGAATCGGGAGCCGTACGTACATGTTCGACAACGTTAAAGTGCTGTCCACCCATGATGACGACTTTAAGAGGAAACTTGCAGGGCGGGTGGCCCAGGTCTAACTCAGGAGCCGATGCGGGAGCCCACAGGCTGGCTGGCCCAGGTCTGAATTTCGTCCCTAAGACAAATGAGGGTGCCCCATGTCCCTGTTGTGTAAAGTCCCAGTAGATAGTTTCCATTTTGTCTCGGGACATCCTTTACATTTCTTGGATAGGTTTTTGCTCTTCTCTCCAGCGTTCGACGATGGTCGAACGCTGCGTCTGTGGGTCGATTTCCCTGACCAGCGTGGAGCAGTAGAAGACCAGCCAGCGTTGTTCGACCGGCTGGAGCATCACCCGCTCTCCGGCCAGGGTCTTGCCAATCCGCCAGCGGCGGCCTTTCAGGTCGATGGTGCCCTGGCAGTCGACCTTAAGCGTTCGCGCGCCCTGCGGATAGACCCACGGCGGCGGATTGGGATGGTAATGCCGCGGGTTGGTGAAGTCGTAGGAACCGTCGTGTTCAGACTGCCTAACGGCTTCCAGACGCAAGCTCCCGCGCATCCCTAATGCGGTCGTGGACTTGCACGGCCCGATGCCCGGATTCGGTGCGGGATTCCAGCTCTTGAAGCCCAGACGCGGCTTTTCGTTTAACTGCGTGGTCGCAGACGGGTGGCCCAGATCTGACACTCCTCACACAGATTCGGGTGCCCCATGTCCCTTCTTTTGGGACATGGGTTTCCTACCCCCGCAGCAAACCCAAGTTCGAGCCCTGAAGCCTCCCCGATCCCACATCCCAAAAGCGGGATGCTGGACCCTCGCAGTAGACGGGCGGCCCATATCTCAAATTTACAACCACTGCGGGTGCCCCATAGCCTGCCCTGAGCGAAGCCGAAGGGTCCCTCTCATTTGGCACACGGGTTTCGATCCCTCCCTTCCCCGCCCGATTCACCGGCTTGCCCAAACCCCCGCTTTTTTCGTAGTCTCAACCCATGGAATTCCTCACCCAGGACGAGCTGGTTCGCCTCACCCCGCCCGAGCGCCTTGCCTTGATCTCGCAGCTTTGGGACAGCCTGGAAGACGAGCAGCTTCCCCTAACCGCCGCGCAGCGGGCAGAGCTCGACAGCCGCCTTGCTTCGCTCGACCAGGATCGACGCGAGGGCATCACTTGGGAAGCCCTGAAGACCGAGCTTGAGCAGCGTTGCCCCTAGTGCATCCGGTCATCTTCACCCGGGCCGCCAGCGCCGAGTTGATTGAGGCGCAGGACTGGTATGAGAACGAAGCCCTTGGGCTGGGCCGGCCTTTCCGCCAGGCAGTTGACGCCATGGTTCAGCGCATGAGCGCCAGTCCCCGGCAATTCCCCGTGATTTACAAGAACGTGCGCCGAGCGCTGCTTCGCCGCTTTCCCTACGCGCTGATGTTTGTCATTGAGCCGGACAGCACGTTGACCGTGATCGCCTGTTTCCACGGCAGCCGCGATCCGGCCCATTGGCAAAAGCGGGCATGAACTCGGTCGGGAGTCCCATCCACGAGCCGACGCCGGTGCCCCACAGCCTGCACTAAGCGAAGTCGAGGGGTCCCTGCCCTTGGAACGTGGAATAGAGTGGACGGCAGTCCGACCTCGGCGGAAGCCAGGGGCTTCAGCCCCTGGTCGTTGAGGAGGCGCTACGGCCCGCGCGAAGCCACCGGTTCACGTTGTGAACGCAAAGGCCCATGGAAATAAGAAAAATAGGAATACAGAAAAGAGCTCCCAGATTGACTCCCCAGCGGACATCGGTGCCGAATGGTTGCGAGAGGTGGATCAGGAGAATAGCTCCGCTGAGCAAGCTAACGAGGCCTGAAGACAGGATGGTTCTCAATGGCTTGCGTGGCGGGGTGTCCGCGTCCTGGGCAGGCCGTGGGATCGCTGCTCGCAAACCCGGAAAGACCTTCGGATGAAGCCAGCGATTTACGTAGAAGCAGCCTACCCCATAGGAGATCAGGCAGACGGGAATAAGTGCCAGCGCGCCGGGCGTCCCTCCGAAGCGGCTAGCGGGCCAGTGCGGGTCATGCCGGAAGTGCATGACGATGAGGAAACCCGTGGCGACACAGGTAAACGCTGAAGACAGGAAGATGAGTTTGTGTTTCACATCCATGCCTGAAACGTTATCTTTGACACGTTATCTATGATGTCTTTTCATTCTGGGAAGGTGGCCCATTCCAGCCGGGGTCCCCGGCGACGGGTCTTTTCGAGTGGCCAGTCAAGCCATCTGTTGGCTTGAGTGGGGTAAAGGGACTTCGTCCTCACCCGGTTCGCCGAACGGTTCTATTTCAATTCGCTCATATCGTACTTCCCGCACGATCAGGGTTTCCGCGCCTCCTGGCGCATGAAGGACAACCTCGTCATCCTCTGCCGCTTTGGTAAGTGCGCGTCCCAAGGGCGAAGCCCAACTGATCAAATTGCGCTCGAGATCGACTTCGTCGGTGCCAACGATGCTCACCTCTCGCTCCGATCCCGCTGCATTCACATAGCGCACGGTAGCTCCAAAAAACGCCCTCGTCGCGCGTTGCCCCGTTCTCGGAGCTTCCGGATCGACCACCTCCGCGGCTTCAATTCGCTTCGTCAGGAAGCGAATCCGTCCATCGATCTGCCGCAGTCGCCGCTTGCCGTACTGATAGTCGGCGTTTTCGCTGCGGTCGCCATTGCTCGCAGCCCACGCCACCACCTCCACCACCGCCGGGCGATCTTTGGTGAGCAGGAAATCGCGTTCATCTCTCAGCCGCTTGAGGCCGCCCGGCGTGATGTAGTTTTTGCCGTGGTTCGCTTCAGGTTCGATTGCCTTTGGCCTTCTCGTGAACCCTTTTTGCATCCCGCGGCCTTTTCTTCACGCGAATCTGACTCGGCTACGAAAAATGACCATCGATAGTCACTCAGCCGATGAGAATGATGATGGCATATCCGCCCGCGAAGCCGCCTCCTGCTTCGCTGCCATCACACCAGAAACCGCAAAATTCCCGCTTGACATTCCTTCGCAAATGCACAACCATATGGTTGTGGATGGTCTGGGTACAACATTTGCGGCTTTGTCTGATCCAACCCGCAGGGCCATGATCGAACGGCTCTCCCACGGGCCTGCCTCTGTGCATGGATTGACGGAACCGTTTGCACTCTCGCAACAAATGATTTCGAAACACATCGCTTACCTGGTGAGGGCGCGGATTGTAATAAAGACGAAGCGTGGACGAGAGAGTCTGTGCACGCTGAGGCCAGAGGCCATTAAGACGGTCAGTGACTGGGCGATCAGCTATCGCCGATTCTGGGAAGAGAGTTTCGACAAACTGGAAGTGGTTATCAATCAAATGAAGAAAGCGGAGGTCGGAAATGACAGGAAACACGGTGAGCGAAGTTGAGCGGATGGTCGTCACAAGAGTTTTTGATGCCCCACGCGAGTTGGTTTGGAAGGCGTGGACAGACCCGAAATACATAATGCAGTGGTGGGGGCCGAACGGTTTTACTGCGCCCGTTTGCAAGATGGATTTTCGCGTGGGAGGAAAACTTCTCTGCTGCATGAAGGCGCCGGACGGGCAGGAGTTTTGGAATGCTGTTGAATACCACGAGATTGTTCTGCACGAGAAGATCGTTTCCTTGATGTACTTTTCCGACTCGAAGGGAAGCAAGGTTGACCCTGCGACATTAGGAATAGAGCATGAGGCCTTAGACGGTGCATACGACGTGACCACCTTTGAGGATCTCGGAAACGGCCAGACGAAACTCACCTTCATTGGAAATGAACCCTTGGAGAGCGCGAGAAATAGCGGTCAACTCGAGGGCTGGAACCAGATACTCGATAAAATGGCTACGGTTATTGCTGGCCTGGCACTGGAGAAATAGAAGTTGGCGTTTTGACGACCGTCATGCGCCAGATACAACTGAGGCTGGCGGCGAAGGCTTGGTTAGAACAGGCTTCTCGCCGCACGGCCGAATATTCGCGTTGCCGGACAAGTGACCCTTGGCCGACTGTTGACTTCAGGCCATTGCACTCACCGACCGGGCTTAATCATCCGCCACTGGAGACAAGGCTGACGTTGGCGTCTCCGACATCCCAGCAGCGCGCGAAGCCGCCTCCTGCTTCGCTTCCATCCAACCCCGCAGAATCACCACCGCCGCCACCTGGTCGATCACCTGCTTGCGGTCGCGCCGGTCGTGCCCTGCTTCATCAAGAATCTCGTGCGCCGCCACCGAGCTCAACCGCTCATCCCAAAGCTCCACCGGCAGCCCTGAACGCGTCCCCAGCTCCGCGGCAAACGCCTGCACCTTCGCCGCCCACGGGCTCACGTCGCCCGACATGTGCAGCGGATTCCCCACCACGATCGCCACCACCTCATGTTTGCGAATCACCCGCAGCAGGCTCCGCAGGTCCTCGCCCCGGCTCTTGCGCCACAGCGTCAGCAGCGGCTGCGCGGTATAGCCCAGCGGGTCCGAAAGCGCGACTCCCACCCGCGCCTTCCCCACATCCAAAGCCATCACTCGACCCGAAACCGTCACCCGCCACCATCTCCACCATCAAGCACAAGTCTACCGCCGCCTGAAGCCGAAGTACCGCGCTACCAGGTGCCATCCAAGGCTGACACCAGGGGAGCAATTGCAACTGGAATACTCCCAAACCTCTTTTCACCACACGAGAAGACGTCTCTCCTCAGCTGTACAGCCTCCGCTAAACTGAAAGCATCATCGCAATCGCCTTGTCATTCCGGATGCATCCGCCCAGCTTTCTCAACCCCCGTCGAAAATCGCTGTTGCGCGGCTCACTTCTCGTTCTCGGCAGCCTGCTCCTAGCCTTCTTCTGGGCGGGCTATCCCGAAGACCACCCCACTCCCGGTCTCATCATCCCCACAATCGTTGCGTTCGCAGGCACCGCCGACACGATGCGCTGCCTCCGCCTGCGCTGGAGCTTTTACCACGGTGGAGTCATCCTGCTCCTCTACATGGACATCATGGCGATCTCCATGATCCTCTTTCTGCTCCTTTATCCTTACGACCGGTGGCTGCTCTAGCATCATCGCGCCCGACTTGATGGCCTCGCGACCCTCAGCACCTGGTCCGTCCTTTCACGTTCTTTGCGCCGACACTTCCCTGTTGGGATAAGATCGCAAAAGCCGCCGAATCGCGGCTTCCGGCCTGGGCCGTGCTATCCCCGCCGCAATCACCCCACCTCGAAAAGGAGCTGTGCATGCTGAAAGGTTTTCGCGACTTCATTCTTCGCGGCAACGTCCTCGACCTCGCCGTCGCCGTCGTCATCGGCGGTGCCTTCGGGACGATCGTGACCTCTCTGGTCAAAGACATCATCACGCCGCTCATCGCCGCCATCTTCCAGAAACCCGACTTCTCCTCGCTCCTGCTGACCATCAATGGCGGCAAAATCACCTACGGTAACTTCCTTAACGCTCTCATCTCGTTCCTGCTCATCTCGGCGGCCGTGTATTTCCTCGTTGTGCTGCCCGTAAATACCCTCTTGGCACGCATGCACCTCACTGCGGTGCCGCCAGCGACCAAGCCCTGCCCCGAGTGCCTGAGCGACATCCCGGCCGCCGCCAGGCGCTGCTCGCACTGCGCTCAGCCGGTCGCATAACTCACTCTTTTCCGGGTTGGCGGTTCCAGTCCGTTCTGCCTTCCCTGCTTGACCGAATTCGTGTGCCGATCTCCCATGCCCGCGACGTGAACGTGTACTCTATGCCTTCATAGTCTCCGACCCATCCTCAGCCCTTTGGAGCCATAGTGTCCCTGCGCGAATCCGCCGCCTTCACGCTTGCCGCCGCCCTCGCCTTACAGCCCTTCCTCTTCGCCCAGTCTCCCTCCCCCAATGCCCAATCCGCGGAACAGGAGATCGATCGGGAATTCCTCGCTGTCCCCAGCGCCAAACTCGCCGGCGAACACCTGAAGACGCTGACCGCTGCGCCCCACCCTGCTGCCTCGAAAGAGGACTATGCCACCGCCGAATACGTCGCTGCCCGCTTTCGCGCCGCCGGCCTCGAAACGACCATCGTCCCCTACAAAGTTTGGCTCAGCTTTCCCAGAGAGGTGAAGATCACCGCGACCGCCCCCGATGGCCGCGTCCTGATGACCGGCCCCACGCCCGAACATGTCACCGACGATCCTTACCAGAGTGACCCCCGCATCCTGACCGCCTTCAATAGCTCGTCGCCCTCCTGCGACCTCACCGCCAGCGTGGTCTACGCGAACTACGGCACGCCCGAAGACTTCAAAAAGCTCGAAGACCTCCACGTCAGCATCAAGGGCAAGCTGGTGATCGTTCGTTATGGGCGCAACTTCCGCGGCGTCAAAGTCTATCTGGCCCAGCTTGGCGGCGCGGCCGGAGTCATCATCTACAGCGATCCCGCCGACGACGGATTCGGTAAAGGCAAGGTTTACCCCGATGGGCCGTACCGCCCCGCCACTGGAGTGCAGCGCGGATCGGTGCAATATATCTTCAAATATCCCGGCGACGCTACCAGTCCAGGCATCGCCTCCGACCCCGACCTGCCCGCCGACAAGCGCATTTCGCCGGACGCTGCGCCTAGCCAGCCGACAATCCCGGCAACCCCGATCTCCTGGCAGGACGCCGAGCCGATCCTCAAAGCCCTTGGCGGCCCGGCCGTCCCGAAAGACTGGCAGGGTGGCCTGCCCTTCGAGTACCACACCGGCCCCGGCGGGGTCAGCGTCCATCTCCTGCTGAATCAGGACTACGCCTATCGCACCATCTGGGACGTGATCGGCGCCATCGACGGCACAACCTATCCTGACGAGTGGGTCGTCGCCGGCAATCATCGCGACGCCTGGGTCTTCGGCGCGGTCGATCCCTCCAGCGGAACGGCAAGTATGCTCGAAGCCGTTCACGGCATTGGCGAGCTCCTCAAGACCGGCTGGAAACCCAAGCGCCGCATCGTCTTCGGCAGCTGGGACGGCGAAGAAGAAGGCCTGATCGGTTCCACTGAATGGGCCGAAGGCCACGCCCGGCATCTCGAACATGCCGTCGCCTATTTCAACACTGATGTCTCAGTCTCCGGCCCCGACTTCAGCGCCTCCGCAGTCCCTACCCTCAAGCGCTTCGTTCGCGACGTGACGAAAGAAGTCCCCAGCGCCAAAGGCGCAACCGTCTACGACCAGTGGAAGTCCACTCAGGCTCTTGCCGCAAAAGAACACAACATCGGCTACAACGAAAAGCACGTCAATGCCCGCGTCACCGAGGATGTCGATGTCGGCGACCTCGGCAGCGGCTCCGACTTCACCCCGTTCTTCCAGCACCTCGGCGTGCCCTCGACCGACATCGGATCGAGCGGCCCCTACGGCGTATACCACTCCGCCTTCGACAACTACAGCTGGTTCGTCAAAAACGCCGATCCAGACTTCACCCTGCTCCAGCAACAGGCTCGCGTCTTCGGCCTCGAAGTCATCAAGATGGCCGACGCCGGAGTCCTGCCCTACGACTACGCCACCTACGCGAGCGAGATTGCCGTCTATCTGCAGACCGCGAAAAAGAAAGCCGCCGAAGCCGGACTGAAAGAGTTGAAGTTCGAAGCGGCCATCGAAGCCGCCGAACGCTTTTCCGCCGCCGCATCCGCCGTACAAAAGAAGATGGCTGCTCCCATCTCCGATGTGCCTGCCTTCAACCAGACCCTGCTAGATGCAGAGCACGCCCTGCTCTCAACTCAGGGCCTGCCCGGCCGCCCCTGGTACAAGCACACCATTTACGCACCGGGCGAATTCACCGGCTACTCCGCCGTCGTCATTCCCGGCGTCAACGAGGCCATCGACGCCAAAGATCTCGCCCGCGCCCAGCAACAGATGTCTTCCCTCGCCGAAGCCCTCACTCGCGCCGCCACCACCCTCGAAGGCGCAAAGTAAGCCGACGAAATCTCAAGCCTGCGAGCGCCTCGGAAACCACAACAATGGGTGCACCATCCTACCGCGTGGTTTGCGGGTGGGAGGATCAAATTCTTCGTCCTCGGCTCCGCAGGGATGCTCCATGCGGTTTGCAGAGGCAAGATCGCCACCCCTCGCATGGTATCCTTCCCCCTAAATGTCTCTCACTCGCAAGCCTCTTTTCCGCTCCCTCCTACCCCTGACTCTTGTCGCCGTTTGCTCTGCGCAGCAACCCGCGCCCGCCGCACCGTCTCCGATGCAGCAGCGCCTCGCCAGCCTCCTCGATGTTCCAAGCGGCGCCTGGACGCCGCAACAGATCGCCACCATGGAGCGCCTGCGCGACGCCGCGATCGCCGACCCCTACGCGCTGAACCAACTCCGCCATCTCACCGATAACATCGGCCCGCGACTCAGCGGCTCCCCGCAAGCCCAGGCCGCTGTCGAATACGTTGCCGCCGAGATGCGCAAGCTCGGCGCCGAAGTCACCCTGGAAAAAACCCAGGTCCCCCATTGGGTCCGTGGAGCGGAAACCGCGCAGCTCGTCGCCTGGCCCGGCATGACGCCGTCCACGACACAGAAGATCGTCCTCACCGCGCTCGGCGGTAGCGTCGCTACCCCGGACGATGGCCTCACCGCCGAAGTCGTCGTCGTCGACTCCTTCAAGGCTCTGAATGCACTCGGCCCCGATGCGGTGAAGGGTAAGATTCTGCTTTTCAACGAACACTTCGACAAGCAACTTGCCGCTCAGGGCGATGGTGGCCGCGCCTACGGCGAAGCCGTGATCTATCGCGCCGTCGGCCCCATAGTCGCCGCCTCGCACGGAGCCGTCGCCGTCCTCGTCCGCTCCGTTGGCGGAGCCGATTACCGCATCCCGCACACCGGGATGACCATGTACGACCCGCATCTGGACAAGATTCCTGCCGCTGCGGTCACCGCCGAAGACGCCGATCTGCTCGCCGACCTCACCACGCAAGGTCCCGTCAGCATGAAGCTTACCTTGACTCCGCAGACGCTGCCCCGCGCCGACAGCTACAACGTCATCGCCGATTGGAAAGGCGCCGAGCATCCCGAGCAGGTCGTGATCGTATCCGGCCATCTCGATTCGTGGGACCTCGCAACCGGCGCCATCGACGACGGCGCTGGAGTCGTCGTCTCCATGCAGGCCATCCATCTCTTGTCGCAGCTTGGCATTCATCCCAAACGCACGGTTCGCTTCGTCGCCTGGATGTCCGAAGAAGAAGGCTCCGACGGCGCGCAGACCTACGCCAAAGAACACGCCGCCGACGTTCCCAACCACATCGGCGCGATTGAATCCGATCTCGGCGCAGGTCACCCCACGGGAATCTACGTCGACGGCAAGCCCGCGCTCGAACAGTGGCTGCGCCCCGTCGCCCAGACCCTGAAGCCAATCGGCGCTGGCGGCTTAGTGCCCTCGCCCGAGGCCGGCGAAGACATCGCCAGCCTGAATGAAAAAGGCGTACCTGGCTTCGCGCCCGCCCAGGACAGCCGATTCTATTTCAACTATCACCACACTCCGGCCGACACCTTCGACAAGGTCAATCCCCGCGAGTTGAGCGAAAACGCAGCCGTCATGACCGTCCTCGCCTATGCGCTCGCCGATGCTTCAGAGCCCGCGCCAAGATAAGCAGAGCTCGCTCAGCAGCTCAACCTTTTCATGCACTTGCCGATGAACGAGTCGGAGAGTCAGGCAGAAACCCTACCCCACATCTTCGTCCTGTCAATGTGTCGGCTTGCTTACAAAAGTGTTACAACCACGTCAGCGTTCGGGCTGTTACGGTTTGAGAGGCTACTTCGCTATTCTTAAGGATCCCGCCCCGCCTATGCCCGTTGATGTTTTGGAACAAGAGCTCGCTCCCACCCAGGTTTTCAACCCGTCGCCCCTCTTCGTCGCTCCTGTAGTCGAGCGCAAGAGCGCGAAAGAAGCAAAGAAGACCATCAACTGGACGACCACCATATTTATGGTCGCCTTCCACATCGGCGCAGTCGCTGCGCTCTTCATGTTCTCCTGGAAGGCGCTCATCGTCTCCGTTGTTCTCTACATGCTCGCCATCAACGTCGGCATCGGCATGGGCTATCATCGCCTGCTCACCCATCGCGGATACAAGACCCCCAAGTGGGTCGAGTATTGCATCGCCGTCTGCGGCACCCTCGCACTTGAGGGCGGACCGATCTTCTGGGTCTCCACCCACCGCGTCCATCACAAACACAGCGACAAAGACGGCGACCCGCACACGCCCAACGACGGTACCTGGTGGTCTCACGCCGGCTGGATCATCCACGGCGAATCCCTCCATCAGGATGTCGAGCTCGCCAACCGCTACGCTCCCGATCTCGCCAAAGACCGCTTCCATGTTCTGCTCAGCAAGTATCACTGGGTCCCGCTCACTACGGTTGGTTTCATTCTCCTCGCGACCGGCGGATGGTCGTTCGTGATGTGGGGCATCTTCCTGCGCACCACGCTCGGCCTGCACGCGACCTGGCTGGTCAACTCCGCCACCCATCTCTGGGGTTCGCGCCGCTTCGAGACCCGCGACGACTCGCGCAACAACTGGTGGGTGGCGCTGCTCACCGGCGGCGAAGGCTGGCACAACAACCACCACGCTCATCCCGTCTCCGCGCGTCACGGCTTGAAATGGTACGAGTTCGATCCCAACTACTACGGCATCTGGCTGCTCAAGCAGATCGGCCTCGCCAAAGACGTCAAGATCGCCCAGTACGACCAGAACAATCCCCGTCCCGCGGGCGTCGCCGTCTAACCCCTGCCTGACTTCGGTAATATCCACGCAGCCGTCCATCCCGGACGGCTGCGTTTTTGTTTCGACTTCATCCACCTCTTAGCATTTTCTAATCCGCCGCCGATGACCGGAGAGGCCGCCCTGCGCGTCCATACCCTCTGCTCAAAGGATCATCGATGCGGCCATCGAAACACCCAGTCTCTATCCTTCTGGCGTTCCTCTGCCTTGGCGCAGCCCTTCCGACATCGTCGTCTGCGCAATCAGAGTCCGATGCAGTCGGGACCGCGCTCGCTTCCGTCTCTCCGCATGACCGGATCGTGCGCTCAGTCGAAGACACCGAGCTCGTCCCGCTTCAGGGCAACACCGTGCCCGCTGCCCTGCCCGCTCTCGAGACCGGGGCACTCGATGGCGGCCAGCGCCTGGAGCGCATGATTCTGGTTCTTCAACCTGACGCCGCGCAGAAGGCGGCTTTAGACGCATTGGTCGAAGCACAGCACGACCCCGCATCGCCCCTCTATCACCAGTGGCTCACCCCGCAGACCTATGCCGAACACTTCGGCCCATCGAGCGGCGATATCGAGCAGGTGCAGCGCTGGCTCGAGCGCTCCGGCTTCGAGGTCAACGAGCTCACCGCCGGCCATCAGGCACTCGTCTTCAGCGGGACCTCCGCGCAGGTCGAATCGGCTTTCCAGACCACCATGCACACCTACAAGGTCGCCGGCCGTAGCCACATTGCCAACGCCAGCGACCCGATGGTTCCCGCAGCGCTCGCCCCCGTCGTCGGCGGCGTGGCCTCGCTGCACAACTTCTTCAGCGTCCCCCAGCACCACTCCCTCAAACTCTCACCCGAGTTCACCTCGGGCTCCGCGCATTATCTCTCGCCCGCCGACTTCACCATGATCTATGACGTCAGCTCGCTCTACAGCCAGGCCTACACCGGGAGCGGCGAGACGATCGCCATCGTCGGACGTTCCGATATCTTCCTTTCGGACGTGCGCACCTTCCGCAGCACCTTTGGCCTGCCCGCCAGAGACCCGGTGGTGATCGTCAACGGCGTCGACCCCGGCAGCTCCGTCGCCGGCGATGTCGATGAGGCCATGCTCGACACCGAGTGGTCCGGCGCAGTCGCCGAAGCCGCCACCATCGACTTCGTGACCTCCGCCTCAACCCAGACCAGCGACGGCGTCTTCCTCTCCGCGCAATACATCGTGAACCACAACCTCGCGTCGATCATGAGCGTCAGCTACGGGCTCTGCGAGGCCTACCTGGGCGCGAGCGCCAACAGCTTCTTCAATTCACTCTGGGAGCAGGCCGCAGCCGAGGGCATCACCGTCTTCGTCTCGGCCGGCGACAGCGGCGCGGCGGGCTGCGATGCTTCCAGCGCAACCAAAGCTACCCAGGGCCGCGCTGTCAACGGCATCTGCTCCACCCCGTACAGCACCTGCGTCGGCGGCACTGAATTCAACGACACCACGAATCCCTCGCTCTACTGGAACAGCTCCACTGCAACCACCGGCCTCTCGGCGCGGAGTTACATCCCTGAGAACGTCTGGAACGAAAGCGGCAGCTCTGGGTTGTGGTCGACCGGCGGCGGCGCGAGCACCGTCTACTCGAAGCCAACCTGGCAAAGCGGCCTCGGTGTCCCCTCCGACGGCAAGCGCGATGTGCCCGACGTAGCCCTGACCGCCGCCGGGCACGATGCCTACCTCGTCCAGATCTCCGGCAATTTATATGCCATCAGCGGCACCTCGGCCGCCTCGCCCTCCTTTGCCGGAATCATGGCCCTGGTCGAGCAGAAGGCAGCCGCGAGATTGGGAAACGCCAACCCGGAGCTCTACAAGCTGGCGACCGCGCAGCACTCTTCCGGCGGCACGGCGGTCTTCCACGACGTCGCCTCTGGGAACAATAGCGTGCCAGGCGTGACCGGATTCACCGCCGGCGCGGGATACGACCCGACCACCGGGCTCGGCTCCGTCGATGCGGAAAAGCTGGTGGCCGCGTGGAGTGGCTCTTCAACCTCTACGCCGCCTCCTGCGTTGAGCCTCACTCTATCCAACGCCTCCGTCATACTGGCTCGGACTGGCGTCACGACCACGCTGACAACGGCCGGCAGCGGCGATTTCAGTTCCGCGGTGTCGCTCTCGGTCAGCGGCCTGCCCTCGGGACTCACAGCGACTTTCAAACCAGCCTCGATTGCCTCTCCTGGCGCAGGCAGCAGCGTGCTCACCCTCACCCCCGGTGCGACCATCACCCCCGGTTCATGGAACCTCACCGTGACCGCCAGCGGTGGGGGCATCACGAAGGCAGCTCCGCTGACCGTGGCGCTGCCCGGGCTCGGGTTGTCGATCGCTCCGGCCCGCACGACTCTGGCCCGAGGCGGAACGCTGTCGATCAGGCTGGCCACTACTGCCGCCGGAGGCTTCAACTCCGCAGTGGCCTTAGGCGTGACCGGTCTTCCCACTGGAGTCGCCGCGAAGTTCGCCCCGGCCAGCATCGCCACGCCGGGAACCGGTTCCAGCACTCTCACCCTCACCGCGTCGAAAACCGCCACGCTCGGCGCGGCCAAAATCCAGGTGACCATCAGCGGAGGCGGAATCTCCGGGTCGGCTGCGCTCTCCTTCACGGTTGCGGCCACGAGCACCTCAACCCACGGGCGTGCCCGCAGGCTTTAAGGGTGACATTACGCCCCGCCTTAGCAGATTTCCCATCGGGAAAGACAACTGAAGGCCCGCAGCGTCCATGCTCTGGCCGCGTCCCTGCGCCCGTCCCTGCGCCCGCCCCTGCACCCATTGTATGATTCGGTTGATCCGCCATTTTCGCCGTCACCCTGAACCGTTCCCCTTGAGGAGATTCTTGTATGAGGAAGTTGTCGCCCCTTGCTGTTCTGATCGCCGCCGTCGCCGCCTGCGCTTGCCCCCTTGCCCCGGCCAGCGATCTCCCTCCCAGCAAGCCCCTCAAAGTCCCCGTGCTTAAGTACGAAAAGTACACGCTGCCCAACGGCCTCGAGGTCCTCACCCACGAGGACCACCGCCTGCCGCTGGTCGCCGTCGACCTCTGGTACCACGTCGGCCCGCTGAACGAAAAAGCCGGCCGCACCGGCTTCGCCCACCTCTTCGAGCACATGATGTTCGAGGGCTCCGAGCACGTCGGCGAAAAGGCCCACATCAAGTACGTCGAAGGCGCAGGCGCAACCGACGTCAACGGCACCACCAACTTCGACCGCACCAACTACTTCGAAACCCTGCCCAGCAACCAGCTCGAACTCGGCCTCTGGCTGGAAAGCGACCGCATGGGCTTCCTGCTGGAAGGCCTCGACCGCGCCAAGCTCACCAACCAGCGCGACGTCGTCCGCAACGAGCGCCGCCAGGGCGAAGGACACGCCCTACGACCTCGCCGACGAAGCAGATCTATCCACCTGCTCTTCCCCAAGGGACATCCCTACTACGCCGACGTCATCGGCTCGCACGCCGACATCGAAGCCGCTCGCATCAACGACGTTCGCGACTTCCACCAGCAGTTCTACACCCCCAACAACGCCAGCATCGCCATCGCCGGCGACTTCGATCCCGCCCAGCTCAAGGCGCTGCTCGAGAAGTATTTCGGCCCCATCCCCGCCGGCCCGGCGGTCGATGCCGTCACCGTGACCACCCCTCCGATCACCTCCGAGCGCCGCGCCACCGTGACCGATACCGTCCAGCTGCCCCAGGTCACAGTTGCCTGGTTGACTCCCATCGCCTTTCAGCCCGGCGATGCCGAAGCGCAGCTTTTCTTGGACATCCTGGGTACCGGAAAGTCCAGCCGCCTGTACCGCAAGCTCGTCTACGAGCAACAGATCGCCCAGTCCGTAGACTGCGAGCTCCATGCGCTCAAACTAGCCTCCGTCGCCAAATGCGACATCACCGCCCGGCCCAATGTGAAGCCCGAAGCCCTCGAGGCCGCCATCGATAAAGAGATCGAATCCCTGCGCACCGCCGGGCCTACGCAGGCCGAGATTGACGAAGCCCGCACCGGCATCCTGACCCAGAAGATCTCCGGCTTGCAGCGTCTCGGCGGTTTTGGCGGCGTCGCCGACATGATGGATCTCTACAACCAGTACCTCGGCGATCCCGGCTATCTGCCTAAAGACATCGCCCGCTTTCAGAACGCAACCGTCGCCTCCGTCCAGAAAATCGGCGATCAGACCTTCGGCAAAAACCAGAGTGTTGTGGTGTATACCGTGGCCGGCGAGAAGGTCATGAACGACGTGCCGCGCAGCCCCGCGGACACCGACGCCAACGTCACCATCGTCAATCCCTACAAACCCGAATTCGAAGCCCAGCAGGATTGGCGCAAGACCCCGCCCGCCGCCGGCAAGGAACCCGAACTGAAGCTTCCTGTCCCTGCGACCTTCGCACTCTCGAACGGCGCCAGGGTCTATCTCGTCGAAGATCACGCCCTGCCCGTGCTCAGCGCAACTCTCGTCGATCTCGCCGGCAGCGACGTGAACCCCGCCTCCAAGCCCGGCCTCGCCGCCTTCACCGCTCGCATGTTGACCGAGGGAACCGCCAAGCGATCTTCCACTGTGCTTGCCGATGACGCCGCCAGCATCGGAGCCAGTCTCACCTCCGCAGGCCGCATGGACAACGCGTTCGTGAGCATTGGTGCCCTCAGCAACAACACTGATGCCGCCTTTGACCTGCTCTCCGATGTCACCCTGCACCCCGCCTTTCAGGCCGCCGAAGTCGAACGCATTCGCCGCCGCCAACTCACGGCGATCCTGCAGGAAGGCGACGAGCCTGTCGCCGCCACTCTCCGCGTGGGCATTAAAGCGCTCTATGGCGACTATCCCTACGGCTATCGAGACATCGGTACCACGGCATCGGTCAAAGCGCTGACTCGCGACGATCTTGCCCAGTTCTGGGCCTCCTACTATGCGCCGAAAGCCGCTGCCCTGGTGCTCGCCGGAGACATCACCATGGACGAAGCGAAGAAGCTCGCGGAACAATACTTTGGCGGCTGGACCTCAACCGCCAAAAACCCCAGCTTCCAGCTGCCGCCGCCCCCGCCGCCGCCCACGCGCAAAATAATCATCGTCGATAAGCCCGGCGCGCCGCAGACGACCCTGCTCGCTTTCGGCCAGGGCGTGCCCCGCAACACACCCGACTACGCCGCGGTCAATGTCATGAATAGCGTCCTCGGCGGTCTCTTCTCCAGCCGCATCAATATGAACCTTCGCGAGGTCCACGGCTACACCTACGGTGGCTTCTCCGGCTTCTTCTTCTATCGCGACGGTGGGCCCGCCTTCAGCGGCGCCCAGGTGAGGACCGATGTTACCGCGCCCGCCGCCAAGGAACTCTTCTCCGAGCTGAACCGCATTCGCACCGACCCGCCCACTCCGGCTGAGCTCAAGCTCGCCCAGGACAACGCCCTCCGTTCCCTACCCGGACAATTCGAGACGACTCGGGAAACCAGCGCCCTCATCAGTGAAATCTTCACCTACGGGCTCGCCAATAACTACTACCAGACCCTTCCGTCGCAATACCTCAACCTCACGCCCGAAGCCGTGAAGAAGGCTGCCCTCGACTACATCCATCCCGACAACCTGATCCTCGTGGCTGTCGGAGACCGCGCCAAAATCGAGCCAGGATTGCAAAAACTGGACCTGGGTCCAATCGAGCTTCGCGATGAAAGCGGAAATCTGGTCGGCAGCAAACCGGAGAAACAGCCCTAACTCGAAAGAGCGCAAGCGAGGGTAACTTGGCCTGGTATCAGCTAGAGGGCAAAGACAGCACACAGCTGGATGAACTGGCGGAGAAGTACCAACTCCATCCGGTGCATGTCGAGGACTGCCGCGAGCACGGCGGCAGGATCAAGATCGACCTGATGCCCGACTATCTCTTCGTCACCATGAAGCCCCTGCACGTCGTTGAGGAAGAGATTGTCGAGTCTCCCCTCCATATCTTTGTCGGGCGCGATTTCTGCATCACCATCGCCGATATCGAGTTTCCGCCCGTCCGCGAGGCCATGGAGCGCGCTTGGCGCACCGGTTCAGACACCCCTCCCGCCCGCATCCTCTACCTGATTCTCGACACCATCGTCGACGCATATTTCGTTACCATCGATCATCTCGACGACCACATCGACCTGATCGAAGACGACGTGCTCGACAACCCCTCGCCGCATATCCTGCAGAAGATCTTCGATTACAAACGCCAGTTGATTGACCTTCGCCGGACGGTAACCGCCACTCGGGATATCGGCATGCACCTGCAGCGCGACTCCGGCAACCTCGTCGATGCCGAGCTTTATCCGTTTTTTCGCGATGTCTACGACCACCTGCTGCGTCTGGCCGACACCATCGACACCATGCGCGATCTGCTCAACAACACCCTCGATGTCTATCTCTCGAGTGTGGCCAATCGCACCAATCAGGTCATGAAAGTGCTGACCGTCATGAGCACCATCGCCCTGCCCGCGCTGGTGATCTCCGGTTTTTACGGGATGAACCTCAAAGGGCTTCCCTTCGAGGAAAATCCCTATGGCGCAGCCATTGCCACAGCAATCATGATCGCGGTGATGGCCGCCCTGATGTGGATGCTGAAGCGATTTGAATGGTGGTAGCCGCAGCGGCAGGTGTCCCCTCGATATACTGAGGATTGACTGGATTCTCCTCCATGCGCAATATCCGCCGCCGCCGCGCGATCGCCCTCTTCATCACCCTCGGCGTGTGCATGGTCGCTGTCACCGTCGCGCTCCAGTTCGGCTGGATACTCCTCAACTGGCGCCGGCTCGTTCCCCTCGTCCTCGGCATTCCTTTTTTCGCCCTGCTCATCGCCGGAGTCATCCTCAACACCATCTTTCTCGTCCGCGAAGTCCGCCGCAACGAGCACCATGACAGCTTTCTGAACGCCGTCACCCACGAACTGAAAACCCCCGTCGCCTCCATCCGCCTTTATCTCGAAACCCTGCAGCGCCGCGCCCTCCCCGAAGAACAGCGCCAGGAGTTCTACCGCATCATGCTTTCTGACAGCGAACGCCTGCTGGCAACCATCGAACAGGTGCTGAAGGCCGGCGAGGTTGGGCAGCGCGCTCGCAAGAATCAGCTGCGCGCCGAAGTCGACCTCCGCGCCCTTGTCGAGGAGTCGGTGCAGATCACCCGCCAGCGCCACCACCTCGAGCCGGAGGCCATCTCCATCCACTCGAACGGCACGGCCCCGCTTGTTGTAAGCGGCGACCGCGAGGATCTGCAGTCTGCCATTCTCAACATTCTCGAAAATGCCGTGAAGTATTCGCTCGACAGTGTCGCGGTTCGCGTCCATCTCTCGACCGAGGACGATGCCTGGGTGCTCATTCGCGTCACCGATACCGGCATCGGCATTCCCGCCGCGCATCTCAAGGGCATCTTCCGCCGTTTTTACCGCGTCCCAAATATGTCTCTGCTCCGCGTCAAAGGCACCGGGCTCGGGCTCTTCCTTGTGCGCACCATCGCTCGCCAGCATGGCGGCGACGCCCGCGCCGAGAGCCCCGGCGAAGGCAAAGGCGCAACCATCATTCTCCAACTTCCCCGTCTGCTTGCGACTGCCCCGGGATCTGCGCCCGTTGCACAGATTGTCCCCCAGACCGCTCCACAAGCAGCCACCCAGCCTGCCTCAGTCTCCATCTCGAAAACCGGTGTCCTGTGACCGATGCAATCAATGTCCTCATCGTCGAAGACGAAACCCATCTCGCCCAGGGACTGCTCTTCAATCTTCAGGCCGAAGGCTACCGCGCCAGCATCGCCGCCAATGGCGCAGCCGCGCTGCAATTGCTGCTGCCTCCCGCCGGCAGCGAAGAGATATCGGCCGACTTCGACGCTGTGCTGCTCGACGTCATGCTCCCCGGCAAAGACGGCTTTGAAGTCCTCGCCGAACTTCGCGAACACCAGCGTTACATCCCCGTGCTGATGTTGACCGCCCGCGGCCGCCCGGAAGACGTGCTGCGCGGCTTTGCCGCCGGTGCCGACGACTACCTCGCTAAGCCCTTCGACCTCTCGATTCTGCTCGCGCGCCTCAAGAACATGCTGCGCCGGATGCAATGGTACGCTCCCGGAAATGGCCCCCGTCCGCAGACCGGCGAAAGCACCGCCGCTGAACCGCCCTTCCGCTTTGCTGGGCGCACCATCGATTTTTCCCGCCTGGAGTTAGTCACCCCGGACAAGACCATCCACCTCACCCTGATGGAGGCCGACCTGCTCCGCTATTTCGTGCAAAACCGCGACCGCATCATCTCTCGAAAAGAGCTTCTCGAGCAGGTTTGGCGAGTCCGCGAAGACACCGACACCCGCGCCATCGACAACTTTGTCGTGCGCCTGCGCCGCTATATCGAGGACCAGCCCGCCGATCCCATCTACCTGCAAACGGTCCGCGGAGTCGGTTACCGTTTTATGCCCGAAACCCCACCCGCAGAAGAATGATTCCGAAATAGAACCCCGGCAGGCCTTATCTGCATCTCTGTACAATATAGGGGTGGGGGGTATCACTTGTCTGAAATCACATTGCGCATCGATGGAATGCACTGCGGTGCCTGCATCCGCCGCGTGACCCAGTCGCTGGGCGCGGTTCCGGGTGCCGAGGTCGAAGAGGTGCGGCTTGGCGCGGCGCGCGTCCATGTACCGGAGATTGGTAACGCCCAGATCTCCCAGGCGGAGATTTCTGACGCCTTGATCGCGGGGCTCGCGAAAGCCGGCTTCGCCGCCCAGATTGAGAGCTGACCGTGGCGTCGATTAAGTCCGCAAGCGCTGCAGTCGACTCGGCCTCGACTGCCATGACCGTCACCATTCCCGTGGTCGGGATGTCCTGCGCCTCTTGCCAGTCTCACGTCGAGCGCGCCCTGCGGCAAACACCCGGCGTCGGCGGCGCAGAGGTGAATCTCATCACCCACACCGCGCGCGTCGTCTTCGACCCCCACATCGCAAAAGCTGAAGACCTGGTAGAAGCCGTAAAGAATTCGGGATACGACTCGTCCCTCCCCGCGAATGATCGCGATCACGGGTCGCACATGCATCATGCCAGCGCGGACGAACCGCACCTGCGCCTCCGCGCCTTTGCCACCCTCGGAATGGCAGCCGCAGCCATGCTGCTCTCCATGCCACTGATGCAAACGCATGACGGATTCTTCATGCGCTTGTCGATGCGCATCGCTCCGTTTCTCTATCGAGTTCCCACCCACGCGCTTGAGTTCACACTCTTCGCCCTCACCCTGATCGGCATGGTCCTCGCTGCCGGCGAAGTCTACCAGCCGGCATGGCGGGCGCTGCTCCATCGCACCACCAACATGAATACGCTGGTCGCGCTCGGCACCCTCGCCGCGCTGCTCTACTCCGCCACAGCGACGCTGGCGCCTTCCCTCTTCACCTCCCGCGGCCTGCGCGCGGATGTCTATTACGAATCGGTGTTGTTCATCCTCGCATTCCTCATGCTGGGCAGATGGCTTGAGGCGCGCGCCAAAGACCGCACTCAGGGCGCGCTCAAGGCCTTCATGGAGTTGCAGCCGCAGACCGCTCGGGTGATTCGCCACGGCCGCGAGGAGGAAGTTCCACTCGCCTCTGTCCAGACCCAGGACACAGTCGTCATCCGCCCCGGCGAACGCGTGCCCGTCGATGGAACCGTCATATCCGGCATGAGCAGCGTGGATGAGTCCATGCTCACCGGCGAATCCTTGCCCGTACCTCGAGGCCCCGGCGACCGCCTCATCGGTGGCTCAATCAACTACGACGGTCCGCTCGAATACCGCGCCACCTCGATCGCAAGCAGCGGCGTCCTCGGCCAGATGCTTCGCTTGATGCAAGAGGCGCAATCTTCCCGCGCCCCCACCCAGCAGCTCGCCGACCGGGTTAGCGCTGTCTTCGTCCCTGCAGTTCTCGGCATCGCTCTGCTCACTCTGCTTGTGTGGCTGGCTCTCGACCACGGTAACTTTGCCTTCGCCTTCGCCGCCGCTGTCACCGTGCTGGTCATCGCCTGCCCCTGCGCTATGGGTCTCGCCGTGCCCGCAGCGCTGACCGTCGCCATCGGCCGCGGCGCGCAGCTCGGCATCCTCTTCAAGAGCGGAGATGCGGTAGAGCGGCTTGCCCGCGTCGACACCGTCGTCTTCGATAAGACCGGCACCCTCACCGCAGGCAAGCCGCGCATCGACGCCATCCAGCTGGCACATGGCGAATCCGAAGCAGAGCTGCTCACGCTTGCGGCCTCGCTCGAGCAGCGCTCCGAGCATCCACTGGCGCGTGCCGTCCTCGACCGCGCCGCCGCTGCCGGTCTCGTTCTGCAAGACGCCAGTAATGTCCGCGCCGTGCCCGGCAAAGGCGTCGTCGGTTCCGTTGGCGGACGAGAGGTCGCCGCCGGCAACGCCGCCCTCTTCGCGGAACTCGGCATCCCACTCCCCGACGCGCCACTCTCCAGCGAATCAGCATCCACCCTGCTCATCGCGATCGACCACCGCTATCGCGGACTCTTCATCGCCCGCGACGAGCTTCGCCCCGGAGCGACCGACGCCATTGCAGCCCTTCGCAAGCGCGGCCTGCGCACCATCATGCTCACCGGCGACAACACGAAGGCAGCTGAGGCCGTCGCTACGCAGACCAGCATCGACGAGTTCCACTCCGGTCTGCTCCCCGAGCAGAAGCTCGACCATATCCGCGCATTGCAGGCGTCGGGAAAGAACGTGGCTATGGTCGGCGACGGCATCAACGATGCCGCCGCCCTCGCTCAGGCCAACGCTGGCATCGCCATGGGCACCGGGACCGATCTCGCTCGCGAAGCTGGAGACGCCGTGCTGCTCCGTGGCGACCCCCTATCGATCGTCGCCGCCCTCGAACTCTCGCGCGCCACGCTACGCACCATGCGCACCAACCTCGGCTGGGCAGTCGGCTATAACCTGCTCGGAGTGCCCATTGCCGCCGGCGTCCTCTACCCCGCTTTGGGGATATTGCTCAGCCCGGCGTTCGCCAGCGCCGCCATGGCCCTCAGTTCCATATGCGTGCTCGCCAACAGTCTTCGCCTCCGGAGGTTTCTCCCCAGATGACTTCCCCGAAATCGCCTTCCCGCGCCAGGGTTCCGATCACCACATGCGCCTGCTCGACTGCACGAAAAGCTGCCGCCGTCGACCCGAAGATCAAGGCCACCGTGCTTGCTCGCCTCGCCCGCATCGAGGGCCAGGTGCGCGGCCTCCGCAACATGGTTGAATCGGAGCGCTACTGCGCCGACGTCCTGTTGCAAATCTCTTCCGTACAGGAGGCGCTGCGCGGCGCCAGCCGGCAACTCATGCGCAACCATCTTCAGCATTGCGCCGCTGACGCAATCCGCAAAGGGTCGCCCACCGCCGATGCCATGTATGACGAACTGCTCGATCTGGTCTATCGCCATGCGCGTTAGCTTCGCGCAGTTGTAGAACCCGGTTATAGACTAATGACAGGCATCGCCGCATGCGCATCCTTACCCGTTACATCCTGAGCGAAATCTTCTCTCACGCGCTGATTGGCGGCGCGCTCTTTACCTTCATTCTGTTCATGCGCGACCTCGGCCGCATCCTGTCGTTGGTCGTCCATAACAGCTCCTCGCTGGTCGGCGTCCTCAAGATTTTTCTGTTTACCCTCCCCAACACCTTCACCGTCACCATCCCCATGGCCGTGCTGGTCGGCATCCTGCTCGGCCTCAGCCGCCTCGCGGCAGACAGCGAAATCACCGCAATGCGCGCCTCGGGCATCGGCGTGCTGAACTTTGTCCGCATCGCCGCAATCGTCGCGGTGCTGGGCTGGCTTGTGGGCCTCGCGAATTCGCTCTACTTCGCTCCTCGCGCTTCGGCGGCGCTGCTTCGCCTCGAAGACTCGCTCAAGACCTCGCAGGCCTCCTTCGAAATCCAGCCCCGCGTCTTCTATGAAGATTTCAAAGATTATGTGCTCTATGTGCAGGATGTGCGCCCTGCCTCCGGGGCTGTGAACTGGCGCAACATCTTTCTCGCCGACCTGAGCGATCCCTCCTCGCCGCGCATCACCACCGCCGAACAGGCGACCGTCGTCAATGACCAGAACTCGGTCCTGCGTATGCGCCTGCGCAATGGCGTCGAGCACCTCACCAGTACCAGCCAGCCCAATCAGTACAACCTCACCACCTTCGTCACCACCGACCTTCTGCTGCCGCTCAGCGACAAGGACGACACCCACCTCGGCCGTAGTGACGCCCCCATACTCGCCGTCTCCTCAACTGAATTGCTCGCCCGCGCTCGGGGCCACGGAGCAATCGGCACAGACGCCAAAGCCGCGCGCATCGAACTCAACAAACGCCTCTCCTATCCGGCCGCCTGCCTTGTGCTTATGCTCGTTGGCGTCCCGCTTGGCATGGCCACTCGCCGCGGCGGTAAGAGCGCCGGCTTTGTGCTCACCATTCTGCTCGTCTTCGTCTACTACTTCCTCTCCGTCATCGGCGTCGCGCTGGCGCGCCAGGGCAAATTACCCGCCTTCGCCGGAGTCTGGCTGGCAAATATCGTCTTTGGCGTTTGTGGCGTCGTCCTGCTGCGCCAGATGGCCACCGGCAGCGCAGCGCTGTCCTTCTTTGCCAGCGCCGCTTCATGGATAAAGACCACTACCACCAGCCTGTGGAAGCCCGTAAAGCGTGCCCCCCTCCCAGAGCCCGTAAGACGCCACGCGCGGGGGAGGTTCCCGCTCATCCTCGACGACTACATCCTGCGCGAGTTTCTCACCACTCTGGGACTCGTCTTAGTCACCTTCGTGATGCTCTTGCTGGTCTTTACCTTCTTCGAGCTGATCGGCGACATCATCCGCAACAAGACGCCTTTCATGACCGTTGGCGATTACCTCATCAACCTAACGCCCAGCATGATCTACACCATCACTCCGCTCAGCGTGCTGCTGGCGGTGCTGGTCACCTTCGGTGCCATGCAGCGCAGCAACGAACTCACCGCCATGAAGGCGACCGGCATCAGCCTCTATCGCGTCACCCTTCCCGTGATCGCGATCGCGCTCGTCGTGGCCGGCGCACTCTTCGCCTTCGACGAGACCTACGTCCCCACCGCCAACCGGCGCCAGGAGGCCTTGCGGAGCGTCATCAAGGGCAGGCCCGCCCAGACTTTCTACCGCCCCGACCAGAAGTGGATGTTCGGCAGACAGCAGCCCGGCCAGCCCGATCGCATCTTCTACTATCAGTTTTTCGACCCCGAACACGACCGCTTCGCCAACGTCACCGTCTTTGAGATGGACCCCGCCACCTTCACCCTCACCCGGCGCATCTTCGCCGAGACCGCTCATTGGGAGCCGCAGGTGCAGCAATGGATCTTCGAGCGGGGATGGGCGCGCTCCTTTAGTGGAGATTCAGAGAAGGATTACCGGCCCTTCGACGTTGTCACCTTCCCCGAGATCGCCGAGCGCCCGCAATACTTCAAGAAGGAAAGCCTGCAATCCCAGGAGATGAACTTCCCCCAGTTGAATCGTTACATTCGCGATCTCGGCCAGAGCGGCTTTGACACCATGCCGCTGCGCGTGCAGCTCAATAAGAAGCTCGCCTATCCGCTCATCACCCTGGTCATGGCGGTGCTTGCAATCCCGTTTGCTTTGTCGATGGGCCGCCGCGGCTCCCTCACCGGCATCGCCGCCGCCATCGGTGTGGCCGTCGCCTACTGGGTTATCGCCGCCATCTTCGAGGCGATGGGCAATGTAAACATGCTTCCCGCCGTCCTCGCCGCCTGGTCGCCGGACGTATTATTTGGCCTGGTGGGAAGTTATCTGCTGTTAAAAACTCCGACCTAAAGAAACGAAGCGGGAATTATGAGGATGAGAAAGGAGACGAAACATGGGCCGCGAAGCCACAGTTCACTGTGAATGGGGCGAAAAAGCCGCAACCTGCAAAGTCCTGCTTGAATCTCAGGAACTCATCGTGCGTGGCGATCTTCGCCATCGGGTGCCGCTCTCGTCCCTGGCCGACGTGCGCGTCGACCGCGACCAGCTCCGCTTTCGGGCCGGGCAGGAAGTCGTCTCCCTCAAGTTGGGGACGCAGCTCGCCGAGCGCTGGGCAAAAGCCATCGCCACGCCGCCGCCGAGTCTGGCGAAAAAACTGGGAATTTCGCCCGCTTCTCGTCTGCGAATCATCGGCGCCGTCGAAGGCGCCGAGCTGGAAGCCGCTATCGCCGAAGCGGAAACGACGGATGCGAAAGATGCCGACCTCATCGTCGCGCAAACCGAGAGCCGCGCCGACCTCGTTGGAACATTAATGCAGTTGCCCAAGGATCCATCCAGCATCCCTCCGATCTGGATCGTCTACCCCAAGGGCGCAGGCAAAGAGTTAAACGAAACCTTCGTTCGCGAGTATCTTCGCGCTCGCGGCTTCATCGACACCAAAGTAGCCTCGGTCTCCGCTCGCCTCACTGCTCTTCGCTTCATCTCGAATTCTGATTAACGCTCGCGGAATTCCCGCCTCCAAACGGTGCATTTCAGCCTCCTTGGAGTATGCTGTTTCCTCAGGAGCGACTACCCGTGTCCAATCGGCTGATGTGCATCACTGCCCACCCCGATGACGAGTGCGGCGCATTTGGCGGCGCGCTGCTGCTGGCCCATGCCGCCGGCGTCGAAACCACCGTGATCTGCCTCACCGACGGCCAGGCTGGGTCCCACCGCGGCAACGCATCGAGTAGTGAAGAACTGGCGCAGATGCGCCGCGAAGAGTTCTCCGCCGCCAGCGAAGTCCTCGGCATCACCCGTGGCGAAGTTTTGCATTATCCCGACGGCAAGCTCGCCCGCCACGACCCCACGGAACTGATCGGCGTCCTGGTCGAGCGCATCCGCCAGTGGCGGCCGCAGGTCGTACTCACCTTCGGCGGCGAAGGCGGAGTCAACCTGCACCGCGACCACACCGTCGCCTCGCTCGCTGCAACCGCCGCCTTTCACTGGGCTGGGCGGACCACTGCCTTCACCGAACAACTTGACCGTGGCATGAAGGTCTACTGGCCGCAGAAGCTCTACTACGTCGCGACTCCATTTCTCATGGTCAAGCATGAAGAGGAAAGGACGCACAGCTGCTCAACTCCCTATTCTCTGATCCTCGAACTGGGGAAGTACGCTGATAAGAAAGTCGAAGCCTTCCGAAAGCACACCACCCAGGCCGCGCTTCTCGATAAGGTGAGCGATACCTTCCCCGACGAACACTGGCGCGAAGAGCGCTACCTGCTCGTCGCCGCCCGCGGCAAGCGCGAAGTCGCCGCCGACGAGTCGCTCTTTCAATGCGTCGTGGAAGACTGATCAGAGAAACCAATGCTGACTGAGCATGAACTTCTGACCAAGGCCTACAGGAACTTCAACGCGCGCAACATCGATGCTGTCCTTGAACTGATGCACCCCGATGTCGACTGGCCCAATGGAATGGAAGGCGGCCGCGTCCACGGCCATAACGAAGTGCGCGACTACTGGGCCCGCCAATGGAGCCTCATCGACCCCCACGTCGATCCCATCGGCTTCGAGACCGAGGAAGCCGGACGCACCGTTGTGACGGTACACCAGGTAGTCCGCGACCTCGACGGAAAACTACTTCTCGATCAAATGGTGAAGCACGTTTATCTGATCGAGGACGGCCTTATTCAGAGAATGGACATTTTAGAAAGCGACTAATAACGCGGATTGTGCGAAACAACTGCAAAGCAGGGAAGAATCGGCTAAATGTTTGACGAAGAAATGCGCGAAGAACAAGAACGTGAGGAAGTAAAGCCGACTGACTGGAGCGGCGTGATTTTTGGCGCCCTCCTGCTACCCGTGCTCCTTCTCTTCATCCACGAAGGAAAGGAAGACGTAGGCCTGAATGTCGTTGTCGGTCTTGGGGGCATTCTGCTTGCAATCAAGGTCCGCTGGGATCTCAGATCACGACCTTGGTTTTGGGGCGTCATTGCCCTTATGTTGGCGGTCAACGTACCCCCAATCCTTATGATCCGGTGGCCACATGGTTGGGTTCCTGGAGTCGCTCTGTTGCCAATAGCCCTTGCAGACTGTCTGCTTACCATCGGGGCAGTTCGACTCGCGGAAAAATTCATAGTAAAAAACCCTCCTGAGCAGGAGGGCGCGTGACGACCGGGTGGCCCAGTCAACCTTCTTTTGGCTTGAGTGGGGTCCATGCCATCCGCACCCTACTTCAACTGAAACTCCGGCGAGCCCAGAATCAACGCCGCCATCGTGTTGAGAGTCTTCGTCGAATCCATCGGCGTCGCTCCTGATCCCTGGCCCCCCGAACCCTGGTCCGAAAGCTGTTGCAGAATCACTCCATTGGTCTTCTCCGAGACTGCTCCGCCTGCCACCATCTGGTCCATCAAAGCCAGCGCCTCTTCCTGGCCGTCCGGCTGGGAGGCTCCTGCCGCATCATCCGAAATCCGCTTGATCGCCGAAACAGGACGTCCCGCTTGGCGGGCCAGCAGTTCCGCCGACAGCAGCCGCGGCGCATCGAACGGAATCCCATTCAGCTTGCCGCCCAGCGTCCCATTCGTCAGCGCCAGCGAAAAATTCAGCCGCGCCACGATCGCAGCGGAGTTCATCCAGTGGTCGGCGGTCATCGGATATCCCGTCGGCGGCTGCATCTGGTAGAGCGGCTCGCCCATCGTCTTCAGCGTATAGACCAACGCCGGCGGATTCGTCGGATCGGTCTCGGTCGCACGAAATGCCGAAGCCACAAACTCCAGCGGCGTCTTCATCTTGGTGCGATAGTTCTTCCGCGACCAGAACTCCGGCGAACGTTCCATCGTCCGCAAGACCGTCTTGATGTCCCCGCCCGACGCAAGAAAGCTCTGCGCCATCCGGTCAACCAGCGCCGGCGGCGGATCGTCCGCCACGAAACGCTGCGCCAGCTTATAGCTGATAAAGTGTGCCGTCTGCGGCTGCGCTGCCAGCCAAAGCAGCGCTGTCTGGCCCTCTTTGAAGCCGTTTTCCTTCACCGTCTGCCCGAACCAGATTTTGTTTCCCGGCTCATGCTTGCGCGGGTCAAAGGCCGGCGGAGTGCCCATCTCAGGATGATCGATCGTCCACCCCGTCAGGATCTCCGACAGGCTCGTGACGTCGGCCTGGGTATAGCCGCCATTCACCCCCACCGTATGCAGCTCCATCACCTCGCGGCCATAATTCTCATTCAGCCCGCGCTGCTCTGCTTTCTTGCCCATCGCCGGCGGCCGCTGGGCGACTACTGACTTAGGCCCGATGCTCTCCCAGTTGTCCAGGTAAACCAGCATCGCTGGATGCTCCGCCGTCGCCAGCAACAGGTCGCGGAACTTCCCCAGAGCAAACGGGCGGATCGCGTCGCGCTCGTACGATGGGGTGTAAATCTGGTCCGTCTCCTTGTTTATGAAGACGTTGAAGTGGTTGAACCAGAAATCAGTCATCACCTCCTGCAACTGGCGTTCGCTCAGGATCGCGCGCACCACCTTGGCCTGTTGCAGCTCCTCGTCCACTACGTGCGCCGCATCCGGACCGCCGCCCATCGCTGAGAAGATCTCCCGCTCCCGAGGAGTAAAGTCCGCCAGCAGCATCCGCTTCTGTGCCTCAGGCGTGCTCGAGGTCAGCACGATCCGCTGGTCGACCGGCAGCTTCAGGATCGCCGCCATGCGCTGCTCTTTCGGCAGGCTAAGCATCTGTCCCGCAAGCGCCAGCGCCATCGCCTGCTCCTGTTTCTTCTGCTCCGCCTTCTGCGCCTCCATTTGCTCCGCAGTCAGCTTGTTCGACTGCTCATCCTTCTTCTCCTGCTGCTGTCGCGTGTACTTCGCCTCGAGCACCTTGTAAACTGCGGCTGTCGTAGCATCGCTCGGATTCGGCAACTTGCCCTGCGACATCTGCCGCAGGATTTGATTTGTGGGGAAATTCGAAACCGTCAGCGCCGGAGTCAGCGCCAGCGCCGGGTAATCCTGCATCCGTTTATCTACCACGGGGTCCGCGATCGTTGCCGGATTCAGCTGCTGCTCAAACCAGTTCTGCGGCCCCATCTTGACCACCAGGTCAAGATCGCCCGGCCGCGGGCCGAAGGTGAAGCGGTTCAGCAACTGGGCCGCCCTCTCCCGCTCGTTAAGCGGCGCTTCCGCCTCGACGCGAGCCACATGTTGCGTCTTCTTCGCGACCGCCTGGCTGCTCGACAGCGACGGCAGCAACACCGGCCCAACCAGCAGTAACGAAATCGCAATAAGGCGAGAGAAGCACATCGCAGACAAACTCCTGTCGCCTCTATAGAACGGGATTCTCATCCATTTGTTGCTATGACGCCGGCAAATGACCCAGAAAGACGATAACTGGAAGACCAGCCAGTCCTTCATCTCATCAACTACCCCCTTTACGCGGCGCTTACTATAAACAAGTGAATACCGAACCAGATATCCGCGCCAACCCTGGCGCACAATATCCGCCCGGCCCCCCCTTCTTGCCCCGGCTGCTCACCGGCAAGATCTTTCGCCAGAGCACCATCGACTTCCTCACCGACAATGCCCGCCGCTACGGTGACTTCGTCCATTATGGCGGCTTCAACCGCAACATCTTCCAGTTCAACCATCCTGAGCTGATCCAGGAGCTGCTCATCAATGACGAACCGCGCAACGTTCGCGGCATCGTCATGCAGCGCTCCCGCTTCATCCTCGGCAACGGCCTGCTCACCAGTGAAGAACCGCTGCACATGCGCCAGCGCCGCATGGCCGCGCCCGCCTTCCATCGCGCCCGCATCGCCGCCTATGGCGATGTCATCGCGAACTACGCAACCCAGATGGCCGATCGCTGGCAGACCGGCCCGCTCGATATCCACCCCGAGATGCTGCTCCTCGCCCTGCGCATCGTCGGCAAATGCCTCTTCGACACCGATGCCCAATCCGAGGTCAAGAAAATCTCCGCCGCCGTCGACGCCTTCATGGGCTTCCTGCCATTGGTCTTTCTTCCCTTCTCGAAGCAAATCGAGAAGCTGCCCTTCGGCCCCATGGAAAACATCCGCAAAGGCGGCGTCGATCTCGACCGCATCATCTACGGCATGATCGCCGAACGCCGCAAGTCTCCCGGCGATCGCGGCGACCTGCTCTCCATGCTCCTCGATGCGACCGACACCGAAGACAACACCGGAGGCCTATCCTCGCAAATGACCGACCAGCAGGTCCGCGACGAGTGCCTCACCGTCATGCTCGCCGGCCACGAAACCACCGCTAACGGCCTCAGTTTTGCCTTGTGGATGATGGCCAAACACCCCGAAGCTCAGGAGCAGGTCCACGCCGAGGCCGTCCGCGTGCTCGGCAATCGCCCGCCCGCCGCCGCCGACTTCCCCAGCCTGAAATACGCCTACATGGTCTTCGCCGAAACCATGCGTCTCTATCCGCCGGTTTGGGTCATCGGTCGCAGTTGCGGTCCGGAGCCTTACGACTTTCGTGGCTTCCAGATTCCCGCCGGCGCTGTCCTCATCGCGCCGCAGATCGTCGTCCAGCGCGACGCCCGCTTCTGGCCCGATCCGGAGAAGTTCGATCCGCTTCGCTTCGCGCCGGAGGATAAGTCATCGGACTCCAAAGCGCCGAATGGCAAGCCGGCAAGGCCTAAGTTTGCTTACTACCCCTTCGGTGCTGGCTCGCGCCAATGCATCGGCGAGGGTCTCGCCTGGATGGAAGGCGTCTTCGTCCTCGCGACAATCATCCGCAACTGGCGCGTCCGCCCCGCACCCGGCGCTCCGCAGGAATTGCCCTTGAGCCCCATGATCAGCTTGCGCCCTAAGCACGGAGTGCCTCTGGTCATCGAGCGCCGCTAAGGTTCGCACACTCCGAGCGCCGCTTCACGGCGCCGCCTCGACACCGTCAAGGTGGATGACCGAAGCCGCCGCTCCGCCGCTCGGTGTCAACGTGAGCTGTTCGTTGTGCGCGCCCACTGAGGTGTGCAAGTACTCCACCGGCAGCACGCAGTTCTGGCCTGACGCAATTCCCGCCAGGCAGGTATTCTGCGCGGTGGTGAGGATCGTGAAGCTATTGCCACTGATCGCCGTCCCGATCGTGACCGTCCCCGGCACGCCGACGTTGGTGATGGTGAGTGGTATCACGCTGGTCGTGTCGGCGGGGATCGTCCCGAAGTTAAGTACTCTGATTGCGGAGGTTACGCCGCTGGCGACCCCCTGCAACTGGACGGTAGAATTCGTCTCGCCATTGGTCAGTACAGTCAAGACGTCGTTGTGTGGTCCGACGACCACCGGGGAGAACTCCACCTGAAGAGTGCAGCTTTTGCCGGCCGCCAATCCCGCCGCGCAGGTACTTCCCGCGATAGTGAAACTCTGACCGTTGATGGTCGGAGCGACTATCAACGTTCCTCCACCGATGTTGGTGACGGTCAGCGGCAGGTTCGGAGTGCTGCCGAAGGCTGCCGTGTTGAACTGCAGAAGGTTTGTGGATACCTGCGCCACAGGCGATCCGGTAACATTCGCAAGCCCAGAACCGGAGATCGTCGTTGTGGTGATCACGTTCCCGCTGCCGTCGACAATCTCTACCGTTCCATTGCGTGCTCCAGCCGCCTGGGGCGTGAAGGTCACGTTCACAGTGCATGCTGTACCACCGGAGACTGAGCCACTGCAACTGCTTCCGCTGGCAAGAGTGAAATCAAGGTTCGGCATGCCGCCGGTGAGTACCTTTGGAGTACCCAACGTGGCGCTATCGATAACGCTATAGGTCAGCGGGAGCGTCTGGCTGCATGGCGCAGGCGTCGTCCCGGAGCCGCATACATACGCGCTTCCGAAGTAAACCGAGCCCCTCTGGTACTCCACCATCCCCAACGTGTCCGTTCCAGGGATAACGGTGGTGATAAGCAGATTCCCTGCGGTATCCGCGCCAACTCCTATTGAGGCCAGATCACTGCTGAGTGGGAAGGCAACCTGCGGCCCGTAACCCGTCGCTGTCTTCGGCAACTCCAGCGTCCGGTAATTTCCTCCGTCGGCGATGAAGACGTTTCCTGCGTTGTCCACGGTAAATCCTGTGGGATTTAAACCGACGGTTGGCAGGGGTATCAGTTCTCCCCAGCCGGTCGCCGTCTTTGGTAGCTCGGCTACACGAATCGTTGTATGGCCATAAGCTACGCCGATAACAAACACGTCCCCGGCGAGGTCCACGGCAATCTCGCCGCGGAGTTCGTAGTTAATGGGCAAGCTAGTCTGCGGTCCGTAACCTGTCGCTGTTTTCGGTAATTCCACTAGTTGGTCGTCCTCTACGGGTTCGGTGTCGGCAATAAATACATTCCCCGCGCCGTCTATTGCAATTCCAGAGGGACTTGATAAACCATTGACTGGCACGGCTTTGGGGGCTGCAAAGCCCGTCGCCGTCTTCCGCAGTTCCACCAGCTCGTTTTTCTCGTTGGGTTGGACGACAAAGAGATTCCCGTCAGGGTCCGCAGCAACTGCCACGGCGAAAGGCAATCCGGTGACTGCATCAATCTGCGGCCTGTAGCCGGTCGAGGTTTTCTGCACTTCCACTATGCGGTGACTGTCGGCAACGAACACATTCCCAACGCTGTCCACCGCCGGCGTTTCTGTGGACTGACCTGCGCCGGTGAAGGGCAGAGTGGTCTGCGCGCCGGAAAACGTCACGCTCTGCGCGGTCAGAGCCAGCGGAGATAGCCCGACCAGCGCGCCGGCCAGCAGCATCAGGGATTTGTCGAAGAAGGTTGAGGCGAGACGGGGGGAAGGTAGACACCTGGAACGCATAGTTCCTCCGGACAACTCTGTGCGGATCATGTTACCCCGCTTTCGCAGTCTTGCGCGTCCCATTAGGCAACATAAATAAGTGCAACTTAATAACGCGTATCCTCGTCTTGTTTAAGGGTCACGAGTGGTCGCCAAATCGCTCCAGAGTTGTCACCTTACACGGTGCCCGGTAAGCGCCATCACTCTCTCGATCGCATCGCACGCACCGCCCAGACCATCTTCCGATCGAAGCCGTTCCCCGATCCCCTTCGCCCTCGTCGCATATTCCGGGTCGCCGAGCAACTTATCCAATAGCCGCGCCGTGCTGTGTGCGTTATAACTTCCCCGCGATAATGTCAGTCCTGCACCGATCCGTTTAACCCGCGCCGCATTGTCCGGCTGATCGAAGCCGCAGGGCATAATGAGCGCCGGACAACCCGCCCGCAGCGTCTGCGCCGTGGTCCCGCTCCCGCCCTGGTGCACGACAAGCGCTGCCCGAGGAAACAACTCCGAAAACGGCGCGTACGGGACGGCAATATTATCCCTCAGCAGACTCTGTGGAGGAGTGTTTCCCCCAATTAGGAACACCGCACGCCTTCCGAGAGCGCGCGCCGCCTTTGCGCTCTCCTCAAAAAATCCCCGCGGATCATGCACCGCGCTCGATCCGAGGGTAAAGACAATCGGCGCTTCGCCCGCATCGAGAAACTCTGCAACTTCCGGCGCGAGTTCCAACCCCTCGCCCTCGCGGTCGTAGTAGACATATCCCGGCTGGATCGTATTCCTCGGCCAGTCCGGCTGCGGACGCGCAATCTCCGGCGAAAAAAGCGCCAGCACCAGTTCCGCAGAGAATTTGTCATGGAACAGCGGGTCGCGCCCCCGCCCCAGCCCGAGCTCGCCGCGCAGTTGCCGCACCGGCTTCCACCAATGCCGCAACGCCATCCTTGTCAGTGCGATAAAAGCCTTATTGAACTCCGGACCGCCCCGGTACAGAAAGCTCAGCGACGGAGCATAAGGCGATACCGGAGGTTCGTAGGCCGAATAAAACGAAAATGGCGACAGAATCTCCGAAATCCACGGTATCCCCAGCTTCTCCGCCACCAGCGGCGCCGCAAAGACGATCTCTCCGGCGATCAACAAATCCGCGCCCGGCACAACCGCCGCCAGGTCTTCATAGGTCTCCTTGAGCGCCGGCAAGATCAGCTGCCGCAACAGGAACTCCGGCCCGCGCCGCATGTCCATCACCTTGCGCATGACTTCCGCGTCGCGTGCGCCGCTATCCGGACGCAAAGAATGAAACTCCAGCCCCAGCCCTTGTACCTTGTCGCGATACAGTTCCGTGCTCACGATCACCGGCTGATGGCCGCGCTCCCTTAGCCCCAGCGCCAGCGCCAGGCAGGGATGCAGATCGCCCAGCGAGCCGATCGTCGCCAGCACAATGCGTTTCTGAGAATTGGACATCTGATTCCAGTATCTGTGAATGCCCTCTGTACGTGTCAGAGCGCATGCACGGCAGCCACAAAGCCGTCTTAGCCTGCAACAGAGGCTAGAATGGCATCACATACCCCTTAGAACATATCCGCCGCATGTCGCACCCCTCACCCCAAATCGACGCAACATCGCTGGTTGGCAGACATCGTATCTATGGCGTCAGCGAGATGGCGGAAAGAACTCGGTGCTTCGACTGGGCAAAAACGGGTCTTGGAGCGATCGAGAGCTGGCCAAAACCGTTAATCGTGATCGTCAATACATTGCTGGACTCGCCTCATCCAATGTTTCTCTGGTGGGGGCCGGAGTTACTGCAGTTTTACAACGATGCCTACAGCAAGAGTCTTGGAAACGAGAAACATCCAGGCGCGCTCGGCCAGCGCGGCGAGGAATGCTGGCCTGAAATTTGGGACATCATCCATCCGCAAATACAGCAGGTCATGAATGAGGGCGGTGCGATCTGGAATGAAGATCAGCTCGTTCCCATCTATCGCGATGGCAAGTTGGAAGACGTCTACTGGACATACGCCTACAGCCCGGTCCGCGATTTCGATGGCAATGTCTCGGGAGTTTTGGTCACTTGCACTGAGACGACCGGCAAACGGCTTGCCGAGCAAAGTCTGCGCCGTGAACTGGGCCGCCTTTCCGAGCTCTTTCAACAAGCTCCGGCATTTTTTACTTTGCTTCGCGGCCCTCATCACGTCTTCGAGCAAATGAATCCCCAATACAAACGGCTCCTGGGTTCGCGCGATCTCATCGGAAAGACCGTCCTCGAAGCGGTGCCGGAAGTTAAGGAGCAAGGCTTTATCGATTTGCTCGATCGAGTCTATCGATCCGGCGAACCCTTCATCGGCCGCGATACGCCGATTCGACTTGCCCGCGAAGGGTCGTCTGAACTCGAAGAACGCACCCTGGATTTCGTCTACCAGCCAATGCGAGAGGCGGATGGGACGATCTCTGGAATCATTGTTCTTGGCATCGACACCACCGAGGCCAAGCGCGCGGAACAGGCTTTGCTGCAAACCGAAAAGCTCGCGGCTGTCGGTCGCCTCGCCAGTTCCATCGCCCATGAAATTAACAATCCCCTTGAATCCGTAACAAATCTAATCTATCTCGCTCATCAAACGGCGATCAGCCCCGAGACGAGCGCCTTCTTAACCCAGGCCGAGATAGAACTGAGACGCGTTGCCGCGATTACAAATCAGACTTTACGCTTTCACCGCCAGGCTACCGCTCCAAAGGCAGTTACTTCAGAGGACCTCATCGCAAGCACGCTCGCGCTTCATCAGGGACGCCTCTCCAATTCGAGAATCAGTGTTCCCCGGCGCGACCGCGCCTCGCACTCCGTCCTCTGTTTTGACGGCGAGGTACGCCAGGTCTTGAGCAACCTCGTTGGGAATGCGATCGATGCAATGAGCGCCTCAGGCGGTGCGCTTCTCATTCGAAGTCGGGAGGGGACAAATTGGAAAAGTGGCGAGAAGGGACTGATCTTTACTATTGCCGACACCGGGCCGGGAATGTCCCCGGCCACGGTCTCCCGTATCTTTGAGCCGTTCTTCACCACCAAAGGGCTGAGCGGAACAGGTTTGGGCTTATGGATAAGCGAGGACATCGTCAAGCGGCATCATGGCGCTCTTAGAGTGAGGTCTTCACAGTCCGAATTGCACAGAGGAACCGTCTTTCGCCTTTTCCTTCCTTTCAATGCTGCCAAAAGACCGGCCCTCTAAAGTCGCCCTCCCTTGGAGGGCGGGTCGACGCAGCGCCTGTCTGCACCCTCCATTGAAACGCTCTCGATTCAGGACAAAATAAATCGCTCAAATCGCTTGACGCACGAACTTCAGGAGACTACTTTGCTTCTAGAGGAGAACAAATGGCGAAACTGGATTCCTCTTCGCTCTTCTCCATCCTGCCCTCCCCTCCTCTTCCTCAGGCCGCTCCCAAGGGTATGGCCCGCCTCGCGCTCGATAGCACCGCAGCCGGCCACGGCTACGAAGTTGAGTTTCGCTCTCTTCCCGTCCGCTCGATCCTCAATAACTCCGTCTCCCGGCGCGGCCTCTGGTTTGCCAAATCCATCAACCCTTATCGCGGATGCGAGTTTGCCTGCCGCTACTGCTACGCCCGTTACACCCATGAGTTCATGGAGCTACGCCAGCCCGAAGACTTCGAGCGCAAAATCTTCGTCAAGCAGAACGCCGCATGGCTCCTCCAACAGGAGCTGCGCGAGGTACGCGACGGTGAGGAGATCGCGATCGGCACCGCGACCGATCCCTACCAGCCCGTCGAGCGACGCGCCAAAATCACCCGTAGCCTGCTCGAAGTCCTCGCCACCCGCCGCGGATTGCGCATCGGCATCGTAACCAAGTCAGCGCTCATCACTCGCGACATCGATCTGTTGGAGAAGATCGCAGCGCAAAATCAGCTCGTTCTCCACATCACCATCACCACCCCCGACGCCAAACTGGCGCGGATCCTCGAACCTCGCGCCCCTAGCCCCGATCTGCGTTTCCGCACCGTCGCCCGGCTGCGCGCAGCCGGCCTCCGCGCTGGAATCCTCTGCTCCCCGCTGCTTCCCGGTCTCACCGACACCCTTGAGGCCCTTGACGCTATGGCCCGTCGCGCGAAGGCTGTCGACGCCAGCTTCTTCGCCGCCTCCGCGCTCTTCCTTAAACCCTGTTCCCGGGAGACCTACCTCGCCTTCGTCCGCAAGCATTTTCCCGCCTTGGAATCGCTCTACCGTTTTCGTTTTGACGGCCGCGATTTTGTCGCCGAGTCCTATCGGAAACGGATGGAAGCCCTGGTCGATCTCGTCACCCGAAAGCACGGCCTCGCCCGGCGCTTCTCCGATGCGCTGCTCACCCGCGACGGTGGCCCAGAGAAACAGCCACGCATCCCCGACCAGGCCGAGCTTTGGCCGGAACGCAAGCCCCCACGGCGCACCTCCGCCCCAGATCCCCGGGAGACGGGTGGAAGCAACGGGCCTTAGCCCACTGTAAATCCCGGTCAAGAGGTCTTCAGGCCTGGGCCTTTGAGTTAGGCTGGCGCACAACTCTAGCGCGTGACGATTACTTCGTAGACGTTGTCTTTGGCGAGATAGAACTTGCAGCTCTGATAGGCCGAGAACAGCTTCTCGATCTTCCGGTTGGTGTGGATCTGGCAGACCGGCAGCCGCTGCGCCTCCTGCATCTCGACGTCGTCCGACTCGGTGACGTGATAGCGATAGAAAACCTGCTCGGGTGTGGCAGTCTTCGTGTGAAAGAAAACCAGGACCCGCCCGTCCGGTCGCAGACTCGCGTACAACCGCGCAATCATCGGCGTCAGCAACTCTTCGGGAAGATAATCGAGCGTCGTCCACAGCAGGACCACATCGAAGAGCCGCCCCCCAAAATCCAGGTGCTGTGCAAGGAATGCGTCGATCTCCGCTTCCGACCGCGGCGCTTCCTCGCTCGCCGGCTGCAGCCATCCGCCGCGCTGCACCTCGCTGACGATGTCCGCCATATACAGGCTATGGCCAAGTCCGGTTAAGAAGTTGATGTTAGACGGCGACGTCGGGCCGATGTCCAGCACACGCAAGGCCTCTTCCTCTCGCAGGTGCTTGAGCAACGCTGCCCAGCCTGTGGAGTGGCGCGGAATCCGCGGCCCCACGAGAGCCACCCGCGGCGTCGCCCCGCTGTCCTGCGATGTCTTCCCAAAGAGGCTGCGCAGTGCGTTGAAGGCCACTTTTGAATTTCCCTTCGCTTCCACCAGTGGCTGAGTGGCCCGTCTATGGCAGGGTTACGGGGGAAAACAGCCCCGTCGAAGTCGACGGCCCTGCGCCCGCTGCCGGAGTGACCGCAGGAACGCTCTTGGCCGGAACGGCGCCCGGCGGCGTCAGGTCCACCTTACCGCTGAAGATCGAACCCTCTTCGATCGAGAGCCTCGCCGCGCGAATGTCGCCGGTCAGGTTCGCTCCCTTGCGCAAGTCGACCCGCATGCTTGCCGTCACGTTGCCGTTCAGCACTCCCAGGATAACGACATCGCGCGCGGAAACGTCGGCGTCCACACGCGCCGTTGGCCCCACCGTCAACCGGCTGTCGGTGAGGGTGATCGTCCCCTCCACGTGGCCGTCGATCATCAGATCTTCGCTACCCTTGACTTCTCCGCGAATCTCCACCGATTTCCCGATCGACGCGGCGCCGGCTTCTACTACTGGACTCATCTGCTTCTCCCACTGCTGGCCCACTGTTACCGGGATCAGCGTGTACTCTCCCCGAACTATACGCAACCTACAAACCCCACCGCAAGGAACCGGCCTCGATCTCAGTTCGCGAGCGGTGGCCCTGAGGGTGCGGCGTCACCAGCTTCGGTTTCGCTCTTCATTGACATCTGCAACTCCCGAGGATTAATTTCGAAGTATTAATTCGAATTTGATACCACAATTCGATTTCGATCTAATTCGCAAAATGGCCACCTCGACCGCCAATCCGTCTCCCCGTACCTACGATGGTCATCGCGAACGCCAGCGCCGCCGTATCCTCGACGCTGCGGAAAAGCTCTTCGACCAGCTCGGCATCGACCGCGTCACCATGTCCGAAATTACCTCCGCCAGCGGTGTCCGCACCTCCACCATCTATCAGTACTTCTCCGGGAAAGACGAAATCGTATGGGCGATTCTCGAGAGAGTCCTCGAGTCCGGAGCCGCTCGCGCCCACGCAGTGATGGACGGCGGAAAGACCGCTTTCGAAAAAATCACCGCTCTGCTCGAACTCATGGCCGACGACCTCGCCATCCGGCCGGCAACGGCGCGGTTTCTCGCCCAGTTCGACGCAATGTACGCCCGAGACTGGCCCGCCGAGCGTCTCCTCTCCCTCGAGGCTCAGATCGGCATCGACGGATTTGATTTCTTCGCCAGGCTCATTCGCGAGGGCATCGCCGACGGCTCCTTGCGACCCGACCTCAAGCCGGACCTTACTTTGCACGCCATCATGAACGCCGTCGCGGGCGCCCAGCGCCGGCTCGCCTCACTCGGAAGCCGCGTCGAGATTGAATACGGACAGCCGGTCGACAGTCTCTTCCGCGAAACTATCCGAATCATTCTTATCGGCTTGTCCGCAGCCCGAGAGCCCGAAATCAAACCATCCAGCCGCCCGCAATCCATATCCCAACGAAAGAAGCCCAACCGATGAAAACCCTCTCCAGCCGACTAATACATCTCTGCACCGCTCTGGCCACCTTCGGGATTATCTCCGGAACCATCCCTGCATTCATCCCCGTGACCACAGCCCAGGCGCAGACTGCCCGGCTGTCGCTACCCGCCGACTCCAACTGGAAATTCTTCCTCGGCGACCCCAACGGCGCCGAGGCCATCTCCTTTGCCGACTCGTCGTGGCGCACCGTCAATCTCCCTCATGACTGGAGCATCGAAAGCGCCCCCGACAAAGACAATCCCTCCGGCCCCGGAGGCGGCTTCTTCCCCGCCGGCATCGGCTGGTATCGCAAGACATTCAACGTCGCCCCCGATTGGAAAGGCAAGCGAGTCAGCGTCGAGTTCGATGGCGTCTACCGCGACGCCACCATCTACCTCAACGGCCACAAGCTCGGCACTCATCCCTACGGCTACACCAGCTTCTCCTTCGACCTCACGTCAAAGTCTCAACTTCTCCGCCCCGAACGTCCTCGCCGTCCGCGTCGACAACTCCGCGCAGCCCAACAGCCGCTGGTACAGCGGCTCCGGCATCTACCGCCATGTGCGCCTCGTCGTTACTGGTCCCGTCCATGTCGCCCATTGGGGAGTCTTCGTCACCACCCCCGAAGCCACGGAGGCTCCGCGACAGTCTCAGTCAGCACTCAACGTCGCAAACGACTCCGCCGAACCAGCCGCAGTCACACGTCAAGACGACCTTCTCATCGACCGGGCGGCTCACCCGCACGCGAACAGACCCAATTGCAAATCAACGCCAACACCAGCAAGCGAAACCACGCAAATGATCATCCCTGCCAAACCCAAAGCTCTGGTCGCCCGCATCACCCACCCTCTACCGTGCCGTCACAGAAATCATCAAGACAGGCAAAGTCACAGACCGTGTCGAAACCACCTTCGGCATGCGCGCACTCTTCATGGTCCGTCGATAAAGGCCTGCTTCTGAACGGCCAGTCCATCAAGCTCGTCGGCGGCAGCGTCCATCACGACAACGGCCCCCTCGGCGCCGCTGCATTCGATCGCGCCGAAGACCGCCGGGTAGAAATCCTCAAAGCCGCCGGATTTAACGCCGTCCGCACCGCCCACAATCCACCCTCGCCCGCATTTCTCGATGCCTGCGACCGCCTTGGCATTCTCGTGCTCGATGAACCCTTCGACGTCTGGAAAGCGCACAAGCCAAATTCGATTACGGCTCGCTTCTTCAACGACTGGTGGAAACAGGACGTTGACTCAATGATCATGCGCGACCGCAATCATCCCGCCATCGTCGCCTGGGGCATCGGCAACGAAATCCCCGAAGGATGAACTCACCGACGGCGCTCCATCGCCAAAAAACTAACCGACCAGGTGCGCTCCCTCGACACAACGCGCCCGATCACCGAGGCCTTCCCCGGCGCCACCTACCTCCCAGCACAGCGCCAGTCTTGGCACAGCTCGACATCACCGGCTACAACTACAACCTCATGCAAAACCAGGCCAAAGATCATGAAGCGTCCCCAATCGCATCATGATGACCACCGAATCCATGCCTTCCGCCGCCTTCGCAACTGGCAACTCGCCCACGAACATCCCTACATCCTCGGCGAATTCGTCTGGACTGCGATGGACTATCTTGGCGAATCCGGCATCGGCAGCACCTCCAACCTCTCCCGGAACAGGCGGAGATAACGCAGGTCAGAATGATGGACGCAGATGATGGCCAACATGGGCGCAGACGGCAAGAACCCCTTCGACTGCCAACGATTAACATGGCAGCCGCATGCCAGCAGGACGCAGACCCCGCCGCCGGCCATGATGAGCCTCATGTTCCCACGGCTTTCCCTGGCACGCCGCAAACTCCGGCGACATCGATCTGACCGGCTATCGCAAGCCCCAGTCCTACTACCGCGATATTCTCTGGAACGGCGGCAATCGCGTCTACGCCACCGTTCGCGTTCCTTAGCCGGAAGGTAAAAACACCATCGCTGTTGGCTGGGCCACCTATCCACACTTCCAAGTTGGACATGGCCCGGCCAGGAAGGCAAAGACATGCAGGTCGAGGTCTACTCCGGCGCTGAAAAAGTGCGCCTCTATCTCAATGACAAGCTCATCGGCGAACAGCCCACCGGCCGCGAACAACAGTTCAAGGCCCTCTTCACCGTCCCCTATGCACCCGGCACGCTGAAAGCGGTGGGCGTTCGAGATGGTCACGACGTTGCCGAAAGCGTTCTCACCACCGTTGGCAAACCTGCGCAATTGAAGCTGAGTGCGGACCACACAGCTCTCCAGGCCAATGGCCAGGATCTTTCCTTCATCACCGTCGAGGCCGTTGACTCCGAGGGACACCTGGATCTCAACGCCAATCAGGATATCCAGTTCGCCATCACCGGCCCCGGCGTCATTGCCGCGGTAGGCAATGGCGACGGCAGAGACACCGACTCCTATTACGGAAACCACCGCAAGCTCTACCAGGGGCGCGCCCTCATCGTCGTCCGCACCTCAAGGGACGAGGGCCCGATAACGATTAAGGCGACAACTCCAGGCTTGAGCGACGGATTGGCAACCGTCCAGGCGACTGCGATTTCGGGAGGTACTGACCTGCGGTAACAAGCAAGGCGGATGAATCCGGGATTGTTTTCATATGACGAATTACAATGTTTGACTTCTGTAACTCCGGGGCCTACGCTAATTCTTGGCAGCACCCAAAAGGAGCTAACAAATGAGTCAGGCACCTCTCGGTGGTTCATTCACCTTCCCCGGCACTTCTTTGACCGTCCACCGCATCGGCTACGGCGCTATGCAGCTCGCCGGGCGCGGCGTCTACGGCCCGCCCAAAGATCCGGACGCCGCCGTCGCCGTCCTCCGCGAGGCCATCGCCGCCGGCGTGAACCATATCGACACCAGCGACTTCTACGGCCCGCATGTCACCAACCAGATCATCCGTCAGGCCCTCCATCCCTATCCCGCCGGACTCGTGATCGTCACCAAGCTCGGCGCCCGCCGCCCGGCCGACGGGTCGTGGCAGCCGGCCATCTCGCCCGCATGACCTCACCGCCGGCGTCCACGACAACCTCCGCAACCTCGGCGTCGATGCGCTCGACATCGTCAACTACCGCGTGATGGGCCAGGGTCACGGCACCTCGGAAGGTTCCATCGCCGAGCAGGTGACCGTGCTCGCCGACCTGCAGCGCCAGGGGCTGATCCGCCACATCGGCGTGAGCAACGCTACCGCCACCCAGATCGCCGAGGCGCAGACAATCACCAACATCGTCTGCGTGCAGAACAACTACAACCTCGCCCACCGCGAAGACGACGCCTTGATCGACGATCTCGCCCGCCAGGGCATCCCCTACGTACCCTTTTTCCCGCTTGGGGGCTTCACCCCGCTGCAATCCTCCACTCTGTCCGATGTCGCGGCTCGTCTCGAGGCTACGCCGATGCAGGTCGCCCTCGCCTGGCTGCTACACCGCTCGCCGAACATCCTGCTGATCCCCGGCACGTCCTCGGTCGCGCACCTCCGCGAGAACCTCGCCGTTGGGAACTTGACGCTGTCGCCCGAGACTCTCGCCGAGCTCGACTCCATCGCCGCGTCCGCTACGGTGGCGCATTGATCGCGTCCCACTCCCTGGCCTCCTCTCCCAAAACATCTGGAGCAGAAGCCGGCATCTCCGGGGGCAGCAATGTCCCCCGCTGATGCACCGCTCACCCTCGAACGCATCGTCGCCACCGCGGAAGACGTCGTCCGCCGCTTCGGTCCCGCCAAGGCAACCGTGGTCGACGTCGCCCGCGCCCTCGGCGTCAGCCACGCCGCCGTCTATCGCCACGTGGCGACCAAGGCCGAACTGCGCGACCTCGTCGTCGCCCGGTGGGCCGAAGCGACCATGTCCCCGCTGCGCGCAATCGCCGATCGCCCGGGCCCCGCCCCACAGCGGTTACGACAGCTCATCGACGCGCTCGGCGCCGTCAAACGCCGCCGCGCCGCCGAAGATCCGGAGCTCTTCGCCGCCTATCGAACGCTGGCCGCCGATGCCAAGTCCGTCGTTGCCGCCCACGTCGACGAGTTGGTCGCCCTGGCCGCGATCGTCATTCGTGCCGGGGTGAAAGACGGCACATTCCGCAAAATCGACCCTGTCGCCACCGCCCGCGCCGTGCTCTCCGCCACCTCCCGCTTCCACCACCCAGCCCACGCCGCCGAGTGGGCCGACCCTTCAACTGATAAGGATTACAACAACGTCTGGCGGCTGCTGATGGACGGCCTGCGCCCCGCAAAGTCCGCATATCGCTCTCGTACCCCGTAACCCGCCACTCCCGCTCTTATCGCTATATACGGCCGCGCATCCCCGCGCCCCCAGCCAGCCCGCCCACTACAATGAGATTGGGAGCCGCAGGCGACGTTCTTCGGCCCAATTACGTCTGGAGTACTATGAGGATTTTTGAAGTACGCGAACGCGGAGGGCGACAGCCCTTCCTTTTCGCATTCCTGGTTGTCTGCCTGCTGGTGGGCGCATCTACGATCACAGTCGCACAGACGCCTCCCTGCGGCAGCGAAGGCGACCCCGTTGGCCTCATTCGCCGCGTCTCCCAGAATGAATTGCATCCCACCGCGCCTCCCTACCCCGTCCGCTTCAAGCTGCGCAAAGTCGACGATAAAGGCGTCACCATCAAAGAGATCGTCGAGACCAAAGACGGAGATGTCGCGCGACTGATCTCCAGGAACGACAAGCCACTGACCCCGCAGGAGGAAAAGGCGGAGCTCGACCGGCTCAACAATCTGCTCGCCCACCCCGAGATTCAGGAGCATCGCCACAAGCGGGAACAGGAAGACAGCGGCCGCGCCGACGAACTCATCAAGCTGCTCCCCGACGCGTTTATCTACACCGCGAACGGATGCGTCGCCGGCCCCAACGGCCCTGCCCATCGATTGGCTTTCAAGCCCAACCCGGACTTCAACCCCCCGGACCATGAAGCCGAGGTCTACCACGGCATGGTTGGCGAGCTCTGGGTCGACGCCGGCCAGGAGCGCATCGTGAAATTCGACGCGCATCTGATCGACGACGTGAACTTCGGCTGGGGCATTCTGGGCAAGCTCTACAAGGGCGGCAGCCTCTCCATTGAGCAGCAGGACGTGGGGCATCACCACTGGGAGACAACTCTCATGAAACTGAACCTCACCGGTATCGCCTTGATGGTGAAGTCGCTCAGCTTTCAGACCACCGAGACACAGACCGACTTCCAGCCCGTGCCCGTCAATATGCCCTACCAGGATGCCGTCCACATGCTGCTGAAGACCGACGCCGCCAGTCCTCAGCTCGCCCAGGGCGCGAAACGATAAGGCGCAAGAAAAGTCGCAATCATGTAAAGCTAGGCTGGCTGGCCCACATCTGGCACTCCTTTCAATCTCCAACCAAAGCGGGTGGCTGGCTGGCCCACATCTCTGGCACTCCTTTCAATCTCCAACCAAAGCGGGTGCCCCATGTCCCTGCCTTTGGGACATGGGTTTCTCTTCAAAGACCAAGACGTTGAGGACGGGCGGCCCAAGCCCTTGCACCTGAATCGAGCTACGTTGCGAAACCCAGAGCTACTGCTTCGTCTCAACAGGCTTCACCGTCTTCTCAAAGAACTGCTTCTGCAACTCCGGCGCAGCCGTGTCCGCCTTCACAAAAGCAATCACCTTTTCAATCGACTCCGCCCGCATGTCCTGAAGCGCGACTCCGCGCGCCGCTGTCGCCCCCGCCGCGTCGCCTGCATAATGATCCGGATAACTGGCATACCACCAGATCGGCGTCGTCAACCCCTGCGGCAAACGGATGCCGTTGTGATTGGCGCCCGACTCTTCCCCGGCCCTCTCCGGATGCGCAATCTCCGGCTTCACCGCCATGATGCCCGCAATCTCTGATTCCCCGGCATGGCCATCGACGCCCGGCTTCGACGGCATCGCCGCCGCCGGGGTCTTCTCCCCTGGCCCTCCGCCCAGCCCGTTGTAGATGTAGACCGTATAGTCCTTGGCTGAATCGAGCTGAATGTTATTGAAATACTGCAGCAAGCCATTGTTCCCGCCATGGCCGTTGACGATCAGCACCTTGTGGCAGCCATTGCGCGCCATCTCTTCGACTGTCGCCTGCAGCAGCGCCAGCTGCAGGTCGGCGTGATACGCGACCGTCCCCGGCTCATGCCGCGCTTCGGCAATCTGGCCAAAATAATATTCCGGAAACACGATCGCATACTGCTGCTTCACCGCCTGAAGCGTCGAAGCGCGCACGTTGATGAGGTCCGTCCCCAGCGGTCCCGACGGCCCATGCTTCTCCAGAATCCCAAACGGCAATACACATACATTCGAAGACAACTGCAGCGCCTTCACAAAATCCTCAGCGGTCAGCTCCTCCCATTTGGGAGACAACTGTTGGGCGGTAGCAACGCTCACCGTCCATAACAACAATGCAAATGCGCCCACTACCTGCTTCACCTTCATTCAGGAACCCCCAACAGACAAGGTACGACTCTAAACTGTCCACCACGCCCCTTCAATCGGCGCCGATCGCAATCATCGGTGTAAGGCAGCGTCTAACCCGCTTTGAATGGCTGGCCCTAGCTCCTCTCCCTGCAGGTCTGGCCTTTGCGCTTGCAGGTAAGTCTGAGCGAGCCTGTAGTGGACCAATGCCTCGTCCCACCGCTGTTGCGCGGCGAGCGTGTCGCCGAGTTGAAGCTGCGCTCTTGGGAAGTCGGGTACGAGCGCGACCGCCTGCTGCGCGAGCTGCAGCGCCTCGGCGGTCTGGCCCGCCCTGGCGCGATCATGCGAACGGCGAACGTCCACCCACGCTGCTGCGAGCGGAACCCTGAACTTCCCCTCGTAGACATACACCCCGTCCTGAAGGATCGCGACAGGCTTCTCGTGCCGGAAGGATTCGTAGGGATTGAGAACTCCGTCGCCGGACTCCACGCCGTCGAGAACACTCTCGCTGATAAGCACGGTACCGTCGATCTCCGGCGGAACAGTCATGGGCAGGTTGAGCCACCACAACGCGCTCGGAGTCGGCAGGCGCTGGCAATGGATGTCGTAATCCTGCGGCTGCACCGCGCCATCCGGAAAATACGCAAACCAGCAATTCGTGATGTGGTTCTGATCGAGATACTGCTTCACCGTCTTGAGTTGCTGGCCCCAGTCCACGTTCGCGTCGCTCAGGTAGTTACGCACCTGCAGCGGCCCGCCCCAGAGCTCGTTGCCATAGGCCATGTAGTTGGGCGCAACCCTGACCGTCGTGAAAACCTGCCACGCCAGCAGTAGCCCCGCGACCGCTGTCCATGCCGGGCCTCGCCGCATCAGCATCGCGGCAGCCCCGCCGGCGATGACATACAGAAACGGATAGACAGGCATAAGATGCCTCGCGCCGATACAGAAGTGCGAAGTCATAATCACTGCGAAGTAGACCACCACCGGAATCACCAGGAAGACGAACTCCCGGCTGTGTCTTCGTAAAAATCCGCGCTCTGCCCATGGCGCGAGAACCAGCAGAATCAGCAACGGAATGGTGGACTTGATGAGAAACGCTGCGGGAAAATACTGCCACGGGCCGTGGCGATATACTCGCCCCCAGAAGTAGCTGGTGTACTCCCACTCCGTGTGTTTGGTATTTGCCAGTCCCCACATATACGCCTCAGGCAGCAGATGAAAGCGAGCGGCCAGAGCTAGCTTGACGCCATCACCCTTGTTAGGAAGCGACGCAAGGTAAGGCCCGAGTGCAGGCGCGAGCTGCAAACCGCCCGGCGCGGGGGCATAACGGAAGCCGTAGAACGCCCAGACCACTGCCCATCCGCAGGCCAGAATGCCGATGCTCGCGAACAGCAATCTTCGAAGTGTCGCAAAACTCTTGTCTCGAATACCCTCTGCAACTGCCATGACGATGAGCATGGGCGCGACGAGAATTCCGGTGAACTTCGCGGCCATGGCAAGTCCGGCCAGCAGCCCCGCGATCGGCAGCCACCTCCATCCAGGCTCTACGCAATATCGATAGAAAGCGTAGACCGTGGCAAAGATGAAGCATGCGCTCGCCATATCTGTTGAGACAAGCGTGCCGTGCGCCAGCACATTTGGATCGAAGACGAAGAGGAAGAGTGCGCAGATGCCCGCCATTCCGCCAAACAGCTTGCGCCCTGAGGCATAAATCAGTACCGCCGTCAGCAAGCTAAAGAGCATGCAGACGATGCGCGCGGGCAAGAGCAGCCGGTCGCCTCCATTGCTGAAGACAAAGGTGCGGCCATCGAGAAAGGCATTCGTCGTATGCGAGGCGCCCTGGTCAGGCGGGAGCGACGGGTGAAGAGGAAGCAGCGGCAGAGCAGCGGCCATCTTCACCAGTGGCGGAACCTCGGCATTCACCCGATAGTCGTGCATGGTGAGGATGTTGTAGCCGTCGTAGAGATGATGCGCTTCATCCCAGTTCGCGGAGTAAAGCCGTGCGACGCGAACCAACTGCCCCGTAAAGATCAGGAGCAGGAGAGCCACCAGTGCCGGAACGAAGGTCGGCCTCGACCTCAGGAACGCTACAACCGGCCAGCTCTTATTCATGAAGCAATATTAGCGTTGCATGAATGCCGCATCACCATCGCCGAAAGCGCGCCCATCCCTCCGGGTATTTCGAAAGGGCGGCACGACCAATCTCCCACCTCGCATGATGCGGAGGAGATCCGAACCGTCGAGATTAAGTCACAAGGGACGGCTCTTCAGCCCTGCCCGATGCCGTCTCGTGCGGATAATTGAAGAACAGCTGATTGCCGTCAATGTCATCGACCACCAGAAGCCGGTAGCCCCACGAACCGTCCCTCACCGCAACGCCTTTGGCCTCGAGCTCCGCGCGCAGAGCGTCCAACCCGGCGACTTGCGCTTCCGGCTCCGCGTTCAGCGAAACGAACATCAGCCCTTTGCCAGTCTTCTCCGGCGACGTGTCGGCCCACGTGTCCGCCAGGATGATCGCGCAGCCCAGCCCCTCGACCTGTGCCACACGCGCTCTGCCGTTCTCGTCGTATCGCCACGGACTCGTGAAGCTCAGTCGGTCAACGTAAAAGCGAATCGAAGCCTCAACGTCCTTGACGTGAAAAACGGGGCGCGCGAACCAGTCTGCCATAGAACCCTTCGTCATGCAACCATCCTAGCCCACCTCTCGTAACGAGACATACTCGCATAGGCTGGGGATCACGGCCCCCCGCCACCCGCTACCTGTCCGAGTAGCCGGTTACACGGACACTTGCCAGTGGCATGAGCCGATCGGAACGACTCTATGAGTGCATCGGCCTGTTGGCATCATTTGACTTGTACTTATCGCCTTTGTTCGAACACAACGCCAATTCGCACCCTGGCAATCCGTTTGATAGAGTTTGGGGATGCGAGATGAAGGGACTGTGTCCATAACAGAAGCTGACTGCGATTCAACGGGTATCGCCTCGCAGCAAGTAAATATGGATCGCCGTACGCCGGAAGATGTCACCCGCCGCACTGTGCTGCGCGGAGCAGCGCTGGGAATGGCTGCGTTAGCCGTGGGAGTGGATCCGCTCTTTGCCGAACCAGAGTCGAAGCCCCCGAATATTGTCTTCATCTTGGCCGACGACATGGGATACGCCGACGTGGCTTGCTACGGCCGGCCCGATCTCCGCACTCCGAACATCGATAGGCTGGCTGCAACGGGTTTGCGGTTCCTGCAGGCCTATGCCAACTCTGCCGTTTGCTCCGCAACGCGCACCGCCCTGATTACCGGACGCTACTAGGACCGGCTCTCGGTGGGCCTTGACGAGCCGCTCGCAGGACGTGATATCGGCCTCCCGCCGGAAATACCCACGCTGCCATCGCTGCTGAAGAAGGTGGGCTACAGCACCACACTGGTCGGCAAGTGGCATCTGGGGCTGCTGCCGAAATACGGTCCGTTGAAGAGCGGATACGACCATTTCTATGGCTTTCGTCCCGGCGCGTCGGACTACTACAACCATCCTGGCCTGTATGACGACGACCGGCGTATCGAACAGCCGGGCTACCTCACTGAACTTCTGGGCGATCATGCGGTCTCCGTCGTAAACGGCTACGCAAAATCCGGCAAGCCGTTTCTGCTCAGCCTGCACTTCAACGCGCCCCATTGGCCGTGGGAGCCACCGGGAGATGACTCGGAATCGAAGCGCCTCGCAGGCAAGAACCTGGATGACTTCGATGGCGGCAGCCAGAAGGTCTATCAGCAGATGATCGAATCTCTCGATCTTCAGGTGGGGCGTGTGCTCGCCGCGCTCCACGCCAATGGCCTATCCGAGAACACGATCGTCGTCTTCACCAGCGACAACGGCGGGGAGCGCTTCGCCGACACCTGGCCCTTTACCGGTAAAAAGACTGAGTTGCTCGAAGGCGGGCTGCGCATTCCCGCAATCCTGTCATGGCCGGCGCGAATCCCCCAGGGGCGAACCACTGAACAGGTCGCTATCAGCATGGATTGGTTGCCAACACTGCTAGCCGCTGCACGCGCTTCTCCCGACCCAGCCTATCCGCCAGACGGCATCAATCTGCTTCCAATCCTCACCGACAAGGCGGCGCCAATCGACCGCAAGCTGTTTTGGCGCTATAAGGGCAACGCACAGCGCGCAGCGCGAGAGGGTAACTACAAATTTCTCAAGATGCTCGACAACACGTTCCTGTTCAATGTCGTCGATGATCCACTGGAACGGGCCAACCTCAAAGACCGCCATAGGGACATCTATGACCGCATGGTGCAAGACTGGCTAACCTGGAATGCCAGCATGTTGCCGGAGATTGACGAGAGTTTTACCGGCACCTTCAGCGGGGCACAACTTGCCGACCACATCGGCCTGCCTGCAGCAAGCGGCAAAGCCGACAACCCCCCGAAGCCACCAAGCCCTCAGGTCGATCCCCGCTGACGACGATCCGTGCTAAGGGATGCGGTGTTGTACATGATCGCCAACCATGCGCGGTCTGAGTTGACTTCCGCCAAATTCAGTTGAAGCTAAATCGCCGAATTACTCATTGACAGATGTGTTCAAGGCAAGTTGGCGAAAAGTCGGGATCTCGTGCACCTGACGCTCCAAACCTCATAAGACGGTCTTCGGGAACTCCGTCGAAAAGAACTTCAAGCTCGTGACCGCAGCGGATAGAAATGCTTGTCAAGCCCCCAAACTCCGCCAAATTGAGCTAAATCGCACATTCAAAAAGCGATAATAAATCTCAAAAGTTGGCATAGTGAATGGGGTCAACTTGATATTCTGAATATAGGGATCAGAAAAATCAAAGGCCGGCGCATTTCTCCGCTCATAACCCCAATAGCCTGAATCACTTAGCCGCAACCGCTGTAGTATCAATAGTTTGCGGACAAACGTTGCAACCCGCTCATTGCAGGCGGTTTACATGGGGGTAGGGGGTAGCGCCCCGGCCCCGGCGGTGCGCTAAACGGCACTCGAGTCGTCCCCGCCTCCATCGTCGAAACTGCCCGAATCGTCAAAGCTGGAGTCGTCGCTATCCTGCGGATCGCTGAAGTTGTCGTCGCCCGTGGAGCTCGCGTCATCGAACAGCGCACCCTGATCGCCGCCAAACCGATCTCCTGAACCGTCGCCGAAGGACGCCTCCCGTCCGCCGCCGCCAACACCTTGATTCGGGTCGTCTCCGTAGTAGTTGTTAATGACGGTCTCTTCCGGACGCTGTTCTCCAAGACCGCCACCCCCAAAACCGCCACCACCGAAACTATCGCCGCCAAACCCGCCCCCTCCGCCGTGGCCGAAGCCATGCAGGATCGACTCCACGCCCTCAAAGGCCAGTGCTCCCGCAGCCACTCCGGCAGCCGTCGTCGCTGCCGAGCGCAAAAAGCTCGACCCCCCGCTCGGCGCAACCGGAGGCGCGGCGGCATAGTCTGGTGCGTAGCCCGGAGCCGGCGGATAATACTGCGGCGCTGCCCCCGGCCGCGGTGGAAAATTTTGCGGTGGCGGTGCAGGCGCATCATGCCGCCCCAGCAGGCTGCCCAGGAAGCTGGTCGAGTGCGCTGGCTGCGGAGCCTGAAACTGGTTCTGCGCATCCTCCAACTGCTGGCGCAACTGCTGCACCTGCCCCTTGGCCTGATCGAGCGCGATGTTCTGCACCAGAACCGTCTGCGCCAGGATGTAAATCGAGTCCGGATTTCCCCCCAGGCTTTGCTGCAAAAACTCTTCGGCTTCCGCGTCCTTTTCAGGCAACTGCGTCTGCTGGACCCTGCGGACCAGGTCGTTCAACATCTTGCTTTCCTGCGGCGTCATTGCATACTCCTCGTATCTCTAAGAAACCCGAATCCCGCAATAGGATGCGGAACCGGCCTCTAGTGATAGACGAAATATGCATTGCAGCGGTTCCCCGCACTAGCCTTCGCGAAGGCTAGATTCACGAAGAATTCTTCGCCCTATGTCCCCAGTGGGAACCTGCAAGCTTTCAGCGTCGACGATCAAATTCCACCGCGACAAGTTGTACACTTTTTCGAAGAAAGGAGCCCGATGCGATGGCAACTGAAAGCTGGAATCCAAAAGTAGACGCCTACGTCGCCAAAGCACAGCCCTTTGCGCAACCCATCCTCTTCCATCTGCGGGAGCTCGTCCACGAAGCCTGCCCCGGAGTCGAGGAGACGATCAAGTGGAGCCGCCCGTTTTTTGAGTACCGTGGGGCAATCCTTGGCAACATGTCAGCCTTCAAGGCCCATTGCAGCTTCGGCTTCTGGGGCGAAGAGATTGGCGCCGTGCTGCGCGAAGCGGGAGCCTTGCGTGATAGCAGCATGGGCTCGCTGGGCCGCATCACTACGCTGAAAGACCTTCCCCCAGACAAATTACTGCTCGACTGGGTTCGGCAGGCTACCGCTTTCATCGAGAGCGGCCAGTACACAAGCCCGATCGCAGCTAGACATAAGGTGGCCAAGCCGCCGAAGCCGGCACTCGAGGCTCCCGCCGAGTTCTCCGCGGCCTTACAGAAAAGCAAGAAGGCCTCAGCCATCTTCTCGGCCTTCAGTCCAAGTTGTAAGCACGAATACATCGAGTGGATTGCCGGCGCGAAACGTCCTGAAACACGCGCAAAACGCATCGCGAGCGCCGTCGAGTGGATCGAGGAAGGCAAGCAACGCAACTGGAAGTATCAGGAGTGCTAGGAATTCTCAGACCAGCTGCATTGCGCGCACTTCTTCCTTACGCACCGTCAGGCGCTCGACCAGGTCGGTACGCACCTCGAAACCGCGGCCAGGCGTATCGGGAACGACGATCTGACCCGCCTTCGATACCTCGACCACCGGATCGATGATGTCTTCTTGCCAATACCGGGCTGAGGCTGAGACGTCGCCGGGAAGCGAAAAGTTAGGCAACGACGACAGTGCAATGTTGTGCGCCCGTCCAATGCCCGTCTCCAGCATGCCGCCGCACCACACGCGAATCCCCCGTTCCTGAGCTACGTTGTGTACGCCGATCGCCTCGCTGAATCCGCCCACCCGGCCAACCTTGATATTGATGATCTGGCAGGATTCCATCTCAATCGCGGCCAGCGCGTCACGCCGGTTGTGGATCGATTCGTCCAGGCAGATCGGCGTCTCCATTCTCCGCTGCAGCATCGAGTGAAAGTAGAAGTCGTCCGACCACAGTGGCTGCTCGATCATCATCAGGTCGAACTGGTCCCAGGTGACGATCGCATCCATGTCCTTCATGCGATACGCGGAGTTCGCGTCGCAACTGAGAGCGATTGACGGCCAGCGGTTGCGTACTGCGGCAAACACTTCCATGTCCCAGCCTGGTTTGCATTTCAGCTTGACGCGCTGATAGCCGGCCGCGAGTTCTTTCTCGATCTCTTCCATGAGCGCTTCAAGCGAAGGTTGAATGCCAAGTGAAACGCCGCAATCGATGACTTCGCGCGTCCCGCCCATCAGCTGCGCCAAAGGTACTCTGCGCATCTGCGCTTCTAGATCCCAGACCGCATTCTCCAGCGCCGCCTTGGCCATCCGGTGGCCGCGCACCTGCTTGAAAATCGACGGGCACTTTCCCGCATACTCAAGGTCGGCCGCCGCAAGCCGGGGCGCAAGTTCGCTGAGCAGCATCAGCCAGGCGGTATCGACCGTTTCATAGCTGTAGTAGGGATACTCGCCGGCGACACACTCGCCCCAGCCTGTCAGCCCCTCGCCCTTGACCTCCACCAGCAGGATCCTGCGGTCGGTCGTGGCGCCAAAGCTGGTCACGAAGGGTTTCACGAGAGGAATGCGCAGTTCGCGGAGATAAATCGCGTCGATCTTCATGAAAATGTTGTCTCGCTTCTTACAGGAGTCGCGACCATTCAGGCTTCATGCCCAGCTATCCACTGCCCATCCGCCAGCAAATAAGCGCCATCGCCATCGCCGCTCTTGCTGAATCCAACCACCGTCAGACCGCGTTCGAACGCATCCAGAAACCGCGCCCTGATTTTGATCTGCGCCGCCGTCGCCTGCTCGATGCCGTTCGGTGAATCTCGCCACTTCCTGATTTCGCCCGGAACTACGATGGTCTCCTGAATCTCCGGCAGGATTACCGGACCGCCGTTCAGTGTTGCTCGGACCCGCGGCGAGTCCATCCACCACTCGGCGTGCAGCCGGTCTGGCGGGAGCCCAGCCTGCAGCCGACTAGAGAATACACCATATAAGTTGGGCGTATACCTGTGAACAACTACCCCCAGCCGGGCAATATTGAGGTGGGCGTTCTTGATCTCCAGCGGGTCGAAGGTCCATTCCATCATCCGGATGCCTCGCGCCAGCGCCTCTTCGCGCTGCGCCAGCTTCAACTTGCGGCCGATGCCTGTGTTGCGGTACTCGGGCAAAACGGCCAGCATATGCGAATGCAGAAACGCCCGGCCCTCCAAAAAGCCAGGCATCGCCATCGCAAAGCCAATCATGCTGGCGCCGTCTCCATCGGACCGCTTCGATTTCGCGAGGTCGAAAGCGCCAAGAATCTGTCCGCCAATTCGCTCAATGACCACGAACTCCCGTTGCGGTATAACGTCCACCGGGTCGTATCCCCATATCTCCACCTGCATGCGGACACATGCGTCGAACTCGTCAAATCCCCGGCAAAGGCGAATCAGGATGTCCGCCGAATTGGTCACCTCGCGCTCTCCAGCTTGGCTGCGGCCCACAGTACTTCGAGTTGCTCCGGCGCTTGCTTCTCTAAAGGAACCTCGGTTGACCTCTCCATCGCCGCAAACCTGCGCCGGAACCTCCCGTTCGTCCCCCGAAGCGCCAACTCCGCATCGACGCCCAACCGCCGCGCGAGGTTGACCACAGTAAACAGCAAATCGCCTAACTCATTCGCCACATGGTCTTCCACTTCATTTGAATCGTTATACTTAGCGATAGGTTCTTCATCTTTTCGCTGAAGAATTGCCTGCCTTAATTCGCGAATTTCTTCTTCTAGTTTCTCGAAAACGCCCTCCGCGTCCGGCCAGTCGAAGCCGACCTTCGCCGCTTTCGATCCCAGCTTCCCCGCCTCCATCAGTGCCGGAAAGCTTCGGGGAATCGAGTCAAGCAGCGACGCGGTGGCCTTCGAATCTGTAGCCTTCTCCGCCCGCTTGATCTGCTCCCAGTTCCGCAGAACCTGGCTTGCATCGATGCCCTGAGTCTCCATGCCCGATGCCGAGTTACCCGCAGCGATCGACGCTTCGTCGCCAAAGACATGCGGATGCCGCCGGATCAGCTTCCGGTTGAGCCCCGCGATCACATCGGCAACCGTGAAATATCCCGGCTCAGCAGCCATCTGCGAATAAAACAGCACCTGCAGCAGCAGATCGCCCAGCTCCTCTTTCAGGTCGGGCCAGTTGCGCCGCTCGATCGCATCGAGCACTTCATAGGCTTCTTCCAGGGTGTGTTTGCGGATCGAGTCAAAGCTCTGCTCACGGTCCCACGGGCAGCCGTCGGGGCCGCGGAGCCGGGCCATAATGGCCGCAGCCTCGCCGAAGACCTCGCCGGCCCTCATCGCCGCATCGTATGGAGGAACGCTCATAAACTCACTCTAACCGATGCCGCTGCGCGACTGGCGATTGAACAGCGTCCATATACTGGCTCTCAGCGTGACACTGCTCATCGCCATCTTCGCCGTTCTTGCCGGACTGGCCTTCGGCAGCTTCCTGAATGTCTGCATCTCCCGCCTGCCCCGGCACGAGTCGGTCGTTGCGCCCCGCTCCCGCTGCCCGCACTGCCTCACGCCAATCGAGAACCGCGACAACATTCCCTTGCTCAGTTGGCTGCTGCTCCGCGGACGCTGCCGCCCCTGCGGAGCACGCATCGCAGTGCGCTATCCGCTCATCGAGGCCGCCACTGCGGTCCTTTTCCTGCTCTGCTTTCTCACCTTCGGACTCACCTTGCACGGCGTCGCCTCCGCCGTTCTCTGCTGGCTCCTGCTCGGCCTCGCCGCCACCGACACCGAAACCATGCTGCTGCCCGACGCCCTCACCCTTCCCGGACTGGCCCTCGGCGTCGTATACTCCGCGTCCGTTGGCGCTGACGGCTCCTTCGCCCCAATTCAATGGAGACATGCCGCAGAGTCGCTCCTCTGGGCGGCCTCAGCCGCGGCCGTCATCCTCCTTATTCGCGGCTTGTATTGGCTAGCGCGCCGCCGCGAAGGCATCGGCCTCGGTGACGCAAAACTGCTGGCCATGATCGCTGCATGGATGGGGCCCTCGCAAACCGCGCTTGTGCTCTTCCTCGGCGTGATTGCCGCTGCCGCCTATGGCCTGGCTCTGCTGACATGGCGTCAGATCTCTCATGTCGCCAACCCCAGCGCGGCCACACGCGTTCCCCTGGGTGCATTCCTATCCGCAGCGGGTCTGGTCGCCCTGTTCAAAGGCGACTCCATTCTGAATTGGTATTTGAGCTTTTTTCACTGACCTCGGATCAAGCTGCCTCAGCCCCGCAGCGAAAGCCTCTTCACCTGCTTCAGATGGTGCCTGGCATGCACTATATGAAACCTCCGCCATTGCTCGGCAGACAGCGGCCCCAGCACCTTATGGTTCGCAAATGTCTGCTTGCCAAACTCCTCCCGGCACGGTCCCAGAAGCTCGTCCATGGCCTGCATCTCGGCGCGTAAGAGCGAGACCAGCGCCGCCCCGTCCAGCACCGGATCCGGAGCGGCCGCCGGAGTCACAATCGGTGGCGCCTTGCGCCTGCCCGGCATGACGCCGATCCCTAGCACAACAAATTTTGTCATCCGATGCTTGAACTGCACCGGCGCCTGGGTCGGACGTCCCTTCTCGATCCGCTCTCGAAAGGTCGAAGCCGAGAGCCGGTAGGTGAGCACCAGGTGTTCTATGATCTGCCGGGCATTCCAGCAATCCCGATGGCCGCTGCGGTGGCATTCGAGCGCCTCCGCCGAGATGCCGTCCAACTCCCCGGCAAAGCGCTGGCAAACTTCCTCAAACGGCGCATACATGGCGGTCGCTCTCTCGCTCCCTCAAACTAAGGCTTCGCCGCCGATGCGATCTCGCCGAGCGCCTTACGCGCCGCCTTGGAGTTGGGCCCATCCGGAACCGCTTCCAGATACACTTCGTAGTTCTGCGCCGCTTCCTTGTCCAGGTTCATCTTCCGCGCCGCCTCGGCGAGCCAGAAGACCGCCTCGGCATTCTCGTGGTCAAAGGTGGCCGCATCCTTGAAACGCTCATAGGCGCCCTTGTAATCGTGGCTCTTCATGTAGTACTTGCCCACTCGAACGTCATCGTTGGCTCGCTTCGGATCGGCCTCGACGACTGACACTCCCCGCGTGGGAGTGTCGAGGCTCGCATTGCCTTCCGCGGGAGCGGCGCCCGGCTCCCCGGCCTTCGAGGCCGGCTGCGCATCCGAAACAGAACCATCGGTCCCGGCCGCCTTCGCATCCGCAGCCGCCTTGGCAGAAACATCCTCCGGGAAGGGATTCTCGTCGGCTGTTGAAGGCTTCTTCGCAGGAGTCTGTGCCGGGGCCTTGGCCGACTGCGCAGCCTGCTTCGAGGCATCTTCCGGGAAGGCGTTGTCGTCAGCAGCCTTCGCAGCGGGCGGCGTCACCGAAGATTCCGCCGCGGACGGCTGCGGCGTCGGTGCATCGACATCGCTCCCATCCGCAGTCGGCGGTACCGGCTTGGCAGTGGTCTTGCTCTTGTCTTTATTCGAATCTTTGCTCGAAGCGGATGCCGGGGCAGTGATCGAGGCAGGCGGCGCAGCCTCCTGAGCAGAGGCGCTCGCCCAAGCCAGCCCCATGGCCACCAGCGCCACGGCGAAAATATGCTGTATCCGCATCGTTCTTTCCCGCTCCCACTTCCGCCTGCCCGTCCCACGCAGAACCGGGAGCGAACCACTCTCTCCTCATTTTAGACGCGCCATACATAAAGATTGGACTGGGAATCCTGCGTTTTCGCCCTGCTTTGTTGCTATACTCGCCCAGAATCCATGGCCCTGATCATCCGCTCCTCTACCATCCACGCGGCCGGCTGTTACACCACCGCCCCGATCGCTAACGGTACCCGCATCGTCGAATACACCGGCCAGCGCATCAGCAAAGACATCGCCGACGAACGCTACAAAGACTCCATCGTCACCTACCTCTTCGGCATCGGCGACGGCGCGACGGTGATCGACGGCCACGGCGTCGCCATGTTCCTCAACCACTCCTGCGACGCCAACTGCGAGACCGACGAGACCAAAGGCCGCGTCTGGATCAAGGCCATCCGCAACATCGCCGCCGGCGAAGAACTCGTCTACGACTACAACCTCTATGACGGAGACGACGACCCCGCCACCTGCAACTGCGGCGCAAAGAACTGCCGCGGCTCGATGTATTCGGTGGATGAATTGAAGAAGCGCAAGCGAGGGGCGAAAAAAGTCCCTGCAACCCAGAAGCGTAAGGGAATTACGGTAAAGAAGAGAGTCAGCTGAGCTGCTCTGCTTTTCTACGTAATCCGCACTTCCCTCACCTGATCCAACCCAAACTTCCGCCCCGCCCGCAGCCGAAACTCCAGCCGCGCATCCTGCCGTACGTGATACACCAGCGCCGGACGAAAGCAGGCAATACAGCTTCTCCCCTTCCGCCGCACGCTCGGATAAATGATTCCGTTCGACTGCTGCGACAACAGTTCGGCCGCCAACAGCTGCGGCTCCGCGTAGCACTCTGGAATCGGCTCCGGCTTTAGATATTTCTGATACTCAGGCCGGCGCCCGCGAATGTCCTGCATCCCGGTCGCGAAGTCGGCCAGGTAATCGTCGCAGGTCGAGACCTCTTCCTCCGGCCAATCGACTTCTTCCAGTTGCCTTAGCTTATGAAAGGCAACCTCAGCGATCGATGTCTCGCGCTCGATGCCCGCATACCACGCACCTCGCTCGCTGCTGTTAAATCGCCCGCCCCCGGGAGATGGATGAGTAAACGCGGCATTCACGATATGCGCGTAGCTCACTCCATACACCAGTTCATGCACCCCGATCCCCGGCAGCATTCCTTCCTCCCCGAGCAGACGGCTGTTTGTCGCTCCATCGAGTTCGATCAGCGAATCGAGTGTGGCATCGTCTTCGGTTAAACGTGAGAGCACCGTCCCGCTATCGCTATACTTCGACGGAATCAGCCGGTGCGTGTCCTTGACATCGAGCTCCGTGATTGGAATCTCCGCAAGCGACGCCGTCACTGCCCACCGCGTCTCGCGTCCAGCAGTTGGCGCACATGCACCATTCCCGGCTGCCCCCGCTGGATCATGTAGGTCAGCGGCGTCGCGCCGCGAAACATTGGATTCTTATTTGGAAGAGTGATCCACGCATCGGCCAGCTGCTCGCTGAAGAGGATATTCAGCGCCTTGAAAATACCCACCAGTAGCGATATCCGCGTCAGCGCATCCTGATCCAGAATGCGTTCCGGCTGCTTCTTCCAGTTGTAATAGGAGCCCGTTGAAATACCGCCCAGAAGCTGGCGCGCTTCAGGGTCCTTAAGTCCCCATCGCTCCATGATGCGCAGAAAACCCTTCACCGCGGCCGGACTGAGCCGCTTGCGGACTGCGATCTTCGAAAGATCGGGCGACACATCAAAGGCATATCCTGCAATGCTGGGAAGAACAAGGGCTGCCGCCAAATTAATTCTCCATAATTGATAAAATTATGCATCATTTCTGATTTCTTGGGTAGTGGCGACTTCTGCCCACCGGGTGCGCGCCGCTTCCAGTTCCTGTCGCTTGCTCCCGGATAGCGTCCTGGCCTATACATCGTCTATTCACACATCGCGGCTATACTTTGCGCTCTGAGGGTAAGCAAGAATGGCCATTGAAATTGCGGAGCTTGATCGTTTGCAAAGCGCCTATAAAGCGGCGGTCGACGTGTGGATTGCGGCAATCCAGTATGAAGAAGCCTTGGCATCGGTGAACCACAGCGTGACGCAGATAGATGAGTGGGAACATGCCGCCGAACGAGAAGACGACGCGCGAAAGGCCGTGAAGGCAGCCAAGAAAGCCTACGAATCCGCCCTTCGCGAGGAGTTCTTCAACTTCTAATAGTCATTCCTGTTGCAGGAGAGGCGGTTTCGCCATCTCTGGACGGAGACAAAACCCGCCCTCCCGCACCAACTCGGAACTACGACGGCGAATTGGTCGCGGCGGCGCCTCCTTGCTGCCTCTGCTGCCAGCGCTCTTGCTGCTTAGCCTGCATTTTTTCGAACTTCTGCTTCTGCGTATCGGTGAGCACCGCCTCGATCTTGGTGTTGCTGTCGTCGCGCAGGCTCTTCATCTTCGCCATCTTGTCCTGCTGGCTGGCGGTCTGGTCTTGATGCAAGGCCTCCATCTGTCGCTGACGCGCAACCAGAATTGGCTTGATCTGGGTCTGCTGATCGGCCGTCAGACTCAGCTTCTTCGATAGCTCAGCAACCTGCTTGTCAGGGTCCATACCCCGATGACCCTGCATCGGCGGTGTACTCGTCGCCGGAGCGGCCGGCTGTTGAGCAGAGCTGTCAGACTGCGCGAAAGCCGCGCTGCCTGCAACCGCAAGGACACCACTTAAAGCAAGACTACACAGAGTTTTCCGCATTTGTGTTTCCTCCAACTACACCCTTCTAGAACACCGCTTTGCTCAACAAGGTTGCGTTCCTCATCGTCAACTCACGACTAAACGCAGATTTCCGCAGCCCGCGAAGTCGGCTCGCGATCAAGGCGATACAATCGGACGAGGCCAGCATCCCGGCCCAACCCGATCGGTCCCATGGCATACCTCGTTCTCGCCCGCAAATACCGTCCCCAGTTTTTCTCCGATGTCGCCGGCCAGGACCACGTCACCCGCACTCTGCATCAACGCCCTCACCCAGGGACGCATCGCTCACGGCTACATCTTCAGCGGACACCGCGGCATCGGCAAGACAACCATCGCCCGCATCCTCGCCATGGCGCTGAACTGCCGCAACGAAATCGGCTCCGCGCTGCGCCCCACTCCCGAGCCCTGCGGCGTCTGCGAATCCTGCACCGAGATCCGCGCCGGCAACGCCGTCGACGTCATCGAGATCGACGCCGCCACCAATCGCGGCATCGATGAAATTCGCGAACTTCGCGACGCCGCCCGCTACCGCCCGGCGCGCGACCGCTACAAAATCTACATCCTCGACGAAGCCCACCAGATCACCGACGCCGCCTTCAACGCGCTGCTGAAGACCCTCGAAGAACCGCCCGACCACGTCATCTTCATGATGGCGACGACCCAGCCTGAAGACATTCCGCAGACCATTCGCTCGCGCTGCCAGCACTTCAGCTTTCACGCCGTGAAGTTCGACGACATCCTCGCACAGTTGCGCATGATTGCTGCCAACGAAGATATCACCGCCGACGATGCGGCGCTCGCGCTGCTCGCCGAGGCGGGCGACGGATCGATGCGCGACGCGTTGTCAATCATGGACCAGGCCATCGCCAGCGCACCTGTCACTGAGAATCGCCCTCACCTCGATGCCGATCAGATCCTCGAGCTCATGGGCAATGTGCCCAACACCGTCTTCGAGCGGCTCATGGAAGCCATCAGCGAAAATCAGAGCGCGGCGGTCATCGAAGAGATCAATCGTCTGCTCAACGCCGGCAACAGCCCCGCGCAACTCGCCCGGCAGTTTGTGCGCTATCTGCGCAACTGCCTCATGGCCCGCCTCGGCGGCGAGTCTACCGAGCTCTTGCAGATCTCCCCCGACGAACGCGCCCGCGCCGCACGCTCCGCCGTGCTCTTCTCAGAAGAAGATCTGACCCGCTTCCTCGACGTCATGCTCCGCACCTTCGACCAGTTGAACTACCGCCAGGAGCAGCGCTTTCATCTCGAACTCGGCCTGCTGAAGCTGGTTCATCTGCAGCGGCTGCTGCCCATCGAAGATTTGCTCAGCCAGTTGCCCCCATCGGGCCGCGGTACAACCGGATCGGGCGGCGCGCTGCCCAGCGGCGGTAAATCAACTCCAGCGCGAGCATCGAGCGTATCGTCCGCGAGTGCTTCGTCATCGCCCGCCATCGTTAGCCCGCCGCGAGCGATTCCGCCTCCGCAACCAGCTCCAGTGTCACGCCAGCCCACGCCGTGGGAAGCAGCCTCGCAATCATCGAACGTGGTCGCAGCGACGCCACTGGTTACTGCGGCCGACGCCGTCGTTCCGTCAGAGCAGGCCGCAAAGACCGGACCGTCTCAACCCGCCAGCGCAACGTCCACGATCGATCTCGATAGCCTCCGCGACGCGGTCTGCAACGCCCTCGATGCCGCCGGACACAACACCGCGGCCGCGCTGCTCTCGAATGGCGCATGGATTGAAACCAATGGAGCCGTCCGCGTCGAAGCACAAGTGAAGAAAACAATGCTCGGCCTCACCATGAACGCCGAGGCGGAGAAGATCGTGAAATCCGCTGCACGCGAAGCCGGGTTCACCGGAGCGCTCTCCATCGTCTCAGCGATCAACGGAAACTCCGCCGATTCGAAATCGGGAAACGGCGGTCCGGCAGCGCCTCCGGCCAAACGCCCTGCCCCCGCCGGGAGTCTGCAAGCCGAGGCTCTCGCTCATCCACTGGTGAAGCAAGCGCTCGAGCTCTTCAACGGCGAGGTGCGCAGCGTCTTGGATCTGCGCGAGAAGCGCAATGCCTAGCGCCATCACAAGCTTCTAGGAAACAAGCTCGACGAAGATTGGAATACGTAACAGCAGTGGAGACAAATATGAACCCTCTAAAAATGCAGGAAATGCTCGGCCAGGCCAAGGCGATGCAGGAACAGTTGCAGCAGAAGATGAGTGAGACCATCGTCGAGTCCAACGCCGGCGGCGGCGCGGTCAGCGTCCGCATGAACGGGCAGAAGCAGATTCAGAAGCTCACCATCGATCCCTCCGCCGTCCTCGGGCTGAGCGGCAACACCGCCGACGTCGAGATGCTCGAAGACCTCATTGTCGCCGCAATCAACGACGCCGGCCGACGCGTTGACGACGTCATGAAAACCGGCCTTTCCAGCATGCTCGGCGGACTGAACCTTCCTCCCGGCCTCCTCTAGGCAAGCGATGCGGCACAATTACAGATGAAGGGGCACGGCTTCAGCCGCGGAGGGAAAGCTTCCCGCCTCGAGCCCACAACCAGCAAAGGAACAACTTGTCGCGATTTGCCGAACCGATGTCGCAGTTGATTGAAGAGTTGCGCAAGCTGCCGGGTATCGGCGCAAAAAGCGCGCAGCGTCTCGCCTTCCATATTCTGCGTTCTCCTGCCGCCGACGCTGAGGCGCTCGCCATCGCAGTCCGCGAGCTCAAAGCCAAACTGCGCCTCTGCTCGGTCTGCAATAACATCACCGATGTCGATCCTTGCGTTTACTGCTCGAGCGCCACACGCAACCAGCGCCTTGTCTGCGTCGTCGAGGAGCCGACCAACATCGGCAGCATCGAGAAAACGCGCAGCTATAACGGCGTCTATCACGTCCTCCACGGCACCCTGTCGCCGCTGCACGGAGTCGGCCCGGAACACCTCCGCACCGGCAACCTGCTCGCCCGCGTCGAACGCGGCGAGATCGAAGAAGTCATCCTCGCCACCAACCCCACCGTCGAGGGAGAAGCAACCGCCGGCTATCTCGCCGAACTGCTCCACGCAACCCCGGTCAAAGTGACGCGCATCGCTACCGGAGTCCCCGCCGGCAGCGACATCGAATACGCCGACGAAGTCACCATCTCCCGCGCCATCGAAGGAAGAAGGGAGATATAATGAGCGAACGCGATTTTCCCGGACTAGCGCAAAGTGGTAACGCCTTGTCCTTCAATCGCCGCGAGCTCGCGCGAAGCGCAATGCTTTCGGGCGCCTCCCTTCTCTTCGCAACAGCAGCAAGTGCCCCGGCGCAGTCTACTGCGTCCCACGATCTCCCCCATGACTTCTTCGACGCCCGCAAATTCGGAGCCACCGGCGACGGCACGACCGACGACACTTCCGCACTGCAGCGCGCCCTCGATGCCGCCGGCAAGACAAGTAGCGCAGTCTTCATCCCGCCCGGCATCTATCTCACCGCGGAGCTTCGCGTTCCTGCGGGCGTCGCTGTGGTCGGCCTTCCCGCCTGGAATTACAGCGGCCCCGGAGGATCGGTTCTCCGTCTCGCCAGCGCCGACGCCTCGTGCCTCCTCAACCTGACCGACGCCCGCGGAGTAACCATCGAAGGCCTCGCCCTCGACGGCCGCCAGTTGGGAAAAGGCATCCACGGGATCTTCGTCAATCGCACAGAGTATGGAAAGCGCGAAGACGGCTTCCGCATCGAGCGATGCCAGGTCTCGCACTTCAGCGGAGATGGCGCAAACCTCTCCTGCGTTTGGTGCTTCAGCGTCCGTCATTGCATGCTTGGCCACAACGGCGGAGACGGCCTCAACCTGCGCGGATGGGACGGCTTCATCCTCGACAATTGGTTCTCAGGCAATCAGGGCGCCGGCTTCGCCGCTCGCCACGAAAATGCTTCCATCACCTTCACCGCCAACCGCATCGAGTGGAACCACTTGGAAAACATGCTCATCACCGGTGGAGACGGCTACCAGATCACCGGCAACTTTTTCGACCGCGCCGGCACCGTTGGGATAGCCCTGCGCAAAAGCAGGCTTCCCTGCCGACAGATTTCCATCACCGGGAACTTCATCAAACGCAGCGGCAAATTCGCTGACCAGCAGAGTTACGACTCGTCCCAGATATTCCTCGACGGCGCCCAGGGCGTCAGTATCGTCGGCAACACCCTGCAGTCGGGCCGCGACGACGGCAACGTCGGCATCTACAGCCCCGCCTATGGAATCGTCTATCAGGGCATCGAGAACTGCGTCATCACCAACAACGTCCTGCATCAGGGCGCACTGCGGCAACTCATATCCGACCTCGGCCAAAACAAAGACGGAGTCGTAGTCAAAGACAATCCCGGCCAACTCTTCACCCCAGCCACTAGAGCCTGAGCGCATCCATCATATTCCGCGCTACGATAGGCCAGACTTCCCATGCAGACCCCGATTCAAGTCACGGCCGACTCCGCGCCCACGCCCACACTCTGGCAATCCATTCGCGAGGCGCTCCGCGGCAGCCATCAGGACTACACCGCCGGCAGCCTCAACCGCGCCATCCTCCTGCTCGCCATACCCATGGTGCTCGAGATGGTGCTGGAGTCGCTCTTCGCCGTCGTCGACGTCTTCTGGGTCAGCCGCCTCGGCGCAAACGCAATCGCCACCGTCGGCCTCACTGAATCGGTGCTCACTTTAGTCTTCGCCGTCGGCCTCGGACTTGGCATGTCGACCACCGCCATGGTCGCCCGCCGCATCGGCGAGAAAGACCCGAATGGCGCAGCCGATTCTGCCGTGCAGGCAATCTTTCTCGGCCTTTTCGTTTCGGTGGCGATGGGTCTTCCCTTCTTCTTGCTCGCACCTCGCCTGCTCGCCCTGATGGGCGCATCGCCGGCCATCATCGCGACCGGCTCCAACTACACGCGCATCGCGCTCGGCGGTTCCGGCGTCGTTCTGATGCTCTTCCTCAACAATGCCATCTTTCGCGGAGCAGGCGACGCCGCCATCGCCATGCGCCTGCTCTGGGTCTCGAACATTTTGAATCTGGTTTTCGATCCCTGCCTGATCTTCGGCCTCGGCCCCTTCCCGAAACTCGGCGTCACCGGCGCGGCGCTCGCCACCTTCAGCGGACGCGGCATCGGCGTTCTCTACCAGTTCTACCGCCTCAGCAAAGGCACCGAACGCCTTTGCATTCTCGCCTGCCATGTGCGCTTGCACGCCGAGGTGCTCTGGCGGCTGGTGCGGGTATCGATCACCGGGATCCTGCAATTCTTGATTAGTCAGGCAAGCTGGATCGGACTGGTGCGCATCGTGAGCCTCTTCGGCGCGCCCGCTCTTGCCGCTTATACGATCGCGATTCGCATCGTCATCTTCGCGATCTTGCCATCGTGGGGATTAAGCAACGCCGCCGCAACCCTCGTCGGCCAGAATCTCGGCGCAAGCCGCCCCGATCGCGCGCGCAGCGCCGTCCTGCGCACCGGCATGTGGAACATGCTCTTCCTCGGTTCCGTCGGCGTCGTCTTCATCGTCTTCGCGCCGTGGATCATCGGGCTCTTCACCCATGACCCCGCAGTGGTTCCTGTCGCCGTCAATTCCCTGCGCATCTTCAGCTGCGGCAACATCGCCTTCGCCTATGGCATGGTGCTCATGCAGGCCTTCAACGGAGCCGGCGACACGCTCACACCCACCTACATTAACCTCTTCGGCTTTTGGATTTTAGAAATACCCCTCGCCTGGTGGCTTGCCATGCATACCTCCGCGCATGTCAACGGAGTTTTCATCTCCGTAGTCGTCGCCCAAGCCGCCGTGGTGTTGGTCGGCCTTGTGCTCTTCCTTCAAGGCCGCTGGATGAAGCAACGCATCTGAACCAGTCGCGACCCCGTCGCTATATCGTCCCTGTGTCGTATGCAGCGATCGCGGGAGCTGGCCGCAGAGTCAGCCGGATAATTAACGCAACCACCGCCAGCACCAGGATCACAAAGATGCTACCCTCCGGCCCGGTGAGCCCGCCGCTCAAGATCGGCTTCCCTACAGCGTGGGTCGCAAACAGATGCCCTTCCGCCATCAACCCGCTGTCTGCCACTCCGTAAAGAAATGACTGCGCCCAGTCCCATGAGGTATGAATGCCAATCGCCCACCACAGCGACCCGGTGCGATAAAGCGCGAAGCAGAAGACCAGTCCGGCCAAACCCGCAGCCAACAATCCGATCGGTGACTCGCCCGGGTTATGACCGTGCCCAAGACCGAAAACGAACGAAAGCACCAGCGCGGCAGCCCAAAAGCCGACTGCGTGGCGATGCCGGCTCTCCTTGAAGATCGCGCCATAAACTCCCGCCAGTCCGCGAGCGAGCGTGTACTGCAGGTAGCCGCGCAGCATCGTTTCTTCGAGCAGCGCGACAAAGAGAAACCCAACCGCCCAAATGAGGCCATAGCTTAGCGCAGCTCCACCGCTAAGAAGGCGCGCGTCAAACACCAGAAATCCACTCCATCGCAGCAAGCCCACCAGCAGCGACAGACAAACCACACCCCAAAATAGCCCCGCAAGGAATTGCGGCAAGCGCCGCGTCCCTCCAAGGCCATACACGCCGAAGCGGCGGCGTTCGATACGCGACATCACGAACGTCGCCAGCATCACCACCAGAAATGTCGAGCCTTCACCAATGATGGCAGCGCGTGGCGCCATCGGCTTCGCAGCCTCGGCTTTAGCATCCGCCGCCGATTGAGTCACGCTCACCCCGGATCGATGGTGCTTGATCGTTATTTGTACGAAATGAACGGCGGCCCCTACGGCAAACATAATCGCGACGAAAATGAGGATTCCCCAGCCCGCGCGAAGCCCCTCTGCCCCCATAAAGACATAGCGCAACCCGGATGGCTCTTCCGCATGAATGCTTCCTACTTCCGCCGCGTTATCTCGAGCCAAGATGATCGGAGCCTCTTCGTGCTGAGCCGCCTCTAGTATTGGGCCGGTCGTAACGTCAATCGGTTCTGAATCCGGATGGGTATCGTTCAATGTGCCTTCCTCATGAGTCGCGCTCTCGCCACGCCCTTGAACATAACGGCGCCACGCGAATCTGCGTTCACTCTTGTACGGCATTCTAGATCGTTTTGTTCGATTACTTCAGAATCGTTTCCAATCGAAGCGGCCTCACACAGCTCCATCCAGCAACTCCACCAACCCAGCCTCATCCAGCACCTTCACGCCAAGCGACTGCGCCTTATCCAGCTTGGAGCCCGCCTCCGCGCCCGCGACCACATAGTTCGTCTTCTTACTCACGGACCCGGTGACCTTACCGCCCGCGGCCTCGATCTTCGCCGAGGCCTCTTCACGCGTCATCCCTTCAAGAGTGCCTGTCAGCACAAAGGTGAGGCCCTCCAGCTGCGAACTCTTCTTGCGCTTCTCTGCCGTAAAGGTCAGCCCCGCCACGCGCAGCCGCTCGACTAGCTCCACATTGCGCGCCTCATCGAAAAACTCGCGAATCGCAGCCGCCACTCTCGGCCCAACTTCATTCACGCGCTCCAACTCATCGGCGGATGCGGCCATCAGCGCGTCCATCGAACCAAATTCTTCGGCGAGCAGCTGCGCCGTCCGCTCGCCCACAAAGCGAATCCCCAACCCAAACAGCACCCGGTTCAGCGGAGCCTTCTTCGACGCCGCAATTTCCGCCAGCAGCGAGTCTGCCGTCTTCTTCCCAATCCGTTCCAAACTAAGTAGCCCATCTTCATCGAGCAGATATACATCTGCGATACTCGTCACCGGCTTACCGGCATTATCGCCCGCCACACTCTTGATTACTGGCTGCTCCAGCAGCTGCGTTGCCAGAGCCTCGCCCAGCCCATCGATGTTCATCACCTTGCGCGACGAGAAATGCAGCAAGCTCTCCAGCAGCCGGGCCGGGCAATCGATGTTCACGCAGCGATAGTCCGCCTCACCCTCCGCTCGCTTCACCGCACTGCCGCAAACCGGACAAGCGTCAGGAAACGCAAATCCCTTCCGCTCGACGCCATCGTCTTTCGCTGGAGGAACCACTTCGACGACCTTGGGAATCACATCCCCGCCACGCTCGACCAGTACCTCATCACCGATCCGCAGGCCCAACCGCGCAATCTCATCCGCGTTATGCAGCGTCGCCCGGCTTACCGTCGTCCCGCCAATCGACACCGGCGTCAGCACCGCCACCGGCGTCAGTTTTCCCGTCCGCCCCACCTGCACGCGAATGTCCTCCACTCGCGTGATTCCCGACCTCGCCGTGAACTTATAGGCGATCGCCCAGCGCGGAGCGCGCCCCGTATAGCCCAGCCGCTGCTGCAACGCGACCGAGTCAACCTTGATCACCACTCCATCGATCTCGTAGCCAAGATCGGCCCGCTGCTTTTCCGCTTTTGCGATGAATCGCAGCAGCCCCTCAACATCCTTTACCGCTTCGCGATGCGGATTCACCCTGAACCCCGCCGACGTCAGCGCATCCAGCGCCTCACCCTGCTCCGGAAAAAGATTTTCACCATTAGAAGTCAGCGCGAAATAGCCATAGAAATCCAGCCGCCGCTGCGACACCGCACTCGGCTCTTTTGTTCGAATCGTCCCCGCCGCGCCATTCCGCGGATTCGCCGCCGGAGCAAGTCCCGCCGCCTCGCGCTCTTCATTCCACTTCAGGAACGCGGCCAGAGGCATCACCACCTCGCCACGCACTTCAAACTCGGTGGGCAGTTTCGCGGCCTTCAACTTCGCACCCGAGATCGACAACGGCACCGACCGGATCGTCCGCACATTCAGCGTCACGTCTTCGCCCGTCGTGCCGTCGCCCCGCGTCAATGCCCGAAGCAAATGCGCAGTTGCCAGGTTCTTATGCTGACCGCTTTTCTGCTGCCCCGTTCCTGGCTGCCCGTTCTGTAGCCCTTCTACTGACTCGCCGACTTGCTGACTCGCTGACCCGCCGTAATGCAGCGCCATCGACATTCCGTCCAGCTTGTACTCGCAGACGTAGCTCACGGCCGGGGCCTCGGGAATCTTCGCCACAGCCTCGTCAACCCGCCGTACCCACTCGCGTAACTCTTCTTCGCTGTTGACGTTGTCGAGCGAAAGCATCGGCCGCGAATGCAGCACCTTCGCGAAGCTGCCCTCCGGCTTGCCGCCCACCCGCTGCGTCGGTGAGTCCGAGGTCACCAGTTCGGGATGCTCCGCCTCGATCGCCTTCAACTCCCGCATCAGCGCATCAAAAGCAGCATCCGAAATCTCCGGGGCATCCAGTACAAAATAGCAATACTCATGGTGCCGGATCCGCTCCCGCAAATCATCCAACTTCCCCGCAATGTCCGGCACAACACCCTTCGCACTCATGCAGTGGATTATAGAAAGATCTGTCGGTCGCCAACTGCCCGACTACACTGTTAGCCAATGGAACCAGTCACTCACTTCCTCACCGGGGCCGTCCTCTCCCGCGCCGGCTTCAATCGCCGCACCGCCTACGCCACTCTGGCGATGACCCTCGCCGCCGAGGCGCCTGATCTCGACGTTATCTGGGGATTTCGCGGACCCGTCGCCGCTCTCGAACACCACCGTGGTATCACCCATACCTTTCTGGGAGCGCCTTTTGTCGCCCTCGCTGTCACCGGCGCCGTCTGTCTCTGGCACCGCTTCCGAACCCGAAACAAATCGGGTGCCCCATTCAAGCCCTCAGTTGGCTTGAGTGGGACGGAACCAAAGCCGGGTGTCCCAGCTCCCTCTCTTGCCATGAGCAGGATGAAACCCAACTGGTTCCTCGTCTGGCTTTTTTCCCTGATTGCCGCCCTCAGTCACCTGCTCCTCGACTTCACCAATAACTACGGACTCCGCCCCTTTTTCCCCTTCAATCCCCGCTGGTATGCATGGAGCATCGTCTCCATCTATGAACCGCTGATGTGGGCCGCGCTCATCGGTGCGCTCATCCTGCCCGCGATCTTCGGCCTCGCCGACCGCGAGATCGGCGCCCGCCGCCAGCCTTTTCGCGGACGCGGCTGGGCCATCGCTGCCCTCGTATTCATTGTCGTTCTCTACGCGGTTCGCAACGCCGAACACCAGCGCGCCCTCAACCTGCTTCGCACCGCCGGCATCAAGGAGCCGATCCTCCGGGCAGCCGCGCAACCCTACCCCGTCAACCCATTTCACTGGCAGGGACTCGCTGAAACTGCAGACTTTTACCAGACTGCCCCGATCGACACCCGCAGCGACTTGGTCGACGTCGATACCGGCGAGGTCTTCTACAAACCGCCGGTCACCATGGCCACTCTCGCCGCCAAACGCACGTGGTTAGGCCGCGTCTATCTGGATTGGTCCAGTTGGCCCCTCGTCACCGACCTTGGCAGCCAGCCCGCTCCGGGAGCTGCCGAAATCCCCAACCTTCCCCCGCCACTCCCCAACTGGCACACCGTGGAATTCCGAGATATGCGCTTCTTCTCTCCCGCCGGAATTCCAAGCACGGTTATCAAGGCTCCGCCACTTTCTGGAGCCGTCTACGTCGGCCCGGGGAATGAAATCGAAGCGATGGTCCTCAGCGGCCGGGAACAGAAATGACGTACCTCATCAACATCAGTTTTCACCCAATGAACGAATTCCATTGACCCGCCGCCCGGATCCCCGCAGAATCAAAGAGTCCATATCCAAGACTTGAGGCTCGAATGTTTGCTTACTTGCTTAGCCTGATTGGGGTTCTCGGCCACGCCATTCCCCATCCGGGGTTGCCCTTCACCGCCGTCGGCGGTTCGCTCCTTTACTTCGGTGCCCGCCGCCCACTTTGGCAAGGGATCTTCCCCGTCGCCGCACTCGCAGCCTCTGACTACTACCTCACCACCCACGTCTACAACTTCCCCTTCGCTGTTCAGGGATACCTTCTGACTTGGGCCTGGTACGCCGCAGTCATCGTCCTTGGGGCGCTCCTACTGCGCTCGAAGACCTCGATTGCTCGAGTCGGTTTTGGCGCCTTACTCGCATCCACCTCGTTCTTCGTCGTCAGCAACTATGCTGTCTGGGTCGGCCAGTTCGGAATGTATCCTCATACCGCCGCGGGGCTTATGACCTGTTACGCCGCGGCGCTGCCTTTCTACCGCAACGACTTGGTCTCGACGGCGATCGTCGCCAGCCTCGCATTCGGCATCCCCGAGGCAATTAAGCGGCACGAGGCTTCTAAGCAAGCGCAGACGCTCTAGGTGGATCCCAGCCTGTCTTGACCGCATGTGGTGTCCCGCCCTACGCTGCCTATTGCGTAGGGTGGGACCGATCAACCTCCATGATTCGTCCATCGATTCTGTAATCCTTCCTCACACCTGCACCACCTGCTTCTTCATCCCTTTCCGAACTCCGACCACTACCAGCGCCAGAATCACGGCCCCTAGCCCGACCATTAGCGCTGCAAGGTGTCTCCGCGCCATATCTGAGAGCACGTGGACCATCCCCGGTCCATAGTGGATAGTTACAAACGCCACAACCGAAAACCGGATCAGCCGCCCCAGAAAGACCGCCGCAAGAAAGTCGCGGACCTTCATCTCGAAGACCCCTGCGCCAAAGACAAACAACTTCCATGGCGTCGGCGGCGGCATCATCGAAGGAATCAACAGCGCCAGAAACTCCTGTTTCTCAAAGCGGTCCCGCAGTTGCTCAAAGCGCACCCGGTCGATACGCTTCAGCAGGAAAATCTCTCCGCCCGCGCGCCCCAGCAGAAAAGGAACCAGCCCGCCGATCATTGAGCCGATCGCCGCAGCCAGCACATACAGGACTACTCGTCGCCGATCGTTCCAGGCGTAGACCGCAACAATCGGGTCCATCGGAAACGGAATGCTCGACGAATCCAGCAGGGCCAGCACGCCAAGACCCCAATAACCTAACGGCTTGAGAGTGGCCAGCAGAATCGCTTCGTACTTTAGAAAAAGTGCAACCAGGTGCTTCAATAGACTCCCGCGGACCGCAATTTGGACGAATCTGCAACCCGGCGTCGCTTTCCATTCGTCTCTATTGTAAGTTGCGCCTTCGGGAACCGCCCTGCGATGATTTGCCCGGAAAATGAGAGAATGGAGAGACCAGACAATCACTCCGGCGACGGCAGCAGCAAGCCCAGGTTATTGCCCCGGACGTTGACACCCTGATTCGCACTGCCGATGCCGATTACTGAAATTCCGCCCAGTCCGTCGAGCCCTTCCAGTCCGCCGCCCGAGCCGCCTCTGCGCCGCCGCATCGGCGCTCGCTACGATGAACTTGACCCCGATGAGCTCTTTCACGTCATCGACGACCTCCAGGGCAGCAAGACCCGCGGGCGCATCCGCGAGTTTATTTGGATTTCGATCATCGCCCACATGATCGTCTTCTGGTACCTCGCTTATGGCCCTCGCTACTTCCATCACGTCCGTGTCGTCAATCAGTCTATCGATCAGCACAAGGACTTCACTTACCTCGACACCCCAGAGACCCTCAGGAAGATGAACTCGAAGCTCCCCTCGGAGCGCCTCGAGACGAAGAAGCCGACCCTGGATCAGAAGACGCTGGAAGCCATGCGGAAAGCCGAGCCGCCCAAGCCTCAGCCCCAACCACCGGCGCAAGCGCCAGCGCCCGAAGTCGCCCAGCAGCAAACGCCTCCGCCGCCCCAGCCAGTGCCGTCCAACCAGCAGGCCCTGGTAGAAGCGCCCAAAGCTGAACCCAAGCCTGCGCCTACAACGCCGAATTTCAATACCGGCCCCTCGACTCCCGGAGACGCTATCCGCCAGGCCGCTCGCGACGCCGCCAAGGCTCCTACCATTACCGGCGGCAGCGGAGGAGGACCCGGTGGGCCGAACGGCCCGGTTGCCGGGGGCGGAGCAGCCATCATCAGCGACACCATGGGCGTCGACTTCAACGCCTACCTCAAGCGCATCGTCTACGTTACCGAACGCGCCTGGTGGCCTATCATCCCCGAGATCGCCCAGCCGCCCCTCAACAAGCAGGGTAGGGTTCTCATTCGCTTCAAAATCTTGAAGGATGGCACCGTAAAGGAGATGCACCTCGAAGGCCCCTCAGGAGACGTCTCGCTCGACCGCGCCGCCTGGGGAGGCATCCTCGGTGCAGCGCCCTTCCCGCAACTGCCTAAAGACTTCAAAGGCGACTTCATCGAGCTGCGCTTCTACTTCCTCTACAACATCAAGCCCGGCGCGGAGTAGGAAATGACAGCGTCCAGGCCGGCGAACGATCAGCTGCGCAAACGCCAGATCGCCGGACTGCTGCTGCTGCTCGCAGTCATCCTCGCCGCCAGCATCTTTCATGCCGGCCTGGCCCAGGTCTTTCCTCGCGGATGGTGGCACATCTGGTAGCCGTCGCTCAAAAAAGCGGGGGAACAACGCCGACCGAAGCACACGCTGGAGGACAAGTCCGTTGTACCTCTATCTGTTCCCCTGATGATCTAAGCGTAGAAAGCTCCGGCAACGGACAACGCTAATCCAATTTCTTTGACCCGGAACGTCGGAAATTTTCAGCCCCGCCAATTCAACCCCCCGCGCCTTCTGTAATCTCATTCTGTGAACGGCTTCCCATTTCGACTCCGAAGTCTCGTCAGAGGCAACATCCTGTGTCTCTTGAGCGCGTTCGCCTGTGCGGCCCCCATCATGGCCGAGCAACCCGCGCCCAACCATGCTCCACCGGCTAACTCACCCTGGGAGATGCAGAACTCGACCTCCGAAGCCAGCCTCCGCGGCATCCACGCCGTCGGCGGCGGAATCGCCTGGGCCAGCGGAACCAATGGCACCATCCTCCGCACCGAAGACGGCGGCTACATGTGGCAATCCTGCGCCATGCCGCCCGGAGCCGAAAAGCTCGACTTCCGCGGCATCTGGGCCTGGGACGCGAACACCGCCGTCGCCATGTCCTCCGGCCCCGGTGATCAATCGCGCCTCTACAAAACCACCGACGGTTGTTCCAGTTGGCGACTCGTCTTCACCAATCCGGACGCTTCCGCGGGCTCAGGGTTTTGGGATGGACTTCTATTCGTGGATAGGTATCGTGGTATCGTCATCGGCGACCCGGCTCGCGGCAATCAGGTCAATCCAGTGGAAGGCCCTACCTTCACCTTCCGCATCCGGATGACCCATGACGAAGGCGAGACGTGGGCGCCAGTCGTTGATCCAGAGAACTTCTCGCCAGGGAAGAACTTGATGCCGCTCGACGGTGAGTCTTTATTTGCAGGCAGCAACAGCGCAGTGACGATTATGGGTGACAGGATTTGGTTCGGAACCAGCAAGGGCCGGGTGTTGCGCAATCAATTATTTGCGGGCTTTCAAGCGGGAGGGTGCCTTGGCCAGCCGGATCCATTTTCCCTATCGTGCGGTATCCCATGGCTCGATTGGCAGACTAGCGGAACTCCTCTTACGAGCGGAAACGACTCCTCCGGCGTCTTTTCACTAGGATTCAGAGACCAAAACCACGGCATCGCCGTCGGCGGAGACTACAAGAAACCCAATGAATCCAACGGAACCGCCGCCTACACCGCCGACGGAGGCAAGACCTGGACAGCCGCCGCCAAACCACCCCACGGCTACCGCTCCGCCGTGGCCTGGGACGCAGCCGACAAAGCCTGGATCGCCGTCGGCACAAACGGTTCAGATGTCTCCTACGACGACGGCAAGACCTGGCAATATCTCGATTCCGGAAAGTGGAACGCCCTCAGCCTCCCGTGGGTCGTCGGCCCCGAAGGCCGCATCGCCAAACTGGTATCGTTGAAACCAGCAGGGATGTTGGGAAAATAACCATAGCGGGTGCCCCAGGTTCGCGAAGCTAACCTGGGTTTCTTGACGAGTATCCAAATGGCAGAATTCGTAATCAAACTCGCCGACGAACGCGGCCATATCCAGGAGCAGACCCAGACCGCCTCCTCCGCCGAAGAACTGCGCTCGCGTTTTGTTCACCGCCGGCTACTACGTCTACTCCGTCAAAGCGCGCGGCTTCTCCACCAAGCGCAAGAAGGCCAAGCTCGAAACCTTCATCATCTTCAACGAACAATTCCTAACCCTCATCCGCGCCGGCCTGCCCATCCTCGGCTCGCTCGACATGCTCGCCAAGCAGCAGAAGAACCCCAACTTCGCCGCCCAACTGCAAAACGTCGCCGCCCGCGTCCGCACCGGCGAATCGATCTCCGCCGCTTTCGAGGCCCAGGGCGGCTTTCCGCTCATCTACACCACCACCCTGCTCGCCGGCGAACGCTCCGGCAACCTCGAAGAAGTGCTCAGCCGCTTCCTCTCCTTCCAGCGCATCTCGCTCAGTTTCCGCAAAAAACTTCAGGCCTCGCTGATCTATCCGGCGCTCCTGATGGGCATGGTCGGGCTGCTCTTCATCTTCCTCATCACCTTCGTCGTGCCCCAGTTCGCCAAGCTCTACGACTCAGTCGGCACCAAGCTCCCCGGCATCACTCTCGCGCTGCTCGCGCTCGGCACCGGCGCGCAGCACTACGCCATCTACGTCGTCCCCTCTGTCGCCGCCATTGTTTACCTCATCCTGCGCTGGAGCAAGACCGAGGCGGGCTCCTCGCGCATCGACGCCTTCCGCGTCCGCATGCCCATCTTCGGCATGATCTGGCTCAAATACCAGGTCGCCCTCTTTGCCCGGACCCTCTCCACTCTGCTCACCGGCGGCCTGCCGCTCGTTCCATCACTCGAAACCGCCGCCCGTTCCATTTCGAGCAAAAGCATCGCCAAGGCCGTCTTTACTTCCGTCGGCCGCGTCCGCGAAGGCAAAGGCCTCGCGCTCAGCCTGAAAGAGACAAAAATCTTCCCCGAGCTCTCGACCGAAATGATTGAAGTGGGCGAATCGACCGGCGCGCTGCCCCAGATGCTCAACTCGGTCGCCGAATTCTTCGAAGAAGACGTCCAGAACGCCCTGACAGCCTCGCTGGCGCTCATCGAGCCTGCGATCCTCATCATTATGGGAATTGTGGTGGTAACTATCCTGATCGCGCTCTACCTGCCGATCTTCTCCTTAGGCCAGGCCGGGGCGATTCACTAACCCGAGGTTCAATTCGAGATGGCAACCGAAATACCCATACTTACCCTTCCGACCGAACACGACGAGACCCTTGCCGGCCAATCGCTGGCCCGCCGTTACCATTGCGAGTTCATCGATCTCAAGCACTACAAGATCCAGCACGACGTCGTCCGCGCTGTCCCTGTCGATCTGATGTTCCGCTACAACTTCGTGCCGCTGGAGCAGTTTGCCGACCGCCTCGTCATCGCCGTCTCCGACCCTAGCCGGCTGATGGTCCTTGATGAGATATCCGGGCTTCTCGGCCAGCGCATCATCACCAAAGTCGCCACCCTCACCCAGATCACCGACCTGCTCAAGAAGACCGAGCAATCGCAGCGCGTCCTCGACGAAGCCACCGAAGGCCTGACCTTCGACGTCATCCCCTCCGACGAAAACTCCGACGAAAACATCTCGATCGAGAAGCTGACCTCCGAAGAGGACATCAGCCCGATCATCCGCCTCGTCGACACCACCATCTTCACTGCTCTCGAGCGCCGCGCCTCCGACATCCACATCGAGACCTACGACGACAGCCTGCATGTGAAATACCGCATCGACGGCGTGCTGCAGTCGGCCATGGCGCCTATCGCCCGCGAGCACCACCAGACCATCCTCTCGCGTATCAAGGTCATGAGCGAGCTCGACATCGCCGAGCGCCGCGTCCCGCAGGACGGCCGTTTCCGCGTCCGCTACAAAGGCCGCCTCATCGACTTCCGCGTCTCCATCATGCCCACCGTGCATGGCGAAAACGCAGTCCTCCGTGTGCTCGACAAGGAGTCGATGAGCGAGAAGTTCTCCAAGCTCACCCTCGATGTCGTGGGCTTCGCCGACGACGACCTCTACCGCTTCCGCCGCTACATTCGCGAGCCCTACGGCATGGTGCTGGTCACCGGCCCCACCGGCTCCGGCAAGACGACGACCCTCTACGCCGCGCTCAACGAGATCAAGTCCGACGAAGACAAGATCATCACCATCGAAGACCCCGTCGAATACCAGATTCGCGGCATCACCCAGATCCCCGTAAACGAGAAGAAAGGCCTCACCTTCGCCCGCGGCCTCCGCTCGATCCTCCGCCACGACCCCGACAAGATCCTCGTCGGCGAGATCCGCGACCAGGAGACCGCCCAGATCGCCATCAACTCCGCGCTCACCGGCCACCTCGTCTTCACCACCGTCCACGCCAATAACGTCGTCGACGTCCTCGGCCGCTTCCTCAACATGGGTGTCGAGGTCTACAACTTCGTCTCCGCCCTCAACTGTATCCTCGCCCAGCGCCTCGTCCGCCTCACCTGCGACTTCTGCGCCCGCCCCGTCAAACACGACCGCGAGCTGCTCACGCTCAGCGGTCTCGACTACGACGAGTGGCGCGACTTCGAATTCCGGGAGGGCGCAGGCTGCATCGAGTGCGGCGGCACCGGCTTCCGCGGCCGTACCGCCATCCACGAACTGCTCGACCTCACCGATCCCATCCGCGAGATCATCCTCGAGAAGAAGCCCGCATCCGAAGTCCGCCGCCTCGCGAAGGCCGAAGGCATGAACTTCCTCCGCGAATCGGCCATCGACCGCGTCAAACGCGGCCTCACCTCGCTCCACGAGATCAATAAGGTCACCTTCATCGAGGCCAACCGTTGATGAAACAGAACGGCTCTGGGTGCCCCATCCCTCGCGTTCTTTGCGAAGGATGGGATAAAAAGAATGGTCGTACTTATGCCTAAACGCCTCCGCATCTTTCCTCAACATTCGACCGTGACCCTGCGCCCCCGCCTCGCCTGCGAGATCACCCTGCCCGGCATCGTCGCCGCCCGCCAGGAGAGCTCGCTCGAAGCTTCGGCCATCACCGCCTTCGCGCCGCTGCTGCCCCGGCTCGGTTGTCCCCTCGCTGACCGCACCCAATTTCCCCCGAACCGGCCCGCATCGTCGCCGCTCTGAAGCAGACCCTCGAACAGATCGTCGAACGCGACCGCAAGCTTACCCTCGTCATCCCCGACGCCGCCGTCCGGGTACTTCTCCTGGACTTCGACTCCCTCCCCGAAAAGCTCTCCGAAGCGCTGCCCATCTCCGCTTCCGGCTGCGCAAGCTGCTGCCCTTCGAGGTCGACGATGCCGCCGTCAGCTACCAGGTCATGACCCGCGACAGCGCCCAGGTCCGCGCCCTCGTCGCCGTCACCCCTCACGCCGTGCTGGCCGAATACGAGGCCGTGGTGCGCGAGGCCGGCTATGAGCCCGGTGCCGTGCTGCCCAGCACCCTCTGCGCCCTCGCCGCCGTTCCCGACGGCACCGATGCTCTGCTCATCAACCAGAGCTCCTCTGCATCACCACCGCAATCACCCGGCAGAACGAAGTCCTGCTGCACCGCACTCTCGATCTACCCCGATACCGACTTGCCCAGGATACCGTCGACGCCGCTAACGACATCCAGCAGGCTGTCTCCGTCGCCGTTGCCTATTTTGAGGATTCGCTCCGCACCCCGCTCGAGTCGCTCTTCTACGTCGGCCCTGGAGGCGCGACAGTCTTTGACGCCGCCCTCAGCCAATCCGGCTGGACATCAACCCACATCCGCATCCGCGACCTCGTCGACCCACCCATGTCTGGAGCCGTAAGTCCAGTTCCGGTCGGCATCCTCGCCGGAGTCACCGGTGCCCTGGCGAATTAGCTTGAGACTCGGCTGATCCGAGCAAAACTCCTTCCCGCCGCGTCACTATAGCGAAAGTTGGTTGGGTGCAATTTGAAAGCCACAACGCTCAACAGGCTTTTTCCCCAGGAAAAAGCCTACGCAACGACTGCCGGAGACTTCAGAGTAACCCTGCTTTTGCTCGAGTAAGATTGAATCAGCCTTAAATGCGCATCACCCTCAATCTCGCCTCCAAGCCCTTCATCGAACTCCGGCCGCTCTACGCCCGGCTGCGCTGGTGGATGGCGATTCTGCTCATTGCCGCCATCCCTCTGTGGCTGCTCCTCAAGACTGAAACCGCAAAGCCGCTCTCGTCAACGCCAAAATGGCGAGCGTTCAGGCCAGCATCCAGCGCCTGCAGAGCCAGCAACGTAGCTATGAAGCGATGATGCGGCAGCCGGCAAATGCCGCCGTGCTCACCCAGTCGGTCTTTCTTAACCAGCTCTTCGCACGCAAAGCCTTCTCCTGGACTGCGATCATGATGGACCTCGAGACCGTCCTGCCCGGCGGCGTTCAGGTCATGAACATCGACCCCGCCACCGACAAGTCCGGCAAGGTCACCATTCGCCTGCGCGTCAACGGCCAGCGCGACCACGCCGTCGAGTTGGTTCGCAACCTCGAACACTCCCGCCGATTCCTTGATCCCCGCCTGGCCAGCGAGTCGCTCGAAACCAGCAACAATGGCAACCAGGGGAACTTCCAACCCGCTAATACAAACGGCAACGTGAACTTCGACGTCCTGGCCGATTACAACCCGCTCCCCTCGCGCGAACCCGTCGCCAAGGATGCCAAGCCTGCAACTGAAGCTGCCCCCGCAACCAGCGACGCCAAGGCCACTCCGCCAGCCGCTGCGGCGCGGCATAAGCACGCTCCACCCCTGGCCCAGCCCGCACCCGCCCGCCCTCATCCCGCGGTAAAGGGGGCGCAATGAAGCTCAGCGACCCCATCAAGCTGCCCACTGGAGCCTTCAGCCAGCTGAACCTGCACATCGCCGGTGTAGCCGCCCTCGTTATCCTGAATATCGTGCTCGTAGTTCGGCTTGGCTTCGCCCTGCGTGACCTCGGCTCCGGCCGCCAGGAGCAGCTCGCTCAGTTACAGCTCCAGCTAGCCCAGTTGCAGGCCCAGACCGCACGCCTTGATGGCCTGCCGCAAAAGGTCGAGCAGTCGCGCATCGACGCCGCCAAATTCTATAAACAACGCATTCCGCCGAACTATTCCTCGATCCTCGCCGATCTCGGAACAGTGGCGGCAAAGAATAACGTGCGCCTCACCCGCGCCGGTTATACCCAGACTCCTGCCATCCCCGGTTTGGCGGAGTTACGCATCGACGCCAACCTTGCCGGCGAATACTCCGGCGTCATTCACTTCCTCAACGACCTTGAGCGTGACAAGACCCTCTACGTCATCGACACTCTGACGCTAACCGGGCAGCAGGGCGGCCTGGTCAACCTGCGCCTGCGCGTGACCACCTACCTCCATGCCGAGGACGCCAGTAAACTTCCACCCTCCTCCGAACCCGGCCCTGACGAACCGGCCCAGCCCGCCGCGGGCTCGAACGACCAGTCGATGCTCGCGCCCACCTCTTGCGGAGGTGCGCTGATGGCCCTGAAAGTGGGCACCGAAGATAAGAAGAAGGTCTACATCGCCGCCACGCTCGGAGCCGTCGTCCTCGGCCTCGCCATTTATGTCTTTCACGACAGCTTCGGCGGCAGTGCGCCCGCCCCGCCGCCTCCCGCTCCGGTTATCGCAGCCCCGGCAGTTCGTCCAACCGCCCAATCTGCGGCTGCCGGGCCCGAAGCCACCAAACTCCCCAGCAACGCGGCGGACCTCGATCCGACACTCCATCCGGAGCTGATGGCTCAGGCGGAGTCGCTCGAGTACACCGGCAAGGGCCGAAACATCTTCTCTCTGACCTCAATGCCGGTCGAAATTCCACAGCCCGTCAAGACCGCACGCAACACGCCGCCCCCGACCGCGCCCACGGGACCGCCTCCACCCGCTCCTCCGCCGCCCATAGAGCTGACATTCTTCGGCTATTCGTCGCGGCAGAGCGGACTGCGCCGCGCCTTCCTGCTTAAAGGCGACGATGTCTTCATCGCCTCCGAGGGTGACGTCGTAGATCATCGCTATAAAGTCGTTAAAATAGCGCCGATGTCAGTCCAGATTGAAGACATTCCCTACGCGAATACCCAAAGCCTGCCGTTAGTCCAGAATTAAGTCCAACTGAGATGATGACCGCTAAGCCCAAAGCGCCTAAGTCCGAGGACGGCTATATCCTGATTGCCGTGCTCTTTCTGGTCGTCGTTGTGCTTATCGCCCTCGCCATCGCCGCGCCTAAGATCGCCACCCAGATCCGCCGTGATAAAGAGCTCGAACTCTACCACCGCGGCATGCAGTACACTCGCGCCATCCGCATGTACTACAAGAAGTTCAACGCCTATCCCATCTCGCTCGATCAGCTTGAGAACACCAACAACATCCGCTTTCTGCGTAAACGCTACAAAGACCCCTTCACTGGTAAAGCCGACTGGCGGATCATTCACGTCGGCGAAGCAAAAGTCGCCCAGACCGGCTTCTTCGGTCAGCCCGCAGGCGCAGCCGGTGCGGCTGGCACGGGAACAAACGGCGCCGCCGGACAGCAAGGCTCGGCATTCGGCAGCAGCGGTTCAAGCTTTGGTAACAGTGGTTCCAGTTTCGGCAACAGTGGGTCTAGCTTTGGCAGCAGCGGAAATTCCTCCTTCGGCAATAGCTTCAGCAATGGCAGTGGCGCCGGGTCCGGCCTGGGCGGCGCCAGTTCCGGAGGTGGTCTCAACGGTTCTGGTTCTTCCGACCCCACCTCCGGTTCAGGAACAAGCAGCTCCGGCGCCGCCGGATCCCTCACCAACAGTTCCGGATTTGGGTCGTCCAGCACTGGGGGCGCAGCCGGGCTGGGCAACAGCACCTTGACCTCCAGCAGCGGATCGCCCATCGGCAGCACCGGCCCCATCGTCGGCGTCGCGAGCAGCGTGAAGAAGGAATCCATTCGCGAGTACAAGAAGCAGAAGCACTACAACGAGTGGGAGTTCGTCTACAACCCCCAGACCGACCTCGGAGGCCTGGGCGGCAATACCGGTCAGGGCGTCGCCGGCCAGAATGGCGGCTCCGGCGTCTTTGGCAGCAATTGCGGTCCGAGTTCCACCTTCGGCAGCAGCTCCGGTTCAAGCTTCGGGAGCTCCTCGGGGTCCAGTTTCGGCGGCAGCTCAGGATCCAGCTTCGGCTCGAGCTCGGGATCTGGTTTTGGAAGTAGCTCCAATTCCGGATGTGGCACTACTTCCGGAAGTAGCTCCGGCAGTGGCTCAAGCAACAACGGCAGCTCAGGGTCAAACGGCAGTTCCGGATCGAATGGCAACCCAGGCCCTAGCCCCAACTCCGGCAATCCGCCCACGAACCCTAATCCCAATCCCGCGCCGCCCGTCCAATCCGATCCTCCGGCTCAGTAGCCAGACGAAATTCCAGCCAGTCTCAGCCAGTCTATGATGGCTCTATGCAGGCGGCGCGACTCTTTGAGTTCAACGAAATCCTCACCCTCGCCAGCGGTCTGGTCGTTCTCGCCTCTTACCTGTGGATGAAGTCGAAAGTGCCGAACTACCGCTTCGCCCATCTCAACTCACCCCGGCCGCTTCTCGGCCTCGTCGATGCCTATAAGCAGTCGCCCCGCCCCGACGCTGAAAAGTCCTGGGTCACCACCGCCTTTCAGACGGCCCTGGTGATTTTCCTCATCTGCGCCGTGATCAGCTTCGCCGCCGGATTCGCCGCCGCCGTCCGCGGCCCAGCAAAATTGATCCAGTTCTAACGGCTCAGGCCAAATCCTCATTGACATCCCTCCACTTCTAGGCATAGCCTCTGAGATACCAAGAAGCATAGGGGTCTGGAAGACCAGAACAAACATGGCCAGAAACGATTTTCAGGGAAGCCTCGATCTCCTCGTTCTCAAGACGCTCGCCCAGCGAGGCAAGCTCCATGGCTACGGCATCGTCCTCCACATCCAGCGCGCCTCCGAGGAGTTGTTGCAGGTCGAAGAAGGCTCGCTCTATCCGGCCCTCCACCGCATGGAGCAGAGCGACTGGATCAGCTCCGAGTGGGCGTTAACTGAGACCAACCGCAAGGCGAAATACTACAAGCTCACCGCCGCAGGCCGAAAGCAGTTGCAGCTGGCCGAAGAAAGTTTCGATCAATTGGTAAAGGGTATTCGCGCCATGCTCAAGTACGCGTGAGGTGATCCTATGCAGTTCCTTCGCCGTCTTCTGAACCTCTTCTCCCGTTCGCGGGTCGACCGCGAAATCGCCGCAGAAATCCAGTCCCACATCGACCTGCGCATCGAGGACAATCTCGCCGTCGGCATGTCGCCAGCCGACGCGCGTCGTGACGCTCTACTGCGCTTCGGCAACCCCACCGCGACGCGGGAACGCGTCGCATCTGCCGACCTCGCGCTGGGCCTCACCGGCTTTTGGTCCGATCTCCGCCACGCAGCGCGCCAACTGCTCCGCTCGCCCGGATTCACCATCACAGCAGTTCTGACTCTGGCATTGGCTATCGGTGCGAACGCCGTGGTCTTTAGCGTCCTCAATGCTTTCCTCATCCGTCCACTCAATGTGCCCAATCCGCAGAGCCTCTATGGACTTTGGCACGTGAGCCGACCAACGACATGTCGGAGTCTTATCCCGACTATCTCGATCTACGTGATCGCAACCACAGCTTTGAAACTCTCGTGGCCTATGACCTTCAATCAGGCTGGGCTCGACACCGGCAAAGAACCTTCCCGAGTCTGGATCGACGAGTCCAGCGGCAACTACTTCGATGCGCTGGGTCTGCAACCTTATCTTGGCCGTTTCTTCCATGCCTCCGATGAGCACGGCCCTAACAGCGCCCCGTACATCGTCTTGAGCTACGACTACTGGCACAGCCATTTTCAAGGCGATCCCGGCGTCATCGGCCGCGTCGTCCGCCTCAACAAGCATCCCTTCACCATCATCGGCGTGACCCGGCCTGGCTTTCATGGCACTCTTTCCTTCTTTCATCCCGACCTGTTTGAGCCCCATTGTGAACCACGCATTTTTCAGCGAAGACTCGATGACCGACCGTGGCAATCGCTGGGTCTTCATGTCCATGGGGCACCTGAAACCCGGCATTTCCCCGGCGCAGGCAGTCGCCGATCTGAACTCTGTGGGTGCCGAGCTTCGGAGAAGACCTATCCCAAAGACGACGCCAAAATGACTTTTAAGCTCGCACGCCCAAGCCTGTATGGCGACTTCATTGGTCGTCCGGTGCGCGAGTTCATGACCGGACTGATGCTGCTGACCGGGCTGATCCTGCTTGCGGCCTGCACCAACCTTGGCGGTCTCTTCGCCGCCCGGGCCGCCGACCGCTCCCGCGAGGTCGCTCTGCGCCTGGCGCTCGGTTCGAGCCGCAGACGCATCCTGCGCGGATTCTTTGCCGAAGCCCTACTGATCTCGCTCCTCGGCGGCGCGATCGGGCTCTGGGCAGCGTCATGCTCCTCCACGGATTGAGTGACTGGCAGCCAATCTCCAGTTGGCCCTTCAGCATGTCGGTGAACCAGACGCAATGTGTACCTTGTCGCCTTATTGCTAGCGCTCGTAAGCGGTCTCCTGTTTGGCGCTGTGCCTGTATCGCAGGTGTCCGTACCAATCCCTATGAGGTCGTGAAGGCCGGTATCGCCGAACCAGGCCCGCGGCCGGTTTGGCCTGCGTATCGGCGCGGAGACATCTTGCTTGTTATCCAGATCGCCATCTGCGCCGTGCTTGTTACTTCCTCCATCGTCGCCGTACGGGGCTGGCGAACTCTCTTCACGATAACTTCGGCTTCACTCTGGAAAACACACTCCTCGTTTAGACCGACCTCACCATGGCAGGCTATAAGGGCGATCGCGTGCCTCCGATGCAGCGGCAGATGCTCGACGCGGTCAAAGCAATTCCGGGCGTCCAGTCAGTTGCCTTGGCTGATCAGGTTCCCTTGGGAGATTCGCGCCCGACTCGAACGTTTTCACCGACACGACCGTCGATCTGACGCCATCGAATAAGGCCGCGGATGCTCTGATGTTCAAGATCTCGCCAGAGTATTTTCACGCCGCCGGCACGGCCCTGCTGTCTGGAAGAGGCTTTACCTTGCAGGACGACAAAGATAACGTGAACGTAGCCGTGGTGAACCGGGAGTTCGCACTCAAGATTTTCGGCTCTGTCCCGGCCAGGCGAACGGCAGCTATTTCAAAATGCCCGACGGAAGACGAATCCAGATAGTGGGAATTGCTGAGGATGGAAAATATGGCGGCATCACCGAAGGTCCTCAACCGGTGATGTTTCTACCCCTCCTGCAATGGCCGTCAAACTCGGCTTATCTCATCGTGCACTCGAACAGCGATCCGAGTCCAGCTCGGCGCCGCAATAAGGAGCAGGCTACACCAGCTTGATGCCTGCATGCCCGTCTTTATCCAAACCCGTTACCAATCGTTGGATGCGTATCTCTTCGGTCCGCGCATGGCGACGCTTGCCCTCGGCGTGCTGGGCATGATGGGCGCAGTGCTCTCCATCACCGGCATCTTTGGAATGGCTGCCTATTCAGTGAGCAAACGCCTGCGCGAATTGGGCATCCGCATCGCCCTCGGAGCAAAACGCACCGAAGTCCTGCAAGCTGCGCTCGCACGCCCCGTTAAGCTACTGACAATTGGCTCAGTGGCCGGACTCGGACTCGGAGTGATGGCCGGCAATGTGCTGGCTTACGTCGTCTCTCAGGCCACGGCCCGCGATCCACTGGTGTTAGCCGGAGTGGTCATCATCATGTCCATGCTGGGGCTTGTGGCTACGTGGATTCCAGCCCAACGCGCAATCTCCGTCAATCCTGTGAAACTGCTTCGCGAAGACTAATTCGGCATTCTATCATCGCGCGAATGTCGCAGCTCCGTCGCTGTGGCAAAGCACTCTCACAGCTACAAAAAAGGCCCCGCCGCTCAAACCGGCGAGGCCGCATTCCCGGATGTACTTCGCGGAGCATGGAAAGTGTTCATCCACACTCCGCTCGGCTCGTGAGAATTAATGCTTGTTCGGTCCATTTTGGTGCTGCGGCTGGGCCTGGTGTTGCACCATCTGCTGCTGCTGGACAGCGTGCCTCTGCTCCAGCTGTTGCGTCTGCTGAGCGTGACGCTCTTCCACCTGCTGTTTCTGTTGTTCGTTGTACTTTTGCTGAACTGCCTGCTGATGCTCTTTTTCCTGTTGCTGCTGCAGTTGCTGGTGTTCCTGGTTCTGCTGCGCTGCAAGTTTCTGCTGTTGCTGTTGATACTTCTGATCGTTCTTGGCATTGCCGGTGGTCGGCGCCGTGTACGTGTGCGGCTGAACTTCCGTGGCGTCATGCGGAGGATTGGTTGCCGGCGCCTTGTATTCTCCACCGGCTTCGCGGGAGGGGACAACACCGGTTTTGAAATCGCCCGGCCGTGCCGTCGCCGCAACAGGAGGCACACCGTGGTTGGCGCTGGCGCGTAGCTCCGGATTGCTCCGTGCCGCCTGAACATGCTGGGTCTGCTCAGCCACAGGTGGAAGGTGATGCTGGCCGGCATAGGCCTGTTCCTGCCGCGTAGGGCGCGCCTCAATACCGCCGGTACCGCCGTTATAGGCGACGTGGTTGACCGTGGTGTTGTTCACAATTGTCGTGTTGTAGGTGTTGTGAATTACGGTGGTGTTCACGCGATTGACATAGGTGTTATAGGCGAAGTGGCCGCCTTCCCAGCGCCCGCCCTCGTAGCCGTTACCGCCGTAGCCGAAGCCGTAGTTGATGCCGCCATAGAAGCCTACGCGAGGGCCCCAGTATCCTTCGTGAAAGAAAAAGGCGTTGCCTCCCCAGCCCCAGTACCCAGGCGTCCAGAGGAAGCCGACCTGCGGCGCCATAACCCAGGTACCCGGCACCCAATAGTAGCCATAGTAGGGGTCGTAGGCCCAGTAACCGGGCGTCCAGATATATCCGTCGGCGGGGCAGAGCGGCTGTTCATAGACCGGCAGCGGCGGGGGTCCGAAATTCACCGAAATGCCGATGCCGATCTGGGCGAAGGCGCTGTGGGCAAAAATCAGTAAGGTCAGCGAAAACAATAACGAGCGAATAGCAAATTTGTTGCGCATAGTTCCTCTTTCTGCCTGCTCATCCAGAATTTGCCCGGCGGCGAAGGCCTGCGGGCTGGATGTAAGCGGCCGTACTGTCGAACAACCTCAACGGAGTTTACCCACTTTCAAGAAAAAGGTTCCTGGCGCCAAGTGCCATTGACCCGTCTTTCGATGGAATCCGCGGTTGACTTCCTCGGCGCGGGCCGTGACCTTGGATGCAAAGTCGGCTCCTCCCGTCGGCTGAACAGCCAAAAACAAAAAGACTGAAGCCAAACGCAAAACGGCCCCGCCAATCGACGGGGCCGCTGATTTCTATTCCGAAAAATGCATTAAACGCTGAATGAAGACCCGCAGCCGCAGGTGCTCTTGGTGTTGGGGTTCTCAAACTTGAAGCCTGCGGCCTCGAGCGTCTCGACGTAATCGACCACGCAGCCGTTCAGATACATCAGCGAGGTCGCATCGACGAAAACCTTCAGCGCCCCAAAGCTGTAAACCTTGTCCATCATGCCAGCCTGGTTCTCGAACGACATGGAATACTGAAAGCCCGAGCATCCGCCGCCAACCACGCCAATGCGCAATCCTGCCGGAAGCGGGTCCTGGGTCGCCATGATCTCGCGCACTTTCTCAATTGCCGAATCGCTTAGCGTAAGCGGAGGGGGGGCCTTGAAGGTGTCGCTCGCCGGGGGCGCAATCGTGGAAGGCTGGACGGTCGAAGTAGCCATGGTTTGTGTCTCCTGAATTCCTGCAATCTCAAGTGTAACCGCAAGCACCCTCTCTCACAAAGCTTTCCAGTGAACCGAAAGCTTCGCGCCCTGAGATGCAACTCGCTGCATTCTATTACTTTCGATGCGCCACTCGGCTAAGGAGACTCAGAAGCAGCCGGAAACACGTGTCATGAGGCCTTGACCCGCCTTGAAATGCGGTCAAACTGGTCCTGGGTAAGCAGATTCCGCGTCACCAGATCGCTCGGTGTGGCGTATGGCCGCCCGGCTATGATCTTGTGCGCCTTCGAAGGTGTGATTCCAGGCAGCGTCACCAATTGATCGCTGCTGGCGCTGTTCAAATCGACGACCGGCACGGAAGTGCCGCTCTGCAAACCCTGCTTGACTCCAGCGGCGACAGCATTAATCTTGTCCTCGGCGGTGGCTGCTGCAACACGGGCGTTGGCCGCCGCCTGCTGGGCGTTCTGCTTGACCTGTTGCGTCGTCTGCGCAGCCTGCTGCTGGATCTGCTGGTCGGAGGGATGATTGCTGCATCCGCCAATCGTCAAAGCCACGATCGCCAGCGCCGACGCGGCGAGTCCAGGTTTTACTGTTGAATTCCTGCAGGAGTGATTCATTCTTTCCTCGTTCCGCCGGCGCATCGGGCTGATTCGCCGGCACACCTTCGACCGTCCCATGGGCCACAACATCGACATCGACATCTTTCCCGACGCGCAACACAAAGGAGCTGGGATCTTTCATCCCTCATGCCACGTAGGGGACGCGGAAATCGGTGGTCAGGGTTGCCTGGTTGCCGAGAAAATTCACCTCAATCTCCAGTTTCATAGGATGTTCCACCCCATAAATATTGAAGGCTCCTTCGGCTGAGACGGTCTGCGTAACGCCGGGTTTGAGCGTGCCTGTGATCTTCGCCGGATGAAAGAACGCCTCGGGATACTTGACCGATTGCAGCACGTCTTTCTGCATCTTGGCGTCGCGGTCGGCGTTCCCGCTCTCGCCGCTGGCCAGGTCGACGAGCAGCTAGCCGGCGGCTGCCCCCGTCGCCGGATCGACCGTAAGCACTCCGCCCTTGAGCTTGAAAGTGCCGTGTGTCGTATGCACGCTCCCGCTCAACGCCCACCGAATTTCAGTCGCTGCCGGGTCGAAGTGGACGGTGACCTTGGACGATTGTGCCTCTGCAGTGGTCGGGCTGAAGAGCGCCCCAACGACAGCGAGTAGGCGTTTGTGAGGCAACCAGACCCCATATCGAAAAACTGTCAACTCATGCGCTCCCTTGGGCAAATTTCCGGCGAGGTTCACCCACAGTCTCGCCGGGTCGTCTTACAGTGCATTACCCGAATGTAGGTCAGATGCCGCCTCGCGGCGCATGCTACGGCTGGGGCTGGTGAGCCGCCGGCATCGGACCCTCGCCACAAGCTTTATCGATCATCGGGATCAGCGAATCGGCGACAACAACGTCGATGCCGCGTCGACGTAATGCAATCCCGGTAGCCAATCCGCCAACGATCAGCGCGTCCCGACTCAATGCGGAGGCTGCGAGATGAGTAGGGCTCCGCGCATAAGGTGCATTCAATTGTGTTGTTACCGGTCTCAGGGATTATGAATTCGACTAGGCTGGCGCAAATCGGATAGCCCCAGCCTCGCGAATCATCTTGCGGGGAGCGCTGGAGCGGCCTACCACTCCAGCAATGACATCTCTGCGCAGAAACCCGGCCCCATGGCGGCCAGAATGCTCTTTGTTCCAGGTGCCGGACGACGATTTTTCATGATCTCATCGAGCACCACGAGCACCGATCCGGAGGAAAGATTCCCCACCCGCTTCAGCGCTTCCCAGGAGACATCCAGCTGGCCGTTCTTCAGCCCAAGCGCCTCGGCGGTCGCCTCCAGCACCTTGGGGCCGCCGGTGTGCATGATCCACGATCCGATGTCGGCCCGGGTCAAACTTCGCGTAGCCAGGAAGTCGTCGACATTCTTGCCCAGGTTGTTCAGCACCACGTTCGGCACTTCAGGGGACAGAATCACCTGGAAGCCCTTTTCGGAAACCTTCCAACCCATCACGTCCTGAGTGTCAGGATAGAAAACCTGGGTGCTGGCGACGAGGTTCGGCCCCGGCAGGTTGACATTCGCGCCGGCGATCAGCACGGCGACTGCGCCATCGCCAAAGAGACCCGAGGCGATCAGCGCTGCGGGGTTGGTATCGCCCCGCTGCCAGGTGAGCGAACAAAGCTCCACTGAGAGCAGCACCGCAATCTGGTCGGGATAGGCGCGAACATAGTCGGCGGCTCGCGCCAATCCAGCTGCACCCGCCACGCAACCCAGGCCGAAGATTGGATTGCGCTTGATGTTCGGGTTGAGCTTCATCTTGTTGACCAGCCGCGCATCGATCGACGGGCTCGAAACCCCCGTTACCGAGACGAAGAAGAGCGCATCCACTTGGTCTCGGCCTACCCCGGCAGTCTTGAGAACGCAGTCGATCGCCCGCTCGCCGAGCTGTTCGGCGACCTCGATCCAGACGTCGTTCATCTTGCCCCACGTGTCGAGATACTGGTATTCGATCAGTGGACGGCAATAGTAGCGGCCTTCGACGCCTGTTCTGAAGTGCAGGCGCTCGAGAATATGGGCGCATTCCTCGCCCTTGTCCCAATAACTTCTTAAAGCATCAACCACTTCCCGCTGGGTGTAGTAATACTGCGGGAAAGCGGTGGCTGTGTTGGCAATCCGCATAGTTAGGTTTCTCGGTTCTCCCTGGCTCTGTTCTTGAATTAGAGCAGCAGGTCGTACGCCCTCGCTCACACAGCCATGTATAGAAGTGTCTTATGGAGTATTCCACGCTGACCCCCATATTGGGAATCACGATAAACGCCATCGGCGAAGTTTTGTGCTCCGGCTATAACAAAACCCCTCCCCGATTTCCTTGGTTTCCAGTAGCGTAAAGCCATGCTAAGCCCGGTTCCGGCGGCCCAAACAACAGCGCCAACCGCCTCTTACCCCTCCGGCGCCCCTCCGGAGCGACTCTGGGCAGCCTTCGCCTCTCAGACTCCCGACATCCAAATTGGCATCTTCGGGCCCGAGTCCGTCAGCTGGAAGGTCAACCGGGAGTCTGCGCTCTTTCTCGGCGCCGGACGTGCTGCCCTGCTTCAACTGGCCCACCCTTGGGTCACGGCGGCCCTCGATCAGCATTCCAATTTGCGCAACGACCCCGTTTCGCGTTTCCACAATACCTTTCGCGTGGTCTTCACCATGATATTTGGGACCCGCGACCAGGCGCTCGCCGCCTCCCGCCATCTGTATAGTCTGCATTCTCGGATCGAGGGCGAGCTTCCCGAAGCCGTGGCCGCCTACCCGCGTGGCTCCCTCTACCGCGCCAACGAGGTCCAGGCGCTCTGTTGGGTCTATACCACCCTGCTCGACAGCGCCTTGCTGGCCTACGAGAGTGTGCTGCCGCCGTTGACGCTGGCGGAGCGAGAAGCGTACTACAGCGAAAGCAAGACTATGGCCGCGCTCTTCGGCATCCCGCCCGGGGCGCTGCCTGCGGACTGGACCGGATTTGAGGGATATATGCGTGCAAAGTTCGCCTCCGACACTCTCGGTGTGAACTCGCTCGCACGGGAGATGGCCCGCGGAATCCTCCACGGCTCCGGCTCCTGGGTTCCGATACCCCGGTGGTATCGAGCACTCACCGCCGCGTGGATGCCGGAGCGTCTCCGCGCCGAATTTGCTCTCGAATTTACTGAGCACGACCGAGCTGCCGCCACCCGGGCGTTGCGCTGGCTCCCCCGCGGCTACAAATCGCTCCCCAGTGTCGTTCGCTTCGTCGGGCCCTATCATGAGGCGCTTGCTCGGCTGGAGGGTCGCCGGGTCGGGCCGCTGGTCCATGCCAGCAATCGCTTTTGGATGGGCCAGCCGCAAACCATGTTCGTGGAACTCAGCCCCTAGATCCGGCTCGCCGCTGCTATTCTTCTCGAAGCCGCTGGCTCACGACGGAGGTCTCGACTACATGAGGTTTGTATGGGTGGCGTTTGGCGGGGCGCTCGGCTCGCTCGCTCGATACACTCTGGGCGCATGGATTTACGACCGCATGGGGACCCGTTTTCCCTACGGCACGTTCGCAATTAATATCACCGGTTGTTTCATCATCGGCCTCGCGCTCTCGATTCTCGATGCGCGCGCCGAACTCCCGAGCGCCTGGCGTCTCGCCGTCCCAATTGGCTTTGTCGGCGCATACACGACATTCTCCACCTTTGAATTCGAAACCTACCGCGCCGCTCAGGACCGTCCCGCCATCGCCCTGCTTTATGTGGGATCGAGCGTCATCCTCGGATACCTGGCCGTCTATCTCGGTATCCAGACGAGCAAGCTCTTTGTTTAGTGTCGGGTGCGCCAGAGCCTTGCTGTGAGCCGGTCGAAAGTTCCCGCTTTGAGGCTTGGAATTCCTGCGTGATTGAGTCTGAACGAGATTTGGGGAAACAGAATCGCGACAACTGAAGTGGGAGCCGATTTACTTCTTCCTGGCCTGAAACCGCGCCAGCACCCGGGTGTCCACCTTGAGTTGCAACACGCCATCCGATATCTCGTAGCTCGTCGTCAGCTTCAGCGCCTGCATCAACGCCGGTTCGCGGTCCATCGACGCGCCCGCACATGCCATCAGCGTCTGCGCGACGGAGTGAAACTGTAGCGAACTTCCGCTCAGGTCGTAGGAGCCGAAAAACCGGTTGCATCCCCCCGATCCGCTCAGCTTGTCGCCCTGGACCTGCAGGTAGATGTAGGGGTGCCCCTGCGCACCAGTGATGGTCACCGGGTTACCGTCGAGCTCGATCAGATTCCATTGCGTCTCGGTCAGACTCGGCTGTCCTCCTGCCGGCGCTGCATCCTGACGGTTGGGCGTCGGAGCCGTCTGGGAGAACCCCGAGCTGGCGCACGCTGGCAGCAGCGCGGCTGCAACCCAGGCAACACCCGTAAGGAGTTGTTTGCGAAACACGATTCCCGCCTCCCACGCCTCTCCGGTACCAAAGAATCATAGCGCAGCCGAAGGCTAGCCCTGGCAACGTCGAGGAGTCTGTGGGATGTTACTTTGGAATCAACGGAACCTGTTTGCGAGGTAGTTCGTGAATCAGCTTCGGAATCTTGCAGGCCCGCTGCGCCGGCGCACCTTTTCGATCGTCGGCAGCGCACTCTTATTGGCGGTGCTGTTCGCGACGTCCGGCATAGTCTCTGCCCAGCGGCGTTATAAACCTCCGGCAGCGGTCAACCCCGACGAGGTCTCGATCGACGATGTCTGCGCGGCCGCAGTGCCCCGCGAATCACAAGGCACCCAGTTTCAATGGAGCCCTGACGCCGCCAGCATCGCCTACTTCAAGCCGATGGAACACGGCTTCGGGTTGCGGCTGGAGCTCGATCTCGTCAACGCCGCCGGCTCCGAGCGCTCCGTCCTATTGAGCCAGCAGAAGATCGATGAACTCTTTCCCGCCAGGTCTGTTGGCGAAACCAAAGTCGCCCCTCCACGGGCCTCAGTAGGCTTTCAATGGACGCCTGATGGCAACGCGCTTCTCCTGCACAGCAATCGCGGGATTGTCTGGCTCGACCGCAAAACCCTCAAGACCCGCAATCTCGTCACCGGCAAAGAACTGATTAGCGACGTTCAGCTCTCTCCCGATGGCCGCTCGGCCGCCTTCGCCAGCGATCACAATCTCTGGGTCGTGAGCGTCACCGGCGGCGAACCGCGCGCCGTCACAAAGGGCGGCAACGCAACCCTCCTCAAAGGCCAGCTTGACTGGCTCTACCCCAACGAGATGGGCACCAAACATGGCTACGCCTGGTCGCCTGACTCGACCCACATCGCGTGGCTCGAATTCAACCTAAAGGGCGTTGCCACCTATACTCCACCCTTTGCCTCTGATGATGAAGCGGGTCATGATACCGGCAAAGATTCTCCTCTCACCATCGACTATCCCACCCCCGGAACCAGGAACCCTGTCCTCCACGTCTTCGTCAGCAGCGTAAATGACAAGACCCCACCCGTCGCCATCAACACTGGCAAAGAGACCGACGTCTACCTGCCTCGCCTGCAATGGCTCCCGGACAGCAAGCAAGTCGCCGTCGAACGGCTGAATCGCCCCCAGAACCGACTCGACCTGCTCATTGCCGACGCCCGCACCGGCGTCTCCCGCGTTGCCGTCAGCGATACCGACCCGTACTGGATCAACCTCACTCACAGCCCTTATTTTTTCAAAAGCTCCCCGCAATTTATTTGGTCAAGCGAACGCTCCGGCTACCGTCATCTCTATCTCTACAGCCTCGACGGAAAGCTCGTGCGCCCGCTCACCCAGGGCAACTGGGAGGTCACTTCACTCGACGCGGTGAACGAGAGCGAGGCAAAGTTCTATTTCACCTCGACTGAGAAGGGCGCCCTCGAACGCCACATCTACATGGCCGGCCTCGACGGGAAAGACGAACGCCGGATCTCGGGTGACAGTGGCACTCACGATGCGACCTTCGCTCCCGGCGCCGCACTCTATGTCGACAACTTTTCGACCGCCCTCAAGCCATGGATCCGCTCCGTATATCGCGTCGATGCGCAATCGAAACCTGCCAGCGAGATCAACGCCAACGCTCACCCCGCCGCGATCAAAGTCTTTGCGCTCGACGAACCGCCCGCTCGGAAACCTATCTTCCAGCCCGTCAATTTTATGACCATCAAGACCCACGACGGCGCCGACATGAACGCCTTTATGGTCCGCCCCGCCGGATTCGCGCCGGAGAAGAAATATCCCGCGATTGTCTACGTCTATGGCGGCCCCGGGCGCCAGGCGGTGCGCGACGTCTGGGACGGCGATGTCTCGATGTGGCGGCAAATGCTCGCCCAGCGCGGCTATGTCGTCTTCGCCGTCGATAATCGTGGAACTGGTGGACGCGGCCATGCCTACGAGGAATTCATTCATCTTCGCTTTGAGGGCCAGGAGATGACCGACCAGAAAGACGCTGTCGCCTTCCTGAAGACGCTTCCCTATATCGATCCCAACCGCGTCGGCATCTGGGGACGCGGCTTCGGCGGCGCGCTCGCGGTGCACTCCATGCTCCACCCTCCCCTGGTCGTCAAGTCGGCCTTCGCCATCGCTCCGGTGGTCAACTGGATGCTCTACGATTCTGCCTTTACCGAGCGCTACCTCGGCGATCCGGTCAGGAACCAGGACGGCTATCTCTCCTCAACCCCACTCGACGAATGGCAGCGTTACAAAGGTCCGATGTTCGTCGCGCAAGGCGCGGACGACCTGGAAGTCCATCCCGACCAGATGATGGAACTCCAGGAAGATCTTGTGGAACACCGCAAGTATCTTGAAGTGTCCCTCTTCCCCGGCCAGTCCCACGCCATCGACGATCCCAACGCCTGCTCAGTGCTCTTCCAGCACGCTACCGACTTCTTCGCCGCCAGCCTCGCAGCCGCCCCAACTCCGTCTGCGCCTTAAAGAAGATCTTTTGTACTATCAGCCTCGCGTTTTAGGCCTGGCTCCTGTCCCGTTTTGGGCACGAGCTCAAGGAAAACTTTCGGTCACTGTTACAAATAACTGCCGACCGCATACGATTGCTCTAACAAACACTTTCCATCGGGACGACTGATCTCTTCACTGCCTTGTTGTCGTCAGGGGGCATTGCCGCCGCAGGCTTCTTTTCGAAAAGCCTCGCTGCAGCAATGCTCGCTGCGATGGATTGACAGGGATCGTCGCTGTCCGAATGAAGTGGGACGAGGGCCATCCTATGCATCATCTTCGCAGTGGCAGTGTCGCGATCCTCGGAGTTCCAATCGACAACGTCAACATGGACCAGGTGCTAGGTGACATCGAAGCCAGCATCGACGAAGGCGGCTTCCACCAGATCGCCACCGCCAACGTGGATTTCCTCATCAACTCTATTCACGATCTCGAACTCAAAGAAATCCTCAGCGCCTGTCATCTCGTTTTGCCCGATGGCATGCCGCTTGTCTGGGCCTCGCGCCTCATGGGCGCCGCACTCAAGGAGCGCGTCAGCGGGTCGGACCTTGTCCCCCGGCTCGCCGCGCTCGCCGATCGCCACAGCTATGGCATCTTTCTCCTCGGATCCAGCGAGGCCTCCTCGCGCGGCGCCAGCAACTGGATCACCCGTTATCACCCTCACGCCCGCGTGGTCGGCCGTTATTGCCCCGCCCATGCGGAACTCGATCAGATGGACCACGAAGACATCCTGCTTCAGATTGAAGCCGCCCGCCCTGACATCCTGCTCGTCGCCTTTGGCAGCCCTAAACAGGAAAAGTGGCTCGCCATGCATCGCCATCGCCTTCAGGTGCCCGTCTGCATCGGCGTCGGCGGCTCCCTCGATTTGCTTGCCGGCAAGCTCCCCCGAGCCCCACTCTGGATGCAAAGCCACGGCCTGGAATGGGTCTTCCGCATCTGCAGAGAGCCCGCCCGCCTCGGTCTGCGCTACGCCCGCGACGCTTCTGGCCTGGCCTGGTATATGACCGCCCAGCTCGCCGCCACCGCCGCCCAGCCGAAGCGTCCTGCGCTGAACTCCATCTGCGAAGAGACCGTCGGCGTGGCCACCGTGATGCACGTCTCCGGCAACCTCAGCGGCGTGCCCGTCTCCGCCTTCGAAGAAGAAGCCCGCCTCGCCGTCAACGGCGGCCATCACCTCGTCCTCGATCTTGCGGCTACTACTTATCTAGGTGCTGACGCCCTCGGCGCCCTCATTCACCTCGGCACCCTCGCCCGCGACCACCGGTGCGAACTCTGGCTCACCGGTCTGCGCCCCTTCCTGCGCCGCCTGATGCACGCCACTCAACTCGACTCCACCTTTCGCACCGCCCCAGGAGTCGCCGACGCCCTCCGCCGCATGGCCCCCTCTGAAACGCAGCTCAGCATCGAAACCGGGACAGACTGGGCCCTCTGCCGCATCGGGGGTCGCCTCATCCCCCTCCGTCAGCAGGAAGCAGCCGAACTCTACCGCTACGTTCTCCAACGGATTGACCACCCACGTTCCGAACTGGAACTCATCGAGCCGGCAATGGTGGAACCGACTTGACGAGCATGTTCGGAGTAGTACTTTATCTAAGAAGTAAGGAGCTAGCGATGGAGTCAGCTCTCACCGCCAAAGGACAGACAACCATCCCTAAAGGCAATTCGCGAACATCTTCATCATCTCCAGTCCGGTGACCGGATCAAGTTCTTTATTCACCCGGACGGCGCCGTTGTCCTGTTGCCGAAGGTTCCCGTCTCGGCGCTGAAAGGCATTATCTCCGCCCACCGTCGCCCGGGTTTTGTCGCGCCGACGCCGAAATCGAGCCGCTGCGCCGCCGAACACCTGGCAGGGACCGGGCTTCGTCGATCGCTGACCGCTCCTTAGCTGACCCCAACATACGTCGAGTACGCCTCGTCGCCAATCGCCGTAAACGGAACGAACTTCACCGCCGCCCCACCCGCCGTCTCCGCGACCATCTCAGAAGCCCCGACTGGTCGCGCCGCGAGCAACTGCTTCCGCGTTAATTCCGGCTTTCCATCACCCAGGCCAAAAAACACCAGCGGGCCCCGCAGCAGCGCCACCGTCTCCGGATGCCGCGCGTTCACCGCCTCCAGCCGCAGGCCCATCGGCAGGTTTAGCTCAATACGGTCGCCGTTCTTCCACTTCCGCTCCAGCCGCAGAAACTTCCCTGCTGTCACCGCTCCCGAAATCCGTTGCCCATTCACCGACGCCGAAGCGCCCTCCGCCCACCCCGGGATCCGCAACAAAAACGCAAAATTAGCCGGCTGCTGTCCAGTTACCTTCATCCGAATCGTCTCTTCGAGCGGATAATTTCCTTCCTGAGTCAGCGAGATTGTTTTGCCCTCGGAGTTCCAGCTCAGCGTCGACGGCAGATAGAGATTCACGTACACATCGCGTCCATCGCGGAAATAACTGCTCACGCGATAGTCCGCCGAGACCTGCGGCAGCGTGCCCGAGCAGCAAGGCCACAGATGATTCGAGTAGACCCGCTTGCCCTTGAAGTTGTAGTCGGCGTAGTAGAAGGCGCGGCCATCGCCTTCCAGTGGTTTCGCGCCGAGCACGGTGTTGTACATCACCCGTTCCATGCTGTCGCCATAGCGCGAGTCGCGCGTCACGCGCAGCAGGTAGCGTGTCAGCTTGAAATGCGCATACGCGCCGCACGGAGTCTCAAAGCTGTTGTGCGTCTTCGTCAAGCTGGTATACAGCGCATCGCTCGACGGCGCATGCAGTTGCTCATCCGGTCCCCAGCCGCCGGTGGCGAAGCTCTGCGCCGCCAGCAGGTCGAATCCATTCTTTCCCGCGCGCAAGTGCTTTTCGCTGCCCAGCGTCAGGTAGGCCTGCATCGCCGAGCTAAGCGCGTTGACATAACTGTAGGCGTGACGGCCCGGCATCGGATCTTCGCCGCGCGCCAGCAGGTCGTTGTATGTCTCGTCTTCTAGGTAGTTTTGTGCCAGCTCACGATACCGCGACCCGGCTCCGCGCTGGTAGGCGAGAAATAGGTTCTCCCCCAGCGTGTACGACTCGTCCCAGGTGTACGAGACGTCCTTGCCCGGCCGCCACACCACTTCGCGAGTGACGGCCCGGGGCGGCAGGTGAGGCAGCGCTAGAGCAGTCGTCTGATCGAGGATCGTAAATGCATCAGGATCAGTTACAAATTCGTGCGAGTCAATCAGACCACAAACGATCTTGTCGTAGCTGTATGCGGGAAAGCGGTTCTGATCAAAATATTCCGGCGAAATCGCGTCCGCAAAAAGTCTGTTGAGCCGCAAAACTTTCTCGCGCACCTCAGGAGATTTTGTAATCGCATAGGAGCGAGCCAGCGCCGAAACCCACTGCCCGTACGTTGCTCCCGGAGCGAATCCGGCATCGTCCGTCTTGTAGTTGTAGTTTGGATTGAAGCGGTACCATCCGCCCAGATCGGCGCCCGGCGCAGGTTTTCCTGCCATCTGCCGGAAGGGCTTCAACAGCGAGTCGTCGCTGAGTCCCATCAGGACCGCGTGACTCTCTTCGAACTGGCTCTGTGGAAGACCCGGAGCGAACTTCACGTCGCCATAGCCAAACTCAGCCAGCGGAGCCTCGGCAGCCAGCGCTGCTAAGCCGCATGGAGCCATCGCCGCAGCAGCAGCCAGCGAACCGCCCTGCAGGAACGCCCTTCGCGAAACTCTACGCCAACCTGCCACGCGACCAGCTTACTCCTGTAAACCGGATTCCAATCGGGGCTCCACAGGAGTACAATTTTCTCGGCGACGCAGAGCCGTTTCGGGTACTTCTGTTGCGCCGGCGGTGGCAGCCGCTCAAGTCGCCGCAGGCGTCGACGATGTTTCCCTCAAGACTCGCGATGGACTTCCAGTCGCTCCTGAGACTTTTCGCACTCTCGGGCAAGGAGGCGATGTATGTCACTCCGCCAGCGAATTTTCCGCACTTGCCTCAGTGGTGTCCTGGCTTTGCCCTCCGTAGTCCCTCTGACCGCTTCTTGCCAGAGTCAGCCGGCCGCCGTCGAACTTACGAGTGTCCGCCCGCCTGATCGCCCAGTTATTCCCCTATCACCTGAGACACAGGGCGACCTGCTAACCGCGCGCGGGCGCTATCTTGACGCCATCGTGGCCTATCGGCAAGCGTCACAGGACTCCGCCGTCATAGCCAATAAGATCGGCGTCGCCTACCACCACATGTTCGATCTGATCGATGCGAAAAAGAGCTATGAGCGGGCCATCCAGCTCGACCCCCATTACGCCGAGGCCTTTAACAACCTGGGCGCCATCTATCACGCGGAGAAGAACTATAGAAAGGCCCAGAGCTATTACCGGAAAGCGATCAAGCTTAAGCCGAACTCTCCGCTCTTCTACAGCAATCTGGGGACCTCCTACTTCCTCGAAGGGAACCCGAAGAAGGGCGCGCAAGCTTACGGTCGCGCCTTCGCTCTCGATCCGCAGATCTTCGAACACAACAGCGCCACTCGAATCGAGGAAGCCAGCTCATCCAAGGACCTCGCCGCCGCAAACTACGTTCTGGCCAAGACCTACGCCCAGGCGGGAAACAACGACCGCGCGCTGATGTACCTGCGTAAAGCGCTCGCCGAAGGGTTCAGCGACCGCAAGAAGCTGATGAATGACCGCGAGTTGGCGTCCCTCCGCGAAACCCCGGAGTTCGCCCAGTTGCTTTCATCGCAGCGTGCTCAGTAGAACCGCCATCGTAAGGAAAGAGGCCGGCTGGATGCCAGCCTCTCTTGACTTGTCAATCAACGAACAGCTAGGCATCGCAAAGACAGTCTTCCTGACCGCAATAGGAACAGCACGTGCAAGGCGCGAAGCGCGTATCCCCGTCCGGGCAGGATCCGCCGGCAATTGAAGGAATTACCAGCACCTCGTCGCCGTCTTTGAATACATATTTCTCATTGCCTAGAAAGCGGATATCTTCATCGTTTACATAGAAGTTGATGAATCGCCGCACCTTGCCATCGCTGTCGCGCAAGTGCTGCTTGAGTGCCGGAAAGCTGACTTCGATCTCCTCGATCAGCTGAGGCAAATTTGCTGCCTTGGATTCGATCTCTTTGGCGCCGTTGGTGTGCTTCTGAAATGCATTTGGCAACAGAACTTTAACTGACATGCTTATCTCCCACTGACTCCTACGACTGCATCATCAACCGCGATGCCGCGCACTTCATGCTGCGCAACGAACTCCTCAAAGTCGGCCATGCGCGGACGGATCGCGCGCTCGACCTCGTACTTCCCTGCCAGCGCATCGGTGGTCTTCAGTCCGTTGCCGGTGATGCACGCGACAGTGACGTCGCTGGGAGAGATACGCCCATGCGCATAGAGCCTTGCCGTCACCGCCGTGGTCACGCCGCCCGCAGTCTCGGTAAAGATGCCCTCTGTCTCCGCCAGCTCCTGGATCGCCGAAACGATCTCCACATCCGACACATCCTCTGCCCAACCGCCGCTCTGCTGGATCGCACGCGCCGCATATGGCCCGTCGGCTGGGTTGCCGATTGCCAGCGAACGCGCAATGGTATTCGGCCGTTGTGGCTCGATCACATCCGAACCCGCCTTCACTGCTGTCGAAATCGGCGAGCAGCCCGTCGCCTGCGCGCCAAAGAAGCGCACCTTCTTCTCCGCTACCAAACCAAGCTCGATCAACTCGTTGAACGCCTTGCGAATCTTGGTAATCAGTGAGCCTCCGGCCATCGGCACGACGACATTGTCCGGCAGTTTCCACCCCAGCTGCTCGGCGATCTCGTAACCAACCGTCTTCGATCCCTCGGCGTAGTAAGGCCGCAGGTTTACATTCACAAATCCCCATTTGTACCGCTCGGCAATCTGCGAACTCAACCGGTTCACGTGATCGTAGTTCCCTTCCACCCGGACCAGCGTCGCACCGTAGACCTGCGTGTTCAGGATCTTCGCCGGCTCGAGGTCGGCTGGAATCAGAATGTAAGTCTTGAGCCCCAACCGCGCTGCCTGCGCGGCTACCGCGTTCGCCAGGTTGCCCGTCGAGGAGCAGCCGACAGTTTCAAAACCAAAGATCTTCGCATTCGCCAGTGCCACCGAGACGACCCGGTCCTTGAAGCTCAGTGTCGGCAGGCATACTGCGTCATTTTTGAGAAAGAGGTTCTTGGCGCCGATCCGCTTCGCCAGCCGCGGCGCATCCAGCAGCGGAGTCCAGCCTGCAGGCGTCGTTGCCACATAATCCTGCGGGACCGGCAGCAGCGACTGGTAGCGCCACATGCTCGACGCGCCGCCCGCGATCGCCTCGCGGGTGAACGTCCGCTTCGCGGCGTCCATGTCATAGGTAACTTCCAGCGGCGAAAAACACTCGTCACAGCTCGACAGCGGCTCGTTCGCAAACCGCTTCCCGCAGTCTCGACAACGCAACTCGTAAGAAACAGCCATGTCACCCTCAATATCGAGAGGGACCAAGTCCACGGGCATTACGTGACGAACTCAACACTTCAAAATACAAACTGGATTAGCGAGATGCGATCCGACCTTAAAGTCTTTAAGTCTCAAAATCAGACTTAAGGCCAGGCACCCCGAATCTCATGTTCCCCACATTGGGAGAGAGTTGACACCGCTTCCTGAATTGCTCAGACCGGTTGTCGTGGCGTCACAGGGCCCGTCCCTCAGCCACTCTTCATGAAACTCAGGCCCGCTCACAAGGAGCAAACTTGAATATTCAAACCTTAGCATGGCCCCGCCCGAAACTTCAAGGGCGCGGTGATCAGACGACCGAACTGTCATCACTGCCGCCTTTTACGCCTATTCAGTCCTTAACGCATGCATCGGATCGACTCGCGAGGCTCGCCACGCGGGAAGCAGGCACGCGAGGGCCGCAACCACAAGCAGCATCGCCGTCACTACCAGAAAGACCGGCACATCGAGCGGCTCGGTCTCGTACAGCATCGAGCGGATCAGGCGCGCCACCGCCGCGCTCGCGACCAGCCCGAGGACGAGCCCGAAAAGCGCTGGGCGCAGCCCATCAAAAAGCATCAGCCGCAGCACGCCTCCTCGCTTTGCGCCGAGCGCGATCCGGATGCCGATCTCGCTGGTCCGTTGCGTCACGAAATACGCAAGAACTCCATAAAGCCCGGCAGCGGCCAGCAACAGCGCAATGACCGCAAACGAGACCACCAGAACAGAGTCGAACTGCGAATCGATCGTTGATTTTCCGATCGACTCGCGCAAAGTCATATCGCCGAAGACTGGTATATCCGGATCCAACCCGCCAAGGACCTTCTGTATCGGCAGGGCGAGGGATTCGACATTTCGCTCTGAGCGGACGACGATTGTCGCTACGTTGTAGCCGATCCCATAAAGCGGCCTGTACATGGTGGGTCTTATGGATTCGGAAATCGACCATCGCGTGTCGCCGACCACGCCGATCACTTCACTCACATCTCCCACGGAGCTGTTCTTCAAATGCCTGCCGATCGGGTCTTCTCCGGGAAACAACAGCTTCGCAGCCGACTCGCTGATGACCAACACGTGCGCTCGATCCAGCCGCTCGTCCAGCGTGAAGATCCGACCGCGCACCAAAGGAATTTGAATCGCTGCAAAGTATCCCGGCTCCGCGCCGCGCGTCATAAGGTCGTATCCCTCGCCTTTGGGCAACGGAGGATGCTCGACGACGCTCACCGTGTTGTCTCCGCCCCAGCCCTGCCCCGGTGCAGCACTGACCAGCCCGGCCGCCTGCACCCCCGGAAGCGACCGAACGCGCTCGATAAGCCGCTCATAGAATGCGATCACCTGCGTCTGGCCTTTGTAGCGGGCGTCAGGCAGCCCGAAACGCATAGTCAACACGTTGTCGACTGGCACGCCCAGATCGCTGCTCCGCAGCCGGTCGTAGCTCTTCAGCAGAAGTCCCGCCCCAACAAGCAGGACCACGGTGAGGCTGACTTCCAGCACCAGCAGCACCCTGCGCAAGCCGGCACGCGCCCGCCCGGCGCTATGCGCCCGCGATGATTCATGCAGTGAGGCAAGAATGTCTTTGCCGCTCGCCGCCGAGATCAGTGCGGAAAATAGCGCGCACAACAGCACTGTGCCTAGCGTCGCGACGACCACGACGGCATCGATGTGAATGGCTTCGACCCGGTTCATATCCTGGCGGGTACGCACCAGCCATGCGAGTGCGCCCCACGCCAGCAACAATCCCAGTCCGCCGCCCGCCGCCGACAGCAGGAAGCTCTCCATCAATCTCTCGCCCAGCAGGCGCAGTCGTCCGCCGCCCAGCGCCGCGCGAATCGCCAGCTCCTTGCTCCGCGCCGCCGTACGCGCCACCAGCAGGCTGGCCACATTGAGACACGCAATCAGCAATACGCAACCGGTCGCGGCGAAGAGCGCGTAAAGCGAGGTCTTGTAGCCCTGGACCGCGTCATCCAGCATCGAGCGGCCCTGGGCTGCGTCGCGAACTCCCGGCTCAGGATGAGCAGCCCTGATCTGCGCTTGCAGCGCACTCAATTGATTGACCAGGCCGGCAAGGGTCGCGCCCGGTAACAGGCGCGCGACCACCAGGAACTCGTGGTCCGCAAAAGTGTGCATAAGCCACGATGGTGCCTCGTGGGTAACCGGCGTCCAGACCTGCACATTGCTGCCGCCAAACGAGCTCGAATACACAAACGAAGACGGCATGACGCCGGTGACCGTGTAGGGTTTGGCGTCGAGCCGAATCCTCCTTCCTACAATCGCCGGATCGCCGCTGTATCGCCGCCTCCAGAAAGCGTCGGAAAGAATCACTGTCGCTTCCGCCGCAGGACGGTCGTCATCGGCAGTAAAGCCTCGTCCCATCGCCGGCGTTACGCCCAGAGTGGGGAAGAAATTCCACGAACACCATGCAGCGTCGATCTGTTCAGGAAGCTTTCCTCCCTCCGACGAGACGTTGTATCCCTGCCACGGCGAAACCATCGCCAATTCGGCCATACCGGCGGCGGTCTTCTGCCACTCGGCGAAACTCCCGGCATCGACCGGCATGTATTCATTCATCGGCGTCGCACCGCTGCGCCCGTGTTCCTGGCTGTTCCGCTGGCGGAGCGCATACAGCCGCGACGAATCGTGAAACGGCAGCGGATTGAGCAACACGCTTCGCACCACCGTGAATAAAGCAATGTTGGCGCCGATGCCCAGCGCCATCACCAGCACCGCGACAATCGTGAACCCCGGCGATCTGGCTAACGTCCTCACCGCGTATTTCAAATCGCGACAGGCATTGTCGATCATGCCGATACTGTTTTGCCGCCACATCGTCTCTCGCACCTGCTGGGGATTGCCGAACTTCACATAAGCCCGCCGCCGCGCCTCATTGGGGGAAAAGCCGCGCGCCAGATTTTCGTCAATCTCTGCCGCGAGATGAAGATCGATCTCCTGCTGCAGTTGGGCGTCGGACCGGCGCCTGCGAAAAAACCTGCTCCATCTCATCGCTCACCCTCCTTAGCGAGAGTTGCGTCGCCCATTACCAATCCGATCGCCCGCGCCATCTGCCGCCAGCGATTCGTCTCACGTACCAGCTGTTTCTTCCCCAGGGCCGTGAGCCGGTAGAACTTCGCTTTGCGATTGTTCTCGCTCGCACCCCAATACGACGAGACCCAACCGCGGTCTTCCAACCGGTGAAGCGCCGGGTACAACGACCCCTGTTCCACTTCAAGCACGTCTTCCGATGTTCGCTCGATCACTTTGGCGATCGTGTGCCCGTGCGCATCGCCGGTGACCAGCGTTCGCAGCACCATCATGTCGAGAGTGCCTTTCAGCATCTCGGCGTTCACCTCGTCTCTTGTTCCCAAGTTCGACTCTCCACTAGGACTTCTATGGGAATAGAGCCTACACCCCTCGAACTTCTATGTAAAGCCCGAAGACCAACCCGCTAGGCTAGTGATTCGAACGAGTGGAGTGAAGAGGCTGTTAGGCGCGGAATACCGCGCTCTGCAGGGCTAGGGCGCGATGTAGTTGAACAAGCTGCCCTTTTCGAGCGTGGCGATAACGTCATAGAGCGCAGTTTGCTGCGTCTCGGCCGAGCTCAGTTGTGTCGAGACCTTGCCGTAGTCGGCCTCGAGCAGGGTCGTCTGCGCCGACTGCAATTGCGCCGACTCGCTTTGCGTGTAAGAGGCCGCGCCCTGCAGCGCCGTGATGCTGTTGTCCAACAACACCCGCTGGTCGCTGACATGATTCAGCGAGCTGTCCAGGCTGTCGGTATCGGCAATAGCACCCGCCGACGGCGTCCCGCTCGCGAAGTCGGCGATCAGGTTGTTCAGCGTCTGAAAGATGTCGGTACCCGCAACGCCCGTGCTAAATATCTGGTTTCCAGGAACATTGAGCTGTATGGATTGGCCGTTCGGAGTATCGAGCGAGGTCGTCTTGGCATCGCCGTTATAGGTCACAACAGCCGGCGTTACGCTGTTGTTCAGCGAGAAGGGGGCGGTCGCGCCCTGGCTGCCGGAGAAAAGATAGGTCCCAAGATAAGTAGTGTTGGCCAGCGACAGCACCTCGTCGCGTATTCCCGCAATCTGGTCTGAGATACCTTTCACATCCGAGGCGCTCAGGGTGCCGTTATTCGCCTCGGTCGCGAGCGTGATCGCCGAATTCAACTGGCTCACCACCGACCCCAGCGTCGAGTCGCCAACCTGTAAGCGGCTCTCGGTCGTGGCCGCTGTCTGGGTGAAAGTGTCGTCCTGCGCGAGCTGTGCCGTCAGCACGACATTGTCCGCCGCCGCTCCCGGATCGTCGGAGAGCGAAGCGACCCGCGAACCGCTCGAGAGCTCCTGCGAGAGCACTTGCTCGGTCGCCGACACGGCATCCAGTGAACCGACCAGATTGGGAACGTAGAGAGGATCGACACGCATATTTCTGCTCCTTGATGCAACGATGGACCGAACCGGCGAGCTACCGCCTCACAAGTATAGAAATCATTGCAACCTGCATTTAGGCGACCGTCGCCGCTTCTCCTAGGTTGAGCGCCGACGCGAAGACCGTGTCGAGGATCGTGAACAGTTGCGAAGACGCCTGGTAAGAACGCTCCAGCAGCGCTACCGAGGAGGCTTCGTCATTGGTGTTGACCGCCGAAAGCGAGTCCCGCTGGGTCTGGGTCTGGGTCAGCGAGGCCTGCTGCGCGGTGTTCAGCGACGAGGTCTGCGAGACCAAGCTTCCCAGTGTGGCGACAAAGTCGGCGAGAAAGTTGGTCGGCGAAGCCGGCGAAGTGACCTGGTAAGGGCTGCCCGCCTGTGAAAGAGTGATCGACGGATTGTTCTGCACGTTGCTGAGCAACACCGCATTCGAGCCGTCGGAAGGCCCCGCTCCGGTGGCGGCGGCCGCCAGCAGCGAGGGATCGGTGATCGCCACGGTAAGCCCCCCTGCCACGGCGCCCGGCACTCCCCCGGACGCCGGAATATTGAACAGCGGAATCCCGGCGGCCGAGGCGCCGCTGGCCGTCGCGCCAGACTCCTGGATGGTATTGACCTGCGTGGCGACCCCACCGGCCAGCGCATCGAGTGCACTCTCTACCTGCGGAATGTCTTGATCGCGGGCGGTCAGATAGCCGCCCAACTGACCTCCGCCCGAGGCCAGGGACGCGGTGATGTCGCTGCCTTGGAGGTTGAAGTAATGCGTTACGCCTCCGTTCGGCGCGCTTGTCAAGGCGAAAGACCTTCCCTCCGAGACCAACGGCGCGCCGCCGGTGGTCGTCACCGTCAAACCGTTGTTCTCGGTCTTGATCTGGTTGACCCCGATCAACTGGGAGAGCTGATTCAGGTCGTACTGGCGCTGGTCTTCGAGCGCCCCCGCATCGGTTTTCGGGTCCAGCCGCTGGATCTCCTGGTTCAACCCCGCGATGGAATTCGTCAGCGCATTGACCTGCGTTACGACGCTTTGCCCCTCGGCATCGAGTGCGGTCTGCTGCCGCTGCAGAGCGTTCACCGCCCCGGCAAAGCTATCGGTCAGGCTGGTTGCCGCGCTCAGCACTCCCTCGCGCAGCGAGTCGTTGCTGGGGTCGCCCTCCAACTGGCTCACAGCAGTGAAAAACCCGCTCAGCGAAGAACTGATGCCACCGCTCGATGCCGTCGAGCTCGTGGCTGTCGCAGAGGAAAAGACTCCCTCCACATTCTGCAGCGCGGTGAGCCGGGTCGCGGTCGCCTGTTGCGCCTGCGTCTGCTGGTCGAGGCTCTGCTCCAGAACCCGGTCGCGCTGCGACTGGATATCGGTCACGCTTGTTCCCGTCCCATAGCTCTGCGATCCCAGCGTCAAAGGAACATTCTCATCGAAGACTGCAACTTCGCGGGCGTAACCCGGAGTGTTCACGTTGGCCATGTTCGCCGCCGTCAGCTTTAGCTGCGCGCTGGACAAATCCAAATATTGGCCCAGCTCGCCGCTGAGCGGTGTTGAAATCTGCATCGCCTCACTCCTCTTCTGTCCCACGATCTCTCCCAGTTTTTCTCACCCGCGCCGCGGCCCGCTTGGGGCCGGTTCAAGCTTGGGCGAAATCTGTCGATAGCTTGAAATGCAAGACAATCGCCATCGGCGGGTGGGGCGGATAAGCGTTTTCTCAAGAAGCGGCCTCCAAACCCCCTCCGGGCCCGCACCCCCGGCCGCCGCCCTCGATCTCGTCAAATTCAATCTCTTCGGGCCTAATCTCCGCCCGGTCTTCGGCCAGAATGTACCCCCGCTCGATCACATGTTCGAGCTCGCGTACATTGCCCGGCCAGGCGTGGGCGAGCAGCCGCTCTGTCGCCTCCGGATGCAGTTGCTTGGCCGGCCCCTCGCTCCCCAGCCGGGCGAGAAAGTGCGCGGCCAGCAAGGGAACGTCCTCCATATGCGTCCGCAGCGCCGGGGTCGCGATGACAAACACCGACAGCCGGTAATAGAGATCGGCGCGAAAGCCTCCGTCAGCGGCCAGTTCGGCCAGACGCCGATGGGTTGCAGCGAGGATTCGCACATCGACCCGCACCGGCTCGTTGTCGCCGATCCGCTGCAGCTCGCCGCACTCCACAAAGCGCAGCAGCTTGGCCTGCAGCGGTACCGGCATCTCGCCGATCTCATCGAGAAAGAGTGTCCCGCCTTGCGCGGCCTCGATCCGCCCCGTCCGGCCCTGCACCGCACCTGTGAATGCGCCGCGGGTGTGGCCGAACAGCTCTGCCTCGAGCAGCGACTCGGGGATCGCAGCACAGTTCAGCACCGCGAACGGCCGCGAAGCGCGGCTGCTCAGCCGATGCAGCGCTTTCGCCACCAGCTCCTTCCCCGTACCCGTCGGCCCCTGAATCAGCACCGGAGTCGATCGCGACGCGACTAGCCGGATACGCCGCGAGACCTCGAGCAGCCGGGGATGATTGCCGACAAACTCCGGCAGACGAAGCGATGCGGCCGCCCGCGGCGGCACGGGCACGCTCACTTCGGCCTTAAGCGGTGAATTTCTTTCGAGAGAAGGTTCACTCTCCGGAAGCCCTTCACCTCTGCTCGTGCCTTCGCCGTCCGCAGCGGAGGTTGCCGCAGCCGTTCCCCCGTCCTGCCCGGAGCGCAGCGCGTGCAACAGCTCGTGCCGTCGCGGACTGCGCGCCAGCCCGGGCGCGCCATCGCCGGCGATTCCGTCGACAGTGACCAGCTCCACCTGTGGGTGCAGCCGCTCGAACTCCCGCACAAACTCCCGGATCTCGAGGTCCGGCAGCCATGAGTCGAGGATCAGCGCCTCGGTCGGCGACGCCTCGAGCAGTGCCAGCGCCTCGGCGCCCCCCGCCGCCTCGCGCACCCGCCAGCGCAGTCCGGTCAGCGTCTCCCCCACCCGCTGCCGGAACGAGCGGTCGGAGCTGGCGAGCACGGCGCTGCGCACCGCTGCCGCCGGAAACCCGTGCGAAGGAAGAAACGGAGACGCCATTGGAATACCCTCTTTTCTTTCGTCTTTCTTCGATGCTTCCTGCTCCGGCAAAACAGTGTGATCTGTGGAGCGACCAGTACCATTACCGCTCTGCCGGGGCAGTCTTCGATCGCACTTCAGCGCAGGCTGAGAGATCAGCGAAGCGCTACGTGGGCGACGGGAATCCGGTAGCCCTGGCCGCGCACCGTCTGGATGATCGAGTCCGGTGGCAGGTCGTGTAACTTGCGGCGCAGATAATTCACATAGACATCGACCACGTTGGTCCCGGCCTGCGCTTCCGCCTTCCACACCCGGTCGAGCAACGTGCTGCGCGAGATGCAGCTCCCGCGGTGCAGCAGCAGGAATTCCAGCAGCGCAAATTCCTTGTTCGTCAGCGCGATCGGCTCGCCATTCCGGCGCACCGTGTGGTCGATCCGGTTCACCTCGAGGCCGGAGTGGCGCAACACCAGATTCGTCTCCCGCCGCCGCCGCATGAGCGCCCGGCAGCGCGCGCGCAACTCGTCGAGCGAGAACGGTTTGATCATGCAATCGTCCGCTCCGGCGTCGAGGCAGCGCACCTTGACCTCCATCTCCTGCCGCGCCGTCAGCACCAGCACCGGATGCTCGTCCCCTACCGACCGCAGCAGCCGCAGCACCTCGCCGCCATCCCGCCGCGGAAGGTTGAGGTCGAGGATCGTCAGGTCCGGCGTCTCCAGCACGAAGGCCTCCACCGCCGCATCGCCGTCCGTCGTCCAGCGCACCTCGTGCCCGTCCGCTTCCAATCCGCGGCGCAGAAACAGCCCGAGCGCCGCGTCGTCCTCCGCAATCAGTATCCGCATATGCTTCGCCATTCCTTTGAGGACGTCTTCCACAAGAGCTGTCTCTGAAGATGAGCTGTCCGGGGATGGAACACAATACAGGAAGCAAACACTATCTCAGCCCAGTTCGCTAATGGGAAAGGCGGGAGAGAACCGTTCCGAAAAGGAACGGTAGCCTTCGTATTTTCGATCAGGCACCGGAGGGATACCGCCCAGTACATTAGCGTGGAAGCCGCTTCTTGAACCCCTCCCTCAAGCGCGGGTCTTCTATTGTCGCCCGTCTACGCAACCGGCGCTGGAAGCCTTTTACTTACTCGCCGCGCGCCTAGGTCCTCAACACTTCCGATAACTATGTTCAGAAAGGCGACATGAGGACGATTCTGGCACTTCCTCCGAGGCTCCGATGCACTCTGCGGCCATTTATCGGCGGCGCATCGCGCCCTCCGATCGCCACTTGCTTCAGGGCATCTACGACCCCCGCCACGCATTAATTACTCGCATTAGGCAGGATTTACGCACACTTTCATCTCTTTTTCAGTGCTGTTACCTTAGTGTCAGCCTCATCGCCAACTTTCCGCTCGACATGACGCCTCAATTCCTCGATCATAGCCCCCATATTAGCCAGCAATCGCTTCATCCTTAGCAGTAACTAATTCGTTGGCCATCACTGTGTCCGGGGGATTTATTGTATGCAACGCAGGCCTCTTCCTGTAACTACGACCACTGACGACTCGCACGTTTCTTTCACTAAGATATCTACCTTTGGAGAGACTTCTGCAAGTCACACTCTCCGCAACACCGCCGCCAAGTCATCCGGCCGCAGGCCGGGAGCAGCCTTCTTAGGTCTGCTGGTTGTAGCTCTGCTATTAAGCTGTTCTTTGGGATACGCCCAGGTGCGGGGTACCTTCTACGTCGCAAACTGGGGCAGCGATTCCAACAGCGGCACCAGCGCTGGCTCCCCTTGGCACTCCCTTGCCAAGCTCAACAGCGTGAAGCTGGCGCCTGGCAGCTCCGTCTATCTGCAATGCGGCAGCGTCTTCCGTGAGACTCTGAACATCGGCGCTTCAGGCACATCCAGTGCACCGATCCAGTACGGCGCCAATGGCGGCTGCAATGGCTCCAATCGTCCCATTATCAGCGGAGCCAATCTTGTAACCGACTGGACGAGCGCCGGCGATGGCGGATTCACGGTCTACCATGCGTATGAACCTAACTGGCCCTCGATCGTCTTTCAAGACAACTACCGCCTAAACGCTGCACCCTCCATTGGCGGCATGACGCGCGGCACCTTTTACTACGATTCGACTCATCAGGCCCTGTACGTGCGGACCAACGACGATTCTCCGGCGCCGAACCATTCCATCGAGGCAAGCATACGGGCAAACGCTCTGGTAATCGAAGGCGTGAGCTATCTCAACATCAGCGGAATCGAGGTAGACAAAGCAACGCAGAATAACATATTGGCTTGGGGGTCGCTGACCAACATCAACATGACCAGCACCGTAACTAACTGGTCTTATGGCAACGGGATCAACTTCTCGGCGGCAGGCGGGCAGGCGCAGAACAACATACTGATCAAGGACTGCACCGCCAGCTATAACGGCCAGAGCGGAGTGGTCAAGGAGAACTCCGGGAACAACGTCGTCGTCGAGAATTGCACTGCCAACTACAACGCCTTCGATCCCAGCTTCATCTATACCTCAGGCATACGCTTTGTCAGCGACACTAGCGGATTGTACCGGCCCACGAATTCTGGCGCGCTCAACAATATCACGGCCTACAATGGCGTGAACCCCGATAACGGCGTACCGCTTCCCAGCAACAGCTCAGGCCAACAAGGCAGCGGAGTGTGGTGCGACACCTGCGGCGACGGATCTTTCCTGATCGGCAACGTCGCTCACGACAATGCCGTCAACGGCGTTCTGCTGGAATACACCGGCGCTACCGGAAGCCTCACTATGGCTTACAACATCGCATATCACAACGGCTTCTCAGGCATCGAACACTCGCGCAGTTCGCATAACGACATCATCGCCAACAACACTTCCTACAACAACCAGTACAACTGTTACTTCTCCGGCCTATTCGGCGGCGGCGACACGATAGGAATGGTCGATAACATCTACGAGAACAACATCTGCGCGAGCAAGGTCTCCACGGAGTATGGAGTGGTCATGGTTGCTCAGTTCGGTGCTGAGAATAATAACCTGGGCCAGGGCCACGGCAACGTCTACCGGGCTAACTCACTCGGGCAGCCGAGCGAGGCGTCAGGTAGGTTTGCCATCTTCGGGTCGGGCAAGGTCTTCAACAGCTATGCCGCGCTGAATTCCGCCTATGGCGGGGACATGGAGTGGCTGCAGGAAGATCCAATGCTGGTCAATCCCGCAGCTGGAGACTTTAATCTGCGGTCTGGCTCCCCCGCCGTCGGCGTAGGGTATGGCCATCTCACCCTGGGTGCAATGCCTGACACCGGGGTCATCAATTAGTGAAGCGCTGAGGGCGGATCAGCTCAGAAGCGGGCAAGCCGACGAGTAGTCGGCGGAGCGCTCAGCGGGGTTCCGGTTATGCCCTCGGCCACCCCGCTCTTGCCTCCCCGGCGCACCCCGCCCTTTGCGTGGAAGTGTATTAGTTTCATTATTTTAAGCTGTCTATACGCAGATCTGAATTCCTCATTCAATTTGCTTTCGCCCGAAGCGTGTTTGCTGATTGAAGTTGCGAGAGCGACGCTTCGATTCGGCAGTGCAAATCCCTCCTCTCCTCGCTCCTCGCGAGAATGAGTGACGCGGAGGCCTGAGTCTCCCGCTAGAATGTGCCCACAGGAAAAGCGAAGAGATTCCGGGCGCCAAGACGCGCGTCGATTTCGCCGTTCTTGCTCGGTCAAACAGAAGAAATTATGGAAGACACAGATTTACAGAAGAGAGTGAGCGACCTGGAGCAGGAGCTCGGCGCTCTCAAGAAGTCCTTGAAAGCCGATGCGGAAGCCGCCCCACGATCCAAGAGTCTTTTCCAGTTCCTGAAGGAGAACTGGGTACTTCTCTCTTTCGCGACCGCTCTGCTCACGGCAGGCTATGTGAAGTTCAGGTTTGGCATTAATTATTTCGACAGCTATCGGAACGTCGCCATCAACAGAGACCTGTCTTCGTTCTACGAGCACATGGGCGACGGCATGATGGCGAAGAACCAATGGGAGGCAGCGGAGCAAGCCTACCGTGAGGCCCTGAAGGTCAATCCCAACAACGATTCGGCTACCTTCAAAATTGCCAAAGCGGAAGTCTTTCAGCCGGCGCCCGGGGAGAAGTATCCGGCAGCCGAGGTGATCGACGCCAAACTGAAATATCTGCTCGAGAAGTTCCCGGACGACTATCAAATCTATTACCTGAAGGGGCTGCGGTACGAGCAGATGCAGGACACCGAGAACGCTCGGGTGTGGCTGCAGAAGTGCATTGATCGCGAGCCGAACCAGTTCACCGGTTGTTATATGGAGATCGGCTTCATCGACATGGGCCAATCGAAGCTGGATGAGGCAAAGGCGAGCTTTCAAAATGCCGCAAGGATCGATCCGGAGTCAGGGGCGGCGAGGAATGACGTCGCTGTCTCTCAGTTCTTATCGGGGGACTGGGCCAATGCCGCTAAAGGATTTGAAGAAAGCGAGCGAAGATCCGCCAGTGTTGTTACCGCTGTCAACATTGGCCAGGCCTACTGGTTCTTAGGGAAGTTTCCAGATGCGCTGAACGTTCACCAATGGGCGGAGAACTACCTTGAGAAACCTCTCCAGGCGGATGATCGCATCGCAGGCGGCGCATGGAGCGAACAGTTTTTCCCCCTGCAGATGGGGGATGTGAAGACCATCCGGTCTTCGGTGACGATCTATACGCCCGAACAGAAAAAAGCGGCTCTTGCTTTTGCGCTGGCTATCGATTTGGCCTTACTCCAGAGGTTTAGCGATGCGAACGAAAAGTTCGCTGCGGCCTTAAGACTCCAGCCCGACCGAGGTCAACGCCAGTTGGCCGAGAACTGGATGCACTCCGTTGAAAATATGGCGCAGATGTCGGAGGGCTCGAAGAACTGGCTGGAAGAGCATCGTAAACTTCTGCTGGAATAAAGGGCTACAGCGTAAGGACGAAGACCCCGCAGATCCCTTCGCTTCGCGCAAGGCTCTGCACTTAGAATGACGAATGCTTTCGGAGTGCCCCTAAGATTACCTTCTTCTAACGAATACCTCTCGTAATTATCCCCGCACGGTAGGTATATTATGAGTAATGCCATTTCGCTCGAATACAGGTACGTGACACATCGGAATTCGGTGGGCACAGAGTATCTTGTATGGGAAAGAGACATGCCGCATATACCTAATTTCGTCGCTGATTGTGCGCTATACATGTACCATTCTGAGCCTCTTGCGAGGGCTGGGGAAAAGGCTGGAGCCTCAGGATTTCTAATCCATGTTCCGTCGCAGACCGTCCCAAATAGAGGATGGATGTACGCAGTCACAAACAGGCACGTCATCGAGGCCGGAGACCTTACCATTCGGTTGAACCGAAAGGGTGGGGGCATCGACGTTATAAACACAAGCGAAGATGATTGGTGCCTACATGAGGACGGAGACGACGTGGCGGTCTATTCGATAGACGTGGGAAACTGGTTCAGGCATTGGTCAGTAGGAACCGACACTTTTTTGACCCAAGAAATGATCGAAGCCTACACAATTGGGTACGGCGATGATGTGTTTATGGTGGGCCGGTTGGTTTCGCAATCCAGCGTACAAAAGAATAGTCCAGTTATCCGATTCGGTAATATTTCCCTAATGTCCGATCCGAGCGAACCGATCAGGTGCAACAAAGAGGATCGTGAAGCGTACCTGGTTGAATGCCGCTCTATCAGTGGGTTTAGCGGGTCGCCTGTTTTCGTTTATTGCGAACGGTTCTATACGGACGAAAGCATGGAAAGATTGACCCGATATCGTAGGAGCCGCATGACGGATAGAGAACTCGAAGCGGCGGAGAGGATGAAGCCCGTCTCACATAGCGGGACGATTGGCCCGTTTCTTCTAGGCGCGGATTTCTGCCACCTTCCTAACCTTGGAAAGGTCTACTACAAGGGAAAGCCCCATAAGGAATACGAGGCTGAAATCAATACCGGAATTGCTGCCGTAGTCCCTGCATGGAAGATATTGGAGATTCTAGAAAATCCAAGGCTTACCGTAGAGAGAGAGGAAGGAGATATACGATTGGCAGTCAAATATCAACACAATGCAGGGGACTTTGTTCCCGACGTTGCGCCAGCCGAAGATGTCGAGACTTTTACTGAGCAAGACTTTGAGGCCGATCTACGCAGAGTGACTCGGCGGGTAGGGACTTCCGAACCTGATTTAGGAACGAAATGAACATGGGCTGAGTGTCGAAACGACGGTTGTAACGAAAGGCGTATTCGTCTAAGTAGGTCTGGAGATACTTCTTGCTGACCGAGTGATAAACGCCGCCGATGCCGCGCTTGATGAGACTCCAAAAGCCTTCAATACTGTTAGTGTGAACGTCTCCCATCACGTAGATTTTCTCGGTGTGCTTGATGCGCTTGTGCTCGTATCCCCGGTTCATAGCGCGGATGCCGTCATAGGCGTTGAACTCATCAGTAAATACGGTCGTGCTCGGCAGGATGTGCTCTCTGACCATCGTGAGCAAGGTTCCACTCTTCACGTCGCCAGCTACAAGTGCCTTTGACCTGCCCCCGAAAAACTCAACCAGTGGTAGCTGGAGTTCTCTCGTAATGTAGACGGGAGGATTTTGTATGAAGAAGAGCCGGTACACGGAAGAGCAGATCATCGGGATCTTGAAGCAGCACGAGGCAGGAGTGAAGACGGCGGATCTTTGCCGGGAGCACGGGATCAGCGCGGCGACGTTCTATGGCTGGAAGTCGAAGTACGGCGGCATGGACGTGAGCGAAGCGCAACGTCTGAAGGCTCTTGAAGACGAGAACCGCCGTCTGAAGCTGCTGGTGGCGGAGTTGAGTCTTCACGGCGAGGCGCTGAAGGGCGTGATCCGAAAAAACGGCTGGAGCTTGCCGGTCTGAGAGAAGCGGTGGCGTACGCTCAGGCCGAGCATGGCTTGAGCGAGCGCACGGCCTGCAAGCTGCTAGGCATGGAGCGGTCAAGCTATCGGTACGAGCCGCGGCCTGACCGCAACGCGGCGTTGCGCGAGGAGTTAGTGAAGCTGGCCCGGCAGAAGCCGCGCTATGGCTATCGCCGGCTGCACGCTATGTTGAGCCGTCGCGGCCACGAGGTGAACGTGAAGCGGATCTACCGGCTGTATGTGGAAGAGCGGCTGATGGTGCGGCGTAAGAAGCGCAAGCGTCTGGTGCGCGATCGCGCGGCCGAGCTGCGGCTGATGGGACCGAACCAGGAGTGGGCGATGGACTTCATCGTCGATGGGTTGGCGACGGGGCGGATGGTGCGCATCCTGAGCGTGGTCGACGTGTACACGCGCGAGTGCCTGGCGCTGGAGGCCGACACCAGCCTCGGCTCAGGGCGCGTGACGCGGGTGCTGGAGCGGCTGATCGAAGAGCGTGGCCGGCCAGAAAATGTGCGCTCGGACAACGGGCCGGAGTTTACCTCGCGGCGCATGCTGGCCTGGTCAGAGGACTGGAAGATCGGGCTGGTGCATATCCAGCCAGGCCGCCCGATGCAAAACGGCCACGTCGAGAGCTTCCACGGACGGCTGCGCGACGAGTGCCTCAACGCAAGCTGGTTCCGGACCTTGAACGATGTGCGCAACACTCTGGCGAGTTGGCGCCAGGAGTATAACTGGGAACGCCCGCACAGTTCGCTGGGCTACCAAACGCCGGAGCAGTTCCGGCAGAGAGCAGGCTATGCAAATGTGGAAGGCCAACCACGCCTCCCACATTTACACAGCCACGACGGCGGCTACGGAGTATCTCCAAAGCCAAACCTAAACCGAGAATCTCCAGTTATGACTGGTTGAGAAAAACGGGGCAGGTCACCTTGACCCGTCCCTTACGCTCAACCATGCCGACCACGGCAATCTTCTTCCCATCGTGCGGCCCCGGCCTTCCAGTCTTGCCCTTACGCTTGCCGCCCATGTAAGTCTCATCCATCTCAACGCCGGGGCTGCTGACTCCACCCATAGCGCCGTTATCGTCGAGAAGCATACTGCGAATCTGTTTGAACATCCTCCAAGCGGTCTTATAGGTCACGCCCGTTTCGCGCTGAATCTGCTTGGCCGATATGCCGCACCGCGTGGAGGACATCAGGTAAATCGCATAGAACCACGTTGTCAGAGGCGTAGACGACTTATGAAAGATCGTGTCTGCTGTCGGGTGGACGTGGTGACCGCAAACGTCGCAGGAGTAGGAGGGACGACTGACGACGCGGTGATGCTTGGTCATCTGTCCGCAAATCTTGCAGGGGATTCCCTCCGGGTAAAGCCGCTGACGCAGCCATTCAAGGCAGCTTGCATCATCAGGAAACCGGGCCTGAAAGTCCTTTAGAGTGAAGCGAATCATCGGTGATTTTCTGTTCATTTTCTTACCTACTCTCAGGTAAAATTATGCCAGAAATGAGTACCTACTGTCAAGGGATAATTACGATACCTCTTGCATTTCGCTTTTTCTTCCCTATAATTCCCTCATGGCCGTCACGCGCAGGCAAAAAGAGGTGCTCGACTTCCTCACCGAATTCGTGAAGAAGAACGAATATTCCCCCTCCTACGATGAGATCGCCCGCGGGCTTGGATTGAAGTCGCTGGCCACCGTTCACAAGCACATCACCAACCTGGCAAATAAAGGCCTGCTGCAGCGCAGCCACAACCGCAGTCGTTCGATTGACGTGCTGCCCGCGCGCAGTCGGCATCGCGGCGTGGTCGATCGGTTGCCGCTGATGGGGAGAATTGCGGCCGGGCTGCCCGTGGAAACCCAGGAGAACGCGGAGACGCTGTCGCTGGGTGACATTGTCGGCAGCAAAGAGGCGTTTGCGCTGCGGGTGCGCGGCGACTCAATGCGCGACGAGCATATTGTCGATGGGGATTTCGTGCTGGTGGAGCGGACGAACGTGGCGCGCGAAGGCGAGATCGTAGTAGCGCTGGTGAAGGGATCGGAGACGACGCTCAAGCGGTACTACATCGAAGGACCAATAATCCGGCTGCAGCCGTCGAATTCGGAGATGGACCCGATTTATGTGCCCGCAGCGCAGGTCGCTATCCAAGGGAAAGTATTAGGAGTATTGCGGAAGTATTCTTGAGAAGCGGAGATCGCCGCTTCAGCGCCAGACATACGAAAGGCCCGGAATTAAAGCTCCGGGCCTTCAGTCTTTAGGCATTCACAGTAGCGGTCAGCACCTTGGCGATGCTCGCGTCGACAGTTGCTTTGGGGACGAAGCCCACGATCTGCTCAGCAACCTTGCCGTCTTTGAAGAGCAGCAGCGCGGGAATGCCGCGGATGCCGAAGCGGCCGGGCGTCGCGGGGTTTTTGTCCACGTCCATCTTCATCACCTTGAGCTTGCCGGCGTATTGGGCCGCGACTTCGTCAACCACCGGGGCCAGCGCCCTGCAGGGACCACACCATGCGGCCCAGAAATCCACCAAGACAGGCTGCTCCGAGCGCAGAACCTCCTGCTCGAACGTGCCATCGCTCACTTCAAAGACTCCAAGACCAGCCATTCTTCCTCCTCAAGAGTTATCTAAATCTTAACCCTGAATCACCACAGTAGTAGATGAAATCGGGCCGGGAAAGTCGCAAGAGGCGCCTCGGTACCTGAGCCGGCGGGAGCCGAGCGGCGAGCGGCTACTTCGCCGCGACGGTTTTGACCACTGCTGGAGAGCTCTCGATGCCGCATTCGATCAGCTCGACCGGCATGGTAGAGTCGATCCGCTCGCTGACCAGGGAGCGTAGGTCACTCATTGCAGAGGCCTCCTCGATCAGCAGCAGTACAGAGGGTCCGGCTCCGCTGAGGGCGGCGCCGAGGATGCCGGGCATTCCGGCCAGCGGAAGGAGCCGGGGAAGAAGCGGGCAGATCTCAGCGCGGAAGGGTTGATGCATCCGGTCCTGCATGGCCACGCGCAGCAGATCGCCGCGCCCGGTCGCGAAGGCCGCGGTCAGCAGGCTGGCGCGCTGGATGTTGAAGACGGCGTCGTCCTGGGCGTAGGTGCGGGGCAGCACCATGCGCGCCGAGGCAGTCGCGAGGGGCTGGTCGGGCATGACGAGAAGCACGCGCCACGAAGGCGGCGCGGGAATGCTGACGGCGCGTACCCGGCCGCCGTCGGTGGTGGCGATCGTGAATCCGCCAAGCCAGCAGGCGGCGACATTGTCAGGATGGCCTTCGAGGCGCGAGGCCTCGTTGAGGATCTGTTCGCGGTCCCATCCCAGTTTGCCGAAGTGATTTGCCAGCGCGAGTCCCGCCAGCCGGACGGCGGCCGACGAACCGAAGCCCATGCCGATGGGGATCTCATTACGGATCTCGAGCGCAAGCGGGAGATGTTCGGCGCCGTGGGCGGCGAGCGTCTTCTGGTAGACGTCGAGCATCAGGTTGCGGCGCGTCGAGGCGCAGACATCGCGGTTGCGCCCGGTGGCGGTGAGAATGGATTCCGTGGCCCCCGAGGGCAGAGGTTTCGCTTCGATTTCAAGGCCGAGGGTGAGTGCAAGCGCGAGGGTGTCAAAGCCAGGGCCGAGGTTTGCGGAGGTCGCCGGAAGGCGCAGGCGCAACACGTCGGTTTGCAGATCGGGGTTGGCACTAGAGCCACCAACCGGGGTGCTTTCAGCAGCGGCGAGGTTGATTGTCGGGCTCATCGACGCACTCCGGCTTCAAGGGCGTGCAGCACGGCTTCCGCAGAGGCGTCGAGCACCGGCATCTCCGAGCGCAGCGGCGCCATGGCGCGCTCATAGCCGCGCGATTCCTCATCGGTCAGCAGAGTGCCGCGATGAAAGTCGAGAGTATATTCGGAATCTTTCAGCGAATGGCCGGTGAGCAGCAGAACCACATTTTCCGTCGATTGAATCCGGCCATCGGCGACCAGCTTTTTGAGGCCCGCGAGAGTTACGGCCGAAGCCGGCTCGCATCCCACGCCTTCGGCGCCGATCTCGGCCTTGGCGATGGCAATCTCCGCCTCCGAGACCTGCTCGCAATATCCGCCGGTTTGCTCGAGAATCCGCACCGCCTTGCGCCACGATGCGGGATTGCCGATGCGGATTGCACTGGCGCGGGTATTGGCTTGTACCGGAGTCAGTTCTCTGCCCTGTGTTGTCTTCATGCTCGTATACAGCGGGTTGGCCCCTTGCGCCTGGATCACCGATATCTTCGGCAGCTTGTTAGTAAGCCCGAGGTGCTTCATCTCCAGAAATCCCTTGCCCAACGCCGAACAATTGGCGAGATTTCCACCAGGAACGATGACGTGGTCGGGGACATTCCATTCCAGTTCCTCGGCAATCTCAAGCGCGGGCGTCTTCTGGCCTTCGAGTCGATAGGGATTGACGGAGTTCAGCAGGTAGACCGGATAGCGCTCAACGACTTCGGCCAGCACCCGGACGCACCCGTCAAAGTCGGTACGCAGCTGACAGGTGAGTGCGCCATAGTCCATTGCCTGCGAAAGCTTGCCCCACGCGATCTTGCCCTCGGGAATCAGCACCAGCGAACGCATTCCGGCGCGAGCGGCATAGGCTGCCATCGCAGCCGAGGTATTTCCCGTCGAGGCGCAGGCGACCCATTCGAAGCCGAGTTCCCGGGCGACCGAGAGCGCCGCGGTCATGCCGGTGTCTTTGAAAGAGCCGGTGGGATTCATGCCCTGATGCTTGGCGAGCAGATGGTCGACTCCAGCAGCCTCGGCGCAACGCGGCATGCCGTAGAGCGGAGTGTTGCCTTCGCGCAGCGTCACTGCGTCATTGGGTTTGTCGAGAATCGGGAGTAGCTCGCGGAAGCGCCATACGCCGCTCTGATCGATGGGCAGCGCGGAGTGGCGGCGCTCCTTCCAGAGCCAGCGCAGCGCGCTCGCATTCGGCATCCACGCGCGAGGCTTGGCCGGCAGCGGCTCTGCGAGAGCAACCACGGTGCCCGGCAATCCATCGCCATGACGGCCATTGACTGGTGCGGCGGCAGCGGTAAACTCGGGCGCCGGGCTCCACGCCGGATATTCGACCTCGAAGAGGTCGCCGCATTCCGCGCAGCGGAAGTTGCTCCTCGCCGCGCCGTGGGCGACTATACGCGCGCAACCGGTGCAGCGCAGTTGATGGACGGGGTCATTCATGGCCTGACCTCTAGCCTAGCAGGAGGCCCAAATCGGAGCCGCTATTGGAATGAGTTTGCGTCTTGAGCCGTGCGGAAGGTAATCGGCGGGATAGAATTTAAGAGATTTTGCCGAGGCTTGAGCGCGCCCTCGGCTTGATTGCTGTCCTACTTCGTGAGGAAGTAGAACAGCGCGGCGAGCCAAGCCCTTATGGGTGCCTGAATCGCGAGGTTGCATTGCACGCTGAATCGCATGGAAATCACGACCTTCCGTACCAGAGTGAATGACAAAGCCCCGCCTGATACGGGGCTTTTTATTGCTTTGGCAAGGAACGTTTTGCCACCCATCTACGGGCTTGGCTCGGCGATCACTTCGCGCTATCCGGAATCGTGCTGAAAACCTGCACCTCTGAGCAGGCGACTAGCACTCGGCCCGAGATAAATTCGCTCAATCCTTCTGGCAATCGTCGCGACTCACCTTAGTCAAAGCCCTTTGCGCTCATCGGTCTCAGCATCCAGCCCTGGATTGCCGTGCTTTTCTGGTCGTCTTTGTCGTCCTTGCCCCAGGTCCAGTACATGCCCACGTAGGCGTAGTTTTCCGTTTGTCCCGCGACCGAGTGACCGTAGCAAAGGAGAAACTGCTCGCCTGGGTGGTTCTTGAAGTGGTAGTAACCGCCCACGTCGATCAGGGTTGAAGATTGGGTCTGCGCGGTCGCGAATCCCTCCCGGCCATGAGCGAAGACCTCAGCTCCAAGCTCCAGCCTTTCGTTTAGCTCACGCTTGATTAGCCATCCCGTATACGGAAAGCTTCGGTACCCGGCCTGTTTGACGATCTGATAGCCGGCGCCCCCATCGAAGAGCCACTTTCCGGAATTCTTTTGAAGCCAGATCGGAACCTTGTACCAGACCTTTCCCATGCCCAGCCCCTTGTTGTAGTTGCCCGTGGGCATCTCGAACATGACAAACGTGCCGATCTGCGGAATGTGCGGCGATTCCTTAATCACGGCTACCTTGGTGCCCAGTTCCATGTCGATTAGGCCAAAGTTCGTGGAACCGGTTCCGCCAGGAAGGTACACAGGGTTGTTCAAGGGTGCGACCACTCCCCACGGCAAAATAGCGTGCAGCTGTACCCGCGGAATCGCGCCCCAGTTGAACTCAAACGCCGGTCCCGTCGAGTCCACCTCCACGGGAGTGCCGTCGACGCCTCCGAAGATGTAGAACTCGTAGTGATGCAGGTCAACCGGCACTGGGTCGTCGGTCTGGTATGGAGGCCCCTGCGCCCAGAGCCGCGGGATGCCCAAACTCAAAAGCGCGACAAGCGCCCACCCTGACCATCTGCTGCCAGACTTCATCGACCCTCCCAACTCTCCCACGAGGAGCCGAGGCGAAGGGTTTTTCCCAATCGGCATATAGGTATCGGAGTTCGGTAAGAATAGGGATCGCCATCGCCGCGGTTTATTGAACCAAAACCGGCTCCCGTTCCAATCTGACTCCGAACCTCTCTTCGACCCGAGAAACAATATCCTCGCTCAGCTCAACGATCTCTTTCGCCGTCGCACCGCCGCGATTCACCAGCGCGAGCGTGTGCTGGCTCGAAATTCCGGCTCGTCCGCTGCCATAACCCTTCGTGAATCCCGCCTGCTCGAGCAGCCACGCCGCGGCCAGCTTGACCCTCCCTTCCGATGCCGGATACTGCGGGACGACCGTTCCCCCCGGCACCGTTGCTTCCAGCTCGGCAAGAGTGGCTCGATCCACCACGGGGTTCTTGAAAAAACTGCCTGCACTGGCGGAGTTCGGATCGCCGTCGACCAGATACATTCCCTTCTCGCGGCGAATCGCCCGCACTGCGTTCGCGACCTCGGCCAACGAAGGCGCCTGGGCCGCGTCCTGGAAGTATCGCTTCACGTCCGCATACGTGAGCCGTGGCGCGCCTCCCGGTACCAGTGAATAATCGACCCTGGTCACGATGTACCGGCCCTTACCCGTAGTGTTGAAGCGGCTTTGCCGGTACGAGAATTCGCATTCGCCGGCAGTCATATCGACGAATGCGTGGCTCGCGAGATCGTAGGCGCGCACGGCGCGAATCGTCTCGGATACCTCCTGCCCATATGCCCCGACATTCTGCACCGGAGTTCCGCCAATGGTCCCTGGAATCCCCGCGAGACACTCAACTCCGGCGCAATCGAGCGAAACGGCGTAGCTGACAAATTTGTCCCAGTTCTCGCCCGCAGCCACACGCAGAATCAGGTTGTCCTCATCGAAGAACTCCGTCACTCCGCGCAGAGAGATGCGTAGCACCAAGCCCGCAAAGCCCGCGTCGGAGACCAGCAGGTTGCTGCCGCCGCCGAGCACAAACAGCGGCACCTCGCGCTCCTGGGCAAACTTCACCCCCTCCACAATCTCGGTTTCGTGCGTCGCCTCGGCAAACCATCGTGCCGGGCCGCCTATCCTCAAGGTGGTATAAGCTGCCAACGCCACGTTCTCAAGAAATTCCATCCCGGCAAGACCCCAATCAGATGAGCGTATCAGCCGCAATACCGATCTCTGGTGCGGCGCTCGGACGCAGGCTTTATAATGGCTATAAGGCAATCGCCGAAAGATCCCGGAGGAGACACAGAATGTATCCCGAAATGATGGTAGTTCCGATGCGCGAAGAGCTCACTCGGGTGGGAATCAAGGAAGCCCGGACGGCCGACGAGGTCGACGCCGCAATCGCCACTCCCGGCACCACCCTGTTAGTAGTCAACTCGATCTGCGGTTGCGCCGCGGGCAAGATGCGCCCCGGAGTTCGTCTTGCCCTGCAGCACACGACCAAACCCGATCATGCCATCACCGTCTTCGCCGGCCAGGACCGCGAGGCGACCGATAAGGCCCGCTCCTACTTCGCCGGAAACCCGCCGACCTCGCCCGCTGTGGCGATTCTTCGGGACGGCAAGCTGGTTTACCTGATGCAGCGTTCGGCGATCGAGGTCAATACCGCCCAGGCAATCGCCGGCGAACTCTCACGCGCCTTTGACGAATTCTGCGCCAGGACAACCGCCTAAGAATTTCGCGCGTCAGAACTAGCAAGTGGTGTTAGATCGAAGACTACGAACCCACGTCTGAATCTCTCAGGCGTGGGTTTTCAGTTCAAGCGGCCCAGCTATGAAACTCACCCTCTACAGCGCTCCGTGGTGCCGCGATTGCCGCGAGGCGAAGCGCTTCCTTGAGCACCACCAAATCGCCTATACCGAGATCGACATTGAATCGACGCCGGGGGCTGCGGAAGAATTGCTGCGCAATGTGGGCAAGCGCGCCATTCCGCAATTCGTCATCGATGGCGAATGGGTGCAACCGTATCGGCCGGGCCGCGGGTTCCTGCATGCCGAGATGCGCGAACGCCTCGGCGTGAATTAACCCCTCGTCTTAAGGCTGCTCCGGTTCCAGATCCACCCCGGTATACGAGCTGACCACGCCCGGCTCGCCGGTATCAGAGAGAATGGCGCGCGCGTCCACCTCGTCCTCCGGCTTGACCTGCAAATGCAGCGGCCCCAGACCAGGCGCCAGAATTGCGGCGTTCTCGCCAGAAAGGAATGTGTCGATTCCGGCAGACTCCAGCCGCAGCTTGACCATTTCCGCTTCCATCGGTTCAGGAAACTCGCCTAAGGTGACGAGCTCCGGTAGTTCGTGTGTTTCTTCAGCCATATCTCTTCCTGTTCTACCGTCCGGCTACTGGACAATTCTACCCTGCTGATTCTGCACTATGGGATGCGCCGAAAGCTACAATGGGGGTTTGGGACGATGAGGAAAGCGAATTGATTGCACGATATACGCGCCCGGTAATGGGCGCCATCTGGACCGACGAAAACAAGTACCGTATGTGGCTGGCGGTCGAGAGCGCTGCCAGCGACGTGCTGGCCGAGGACGGCATCGTTCCCGTCGAGGCCGCAAAAGCCATCCGTGAACGCGGCGAAATTGACGTCAAGCGCATTCAAGAGATCGAGGCGCAGGTGAAACATGACGTCATCGCCTTCACCACAGCGGTGGGGGAGAAGATCGGTCCGGAGTCGCGCTGGCTGCACTACGGCCTGACGTCAAATGACGTTGTCGACACGGCGCAGGCGCTGCAGATCAAGGCAGCTTCGGCGATCATCGCGGCACAGCTTGAAAAACTCGCTGCGGTGCTAAAAAAACGCGCCCTCGAATTCCAGCACACGCCAACCATCGGGCGCACCCACGGAATCCATGCCGAGCCGACCACCTTTGGGTTGAAGCTGCTCAACTGGTACTCCGAGACGCAGCGGAATATTGCGCGCTTTCACGCCGCCGCCGAAGACATGCGCGTCGGCAAGCTCTCCGGCGCGGTCGGCACCTTTGGCCATCTCAATCCGGAACACGAAGAGCGTATCTGCGCGCGCCTTGGTCTAGAGCCGGCCGCCGTCGCCACGCAAGTCATCCAGCGCGATCGCCACGCGCATTACATCTCGACGCTCGCGATCCTCACTTCAACGCTCGACAAGATCGCCACTGAGATTCGTCACCTGCAGCGCACGGAGGTCCGCGAGGCAGAGGAGTTCTTTTCAGAGAAACAAAAAGGCTCGTCGGCGATGCCGCACAAGCGCAACCCGATTACCAGCGAACAGATCAGCGGACTCGCGCGCGTCGTTCGCGCCAATGCCCAGGCGGCTTACGAGAACATCGCTCTGTGGCACGAGCGAGATATCTCGCATTCGTCGGTCGAGCGAGTCATCTTCCCCGACTCGACGATTCTGGCCGACTACTTGCTCGAAAAAACTTCGGCGCTGATCGAGAATCTAGTCGTCTATCCGAAGCGGATGCTCAAGAATCTCGAAAGCACCGGAGGTCTCATCTTCAGCGGTCAGTTGTTGCTCGATCTCGCCGAATCCGGCATGGCTCGCGAAGAGGCTTATCGATTGGTGCAGACACACGCCATGCGCGCCTGGCGCGAGGAACTCGTCTTCAAAGACGAGATCGCCGCCGACCCGGCAATCACCTCGCGGCTGAGTGCCGAAAAGCTGGCGCACGCCTTCGACCTTGCGCGCCAATTGAAGAATGTCGACGCAATCTTTGATAGGGTTCTGGGCAATCGAGCCCTGGGCAAATGACAAATACGCGCGACTCCGGCTGGAGCCTTACCGTCGCCATCACCGGCGCCAGCGGGGCCGTTTTTGGCCGCGAACTGCTCGCCGCGCTGAATGTCGATGAGCGCGTCGCGCAAGTCAACTTCGTCCCTTCGGAGAGTTCTTTGCGCGTGCTCGCTGAGGAGCTGCAACTCAGTGGCCGTAATCAGCTCGTAGAGAAGCTGCTCGGCGGCACTTCGAAGAAGATCGTCCAACTCAGCGAGAGCGATATCGGAGCATGTATAGCCAGCGGCAGCTATCCGTCGAATGGAATGATTGTGCTGCCATGCAGCATGGGAACGCTGGGAGGGATCGCCAACGGGCTCGCGCGCAACCTCATCGAGCGTGCCGCCGATGTTTGCCTGAAAGAGCGGCGTCCGCTGCTGCTCTGCGTGCGCGAGACGCCCTTTAACAAGATTCATCTGCGAAATATGACGCTCGCGGCGGACGCCGGCGCGGTCATCTTCCCGGTGATGCCGTCGTTCTACAACCTGCCGGCGGATACGACCGAAATGGCACGGCAGTTTGCTTACCGGGTGCTCGCACACATTGGATTGCCCCAGTCTAGTGCTTATGTGTGGAAAGGCGACGAATAATTTAGTTGGTGCTCGCCAACTCCGGAGTGATCATCATCGGCTGGGTAAGGCTCATGGTGAGCGTCGAGTCTTTCGGCACCTTCACCGATGCCGGGTTTTGCACCAGAATGTTGGTGGTCATGACGCCGGCTCCGATCAGCGTGCCGACCAGCGCTCCCGCCGGCCCCCCGATGATTGCGCCTGCTACAGCGCCGGTGCCCATTCCTGCAGTCTCCTTGATGACGTTCGTCTTCACCCGCGAAGCCGGCAGGAGTGCTCCTTCGCCGTCGACGCGCGATTTACTGCTGGTGGCGAGGATTTGCGCACGCAGCACATAGCGCGAGCCGTCAGGCAATATCACCACGTCAGGCCGAAGCCGGATCGTCGCCGGACTCCCAAAACGCTTGCCCTCGGTAACGCGAACGATCTTCCCTACAACTTCAGAACCCTGGGGAATGACTACCTTGCCGGAAGAGACGACATCCGCCGCGACACGCCCGGTAAAGTCCGAGCCAGCCTGCGACTCTCCGGTAGCAAGCTCTTCGTTCAGCGCAATCTTGATGATGGTGCCCTCGGGAAGCTCGCCGGGGCGAGTGGGAACTGAGGTGACAATGTCTGCGTCGGCTTCAAGTGAAGCTGACCGCGAAGCGGCAGCCGCGACGGCCGGGCTAATTGTCTCAACAGCCGGAGTGGTGCAGGGGTCAGGATCGCCCATCATCCGGTCGTCGGGATTGCAGTTTGCGGAGGGTTGAACCACAGCAGTTGGAACGGGAGCAATTGGCGTCGGAACCGATTGCGCGGGGGCGGCACTGACGGCTGGTGCCGCAGGGGCGACCTCGGGCCGCGTTGCCAGCGTTGGCGCAGGCGTAGTCGCGCTATCGGTGGTAATCGTATCGTCCGGGGGCGGCTGCGAGACTCCGCTGTAGGGGCTCGGCTTCTGTGCCGCCTGGGAATAACCGTTCGGCGCGAAGGCCGCGACGCCGGCAACCACTGCGACTGCGATGCGAAGATTTTTCATGCTGGCTAACGCTCCCGACGGAAGAAGATCGAACCTCCAGCGACTTGCAGTTCCGCCGCGACCTTCTCCGTCATCTTTCATGATGCGGCAAAGCATAGGGATACGCCGCAACGAATTGGCCGCCGCACCTTGGGAGTAACCGGCATGTATTCCACGCAATACCGCCCTGCATGCAGATTCGGCTAGACCTTTTCCCACGAGAGAACACAACCCGGCCTTGTCCGAAAAGATGCGAAGACTCACAGGGCCGGATCATGTAGTCTGAGGCGTTCGGAAAAGATTGCGAGCAAGGCGGAGGGAAGCATGAGAAGGCGCGACTTTGTCAAAGCGATGATGGCGGCGTCAGTGTCAGCGAAGGCGATGCTGGGGCAGCAGGCCGCGACTCCCCCGCCGCACCCGACACCGCAACTGGTTCCTCCGGCGCCCGGCCCGGTGCCGTGGATGCGCGGTCTGGCCGAGGTCAAGCCCCTGCCGGTCACGCCGCTCGTGCCTGATGCGAAGGCTGCAGAGAAGCGCTTCTTCACCGATAAACAGACGGCGACCCTCCGCCACCTGAGCGAAGTGCTGGTGCCTGCGTCAAAGGGTTATCCAGGTTCTGGCTATCCCGGTGCGCTTGCCGCGGGAGCGCCGGAGTTTCTGGACTTTCTAATTGGCGTCTCGCCGGCCGACCGAAAGCAGATGTACCAGTCAGGGCTCGACCGGCTTGAGGCGGAGTCCATGAAGCGATTCAAGGTCTCATTTGCATCGGCCGACGAGGCGCAGGCCGACGAGCTGCTTCGCCCCTGGCTGCGAACCTGGATGTCGGACCATCCTCCCAGCGAACCGTTTGCGCACTTCATCAACATCGCGCACGACGACATCCGTACCGCAACGATCAACTCTGAGGCGTGGAGCAACGCGGCCAAGGCAGCAGGGCGGCGCGACGAGGGCGTAGGGCTGTACTGGTATCCGGTCGATCCCGATCTTCATCGAGACAGTTTCATGCCGGGCCGCCGGCCTGTCCCGAACAAGCCACATTCATAATTTCGTTCCCAACCTCACTCACTCGATAAAGGCCCATGTCTGAAGAAATAGTGGATGTTCTCATCATCGGTTCCGGCCATTCCGGCGGGATGGCCGCCAAGATTCTCACCGAAAAAGGCATCTCGTGCGTGATGCTCAATGCGGGGCCGGTCGCCGATGCCGGCAAAGACACCGAGGTTAAGCCCGCGTATGCGCTGCCCTTCCGTGGCTTCAAACAGCCCGGCATCTTGCCGCACGTCTTTCAGTCGAACGAGTTCAACGCCAACACCTGGGTCGATGAAAAGGAAGTTCCCTATACCTACGATCCAAAGAACCCCTACAACTGGGTGCGAGTGCGGCTCTTCGGCGGACGCTCTCTCTTCTGGTCGCGGCAATCCTTCCGGCTTAGCGATTACGAGTTCAAGGCGAAGTCGCATGACGGTTTTGGCGACGACTGGCCGATTAGCCTGGCCGATGTAGCGCCTTACTATTCGCGCGTAGAGGGAATCTTTCGCGTGCAGGGTCGGGCAGACGGGCTTCCGCAATATCCCGATGGCAACTTTGTTCCGGACAACTCGCCGTGGTCGGGCTGCATACAGCGCTTTATCGACGCGGGAAAGAAGTTAGGCGTTCCCGTCTGCAAAGCGCGCAGCGCGCTCGGTGTCGATGGCCTCGCGAGCTCAGTGAATCTGCTGTTGCCCGATGCCTTCAAGACCGGCAAGCTGACAGCGGTGCCGAACGTGGTCGTGCGCGAACTCAGCGTGGACAAGAACACCGGCATGGTAAACGAGGTCCACTTTGTCGATCGCCTCTCGCGGCGCGAGCAGTCGGTGAAGGCGCGGGTCGTCATTCTGGCCGCCGGAACGCTCGAGAGCACCCGTCTGCTGCTGAATTCCAAAATCGCGAATTCGAGCGGCGTGATGGGACACTACCTGATCGATCAGGTCTACGGCCCGGGGATTGTGTGTTCGGTTCCCGAGGCGCGCGACGGTAGATCGAATACCCAATTGATGGGCGGCGGCGCGCTCGTTCCGCGCTTCCGCAATATCGACTCCAAGGCAAACGGCTTCATTCGCGGATATGCGCTGAATTGCTTCAGCAGCACGGGCGCCATGTCGCCGCGTAACTTTACGGCTTATGGCGAAGAGCTGCAAAACAAGCTCGACAGTTATCACGGCAGTGGCTTTTCAACGGGCATCATGGGCGAGGTGCTGGCGCACTACGATCACCAGGTGAGCATCGATAAGACGGAAGTGGATGCGTGGGACATCCCCGTGCTGCGTATCGACACAAAATATACCGACAATGAATTCAATATGGCGCGCGACGCCGTCGACACCAGCATCGCGATGGCCGAATCTGCGGGTTTCGAGGTCCTCTCCAAGAACTATGATCCGAATCCGCCCGGTTATAGCATTCACGAGCTGGGGACTGCCCGCATGGGCGACGACCCCAAGACCAGCGTGCTGAACAAGTGGTGCCAGAGCCACGACATCAAGAACCTATGGGTGGTCGACGCGAGTAGCTTCGTCAGCGGAGGCTGGCAGAACCCAACGATGACCATCCTCGCGCTGGCAATGCGCGCTTCGGAAAAGCTGGCCGACGAGATGCGTCAGGGCAATGTCTGAGTTTGCGGGAAGCGGATGCGACGTCAATTCAGAGGCGGCCACGATTCGCGTCGTTGCGAGCCGGGTACGATGGAAGTATGTCCGACATAACGAACGTTTCACCTGAAGTCCTCGCTCGCGCCCGCAAGATCAAACTTTTTCTGATGGATGTCGACGGCACGCTCACTGACGGAGGCGTCTGCATCATCTCGGCCGTAAAAGCCGAGGGAACGGCCCCCGTAGCCGTCACCGAGATGAAGGTCTTCAACGCCCAGGATGGCCAGGGTCTATCGCTCGCGCATACGATGGGGATCGAGACCGGCTTCATCACCGGGCGCCACTCGCCGGCTGTCGCGCAACGCGCCAAAGAGCTGAAGGTGCGCTTCGTCTACCTAGGGCAAGCGAAGAAGACGCAGGCGTTCGAGGAGTGCCTCGAACAAGCTGGAGTCACCGAAGACCAGGTCGCTTACATGGGCGACGATCTCCCCGATATTCCTCTGGCGCGGCGCGCAGGACTTGCGATCTGCGTTGCCGATGGCGTGCCCGAGCTCAAGGCAGTCTGCCACTACACCACCGAGCGCCTCGCCGGCCGCGGCGCCGCTCGCGAGGTGGTCGAGCTGATTCTCAAAGCGCAGGGAAGATGGGAAGAAGCGGTGCCGCTGGCGTTGGCGTAAGCAAAGCCAGAGCACCGCATTTCCCTTACAATTCGCTGTGCGTCATTTCGCCGTGAGGAACTCTCTTGAAGCCAGTCCGCGAAATTCTTCCTGCCCTCGTCGCCCTTGCCATTGCCTTACCCGGTCACGCGCAGCTGCAGGGCAGCAAGCCGGATACGACACCTGCCCGTCATCCAGTGCCCGCAATTCAGGACACTGAAACTCCGGCGCAGCGCGATGCGCGGATGGCGTGGTGGCGCGAAGCGCGCTTCGGCATGTTCATTCACTGGGGACTCTATTCGATTCCCGCCGGCACATGGGACGGCAAGCAGATCCCCGGCATCGGCGAGTGGATCATGAACAACGCCTCAATCCCGGTCGCGGACTACAAGGCGCTCGCGCCGCAGTTCAACCCGACCAGCTTCAACGCCCACGATATCGTCGCGCTGGCCAAATCTGCTGGGATGAAGTACATCGTAATCACCTCGAAGCATCACGATGGCTTCGCCATGTTCGACTCGAAGGCCAACGCCTTCAACATCGTCGCCGCCACGCCGTTTAAGCGTGACCCGATTCGCGAACTGGCCGACGAATGCCGCAAGCAAGGCATCAAGCTCGGCTTCTATTACTCGCAGGACCAGGACTGGACCGCGCCCGGCGGCGATGCATACAAGACCGGCAATCACGATCTACCAACTCATCACTGGGATCCCGCGCAGGACGGAAGCTTCGACACATACCTGCAGACCAAGGCGATCCCGCAACTCAGGGAGCTGCTCAACAACTACGGCGAGTTCCCTGCCGTGATCTGGTTCGATACTCCGACACCGAATATGACTCCAGAGCGCGCGGCCGAGATCGTCGCCCTGCTCAACCAGCACCCCAACCTCATCTGGAACAATCGCCTCGGCGGCACTTACAAGGGCGATACCGAGAGCCCCGAGCAGTACATCCCCGCCGCCGGCTATCCAGGCCGCGACTGGGAGTCGTGCATGACCATCAATGACACGTGGGGGTATAAGTCCTACGACCTGAACTTCAAATCGACTGAGACGCTGCTGCGCAATCTGATCGACATCGCCAGCAAAGGCGGCAATTATCTGCTCAATGTCGGGCCAGATTCGAAGGGCATCGTGCCTGCTCCCGAGGTCGAGCGTCTGCACCAGATGGGCGCATGGCTGGCGGTCAACGGCGAGGCGATCTATGGCACCAGTCCGACGCTCTTTGGCGCGGAGTCAGGCTCCTTCAGCCCATCGGAAAAAGAGAAAAACGGCGACCCGAAGTTCATTCCCGCATGGGAGTGGCGCTCCACGACCACGCCCGACAAAATCTATATCGAAATCTTCAAGTGGCCGAGCGGCAGCTTCCATCTCGACAAGCTACCGCGGAAAGTCATGGGCGCTTACCTGCTCGCCGATTCGGCGCACACGCCGCTCAAGCTGAAGCAAACCGGCAACAGTCTCGATGTGCAACTCCCTGCCAAGGCGCTCGATCCAATTGCGACGGTGCTGGTCCTCGATACGGCAAAATAGGAAGCCCTATCTGTGGTCGAGTTCAGGTGTCAGCGGCATAGAGGGAAAGCTATAATTACGCCTGCTTGAACAGCCACGCGACGGAGCTGAAAATTCCCGAGACCTCATTCCCCAACAACCAATAATTCACAACCGACCAAGGAACGGTACCAGACTATGAGAAAGCTGAAAGTGCATCTACTTGCCCTGTGCGGAATCGCTATCGCCGGGCTATTCTTTGCGGGGAACGCCACGCCAGCCGCTGCGCAGGCGGCAGTTCACCCCGGTTACCTTCACGCGATTGCAGACCTGAGGGAAGCGCGCCTTATCTTGCAGGGCAAATTCACCAAGCCGGCGCACATTCAGGCTGTCAGTGTCGCCCTCCCTGATGTGGAGCACGCGATCTACGAGCTCAAGCAGGCTTCGAAGCTGGATGAGAAGAACCTCGGCGATGTCCCCGCTCACCCGAACATGTCGCCGGAAGGCGCTTTTCAAAAGGTAGCCCAGCTGCTGGCAATGGCGCGTCAGGAAGCGATGAAACCCGAGTCCGACCGGACTGCCATCACTTTCCGGGACCAGGCTGTGCGGCACATCGACGCCGCGAATGCCGTCCTGCCCCAGGGCGGAAATTAGCAGCTTCGAAGCTAAGCGGTGAAGTTAAAGGCTGGGCTGCGCGAGATCTTCCTCTCGGGAGACTCGCGCCACCCGGTCGCCGAATACCTCCCCGGGAAATCTCAGGAATTTGATCCTCCCCGTCAATGAAGGACAGTACCTTGCTTTGTTAGAATCCAGACGAACCCCCTGGGCCATATTTCAACGCCATTTGGCAGGGCGAGGACTGAGTTGGCATGGGAAGTTTTATCGAGACGATCGGCGGCGCGGCGGGGCATACCATCCCGGTCGACCGGCGTCCAAAATTGAAGGACCGTTTGCAGCACCATATTGTTAGGAGCGAAATGACTGAAATTGCAGCAATTCATGCTCGCGAAATTTTGGATTCGCGGGGAAATCCCACTGTCGAGGCCGACGTCGTGCTCGCCAGCGGCGCGATGGGCCGGGCAGCCGTGCCCAGTGGAGCCTCGACCGGCGAACACGAGGCGGTTGAGCTCCGCGACGGCGACAAGAGTCACTATCTCGGCAAGGGCGTACTCCAGGCAGTCGAGAATGTTGAGACTATTCTTGCCCCCGAACTCACCGGGATGGACGCGACCAATCAGCGGCTGCTTGACGCCACAATGCTCTCGCTCGACGGCACGCCCAACAAATCCCGACTCGGCGCCAATGCCATCCTCGCTGTTTCGATGGCCGCCGCGCGCGCTGCGGCCAATTCTCTCCACATTCCGCTCTACCGCTATCTTGGCGGCGTCAATGCCTGCATTCTTCCCACCCCGATGATGAACATCCTCAACGGCGGCGCACACTCCGACAACAATGTGGACTTTCAGGAATTCATGGTCATGCCCATCGGTGCTGAGCGCTTCAGTGATGCGCTGCGCTGGGGCACTGAGGTCTTCCACACCCTGAAGGGTGTGCTTAAGAAGCGCGGCTACTCGACTGCGGTCGGCGACGAGGGCGGATTCGCGCCGTCACTCAAGTCGAATGTCGAAGCGATTGAAGTGATCCTCGAAGCGATCGACCTCGCCGGCTACAAGGCCGGTGAAGACATCGCCATCGCCCTCGATCCGGCAGCCAGTGAGTTCTACGACAAAGAGCGCGGCGTCTACGTCTTCAAGAAAAGCGACAAGTCGGAATACTCCAGCGAAGAGATGGCCCGCTTCTGGGAGAGCTGGACGAAGCAATATCCGATCATCTCCATCGAGGACGGCCTCGCCGAAGACGATTGGGACGGCTGGAAGTATCTATCGGAATTGGTCGGCGAACGCATCCAGCTCGTCGGGGACGACCTCTTTGTCACCAATACCGAGCGTCTGCAACGCGGCATCGACGAGGGCGTCGCCAACTCCATCCTCATCAAAGTCAACCAGATCGGCAGCATCAGCGAGACGCTGGAGGCGATCCAGCTTGCCGGCCGTTATGGCTATACCTCGATCATCTCGCACCGCAGCGGCGAGACTGAGGACACCTTCATCGCCGACCTCGCGGTAGCGACCGGCGCCGGACAGATCAAGACCGGCTCGGCCTCGCGCACTGATCGAATCGCGAAATACAACCAATTGCTGCGCATCGAAGAAGAACTGGGCCAGGCGGCCGAATTCCTGGGCCTGGAATCGATCAACTTTGGCGAATAGCGGGCGGCAATCGCGGCGGCGAATGACGCCGCCGCCAGCCTCTAGCGCGCAAATCAACTAGAGCGTTTTCGCAATGAGTGTGGACCGAAGCGATAGGTCAGGCTGGCCTTTTCCTTAAGAAAAGGCCAACATAACCTTCGCTAGAGAGTTCATAGTAGTTGCGAAAATGCTCTAGCATGGATGTCAGGAGAATCGAATGAAGTTTTGGCAGTCTGCAGTTTGTGTTTTCTCTCTCACCGTAGCCGCCGCGGCCCAAACCGCGACTCCCGCCCCGGCGACCAGCGCGCCCAAGCCGGCCACGCCTTCGCCGATCAGCTCGCTTGGCGGCGATGCCCCCAAAGGGCCCGAGCACCCGCTGACCCTCGACCAGATGAAAATAATCTACTCGGCGATGGGTTATGACACGCTCTTCGATCAAAGCCGCGTCCTGATGATTTCAAGACTCAAGCAGAGCCGGCCCTTTATTCCCGACGACGTTTGGGACGATCTGGACTCAAGCTCCAAGAAGGCCGATTATGTAGGCGCGTTCTACGACGTTTATAAGAAATATCTGTCGGTCGACGATGCCGCAAAATTAATCGACTTTTCCAAAACTCCTGAGGGCAAGGTGTTCCTGACCAACCTGCCTGCCATCTCCGGCGAGTCCGCTGCCGCCGTCCAGAAGGTTCAGCAGCAGGTCGGGCAGGATGTCCAGGCCCGCCACAAAGACGAGCTCGACGCGGCGATGAAGAAGTATCGCGACGAACATGCGCCCAAGCCCGCTCCGTCGCTTGGCGCGCCGACCCCTGGCTCATCGTCGGGAACCGGCGCACCGGCAGGTTCGGGATCTTCATCGGCTCCGGCAACGCCGCCCGCTCCGGCAACGCCTCCCTCTTCAACTACCCCTCCGCAGAACTAGGGTCTTTTCACCAACCCTGGCCCGAAAGGTCGCATGTCCACCCACAAGAAACCACTGGTCCTGGCCATCCTCGATGGCTGGGGCTACCGGGCGGAGACGGCCGCCAACGCAATCGCGCTGGCCCGCAAGCCCGTCTATGACAAGTTGCTCGCCGAGTATCCAAACACTCTGCTGCACGCCTCCGATCACTTCGTTGGCTTGCCTGACGGTCAGATGGGCAACAGCGAAGTCGGCCATCTCAACATCGGCGCGGGCCGCGTCGTCCATATGGACATCACCCGCATCGACGCGCTGATCGCCAGCGGCGACTTCTCTTCGCATCCGGTGATTGCGACAGCCATGAAGCGCGCCGGCGAGAGCCGGCGCAGATTGCACCTGCTCGGCCTGCTCTCCGATGGCGGAGTCCACTCCCATCAGCGCCATCTCTATGCCCTGCTTGAGGCTGCCGCGGAACACGGCCTCAAGCATGTCTACGTCCACGTCTTTCTAGACGGCCGCGATACCGCCCCCACCGGCGGCGTGGAATATATGGCGGCGTTGCAGCGCAAATTTGAGGAGTACGGAGTCGGCGAGATCGCCAGCGTCTCTGGCCGTTACTATGCGATGGACCGCGACCGCCGCTGGGAGCGCGAGCTGCACACCTTCAACGCGATGGTCAAAGGCCACGCCGAGGGCGGCGCCTATGCCGACCCGATCGCGCGGGTCAACGAGTGTTATAGCAATGGCATTACGGATGAGTTCGTCGTTCCGTTCGTGGTGACCTCGGCCGACGGCAAACCGGCTGGCCTCGTGCGCGACGACGACGTCTGCTTCAACTTCAACTACCGTGCCGACCGCGCCCGCCAGATCACCCGTGTGCTTGCCCGCAACAGCGGTCTTTCCGAGGTCGACGGAGCCGATCTGCCCGGTGCAGAAGACCTCGACAAAGCGATCCCTCGCCAAGGAGTTCCGCATCGCCTGCATTACGTGTGCATGACCCAGTACGACAAACAGTTTACGCTGCCGGTGGTCATTCCGCCCCAATCGATGGATAACCTGCTGGCGAACTTGTTGGCGCAGGAAAACCTGCGCAACCTGCGTATCGCCGAGACCGAAAAGTACGCGCACGTCACTTACTTCTTCAATGGCGGCATCGAGAAGGAGTTTCCCGGCGAAGAGCGCTTTCTCGTACCCTCGCAAAAGGTCGCGACCTACGATCTTGCCCCGGAGATGAGCGCCGCCGGCATTGCCGACGCCGTCATCAAGGCCGTCAATGACACCGCCTTTGAGCTTGTTGTGGTGAATTTTGCCAACGCCGATATGGTGGGCCACTCCGGCCAAATCGAGCCAACCATCAGGGCCGTCGAGACCGTCGATGCCCAGCTAGGCCGCATCTATCAGACCCTCAAGCAGCGTGGCGGGTCGATGCTTATTACCGCCGATCATGGCAACGCCGAGATGATGATCGACCCCGTAACCGGCGGACCGCACACCGCACATACGACAAATCCTGTGCCCTTTATCTTCGTCGGGGAAACCGCTGCAAAATACACCCTGCGACGCAACGGCTCGCTCCGCGATCTGTCGCCGACGATCCTCGGCATCCTCGGCATCGATCAACCGGAACAGATGACCGGCGGGGATTTGCGGGTCTTAAAGAAATAGCCGGTAACGAGAATCAAGTACGATTGGGGTTGATGACGGAGAAACAGCCATGCAGTTAAACGTTCCGCCCGACCTTGAAACACTCATCAATAAGCGCCTTTCCAGCGGCGGCTACGCAAGCGCTGAAGATCTCTTGCGCCGTGCGCTTGAATCCCTCGATGCAGAAGAGGATTGGACTGATGAAGAGCGTCACGCGCTTTCTGCGCATATCGAAGAAGGTTATTCGCAGGCGCTACGCGGCGAACTGATCGATGGTGCGCGGGCCCAGCTTGAGATTGAGGCTATGAAGGACGGCTGGCGATTGTCCAGGAAATGACTGCTTACGATCTGACTCCGCTCGCCAAAGCAGATATCTTCGAGATCTGGTGCTACATCGCCGCCGACAATGAAGATGCAGCGGACCGCGTACAGCAAGCGATTTTCGAGGCGTGCGAATCTGCCGGTCTATCACCCTTGCGTGGGCATTTGCGATCAGATGTCACAACCCTACCCGTTCGATTCTGGACACTGCGCAGATATCCAAATTACTCCTTGGTGTACCGGCCAGAAAGTGTGCCGATTGAAATCATCGCCGTCATTCATGGAAAGCGAAACATCCAGCGCCTCCTGAGACAGCGTCGCTAGCGCCATCGGATTAAATCGCCGCTTCACTGGCGACGGAACTGCACCCGCACGCTCACGCGTAGTATCCTCAACACGTCCATTACTCCGAGAGGATCGAGCTTTGAAAACTCCGCTCTACCGCGCATCCGCCGTCTTGCTGCTTCTGACATTCACCGCGGCCACGCTTCGCGCCGACGAAGGCATGTGGACATTCGACAATCCGCCCACCAGGCTGATCCAGCAGAAGTACGGCTTCGCCCTCACTAAGGAATGGCTCGATCACGTGCGCCTCTCCTGCGTGCGTCTGAATGACGGCGGTTCGGGATCCTTTATCAGCCCCGACGGCCTCCTGCTTACCAATCATCACGTCGCCCGCGGACAGTTGCAGAAGAGCTCGACCGCCGAACACGATTACATCAAGGATGGCTTCTACGCCGCCACCAGTGACCAGGAGATCAAGACGCCCGACCTCGAGGTCAACGTCCTGCAGTCGATGGAAGACGTCACCGCTAAGGTTCAGGCGGCGATCAAGCCGGGCATGGCTAACGACGAGAGCTTCAAGGCACGCAATGCGGTCATCGCGTCGATCGAGGCGGAGAGCACCAAGGCTACCGGCCTGCGCTCCGATATCGTCACCCTCTACCAGGGCGGCGAATACTGGCTCTATCGCTATAAGAAATACACTGACGTGCGCATCGTCTTCGCGCCCGAGGCGCAGGCCGCGTTCTATGGCGGCGATCCAGACAATTTTACTTATCCGCGCTACGACCTGGATATGGCGATCTTCCGCGTCTACGACAACGGCAAGCCGATCCACACCGATAACTATCTCGCCTGGAGCGCCAATGGCCCCGCGAAAGACGAGCTCGTCTTCGTCGCCGGACACCCCGGTTCCTCGCAGCGCCAGGATACTGTCGCCCAGCTAACTATGGACCGCGACGTTATCGACCCCGCCGTTCTCGCCTTCCTGGACAACCGGGTGAAGACGCTGCAGAACTACTCCACGCTTGGACCGGAGCAGGCGCGCCAGGCAGCCAGCCAGATCTTCGGCCTGCAGAACGCGATCAAGGTCTATCGTGGCCGCATCGACGGCCTTGCCGAAAAGAAGGTCTTCGACAAGAAGGTCGCCGACGAGACCGACTTCCGCCAGAAGGTCGAGGCCAACCCCGAGTGGGCCAGGGAATACGGCGACGCCTGGAAGGAGATCGAACGCGCCATGAAGGAAGACGCAACGCTGTTCCCTACCAACTTTTATCGCCGGTCGGGATCAACCACGCTCGGCACAGCGCTTACGCTGGTGCAATACTCGGCCGAGGTAGCCAAGCCCGATGGAGATCGGCTCCCCGGCTACCACGATGCGCAGCTCGAATCCCTGAAATACCGGCTGCTCTCGCCGGCGCCGTCTTATCCCCAGCTGGAGATCGCCCAGACCACCGACGGTCTTGAGTTCGCCCAGAAGCACCTGCCCGCCAACGATGAGTGGCTCACCACGATCCTCAACGGGCAGCAGCCGGCAGCCGTCGCAAAGGAACTTGTCGGAGGCACCAGGCTGGCCGATCCGGGCGTCAGAAAGGCGCTGCTTATTGGCGGTCCTGCCGCGATCGCCGCCTCGACCGATCCCATGATTATGATGGCCCGCAAGCTCGATCCCATCATCCGCGCGGCGAATAAGAAATCCGACGCCATCGACAGCGTCACCGAAAGCGCAGGCGAGAAGCTCGGCAAGGCGCGTTTCGCCGTCTACGGCAAGAGCAGCTATCCCGACGCCACGTTCACCCTGCGGCTCAGCTACGGCGCAGCCTCCGGCTATCCCATGAACGGCACGATCGCGCCCTACAAGACCACCTACTACGGTCTTTACGACCGGTCGTCGAGCTTCAACAACGCTCCGCCCTTCGACCTGCCCAAGCGCTATACAGACCGCGTCGGGAAATTCGATCTCAACACGCCACTGGATTTCGTTACGACCAACGACATCATCGGCGGCAACTCCGGTTCGCCGGTGATCAACCAGAAAGGCGAACTCGTCGGCCTGGTCTTCGACGGCAACATCCAGTCGATTGTCGGAGATTTCATCTACGACGACTACCAGAACCGCACCGTCGCCGTGCATAGCTCAGGGATGCTGATGGCGCTTCGGCAGCTTTATGACGCGGGCAAGCTAGCCGACGAGATCCAGGGCAAATCCCACTAAGCGTCCGCTGCAAGAAAATGCCGGGGGTTGAATCCCTCCGGCATTTTTTATTTCAGCTGCGATCGCCCTACTTCTTGATCGCTCCCCACTTGTAAACCACGCCCGCCGAGCCAGAGAACTCCTTCTGAAACGCCAACCCATAGTGGGTCGGCTGGAAGTCCGTAATCGCGCGGATCGACCAGTTCGGCTTGAGGTTGTAATCGTAGGATCCGCCAATGGCCATCGCAAACGCGAGCTGGTTGTTGTACAGGCTGAAGGTATTCGGCTGGACGCCGTTGGGCATCGAGCTATTGAAAACGCCATAGGTACCGCCCAGCAGCCAATGAGCGTCAACCGTTACTTTTGGATCGCGCAATAGACGGAACTCCGGGCCGAAAAGGAAGAGATGCTCCGAGATATTGGCGCTGTTCAGATCATAGACATTGGGGTTGAGAGAAACCGAGCCGCGGTAATTGCCGGTTGACGCCGTGACTCCGACAATCGGCGTGAGCCACCCCGTCACCTGCCCCTTCCAGCCATACATATTGCTCTTGAGGTTGATGCCCAGCGTGGTCTGAAAGCGCGCATACGAAAAGCCGCCAAAGGCGTCCCACCTGTTGTTGTAGTCGGCCAGGGTCGTGCTTAGCGGCGGCGCGGTGGCCGTGACCTGCGCGGGTAGATGGGAAGTGGTGAGGACGAGAAAAGCGGAGCACAGCGCAAGGCGCAAAAAGCGTTGAACGGAAGACACCCGAATGGACCACCCCTTACATGAAATAACCGCCCGGAAGACCGCTGCGGCGAACCGCCGCAATCGTCGGGCAAACACCTGAATCTCAAATTCTAACGATACACGCTCGCGCGACGGGATGTCGTCAGTTCATCCACTTGCGGTCGTTGGGGTTTTTCCCTTCGTCCGGGTCGACGTAGCGGCCTTCGCGATCGAAGCGCACGTCCCGGTTGTGCTTCCGCATGTAGACCTCGAACTTGCGTGCCGCCCGACGGCGCTTCCAGCGGTAATACTCGTTGCGAAGACCGTAGGCGCGTTCGCTGGCCGCGAAGCTGAGGCCGCGTCCGCGCGCCTGCCGCGCATAAATGAACCCCAGAAGACCGCCGCTAAGATAGACGACCAACGGCAGGATGGTTCCCCCGCCAAACAGTTGAGCGACGGCGATGAGCGCGTAGATGATCACCAGGTATTTCGCCTTGATGCCGATCGGCAGCGGGAAAAGAAAGAACTGCTGCTCGCCAAAGAGCACCGCAAAGGCCGCCAGCATGCCAAAGATGCCTGCTTGGGCGCTCGATGCCGAATCGAGTGGCGAAATGTGCGGGATCGGCGCGAAACTCAACAAGGTCGCGATCGCCGCTCCGCCGATCACCGCCAGGAAGTAAATCTCTGTCACCCACCGGCTGCCCTTTACCTCTTCGAGGTAAGAACCGATGAACCAGATCGACAACAGGTTGAACAGCACTTCGAGGATTCCGCGATGCACGAAGCTGTAGGTGACTAGCTGCCACACATAGCCATGGACCACGTAGCGCGGGGTCAGTTCAAGCAGCGAGACAATCAATTCGTGCGCGGGGCGGTTGACCGCGCCTAGCACCAGCAGGACGAAAAAGACCGCCAGGTTGGCCAAAACCAGACGCTTGGTAAAGCCGCGAAAGGGCGGAAAAGCGAGCGTACTGGAACCGATGCGTGCCATAAGCGCTGCGCTTATTGTCTCAGGTTTTCAAGCTGCGTCGCGAACGCCCAGCCGTCTCGCACCCGGCTACCGCTCCGGAGTCGGGACGACCGCCACGCTGCGATGCCCTGCAGCATCGAAGGCGCGGACGCCAAAGATCACATTGTCCTTGGAGATCGCGAGTGTCGCCGCAAAGTTCCCGCCGTCCGACTGCACTTTCGCGGTCGTGCTGCGCTGCCAGTCCGGCGCCGAGGTTTCGCGCCACACGACTTCGTAGGCGGTGCCGGCCGGGGCACCGTCCCCTGGCGACCAGCGCAGCGTCGTATTGTTGTCTAGCGCCTTGGTGACGATCTTGACGTCACGCGGTGGTGCGGGGGCCGCGCTGAGCGTCGCCAGTGCCGCTGCATTCAGCCGCGCCACTCTGGCCACATAGTCGAAGTCGACGAACTGCAGTAAGTCTCCATACTGAACGCCCTTTTCGACGCGAACATCCTGATGCTGATGGTTAAAATCTTCGCGCCACTCCGTGAAGCGCACCGCGGCGAAGCCCTCCTGATTGAAGGACCGATGGTCGCCGCCGCGCAGATAGCGGTCGCGGCGGAAGATCAACACCGGATGAAAGGGCGTGGCAAGCTGGTAGCTGCGGCTGACATCGGTTATCGCGCGCGCCAGCTCTCGGGAAGGTGAATCGCTCTCCAGGCCAAGCGAGGTAATGCGTTTGATCTCCTCGGGAGTCGCATTCCCAGGAATACCCTCGGAAAAGAGGCGGACGGCGGACTTGTCCTGCTCCGTCTCGCCGGGCGTAGTGTTTCCGCCGACGATGTCATTATTCAGCACTGCCTCAAGTTGCCAGCCTTCTTTCTTTGCCAGTTGCGCCAGGTGACGGCTGCCGTCCAGCCCCTGTTCCTCGCCCGCAACGGCAACGAAGACGAGAGTGGCGGGCAGCTTCAGTCGAGAGAGCACGCGCGCACACTCCAGGCTTACCGCGACCCCGCTGGCGTCGTCATTGGCGCCGGGAGCTTCGGCCCTGGTTGCAATTACCTGGTCATCCGTTGCGTGATAGTGACTATTAATCGAGTCGTAATGTCCCGTCACCAAGACCATTCGCGCGGCCTGCTTCGGGTCGCTGCCGCGCAGAATTGCGTATACGTTGGTGATCGTCGTGGGATTCGGAATGCGCCCTTTCGGCGGAGGCTCGGCCTCCTGGGTATAGGTGTCGCGTTTGATCTCCATGCAGCCACCGCAGTCGGCGGAGTATTGCACCAGCTGCTGCGCGATCCAATCAGCCGCGGCGCTCACGCCCTGACCCGGCGGAATGGCGGTATCCATGCTGGAGAGCGTGCTGCGATTGTGGAAGCCGACAAGCTTCTCAATGGTACGGTGTATCTGCCCCGCGGAGATCTGCGCCAGCGCGGCCTGAATTGCCGGATCGGCCGGAGCAGGTTGAATCGCCGCGCCCGCTGCATCCAGATCGCGGGAACCGTCGTCACTGAGAGCGGGCATCGCGCCAGCAAGAACGGCGATGCAACCGGCGAACAGCGATAGACCGGCGAGCCGCAGCCGCATCGGCTGAGTCGGATGCAGGCAGCCACCGTCGAGTGGGAATCCGGGAAAATTCATGCCCAATTGTAGAACTGATTTCCTGCGCTGCACCGTCCTTAATTCCAACTTCTGGAGCCGCTTCGGCAGAAGTTCCCATCCATCTTGCAAGGGTTTATGAGGCCAGTTCTAGCGCGGGAATTTCCATGAGATGGCGTGGGGCGAGCCACTTGACGGAAGACGCTGCCCCCTGAAAACTAATTGAGGGCCGCGAGGAAAACCCTATCTTCCGGTTGTGTCATCATCAATCTGATACTCCGTTCAATTGGGGAGCACTATGGCGATTTGCTCGGAATGTGAAAGCGTGCTCGACTTCGACGTCGACGAGGTCGATGAGGGCGACGTAATCGTGTGCGATGAATGCGGCACCGAATACGAGATCGTTGCCACCGAACCCCTCGAGTTGAGCAAGGTCGACACCGAAGGTTACGAAATCGAAGATGCGGTTGTCAGGGACGAGGAAGAAGAATGATCTCGAATGCAAGAATCGGCCGGCAAGGAACACACGCACTTCAACTTGTGGTCTTGCTTTTGCTGGTGGGGATCTCCCTGGCGACTGCCCGCGCCGCCAGCGCGCCGCCCAGCCAGAAGGTCGTCTCGGGCAAAGTGGTCGGCACCGGCAATCAGCCGTTGTCCGAGGCCATCGTCTATCTGAAGAACGGCAAGACGACAGACATCAAAAGCTTCATCTCCGCTCAAGACGGCACCTACCGCTTTGGCCAGCTCTCGCTGGATGTCGACTACGAAATATGGGCCGAGTTCCAGGGCAAAAAGAGCCCCACGAAGTCGATCAGCTCTTTCGACTCGAGGAAGCAGTTGAATTACGAATTGAAGGTCGACACCGGGAAATAGTACCGGCCCCCGGCCTTCGGCGGAGCCGAAAATGACAGATTCAAAAGCCACCATCGTTCTCGTCCACGGCGTCTGGTCCGATGGGTCCGTCTGGCGGGAAGTCATCCCGCTGCTTGCTCATCAGGGCTTTCATGTGGTCGCGGCGCAGATCCCGCTCACCTCCTTCGAAGAGGACGTAGCGGCCGTCAACCGCGCCCTGGACCATCAGGAAGGCCCCGTCGTACTGATCGGCCACTCCTACGGCGGCGGGGTCATCTCCGAGGCCGGCAATCACCTTAGGGTCGAGAAGCTGGTCTATATCGCTGCACTCGTGCCTCAGCCCGGCGAAGTTCTCGGTGCCATCCTGGGGAAAAATCCGCCCGCTGCGAAGGTCGAGATGCAGCCGGACAAGCACGGCTTCATCTGGGCCACCTCTGCGCAGTATCAGGACGCCATGGCGCACGATATCCATCGCGGACTCGTCCACCTGGCCGTCGCGGTCCAGAAACCATTTGCCGGCGCCATCTTCGGAGCATCGGTCGAGAAACCTGCGTGGCAGTCCAAGCCAAGCTGGTACCTGATCGCTACGGAGGACCGGATTCTCAACCCCACGACACAGCGGGAGATCTGCGCGGCCATCGGAGCCCAGGTGAGAGAGACGCCGACCGCCCACATGCCCATGCTCTCGAAGCCGGAAGACGTTGCGAGCATCATCGCCGAGGCCGCGCTGGCCTGATGCCTCTTAGTCTGCTTTGCAAATAAAAAACGCCACCCGCGAAGGTGGCGTTTGTAGTTTCTGTTTCGGTTTTATTTAACCGCGTTTCCAGTTCATCAAGTCACCGAGAGTCGTCGTCGAGCTGGACTGCGACTGCGGGGCCTTGTAAGACTCCACATCGGCCCGGCTGGCTTCCTCGCCTACAGCGCGAATACTCAACCCAACCTTCTTCTCTTCCTGGTTCATCTTGATGATCTTGAACTCGTGTTCCATGCCGGTCTCTAGCTTGATCGGAGCGCCGTTGGCGTCAGCCGCCTCGGAGACATGGCACAGTCCCTCGACGCCTTCCGCGATCTCAACGAATGCGCCGAACTGCGCTGTCCGCAGGACCTTGCCCTTGACCACATCCCCCACGCGATGCTGCGCGAAGAAGGTCTCCCATACATCGGGAAGAAGCTGCTTGATGCCCAGCGAGAGGCGGCGGTTCTCCGGCTCAACGCCCAGAACGACGGCACGCAGCTTTTCACCCTTCTTGAGGATCTCCGAGGGGTGCTTGACCCGCTTGGTCCAGCTTAAATTGCTCACATGGACGAGGCCGTCGATGCCGTCCTCGATCTCAATGAACGCCCCGAAGTCGGTCAGGTTGCGCACCCGGCCTTCCACGATGGTTCCCGCCGGATAGCGATCCGAAAGGTTCTCCCACGGATTCTCCTGGAGCTGCTTCATGCCCAGGGAGATGCGGCGATCGGTCGGATTGACGCTGATGACGACCGTCTCGACTTCGTCGCCCGGCTTGACCAGCTTCGAGGGATGCTTCATCCGCTTCGACCATGTCATTTCCGAGACATGAACCAGGCCTTCAATGCCCTGCTCCAGCTCGATGAACGAGCCGTAATCGGTCACGCTGAGAACCCGGCCGGTCACACGGGCGCCTATCGGGTAGCGCTCGACGGCGTCCAGCCACGGATCGGGTGTCAACTGCTTGAATCCCAGCGAAACGCGCTGCTTGTCCTTGTCGAACTTCAGCACCTTCACCTGGATCTCGTCGCCGACATTCACTAGATCGCGAGGATGAGTAAGCCGTCCCCAGGACATATCGGTGATATGCAGCAGGCCGTCAATGCCGCCAAGATCGACAAACGCGCCGTAGTCGGTAAGGTTCTTTACTGTGCCCGTGAGGATGGTCCCCTCTTCGAGGTGCTCGAGGGTCTCGCTGCGCTTGGCGGTCTGCTTCTCTTCCAGGATTTCTTTGCGCGAGACGACCACATTGCCGCGCTTTTTGTTGAGCTTGATCACCCGGACTTCGATCGGCTGACCGAGGTACGCGTCCAGGTTTCGGACCGGGCGGACCTCCAGCTGTGAACCCGGCAGGAATGCCTTGATGCCGATGTCGACGGTAAGACCGCCCTTGACCCGGGCCAGTACGATACCGGTCACCGGAGTCTTCTCGGTCGCTGCCTTCTCAATCACGTCCCAGATCCGGTGCCGCTGGGCCTTTTCATAGCTCAGCAGATAACCGCCCTCGGCCTCTTCGCGCTCTACCACTACCTCGACCGTGTCGCCGGCCTTGAGCTTCGGCTCTCCGGTATGGTCAAGCACCTGCTCCAGGGGAATAAAACCCTCGGACTTCAGACCCACATCGACGACCACTTGCTTATCCGTCAGCTTGATGACCGTGCCGGTCACGATGTTGTCGTCAAACGACAGCGCAGCCGCCTCAGCGGCCTGCTCACGATCAAACGACTCCAGCGCCGCGGCAAAGTCTTCCATGCTCGACAGGTCGCCGTCATCGGTTGCACCGTGCGGGGCCTTGGCCTCGACGCTATGGGTCTCTGCCGCGCTCACAGCTGCGGCTGCAACCGGCGCTGCGGTGACCGCTTCCGGCTCAAGCGTGCGGCTGTCGGCGACGGCGTGAAGCGAATCCAGGGCCGCGATCTCCTGCGACTCGGCTTCGGGGGTGGGGGCGAATGGGTGGGACGGCTCGGCTTGCTCCGCCGTTGCTTCAAGGGTTAGGGTTTCCATCTCGGTATTCAGGGGTATGCTCTCGGTTTGTTCAGGATTTAGGACGTCTGCCATTGGGTATCAGCTCTGGGATTGCTCGGTCGACGGTCCCGTAATTCCGTCCCGCATCTGCCAACCGCAACGCTCATCTCTAAGCATCGCGCAGTCATGCGGATTCTTGTCGCTTATCGTCGTGAATTTTTCGCAACAATCGCGCAGCGCCGGGAAGCTTGCCGATTTTTCTTCGCTGGTGGCGGAAGATCCGAGAGGAAGGGTTGAGTGGCCAGGGTTAAGTGGCCCGGCTCTACTTCGTCTCCGATAGGAGCATCCGGCAGGCAGGGAATGAAAAAGCGGCGTTTGCAGGTCACGCAAATCTTCCCGTACGCAGACCTACTCTCAGACTATAGCAATCTGCGCAAACGAGTGTCAATGAATGCCCCGGCAAAGTTCGACTTTGCACGCCTACACTCATGCAGATGCTGAAAAAGGGCGTGAAGACTCGCAGATCATCTGTTTTCTACAGCGATATTTCGGTCCCCGAGCACCGCGCCTCCGCGACGGCGCTATGCATCGAACTCACTGTCCGGGGAGGGTGTGAGGCCTGATGGATAGACGCCGCTTTTCTTCGATTCTCGCGGGCCTCGGCCTGCTTCGCCTGGATTCTTCGTTGAACAGGTCGGCCTTTGGCCTCAACAGCACTGCGCAACCCGAGATACTGCATCTTTCGCGGAATGGATGGATGCCGAACAACGCACAACTGCCCGTCCTGCTCTATCGTGGCTTTTTTCCAGCGCAAGGAGGCGATCCCGCCCTCCAGTACGAGCAGGCTTTTCAAAAAAACGGCTGGCCGCCGCAGTGGCGCAACGGCGTCTACGACTTTCACCACTACCACTCGACCGCCCATGAGGTTCTGGGTTTCGCCGCCGGTCACGCCCGGCTCATGCTGGGCGGCGAAAACGGCCATGAGGTCACGGTACAGGCCGGAGATGTCGTCGTTCTCCCGACCGGCACGGGTCACTGCAAACTCGACGCCAGCGCCAACTTCCTGGTCGTCGGTGCTTATCCCGCCCATCAGACCTGGGATATTTGCCGAAGCGCTCCGGATACGGAGTCCATCGATCGCATGATCCGTCTTCCCTTTCCCAAATCCGATCCGGTGAGCGGGTCGTCCGGCGCACTGGTTCGCGCCTGGCGCGCTGCCTGACGGCGGGGCCATTCTTTCTCGTTATACTCACCCATATGGATCACCTCTGGACGCCTTGGCGCTATGCCTACGTGAGCACCGCCGAGGAGACGGAGCGGCCCGGAGTGCCTCCCGCCTTAGGCGCCTGGCCTGGTGACCACCATTGCGTCTTTTGCAACATGATCGCCGCCGTCGATTACGCCCAGGAGCATGGCATGGCTCAGGACGACGCCGAACAAGCCGCTGGAATCGTCTTCCGCGCGGAACATAACTTCCTCGTCCTGAACGCCTACCCCTATGCAACCGGCCACCTGATGGTCGTCCCTTATGTGCATGAGGCTTCCCTGGCGGCGCTCGCTCCAGCGGCGGCTCAGGAGATGATGGCTATCGCCCAACAGACCGAGCGCCTCTTCGCCGAAATCTACAAGCCGCAAGGCATGAATATCGGGCTGAACCTGGGCAAAGCCGCCGGCGCCGGCATCGCCGGACACCTTCACCTGCACGCATTGCCCCGCTGGGTGGGCGACACCAACTTTATGACCACCGTCGGCGAAACGCGCGTCTTGCCCGAGGCCCTCGATATCACTTGGCAGAGGATGCGAGCCGTCTTGGCGCGTTAGGTTTGCCCGCCCATACTGAAACTTTCGTCAATTCCTCATACCTTCGTAATCATCCTGCATCCAACGAGGCAGGAAATATTGGTATATCTCTAACAAGGAAGTGCCGGGGGCAGCCATGCCAGAACGAGCATCGACGATGACCAGAACCGACCACAAGGCCAAGACGGACAATCAGGCGTCTTCGGGCGTGAAGCCAAAGAGTGTGCCCGCCTCATCTCGCCCCGCCGCGACGGTACGGGAAGAAGTTCAAGCCGCGAAAAATCAGGCGCCTACTTCAGTGCAGCCCGTGGAGCCGGAAGACGCCTACCTTACCGGCGTCAGTCGTTCACTGCAACGCCGCCTGCTCGGGCTCAACGTCGACGGCGCCCGACCCCAGGCCGCACCGCATCCCGAAGCCGCACCGGGTCAGCACTCCACCGGGTCATTCACTTCCAGCAAGCCGACTAGTGTTCCTGCAAGGGCTGCTAGGAAAGCCAGGAAAGCCTGAAGCGAAATCAGGAAGTCCTGAAAGAAGCTTCCTCATCTGGTAACAGTCCGCCTTCGAAGTCGGACTCCTCGTCGTCGGCAACCGCCGCCAGGGCCAGTGAACGCTGGCCGCCGTCTTCGGTGGCGGCTGCGATCAGCTCGATCGGCAATGTCTTCTTCGGCTTCACTCCCAATTCACGAAGTAACTCGGCTTGCTTCACGAGATTCGCCTGACCGTTGGAGAGCTTGCCGAAGGCTGAATCGTAAGAGTCTCTCGCTTGATTGAGGCGATTTCCCAAGACCTTCATATCTTCGACAAAGCCCACGAATTTGTCGTAGAGGGCCGCGCCGCGTCTGGCAATATCTTTGGCGTTCTGCGTCTGCTGTTCCTGCTTCCACAGATGCGCCACCGTGCGGATTACAAACAGCAACGTGCTCGGGCTGACGAGAAGAACATTCTTTCCCCATGCATCGCTCCACAGCTTCGGGTCGCGCGCGATGGCCAGCATGAAGGCGGGTTCGATGGGTACGAACATGACCACAAAATCCAGCGACCGCAGCCCGTAGAGGCTCTGATAATTGCGGTCCGACAGGCCCTTCAGATGGGCGCGAACTGACCCTAGATGCCGTGCCAGCGCCGCGTCTTTAGCGATGCCGTCTTCGCTGTTGCAGTATTCGGAGTAGTCGGTGAGCGATAGCTTGGAGTCGATCACCAGATGGCGGCCGCCGGGTAGGTTGACCACAACGTCGAGCCTCGCGCCCTTGCCGTCTTCCCGCTTAAGGCTTTCCTGCACCCGGTATTCGTGTCCTTCGCGCAGACCCGACGCCTCAAGCAGGGACTCGAGAATGAATTCGCCCCAGTCGCCCTGCACCTTCGAGGAGCCTCTTAACGCGGAGACCAGGCTCTCGGCGTCGTGCGACAAGCGCTCGTTCAATGCTTGAAGCTGGCCAATCTGTGCGCGCAGCTCTGAGCGGCCTGCGACACTCTCTAGTTGCACCTGCTCGACCTTCGCCTGGAACTCGGCGATTTTTTCCCTTAGCGGATGCAGGAGGCTGCCTATGTTGACTTGATTTTGTTCGGTAAAGCGCTTTGATTTCTCCTCGAGGATCTCCTGAGCGAGAGTCTTGAACTGATTGGACAACTGTTCGCGGGCGTCGTTTAGCAGCGCAAGCTTCTCGGCGGACTGTTTACGCTCCGCGGCCAACTCTGTTTCAGCGGCTGTGGCCCTGGTCTCTACCGCCTGCCTTTCAAGTGCCAACCGCCTCCGCTCTTCCTCTAAACGCCCGGACCGTTCCCGTTCAGCTTTGGCGGTGGCATCATTCGCCGCAGCGGCTGTGCTTGCCCTGGCCACGGCATCCTGCAAGCGCTTGCTCTCGGCGGTGGCTTCTTCCAGCGAACGCGCCTGCGCGGCAATCCTTCCCCGCTGGCTCAGCCAGCCCAGCAGACATCCGGCAACTAAAGAAACCACGGACGCCAGAACGAGGACGGTAGTCGACACCCACATATAACTATCCTTCCACAGAGACCGGTATCGTGGAGCCCGCCTCCCTTGAGGAAAAGGCGACAGTGCCCTCGCAGGCACCACCCGTGCAATTCCCCGGCGCTTAGCCGCGATGGACGCCTCCGCACCTCCCGCCTCAAAACCATCTGGTAGCTTCCACGCGGGATATCGGCGGACGGCTCCCTTTTCCTCCCGTCTCTCCTTTACACTGTGTTTGGCGCTCAGTAGACTTGAAATTTCGGGATACGCGGCCCGAGCGGCCCAGGGTACTCGTACCTGGCGTTATCCAGTTTGGGCTTTCGCCGGCGGAACTTTCAGCTCTGCGAACAATGCAATTATTTTGACAGGAGAAGACATGGCAGCAGTAGAAGAAAAGGTAAAACAGATCATCGTCGAGCAGCTTCAGGTAGATGAGGCCGAGGTGACCCCCAGCGCATCGTTTCAGGAAGATCTCGGGGCCGACTCGCTCGACGTGGTCGAACTGGTAATGCAGTTCGAGGAGGCCTTCGACCTCGAGATTCCCGACGAAGACGCCGAGAAGATCAAGACCGTCAAGGACGCCACTGAGTACATCGAGAAGCACGCGAAAGCAGGCAAGTAATTTTGGCAAGGCGCGTCGTAGTAACCGGCATCGGGCTGATCTGCGGAGTTGGCAACACCACCCCCGAAGTCTGGAACAATCTGCTGGCTGGCAAGAGCGGGATGGCCCCGATCACCGCCTTCGACGCGACCGACTTCCCGGTGACTTTCGCTGCCGAAGTCAAGAATTTCGACCCCCTTCAGTTCATCGAGAAGAAGGAATCGCGCAAGATGGGGCGGTTCATCCATTTCGCCATGGCCGCCACCGCCGAGGCGATGGCGGAATCCGGACTGAAGGTCACCCCCGAAAATGAGGAGCGTGTCGGGGTGCATATCGGCTCCGGCATCGGCGGATTCGACGTCATCGAGCGCGAGCACAGCAACATGCTGAAAGGCGGCCCGCGCAAGATCTCGCCGTTCTTCATACCCGCCGCGATCGTCAACCTCGCCGCCGGCAATGTCAGCATTCAATACGGGGCCAAAGGCCCGAACGAAGCGACCGCTACCGCCTGCACCACCAGCGCCCACGCGATCGGCGATGCCTACCGGCTCATCCAGCGCGGCGATGCCGAGGCCATGATCGCCGGCGGTGCCGAGGCCGCCATCACGCCCATGGGCGTCGGCGGATTTGCCGCCATGCGCGCACTCTCCACTCGCAACGACGACCCTGAACACGCCTGCCGCCCCTTCGATAAGGACCGCGACGGCTTTGTGGTTGGCGAGGGCGCCGGGCATCCTGATCCTCGAAGAACTCGAATTTGCCCAGGCGCGTGGTGCCAGGATCCTTGCCGAGATCATCGGCTACGGCATGAGCGCTGACGCCTTCCACATCACCGGAATGCCGCCCGAAGGCGAAGGCTGTTTCCGGGCCATGAGAAACGCGGTCAAGAGCGCGGAAATCGAGCCTGGCGATGTCCAGTACGTCAACGCCCACGCGACTTCGACACCGCTCGGCGATGCGCTGGAAACTGCCGCCCTGCGCAAGCTCTTTGGCGAACACGCCACGAGCCACAAGCTGCTCGTCAGCTCAACCAAGTCCATGACCGGGCACCTGCTCGGCGGTGCGGGCGGACTCGAGGCCGGCATCGTCATCCAGGCGTTGCTCACCCAGACCGTGCCGCCGACCGCGAACCTTGTCGATCCCGACCCGGAGTGCGACCTGAACTACGTGCCCAATACGCCGCAGAAAGCCGACCTGGAGATCGCTCTGTCGAACTCCTTTGGCTTCGGCGGCACCAACGGATCGCTCGTCTTCAAGCGCTGGAACGGATAGGTCCGAGAGAATGAATAGGCCGCAGGGATAGAGAGTCGAGATCCTCTTTAGCCCGTAACTGCCGTATAGACCACTTTCACAATCTGGACCAAAACCCACCATCCAAAAACGGCGGCCAATCCGGCGGATTTCTTCACCTTCGCCACAATCGCTAAGCCGATTCCGCCCAGAGCGAGCGACCACAACCAGAAGACGTCGACGGACGTGGCGACCTTCATCAGCCACTGCGGCGTCTCGGCAGGCAGATAGAAGCCGATGTTGGTGCCCACTGGGTTGTTGATGTTGAAGGCTTCTCGATCTAACCCCGCAAAGAGCGTCACTATCGCCAGAATGTACAAGATCTGCAGCGGCAGCCCCGCATACATCCACATGGCAAACACCCGCCCGAAGGTGGCGTGACCGCCAAAGCCGAAATTGATGGTCCCCCACCACACCAGGGCGATGATCGCGGCGCTGATCAGGAGAATCACCGGCGTGCCATACATGCCGTATCGGATGCTTGCCGTCGTGATCTTTTGTATCTGGGCCTGCTGTTCCGCCGAAGCGTTAGCCATCCGCTCAGTGGCCTTGGGGTCCTGCTTGATGGAGTTGGCTGCAATGGTCTCCCAGCCCACCTGTTTTTGCAGCGCAAAGACAAACCCGTAGCTCACGATCACGCTGATCAGAAACGGCAGCCACCAGCTCTGGCTGCGTAGGATATCGGTGAAAGTCTTCGAAGGAGCGATGAATGTATCGACGACGCGTTCGCCCTGGCTCAATGCGGGTAGGGTCACTGCTTCTCCGGAAGGCGAAGTCTCGGAACTACCGATCTCAGTCATAGGTCTCCTGACAGGCTGGAATGTTGACCGCCGCTGGGCGGTCAGCTTCGATGGCGCGATTGTATCGTGGCGCAGTCGAGTCGCGCAGGAAAAATCTTGCCTCAGCGGACTTGTGCCGCTAGCAGCGCTCCCTTCCCCGTGTGGTGCGGGGTTGGCGCCGCCTTCGCCTCGATCATCGGCGTTGCCGGCCTGTACGACCGGTACACGGTGATGTGGAAGCAGGACTGGTAAAACTCTTCTTCGACGTCGATCTTGCCGGCCGCCTGCAGTGGGGCGAGATAGGCGCGCATCCACCCGATCTCATCCATCGACAAGCCCTTCTTGGCAATGTCGATCGTCGCCCCGGTGAGATGCGGTGAAGCGTCGTCGCCCTCTGCCGGCGCGGCGTTGCCGTTCACCCGTTCCAAATGGCGCTGATACTCAACCGTCCGCACTGCGGAGTTCACCTGCAGTGCACGGTGAAATCTTCCGTAGTGGACGCGCGAAAGGTCGGAGAGAAACTCCGCTGTCCATTCGCGGCAATAGCGCCGGTTGGCGGGGAGTCGTTCATCTACGACCAACGCAGAAGTCGCCGGGAGCGCGACCAGTGCCTTACTCTGGCGCAGCGCGAAAAGATCGGCGTCATCCTCGACGCGCGACAACCCATCTTGCTGCGAACGCACATTCTGCCGCAGTAACGACTCATGAGACCCCTTGAGCGGAGCCGGCATGGGAAATCTGCCCAACGGCACGGGATCGATCAATGCCGTAGTTTCTGCATGCGCGAGATGCAGCGTTGCCGGTCGCCTCTGCGCGCGCCGCAGCGTTTCCGAATTAGTCGCGTACTTCTTCGCCGCGCGAGAAGCCTTCCAGGGCGCGCCTTGACGGTGCGCGGCATGATGTGCCGGCGCGTGCGGGTGCGTTGTCGCCGCACATAGCGCCGATGGCACGAGCAGCCCTTGCAGCATGACCAGACAGAAAACGAGTCGGCGCATAGCAGGAGGGCGGAGACGATCCAGAGCCTAGCCAGAATATCCCCCGCGGGTTGCCTGCCGGAAGTGTCGAGAGTGGTTCCGGATCGGGACTACGCCTGCGGGTAACCCGTATTTAGACCGAAGATCATTCAAGTCGGGCCAGGCGGCGCCGAAACAAGAATTGAGGTCTTCAGCAATCCTCGCCACGAGGGATGAGGAGCGCAGCCATGCAGATTGACAGCATTGCTTCGAGTAGTGTCGCCAGTTCGCCGACCGCAACCCTTGCCGCCATAACCCAGGTTAGCGCCAACGGGAAACCCCAAACCGCCGTCGTCGAGCGCACTTCGTCGGGTTACGAGGCCTATCTTCCCGACCAGCCCGGCCCGATCGCGACCGGATCGAGCATCGCCCTCGCCGAGTCGCGCCTGAACTCGACGGTGGAGTTTCAGGCGTAGCAACATTCGCCGGCGCGGGGACGAACACGAGTCTCAGCGGGAATTCGCCGTCTCTCTGATTTATCCTCAAAGAGACCATGTCGCAAGAATCCGTACCGACCCTATCTAAGTACTCAGAAGAAGAGATCGAGCAGGCATTCGAACAACTCGACAAAGAGTTCAAGGATCAGGCTGCTCGCGTAGGAAGCTCTCCCGACGACAAGGAGCAATTCCGCCTCAAATGGACAGGTAGAAAACAAGGACGCCTCAAGGCCGTGAGCGACGCCTGGCTCAAGGAAGCGCCAATCGCGGCTAGGAAGTTTCTTGGCCAGGAATTCAACCTATTCAAGGCAGATATTGAACAGCGTCTCAACGAGATTTGCGCTCCGAAGGATCTCGCCGCCGAACTCGCCGCCGAAACTATCGACATCACCCTTCCCGGAACCCGCCGTGTACTTGGCGCCGAGCATCCACTCGTCAGGACGAGCAATGAGATCGTCGCCGTCTTCCAGGCGATGGGTTACTCGGTTGGCGTCGGCCCCGAGGTCGAGACCGACTACTACAACTTCGAGTCGCTCAACTTTCCGCCCAATCATCCCGCCCGCGACACCCAGGACACGCTCGTCCTCGCCAATCAGGAGCGAAAGCCGCTCCGCGACCGCCTTCTTCTGCGCACCCACACCTCGCCGGTACAGATCCGCACCATGGAGCGCCAGCCGCCGCCGCTGCGCATCGTCATCCCCGGCAAGGTGCACCGCAATGAGGCCGCCGATGCCACCCACTCGCCGATCTTCCATCAAGTGGAAGGCCTCTGCGTCGACACCAACATCACCTTCTCCGACTTAAAGGGCACACTCGACCACGCCATGAAGGCGCTCTTCGGCTCGGCGGTCAAGACGCGGTTCTTCCCGTCATTCTTCCCCTTCACCGAGCCCAGCGCCGACGTGCAGATCAGCTGCATCTTCTGCGGCGGCACCGGCTGCCGCAAATGCAAGCAATCCGGCTGGATCGAGCTGCTCGGTTGCGGCATGGTCGACCCCGCCGTCTTCGGCTTCGTCCAGGGCAAACAACCCGCCTACGACCCAAAGAAAATCAGCGGCTTCGCCTTCGGCATGGGAGTCGACCGCATCGCCATGATGAAGTACGGGATTAGCGACATCAGCCAGCTCTACTCCGGAGACGTCCGGTTTTTGGAGCAGTTCGGGTGAGAAAGGTTCACCTCGAATAGAACATCAGGTGCCATAATTTTGGAACGCCAGTTCTCTCTGGAGGCATTTCATGAAGGTTAGCTTGAAGTCTGCTGCGATTATCTGCCTAGTTATTGTTTTGGCATACGCCGCAAGCGCTCAGAAGAAAAAGAGCGCTACTGGGCCGAGCGCAGAAGATAAACAAAGACTCGGCGATGCATATGACGTCATAAATAGCCTCGTTTCATCCGGTACAGCAAGAGATGACGTCTTCGCCAAGGACAATGGTGAAAGAGTACAAGCTTATACTTATCGGCAATCCAACCTATCAGCAGATCAAGAGGGATGCGTCATCCGCTTCGATTTTCACGACCCCGAAGCTGGAAGCGATAATAGCGAAGTAGTTTTGTTACCGTGGATAGATTTGCGTTCGTTAAAAGTAGTTCCTTTCGGTAATACCGGAATGGATAAGGTCTGGGCCACGCACGAAGATTTTAAGGTGTCCGACGAGGGATTCGTATTGAGGTGGTCTTATTTGAAGGCAGGATATGTCGGGGGAGCGGCAGTGAAAGCCAAAGATGGACCGATATTAACGATCGCAGACCAGCTTTTTTTATCAACTCAGGAAGACGCAGATCGCACACTAAAGGCTTTGGCCTACGCAGCCAAGAGCTGCGGTGCGCACGAGACCGCTTTTTAGCTTCCCTGAAAGAAAAGGACAAATCGGCACCGCAAATCGAATCGCGCTGACCGCTTCTAAGCTCCCCATGAAAATACTCTCTAGCTGGCTCCGTTCCTACCTGCCGACCATCGCGGTGGACGACAAACAACTCGCTGAAGACCTCACGCTGCGCGGCATAGCCGTTGAAGGCATCTTCGATCTTGGTCCGCACGGTTCCCTTTTCGATATGGACATCACGACGAACCGCGTCGATGCGATGAACCACTACGGCATCGCCCGCGAGGTCGCCGCCATCTACGGGGCTGGACTGAAGGCGCTGGACACGATCCTTCCGGATTCCAAACCGAGTCCTGCCTATCCCGTCGCCATCGAAAACCCCCACCTCTGCGGACGCTTCACCGCCCGCGTTCTCCGCAACGTTAAAATCGCCCCATCCCACGGCATCATCGCCGAATACTTTCGCCTGCTCGAGCAAAAGTTAATCTCCAACGCCGTCGATGCAACCAACTTCGTCACCCTCGCCATGGGCCAGCCCACCCACACCTTCGACCTCGACAAACTCGAAGGTGGCATCGTCGTCCGTCGCGCCCGCAAAGGCGAAAAGCTCCGCACGCTGGACGGAGTCGAGCGGACCCTCGACCCCGACGATCTCATCGTCGCCGACCACGTCAAACCGCTCGGCATCGCCGGAGTCATGGGCGGTTGGGACTCGATGATCACCCCCGAAACCAAGAACATCCTCGTCGAAGCAGCATGGTTCGATCCTGCGGTTGTACGCCGCAGCTCCCGCCGCCATGGCCTGCACACCGACGCCTCGCACCGCTTCGAGCGCGGCGCAGACTTCAACGCCGCCCCCCTCGCCAACGCTGCAGTCTGTCAGATCGTTCTCAACGCCGGCGGCGAAATTGAAGGCGAGCTCGTCGACGTCATCATCCCCGAAGTACCGGCCCGCACCGCGAATCGCGCCGCAATCAGCGTTCAAGTCAGCGAAGTCCAGCGCATCCTCGGCAAGACCGAAGACCCCGAAGGCATCACCGCCGAAACGGTCGAGTCCGTCCTGACTGCGCTCGGCTGCTCGCTTCAGAAATCCGGCGAAGAAACGTACTCCGTCACCTTGCCCAGCTGGCGTCTCGACCTCGAGCGCGAGATCGATCTCATCGAAGAGGTCGCACGCGTCTACGGCTACAACCGTTTTGCCAACACGCTGCCCGTCCTTTGCCGGGTCGGTCGTCGAACTGCCCTTCGCCGAAAAAGAAGAAACCCTCCGCCGCACGCTGCTCGCGCTCGGCTGGAATGAGGCCGTCTCCAGTACCTTCTGTTCTGCAACCGACGCTGTTACATTTGCCGCGCAGCCCGATTCCGCCGTCCACGTCGGCAACCCGCTCAGTGCAGAGGCTGGAATGCTGCGGCCCTCCCTGCTGCCCTCGATGCTGAACATGCTCGCCGAAAATCTCAACCGCGACGTTGAAGACGTTGCCCTTTACGAACTCGGCACGGTATTCACCGGGAGCACGGACAGAATCGACGAACGCCCATCGCTGGCCTTCGGCGCAACCGGACGCACCGGCGCCGGCACCGCCCTTCAGCAATCTGTACCGGTTGACTTCTACACGTGCAAGGGCGCGGTTGAAGAGCTGCTTTCCAAATTCTCCGCACGCTCGAAATACATAGACGCCTTCCCCGTTAATTCCGGACTTTTGCCGCAATGGTTGCATCCGGGCCGTGCCGCGCGAGCCGTCGTCGATGGTCTCACTGTTGGCTACTTCGGCCAGCTTCATCCCGCCGAGGCGCAGCGTCATAAGCTGAAACAGCCTGTCTTCATCGGCGAACTCGACCTTGATCGGCTCTATCGGCAGCCCTTGCGCCAACCGGCCGCGCGCGAGCTGTCGCGCTTCCAGGCGGTGCGTCGCGATTTCTCCTTCGTCTTTCCGGATGCGGTGCGTTGGGGCGAGATCGCCGACCGGCTCGAATCCCTGGCCATCCCCGAGATGATCTCTTTCGAGCCCAAAGAGGTGCTGCGCGACCAGAAGGGCGAACGCATCCCGCAAGGCCACTACTCGTTGCTCCTCGGCGCTGTCTTTCAATCCGAAACCCGCACCCTGCGAGAAGACGACCTGCAGACCTACTCCGGCGCCATTGTCGAATCTCTGCAGTCTGCGGGCGGCCGACTGCGCTCCTGATTGACTGGGAGAAGCCGAGGGCTTTAGCCGCGGAACAGGAGTCAACCAGAGATGCCTTTAGGCATGGGTCGTTCGCTGTCTGCAAAATCGCGGCCGGATGTACCCTTTCCGCCAATAGGTCCCGGTTTTCCTCATCCGCTCCCACGCTATACTTCGAGCATCGGTACGCAGATTCTGTGAGGAGTAGTGATGTCGACGCTCGCAATGCAGGCCCCTGAATCGCCCATCGCCGAAGACGACTTTCTCGCTCTGGAAGAGCGGATTCTGCGCGCGGTCGAGATGGTGAAGACCGAGCGTGCCGCCCGTATCGCCGCCGAGGCAAAACTGGCCGAATTTCACGAGAGCCTCGAGGCACACACCAACGAGTTGCTGCGCGCCGAGGCACTGATCGAGACGCTTCGCAGCGAACGCGACCTCGTTCGCACCCGCATCGAGCGGCTGCTTGGTCAACTCGACGAACTGGCGGTCTGAGAACTTCGATGAGCGAAAACTCCGCCCCCAACGCGACTGTCACTGTCGATATTTACGATCAGAGCTATCGTCTTCGCGGCCAGGATTCCGAATACATCCATCATCTGGCCGAGCTCGTCGACGCCAAGATGCGCCTTGTCGCGACCCACGGAAAGACGGTCGATTCGCTGCGCGTCGCGGTGCTGGCGGCGCTCAATCTCGCCGACGAGCTTGCGCGTGCCGAAGAAAAACTTCGCCAGCTGAGCGGCAATCTCACCCAGACGCAGAGCAGCATTCGCAGCCGCGCCAGCTCGCTCAACGGACTGCTCGATTCCCTGCTCACCGAAGACCGCCGCATCGGCTGACCCGCACACCAACCTGAACCTTCCCGCGCCAATTGCGCTGCCCCACGCGCAAGCATGCTAATCTCCTGAAGACTTCACTGCCGCCTTGTTGGAGAACGCCTGTGCGCAACTGTCTTCTTCTCTGCCTGTTGATGATCGGAGCCTCTTCGCTCGCCCAGGCCCCGTCGGGCTCCGCCCCATCCGGACCGACCGACCCCAAGGCACAGAAGAGCTACGCCGAGGCCCAGGACCTGCTCAAGCATCGTCAGTACACGTGGGCGCTCGATTCTTTCAAGAAGGCAGCAAAGCAGGACGGCAAATGCATCCCCTGCGATCAGCAGATCATCAACCTCGCCCTCGAACTCGACGACTACAAGTCGGCAATGAACGCCGCTCAAGAGGTCATCGCTCTCGTCCACAATCCTAAGGACATTGCAAGCGCGCATTATCTCTTTGCAACCGCACTGCTGCGCGCCGGTTCGGCAAAGCATAAAGACGATCTGCTGCACCAGAGCCAGCAGGAATTCAAGGCCGCGTTGCAAGCAAATCCCGACATGCAGCAGGCAATCTTCGGTGAAGCCATGGCGCTCGCATGGCTCAATCAGGACGATGCCGCCAAGGCGCGATTCCTCGACTATCTCAAAGTAGCCAGCCCAGAGAAGGTCGACTATAAGCGCGCCCAGCGCTACAGCGACCGCCCTGAACTGGTGCGGGCGCGGATGGCCCCGGCCTTCCAGGTCAAGACCATCGATGACAAGGTTGTCTCGCTCGACGATCTTGCCGGCAAGGTCGTGCTGATCGATTTCTGGGCAACCTGGTGCGGCCCCTGCCGCGAGGCTCTGCCGCATGTCAAAGAGATTTCGCACAAGTTTGCAGGCCAGCCGCTCGTTGTCATGAGCATCAGCCTCGATACCGACGACGCTAAGTGGCGCGATTTCGTGGCGAAGAACGAGATGACCTGGATACAGACTCGCAACAACGGCTTCGACGGCAAGGTCGCAACCATGTTCGGAGTGCATGCCATCCCTGCGACCTTCACCATCGACGCCGATGGCGTGCTGCAAGACCAGCATGTCGGCGACGCCGCCATCGAGGGCAAACTCAAGAAGCTTGTTGCGCGCGCGCAGGCGCTTCAAACCCAGAACCAGCAGGCGCAGGCACACTCCGGCGGGTCCTAGCGCCATGTTGATCCAGGGTCAGTGCAAATCCCTGCACACTTAAGTTTCGATGAAGAAGTAAGTTTCCCACCTTCTTCGCTTGCAATGCCGCGCATCTCCCGTTAGCATCCAACTCAGAAACCGGCCTGCAAAGCAGGTAGGTGGTCAACTCTGGTTGAACCTTTAATCATCGAACAGGGGCTCGACTCGATAAATCGGTTCTGTGTGCCGCGTCCGCCAGTCCGGAATGCCTAATGAACCTCGGAGAGCCCCACCGTCTTAGGACGGGTTCACCAGAGTACTTACCTACGGCCCAGTGGGTCGGTTTTGTAGTTCTTCCTGCGCGCCCATAGTGCATCCACGCCTTTTTCAGTTTGGCCACGTCGCCGTTCCTACCGCAGCCGTCTTCACCGCTATCGCCATCGTGGTCGCGCTCTTCACCGCGCGAATCACCGCGCGACGCCTTGAACTGAACCCGGAAACAATCTGGGACCTCTGCATCGCGGCCGTGCTCACCGCAGTCATCGCCCCTCACCTCATTCTGGTCTTCCTCAACTGGAACGACTTTGTCGCCCATCCGCTGTGGCTGATCGGCGTCATCAACGTTCGCTCCCGCCCCGCCGTGCTCGGCGGAATGGCGCTGGCGATCGCAGTCATGCTCATCTTCGCGTTCTTCACCCGCCTCCCCTTTCGCCGGACGCTCGACGCGCTCGCGCCTCCACTCGCAATAGGTTTCGCGATCGTCAACCTCGGCGCATTCGCAGGAGGTTCAGACTTCGGCACTCCGACGATGCTCCCATGGGCCGTCACCTACACTCGCCGCCTCTCGTCGCTCTGGTATGGCACGCCGTTGAGCTCACCGCTTCATCCGGTGCAGCTGTATGCGGCGTTCGCCGAACTCTGCATTTTCGCGTTGCTGCTGGCGATGATTTCAAAGCGACATAAATGGAAAATCCGTGCCGGCGAGATTCTGGGTGCGTGGCTTTTCCTTCATGGCGCGGGCGGTTTCTTCTTGAATTTCCTGAGAGGCGACCTCACTATAGGAGCCTTCTTGTTTGCGGAGATTCTCGCCGTGAGTATTGTTCTCGCGGGCGGGGCGCTTTGGCTGGCTGATCTAGAATTGCCCCGGGAGCAATTAAATTACGCCAATATGCCACACCCAGAATCGGACCTAAAGTCGGGAATCGTGGAGATGGCCAACGATTGCTATGGGTACGGTCGCTGGGACGCTCCATATTGGTTCATTGGTCCCGAAGAAGGTATGAGCGCCACCCTCGACGAGCGGATTCAGGCATGGCGCGATCTCGGGCGCGAAACTGGACTCACCGACTGCAAGGAGTTTCACGCTCGCATTAAACAGACCCAATTTCATCGTGAGAAACCAGCGCCACGACTTGAATCAACTTGGCAATGGCTAATGTTGCTTCTTTCCGCTTACGTGAGAGAAGACTTCAACCTCAACGAACCGATCGACAAGGCCACTGAGCAAGCCTGGCTGCGCGAATATCAAAGAGACCACTGGGGAAGAGCAGATGAACGAAAAGGTCAAACCTGCGTGATCGAAGTGTCTGGGCTTCCCGCCAAAGACTTAAGGACCGGCAAGAAGCTACGCGACATGCACTTTACCCATGCCGACTATGAAGAAATTCTACAGAGACGCATCGAGCACATCGGAAAAAGGCTAATCGCGCATGACAAAACACCAAGATTTGTGGTCATGTACGGCTTGCATGCTCGGGCATACTACGAATCGCTCGTAGGTTGCTCCCTAGAAGTCGATAGAATAGAGAAGCGTGGGTCGGCGTTCTTTTTGTTGACGGAACATCCTGTCGCGCCACTTGAGAAGACCCCCGATCTTCAAGCCGTCGACAAGTATGCGCGCTGGATGGAGCGGGGCAGAAAGCTGAGATTGTTGGCCGATCGTTCGCGCTAGCGGCCACTCAGTCTACGTAGAAATCACACGGAAATGGCATACACCGAACAATACGAAGTAGTCGTAGTCGGCGCTGGACACGCCGGCTGCGAAGCCGCCATCGCCGCAGCCCGCATGGGCCTCCGCACGGCGCTCTTCACGCTGAATCTAGACCTCATCGCGCAGATGTCCTGTAACCCCGCCATCGGCGGCATTGCCAAGGGCCATCTCGTTCGCGAAGTCGACGCGCTCGGCGGAGTCATGGGCGAAGTCGCCGACGCCGTCGGCATCCAGTTCCGCCTGCTCAACACCTCGCGCGGCCCCGCCGTCTGGTCGCCCCGCGCACAGTGCGACAAGCAGCAGTATCGCGTGAAGATGCGCCAGGTGCTCGAGTCGCAGCCCGGCCTCTTCATCAAGCAAGCCGAAGTCATCGACGTTCTGCTATCCGAGGATGACGAATGGCGAGCGAAAGAAGGTCATCGGCCTCAAGCTTCGCGACGGACGCAGCGTCTTCGCCGGCGCCGTCGTCATCACCACCGGCACCTTCCTCAATGGGCTGATCCACTGCGGCGAGGAGCAATACTCCGCCGGCCGCAGCGGCGAGCCGCCAGCGTCCTTCTCGGCGAAGCGCTGAAGCGCCTCGGCCTGCGCGGCTGCCGCCTCAAGACCGGAACTCCGCCGCGCCTCGACGGCCGCACCATCGACTGGTCGCGCTTTGTGGAGCAGCCCGGCGACGCCGAGCCAACGCCATTCAGCTTCCGCACCCGCGAGATTCCGCAACGCCAGGTCTGCTGCCACATCGCGCACACGACGCCCGAGACACTGCGCATCATCCGCGAAAACGTCTCGCGCTCGCCCATGTATACCGGCCAGATCCAGGCGATCGGCCCGCGCTACTGCCCGTCGATCGAAGACAAGGTCGTCCGCTTCCCCGACAAGGAGCAGCATCAGTTCTTCCTCGAGCCCGAGGGCCTCGACACCCACGAGGTCTACGTCAACGGCATGTCCACGTCGCTGCCGATGGACGTACAGTCTGACATCGTGCACTCCATCCCCGGCCTCGAGAACGCCGAGATGCTGCGCCCCGGCTACGCCATCGAATACGACGCCATCGACCCGACCGAGCTTGATCGCAGCCTCAACGTGAAGAGTTTCGAGAACCTCTACCTCGCCGGGCAGATCAACGGCACGTCAGGTTACGAAGAGGCCGCCTGCCAGGGCCTCATGGCCGGCATCAACGCCGCGCTCAAAGTGCGCGGCGAAGCGCCATTCACCCTCGATCGGACCGAGGGCTACACCGGCATCCTGATCGACGACCTCATCAGCAAGGGCACCAACGAGCCATACCGCATGTTCACCTCGCGCGCCGAGTTTCGCCTGCACCTGCGCATCGACAACGCAGACCGCCGCCTGACTCCTTACGGCCGCAGACTCGGCCTCATCTCCGACCAGGCCTGGGCCGATTACGAGGCGAAGCAGGCCCGCGCCGTCGCCGTCGAAAAGCTGCTCGGCACGCGCAAGGCAGACTTCACCCGGATAACAGAGCTTCTCCCCGAAATCGCGGCAGCTCACGCCAGCGCCGCTGGACAGACCTACGCTCAACTGCTCAAGCGCCCCGAGATCACCATCGAATCGCTATTGCCCGTGCTGCGCGAAGAGTTCGCCAAGGCTGATGAGGCAACTACACTCTTCGCTCCGCTGCTCGAATCAAATCCAACGAAGTTAATGTCTGCGCAGGTCCGCAATGAGCTCAAGGCCATCGAGACCGAGATCAAGTATGCCGGATACCTCGACCAGCAGCGCAAGTCCATCGACAAACTGAAGAAGGCCGAGGGGCGCGTCATCCCCGAGTGGTTCGACTACACCACCGTCGGCGGCCTATCGCGCGAGATGCAGGAAAAGCTCGGCCGCGTTCGCCCGCAAACACTCGGCCAGGCCAGCCGCATCCCCGGAGTTACGCCGGCAGCGCTATCGCTGGTCAACGTCTACATCGAGATTCAAGGCAAGCGCCTGGCGGCGATCTCCTGATTCCAAAGAGGGGCCTGAATTTTCGTTGTTAGATCGCGAATATTCCGATGGCCAGCAGTACTGAGCCGACCAATTGCAGGGTGAAACCGAAGAGCACCAGGTAAAGCCCCAGGAGGGATTTACCTCGGTTCTCGCCCTTCTTGTCCGCCAGGCCAGCCGTCGTCTGGATGTTGTTCCACGCTGCGACCGGGCCTTTCCCGCAGAAGTCCTTCGCGACCAGAAAAATGTGTCGGAGAAGCTGAAGCCACTTGAAGGCGTAGTAACCGTTGGTCTGCAGGATAATTCCGAACATCCCAAGGGAACTGCCTGCCGCCGTCAGCAGGATGCCGGCCAGATTGATCTTGTCGGCAAGCTTCATAGCATGACCGAGATGACTGTTATCTCGTTGTCGGTAAATGTGTAGTTCAGTTTGTAAGGGCCGACGTCGTATCGATACAGTCCCCGAGGCCAATCGAGCAGTTGAATGGGGATGCGAAAGCCGAGTTCAGGATTTTCGGCCAGCAGTGCGACCTGATCGTCAATTCGAGTCAGGTCCGCATCGGACGCTCCAAAGTCGGTGAGATTCTCGCTGGCCTCGGGCGTGTAGAAGCGCTCGCGCATTGAGAGGATTACTCCTCGACGTTTGCGGACTGTTCCTGATGAGGCCGGACGGGTGACAAAGGCTCTACTAATACGCTGACGCCCTCGTCCAACTCCGGAAGCTGCTCGGTGATTGAAAATTCCGGTGAGAGATCAAACCCACCAGGAAGGACGCCTCCAATTTGGTCCTCGCCGGCAATCACCGTTTTCCTGTTGCGCAAACGCTCTCTCACTTCATCAATCGTCAGGCGCTGCCCGGCTTGTTGTTCGGCCAATCCCCGGCGGATGCTCCCCTTGGCCCGGGGATCGAGCAGAATTTCGGTTGCGGCCCTCATCTTTTGGTAATCATCGAAGCCTACCAGGACCGACTGCGGTTTCCCCTGATTGGTGATTACATACCGCTCCATTCTCTGTTGAGCATTCAGAGAGAGGTAGGGCAGATTCTGGCGTGCCTCGCTGATGGATTTCATTTGTTCGGCCATGGGCATCGCTCCTCACGTAATTGTACATGATTATGTACAACGAGGAAACGAGCCCCAAGCCGGCCTTAATGTCATCCCGTCCGCACCGTCAATCTACTGCGGAGTCGTCTGCTGTGGTTCGGTCGCAGAATTCGGCTGCGTTTGCTGCGATTGCGTCTGCGCCGCCGGAGCCGGATCTGCGCCCTTGTGGATTAGCGGGATATGGAACGGCAGCTCGGCATTACTCTGCTTCGCAGTCGTGGTCTTGGCTTTCTCGACGCCCTGCTCGACCACAATCGTCCGCTGCGCGTTGATGCACTGCCAGGTTGACCGGTTGCGCTGAAAGACGTGGCTGAAGACGCCCTTCTCGTCAACCGGATGTCCACTCGCCCGTCGCCGCAGCACGTACGTACCGTTCACTACGGCAACATCGCCCATGGTACGAACGCTGACCACTGTCTGCTCGAGCGAAATCAGGTCAGGAAACTTGTTCAGCACGAATGCGATTTCCTGGTTCCGCGATCGGATCTCGCCATTCGCGGAGATGTTCACGAACTGCGGCGACAACACCAACTCCAGGCCGTACTGGTCGCGCTTCGCGAGCGCGTCGCTCCAGGAGTCCTCGATGTGCTGCATCGTCTGGAGCTGGGTTGTGGGCTTGGCAGTCTCATCGGTAGCTGCCTGTTGTGCGTGGGTAACCAAAGCTGCGGGAGCCAACCCCGCCAGCAGGAACAGAAGACTTCTCAGGTGCATTTTCATGGGGACGCAACGTACCCATCCATTGTAGAGGAATTGCGCGGTATTAGCGCCAGCAACTCGGGTTTGCACCTCCCTTTGCCGTCGCCCATCGGGGGAACCACGGATGCACATACCGAGGCCGTTTTCCTCACCACCTAACTCCCTACACTAGTTGAAATGGCCACGACCCCAGATATCGCTTTTGAACGCGGACTTCCTGCCAGCATCGACGCCGAGCGCTCGATTCTTGGCGCGGTTCTGCTCGAGAACCACTGCTATAACGAAGCCGCCGAGCGCATCAAGCCCGACGACTTCGCGCTCGACTCGCATCAGCGTATTTTTGCGCGCATGGGCGAGCTCATCGACTCCGGACGCGCCGTCGATCTCGTCACCCTCACCGAGGAGCTTGCCCGCCGCAAAGAGGTCGAGGCCATCGGCGGCGTCGCCTACCTGGCGTCGCTGACTGAGGGGTTGCCGCGTCGCCTGAGCATTGAAGAATACGTCCGCATCGTGAAAGACAAGTCGCTGCTGCGCCAGCTGATCGGTATCTGTTCGAGCGCGATCACCCGCGCCGCCGACCAGAGCGACGACGCGCTCGACGTCTTGAACGCTGCCGAAGCCGCGCTGCTCGGAGTCACGGAAAGCGGCATCACCAACGGCTTCGCCGGTATTCCGGAGATCGTCAGGAATTCTTTCGGGACCATCGACGATCTCTACAAGCAAGGCAAGGAGATCACCGGTCTCGCCACTCACTTCACTGAGTTCGACCGCATGACCAGCGGCCTTCAGCCGTCGGAGCTGACCATCATCGCCGCCCGCCCCTCGATGGGTAAGACTGCCTGGGCCATCAACATCGCGCAGAATGCCGCTGTCTATGGCGACAAAGTCGTCGCCGTCTTCTCGCTCGAAATGTCGAAGGAGTCGCTGCTCCGCCGCATGCTCGCCTCGCAGGCGCTGGTCGATTCGCAGAAGATCCAGAAGGGCTTCCTGCTGAAGGAAGATCGCGAAAAACTTGCCGTAGCGCTTGAGGCGCTCACCGAAGCGAAAATCTTCATCGACGACACTCCGGCGATTTCGCTGACCGAAATGCGCGCCAAGGCCCGTCGCCTGCGCCAGATCCAGGGCGGCCTCGACCTCATCGTCATCGACTATCTGCAGCTGATGTCGTCGACGCCGGGAGGCGCATCGAGCAAGCGCTTCGAGAACCGCACGCAAGAGGTCTCTGCCATCTCGCGTGGTTTGAAGGCCCTGGCCAAAGAGTTGCGGGTCCCTGTGGTCGCGCTCTCACAACTCAGCCGCGCCTCAGAACAACGCGGCAACGACAAGCGGCCTATCCTCTCTGATCTTCGCGAGTCGGGCTCGATCGAGCAGGATGCCGACGTCGTCGCCTTCATTCATCGCGAAAGCTATTACAACCGCGACGAGAACGGCCAGCCCGATCCTGAAACCGAGGGCAAGGCGGAGATCATCATCGCCAAGCAGCGCAACGGCCCCACGGGCTCAGTGCATCTTGCTTACATGTCAAAGTGCACTCGCTTCGAGAACCTCGCGCGTGGCGGCGAAGGGGAATACCAGTAATCGCGCGAGTGCGTGGCCTTACGAGGTGCTCGTGGCCGCGTCCTTGGCCGGGCGCATAATCGCGCGGACCACCAGGCTCAGGCCGAAGCAGATCAGCACGCAGCGCGTAAGCAGGTCGGCGTCATAGCTCCACGCCAGCGCTGCGAAGCACGCTGCCGCGCCTACCGGATAGACCTCCGCCATCAGGCTTTGCCTCCATCGCGGCTGAATCGAGGAAGCCCCAAGCCGTGGCCGCAGGCTTGGCACGATTGCCGGCACCGATTTGCGATATTCGAGGTAGCCCTCGCCTAGTTCACCGCTGAGAAATGCCTCTTCGCCGCCTGTCAGTCGCGCAGTGAAGACGACGATTCCAACCAGAAAGAACAGCGCGCCGGTCACCGGCATCAGGATCGACACGGCGAAGGCGTTCAGCAGCAATCCGAGGTAGAGCGGATTCCGCAGATGCCGGTAAGGTCCCGAGGCCATCACCGCGCCCGCCTGCATCATCTGGTTGCGCATGACGAAGCTGCCCAGGTAGGCCGTTCCCCAGAGACGCAGCCATGCGGCCAAAACAGCAAGCGCCACTGCAACCACGGTGACGATCAGATAAGCAGCGCCTGTCGAAATCAGACCGCTACGCGCCGCCTCAATCGCCAGCCACGACCATAGCCGCGGGGGATTCGCGTTAGCTCTCGCGCCGAACCGCTCCCACGGCGCAAAGAAGCCCAGAAAATAGAGCGCGCAGATGATGAATACGCGAATGCGGAATTCGAATCGTGTTGCCTTCACTTCGCGGCCGGCTCGCTCTTGCCCATTTCACTCTTATAGACGACGCCCGACTTCATCACAAACGGTACTTGCTGCAGCGTAGTGATGTCCTTGAGCGGATCGCCGTTCACCGCGATGATGTCCGCCCACTTGCCAGGATCGAGCGCGCCTGTCTTCTCCTTCCATCCGAGCAGGTCGGCTGCGTTGATCGTGCCCGACTGCAGTGCCGCCAGCGGAGTCATCCCGATCTGGTTTACATACACGTCGAACTCGTGCGCGTTCAGGCCGTGCGGATAGACCGCTGCATCGGTGCCCAATGCAACCTTCACGCCCGAATCCACTGCATGCTTGATGTTCTTCTTCGCCACCAGAATCGTATCTTTCATCTTCTGCTGGTAGAGGGGCGGAAGATGTCCATACTGAATCATCCAGTCTTCGAGGTAGAGTGTCGGCACCAGATAGGTCCCGTCCTTCTTCATCTCTGCGATCGCCGCGTCGTCGATGTAAGAACCGTGCTCGATGGAATCCACGCCCGCCTCACTCGCCCACAGGATTCCCTGCGCGCCGTGCGCGTGCGCGGCGACCTTGCGTCCGAGGCGGTGCGCGTCGGCGACAATGGCCTTCATCTCTTCGAGTGTGTATTGCGAGGCCTGCGGATCGTCACCCTTCGACAGCACGCCACCGGTCGCGCAGACCTTGATCAGGTCCGCGCCATATTTTATATTTTGCCGGACCTTGTGCTGCACCTCGGCAATGCCGTCAGCTACGCCATCGGCGGTGACGTGGTACTCAAAAGGCAATAGGTTCTCGTCGCAATGGCCGCCAGTTATGCCGAGCGCCGGCCCTGACACAAGCATGTGCGGCCCGGGAAAATGCCCGGCATTAATCTCGTCGCGCAGCGCCACGTCGGAGTAGCCGCTTGCGCCGACATTACGCACCGTGGTGAAACCAGCCATCAGCGTGGTATTTGCGTTGATCACGCCGTTCAGCGCTTCCTTGATTGGGGTGGTCGTCAACTCGATATACGGGTCGAAGTCGTTGTTCATCGTCAGATGCGTGTGCGCGTCGATCATCCCCGGTAGTACCGTCAGCCCGCGAAGATCGATCTCTTTGTCGCCAGCCTGTGCAGGTGCTAAGGAGGTTGCAACGATGGCAGTGATCTTGTCGCCAGTGACGATAATCGTCTCATCGGCCGTCTCCTTGCCGGTATGCACATCGATGACGTGTCCGGCGCGAAGCAGCGTCCGCTGCGGCTGCTGAGCAAGCAGGGGGACCGGGACGGGCAAAAAAGTGAGGAAGAGATACAGGGGACCAAGGCAAGTGTTGGCTCGGATGGCTTTCATTCGTGCGTCTCCCAGAAGTGCCGCAAGTGTAACAGAGCGCCCTTCGGAACTACCTCTCGAGGACCTTACGCAGATTTCCTCCGGCCTCTCGCAATTGCTCTTCGGCCGCGGCTCGGTCGACTTCCAGCTTGAACATCACCACCGCAGTCTTCACCGAACCCGCTTCATCCAGCAAGCGCCCCGCAACCTCCCGGTCCAGGCCGGTGATCGCAGCGACAATGCGGCTGGCGCGATCCACCAGCTTGGCATTGGTGGTCTGCACACTGACCATCAGGTTGCCGTAAACGTACCCGGTGCGCGCCATGACACCGGTGCTCAGCATATTCAGCACCAGCTTGGTCGCCGTGCCTGCCTTCATCCGCGTCGAACCCGTCAGCACCTCGGCGCCAGTGACCGGACTAATGCCAATCTCCGCAGCCGTCGACAGTGGCGACCCAGGAACGCAGCTCAGCCCCACCGTCAGCGCGCCGAGCTTCCGCGCGTACTCGATCGCTCCCAGCACATAAGGAGTGCGCCCGCTCGCGGCGATGCCCACCAGCGCATCTTTCGCCGTAAAGCTCGCACTCTGCAAGTCCTTTGCCCCTAGGGAAGCATCGTCCTCCGCGCCTTCAATCGAAGTGCGCAGAGCGGTGTCGCCACCAGCGATGATTCCCTGCACAACCTCCGCTGAGACGCCAAAGGTCGGCGGACACTCCGACGCATCGAGCACTCCCAGACGGCCCGAAGTCCCCGCGCCGAGGTAGAAAAGCCGCCCGCCGTTCTTCACTCGTTCAGCGATCGCGTCGACCGCCTTCGCAATCTGCGCGATCTCCGCGCCCACCGCGTCTGCAACTTCGCGATCCGCGGCATGAATGACGCCGAGCATCTCGACCGTCGAAAGCTCGTCGAAAGATTCACTCGCCGAACTGCGCGCCTCGGTCGCCAGCGTCCCCAGCGAGGCGACGTCGATTTCTTTCTTCACTTTGGCTTACCTCAAACAGCTGCCACTGATTGTCATCTCGACCGAAGCGGAGCGACCTGCGTTTTTTCAACAGCCTCCGTCGCGTTCAACCCTTCAGCCTATTTGGGCGCGTCCGCCGGCGGGTCGGAAGGCTGAGGCGAAGCACCCGACTTCGGCGTCGAGCCAGATCCTCCAATCTCTTGACCGCCGTAGGTGATCTTGACTTTCGATCCAAACTGCTTGTAGTCGGTGTACTTCACAAACTCGCGGATATGCACGTCCTGGCTCAGATAGCCCTTGCCGCCCGAGAAGTGAAGGATGCCGTCGCCTTTCGTATAGACGGGGAACCAATACTTGCCGTCGATCTGCTCGCGATAGGTGATGAACGGCGGCGAGAGGTCTTCATGGCCCTTGCGAGTATCGTCGGGGACGTTCTTGCCATTGGTGACCACAATCAGGAAATCCTGTGCGTCGACCCAGATCTTCCCTTGAAAATAACGATGGTTCTTCACGATGGTCTTCGGGCCAACGTCGAAGACATAGGTGTCCAGCTCATCGACCTTCTGCTTGCCAACGTAGGTGACGTTGTACTGGCCGACGTCTTCCGTGGTCAGCACGAACGGCAGACGCTGTTGGATGTCTGCGAAATCGGCCGGGCTCATCATGATCCGCTCCAGCGTGCTCGCCGGCGCTTGCACCACATGCTCGGTGCGCCTCCCGGTTGAATCGAAGGAAATGTCGGTCAGCTCGAAATATTCGCCATCCACCTTGCCATCGTCATCGACGGTCTGCACCTTCACGCTGCGGCGGTAGGTGTAGTTGTTCAGCGCCTCGCGAAAGGCGCTTTCTTTTTTGGTAAACGTGGCGATCAACTGATCCGCAGGGATCTTGGGATCGGATTTGTCCAGCGGTCCAAAGCCCTGGTCGAGCGGCATCGGCGTGTACGACACCTGCGCCATTGCCCCGACCCCTATAGCCAGAAACAGGAACGCTCCCGCAATGACATGCCGCTTCCGCCCGAATGTTACGAATCTACTCATGCTTCCAGTCTATATTTTCACTCGCGTGTGGACGCTCTGATGAGCACGCTTCTCTGTAGACGATTGGACCCCAGGAAAGGACGTCATCCCGCCGTTCCCTCTACAATCCAATTCATGAAACTGGGAGATTTAGCACGCGAGCTCGGCGCCGACTGCGACGGCCCCGCCGACCTCGAAATCACCGGGGTCGCGGGCATTGAGACCGCTGCGCCCGGCCAGCTGACCTTCATCGCCAATCGAAAATACACCTCGCATGCACGAACTACGCAGGCTTCGGCGATCCTCGTCGCCCCCGATTTCGGTCCTGCCTCGGTCGCCACTCTGCGCACGCCGAACCCGTATTACGCCTTCGCCCGCGCCGTCGGTATCTTCTACCAGCCACCGGCCTATGCCCCGGGAATTCACCCCACTGCGGTCATCGACCCCACTTCGAAGATCGGCAAGGGGGCGCACATCGGCGCGTATGTCGTCATCGGCCCCGGCGTCGTGCTGGGCGATCACGCGACCTTGCTTCCCCACGTCGTTCTCTATGCCGGAGCAACCATCGGCGACGACTTCTTCGCGCATGCTCATGCTGTAGTCCGCGAAGGCTGCCGGCTCGGCGACCGCGTCTTGCTGCAAAACGGCGCGATCATCGGCGGCGACGGCTTCGGTTTCGCCAAGGGAGACGACGGCGCCTGGAAGAAAATTCCCCAGTCCGGCCCGGTCGTCATCGCCGACGATGTCGAGGTGCAATCGAATGCCTGTGTCGACCGCGCCAGCGTTGGCCAGACCCGAGTCGGCCGGGGCACGAAGATCGACAACCTGGTGCAGGTCGGCCACGGCTCCTCGGTCGGCGAGGATACCCTGCTCTGCGCACAGGTCGGCCTCGCCGGATCGACCGAGGTCGGTAGCAACGTCATCCTCGCCGGCCAGGTGGGCGTCGCCGGCCACTGCAAGGTCGGCGACGGCGTCGTCGCCACGGCGCAGTCCGGAATCCCCAACGATGTCCCGCCGGGCCAAATGGTTAGCGGCTATCCGGCCATCGACAATCGCCAGTGGCTGCGCGCCGCCGCCGCTTTTCCGCGTCTCCCGGAGCTAATCCGGCTGTTGCGCCGTCTAACTGCTGAAAAAGTTCCGCCGGGTGGGGAGCAGGTGGAGTAGTCTATTTTTCACACCGATTCCCCCAGGCACCGCATCTAAAGTTTCCATGTCGAACGAGATATTTATTGGACCACCAGGCGCCACCGAGGAAGCTCTGTCTGCCGAAAACGGCCAGCAGCCCACCGACGCGCTGGTCCGTGTTCTTTTGCTGGACGACCATCTCGAGAACCTGCTGCTGCGCTCGACCATCCTGCGCAAATACGGATATCTCACCGAGACCGCGAGCACCATCCAGGAAGCTATAGAGTTGCTCGACCGGATCGATATCGCGGTGCTCGACTATCATCTCGGGGCCGGCCAGTTCGGGACCGACGTGGCGGCCGAGTTGCGCCGCCGCCGCCCTGAAGTGCCGATCATCATTCTCTCCGCGACCCTTGAGCGCCGCTTCGGTGGCGTCGAAGACATGCACTTGCTCAAGGGCTACAGCTCCATTGACGACTTGGTCGGCGCGCTGCGTTCCTTCGAAGCCAAGCTCCGGGGCAAGCCAGTTGTGGTCGACGCCCGCGACTTCTTCTACTCGCGAATCAATATGGCGATGGGCGAAGACGTGGCGCTCGAGGTGCTCGACGGCGAGGGCAACTGGCAGTATGTCAACGAGACCTGCGCCCGTCTCTTGGAACGGCCGCTCGACTGGTTCCAGGGACGGAATCTCTTCGACGAGTTTCCGACGATTGCCGGTGATTGGCGCGACATCTTGCAGACCGTCGTGGCCACCCGCGAAACCTACATCGACCGCACCTACCGCGGCGTGCTCAATCTGCCCCGCAAGGGAGAAGAATGGGTCTGGAATGTGCTCGCCTTCCCCATGACCCTGCATAACAACCAGCCTGGAGTGGTGCTCACCGCCCGCATCCTTGAGCGCAAAACTTAACGAAACATGAAACTTGGAAGAGAACGGAATACTTAGCTTGCCTTCTCGTAGTTATCTTCATAGCCGCGCCCACAAGCTTCTACTCGGCGGCATCCTTGCGATATACGCTCTCGCCGGTTGCCACTCCCGCTTCGTCGAAGTCACCATAGACAATCAGGCCCCGACGCCGTTGCGCCTGGTGGAGATGGAGTACCCCAGCGCCAGCTTCGGCGCCGAACAGATCGCCGCCAACTCCGCCTACCACTACCACTTCAAGATTCAGGGGGCCGGCCCGGTCAAGCTGGTGTTCACGGATGCTGCCGGGCACATCCATACCGTCGATGGGCCGGAGTTGCATGAGGGCCAGGAAGGCCGCTTGACGGTAATCATCGATTTTGCGGGAAAGGTCAGTTGGCAGCCCGCGCTGGCAATGCCGAAATAAGATGAGACGAACGCTTCTCAGCATCGCGATGGTTCTCTGCTTATCGCTCTCGGATGCCGGAGCCGCGAGTCATCCCTACACCATGCTCTACGTCTTCGGCGACAGCTACTCCGACACCGGAGCAGGCTATGTCGACGGCAACGGCCCCACCGCTGTCGCTTATATGGCGAAATGCCTCGACATCCCATTCACTTTTTATGGCGACCCTGAAAGCAAGGGCAAAGGGCTCAACTTCGCCGTCAGCGGAGCGAAGACCGGCGCCGGCGAGGGCCAGCACTTCGCTCACGGCGAACTGCTCGGGCGCGGCATGAGCAACCAGGTGGACGAATTTGCCGCGCTGGTCAAAAGCGGCGCGATTCACTTCGATCCGAAACAGACAATGTTCTTTCTGGCCGGCGGCCTGAACGACCGCTCCTTATCCGATGGCGCGACCGTCTCAAACCTCGAAGCCGATATCGCCGCACTCTACGCGCTGGGCGCGCGCCGTTTCATGGTCGCCCTGCTGCCGACAAAAATTCCCGCCTTTGCTACGGCGGGCACGCGATTCAACCCTGGGCTCGCCACGATTCCGGCCGAGATGAGGACCAGATTTCCCGACATTCAAATCGCCAATAGCAACTGGGGCCCGTTTTTCGATGACGTGATTCAAAATCCAGCCAAATACGGGCTTACGAACACCACCGACGCCTGCGCGGGCCGCGTTCTCAAAGACCAGGACCCAACCCCGTGCGCTTCCCCGGCGACCCACTTTTTCTACCACGAGGGCCATCCATCCACCGCCGCACACCAGGCGGTCGGCCAGATGCTCTGCCAGGAAGCGTCAAAATAGCGGCGATGCCAGCGATCTATCGTTAAGACCAGCAAGGGGTTACGAAAGTGCTTAGCGATTCTCGGCGGGCACGCTACAATAAAATCACGCTGAGAAAATTGCAGGGCTGGGCCAACCCGGTCATCCCTGCGGCATTCATATCCGAAGATAGGGAGATATACATACATGGAAACGAAAGTCTGGACGCGCCCCGATTTTGAAGAAGTCACCCTCGGCTGTGAAATCAACTGCTACGCCCCCGCGGAAGTCTAATCGTTGCTGAAATTCAAACTGCTGGGGACTGCTGCCGGTGGCGGCATCCCCCAGTGGAACTGCGCCTGCCCGCTCTGCCATCTTTCCCGAACCCATCCAGAACTTTCCCCGCCGCGCCTGCAACTTCAGGCCGCTTTTTCCGCAGATGGTCAAGGCTGGACTCTTATCAACGCCTCGCCCGATCTGAGGTTTCAGATCGAGGCGAACCCCGAGCTGCAGCCCTCGCCATCTCAAGGCAGACGTAATACAGCCATCAAGAGCATCATCCTGACCAGCGCCGACCTCGATCAGGTGCTGGGGCTGCTGCTCCTGAGGGAATTTCAACCCCTGCATGTCTACGCAACTCCGCTTGTGCGGCAGGTTCTCGAAGCCAATAGCTTCTTCCGTATGTTGCAGCGCGTTCCCGATCAGCTCACGTGGACTCCAATTATCCCCGGCGTTCCCTTTCAGCCGGCCCCCGGAATTACCTGCACACCAAGACCCATGATCGCCTCCCTGCCGTTCTACGCGAAGGGCCTCGACATCAGCGATCCCGGTCAGATCAGCCTCGGCCTGGTCATCGAGTCCGACGGCCAGTCGGCCGGCCGCCGCATCGCCTATACTCCTTCGCTTCCCGAGATCAACGAAGAGCTTCTCGATATTTACAACAGCTGTGACGTCGTTCTGATCGACGGCACCTTCTGGAGCGATGCTGAGCTGAGCAACACTCATGCCGGCACGCCGCTGGCGCGGTCCATCGGCCACATTCCCATGAGCGGCGAAGACGGCACAATCGCTCGCCTCGCTCAGATTACTGCGCCCAGGAAAATCTTCGTCCACATCAACAACACCAACCCGGTGCTCGACTCCCGAAGCGCAGAATATAAATACCTCATCGATGCAGGCTGGCAAATAGGACATGACGGATGGCAACTGAACTAGCAACCGCGGCAGTTACAGATGGCGAACTCCTCACCAGGCCGGAGCTGCACGACCGCCTGCGCGCAGTCGGCGAGGCCCGTTACCACCATCGGCACCCCTTCCATCTGCGCATGCACAAGGGCGAACTCACCCGCGGCCAACTACAGGCCTGGGCGCTCAACCGCTACTACTACCAGAGCCGTATCCCGATCAAAGACGCGCTCGTGCTGGCCAAGAGCGGCGACCCGGCCTTCCGCCGTGCGTGGCGCAAACGCATCCTCGATCATGACGGAGATCAGGACGGCTACGGCGGTGTCGAGAAATGGATCCAGCTCGCCGAAGCCACCGGCTGCGATCGCGATTATGTGATCTCCTGCGTGGGCATCCTTCCCGGAGTCATCTTCGCCGTCGACGCCTATCTTGCGCTTGTCCGCGACAACTCGCTGCTCGTCGCTGTCGCCTCTTCGCTTACCGAGCTTTTCTCCCGCGACCTGATCTCTCTGCGCATGGACCAGATGCGCATCCACTACCCCTACCTGATTCCCGGTCTCGCCTATTTCGAAGGCCGCCTCAGCCAGGCGCCAGAAGACGCCGCTTTCGCGCTCGACTACGTCGGAACCCACGCCAAGACCCGTGCTGAACAGGAGCAGGTCATCGGCGCGCTGCAGCGCAAGTGCGAGATTCTCTGGGCGCAGCTCGACGCCATCGACTATGCCTACGTGAACCCGGGAAACATTCCTCCCGGCTGCTTCGTCCCCAACGAGAATACGTAAGAACAATCATGGACCTGAATTCCATTCCGAAGCTTGCCCCCGGCTGCCGCCTTCATGCCAGTGAACCGATCCTTCTGGTTCCAGAAGGCACCCTCAATCTTGCCGGCCCGGCACACGACGTCCTCGCGCAAGTCGACGGCAAGCGTAGCGTCACGGAGATTGTCGATCAACTGCTGCAGGAATATTCCGGCGCGCCAAGAGAGAAGATGCTCGAGGACACCCTCGGTCTGCTTAACCGCATGGAAGAGCGCGGCGTGGTTAAGACGCAAGTCTAAGAAACGAACCTCGTGCCCCATCCCTTCGCGTTCTTTGCGAAAGGGTGGAACGATGAAATCTCGATATGAACGTAGCCGTTCAGAATTCGGCGATCTACAAGCCCTTCTCGCTGATCGCGGAGGTCACCCACCGTTGCCCCTTGCACTGCCTCTACTGCTCCAACCCGCTCGAGATGCAGCGCGCCGAAGAAGAGCTGAGCACCAAAGACTGGCAGCGCGTCTTCGACCAGGCGGCCAAGCTGGGCATCCTGCACCTGCACCTCACCGGCGGAGAACCGCTCGCTCGCAAAGACCTGCCCGAGCTCATTAAGTCCGCCCGCGCCGCGGGCCTCTACGTCAACATGATCACCTCCGGCGTCGGACTCAGCGAGGACCGCCTCGCGACGCTCGTCGACGCCGGCCTCGAACACCTGCAGCTCAGCTTTCAGGACATCGACGAAGTTTCGGCGAACCACATCGCCGGTGCCCGTTCCCACGCCCTCAAGCTGGCTCTCGTCCCGGTCCTCAAGCGCTATCCGCTTGCCTTCACAGTGAACCTCGTCGTCCACCGCATGAACCTCGACCGCCTCGAAGCCTTCATTGCGCTCGCCGAAGATCTCAATCCCGACCGCCTCGAAATCGCCCACGTACAGTACTACGGCTGGGCTCTCAAGAACCGCGGATTACTCATGCCCAGCCAGGAACAGGTCGACCGCTCGATCCCCATCGTCGAGTCCGCGCGCCAGCGGCTCAAGGGCAAGATCCACCTCGAGGCCGTCTTCCCCGACTACTACGCAAGCTTCCCCAAGGCCTGCGTCGGCGGCTGGGGACGACAGATGATCCTCATCGACCCCATCGGCCAGGCGATGCCCTGCCACGCCGCCGCCGTCATCCCCGGGCTGCACTTCGACAACGTCCGCGAGCACGACCTCGCCTGGCTATGGAACTCTTCGCCCGCCTTCAACCGTTTTCGCGGCGACGCCTGGATGTCCGGCACCTGCCTCGCCTGCCCACGCAAAGAAAAGGACTTCGGCGGTTGCCGCTGCCAGGCTTACATGCTCACTGGCGACGCCGAGGCAATCGACCCCGTCTGCAGCTACAGCCCCCACCACGACCTCCTGCAGCCGCTGCGAAGTTCAACGCCCGATCTCCTCCCAATCTGGAGAGGCTAAACTTCAGCGCGTAGCCGTCGTCGACTTATGATGATGTCCCCCGCTCTTGAACGCGGGATCGTCGAAGGCCGACTTCCCGTCCGCCGCCGAAAATCCCTTGATCAGCGCCGGATTAGGCCGAAACTTCTCCGCTCCGCCATGCAGCTGCCGCGCCTCGCTCAGAATGATCCCGCTGCGTTCGGCGAAGGAATGTACCGTTCCGCGAATCTCGATCTCCTGGCTGCGTAGCGAGTCCAGCCCGCCAACCTCTTTGCGATCCTGGCGCAGGCTGATGATCGTGAAATGGCAGGCTCATCAGAAGTCTCCGCACTGCAAACATCCAGAAACCGCGTCCCGTCGGCCAGTTCTATTACCTCGTAAACATGGGCATGGATGCAGACATCCTGGTTCAAATGCTGCCCCGCTTCGAGTGGCGCATAACAAGGCCGCGATGCCGCAAAACAGCGCGGCGCGGAAACGGCCATCCCGCCAACCGCCACGCAGAGCCACAATATCCTCCGCATCGACCAGCCTCAATCCCCGTCAGTATTTGGAAGAGTGAAACCAAACTATCAGCTGGCGGGACGCATGAGCAGCCGTAGAAACAGAATTCCGTCGGCGACAGGTTCATTTTGGGAATTGCCCGGCTGGACATGGCCCGCATCCTGTGGTTCGCTGGATCATCGGAGATTCGATGAACGCCACCCCCGCCAAGGTCATAAAGCCGCTCAACACCCCAAGCCAGGTCCTTTTCGCCAGCCTCATTGGCACAACCATCGAGTTCTTCGACTTTTACATCTACGCGACGGCGGCAGTGCTGGCCTTTCCGCACCTCTTCTTTCCAAAGGAAGATCCGTCCGCTGCGACACTGGCCTCACTCGCCACCTTCGCGATCGCATTCGTCGCTCGTCCCATCGGCTCCGCGCTCTTCGGCCACTACGGTGACCGCATCGGCCGAAAGACGACATTGGTGCTCGCCTTGTCGGCGATGGGCATTTCCACGGTCGCCATCGGCCTCTTGCCGACGTACCGAACGATCGGCGTGCTCGCTCCACTGCTGCTCGTCCTCTGCCGCTTTGGCCAGGGGCTCGGCCTCGGCGGCGAATGGGGCGGCGCCGTGCTGCTTGCCGTCGAAAACGCTCCGCCGCGCAAGCGCGCCTGGTATGGCATGTTCCCTCAGCTCGGAGCACCCATCGGACTCTTCTTCTCCAGTGGCGTCTTTCTGCTCTTATCGCGCTGGCTCACCAACGACCAGTTCTTCTCGTACGGATGGCGACTGCCTTTCCTCGCCAGCTCAGTGCTCGTCCTTCTTGGGCTCTACGTAAGGTTGGCGCTCACCGAGACACCGGTCTTCGAGCAGGCACGCAGCCGCGGCGAACAAGTGGGCTTTCCGATCCTGGCATTGGTCCGTCGCTACCCCGGTACGCTGGTCGCAGGCATCTTCGTTTCGCTCGCGACTTTTGTCATCTTTTACCTGATGACCGTCTTCGCGCTCTCCTGGGGCACTAGCGCCCTCGGCTTCAGCCGCAGCAAGTTCCTTCTGATGCAGCTCTGTTGCATCCCCGCATTCGCCATCACGATTCCCCTCTCAGCGATGCTCGCGGAGCGGGGGCGTCGCAGCGCGATGCTCTGGGCCAACGCAGCAATCGCTGTCTTCGGCTTGTGTCTCGGGCCGCTCTTCGTGCGCGGGGCCGTAGGAGCGATGAGCATGATGGCTATCGGCTTGTTGCTAGCCGGCATGACGTATGGGCCGCTCGGAACGGTCATCTCCGAGCTATTCCCAACAGCCGTGCGCTATACCGGAAGCTCGCTCGCGTTCAGCTTCGCGGGTATCCTCGGCGCCTCGCTCGCCCCGTACATCGCGACGTGGCTGGGCAAGACCTATGGAATCAACTACGTGGGCTATTACTTGACGTCCGCAGCGGTGCTGACGCTGATCGGCTTGCTCTCGATCCGCGAAACCCGGGACGACGATCTCACCGCATCTGCCAGTCCGACGGAAGTGCCGCCGGCCTGATCGCCCTAGCTAACTTCGACCAGCTGGTTCTCGACCGCGGAGTTGCCATACCTCCGCTCGACGTAATCATTCAGGATCGTCTTGAACTCCGGAATGATTCCATCGCCGCGCAACGTCACCGCCAGCCGCCCATCGATATACACCGGAGCCTTCGGCTCCTCGGCAGTGCCCGGCAGCGAGATGCCGATGTTGGCATGCTTCGATTCGCCCGGCCCATTGACAATGCAGCCCATCACCGCAACCTTCATCTCTTCAACGCCCGAATATTGTTCCCGCCACTGCGGCATCGTATCGCGCAGATAGCTCTGGATCTGCTCGGCAAGCTCCTGGAAGAAGGTGCTCGTCGTCCGTCCGCACCCTGGGCAGGCAGTAACCTGCGGAGTAAAGCTGCGAATCCCGAGCGACTGCAAAATCTGCTGCGCGGTTCTTACTTCTTCTGAACGATCTCCACCAGGGCTAGGCGTCAGCGAAACCCGGATCGTATCGCCAATCCCCTTCAGCAGCAGCGGAGCGAGTCCAGCCGCCGAGGCGACAATCCCCTTCATGCCCATACCTGCTTCGGTCAGTCCGAGATGCAGCGAATAATCACACCGTGAGGCCAGCACCTCATACACATCGATCAGGTCGCGGACCCCGCTCACCTTGGCGCTCAGAATAATCTGGTCGCGGCGCAGCCCATAACGCTCGGCGGCAGCAGCGGAATCGAGCGCGCTCACCACCATCGCCTCCATCATCACGTCGCGGGCGTCGAGCGGCTCAGCAAGCTTCGAATTCTGGTCCATCATCCGCGTCAGCAGCGCCTGGTCGAGCGAACCCCAGTTCACCCCAATCCGCACCGGCTTCTGGTTCTCGACCGCGCACTCGATCATGGTGCGGAAGTTGTCATCGTCCTTGCGCCCAATCGAGACATTGCCCGGATTGATGCGATACTTCGCCAGCGCCCGCGCGCACTCCGGATACTTCTTCAGAAGCAGATGCCCGTTGTAATGAAAGTCGCCGATGATCGGCACGAAGACGCCCGACCGCGCCAGCCCGTCGACGATGTATGGCACCGCCTTCGCGGCTTCGTCATTGTTGACCGTCACCCGCACCAGCTCTGAGCCAGCGGCCGCCAGGGCAGCCACCTGCTGCACCGTCCCGACGACATCGGCGGTATCGGTGTTGGTCATCGACTGCACCACGACAGGCGCATCCCCGCCCACGCGGACGCTCCCCACCATGGCTGAAACGGTCTTCCTGCGAAAGATTTCCGGCATAATTCCTCAACTTATATTTTACAACCGGAGCATCATATCGGGGACGCCGACTCGCAACCCGCCTCAGCCCCCCACCCGTCCCAGATACTTATCCAGCCAATCCAGCACCGCCTTGACCAGCTGCGGACGCTGCAAGGTCACATCATGCGGGGTCTCGAGGATGATGTGGACTTTATCCTTCTCCGGCGTGCCCAGCATGGCAAAGAGCGGGTTCTGTGCCTTTTCAAGCGAAAAGGTGTAATCGTAGCGCCCGTTCACCATCAGGACAGGCTTCTTCATGCGCGGAGCGAAGTCTGCCTGGTCGCCGCCCGCGGGAGCACGATCGAGGAAATATCCACCATCGAGGAAGATGGCCGTTTTCAGCCGGTCTTGCAACAGAGTCGAAATAATTACGCCGTCGGCCGAGCCCATGCTGACGCCAAGATAAGCGAGCTTGCTGCTGTCGATGTCATTGCGCGTCGCGAGGTAATCGAGCGAGCGAGCAGCGTCTTTATACCAGTCGCTGGTGAGCTCGACATTTTGCGCTCCGCCCGGAAGAGATTCTTTGGTCCGGCGTTCGTACGTGTCCTCATAGATCGGATACATTACCGCGCGGCCGCTCTGAACGATGTAATCGAAGAACTTCACGTCGCCCAGCACTCGGCTGTTGTGGCTGTCAGGCAGGAACATCACTCGCGCACTGGGGAAGAACAGGACCGTCTGATACGGCGGCTTTACATTCTTCGGCAGAAACAGATATGCCGACATGCGCTCGCCATTGTAGGCCGCATCGAAGCTGACTTTCTCTTCACGCCAATCAACAGTCTCTTTGACGACGCCCTCACTCTTCGGATTGAGCGGCGATTTCTGGTATTCATACAGAAGCGAGTAGGCGTGGAAGACCTCGTCCGATACCGGCTTGAATTTGGCAAAATCGCGGACGGCGCGCTTGACCGGCAGCGCGGCATCTTCAGGCATTGGGCCGAGATTCTTGACGCAGCGGAAGCCGTTGGCGTCGGAGCGATCGAAGGGCGACAACGCTTCCGGGCTCGAGTAGAGATAAGTGGGCGACCTCCATGAGCCGCCGAGAATGAAGCGGAGGTCCTCGTCAACCGGGTTCGCTATCCACTCGCGGACATTGCCCGCAAGATCGTAGGTGCCGTATGGCCCGAGGCCCTTGAATGCGCCGGCCGCCGCGAGCCCGCTCCCCGCGATGTTGCTCTCCTGCACGGTATAACCCGCAACCTCGGGTGGCCCCATCTGAAACCGCTGCGCCATCACTGGCAACCGCTTTCCGGCGTATACGGCATAGGCGGAGGCCTCGAACCAGCTAACGCCGCTGACCGGGAAGTCTGCCTGCCCTTCGGGGTAATGACCTCCGACCCATGTCGACGGCCCCGGTCGGCCAGTCGAATCGCGGAACTGCGCCACCGCCTCGCTCCACGGAAGCTCGCGGCCATCGCGAGTGAATCTCTCTTGCCAGTAGTTCTGTTTCTCGTACCCGCCGCTGTCGACGAATTTCTGATATTCGCGATTAGTGACCTCGTAGCGGTCGACATAATACGCCGGAAGCTTGTAAGGCCCTGCCCAGCCAATGAAGCCGACATAACTGCTCCAGCTACCTCCCGGCGAGTAGACCATCCCCTCGGGCAAGGCTTTCGATGCGTCAAGCGCAAAGTTCATCGTAGAGCCGGTCTCAGGCGCAACCAGCAACTCGCCGCTACCCGCCTTTGACACCTTCCAGCGAAAGTATCCGTCCGGAATGGTGACATTCTCAAGCGGCGTTACGCCAACACGATGCCAGGGTGCGTCCGGCGTGAGGTAATCCTGAATCTCGACCGTCGCACCCGACGGCGAAGAAGAGACTGAGACAACCGTGGAGTTGGCTCCCGCGATCTGCTCGAACTCCGGATCGGCGGGCAGATATTTCTGCGCGCGCTCGAGCAGGCCAAAGGCGGCGAGGGGTTTGTTTGCGGCCAGCAGAGAGTTGACCTGCGGAAGCGCCTCTTCGCGCGCCCAACGCCGCTCCGATGCGCGATGGTAGAGCCACACTCCGGCCGCGGCCGCCAGCAGCAGTCCGATCGCGAACGCAATCAGGATTTGACGCGACGATCGCTTCGCCGGCCTCTCCTCGAGCGATGACGCGCTCAACCGTGTCAGCAACTCCGATGCATCGCGAACCATCTCCGCAGCCGACTGGTAGCGCAAGTTCGGATCTTTCTCGAGAGCCCGCGCAACGATCTTTTCGGCAAGCGGTGGTGCGTCTGGTCGCAATTCACGCACCGGTGCCGCGGCTTCTTCAGCAATCGCACGCAACACCATGGCAATGCTCTGCGTTTGAAAGGGTGCGCGCCCGGCGAGCATCTCGTAGTACACCACGCCCAGGCTCCACAGGTCGGTGCGGGCGTCGAGGCTGCTGCCATGCACCTGCTCAGGCGACATGTAGAGCGGAGTACCCGCAAGTCCGCGTGTCTCCAGCATGGAATGCGTCGCATCGGTCGCCGATGAAATGAGAAGTTTTGCCAGGCCGAAGTCGAGCACCTTCGCCTGCCCCTTCGGCGTGATCATCACGTTCGCAGGTTTGAGGTCGCGGTGGACCACGCCGCGCTCGTGGGCCTCCTCAAGCGCCTGGGCGATCTGCAACGCAATCGATGTCGCGTCTCTTACGGCAAGCGGACCACTCGCCAGCTTGGCCGCGAGCGTCTCACCCTGTACCCACTCCATCACGATATAGTCGACGCCGTCGTGTTCGTCGACGTCATAAACCGCGGCGATATTGGCGTGGCTCAGCTTGGCGAGCGCCATCGCTTCTCGACGAAAACGCGAGCGCGCCTCATCGCCGGCAAAGACCCCGGGAGCAAGAATTTTGATCGCCACATCCCGATCGAGCTTTTCGTCGTGGGCGAGAAGGACCATGCCCATGGCGCCCGAGCCCAGCGGCCTGACGATCTCATAGCGGCCGAGTTTTGTCCCGGGTGCCGGTCCGCTCCTGGCGGCAATCTCCCGCTCCATGCGTGGACTTCGCCCCTCTCATCATGCGCGGTCCGGAGCCAGCGAACCGATGCGGATACGAAGGCGGGTTGGCCGCCTCGCACCTGAAACCAAGTCTATAACAGGCCCATCCACCGCCGCGTTGCGCAAACCAAGGCCTGCAACTGCTATAAATCCAGTGTGCTGACTGGGCAGGAAGGCGACGCGGCGCTCGTTCAACGGGAGTTGCGGCGGCGCTGGCTCTACCTGCTGCCCGCCGTCTTCGTCACCTACAGCCTCGCCTATCTCGACCGCGCCAACTACGGCTTCGGCGCGGCTGCCGGCCTCGCCAGGACGCTCCACATCACCAACTCGCAATCGGCGCTGCTCGGCTCGCTCTTCTTCCTCGGCTACTTCTTCTTTCAGGTCCCGGGCATCGCCTACGCGCGGCGGACCAGCGCCAGCCGCCTGGTCTTCTACTCGCTGATCCTCTGGGGCGTGCTTGCATCGCTCACCGGAGTCATCCGCGTCTTCTGGCTGCTGGCCCTCGATCGGTTGCTGCTCGGCGTCTCAGAGAGCCTCATCTTTCCCGCGATGCTCATCCTCATCACCAACTGGTTCACACGCACTGAACGCTCCCGCGCCAACTCGATCCTCATTCTCGGCAACCCGATCACCGTACTATGGATGTCCGCCGTAACCGGCTACCTCATCAAAGCCGTTGGCTGGCAAATGGCCTTCATCATCGAGGGGCTGCCTTCCGTCGCGTGGGCTTTCGTCTGGCTCTTCGTGGTCCGCGATCTCCCAGAACAAGTCTCGTGGCTCAGTCGCGAAGTAAGCGTGCATCTTGAAAGTGAACTCGCTCTCGAGCAACGCGCCATCCCGCAATCCTCGAGCTTCTTCGCGGCGCTCAAGATGCCCAGCGTCCTGCTGCTGTGCGTTCAATTCTTCTGCTGGAGCGTGGGGCTTTATGGATTTGTCTTATGGCTGCCGACCATCATCCACGCCGGCATGACCCGGGGCATCGAGACCGTCGGCCTGCTGAGCGCAGTTCCCTATCTTCTCGGAATCATCCTTATGCTGCTCGTCGCCCATTTCTCCGATCGCACCTTGAGCCGCAAACGTTTCGTCTGGCCCTTTCTCGTGCTCTCCGGCGTTGCCATGTTCGGCTCTTACCTCGCCGCCGATCACAGCTTCTGGGCCGCCTATGGATTTCTGATCCTCGCCGGTGGCTGCATGTATGCGCCTTATGGCCCCTATTGGGCGATCTTCCCCGAGATGCTGCCCCGCAACGTCGCCGGAGAGATCCTCGCCCTCGTAAACTCGTGCGGCGCGCTCGGCGCCTTCGCCGGCTCCTGGATCGTCGGCCTCCTGCAGGCAAAGACCGGCAACGCCCGCGCCGGATTTCTGCTCATGTCTGCAGCGCTCATCCTCTCCGGCGGAATCATCTTCTTCTTGCGCCCGCTGAATCAGAAAAAACGCAGCATGGAATGACGATTTCTGTCTGCTGCATCTTTTTCAAACGAACAAACGTCTTCAGCCAAAATGATTCCCGCACGATCAATGAGAATCCGAACTCCCTTCCCCTGGCGGTATCTCGCGATCATTCTGCTGGCCCTCGCGGCAGTGTGGCTCCCGGCAGAAACGCTGCGTTCACCGTGGGACGGCCGCAAGATCGAGCAAACCAGCGTCCCCTACTCCTGCCCCGCGCCGCCGCCCTTCGCCGGCACGCTGGAGATCGGCTCTTACTACACCGACAGCCGCGCCTCGGTGATCGACCAGCAAAAGCTTGCGGCATTTCAAAAAGACTCTGAGGCTCCGACACATCTCAGCCAGGCCACGGCCCTGGCCGCCGACGCCTATCTTTACAAAAGCAGCCGCGCCGCTGCCGTCTGCGTCTACTCGCTGCTCGATGCTGCCGCGAAGGCCAATGCGTGGGCAGGTAAGATGCCCAACTTCCAGGGTGTCTACATCCAGAACTGGACGCTCAGTGGGGGCGCCATCTCCTATCTCAAAGTTCGCAACAGCGGCATGGGAACTCCCGCGCAGGACGCCGAAATTCAAAAGTGGCTCGGCGCAATGGCTGTGCGTGTCGGGGAATATTTCGATGCCGAGGTGAAACGTCTTGGCAGTGATGGAGAGAACAATCACCTTTACTGGGCCGGCCTCGCCGTGGCAGCCGCCGGAATCGCCGGCAACGATCGCGAAGCCTTCGATTGGGGCATGACCGCCTATCGCATGGGCGTCGAGGCGATCCAGCCGGACGGCACCCTCACCGCCGAGATGGACCGCAGCCAGATGGCCATGCACTACCACCTCTATGCCCTCGCGCCGCTCATCATTCTCGCCGAACTCGGCGAGGCCAACGGGCTCGACCTCTACGCCGAAGATCACAGCGCGATCCACCGCCTGGTAAAGTTCTGCACCGCCGCTCTCGAAGACCCAACGATTGTTCAGAAGCGAACCGGCATCGTGCAGATCGTCACCCAGCCTTATAACGGCTCCGATATTGGCTGGGCCGTTCCTTACGTGCACCGCTTTCCCAACCCGCAACTCTCCGCGCTCATCGCCAAAGCGCCGTGGGTGAGATATACGACATGGGGTGGAGCGCCTCCCGATTAAGCGGTCTTCACCTGGAACAATCCCGGCAGCACCTCGCCCGCCTTGCCCAGCAAAACCTCACTGAAGGCGTCCGCATTCGCCGGATGCTCTGGCCCAACATAAATAGTCCGCACGACCTCACGCCCCGCGCGGTTGCGCTGGTTCGCCCAGTGAACGAAATTCGCCGCCGGATACACTATCCCCGAAGTCCCCACAACCAGCAGCACCGTGCAGCGATCGATCTCTTGCTGAATGCGCTCCATCTCCAGCGGAATCTCGCCGAACCAGACGATATGTGGGCGAATCCGCGCGCCGCACGCACATCGCGGAATCGCGGCAATCGACTCGTATTCTCGGTGATCGACGAATACCGGCTCGCCGCAAGCGTCCTCGCAGCGTGACTCAAATAGCTGCCCATGCATGTGGATCATCCGCCGCGACCCGGCTCGCTCATGCAAATCATCCACGTTCTGAGTGCAAAGAAAAAAGCGATCGCCAATGGCGTCCTCAAGCGCCGCCAGTGCTCGATGCGCCGGATTTGGCTCCGCACTCGAAGCATCCCGCCGCCGCTGCGAATAAAAACGCCACACCAACTCAGGATCGGCCGTCCAGCCCTCCGGAGTCGCCACGTCCTCAACGCGGTGCCCGCTCCACAACCCGTCGCTGGCGCGAAAAGTGGCAATGCCGCTCTCCGCACTGATCCCCGCGCCCGAGAGCACAAAGACGCGATCTTGGGGCGAAATGGAAATGCGGTCGGCCATAATCTCCCCTCTAAATTCAAGAGTAGAAGCCGCTGCACAGCCATGCAACGCTGCCCGACACCGAACAGACTTTTTCGATTTCGGACACCACCCTGCCCCCTGCGAAGCCAAACCGCGAAGCAAATAGCTGAATCAACTGGCCTTTTGGGGCTTCGCCAAATGGTTCGCGGATTGCTCTCCCTTGTGAGACACGTCCAGATACACCGCCCCGGAGGCACGCCCTGCACACCTTCATCCAGGATCTACGCTACGCCGCTCGCCAGTTGCGCAAATCGCCCGGCTTCGCCATCGTCGCTGTGCTGGCGCTCTCCCTGGGCATCGGAGCAGCCTCGGCTATCTTCAGCGTCGTCGACGCCGTGCTGCTGCGCCCCCTTCCCTTCGCCAACCAGAGCCGCCTCGTTGCTCCGCAGATGAAGTCGCGCACCGGCGGCTCGCTCCCCGCATCATGGCTGAGCTACCTCGATATGAAGGCGCAATTGCAAAGCTTCGAGGCTCTCGCCGGATACAACACCTTCACACGCATCAATCTCGAGGCGCCCACCGGCCCGGTTTCGCTGCGCGCCGTCAAAGCCACTGACAACTTCTTTGATGTCTTCGGCGTGAAACCGGTCCTCGGCCGCACCTTCCTGCCCGGCGAAGATCAGCCCGGCAAAGATAACATCGCCGTCCTCAGTTACGAAGTTTGGAAGACCAACTTCGGCGGCCGCGACGACGCCGTCGGCAAGGTCGTGAAGCTCGACGGCACACCCTATACCGTCATCGGAGTCATGCCCGCCGGCTTTCGCTTTCCCATGTACGAGCACGATGCGATCTACACTCCGCTGCACCTTCCCGAGTCGTGGAAGAAAGCCCGCGGCCTCCACTGGATGAAGACTGTAGGCCTGCTCAAGCCCGGCGTCACCCGCACCCAGGCCGAAGCCGACCTCAATCGCGTCATGGCTGCCCTTGGCCGCGCCTACCCTGAGGCCGAGGGCGGCCACACCGCAACGATCGTGCCGCTCGACACGGAGATCAATCGCCTGCGTGGCGAGAAGAAAGCCTCCGGCCCGCTCGGCATCCTGGCCCTCGCCGTTCTCGCTCTACTTGGCATTGCCTGCGTCAACGTCGCTGGGCTATTACTCGCCCGCGGCGTCAAGCGCGAGCGCGAAGTAGCATTGCGTGCCGCCGTCGGTGCCGATCGGTTCCGCCTCATCCGCCAGATGATCACCGAGAGCCTCGTCCTCTGCGCCGTCGGCCTCGCCGGCGGGGTGGCCATCAGCGCACTGTTGCTTAAGGGCATGAACGTCTTCCTGATCGACGCCATGCAGCGCGGCGCGGACGCTCATCTCAACCTCACCGTCATCGCCGTTGCGCTTGCCCTCTCGCTGGCAACTAGTGTTCTCGCTTCGCTGCTGCCCGCCTTCCGTCTCTCCGGCACCGATCCCAATCGCGCGCTGCGTTCCGGCGCGGGCGCCGGAACTGGCCGTGGCCAGCATCGCCTGCGCTCCTCCTTTGTCGTTATTCAAGTCGCACTGTCGCTGGTGTTGCTCGTCATCTCCGGCCTCCTGCTGCGAACCTTGCAAGGTCTTCTCAAGACAGACCTTGGCTTCGATCCGGCCCACATTCTCGCCGTCCCCATCGATCTGTCTCCCGGCCATTATCAGGACCGTGACCCGCTCACCGCCTTCTACCAGCCCATGCTCGCGCGCGTCTCGCAACTGCCCGGCGTACACGGCGCGGGTATCATCGATGTACTGCCCGTCGCCGAATGGGGCGACGGCTATAACATCCACATCACCGGCCAGCCGCCCTATCCGGTGAATCAGGAGCAGGCCGCCGAAACCCGCGTCGTCTCCACCGGCTACTTCAATGCCATGGGCATCAAACTTGAGCGTGGCCGAATGCTCTCACCCTCTCTCGACAAGCCCGAGAACGCCGCAGCAAATATGGTCGTCAATGATGCCTTCAAGAAGAAGTTCTTTGCGAACGGCGGCGACCCCGTCGGCGCGCACATCGACGACGCCGACAAGCCCGAGGGCAAATCGCAGATCGTCGGCGTCGCGACCAGCATCCGCCAGGACCTCACCCAACCCTCCCTGCCTGAGATGGATTGGCTCATGGACGCCATCGCTCCCAAAGACCGCCTTCAGTCGCTGAGAAACACATTTCTTCTCGTTCGTTCCAGTGGAGATCCGCTAGCCCTCACGCCCGCCCTACGCCAGGTTCTGCATGACACCGATCCGACCGTTCCCTTCCGCGAACCCGTAACCATGACCCAGGTGGTCAGCGAACAGTTGACCTTTGAGCGCATGGAGAGCTGGCTCTTCGGCATCTTCGCCGCCTTCGCAGTACTGCTCGCCGTCATCGGAATCTACGGCCTCGTCAACCACGAGGTCGAGCTGCGCACGCGCGAGATCGGCATTCGCATGGCTCTCGGCTCCACCCGCGAACTCGTCATGCGCCAGGTGCTTCGCCGCGTCGCGCTGCTCATGGCTGCCGGCACCGCCGCTGGCTGGCTGCTCACCCTCGCGTTAAAAACCGTCCTCTCAGCGGTCGTCACGATGAACGTCGCTCACGACCTCGCGCTCTTCATCGGAGTCACCGCCGGACTAGCAGCCGCCGGCATGGCAGCAAGCCTGCTCCCTGCCCGCGCAGCAGCCTCCACCGAACCGATGCAGGCGCTGAGGAGCGAATAGATCGCGTCCGCAGAGAGCAGACACAATCGGTTAGTCTCAAAGGAACGATGCGCGTCTTTCCCAAAGTTCCTGCTCTCGGCCATCGCCCCCGAGCATTTCCCGCCGCCCGCCGTCGCCGGAGATCGCCTTCCTCGGCCGCTCCAACGTCGGCAAATCCAGCCTCATCAATGCCCTCCTCGGCTCCAAAGCAGGCCAAGGTCTCGCAGACCCCCGGCCGCACCCGCGCCATCAACTTCTTTGCCCTCGCCGACACCGCCGACCCGGCAGCAGCCGCGCTGGATCTTTGCCGACCTGCCCGGCTACGGCTACGCCAAAATCTCCAAATCGATCTCCGCGGAGTGGCCCAAATTCATCGACCCATACCTCACCGACCGCGACACCCTCGCGCTCTGCATCTGCCTCGTCGACAGCAACATCCCCGTGCAGGCCAGCGACGCCCAACTGATTGAATTTCTCGCGAGTGTCGGGCGCCGTTTCCTCGTCGTCGGCACCAAGGCCGACCGGCTCTCCGGCAACGCCCGCGTCAAGGCCGAAAAAGCCCTGCGCGAAGGCTTAGGCATCGAACGAATGCTGCTCTGCTCTGCCGAGACCGGCCGCGGCCTCAACGAAGTCTGGGCCGAGATCAGCGCTGCCGGCGAGCAACAAATCGCTACTGGCGCTGGATCGTAATCGCCGTCCCGATCGCGCCCGAAGCAACCGCTTCGGTCAGCCGCGCCTGAAAGTCCTCGGCTTCTTCGTCACTCATGCGCAGATAATGACTCTTCGACATCGTGCGCCCTAAATAACGCGGCGCCTGCTTCAGCCATCGCAATCGTTCGTCTCTAGTTGGAATCGATTCTGCCGCGACGAGATCTGCCTTCGGCAGCCACAGCGCGCCCGCGGATTCCGCCGTCCAGGTAACTCCGCCGTGTACTGTCGTCGTCGCGACGTTCTTCATCACAACCGCCCCGCGCTCCATCAGCGTCCGCAAGTCTGCGCTGTCCATGTCGCCTAAAGCGAGCAGATCGGGCTGCAGTCCGCGTTCCACCGCCTCGCGCAAAGTCTTCGCCAGATCGCCTTCGACACACACAGAGACGGGCTGCTTCTTGCGCACTTCATTCTTGAGGATGCGCAAGGCCTCATCGAGGTGGTTCACCACGAAATCGCACCACCCGTGGCGAATCCCTTGCCTGAGCCGCTCTGCATCGGCGTCGACTCCCAGCGAAGCCGTGCCGGCAATATTCGCCGCCAAAGCAACCGCTGCGCCCTCCGCATCGAGTTGTCCGTATAGCAGGAGCTTTCCGCCAAGCTCACCGTCGAAGCGCTCTTTGGCGAGCGCAACGATCTCCGTGAATCGATCGTAGACGCGCGGGATTTCTGGAATAAACGCAGCGGCAGAATTCGATTGTATTGCGGAGATTGCGTCGCCAGAGGAAGCACTCATCAGCCTCTACTCTACGCGAGGCATGAGCCTACCACTCCGAATAAGGCTGCCCGTCGCTGCCCTGTTCCGACGATCCGCTATGCACATCCTTGATGCCGGAGTCGGTCTGGTCGAGGCTCTGCACCGAATCGTCGGTCGTGGTCACCCAGGTGGTGTTGCTGTGGGTCATCGGGTCCATGGGGAATCGCCTTCAGATACCCGGCTGAAACCAGGTCGTCGAGCGACTGCGGCGCCTTCTCCTTGTCCTTGGTGTAGGCGTCGATCGCCTGCCGCATCACGTGCAGGTCTTCTTTCAGCACCGCTTCTTTCGAGGCCCTGAGCGCGGAGATATAGTTCGGGATCGCAATGGTCGCGAGCACGCCGATCACCACCATGACGATCATCAGCTCGATGAGCGTAAAACCGTCTTCGCCGCTGCGCCCTGACCGCCGGGCTCTCCGCTCGATGCTATTCATCGTCATCCATCTCTTCAAGCAATGCCTGCTCTACCAATCCTTATACTTCGTGCCGTCGAGGCCGGTGCCTTCCGACTTGGTGTACACGTCGAAGACGTTCTGCCCGCCCCAGGAATCGGCTCGTGGCGTCGTCCTGCATCGAGCGCAGCCCCCACTCCGCCTTCCCGGTCATCGGATCGACGGGAATCCGGCGCAGAAATTTCAGCTTCTTGCCCTGCACATCCACTCCGGTCACCAGCGTGTCGAGGTCGGGCGGATAGTTCTGGCTGTCTACCTTGGTCTGGAAGGCTCCTTTATCGGCAGCGTCCTTGTATTTATCGATCGCATCGCGCATCTGCCAGAGGTCGTAGTGAAGCTCCCGCTCTTTGGCCCGTTTGATCTCGAAGCGGGTTACCGGGACCGCCGCCGAGGCGAGGATCGCGAGAATGGCTACGGTCACGATCAGCTCGACCAGCGTCAGGCCGCGCTCCGATGCCCGGCCCCCGGCGAAGCGCCGCCGCGTCGATCCACCGAATTTGGGGCTGCTCCCCCTCATATCAACAATCGCCCAATCTTGTAGAGAAGGCCTCACTGTATGTGGACGGTGTCTGCGATCCCGAAGCCGTGAGCGCCTGCTGCGCGCTGTTCTTCGCCCCCGGTCGGGTGATCGAGATCACCGCGTCGCCGGCTGCCTTGGCCTGGAAGGTCATGATGCACACCGGCCCCGCGCCGTTCACGCCCGCAACCCCCGGCGGACGCGAAGCCGAGATCGCCACGCCGCCGCTGCCGTCGTCGCGATGCACCAGCGCCACCGCCTGGCCGTCGCTGCCCAGGAAGTTCCCCGAATCCACGTTGATCAGGGTCAGCTTGGTCTGGTCGTACTGGATCTGCATCGGCACTGAAAAGACATCGTGTCCGCCGCTCAGGTTGACCGCAACCTGGAAGCTCGTGCCGACCTTGGGCGGCGTCGGCGGAGCCACCAGGTCCAGCGCCACCGGTGTGGCCGGCGCATTGGTCGACTGCGAAGGACGCATGGCTGCAAGCGCATTGGGAGCTGCGCCCAGAGCGCTGTTTCCCGGCACCACGCCGTTGGCCGCCCCGCCAGTGGCAGGAGCGCCCGGCGCAGCGGGAACCGCCTGCGGAGCGGCGCCATTGTCGGCGATGGGCTTGAGCCGCAGCTCAACCGAGGTTCCGGTTCCGGTATCGATCTGCTCCAGGTTCAGCGGCGTCAACTGCGCCGCCCTCACCACATGAGGAATCAGCAGGAAGACGATTTCGTCATCGATCGTGTCGGTCGAGATGGTGCTGAAAAGATATTTCAGGAACGGGATCTCGCCCAGCCCCGGCCATCCGCTGATGCTCTTGCTCTTCTCCTTGTCCAGCAGGCCGCCGAGCAGGTTGACCTCGCCCTCACTGCAGCCGGATCACTTGATCGACGGTACGCTGGCTGATGATCGGCTCGGTCACGCCGCTGATCGTCGTCGAACCGCTCTCTGACGAAATCTCAATCTTCAGCTTGAGTGTCACGTCGCGGTCGTAGTGAATGGTCGGCTTCATGTCGATATTCACGCCGACGTCGATGTACTGGAACTGCGTCTGCACCGCGCCAATGCCGCCCAGCGCCGAGCTGCCCACGCCGTTTGAAAACGACCCGGTCGCGATCGGGATGCGCGAGCCGATCTTGAGCGTCGCCTGCTGGCCGTCCGTCGCCCGGATGCGCGGGTTCTGCAGCACCTTGGTGTCGCTGTCGCTGAGCAGCAGGTTGGCCTGCGCCTGGCCGATGGTTACCGCGAAGTCGTTGGCGTTCAGGTGGGCGATATTGTTCAGCGTCAGATTATTGCTGGTCGTGCTGCCCGATGTCGTGTTCGTGGTCGTCGAAGTGGAGGTCGCTGTCGTCGGCGTGGAAATCGAGACGGAAACCGTCTGCGGAAGCTGAATGCCGATCGCCCGCATCTTGTTGCGGTTGACCTCGAGCACAGCAACGTCCACAATCACCTCGGGGCGCGCCTTGTCGAGGTCGTTCACCAGCTTCTGCGCCAGCAGCAGTTCGTCCGGAGTCGCGCGCATCACGATCGCGTTCTGGCTCGGGACGCCATAAATCTTCGCGTTCGCCAGCACGTTGCGCAGCGCCGTCGAGATATCGTTCAGGTCGTTCTGCTGCGCGGTGTTTGCCAGGTAGAAAGTCTGCACCGCCTGTTCGTCGAGCTCGGTCCGCTTTGCCCGGGTGTTCTGCGCCACAAAGATCGTATTCGTGGTGATCGGGCGCCAGAAGGTCCCGGAGATGGTTCCAATGATCCGCAGTGCGTCGTAGAGCGAGACGCTGTTCAGGTCGACCTGGATCCGCTTCGCCGTTGTAGTCCGGATCGAACAGCACGTTGATGCCCGCCGCCTTGCCCACCGTCTGGTAGATCACCTTGCTGTCCTGCACCATGCTCAGGGTGAGCGGCTCGTTCGAAATCGGCCGCAGCCGCACCGGCGAAGACATCTCGCTCATCGCGCTCAACGCCGCCGGCCCCACCGAAGTCTCCTGGCGAACGGAGGGATTGCCCATCGCCCGTTTGGTGGCGTCGATGTCCTGGGCGGCGAGCTCCTCGCCCGGATCGATCTCCAGCGCGTGCAGGAACTCGGTCATCGCGCCGGTGTAGTCGCCCTGATCGCGAAGCTTCTCGCCGCGTTTGGTATGCAGCGCCGCGTCGGCAAACTTGATCCGCTCGAAGGCGACCTTATAGCGGTCGTCGTTGGGACTCTTCTGGTAGGCCTTCTGGTAGTAGGCGTAGGCGGCGTCGATGTCGTCCTTCTGCTCCGCCGCCTGGCCCTTCTTGAAGTCGCTGGCGCCCGCATCGGCGTAGGCTTTCGGTCCAGCAAAACCAGCCAGCAAGCCGAGCAAGAGACCGGTGCTCAACATAGCGGACACAGCGCGCCTGGTGTCCGGTAAATTCTGACGACTCATACCACTCCAAAAAGAGGATGGATCCGCGGCCGGGGCTCGAGCGGGATCGTATTCCTTCAGACGTTCAATCTGGCCATTTCGCGCATGGTGCGCCTGTATCTCTGCGCCCGAAGCTGCGGCCAAGTCAGTTGTTTTCACCGCGCTCCGCTCCCTGAGTATAGAGCATTCTCATCTCTACCCTGTATCGGCAAGAGCGGCGCTGTGCGACTTTCCCCGGAGAAAGAGTTGCGAACGCCCGTGTTTCTTCCTGAACGCCAAAGGAGGAACCGCTCGCGCATCTGAAAAAGCTGCGATGGCGCTGCGCCGGAGACCAGCTCGGAATGGCAAAAACTGCGTGCTAGCATTGATTTAGGAAGCTTTTCATGCCCCGCCAAAGCACCCACAACACTCAAACCGTCGGCCCCACCCCGACGAAAAAGGCCAAACCCCGCGATCCGGTCGCCTCCGGCGAACGCGACGCCGCAGTCAACCGCGCCGCCAGCCATAACTACTTCCTGCTCGACAAATTCGAGGCCGGCGTCGCCCTGCGCGGCACCGAGGTCAAATCCATCCGCGAAGGCCAGGCCAACCTCAAGGACGCCTACGGCCTGCTCAAAGACGGCGAGGCCTTCCTGCTGAACGCCCATATCGGCCCTTATTCTCACGGCAACTCTCTGAATCATGATTCGCTGCGGACCCGCAAACTGCTGCTGCATGATGCGGAGATCGAGAAGCTAACCGGACAGACGCAGTTAAAAGGCTTTACGCTCATTCCGACCCGACTCTATTTCCGCAAGGGAAGGGTCAAATGCGAACTCGCCGTCGCCAAGGGCAAACAAGACTGGGATAAGCGAGCCACCGAGCGCAACCGCGAAGCCGACCGCGAAGCCCGCGCCGCTATCGCCCACAGCAAAGGCAAACACGCCCGCTGAGCGATCCCTTGAGCCTCCCTTCGCTCGACGAGGGTGTCATTCTGAGCCGCAGGCGAAGAATCCCTGCGATGTACCGACAACACAAGCGAGACCAGGCCCTCCCGAACACCCTCCAACTCACCCGTTGCTCAGGCGCATCGGCGATGGAATCGATGCCTCGGAAGGAGTTCGCCTTGGCATCGGCCCTGATTAAAGTCAATAAGTAATCGACGCCGACAATCCTCTTGCGTCCCGCTCCGGATCACAGACCTGCTCGGCAACCCCTTGGAAGCGTCTGAGCGCCGTCCACGCAGCAGTCGCGGCATCGAGCAAGTCGTCTTTTCCAACTCCCGCGCGCAACTCCCGCAGGCGATCTTCGATATCTGGAAACTGCCTGGCCAGCAGTCCGGTTCGAATTTCCCTGCCTGCTCGGCTCTTCTTGCTCTGGGCGATGGACTTCTTCCCGTTCATCGCCCAGAAGCTTACCTCAGGATGCACCTCGAAGGCCCATTTCTGAACGCCGGCCGACATCGCATCGTCCACCTCGCGGATTTTGGGCATGATGTGAAAGGTCTGCAGCGTTAGCTTCCTGTCGGTCGCCGCTTCATTCACGGTGCAAGCCTCTCGGTAAGACTTGGCCCGGAGAGCCGCGCGGCATGGCGAAGGAAAGACGCTGCTCGCGCGCGGCCGGCCCAGCAGTTTGCGCGCCGCTACATCGCAGGCCCTCGGGCTGTCGCGTAATCCAATGGGAATATCGATGCCCAGGCGCTTCAATCCGTTGGGCCGCTCACGAAGTACAACGCCCAGATGCTTAACGGTCTCGAAGGAACTTCGGCCAGACGCGATGTTGACCTTGAAGATCACCCAGCCGGAAGAACATCCATCGGCGCCTGCAACAAACAATGAGCAATCCTCCGAATAGCCCATACCCTTACTTGATGCGGATATCTCCCGAGCCGGTCTCGATCCGCACCAGCGATCCCCCGCCGTTGATATCGCCCATGACATGCTGCTTCTCAAGGCTGCCGTGCGTGGTGATCGGAGGATCGCTGTGAATGCCACCCGAGCCGGTCGAGGCGTCGAGCGTAAACTTCGACCCGCCGGTAATCAGGGTCACGCTGCCCGAGCCGGTCTCGAGCTTCCAGTCTGCCGTCGGCTGCCCCTGAATCTCGATATCGCCCGAGCCCGTACCCGCCTTCAGTGCGCCCTTGACGCCGCTGAGCCGAATGCTTCCGCTGCCCGTCTGCGCCTTCGCGCCGCTGGGATTGTTGAGGTTGGCCCGGATGTCGCCCGAACCCGTGTCCAGCGCCACGTTTCCGGCGATATTGTTCGCCTCAATGGTTCCTGAGCCGGTGCTCGCCTTCAGGCCGCCGGCAATGTCGCTGATCCGCAGGTCTCCGGAGCCGGAACCAGCGCTGACATTGGACCCCTTAGGTGCGGTGATCTCGTAGTCGATCGAGATATTGCGCTGCCAGTCGCCGTCTTTGCCGATGTGCACCGCGTTTCCGCTTTGCTCGATCGGCGGATTGGCCGCGATCTGCTTCACCCGATCGTCGGAAGAACCCCCAAACCATCCGTTCTGCGATTTCACGTGGCCGACGATATGCACCTGGCTATCCGAGCCCGGCGAGATGTGAACATAACCAGAACCCGTTGAAACATACAGATTGACGTTGCCCGAGACGGTCAGTGTTCGGTCGAAATTCGCCTCGGCGGCCGACGCAAGGGCCGGCGCCAAGAGCAGACCGCTCAGAACGATTGCAGTTTTCATCTGGGAAATCGACATCGTTGCTCTCCTTGAAAATGCATCGACAAATCGTGCTTTTGACTACTGGGCGGGCAGAACGACCGTATCGCCTTCCTTCACGCCGCTAAGGATCTCGGTGTTGCTGCCGTTAGCGATACCAACCTTGACCGGCACGCTGCGAACGCCGTCCTTCTGGTGGTTGTCCACGACATTGACTGAGGCGTTCTTGTCGCCGTCATAGGTCACAGCCTGTTCGGGAACAGTGAGCGTGTTCTTGTGCTCCTCGACCAGAATCTCGGCGTTGGCCGTCATGTTGGCTTTCAGTTCGCCGCCCGGGTTGTCGATCGAAACCCGCACTTCAAAAGTGGTCACATTGTCCTTCTCGACCCCCAGCGGCGCAATCTTGGTCACCTTGCCGTTGAAGATCTTGTCGCGAAACGACTCCACCTTGATGCGTGCCGGCTGGCCGAGATAGACATTGGCGATATCTGCCTCGTCGACCTTGCCTTGCACGTAAACCTGCCGCGTATCGCCGATCGTCATCACCAGGGTCGCGGTCGAGCCCAGCACCAGGATGGAGCTGACCGCGTCGCCCAGCTCCACGTCGCGCGACAGTATCTCGCCGTCCATCGGCGAGACCAGCGTCGTGTAACTCAGCTGTTCGTTGAGCTGATCGAGGCTCGCCTTGCTCTGTGCCACCTGCGCCTCGGCCTGCTTCAGCTTCGCCTGGTCGACGGCGATCGTAGCCCGCGCCGTGTCGCGCTTGTTGAGCGCCGAGAGGTAGTTGCGATTGGCGTCGTCGAGCGCCTGCTGCGAGACGACACCCTCTTTTTCCATCTGCAGGTTGCGGTCGAGCGTGTTCTTATACATCGGCAGGTCAGGCGCTTCGGCGTTGACTTTGTCCTGGGCGATATTCGCCTGGTAGGTCCCTACATTCGCCGTTGCCGCCTCGAGCTGCGCCTTTTGTGCCGCAACCTGGGCGAGAATCTCCTGTTCATCGAGCTGCGCCAGCACCTGACCCTTGGTTACATGCTGGTTGATGTCCACGTACAGCTTTTCGACGATGCCGCTGGCCTTCGACTTCAGCTCGACCTTGGTGATCGGCTGGATCTTCCCTGTCGCCACCACGCTCCTGGCAATATCGCCGCGCGTCACCTTGGCTAGCCTGCTCGGATCGATCTTCGTTCCGCTGCCGTGAGCGACAATCCCCAAAGCCAGCGCGGCCACCACCACGACAGCGGCCACACTACCCCACAGCCACCAATTCAATTTCTTCTTGCGTTGTGCCAATCCATGCCCTCGGCGTTTCGAGTCGGGTGAGGCTCGCGCCGATGCACCCTTACAGGTCTAAGAATACGCACTCCTCGCCGCTCCGGTTCCACGAGCGAAAAGTCGCACTCGTCGAGTCACGAATCGCCCCGCAACATTTTCTCCCGCAGAATGTTGTTCGCCCGCGTCTGATACCCCGCGCCATCCTTCTTGAGCCACGCAATCACATCGGCATCCAGCCGTAGAGAGACGGCCTTCTTGACCGGTCGATAGAATGGATTGCCGCGCACCGCATTCTTCCAGAATTTTTCAGTCAGCTCGGGGATATCCGAGTAATCGATGTCCTCGTCCTTCATCTTCGCCAGAGCTTCTAGCTGTTTCTTCTGCTCAGCTGTAAGCGGTTGGCCGGGGGTATAGCGGTACACGACCATTCCTTCCCTAGGTGCCTTCTTCATACTTCCTCCTCTCGCGCGGATTCGCTCTTCGTGCCGAAATTATTTCCACCAATCCCTCTTCTTCATAAGTGGTGTGGGCGACCAGCAAAACTTGGGCTCCCTCCGCCATGCCGATCGTCTGCCACCTTGCCTCGCCATCGATTTCACGATCTTGCTCCGTAATTAAGAAGGGATCAGCAAAAACGGTAACGGCCGTCTTGAAGTCGAAACCATGTTTGGCAACGTTGGCTCGCTCTTTCCTCCCGTCCCATGTAAAGTCCAACCAGTCTTTAGTATATACATCTTCGTACATACATCCTCCGCCACTTCGCCAACCGCATCCATTATCATGAATCCATGGCGAAAACTCGGCTTTTCGCACCCCTGTCTCCATCTCACGCTCCCCACCCCACAGGACGCGCCTAATCAATGACCGGCTTGCTGCTCTTTCGGGCTTTCTCAGTGGCCTTGCTCATCCTCGCCAACGGCTTCTTCGTTGCCGCCGAGTTCGCCCTGGTCAGCGTTCGCGAAACCCGCATCGAGCAACTCATCGCCCAGAACGTCATGGGCGCCCGCGCCGTCCGCCGCCTTCAGGAGCACCTTGACGACTTCCTGCCCACCGTCCAGTTCGGCGTCACCCTCTGCAGCCTCGCCCTCGGCTGGATCGGCGAGCCCGTCGTTGCCGGCCTCTTCAAAAGCTGGCTCCTGGACGTGCCGCACGCCGCCGTCTACGCTCACCTCATCGCCATCGTCTCCGTCGTCCTCGGCTTCGCCCTGATCACCTATCTCCACGTGCTGCTCGGCGAACTCGTCCCCAAATCCCTCGCCCTGCGCAGAGCCGAACAGATCGCCATCGCCGTCGCCGGCCCGATGGACCTCTTCATCTCGCTCACCCGCCCCGCCGTCCGCTTCATGAATCGCTCCGCGCGGATTGTGCTCCACCTCTTCCGCGCGCCGATGATCCAGGAAGGCACCGTGCATTCGCCCGAAGAGCTCAAGCTCATCGCCACCGCCGCCCGCCGCATGGGCATGCTCCCCGAATATCAGGAAGCCGTTATCCACCGCGCCGTCGAGCTCAACCAGATCCCCACCCGCGAGATCATGATCCCGCGCCAGCGCATCTTTTCGCTCCCCGCCGACATGCTCATCGAGGAAGCCAGCGCCCGCATCGTCGACGAGCAGCACTCCCGCGTCCCCGTCTACGACCCCGCCCGCGGCCCCGAACAGATCATCGGCCTCGTCTACTCCAAAGACATCTCCCGCCTCATGCACTTCCGCCTCACCGCGCAGACCCGCTTCGCCGGCTCGCCCTTCACCGAACTCCGCCTGCAGCAGGTCATGCGCGAAGTCCTCGTCGTCCCCGAAACCAAGCCCGTCCTCGATCTCCTCCAGGAGTTCCAGCAGCGCCGCCGCCACCTCGCCATCGTCGTCGACGAATTCGGCACCACCGTCGGCCTCGTCACCGTCGAAGACGCCATCGAACAAATCATCGGCGAAGTCGAAGACGAGTTCGACGTCGCCGAAAAAGCCATCCTCCGCTCCGCCTCAGGAGGGTTGATTCTCGACGGCAGCGTCAAGCTCCGCGATTTAGAAACGCAGATGCACTGGAAGCTCCCCAAAGAAGGCGGCATCGAAACCCTCGCCGGATTTCTCCTCACCCGCTTCGGCCGCATCCCCCGCGAAGGCGACACAACAGAGTTCGAAGCCCGCCGCCTGACGGTCCTCGAAATGGCCGGCCGCCGCATCAGCAAAGTCATGATCGAGAAGATAGAGAAAGTCGATCCGAACGACCTATCGCAAGAAAGCGATAACGCGGAGAGCGAACGCACAACCCGCCCTAAACTCCTCCCCGAAAACAAAGAAGTCGAAACTACCACCTAGCCGCACATCCGGGCAATTGTCATCCTGACCCTGAGCGCTGCGAAGGGGAAGGATCTGCAGTTTGCATCGTCCTCAACATAAAGGGGTGCCCCATCATTCCGCGCTTTTGCGGAAGGCTGGTGAATCGAATCTCCCGATCTCACTGCATTGTCATCCCGACCGGAGCCGGAGCCGAGGGACCTGCAGCTCGTCTCGTCCTCAACATAAAGGGGTGCCCCATATCTGAGCGCGCAAAGCGCGCCAGATGTGGGAGGATCAAATCCTTCGACCGCGGTCCTTCTCCCCAACCACTCCCGAGGGTGCCCCATCATTCCGCGCTTTTTGCGGAAGGGTGGGAGGATCGAATCTCCCGATCTCACTGCATTGTCATCCCGACCGGAGCCGGAGCCGAGGGACCTGCCAGTTCGTCTCGTCCTCAACATAAAGGGGTGCCCCATCCTACGCAGCTCCATCGCGTAGGGTGGGAGGATCAAATCTCCCGCGACCTCAATCAGTTGTCATCTCAACCGGAGCGAAGCCGAGTGGATGGACCTGCAGTGTCAGCGAAGTTGGTATTTCCGGAAGATGCCTCCTTAAGAGACAATCTGAAGCAATGATGGAAATTGCCGCTTCCGCTGCAGCTAGTCGCAAGAATCGATCGGGTCGCGCGATCTCGGCAGCAATATTCGGAGGAATCGCAGCCGCCTCATGGGGTTTTCACTCGTATATTTGGTCGCGTTTTATGGAAACCCAACCAAGAACGCCCCGGCCATCCGAAGGCCTAATCTACGGAATGAATAATCATGGTTGGGTTTACTATCTGTCGGCTGCCCAGTCGGCCCAACTAGACCTGCTTGTCTACCTCGCAATCGCGACATTTGTCTTGGCGGCAATCATTAGTGGACTTCCCCGAAAAAAGCCCTGGCAAAAATATGCTGAGCCAGCCAGCCTTTCTTCTCTTATTTACTTCGGAGTTTCCACCTTGTTGTGGACAGCCACACTCTGGCGCTGGAGTCTTCTCTGGGCGTCCTGGACTGTCTCCAGATGAAAGGCCTCCGTCCCCTCCTAACCCGCCTCGCCTACACCATCCAGTCATCTGGCTCGTCGTCTCGCTCGTCTTCCTCCTCATCCACCTCGTCCCCGGAGACCCCGTCCAGCAAATGCTCGGCGAAGGAGCAGCACCCGGAGATATCGCCGCACTCCGCCATTCTTATGGACTCGACGTCCCCCTCGGCCAGCAATACCTCCACTACTGGCGCGGAGTCGCCCGCCTCGACTTCGGCCACTCCATCCGCCTCAACGACACCGTCGCCCATCTCGTCACCACCCGCTACCCCTACACGCTGGAGCTCACCATCGCTGCGCTCATCGTCGCCCTGCTCGCCGCCGTCCCTGCCGGAGTCACCGCCGCCCTCCATCGCGGCCAATGGCAAGACAAAGTCCTCGGCTTCGTCTCGCTCCTCGGACTCTCCTTCCCCGCCCTCGCCCTCGGCCCCATCATGCAGTTGCTCGTCTCAATCAAGCTCGGATGGCTTCCCGTCTCCGGCGCCGACGGCTCCGGCTATTCAGCCCTCGCCCATCTCGTCCTCCCCGCCATCACCCTTGGCGGAGCACTCGCCGCCATCCTCACCCGCATGGTCCGCACCGCCATGCTCGAAGAGCTCGGCCAGGACTACATCCGCACCGCCCGCGCCAAAGGCCTCCCCGAACGCACCGTCGTCTACAAACACGCCCTCCGCAACGCCATCATCCCCGTCCTCACGCTGGTAGGCCTCCAGTTCGGAGCCCTCCTCGCCGGAGCCATCGTCACCGAAACCATCTTCTCTTGGCCCGGAATCGGCCGCCTCACCGTCTCCGCCATCTCCAACCGCGACTACGCATTAGTCCAGGGATGCATCCTCGCCGTCGGGCTGACTTATGTAATGGTCAACCTACTAACCGACATCCTCTACACGGTGGCCAACCCAAGAATCCGAGCATGAACAATGATCTTGCCCGAACTAACCGAAAGACTCTTCCGCCTGCTGAAAATCGATAGTTCAGACTCTTTAACGGACGAGGTAGCGGGGATTGAACCTCGCCCACTCTCAAACCTGGAAGCAGGTTGGGTTCGATCCATATTTGAAGCAAGCGTCGGATGGGAAAATGCCGACATCAGCAGGACACAGGTGATCGCCGAAGGACCGCGTGCTCAAGGTATCTCGTTCACGTTGCGCGCTCCGCAACCCGAGAATCCCAAGAGAGGGGCCATTCGAAACTCATTTCGGCGAACTTTGGATACAAATCTCTGACCAGCTCTTAATAAATGTCCAGTTGTCAGAGTGGGAGGGTAAGCTGCAGACCCTTCATATCCAAATCATCAATTCCAAACACCCTCGGAGAATCATCCGCGCTTTGCCTGAATCTTGGACGGAGATATCCCGCGAAGCTGTCGGATTTCCTCCATAGATCGCAGCAGAGCGGCAGCCTGGTCTCCGACTTCCCAAAATCGCCAAAGGCGATCCGGTGGAAGCGGCGGCCTTTAGGCCGACGAATAACAGCCCGACCAAGGAGGGCTTTAGCCCTGGGCTCTTCTATCAAAATGCTCCGGCCTCGCATCAATCAACCCACGATGTTTCAAATGACACCACAGATAGTCGTCACCCAACCCCGCCCGGACCGGATTCCGCACAATATATTCAACGTGCCGATCAAAATCGTCCGCATCCTGAATCCGATGCTCCGTATATCCCCGTTGCCAAACCTCACGAACAGACTTCAGCCGAAAAGAAAACCCGCCCTTGATGAATTGAATTGCTTTTTCTAAAGGGACATTTTCCGCCGGAGTCAAAAGAATATGAAGATGATCCGGCATAATCACCCAAGCGTGGAGAGAATACCGATGCTTCTCCCGATCCGAACGAAACACATCCAGCAACAGTTCGACCCTCTGCTCCGCCTGAAAAATAGATCGACGCTGCGCCGTCACAAAAGTGACGAAGAAGGTCCGCAACTCTTGAGGAGAGACTCGTCCTTGCATCAATGGAAAGCCCAGGCCTAAAGGCCTCGCATCCTCGCAATTCTACTCGCGGGGCTAAAGCCCCACGCTTCCCCAGTGAAAGATACGGTCGCCAAACCGAACCTCGGATCAAAGACAAAATCGTTCCGCTTAGGTTTTCCAAAATCGCCGAATGCGATCCGGTGGAAGCGGCGGCCTTTAGGCCGCCGAATAGCCATCCCCAAAAAGAAGGGCTTTAGCCCTGGGCTCTCTTCCGATGAATGCTCTAAACTAAAGAAGCCATGGCCATCACCATCGACAACCCGGAGATCGAAGCCATCATTCAACGCCGTCTGCAAAGCGGCGCCTTCGCAAACGTCGATCAGGTTCTGCTCGACGCCCTGACGGAAGAGACGATCTGGAACAATCCCTATCCCGACGAGCGTGCGTGGCTCAATGAAAAGCTTGAGCTATCTATCGCCCAACTCAACTGCGGAGAAGGGCTTTCGCTCGAGGAGTTAAGCCAACAGCTCGATGCCGATCGCGAATCCTGGATGAATCAGCATCAGGCCAGATGATTCGCATCCAGGTCGCTCCCGAGGCGCGCGATGACCTCAAGCGCATTTAGCGTTACCTCGCCGTCGAAGCCGGCGTAACTGTCGCAGACCGGGTGCGCGAGCAGCTACTCACCGCTTTCAAGACATTGGCGCGAAGTCCCCGACTCGGGCACAGGCGCGAGGATCTGACCTCCCTTGAAGCCAGGTTCTACCCTGTCTATCAAATGATGATCGTCTACTCATACGATCCAGGAACGCTCCGAATACTTGGAGTGATTCACGGAAAACGCGATGTCGCAACCGTCTTGGCGAAACGCTTCGCTGAGGTATAACAACCCTCACCCCTCCAAATTCAGTGCTAACCTCCGCCTCACCAATCCATCCTTATGGCGAGCAGCCTCCATAGCAGCTCTGGTACGCTAGGATCGCGTCGCAAGCGAACTTGAATCGAGGGTGGACAATGCAAATTCGCGCTCTGGTACTTGCAGGAGTTTTAGTGGTCAGTGGTGGCATACAACTGCAGGCGCAGATGAGCGGCCCCCCGCCATCACCGCCGGTCGGCACAAAGGAAGACCCCGCCAAAGCCGTGGACGGGTTGCTCTCCCTGATGGAGTTCCAGGTAGTGGGCGCGGCGAAGGCCATGCCGGCTGACAAGTACAGCTTCGCGCCGGCGCAAGCCATCTTTGCTCCGAGCCAGAAAACGGAATTCGATACCGTGCGCACCTTCGTCGCACAGGTGACCCACCTGGCTCAGGCGAACTATTTCTTCTTCGGCTGGAGCGGCATCAAGCCCGACCGCGACGTGAAGGCGATCGGCTCCATCACGACGAAGGACGAAGCGGTGGCCGCACTCGAGGCATCGTTTGTCTACGCGCACAAGGCCATCGCGACGATCACCACCGAAAACGCGTTTGTCGCCATCAAGCCGATCGACGGCTACAGCACGCGGGTAACGATTGCCGCTTTCGCCGCGGCCCATGGGAACGATCACTACGGCCAAATGGTCGAATACCTTCGGATGAACGGTATCGTGCCCCCAGCAAGCGCCAAGTAGTAGCGCGGCTTCGTCTGCCGCTGGGTCACCCCCTTCTGCGCGCCCGCATTTTTTCTGCTCGCCGGGGTCGGCGCCTGTCTCTACGGACGAAAACATTCTCCAGCCGCCATGCAAAGGTTCCTCATAACTCGCGGTATCTGGCTCGTCATTCTGGAATTCACCGTCATCGGATTCGCTTGGACCTTCCATCCCGGCTGGGCCATGTTCGGAGTCATCTGCTGCCTCGGCCTCTCCATGATTTTGCTGGCCGCCTTCGTGCGCATGCCCCCTCGCTCTTGCGCTTTCTCTGATCGAGGCGGAATCGTATTCATCTAGCCGTCCGCGCCCCCACTCTGTAGAATCGCTCCACGATGAAACGACCAATGGAGGACTACTTCGCCCTGCGGGCGGCCGAATCGCTTCACCATAGAAAGAGGGTAAGACATGATCGTGAATCAAGACGCTGGCACACAGATTGATGAAGTAGCGGAGGGCATCTATCGCATCTGTACGCCACTCGACGTGATCCCAGGAGGCTTCACCGTCAACTCCTACCTCATCGACGATGCCGAGCCCTTGCTCTTCCACGCCGGCTACCGAAAGCTCTTCCCCACCACTCTCGAAGCGGTAAACATTTTGATGCCTGTCGAAAAGCTACGCTGGATCGGCGGTTCGCATTTCGAAGGCGACGAATATGGCGCCCTTAACGAGTTCCTCGCCCTCGCGCCCAACGCCACTCCCTTCGGCACCGAGGTCGGCGTCATGACCTCGATCAATGACTTCGCCATCCGTTCCGCCCGCGGCCTCGCCGACGGTGAGGAGTTTTCCATTGGCAGCCGCAAGATGAAGTGGCTCTATACCCCGCACGTTCCCCACGGATGGGACTGTGGCGTTCTATTCGATCTCTCCACCGGCACGCTGCTTTGCGGAGACCTCTTCACCCAACCCGGAGCAGGCATGGCGCCCGTCACCGAATCCGAAATCCTCAGCTCCAGCGAAACCATGCGCGGCATGATGGACTACTACGCCCACGCAACCAGCACGACGGCCATCCTCGAACGGCTCGCACGATTCCGCCCCTCGATGCTCGCCTGCCAACACGGAAGCGCATACCGCGGTGATAGCGCAGCCCTCCTCCGCGAACTCGCCGCTACGATTGAGAAAGGTAGCCCGCAAAGCGAACAACCGCAATTAGCATCCGCATAACCGCAGATGGCTGGCTACATCTGGACCGCGAGGATAGAATGAGCGATTCCCTCCCCAAAATCATCACCCTCAAGACTGAATCCCCAACCAACGTCGTCTACGACAACCACCCCATCGCCAACATCAACGACCACGTCGTCAACATCTCCACGATGACCGAGCCCTACTACTGGCACTACCATCCAAATTCCGACGAGACGTTCTTGGTCGTCGAAGGAAAGCTTCTGATCGAATTCGAGGCCGGAACGCTCACCATCGAACCCGGCCAGCTACTGACCGTCCCTCGCGGAGTCCGCCACAAGACCAGCCCACTCAGCCCGCGAACTGTGAGCCTCACCTTCGAGTTGGCCCAGCTTGAAACGGTTGCAGTCTGAAACACTGCTCCATCTAATCCCCATGCTGATCTCGGCGATTCCTCCTCAACCTCGACCCCGTCAGGTTTTCCTAGACTGCAAAGCTGACACCGGTCAGCCGTTCAGTCTCGCTCCACAATCGCTTCGCCAGGTCATGATCATCAGCAGCGGGAGCGATCTTTGCCGGCACCGGATGACCTTTCAGCTCCTGGAATCCGCTCGGGCCGTAATACCCTCCTGCGGTAACAGTCGGAGAAGTAGCGGCAAACAGAGTAGGCAGCGCTCCATGAGCGGCATCCTGTGAAGCGAGCGGCTTGAGAATCATCTCTGCGATTCGAAGGCTCAACGGCATCACGCCGGCCGGGCCGCTCGTCTGCAGGTTCGTGATCGCGTAGCCGGGATGCGCCCCTGCACTTACGATCGGCGAACCCGCGACCGTCAGGCGGCGCTGCAGCTCCCGTTGGAAGATAAGGTCCGCTAGCTTCGACTGCGAATAAGCGCCGAACATCGGTTTATACACGCGCTCCGACTGCAGGTTGTCGAATTCGATCTTCGCCTGATTGCTGACTCCGCTGGAGACAGTCACGATCCGAGTGCCCGCTTGTAACTTCATCTGTGGATAAAGCAGCGCAGTGAGCAAGAATGGCCCGAGGTAGTTGGTGGCAAACTGCCGTTCATAACCATCGATCGTGAGTTCACGCTCCGGCACTGCCATCACTCCGGCGTTATTGATGAGCAGGTCGAGCGATCGGCCCGGGAAGCTCGCCGCGATGGATGCGGCAAACTTCCGCACGCTCGCGAGCGACGCGAGATCAAGGATCTCCGGAGTCAATACCGCGTGGGGAACTTCGCGACGGATGCGCGCGATTGCATCGTTCGCTTTCTCGAGAGAGCGCGCCGGCAGGATTACCTCGGCGCCTCGGCGGGCCAGCTCCAGCGCGGCCTCGTAGCCAATCCCTGAGTTTGCGCCGGTGATGAGAACGCGGCGTCCAGCCTGCGAGGGAATATCGCGGGCCGAGAATGGGGGGGTCGTTTTCATCTTCATACTTGCAGTATGCTGCCATTAGTATCCAATGGCAATAAGGCACCATTTCGGCTTGTACTTACCTTGAGGTAACCATGAAAACCAAAATTCACAAGAAAAAGAAGATCGATTGGGCTGAGGCGAACGCCGCATGTGAGGCGCTCACCGAAAACGAAGACTCGCTCACCCGCGACATCGTGACCCGTCTCGCCGAGAAGTGGACGCTCTGGACTTTGGCTGAGCTGGCGGCGGCTGATGCTCCGGTCCGCTTCTCGCGATTAATGAAGCAGGTCGAGGGCGTTAGTCAGAAGTCGCTGACAAAGGTTCTTCGTCAGCTGGAGCGCGATGGGCTGGTAACGCGGGTGGTCTTTGCCGAGGTGCCCCCGAGAGTCGAATACGAGATCACTGAATTAGCGCTGGAGATGCTCGATCTCGTGCACCCGCTTTGGAAATGGGCGGCAACTCACGTTGCGAAGTTTCAAGCAGCACAGGCCGACTACGACCTGAAGCATGCGACAGCCCCTTCTCGTCCAGCAATCCGCTGAATTCCGCCCGCTTCACACATTCAGCCGATTCGACGCAGCGACCCGCCCATACCAATGTCCAGAATCCTTGATCGATTCGCCCTTGCCGTCCTCGTTCCACGCGCCTTCGTTCTGATACGACGCCGTTGCCACTCCCCACAGAAAACCATCAGGGAAGCGCGCTTGACTGGTTAACGATTCGGGTACGGCCCCTGGCGTCTGACTCAGAGGTGCTGGCGTTTGACCCGCGGAGATGGGACTTGCGGCATAGCTACGCCGCGAACTGAGCGCAACGCCCGCCGCTGCGGCTAGTGAACGAGCTGCGAACTGACGACGGTTCATCAAAAGCCTCGTCCCTGAATTGTTGTGCGGACAAGGGTACTTGTCCACGACTATCGCGCACCGGTCCCGGACTGGCCGCAACTACCCCGCTGTCTTCGGCGGTACCGCATCCACAATCGGCGTAATGCTCCCGAAAGCGCCATAGATATGCTCCGGCTTTCCACAGATCGCGCGCGAAGCCATCCGCGCCGAGATCACCGCGGCCTCGATACACCCGATGTTCAGGTCGGTAAACGTCCAGTCCCCTGCCAGATACAGATTCTCAAAGTCGGAATCGTGCGAGGCCAGGCGATGCTTTGCCGACCCCGGCAGGCTCAGCACATAGAGCTCCGTCGGATCGATATTGCACCGGAAAAACTGCGTCGAGAAAGCCGACTGCGACGCATCTCCCGCGCAGTTCACCAGGAAGCTGTCATTAAACTTGCCGGGATTCGCCGCATCCTCCGCCGCCGGAAAGATCGGCAGGATCGGCCCATCCAAAAACTTCCGCGCTGAGTCGAGCACCCGCTGCCGCTCCAGCGCTGGATACGTCGGATCGGCGAACGGCTTCAGCTCGTCATCCGGAATCGCATTGCAGAAGTAAGCAATCTGCTTCACGTTAGCCGCCGCCGGCCACTTCTCCCGCTGGATCAGGTCCGACATATCCGACCACGTATCGAATGGCTCGACGTACCCTGACAAAATCCCGCGCGGCTCCGTCCAGCCCGCCTCCGCCAGCGTCTTGTTCATCCACAGCTGCAGCCCCTGCGTCCGCACGACCCCAACGTTCGCGACCATATCCTGCCAGCGCGGCGACTTCGCTATCAGCTCCTGGCAGATGTACTTGTGCGCGCCCAGCGAAATCCCCAGCACCACCAGGTCAAAATCCGTCCCCCGTTTCAGCGAAGCCGGCTGGCCATGCCAGTCCGTCCACCACGACTCAAGATCCGGATTGACGCACTTCTGAATCGCATCCGCCTCGACCACCTGCTCCCAAAGCGGCTCCGTCGGCCACACCGGAATTCCATCGACACCCAGAAACAGCGGATCGTAATCCCCTTTCGTCGTCGCCTGGATCTCCAGGTCGACCGAATCGATCGCTTTACCATCCACTGAAACGTGGATCTGCGTCACCTTGTGGAAGAACTTGAACTTCACTCCTCTGCTCTTTAGCACCAGGTAAATCGGCGACATGATCGTCTCGCCCATCCCCGCATTCATCCACCACATCAGCGCGCCCTGATACGTAAACATCAGCCGCAGCCCGCCATACAGCGTGCTTCCCGCGCCCATCCTCCTCAGGTTAGGATCGCCATTCTGATAACCGAAGCACGCGTCGTACATTCCCAGCGTGATCGCCGAGACTGCACACGAGCAGCCATGTTTCGCCAGCCACTCGATCATGTCCTCGTCCTCGATCGCCATGAACCCGTTCTCGAGAACGCCGTCCTCGATGATCCCCGCCACCGCCGCCAATCCCGTATCCATGATGATGAGAAAGCGTCGCAGCTCGTCATCTCGGTCGAGCTCCGGCGCAAGCAGCTTCACCAGCATGTCGTTAAAGTCCTTGATCCACTTCGCCAGCTCCAAATGCATCGCCCGCGTATGCTGCGATACGTCGTCTGAAAGCGTATGCGTGAAGGCGGTAATACAATGCAGCGCGGTATGCGGGCCATCCGGCTCCGCCTCGGCCGGCAAGACTGGCACTCCACCGACCGCAGAGCAGATGTGCCCCGCAGCCTCCTCGTATAACTTCACCAGGATCGGATGCTTGACCTTCTTCTCATCCAGATAGCCTGTCGCCCGGTTGAGCAACAGCTTCACAAACCCCAGCGGTGTCGGCGGCTGTTCTTGGTTCGTAAACGTACTCTCTTCCCCCGGGAAGGCGTCACTCGGCCACCAGTTCAGGTCCCACTGCTTCCACCCCGTGCCCACCTGCTCCATCATTGGCGTGAAGTTCATCGGCGTAAACGCCTTCCGCGCATCGGTGAACGGCGATGTCGGCATCAGGTTTTTCTGGTGCGCCTCGTCATACACCTGCCGGATCAGGTGAAAGGCGTTCTCGTAGAAGCCCATCCACAGGTGAATGCCGTGCTCCTGGATGCGGTCCGACATCTTCCGGTTGCGCCCGCTCGCGCCCTTGCCTCCCAGCCGCCAACCCATCTGGTAAATCGTGATCTCGTAGTTGGTCTGCCAGTTCGGGTCGTTGGTCAGCTCGGCGGCGGTCGCCAGCGCTCCAATTCCGCCGCCAAGGATCGCGATCTTCTGCATCGGTTCCCCTCCTCACTATCCTGAAAACATTAGCCGATTCATGCGCTTGCGCCTGTATGCTGGTTGCTGAACGGGGGAATCGACCGGCACCGATCATACCCCGGAGATCGCGGACGGCGCAAAAAGTAATGTCACTCCTGCCTGAGCAAGAGCGCACCTCGCCGGCGGCCCATCCGCCGCGGCTGCCTCGTCCGCTCCTCCAGCAGCGATTCGCTCGCGTTTCTATCTTCGCCTTCGTCCTGGCCACAGCATTGCTCACGAATCTCTGTCATGCCGCCAGTTCCACAGGCGCGATCATTGGTGCCATTCTCGATCAGTCCGGCAGCGCCCTCGCGACCGCGACCGTCGAACTCCGCAACCGCGACACTGGCATTGTCCATCACGCGGTTACCGATCGCAGCGGAGAATACAACTTCGTTCTTCTGCCGCCCGGGACCTACGATCTCACCGTCCACATACAGGGCTTTCGCGACGGAGCTTTTAGCGGCATTCAACTCGACATCGATCAGGTGCGCCGCGCCGATCTTACCCTCGAACTTGCTCCCATCACCATCCATGTAGCCGTCTCCGGCGATGTCCCGCTGGTCGATCGCGATACCTCCAGCGTCGGTCAGGTCGTTCCGCGCACCATGATCGCCAACCTGCCGTTGAACGAACGCAACTACCTCGCCTTTACGCTGCTTGTCCCCGGAGCTCACACTCCCGTCGCCGGCTCGCAGTCCTCCACCATGGGCCCCGGATCGATCAGCGTCAACGGCGCTCGTGAACAAGCCAACGGCTTCTTGCTCGACGGAATCGACAACAACGGCCTGTACATCAACCGCACCAGCGTTCTTCCCTCCGTCGACGCGATCGATGAGTTCAAAGTCCAGTCATCGACCTACTCAGCGGAATACGGACGCAACGGCGGCGCGCAGATCAACCTCGTTCTCAAGAGCGGCACCAACAAGCTGCACGGCAATCTCTTCGAATACTTCCGCAACCGCGAACTCGACGCGAAGAACTACTTCGACCTTCCCTACTGCACACCCGCGTCGGCGCCCGGAACCTGCGGCCCAATCCCCGGCTATCAGCGCAACCAGTTCGGCGGCACGGTGGGCGGCCCCATCCAGCGCAATCGCACCTTCTACTTTGCTTCCTACGAAGGCCTCGGCTTACGACAGGCAGTCACTCGCGAAGCTACCGTCCCCTCGCAGAACACCCTTGACGCTCTCTACGCAGCAATCCCTCCGCCGCTGCAAAATCCGGCCGGTGTCGCCACGCTCGATCTCTATCCAGCCGCTAATGCAGGCGCGGACCTCGCCAGCTCCACCATATATATCTCCGCGCCGGTCATTCGCAGCACGGTGAACCAGGGAACCATCAAGCTCGACAGCCAGTTGACTCCGCGCGATCTCGTCTCCGGTCATTACGCCATTTACGACTCCGACTCGTACCTTCCCTTCGACTCAGGATTCACAGTCAGCGCCCTCCCCGGCTTCGGCGACTATCATGACTCCCGCGGCCAGAACGTCGGCATCGACTGGAGCCACAGCTTTACCCCTCGCACCGTCAACGATCTCCGCTTCGGTTACGGACGCGACCGGCTCGGGATCTTTCAACAGAACTTCGGCATCAACCAAAGCGCGGCCCTGGGCTATCCTTCGCCACCCAATCCCCTCGACTGGGGCTACCCCGATGCGCAGATCAACGGATACGAAACACTTGGGGAGCCATTCAACGCTCCGCAGAATGAGATCGACAACACCTACCACTTCGCCGACAACCTCACGTGGCTCCCCGAATTCGACCAAGGCCGCCATCACTTCAAGTTCGGCGGTGATTTTCATCGCGTTCAGCAGAATGGCTACGCGGACTTTTATTCTCGGGGACTATTTCTCTTCATCGGGATTACTGGCAGCTCGCTCGAAGACGTCCTGCTCGGCATTCCTGCGGTGTCTCTCTTTGCAACCGGCAACACCTACACGCATCTGCGCACTTTCTCCGAGTCGTTCTACGCGATCGACGACTATCACGTCTCACGCAATCTCACTCTGAACCTCGGCCTGCGCTACGAATACAACAGCACTCCAATCGAAACCAACAATCGCCTGAGCATCGCCAACCTGTCTTCAGAGTCCGCCACCTGCGAGCCGCGCCCCGCCTGCCAATACATCGTCGCCGGCACCCCAGGCTACCCGCGCGGCCTTTACTCGCTGGGCAAGAAGAACTTCGCGCCCCGCATCGGCTTCGCCTGGACTGCACTGCCGAACGGACGCCTCGTTGTTCGCGGCGGCTACGGGGTCTTCTATGACATCGGTGTCCTGAATATCAACGTCCTGCTGGGCGAGAATCCGCCCTTCTATCAGCTTCTCTATAGCGAGAATGACGGCGCCAGCAGCATTCAGAACATTATCGAGAGCCCGATTAACGCCATCATCTCGTTTCGAACCAGTCCCAACTTCAAGACCGCTTCTCTGCAGCAATGGAGTTTTGGCGCCCAGTCGCAGCTGACCTCCAGCCTGACGGCCCAAGTCGGGTATGTCGGCTCCGAAGGCACTCACTTAGTCGGCTTCAGCGATAACAACCAGGCTGTGCCCAGCGGAGCGATGCCGTATCCGCCGCCTTATCCTCAGTTCGGCAGCCTCGCCACCATGGACAGCGCGCGCGTGAGCACCTATCACTCTCTCCAGGCCGAAGCGCAGCAGCGCCTGCCCCACGGCACATCGTTCCTCGCCTCGTATACCTGGTCGAAGTCGATCGACAATGGATCGGAGTTCACCGTCAGCAACACCGAAGGCCAGTACGCCCAGAATAGTAATAACCTCGCCGGCGAACGTGGACTCTCAGCCTTCGATGCGCGGGAAAGATTTGTTCTGAGCTATGTAGCCAAGCTCCCCTTCGGGCCGGGAGCTACTTATCTCGACAGGAATGACTTCGTCGGTCAGCTAGTGCGCAATTGGCAAGTCTCTGGAATCGTCAGCCTGCAAACCGGCCAGCCATTCACCATCAATCGCTCGACCTATCAGAGTTACACTACGTTGATCGTTGGCGCGGACCGCCCTGACTTAATTGCGAATCCATATCAGCCAGGCCCCGTCCCATCCAACCCAAACCCCGCATGCCAGGCCACGATCTCCCATGGCGGACTCGCCGCCGATCATACCCGGACCGTCCAGACCTGGATCAACCCCTGTGCTTACTCCAACCCAAATCTGCTCGGCGAATTCCGCTTCGGTACCTCGCCGCGCAACGAAGTCACTGGGCCGGGCCTCGCCGCACTCGACGCCAGCGTCAGCCGCTCATTTCCCTTCGCTCATGAGCGTGTCAGCCTGGATACTCGGGTCGACATCTTCAATTTTCTAAACCACCCTAACTTCGACCCGCCAATGCGTACCTTCGACTCCGAAAACTTCAGCAGTATTCCCTCCGCCAACACCTTCGGCAACCGCCCGCCGCGCCAGATTCAGATCGCGCTCAACCTCAGGTTCTGAGTAAGAGTTTCTAAACAAGTTTGCCGCAACCATAATGGAAGCGGCGAACTCCTTGCTCTCTTCTACTCCTGGTTTTCGCTGTGACTAGCTCTCTTCGATCTGCTTTACTGCGGCATCGATCGCGTCAACGATCTTGCGGATCTGCTCCTCCTTCAGTTGGCCTTGCGAGGTCTTCATCCGCAGGGCCATTCTGAAGTTCTCCATCGCCCGCATGATCTGCGGCGCACGTCCCCTGCCATAGGCTGCGCCTGCCTGCTCCATCCGTTCGAATAGAGCATCAACCGCTGCCTTGTTGGCCTCGAGCGCCGCCGCGCCTTCGGGAGTAAGAGTATGCAGCTTCTTGGTCCCCTCGCCGGTGCTCACTGTCACATAGCCAAGCTCTTCGAGAAGCGTCAGCGTCGGATACACCACGCCCGGACTCGGAGCATACGCGCCGCCCAACCTCTCCTCGACCTCCTTGATGACCTCGTAGCCATAGCGCGGCTTTTCCGAGATCAGGCGCAGGATGACAAAGCGCAGGTCGCCGCTGTCGAAGACCCTCCCGCGAAACCGGCCACCAAAGTTGCCGCCGCCGAACTCACCTCGCTCACCGCGACCGCCCCGAAAGTGCTTTTCGCCTTCGTGACGTGCATGATGGCCGAAGCCGCAATGGCGCCCACGACCCTCTTCCATCTCTGTTGCAAGTATTTTGTGAAACATAAGTTTTATCTCCGATCTGTTTTAGATATGTCTTACGATATATCTAAGTGCTATCTATGTCAACCGCCCTCATCAATTTTCCGATGTCCGGATGGGCAAAAGCCTCGTCTCCTGCACGCATCACACAGGCAGGACGGTAGAGACGCATCGCCAAACAAGCTAAAGTTGAATGGATGGACTCCTTGAAGTCCCAATCCATACTCACCTCAGAAGAACGCCTGCAAAAGCGGAAGCTGGTGGTCAGAGACGCTGTCGCGCTGTTCACTCTGCTGGCCGTCACCATCGCCCTCTTTCTCGCCACCCTCTTCCTCTTCCGCGCGTTCTCCGCGCTCCGCGTCCAGCTGGCGCAGCGTTGGCTTACACGCGGCGAAGCCGCTCTGCGCAGCGGCCATCCGGAGCTGGCAGTCGACGACCTGCGCTCGGCACTGGCCTATTCGCCCGGCCAGCGCAGCATCGAAGTCGAACTCGCCGAGGCCCTCGCCGGTGCGGGACGCACCCAGGAAGCCACCTCGTACTTCAATACTTTGTGGGAAGCGGAGCCAGGCAGCGGCATCATCAACCTTCAGCTCGCGCGGCTGGCCGTCCGGCAAAATAATCAGCCCGACGCACTCGAGCACTATCGCGCCTCCATTTACGGAACCTGGGAAGGCGATGGGACCGTTCGCCGCCGCGCCGTTCGGTTGGAACTGATCAATTATCTGATCTCCGTTCAACGTTTCGACCAGGCCCGAAGCGAATTGCTCATTGCCTCCGGCAATGCCCCGGACGATCCCGAAGTGAAGCTCCAGATCGCCACCCTCATGGAGAAAGCCCAGGACCCGGACGCCGCCTCGCAAATTTACAAGTCCATGCTGCAGCATCAGTCTCGGAATCTGGTTGCGCTCAAAGGCGCAGCGCGCACCGCCTTCGCCCTGGGGAATTTTGTCCAATCCCGCGACTACGTCGAGCGCGCATTGGCCCTACCCGCCGAAGAGAGCGACTCCGCTCAGGAACGTCAGGACCTGCACGACCTGCTCGAACAATCCGTTCAGATCCTGCTGCTCTACCCATCGCCCGCGCTGACCGTTCGCGCTCAGGCAGAGCGCGTCTTGCGCGATCGCAATCTTGTCTACGAACGGCTTCGCGGCTGCAAGGTGCCGCTTCCCGCTGAACCGCCCGATAACGCTACGCCACCTCTGCTCGCCGCCGCGGTGAAAAATTGGGAGTCGCTGCCCGATTTTGCAAGCCTCAACCTCCCGCGCCTGGAACAAGACGCTGACCTGCGCCAGCAAGTGATGAAACGGGTCTATGAAACCGAACGGGCCGCCGACAAATCCTGTGACGCCGCCACCGGCGAAAACGCGCTGCTCGCCAGAATCGCCGCTAATCCTGGCGCAGTGGAGGCCGAATAGATGGCGGACGCTGCCCAATCGACCAGTACCGGAACCACCATCGCCGAAGAACTTGCTCCGCCCGTCGCCGAAACGCCGCCCCACGTACCGCTCAATCTCGGCAGGCTCGCTCCCAATCGCGAAGAAAACCTCTTCCTGGTTCTGTCCATTTTCATCGGCATCATCTCCGGTTTATTGGTGGTCTGCTTCCGGGTGGTAATCGAGTGGATTAAGATCCTCGGCCTTGGCTCCGCGCCGCACGCCGGGCAGTACCGTCTGCTCTTCGTCCCGGCAATCGCCGGGCTCATCGTCGGCGCGTTGGTGCAATGGGTCTTTCCTCAGGCGCGCGGCAGCGGCGTCAATCAAACCAAAGCCGCGTTGTACATCTACAACGGCTTCATCTCGTTCAAGACGATGATCGGCAAGTTCCTCACCGCCGCCATTGCCATCGGCGGAGGCCACTCGCTCGGTCCCGAAGACCCCTCGCTGCAGATCGGCGCAGGCGTCGCCTCAGTCATCAGCCGCCAGCTGAATCTCTCACGCGAAAGGCTGCGCCTCTTTGCCCCCATCGGCGCTGCCGCCGGCCTCGCCGCCGCTTTCAATGCGCCTATCTCCGCCATCCTCTTTGTGATTGAAGAGGTCATCGGCAAGTGGAGCGCCGCGGTCCTCGGCTCGATTGTGCTCTCCGCTATCTCGAGCGTCGTCGTCATGCGCCAGTTCTGGGGCTCGGAACCGATGTTCCGCATCCCCTCAGTCACCCTGCGCGATCCCCGCGAGCTCACCGCCTACGCGGCGCTTGGCGTCTTTGGCGGCGTCGCCTCGCTCATCTTCTCCAAGTCCCTCGGCTACCTTCGCCCGCGACTGCGCAACCTGCCCCGCCATACCCACCTCTTTCAGCCTGCAATTGCCGGACTGCTCGTCGGCCTCATCGGCTTCTTCGGCTTTCCCCAGGTCATGGGCCCCGGCTATGAGGTAATCGACCAGGCCGCGCACGGGCAGTTCACTTGGAAGTTCCTTCTCATCCTGGCGCTGCTCAAGATTCTCGCGACCACGCTCTCTTTCTCCAGCGGCACGCCCGGCGGCATGTTTGCGCCTACGCTCTTCATCGGCGCCATGCTCGGCGCGTCGGTCGGCACCTTTGAAAAGATCTTCTTCCCCCACCTCACCGGTGGCATCGGCTCCTATGCGCTCGTCGGCATCGGCGTGCTCTTCGCCGGCTTCATCCGTGCGCCGCTCACTTCGGTCTTCATGGTGCTTGAGGTCAGCGGCAACTACTCCATCATTCTGCCGGTCATCCTTGCAAACACCATCGCCTATCTGCTCTCGCGCGTGCTGACGCCAGTCCCGATCTTCGAGGTCTTCACCCAACAGGATGGCCTCGACCTTCCCTCGATGGAAGAGCAGCGCGAAGAAACTCATCACCACATTGAGGACGCTCTGCGCCCCGTCGACGTACCCATCCTTGAAGAAGCCGCGACGCTCGAGCAGGCCGCCGCAGTGATGCTCTCGCCCGGGTCAGGAGCAGCCCCTGCTCGAGACTCCGATGCGCTGCTGATTCGCCTCCCCGCCGGACAGTGGTACGTCCTCACCGCAGCTGAGCTGACCGAGGCGCTCAGCGCGCTCCCCCCCGAAACCCCGCTCAAGAGCGCCATCAAGCCGGACCGCGCCCCGATGCTCTTTCCCGATATGCCGCTGGATAGCGCCCTTCCCCACTTCGTCCGCTGGCCCCTGCTGCCTATTCGCAACCGCGCGATCAAGGGCTTGCTCGAGGGCGTCGTCACCTCGGACGATGTGATGCATTGCTATCAGGAGCGATAGCGAAAGAGGTCCATGCCCGCAGCCAATCTGAGCGCCTGGTCCCGCGCTCATGCTGAACTCGTCCCCGATTTGTTAGCTTGAGGGAATGCAAGGCTTACGGTTGCAGCGATGCACGCAATAAACCGGGACGCTACCGATGACGCGTAGGCCCGCCATTCCAATCCTGCGCCTCGCCTTACTCACTGCCGCCGCAGTCGCCGTTCACGGCTATCACTTCGGCGCCGGCGACGGAGCCGTCTATCTCCCCGCCGTCGTCCATTCCATCCACCCCGGCCTTTATCCCTACGGCGCGGAATTCTTCGAGTCCCACGCGAGCTTTTCGGCGTTCACCGCCCTGGTAGCCGCCACCGCTCGGCTCTCTCACGTCAGCATTGAATGGACGATCTTTCTCTGGCACATGCTCACCGTCTTCGCCTTCGTGCTCGCCGCGTGGAGACTCGCCTCCGTTTGCTTCGACTCAACCCGCGCCCGCTGGTCAGCGGTGATTCTCAGCGCTCTGACGCTCACCGTTCCCGCCGCCGGAACCGCCCTCGTCCTCATGGACCCCTATCTCACCGCCCGCTCCGCCTCCACGCCGTTGACCATGCTGGCGATCGCCGCCTTTCTTGCTAGTCGCCGCCGCGAAGCCGTCTTCTGGCTCGCACTCACCGCCCTCGTCCATCCACTTATGGCGATTTTCGCCGCGGTATGCCTCGGCATCCTCGCCCTGCCCGCAAGGTGGACCACGCCGCTCTTCGCTTCGCGCCCATTCGGAAACGCCGCCAGCGCCACAGCCGCATTTCCACTCGGATTCAGCTTCGCCCCCGCAACCCCCGACTATCAGCAGGCGATCGAGATGCGAACCTTTCTCTCTGTCTTTCACTGGACTTGGTACGAGTGGCTCGGCGTCGCTGCTCCTCTCGTATTCTTCATCTGCTTTTCGCACCTGCGGCCTCGCGGAACGACACCTGCCTTCAACTGCATCTGTCGTGCTCTCACCCTCTTCGGCATCGCAGCAACCGCCGTCGCAATCCTCTTCGCCTCGAGCCCGAACTTTGAAACCTTCCTTCGCCTTCAACCCATGCGCGCCTTCCAGCTGATCTACATCGTCTTTTATCTGCTCCTCGGCGGCCTGCTCGGCGAATATCTCTTGAAGTCTCGCTACTGGCTCTGGACTGCCCTCTTCGCCGCCATTGCAGCAGGCATCTTTCTGATCCAGCGCGATGCCTACGCCGGCAGTCGTCACATCGAATGGCCCGGAGCCGCTCCCGCAAATCCCTGGGTCGCAGCCTTTCTATGGGTGCGCGACAACACCCCGCAGAACGCCGTCTTCGCCCTCGACCCGTTCTACATCGAACTCCCCGGAGAAGACCAGCACGGCTTCCGCGGCATCGCCCAGCACAGCGTACTCACCGACCACTTCAAAGACAGCGGAGTCGTCTCCCTCTTCCCCCAACTCGCCCCCGAATGGTCCCGCGAACAATTCGCGCAACAGAACTGGGACCACTTCCAACTCTCCAACTTCCAACGACTCGCGCAAAGCTATCCAGTCTCATGGGTCGTGCTCCAAGGCACGCCACCCAAAGGCCTGATCTGCCCCTATGCGAACGCACCCGTCACCGTCTGCCAAATCCCGAGCTCGGCAGGCATCAGATGATCCGCCAAGGCCATCCTTCCCAACTTCACCACTCTTAAGATTTGTCATCTCGACCGGCCCCTGAACGAAGTGAAGGGGGAGTGGAGAGATCTGCGTTGTCATCGATCCACGCTCCACCACAGGCGTTCCAACGCAAGCCGAGCCATCCGCGTCGCCCGTCCCCGAGCCGAGGATCTTGTTAATCTTGAGCGGCATGGCCTTGTTACTTCTTGCCTACGGATCACTTCTTCAGAACGGGGTGTGAAGGGGCGCGAGAGTCTGCCACCCCAATCTCCACCCTCCGATGGATGCCCGACCCACCCACGCCAACTAAAATCATCCGCAATGAAAGTGCCGCAGCCCGAACAGCACCGCCGAATGGGCCTCGCCGCAACTATCGCCCTCGTCGTCGGCGAATCCATCGCCCTCGGCATCTTCCTCACCCCCGCCGCCATGGCGAAATCCCTCGGCTCACCGCTGCTGCTCGCCGCCATCTGGTGCGGCATGGGAACGATCGCCCTCTGCGGCGCGCTTTGTTACTCCGAACTAGCCGTCCGCTATCCCCAGGCCGGCGGCGAATACGTCTATCTCCGCCACGGCTATGGCAACCGCATCGCTTTCCTTTACGGATGGATGTCCGCCGCTGTCATGGATCCCGGCCTCGCCGCCGCCCTCGCCGTCGGCGCAGCCCCATACGTGCAATCGTTGCTGCCCGTCCCTGCAAAGTTCGTCGCGTGGATTCCCGCCATCATCCTGCTCACCCTCGCCGTCATCAACTACACCGGTACCCGCCTCAGCGGAAGAATCATGGCCGCCGCCAACCTGCTCAAGGTCGCCGTCCTCTTCGCCCTCGTCGCCTGGGCCTTCCTCTCCGGCCACGGCACGACCGCGAACCTCCTGCCGCTCGCCCATCGCCGCGTTGGATCAGAAGCCATCTTCCCCGCCATCGCCGGCGCCACCATGAACGCATTCTTCAGCTTCGGCGGCTGGTGGGAGGCAGGCAAGATCGCCGGCGAGGTCCGCAACCCGAAGCGAAACTTGCCGCTCGCCTTCACCGGCGGAGTTCTCCTCGTTACCGCCGTCTATCTCCTCGTCTCCTTCGCCTTTCTCTCCGTCATTCCCGTCGAGCGCATCGTCTCCAACACCGCCTTCGTCGCCCAGTTTGGCGAGGCGCTCTTCGGCGCAGCCGGCGGCAAAGTTCTCTCCGCCTGCGTGTTGCTCTCCGTCTTCGGCGGACTCGCCGCCCTCACCATGGCCGTGCCCCGCGTCTACTACGCGATGGCCCGCGACGGGCAGTTCTTCGCCCTCTTCGGCAAGCTGCACGCCCGCTTCGAAACCCCCGCCAATGCAGTACTTCTCCACACCGTGCTTGCGCTCATCGTCCTCAGCTTCGGCGCCTTCGATCGCATCCTCGCCTACATCATCTTCTCGGCGATCTGCTTCCTCGCGCTCTCCGTTGCAAGCCTCTTCCGCTTTCCACGGCCAGCCAGCCAATGGTGGTTCCCCATTGCGCCCATCTTCTTCATCTTCGGCTGCACCGTCATCGATCTCATGATCCTCATGCACGACCCCGTACCCGCACTGCTCGGCCTCGCCGTCGTCCTCTGCGGAGATCCGGTTCGCCGCATCTTCTTCTCAAAATCCGCCGCCGCAACGCCAACTATCACCGTTAGTGAAACCACGCTGTCGTGAAAGGACAAATGCGGGTGCCCTGAGAAGCTGTCTAGATTTGTCATCTCGACCGGAGCGAAGCGCAGTGGAGAGATCTGCGCTGTCCACAATGCTCTAATAACCAGCGATTTCAACTACCAAGGAGCCACCAATGCCCCACATCGCACTACCCGAAGGCCTCACCGGAATCCGCGCCGCCATGGCCTACCGCCCCGAGACCGCCAAGCCGCTCAACGAACTCGTCGAGGTCCTCCTCCACCAGCCCAACTCCCTCACCCCCGGCGAGCGCGAGCTCATCGCCACCTACGTCTCCTCGCAAAACGATTGCTACTACTGCCAGACCATCCACGGTGCCATCGCCTCCGCCAACCTCGACAACGAAAAGGCCCTCGGCGAAAAAGCCAGCGAAGACCTCGTCGTCAAAGTGAAGCGCGACTTCCAGCACGCCGACATCTCCGAAAAGCTGAAGGCCCTATTAGTCATCGCCGGACAAGTCCAGAAAGGCGGTAAGAACGTCACTCCCGAAGCCGTCGAAACTGCCCGTAGCCTCGGCGCAACCGATCTCGAAATTCACGACACTGTCCTCATCGCCGCCGCCTTCTGCATGTATAACCGCTACGTCGACGGCCTCGCCACCTGGCAGCCCGTAGACGAAGCCATGTATCGCGAACGCGGCAAGCATGTCGCCCGCGAAGGCTACGTCGCCGTCAGCAGGGAATACATCCCCCAGCCCACAGCCGTGTGAGTAAGCACTCTGGATTTGTCATCTCGACCGGACCCTGAGCGAAGTGAAGGGGAGTGGAGAGACTTGCGGTCACCAACGCGTCGCCAGCAACAAAAGCGGGTGCCCCATGTTCCGCTTTTGGGACATGGGTTTTAGACACAAACCAGAACTCCACCATCGAAACCGAACCAACAAGGAGCAAAATGCCGCACATCGCCCTCCCCGAAGATCTCCCCGGAATCACCGCCGGCTTCGCCTTCCGCCCCGAGACCGCAAAGCCCATGCGCGAACTCGCCGAAGTCCTCCTGCGCGGCCCCAGCACCCTCACCCCCGGCGAACGCGAACTCATCGCCACCTTTGTCTCTTCGCGCAATGACTGCTACTTCTGCCAGACCAGCCACGGAGCCGCCGCAGCCGCCCATCTCGGTGACCGTGCCCACCTCGTCGACGACGTCAAGCGCGACTTCCTCAACTCTGGCGTCTCCGCCAAACTCAGAGCGCTGCTTCAAATCGCCGGACAGGTGCAGCAAGGCGGCAAGAGCGTCACCCCCGATGCCGTCGAAGCCGCCCGCGATCTCGGAGCAACCGACCTCGAAATCCACGACACCGTGCTGATCGCGGCGGCCTTCTGCATGTACAACCGTTACGTCGACGGTCTCGCCACCTGGCAACCCCAGAACGCGGAGATGTACGCCAGCATGGGCGAACACCTTGCCCACCGCGGTTACCTGGCCTCGTCGATGGAGACGTCAAACAACACCGAGGCGGAAACCCCAGTACTCAGCATCCCGTGATCTGCTGAATCCGGAAGATCACAAACTCCGCCGGATACACCGGTGCGACCCCGACGACGGCGATGAGCTGACCGTTCTGAATGTCCGTCTGGGTCATCGTCGTCGCATCGCACCTCACGAAGTAAGCCTGGTCCGGAGTTTCGCCCTCGAGCGCACCCGCCCGAAACAATTGCTGCAGAAAGTCGCTGATCGACTCCTCGACCGCCGCCCAGAGCTGCGGACCGTTCGGCTCGAAGGTCACCCACTGCGTCCCTTGCGTGATGCTCTGCTCGATATACAACATAAACCGTCGCACGGGTATGTACTTCCACTCCGAATCCTGACCGGCCATCGTCCGCGCGCCCCACGGCACGATGCCGACCGTCGGAAATTTTCGAATCACGTTGATGCCGGCGGCATTCAGCTCTTCGCCCTGCACATCGGAGATGGTAAACGCGGCCGCTTCGACTCCCATAATCTGCACCTCCGGGCCGGCCGGCGACGACCAGACGCCCCTGTTGCTGTCGTAGCTCGCATACACCCCGGCCATCGTTCCTGAAGGAGCGACGCTGAGCAATGCCCCGCTATTCAGTGGATCGGAAATCTGCAGCCACGGCGCATAAACCGCGGCAAACTCCGGCTTCGGCAGCCTGCGCCTGCAACTCGATGCAAGCAACAAGCTAGCGGTGTTTGTATGCGGATCGGCATCGGCGATCAGAAACGCCTGCCGGCTCGCGCAATAAATGTTCGCGGCGCTCAGCACCTCGTGATCATGAACGCCGGGAACGCAGAGCAAATTGAACAGCGGAACCGCTCCCAGCGCCGTTGCCGCCTCCGCAAAGGTCTGCGCCGTCACCACCAGCACGCGGACCACGTAGCACGCGCTGCCTCCATTCAGAAAAAACTGGTAGACCGCGTAGCTCAGGTCAGACCGAGGCGCGAGACCACCAAAGGTCGCTTCATACTCCGCGAAACTGACGATCGATGTCGCGGTGTTGAGTGGGCCCACCTCAGCGATGCCCACAAACGCGGTAAGTGAGGTCGTAACGCCCGAAATGGCAGGAATCGGCATGATTCAACATCATCGCTCAACTCGAGCCGGTCTGTCCGGCCGGCTTGCGCTCCCGCACATTTTCACACTGCATTTACAGTAGATAGATGTCGAATTTTCCCCAGGTAGATCTGGTCGGCGTCGGCTTGAACGCCACCGACACGCTGATCTCCCTCCCCGCCTTCCCCACGCCCGGCTCCAAGGTCGAGTACCGAAATCCAAAAGTCATGCCCGGCGGCCAGGTCGCCACCACTGTCATCGCCTGCCAGCGCTGGGGCCTGCAGACCCGCTACGTCGGAAAGCTCGGCGACGATGATGCCGCCAAACTACATCGCGAAGCCTTCGCCGCCGCTGGAGTGGAAGCCCGGCTCGTCACTGTCCCTGGCGCCGCCAGCCCGCAATCGCTCATCCTCATCGATGGCGGCGGAGAACGCACCGTCCTTGGCCGCCTCGATGAGCGCCTCGTCTTGCAACCCGGCGACCTCAATCGCGAATGGGTGGTCAATGCCCGCGCCCTCCACGTCGACGGCCACGACACCGCCGCTGCCACTCTCGCAGCTCAATGGGCCCATGAAGCCGGCATTCCCGTCATCGGCGATCTCGACGAACTCTATCCCGGTGTCGAAGAGCTTCTCGACCTCATCGACTACGCCGTGGTGAGCCGCGATTTCCCTACCCGGCTCATGAACGAACCCGATCTCGAAAAGGCGCTTAACAAAATGCACCGCCGCTACGGTTCGGCGCTTACCGCCGCGACCCTCGGCGAAGAAGGCGTACTCGCCTGCGACGGCAAAGGATTTCAGCACGCCTGCGCCTATCTCGTCCCCGTCGCCGACACCACCGGCGCCGGAGACATCTTCCACGCCGGCTTTATCTATGGACTACTGCAAGGCTGGCCGCTCCAGCGGCAGCTCGACTTCGCCTGCGCCGCCGCCGCGCTCAACTGCATGGCTCTCGGCGCGCGGGGCGGCATTCAGCCTCTCGAGTCCGTTGAGAGCCTCATCGCAAACGGAACGCGGCATCACGCCGCCGCGTTCGTATCGAGTCTGACGGAATAGAGCGGCGCAGCAGCACAGACTCGTTTTCAGTCACGCATGCTGGAGAGCCTTCTCCTCAGAAGACGGCGGCGCACCCACCGCCTGCAATGCCGCAAGCGTCGATTCTGCGTCCGCGGCAACATCATGGTGCGCAGCCAGATAGCGATAGACGTCCGAGATCACGACTGAGCCTTCTCCGACCGCCGAGGCCACGCGCTTCACTGAATCGGAGCGCACGTCGCCCACCGCGTAAATGCCCCGGACGTTGGTCGCGTATCGCGTATTCTCGAAGGCATTCGACGCGCCGGTGACTACGAAACCCTTTTTGTCGAGAGTGAGTGTGCCGTAAAGCCATCCGCTATTCGGTTCAGCGCCGATCATCACAAATATGCTCCCGATCTCGCGCCTCTCGCGTTCTCCGGTCCGCCGGTTGACCCAGGTGACCCGTTCTAAAACCGATTCACCTTCAAGGCCCACAACCTCAGTCTCGGTATGCAGCGTAATCCGCGGCGAGTTCTCGATCCGCGAAATCAGATATCGCGACATCGTTGCGGCCAGCGACTCGCCGCGAATGATCAGATGAACATGCCTGGCAATCCCCGATAGAAACACAGCGGCCTGCCCCGCCGAGTTGCCGCCGCCAATCACCGCGACCTCCTCGTCTCGGCACAGGTTGGCCTCCATCGCTGTGGCTGCGTAGAGAATTCCCTGGTTCTCAAAGCGGCTGTAATTCTCTACCGCGAGCTTGCGATACTGGGCGCCCGTCGCGATCACCACCGCACGGCAACGCACCTTGGCCCCGCCGGCCAGCTTGAGTTCATGGATGCAACCTACTTGGTCAATCGCGACGACGTCTCTTGCGATGGCGAGCCGCGCCCCAAACTTCTGCGCCTGCACCTGGGCACGATTGGCCAGCTCTTGGCCAGAGACGCCTGTCGGAAATCCGAGATAGTTCTCGATCTTGGAGCTGGTGCCCGCCTGGCCGCCCGGCGCAATGCCCTCAATCACCAATGTTGAAAGCCCTTCGGACGCGCCATACACAGCCGCCGCGAGTCCCGAGGGCCCAGCGCCAACCACCGTGATGTCATAGGTAGTCTCCGGATCGAGCACCTCCGTCAGGCCCAGCTCATCGGCAAGATCCGCGATCGTCGGCCGGTGAAGCACCCTGCCGTCGGTGAAGATGATCGCCGGCAGCAGGTACTCCTCTTCAGAATGATTTTCAGACTGATTCTCGGGAGAATATTTTTCCGTCTCGCCATTGGCAGACTGCTCAGCTGTCGGCTCGATCAACCGGTGAGGATAGCCGTTACGAATAAGAAAACGTTGCAGGCTGATCGTCTCGGAGGCCGCACTGTGTCCCAGCAGCACAATACCCGAACCGTCCTCAATGATCCCGATCCTCCGCCAGATCGTCGCCTGCATGATCAAGTTGGCAATATCGCCCTCGGAGCGCATCAGCCGCTGCAACTCGCTGCGCGGAATCCTCAGCAGCACGCACTTCGTCAATGTGCAACCGTCAACCAGAGTTCGCCGCGAACTGAGCAGATCGAGCTCGCCGGTAAACTGTTTTTCACGAAGCGTCGCCAGGAGCTTCCGCTCATTTTTCTCATCCTGCGAGTAGATGCCCAGTTCGCCCTCGACCAGGACAAACATATCGACTTCGCGCTGGCCGCGGGCAAAAAGTGCCGTCTCCGGCGCGAGAATCTCCTCGCGCCCATAGCCCTGAAGCCGTTCAATCATTTCTTCAGTGAGGCAAGGGAATGCCATCTCCGGCCGAAAAGCCGGCGTGGCTTGATTTGGTAAGGGCAGTTTCGAATCCTCAGTCACAGTCACCTCAGCAAGTCTGAAAACGATCAGGCGCTCTCTTGTGAGTAGAGCACCGCCAGAGGCCTGGAGATAGCGCGCGGGGGACCATTATGCTGAAGGTAATGGAAACACGTTAGAGGAAGAGCCTAAAGGCCGTCACACTTGCTCAAGGATTGAGCGAAACCCGGCCCCAGGGTAGAACTCCCAGAGCCGAGATTGCCTAGAGCTTTTCGTGGAAATCGCACGCCGAGCACGAGATGTAGACTCCACCCGGAACTCCGCGCTCGCGGTCCTTGACCCGCTTCACAATGCGCGTCGGCTTGCTGCACTTCGGACAATCCGTGCTCTTGGACGTATCCATTACCTTCTTGCGGTCTGCTGTCTTGGCGATCTTGGCCATGAGTAAATCTCCTTGATATCTCGATGCTCTCTCCATCGCAGCGGCAAGGCCGTTCGTGCGCTGGGAGAGAAATTGCGCGTGCGTTTCCTTTGAAGTCTGCCCGATTCGATTGCGCACCGGACTCCGGTCAGCGCGGACGCGCTGCGGATGGAAGGGACGACACAGAAGGATCTCGAACTCGCCTCTAAATTTTACATGAACCCGCGCCCGATTTCTCTGGGAGCCGCTCCGCGCGCTCAGTTCCTCAGCAGGCTCATGTACTGGTCCGGCGGCGGGGGCGCCGGGGCCGGAGTCGTGCTGCCGCCGCTTCCCGACGTCGAAGCCGGGGCCGGAGTCGCCGGGGCCGCTGGTTTGCTGCTTCCGTCCATCCCCGGAGGGAACTGCACCTTTTGCACTTGCGGGACGTGGGTATTCGAATCTGCCGGCAGCGTCTCGCCCGGCTTGCGCAGCGAGGGCGAAGCCGGAGCGGCAGCTTGCGCATTCCTCTGATCTGAGTTGACGTCGCCCAGCCTCACTTCGTGAATGTTGTCGTTCTTCTTCGGCGCCGTATTCCAGTAGTCGCCCATCTCGTCGGTCTTGCGAATGATCGGCGGCTCGCCCATCTTCGCGTCTTCGACCTGGATCACCCGGTTCCCGTTGAAGCGCACAAACTCGACGTCCTGCGGCGGCTGGCCGTAAATCCACTCTTCAAACGGCATGTCGCCATCGCGCTCCCGGCTCTTCGCGTCCGGATGCCCCATCGCGTAAATCACCATCTCCGCGTTCATTCCCACCAGCACATGATGGGCCATGATCGCTTGCTTCAACATCGGCGGCAGAGTGTCGGTATACGCCTGCACCGGCGTCTTCAGCTTGAAATCGACCAGCGGCTCCAGCAACTCCATAACCTGTGTGCCGGTCATCTCCGGCACAAACTTCTCAAACTGTAGCGTGAGCCTCACGCCGACCGGCTCCTGCCCGCTGTCCCGCACCACGGGCACCTCCACCCCGCCCGCACCCACCGAGATGTGGCGCAGGAATTTATGGCTCTTGTCCGGACCGCCGTTGAACTCAAAAACGATCTTGTCCGGATAAATCTTCATGTCCGTGATGATCACCCGGTCGGCAGCCTGGAAGGCGATGCCGTTGTGCTCCAGAGACTTCACATACTCTGGCCCGCTGGGGTTCGTCGCGCCATTGGCGATCAGGGTCATGCCCTTGCTTCCCTTGGGCAGCGGCCGCATCGCAAAGCCCTGCTCCGCCTCGAGCACTCGCACAAGTTGCAGCTTCGTCCGCTGCAGCACCGGCTGGCTGCTCAGATCCACATGCGTGCGCTTGATGTCCGCATAGCGGCTCTCGAGGCCGCCGCTCTTAGTTTCAACGGTCATCACTTGCGCCGACGCGGCCGTCGAACTCAACGTCACCAAAAGCGCTCCCCAGAGGAACACTGTGGCGCTGGCCTCATTACGCCATGACTGCCTGTACTGGTTTGCTTTCGAAACGAACCCGGGCATGGGGACCTCGCTTCTGTGACGCCGAACAGGGGCGCTTCGCTGCGGGATGCGCGCCACCTATCCGTTCACCAATAGGATGGCGCTAATTTTCGCTCTTGACAAGCGGTCTTTGCCGGCGAAATCTCAGCTGGGTTGGACGATGCCAACAAATTTCCACTTCGGCCCAAAATCGGACGCTTTCGTCCCGAAAACTTTACTACACCAGCTTCATCGCCTCCGGGTCCCAATCCACGACCGCGCCCTTCTCATAGCTCAGATTGCCCAGCAGCGCCGCTCCCGCCGCGCGATATCCAAAGACCGCATCCTCCACCACCGGCTTCCGCGTACGCACCGAGTTGAAAGAAGTTCTGGAAGTGGTCGTAGCTGTCGCTGTATCCCGTGCGGCGCCTGGTATCTCTCGCCCGCCACCGGCGGCGTCGCCCGTCAGATGCGCCGACCGGATACTTCTCGTTGTACTCCTCATGATCTGCTTCTGCATCGCCTCGGTAAACGTGCCCAACCGTCATGCCCGGCTCCTTCTCGCGCGGCACCCGGTTCACGCGTCACCGCATTTCCGCCGATTTCCATCGTTCCCTCCGACCCGGTAAAGATCAGCCCTTCGCTCTCCTCGCCGCCATCCACAAAGTTCACCCGCAGGCTCAGGTTGAATCCCTCGCGGATAATCGAAGAGCCCCAGCATCACGTCCGGAACATCGCGCCCATCCTTCCAGAAACGCAGCCCGCCCGTCGCCATGCCCCGCGTCGGCCCATGCGATCCGGTGATGAAGTGCGTCCCGCTGAACAGATGCACAAACAAATCGCCCGCCACGCCGCTGCCATACGCCTTCCACTTGCGCCACTGGAAAAAGTGTTCCGCATTGAACGGAATCTTCGGCGCAGTCCCCAGAAACCGCGGCCAGTCGCATGTCTCCGGTCGACGCATCCAGCGGCACCGTATAGTTCCACGCGCCCATCGACGAATTGCGATCCCAGCGCGCCGTCACCATGTTCAGCTGGCCGATCGCGCCCGACGCCAGCAGCTCCTTCGCCTTCGCATAAACCATCGAGCTCACGCGCTGGCTGCCGATCTGCATGATCGCTTCGTCGACGCGCGCCGCCTCGATCATCTCCGGCCCATCGGAGTAAAGATGGATCATCGGCTTCTCGCAATACACGTCCTTGCCCGCCTTCATCGCGTCGACGAGCCTGCTTGTGCCAGTGATCCGGCGTCGCCGACAATCACCGCGTCGATATCCTTGCGCGCCAGTATCTCGCGTAGTCTTGCGTCGTGAAGATGTCGCTGCCCCACACTTCCTTGCTGTGGTCCAGCCGCCCCTGGTAGCAATCCGCGACCGCCACCAGCTTCACCCCCGGCACCTGGATCGCCGTCTTCGTGTCGCCCTGCCCCTGGATCGCCCGCGCCAATCAGCGCGAGCTGGATATGGTCGTTGGCCGCAACCGGCTGTTGCGCCGGCTCCCCATGAGCAGCTGCCAATAGGTGCATCTTGCCGGCGAACGTCTCCGCCGCGGCGATGCTTGCTCCCTGTAGAAAACTTCTGCGATTCAGCCTGTACATGCGGTCAACGATATCGGAAAGCTTGCCCCCCGGCAAACGGCGTGCAGCCGTCCGCCGTACGAATCTCGCTCACGCGCTAAGATGATTGTGTTCGTCAACGTCGCATCATTTGTCGCGCTAATTTTCGCCGCCAAAGAGGAGATCCGAATGCGCTTCATAGCCAGGGGACTGCATATTGTTGTTGCTTCGGTCTCTTTCCTCGCAACTGGCATGGCGACGGCGCAGGACGCCTCCAGCAAGATCCCTCCGCATAAGGCCGCCGTCGTTCTCTTCGACGGCAAAGACCTCAGCAACTTCGATACCTTCCTCAAGATTGAAGGCCTCAACTCCGACCCTAATCACGTCTTTCAGGTCGAGGACGGCGTCATCCACGTCTCCGGCAAGGAATACGGCTACATCATCACCAAGGTCCCCTATCACGACTACTACCTCCGCGCCGAGTTCAAGTGGGGCGAGGGCACCTACATGGACCGTGCCGGCAAAGCCCGCGACAGCGGCATCCTCTATGACATCCAGGGCGACCAGAAAGTCTGGCCGCGTTCCGTCGAGTTCCAGATTCAGGAAGGCTGCACCGGCGACTTCTGGCTCACCGACGGAGCAGCCATCACCGGCAAAGACGGCACCCGCGTCACCGGCCCTCCCGGAGCGGCCCTCAAGATCGACCGCTTCGACAAAGGCCCCTGGACCAACGTCGCCGGCTTTCGAGACGCCAGCAACGAGCTCGAAAAGCCGCGCGGCGAATGGAACGTCCTCGAACTCGTCACCCACGGTAACGACGTCAAGCAATACGTCAATGGAAAGCTCGCCAACGAAGGTACCGACCCATTTCCAACCGAAGGCAAGATCCTCTTTCAGTCAGAAGGCGCCGAGATATACTTTCGCGACATGAAGCTCTACCCGCTGAAGTAGTAGAGGCTTCATCGTTCGTTACCGAGACAGCAGTTGAATCGCCGCACAGATTTCAAAGGAACCCGGAACCAATGAACAAAAATCTCAGACCCGCTCTCCTTCTCGCCGCCGCTTGCCTCGCCCTCACCACATCGCCCCTCATCCGTCAGTCCGCCGCGCAGGCGCCCACCAACCCTCCTGGCACCAAGCCCGAAGACACCGAGGTCTGGTCGCCTGAGCCTCCCGTGGTCACCCCAGGAGCAACCTGCGGAGCCGCGCCCTCCGACGCCATCATTCTCTTCGACGGCAAGAACGTCGATCAGTGGGTGATGAACAAAGACAAGTCCCCCGCAACCTGGATCGTCAGCGATGGCGCCTTGACTGTAAAAAAAGGCGAGGGCGGCGGCAGTATCGAGACCAAACAAAGCTTTAAGAATTATCAGCTTCACATCGAATTTAAGATCCCTGAAAGCATTACCGGCACCAGCCAGGCGCGCGGCAACAGCGGCGTCTTCCTCGCCTCGACCGGCATCGGTGATGGAGGATATGAGCTCCAGGTCCTCGACAACTACAACAACAAAACCTACGTGAACGGCATGGTAGGCAGCCTCTACAAGCAGGCGATCCCGCTGGCCAACGCCGCCCGCAAGCCCGGCGAGTGGCAAACCTACGACGTGGTATGGACCAAGCCGACGTTTAATAGCGATGGATCACTCAAGACGCCGGCCTATGCAACGGTCTTCTTTAACGGCGTCATCGTTGAGAACCACTTCGAGTTGCAGGGCGAAACCCGGTATATCGGCAAGCCTTTCTATAAAGCGTATGACAGCGCTCCAATCAAGCTGCAGGCGCACGGAGACAAGAGCGAGCCGATCAGCTTTAGAAATATCTGGGTGAGGGATCTGAAGTAAGTATCCAGCTCAACCAATGCGGGTGCCCCAGGTCCCTGCAGTTGGGACCTGGTTTTCCAAATCAAAACCTCAGTGGGTGCCCCATCCTTCCGCGTTCCCTGCCGAAGGATGGGACTAACAAATCTTCCCTCACCCCAGAATCGGCTGCAAATAGTCATAGTCGATCTTCGCCGCCTCAAACGCCGTCTTCCCCGCAAATGGCGGATCATGATCGACATAGTAGTACTCGACGCCAGCCGCCTTTGCCGCCGCGACAATCGGCGGCCAGTCAACCTTGCCGCTCCCAACCTCAGTAATCGCCGGATGCCCGCCAGGCTCAAGCGAATTGCTGCTCGGCTTCACCGCGACAAAATCCTTCGCGTGCATCAGCCGGTACCGCTTCGGATATTTCTTGAAGTACGCCACCGGGTCCTGTCCGCCAACCGTCATCCAGCCGCAATCCAGCTCCAGCTTCACCAGCTCAGGATCGGTCTCCTTCAGCAGCAGGTCGTAGCCCATCGTCCCGCCATAATCTTTGAACTCAAAATTATGGTTGTGGTACGCGTACTGCAATCCCGCCTCTTTCGCCTTCTGCCCGATATGGTTCGCCTCGGCGGCCATCTTCTTGAAATCGTCCAGCGTCAACTGCGAGAGCTTGCTTGTTAGCTCAGTCATCTGGATTGCTTCGTTATACGGCAGCAGAATCGAACTCACCGCATACTTCGCGCCCAGCGCGTTCGCCTGCGCAAACACTGGACTAAGATCGTCGGCATTCAACATCAGGTGCGCGCTATGGCACTTCAGATCGGCGTCATCGAGCGCCTTGCGGAAATCCGTCGCCGACACCCCTGCCAGGGGAAAGCTCTCCACATGCTGATAGCCGATCGCCCGGATCTTCTTTAGCGTCCCGTTCAGGTCGGCCTTTAACTCCGCCGCCACCATATAAACCTGCACCCCAAGCGGATACTTTGCCGAAGCTGCCCATGAACTGCGCGGCAGAGAAGCCGCCGCTACCGCTGCAGCGCTTGTTGTGATGAACGTGCGTCTCGATACTGAGTGCATTCGCTTCTCCATTTTTCCTGCCAGGCAAATCTCTACAGCGGAACACCCTCCGCCAACTCCTCGGCCGGAGCTCCGCTCATCGTCGCGTCCGCATCTTTGCTCGAGAAAGTCACCAGGAAGAGCAACAGCACCACTGCAGACAGTCCACCCGCAATCAGCCAGATCGGCCGCCACTCATGCGTGATGACCCCATCGGGGGATGTGTGCGCGTAAAGGTCGACCACCCACCCGGAAAGGTACGATCCAACGAACATTCCCGCGCCATAGGTGATCAGCGTGATCGTCCCTTGCGCGGCCGCGCGGAACGCCGCAGGAGCCTTGCGGTCGATATAAATCTGCCCCGTCACGAAGAAGAAGTCATAGCAGATGCCGTGCAGCACAATGCCCAGCATCAGCATCCACACGCCCGCGCCCGCATTGCCATAAGCAAAGAGCAGGTACCGCAGCGCCCACGCCGACATCCCCGCCACCAGCATGTACTTCACGCCCAGCCGGCGGAAAAACCACGGGATCAGCAGCATGCAACCCAGCTCCGACATCTGCCCAACAGCTCATCTTGCAAGCCGCGTTTGCACCCCAATCTCGTTGAGATAGAGTTGGTGAACGCGTAGTAAAACTGCAGCGGAATGCAGATCAGAAACGATGCGATCGCAAAGATCGCGAACGAACGCTCACGGAACAGCCCCAAGCACCTCCGGCGGGAATACATCCTTGATCCCGAATTTCTTCGAACACCCAGCGGCGGCGTATGCGGCAGCGTCAGGCATAGATCGCCAACAGCAGCGAAGCGCCAGCGGCGATTTGCAGCGGAATCGCAGTCGCCTCAACCTTAAGCCTGCTCACCAGCAGTGCCGGCAACGATCCATCCCAGCGTGCCCAGCACCCGGATCGGCCCAAACTCGATCTTCGGGTCGCTCATCTGCCGGAAGGCCAGTGAGTTCGTCAACGCCAGCGTCGGCATGTAAACGATCGCGTATAGCAGCACAAGGATGTAGATGGGGCCAAAAACCGCACGTGTAGAAGCGAAAAACAGCAGCACCGCGCCAAGCCCATGCAGCGATCGCAAGTATCTTCTGCGTCGCAAACAGCCGATCGGCAATCATGCCGATAAAAAACGGCGAGGCGATCGCGCCAATGGCCGTCGTGCCGGCAACCAGCCCAATTTGCTCTCCGCTGAAATGCAGGCCCTGCCCCAGCCACGTACCCACCGTCACGTACCATCCGCCCCAGATAAAGAACTCCAGGAAGAACATCAGGGCGAGCCTGCTTTTCATCTGTAAATTCATGATGCCCCTTGCAAATTAAAGATTGGCCGGAACCACTTCCACCTTCGTCCAAACGTTCCCCTGCGCGTGGCTTTTCAACATCGCATCGACCAGGCACGTCGATCGATAGCCGTCTTCAAAGGTCGCCAGCGCAGCCGGCTTCGCCTCCGGCCTGCCCTTCTCTCTCACCCAATGATAAGCATCGCGAATCACGTTGAAGAACGCATCGGTCCACCCCTCCTGATGACCGCCCGGCAGATGCGCATAGTCGCGAGTCGCCTCCAGCATCAGGCTTGGGTCCTTGGCCAGCACCTCGTTCGCCTGGCGATGGTGGCCGATCCAAAGATCGTTCTGCCGTTCCTGCAGCCATTTCAACGAAAGCTTCCTGCCATTGACTTCGAGCGACAGGTCGTTCTTGTGTCCCGGCAAAACCTGCCCGACCGAAAAACATCCCTTCGTCCCATTCGTAAACCGCAGCAGCACACTCGCAAGGTCCTCCGCCGTAACCGTGACCTCAGTCCGCTCGCCCTGGCCGGTACTCGAAAAAGCCTCAGCAGAGGCCCCAGCCGAATATCGCACCGGAATCACCGTCGAAAGATCGGCCAGCACAGAATCGATCTTCAAACCCGAAACATGCTCCGCAATATCGCACCAGTGCGAGCCAATATCGCCCAGCGCCGAACTCGCCCCGCCCTTGGCTGGGTCAGACCGCCACGAATAGACATTCGGATCGGCCATCCAATCCTGCAGGTAGTGTCCGTGAACGAAGCTCACCGCTCCCGTCTCGCCGCTCGCCACCATCGCCCGCGCCTGCTGCGCCAGCGGATTGCCGCGATAGTTGAACGTGACCGCATGAGCGACGCCAGCCGCCAGCGCCGCGTCGCGAAGCTGCCTGCCTTCCGACGAATTCAGAGCCAGCGGCTTGTCTGAGATGACATGCTTGCCCGCCTTGAAGGCGGCCATCGACACCGCAAAGTGCAGGTGATTTGGAGTGGTGTTATGCACCACGCTGATCGCCGGATCGGCAATCAGGTCCTCGAACTTCCCATAAGCCCGATCCACCTTATACTCGTGCGCCTTTTTCTCCGCCGACTGCTGCGATGAACCCGCAACCGCCACCACGTCCACATCCCCAAGCCGCCGCACCGCGTCGATATGATGTGCGGCCACAAAACCGGGCCCAACCAAACCCATTCCAATCGTCTTCATGCGATCACAAAACCTGCCTTGAAAAGATGACCTGCCGCCAAAGTCACCATCTTCAAGCCAGAGGATTGGAAAAGCAAATCGCCGCCGCCTCGACCCGTCCGCCCTCCCCGTCACGCCAGGGCCACTAAAATGAAGTATTCAGCCGCAAGGCCCAGCTCCGCCCCGGACCGATCGCATTTCCCGAGAAGAGACCGCCAAAATCGATCACGTTCAGACGGTTGTTTAAGTTGTCGCCATCGAGTTGAAGCCGTGTGGTAAACGTCTCGCCTTTATACAAATCCAGACCAAGCGAAGCGCTGACGGCAAGCAGGGGCTTCACGCGTCCGCGATCGAAGTTCAACCGGTCGACGACTGCTTGCCCATATTGCGCCAGCGCCTCCTCATAAGTGCCGCCATACTCAAACGGCAGGCCCGAGCCATACGAAGCGCCCGCGGCCACCCATGCCCGGCGCGCCAGCTGATACTGAAAGCGCGTCCGCACCGTGTTGCGCTGGTCCTGCGTGTCGGGGAAATGTCCGTTCAGCTGCGACAGCGCCGCGTCCGCATCGTCCCCGAGAAAAAGTCCTCCCGTCACCGGAAACCACACATTGCCGACCATGTAGGAATAACTGACATACCCTGTAAGTTGGCCCAGGCGAACCACCTCCAGCTTGCCTTCGGCGCCATAAATGATCGCGTGATCGAAGGCGATCGGATAACTCACGCCGGTGTTCAGCAACTGGTCGTCGTCGGCAAAGTTACTCACGTCGCGGCGATAGACGTTCACGTCCAGCCGCATTCTGTCCCCAAAGGCCTTCGTCCCGCCGCCTTCGTAATAGTTGCCTTTCGACGGCTGCACCGGCAGGCGAAGAAAGTCGTCACTCAGCGCATCGATCTGCGGAGAACTTGATATCAGGATATTTTCAAACGAAGGCGTCTGAAAGACTCGGTCGTACGATGCATGAAACACCGTCTTCCACGACGGCACATAATACCCGACCGAAATTCTCGGACTGAACGCGTTCTCATTCAGAATTAGCTGATAGTGGTCCCACCGCAATCCTGCGCTTATGGTCCACTTCCCCAGGCGGATCATGTCTTCGACAAACGCCGACTGCTCCAGATCAGGGCGACTGTCCGCAAAACTCAATGTCGGCGGAGTGTCGGGATCAAACTGCGTCGGGTCGGTGATGAGATAGTTGAACTTCTCGTGTAAAAACGTATTGTCTGACTCAACTCCGGCCTTGAACTCCTGGTTCTTGTAAACCTTCGAGTAAGTCCCCTTGAAATAGCCTTCATTGAAGTAGTTCTTCTGGAAGGCGATGATCGGCGTCGAGTAGATATTGGAATACAGATCGTTGGCGTTGTTACGAACGAATCCCTCCAGCGTGCCGACGCTATCCTCCGAAAATATGTGCTGGTAGTTGACCGCCCCGATGGTTTCAAAGTTGTCGCCGGTCTGCAGCTGGCCTGCCGCTTGCTGCAACTGCTCGTTCGGAATATCGAACCGCGAGAGCTCGTGGCGAACGCTGAAGATCAGGCGGTCTTTTTCGTTGAGGTCCCGCTCATACTTCAAAGAAAAGTCACCGACCGTGCCGTTGTTGGTGTAGTTTTCCGGCACGACAGGGTTGAGATAGTGCGCCGACATCCCACCCGATGCCGTCGCCGCAACTGTGTTCTTGCCCCACGTTTCCTGTATCTTTCCGTACGAGCCCAGCGTGTCGTAAGTCCCGCCCGTCAGATTCCACTCGCCATGTACGCCCGCGTCCGGGTTGCGCTTGGTGTTGAGCTCGACGACGCCTCCCATCTTCCTGCCATACTCAGCGGGAAAGCCCGCGGTATAGATGCTCATCGATTGCAGGTCGTCCGCTTCAACCTCCGGCCCAAAACTGGGCGAGCGGTTGTCGGTGAGCGGCAAGCCGTCGATCACAAATTGCGTCTGGTACTCCGAGCCGCGCGGATGCAATACCGCATTTCCTTCATAGAGCCAGCCCGGCTGCGTGGCCACCAGGTCTTGCACCGAGCGTCCGGGCAAAGACTCTACCCGGTCCTGGATCTGCTTCGAGCCGATCTCCATGATCGACGACGGCCGGTCAGGATCGATCAACGTCGCTTCCGCATTCACCGCCACTGACGTATTCACCGGCGCGACTTCCAGTTTGATCGCTGCATCGATCGGCAAAGCCGTACCAACGTCCAAAGTGCTGGAAGCACTCGAGAAGCCCTGTTTCGCGGCGGTGATCAGGTAAACCCCATACGGCACGCGATGGATGTCGGCATTGCCCGCTGCATCGGTCGTCAAGACAACCTTGTATTGGTTCCCCTGGCTGAGAATGGTCACCGAAGCTTTCAACCCAGCACCCGTTGCATCGGTTACCTTCAGGCGCAATTCGCCGGTATTCACCTGGCCGACGAGTGCGCACACACTCGCCGCCAGGAAAAATGTAAGGAGAAGAAATGACCGCATACTTCCATATTCCGTTTGAAGCTTTTCTGTTCACACATTCCTGTAAAAATCGTCGCTGCGCATGATTGAATGAAAGAAGCGATGACCCTGCCTTCGTCAGACTCGATGATCGAGTTGCAAGTGGCCTCTGCGGCAACGCAGCCGCAGCCGCACAGCTCATCGGAGACGGAGAGCGTCGTCGTTCACCTCTTCGATCAGATGCAGGCGCGTCTGGCCAGCTATGTTCTCGCCTTTGGATTACCGCATCACGATGCTGAAGACATCGTCCAGGAGACTTTTCTCTCCCTCTTTCATCATCTGGAACGCGGACGGCCTCGCTGGAACCTGAATGGTTGGCTCTTTCGTGTGGCACACAACCTGGCGTTGAAGAGACGAGTCTCCAATAAGGCCACGCTAAACCACCTGGATCATGAAGAGCATCTGGCTCAGCATCCCGATCCGGCCGATAACGCCGAAGAGCAGCTTGCCTTCAGCCAGACGCAGCAGCGCCTGCAGGCGGTCTTCGAGGCTTTGCCGGAGCTTGACCAGCGCTGCCTTCACCTGCGCGCAGAGGGAATGAAATATCGCGAGATCGCAAAGACCCTCGGCATCTCGCTCGGCTCCGTTTCCGTCTCGCTATCGCGGTCGATTGCTCGCATGAACCGCGCGACCGGAGGTGGGCCGCAATGATCGGCATGCGGAATGACGCCGGACATCCCTCGCACGAAGAACTGCTTCTCGTTGCCGACCGCGAAGCTTCGCCGCGCAAGGCTGCGAAGATACGTGAACACCTCGCGCAATGTGCGCCGTGCCACGCCCGAATGGATGCCATCGAGAAGACCCTGGCAGATTTCATTTCGCTGCACGAAGAGCGGGTCCAGGCGCAGCCTCCATCGGCTGGCTCGCGCGCCGTGTTAAAGGCGCGGCTGTCTGCAGCTGCTCATGAGGCGCAACGCTCCGAATCCTGGTTGTCGTCACTCCTTACACGGCAGTTGGCTGGAGCCTGCATCGCGTTGCTGATCGTTGCAGGCAGCATCTGGTCGATGCGCGAAATCGCCTTGCACCTCGGAGGGGAGAACGCATCCGGCCAGTTGGCCAGCGCGCTCCCGCGCAAGCGCCTCACCCCGGGCGCTACTCGTGCCGTCCGGCTTGATGACCTGTGCCGGAATCAGGATATGGAAGGGCTGCAGCCGCTGAACGCTTCCCTCGAGCAACAGGTCTTTAGCGAATATGGCCTGCCGGTCTCCTCCCGCCCGCATTACGAGGTCGATTACTTGATCACGCCGGAGCTTGGCGGCTCGACCGACATCCACAATCTCTGGCCCGAGCCGTATTCCTCCACCTCCTGGAACGCTCACGTGAAGGACGAGCTGGAGAACCATCTCCACAACATGGTTTGCCAGGGCAAAGTTCCCTTGTCCACCGCCCAGGAAGATATCGCCGCCGACTGGATCGCCGCCTACAAGAGATACTTCCATACCGACGCCCCGCTTTCCAATGCCGCGGCCCTCGCAGCCGAACCTGCGAAGGAACCTTCGATTGTGCCTCAGTCTTGAAGGGGCTACTTCAGTCGTGCCATAAGTGGAAGGAAATCAACGCGGCTTTAGCCGCAGAGGCAAATGCCCGAAACCTCTCCGGCATTCAACGTACTTCCTGGAACCTTCGATCTTAGGTATTCCGTATCTTCACGGACAGATGTTTTTGGTGCGTCGCCAGAAACCAATCTCCGACCCTGGGAGGGAATATGCTGCATGCCAACTGGCCGATGTATCTTCGTATCTTGCTCGCGCTGCATATCGCCTGCGGCGTGACCGGCTTCATCTGCGCTCCGGTGGCCCTCGCAACCGCCAAAGGCGGAAAGACGCATCGCCGCTGGGGAAAGATCTACTTCTGGGCGATGGCCGGGGTCGCCGCAACCGCGCTGGCCTTGTCTTTCGCCCTGCCCATCTACTTTCTCGCCATGGTCGCGGTCTTCAGCTTCTATGCCTGCTTTGCCGCCTACCGCATTCTCTATCTCAAAAACCTGAACAAAGGCGGACGCCCCCTGGCTATCGATTGGCTGGCGGCCGTTGTCACCGTGCTCTCGAGCTCCCTGCTCTTCCTCATGGGATTTCTCAAGCCCGCCTTGATGGCCGTTGGCGTCATCCAGATCGCCAGCCACCCGGTGAGCATCGTCTCCATTATCTTTGGACTTCTCGGCGTTCGACTCGGCTTGTCGTCGATCTCCACCTTCCTCAAACCGCCCGAGGAGAAGATGTTCTGGTGGTTCGAGCACATGAAGGGAATGATCGCCAGTTACATCGCGGCGATGACCGCCTTCTCGGCAGTGAACCTCGGGCCCTATTTCGGTGCCGCCTGGTGGGTCTGGCTGTGGCCGACAATCATTGGCCTGCCTGCAATATCCATCTGGACGGCCTACTACAAGAAGAAGTTCGCGCCCCGGCCAAAGCCGGCCGCCGCCTAATCGCCTTTCTCTCCGGCCTTCTCTCCACTTGGGCCCGGTGCAAAGGCAGGAAGGTGCGGCGTCAGCTTACGTACCAGAAATTCCTGGATGAGGTTCTGCGCCGCTCCCGTGCCGATACCGATCAGCGCATTCTCAAACGTCAATGCCGCGCCCCGATCGCTGGCGGGGTAGTAAAGATCCGAAATGCCACCCGAGGCCAGGCCGCCCAGAATCCCGGAATAGTTCACTTGCCATTTCCCGTTGTCGCCTTTGCACATGACCGCGTTCGCCATGGCATACAGCGTCCGCGATCGGATGCTCCCCGTCCCCTTGTAGAAATACCGCGGATCTTGCTTCAACAATGACGGCAGAATCGCGCCGCCGATCATCGTTCCGGTAAAGGAGTCCGCGTAGGCGGCCCCGTAGCGTTTGGCGTAGCCCTGCGCTCCCTGCCCATATGCCGCGAAATCATTCTGCGATTGCTCGACGCCGGCGACTCCCCCTACGATCACGAAGGTCACCGGATCGAGTGTCGACTTCCAGGCCAGCTCAAACTTCTGCTTCGACGTCAGCGGGACGGCATCGGGAACATAGCTGACATAGAAGTTTGGAATGAACCCCAGTACCCGCTGCTTCTCCTGGATATGGATCTGCTCCTCAGCGATCTCCGTCCGCGTCATCGTCACACGAACGTCGGTGGTCAATGGAGCAACGGCCATCGTAATCTCAGGCACTACATACTCCTCGCCGGAACGGAGCGTCCCCGCCCGCGTCTGCGTCACCATCCCCGGCGCCGCAATGGTCAGCGCATAGTCCCCGGGTGCAACTTTTGCAAACGAGAAGCGCCCATAATCGTCTGAGGCCGACTCCTTTTCCGCAGCCCTCCCTGGCGCAAGCTTGACTCGCGCTCCTTTGATCGGTTCGCCATTGCTGCCGACGACCGTCCCTGCAATGCTTCCCGCCGCCACTGCGCTAGGAGTCTGCTGAGCAGGCACTTGCGAATCAGGATTAGGCTGACCAGCTGGCGCCTGGGCGCGACCGGTCCCCGGAACGCCACACAGCAGGATCAACACAGCCAGCAACGCCCAGACAGCGCGCCTCCGCGAGATCAGTGGCTCGCTGCATCCGCTGTGACCTTCGGATGCGACGCCGTGCTTCCATCGCTCATGCCCAGCGCCCACTTGATCGCCTCGAAGTACATCTTGCGGATGTCCGGGTCCTGCCACGATTCCTCGGTGTGCCCCAGCGTGGAATAAAAAACCCGCCCCTTGCCATACATCTTCGTCCAGGCCACAGCGAAATCGTGATCTTCGCGATGGATCCGCGGGTTGTTCGCATAGTCGAGACGCGAAGAATCGAGACTCAACAACACGTTGACCTTGTCTCGCGACCAGTCTTTCGGCTGGTAAATCTCATCATATTTGACGAACTCGTGCGGAAAGTGCCGCACAATCGGAGAATTTGGATCTTCAGTAATAATCGGCGCGTTAAATGTCATCCACGGATGCTGATCGAACCACCCGCCGATCATCTCGCCGTACTCGGGCCACTTGTAATTGGTGTCGAGCGCCGCGTGGATCCCAACAAACCCCTTGCCGCCCTTGATGAACGCCATCATGTCGTTCTTCTGGCTGTCGTCCATGTCCAGCTCGCCGGTCGTGCTTGCAAAGACAATCAGGTCGAAGTAGTTCAGGTTCTTCGTATTTCTCTGCATCTCTTTTGTGGTCAGCAGCTCGGTATCGGTGCGCAGCGTCGTGTCCCACAGCCCGCTCTCCTGTCCCATGTTGTAGACCGCCGCCATCGCGTCCGGCACCGAATCGTGCTCGAACCCCTTCGTCTCTCCGATTACCAGCACGTGCTTCAAATGGATCGTCTTCGCGTGAGGCGCAGGCGGAATCAATGGATTGACCGCGGGTGGTGGTGGAGGAGGCGGAGGGGTAGCTGGCGCTTGGGCGAAAGAGGCCGATAAGCCGGCGAGCAAAACAAAGGACAACTGGATGAGCGATTTCCTGACAGGGCGCAAGCGATCTCCTCGAAGCAGGCTGCGCAGAGCGCGCAGGCCTTGGCTGATATAGTTCGCGCTTTAGTCTATTGCCCTTCAAGGGGACAAGCAAATTGCCTAAAGATCGCTGCCTGCTATACGGAGACGATGTTCAAAAAGTCGCTCGACCTTAACTTCGCATCGGGAAATACAAGATCGAGGTTCTTCGATCCCAGCGTCTTGTACGACGCTTCTCCGAGCACCTGCCGGAAGTCCGTCGTAATCGCCAGGTCCCGCCCCTCATGAAGATGTTCATCCGCCAGCCCCGGCCATTTGCCGTAAACCTTGCGGCCATTCACCTTGCCGCCGAGCACCAGCATCACGTTCGCATGGCCATGGTCAGTCCCCGCCGTCCCGTTCTGCCGCGCGGTTCGGCCAAACTCCGACATCGTCACCATCACCACGTCCTGCGCCTGGTCGCCCATGTCCGTCCAAAACGCCGCAATACCTTCGCTGAAATCCTTCAGCCGGTTTGCCAGCTGGCCGTTCGCATTCCCCTGGTTCCGGTGCGTGTCCCATCCGCCGATATCGGCAAATGCCGCTTCGACGCCCAGGTTCGCCTTCAGCAGTTGCGCGATCTGCTTCATGCTGTCGCCGAACTGCCCCTTGGGATAATTCGCGCCCACCGCCGGAACATAATGCGCGGGATCGGTGGACTTGAGCATCTTCACCGCTTCGAACGTCTCCGAGCCCGTCCCATGCAGAACAGTGTTCGCCGAATCGCTGTACATCGCCTCGAAGCTCGTGCTGATCGGTTGCACGGCCGGGTTTTTGCCGCCAACGTTGAAGTCCTGCACATTCCCGACAGCGACCGCCGGAATCGCCCCCTGTAAGGTGCGCGGCAGTTGCGTTCCCATCGCCACAGCCCGGAACGCCGACGCGTGGTGCAGCGCGTGATACTGGTCCTCCGCGCGAAGCGCGCGGTTCAGCCAGCCGTCCGCGGTCGACTTCACCCCCGGAGTGCCGCTCTCCATATAGTCTTGAGCGTCGAAATGGGAGCGCGACTCGTCCGGCGAACCCGCCGCATGGACAATCGCCAGATGTCCCTGGTCCCACAGCGGCTTCAGCGGTCGCATTGCCGGATGCAGACCGAAGAATCCATTCAGGTCGATCACTTCATTCTTTTGGATCGCGATCGTCGGCCGCATCGAGTAGTAGTTCTTCTCGGCGTAAGGGACGACCATATTCAGCCCGTCGACGGCCCCGCGCTGGAAGAGCACCACCAAGCGCTTGCCATTCGCCTGCGCCGTGGTGGCCTGAGCCAGCACCGATCTAGTCAGGAATGTAGGAATAACGGGGGTGCCCACAACGGCCATCGCTCCGCTTTTCATGAATGCTCGTCGGGTGATCGGCATAGGCTGAGACTCCTGCCGGGGACCCGGCTTCTCATTCAGACGCGACCCCGGCCGCAAAGTTGCGCGGCCCCGTGCCGGCCAGTCCCGGACGGAACTCCCAGGGACTTCTTGTAAATTCTGGACCAATCAACGCGAGCCAATCCTCTTCAGCGACTTCTAAACTTGCGAAGTGCACTCTCAGCGAGGCTTCACTGATACGCGAATGGATGAGCAGGGAACAAACCGAAGTTGCCAAACGCAACAACGGCCCTGCGACAACAGGGCCGTTATCTCTCCCCTTTTTTCATGAATTGGGAAAGGAGGAAGAAGTCATGCTGAATCTCAACATGCGCTTCAACCTTGCAGTCCAGTTACCTCTGCATTGGATCGCTGCACTGTTCTATCTCTTCAGGTAGAACGCTAAACTCTCCGGCGGAGTGAAGGCCCCCGTCGGAGCTAACAACAGTACATCGCCGATCGTTTTTCGCAGAGTAAGAATCGTTGCTCCCACCGTCCCAATTCGGGACAGTCCACCTAATCCGCCCGCAACGCCTTCACCGGATCGACCAGCGCCGCACGCCGCGCCGGAAAATACGACGCCGCCAACCCCGTCAACAGCAGGATCACCGAGATCGCACCGAAGACCGTGAGATCGATCGCCTTCACTCCGTACAGAGTGCTCTGCATCGACCTCCCCACCAAATACGCCCCGCCCAGCCCAACCACAATCCCGATGCACGCCAGGATGGACCCCTCACGCACAACCAGCCCCGTCACATTGCCCCTGCTCGCGCCCAGCGCGATGCGCACGCCTATCTCGCGTGTCCGCTGCGAAACCGCAAAGGCCATCACCCCATAGATGCCCACTGCCGCAAGCAGCAGCGCCACCACTGCAAAACTGGCAAAGAGGAACATCGTAAATCGGTCCTCTGCTAATGACTCGTCCTTGATCTGGTCCATAGTGCGAATGTTCGCGACCGCGATCTGTGAGTCGATCGAATGCACCGCAGCGGTGACCGCCTGCGCCATCGTCGCCGGATCTTCCTCGGTTCTGATCCCGAAATTCGCATTGGGCATCAGAGACTGCGAGAACGGAACGACAATCTCGGTCTCATCCTCTCGGAAGTCATTGCGAACGTTGTGGAAGACGCCGACGATCTCCCACTCGATCACCGGCCCCAGCTTCGGCACTCCGGGAATAATCTGTTCGATACGCAGGCGCCGATGCAGTGGGTCGCCGCCCGTCAGGTAGCGGCGCGCAAACTCCTCGTTCACCATCGCGACGTGAACGCTGCTGGCATTATCCTGCTCGTTGAATTCCCTTCCCTTTATGACCTTGATTCCGTAGGTACGAAAGTAGTCCGAAGTCACCGACTGAAATCCCGAGCCGGGCCGCTGCGAAGGATCGGTGTATTCCCGTCCACCCACCACGCTGAAGGGCATTCCGTCGCTGTCGCCGCGAAGCGGCAGCCCGGTCGACAAGGCCGCGTGAGAAACGCCTGCGACCGACCCTACCGCCGCCAGCATCTGCCGGTAATAGTTCTCATCTCCTCTGGAGACTTGAACCGCCCCTCCGGCTGCGAAAGACCGAACGTGAGCACGTGGTCGGCGCGGACGCCCAGATCCACCCGGGTCAGGTTCCAGAAGCTCTGCATCGCCAGCCCCGCCCCCGCCAGCAGCGCCAGCGCCAGCGCGAACTCGCCCATGATCAGCATCCGCCGCAGTTTATGGCTCCCCGAACTGGTGCCCGAGCGGCTGCCGTCCTTCATCGACTCTGCCGGATCGACCTTCGACGCATACCATGCAGGCGCATATCCAAAGAGCAACCCAGCCAGCGTCGTCGCTATCAATGCAACTGTCAGCACATGAATGTCGAGATGAAAATCCGCCTCGGAGGGCATAATCCCCTCCGGCACGATCGCCAGGATCGCCCGCAGCAAAATCGTTCCCGATCCCAGCCCAAGTCCGCCCCCAACCACCGCGAGCACCAGGCTCTCCGTCAGCGATTGCCCAAAGATCTGTCCCCGCGTCGCGCCCAGCGAGCCCCGGATGGCGATCTCCCGTTGCCGCGATGCTCCTTTGGCCAGCAGCAGGTTGGCAATATTCACGCAGGTAATCAACAGCACAAACCCGACCGCGCCCAGCAGCAGCCATAGGTTATGAATGCGATCCTGGGGCATGAAGTCGTTCTTCAACGGCTCTATCCGCGCACCCCAGCCTTTATTCGATGTCGGATATGCCGTGGCAATGTGGCTCGTCACCGCGTCCATATCGGCCTGCGCCTGCTGCATCGTGACGCCCGGCTTCAGCCGGCCCATTGCCAATATCCAGTGATAATCGTGATTGATCTGATCTGGAGTAAAGGCCAAAGGCACCGCCAGCTCGGCCTGCAAGCGGTCCGGGAGCCCCGGCGCCAACACCCCGACAACTGTATATTGCGCACCGTCGACCCGTATCGTCTGGCCGATAATTCCCCGGTTCGCGCCGAGCCGGTTCCACAGCTTGTAAGTCAGAATCACCGCGTGGCTCTTGCCCGGAATCCCCTCTTCAGGCAGAAAATCCCGGCCCATCAGGAAAGGCATCCCCTGCATGCTGAACCACCCCGGCGAAGTCCGCCGGCCGTCCACCTGCTCGGGCTGGTCATGTGCCGAAGCCAGATTGAAACTCCCGCCCGTCCACGCTGCCATCTGCTCGAAAGACTTGCTCTGCCGCTGCCAGTCGAGAAAATCCCCCGCCGATATTCCGTTCCTGTGCCCATTGATCGTCGACCAGACGACCACCAGCTGATCTGGGTTCGGAAAAGGTAGCGGAGCGAGCAGCGTTGCATAAACCACCGTATAGATAGCTGTCGTCGCGCCTATACCCAGCGCCAGAGTCGCCAGCACCGCCGCCGTCAAACCCGGATGCTTACGCATCATGCGCAGACTGTAATGCAGATTCCGAAGAAGAGCTCTCACTTGCACCTCGCCCGGCCCAAGTCCGCTTAAGCGAAAGACCGCAAAAGAATTGGTGCAATCCGGATACCCAACCGAATCGCGCCTAAATCAAAGTAATCATTGATATTTGAAGGACTTGAGCATGGGCCGCGCGTCCGAAATCGGAACGCAACTGTGCGCTTCTGGACGCCTCGCCAGCTCGCCAGTCCCGGCTAGTACGCGACCAGCTTCTGGATCGCCTGGTAGATATCTTCCGGCTGCGGCAGGATCACATCTTCCAAAATCGGCTGATACGCAACAAAGGTATCCATCGCCGCAACCCGCTTCACCGGAGCATCGAGGTCATCGAACAGCTCATCGGCGATGCGTGCCGCGATCTCCGCGCCGTATCCCCAACTCAACATGTCTTCATGGGCGACAATTACCCGGCTTGTCTTGCGCACCGAGGTCGCGATCGCCTCCCAGTCGTAGGGACTGAGCGTGCGCAGGTCGATCACCTCGGTCTCAATTCCCTTTTCGCGGTGTACCTTCTGCGCCGCCTGTAGCGCCCGCGGCACAACCGCGCCATAAGTAATGATCGTCACATCCGTCCCCGGACGCACGATATTCGCCTTGCCGAACGGAATCGCAAAATCCGTTCCCGGGTAAGCCGCTCGCCCATACGTCTCGCGATACAGCCGCTTGTGCTCGAAGAACATCACCGGATCGTCGCAGCGAATCGCCGTCCGCAGCAATCCGTTCGCATCGAGCGCGTTCGAGGGGTAAACAATCCTCACACCCGGCGTGTGCGTGAAGATGCTCTCGCCCGACTGCGAATGATAGATCGATCCGCCCGTGAGATACCCGCCGACCGCTACCCGCACAACCACCGGCGACGAATAGGTCCCATTCGAGCGCCACCTCAGCAGGCTTAGTTCGTTCCGCAGCTGGTGCATCGCCGGCCAGATGTAGTCGAAGAACTGGATCTCGACCACCGGCTTCATTCCGCGCGTCGCATAACCGATCGCCCGCCCAACAATATTCGCTTCCGCCAGCGGCGAATTGAAGACCCGGTCCGAGCCGAACTCCGCCTGCAACCCCGCAGTCAGCTTGAAGACTCCGCCTTTGCCCTTCACCTTGCCCGCTTCGAGGTTCTCCTCGCGGCTGCAATCGGCAACGTCTTCGCCGAAGATCACCATCCGCGGATCGCGCCTCAGCTCATCGCTCAGGCAGCAGTTAATAAGGTCCGCCATCGTCCGCGCCTGGCTGTCCGCAGAGAGCGCCGGCTTGGTCTCAATCCCTGCAGCAGTCGGATCCAGGTCCTCAGAATAAACATGCCTGCGTATCGAATCGATCTCCGGCAGTGGTGAACGCAACGCCCGCTCTGCAGCCAGCCGCACTTCCTCATCGACCTGCTTCTCGAGGCGGTTGATCGCCTCGGCGTCCAGAATGCCGTCCCTCAACAGCCGCATCTGGAACTTCGGCAGCGGATCGCGCAGATTGTCCGCCTCCAATTCAGCCGCCGACCGGTACAGCCGGTCATCGTCAGACAGCGAATGCGAATACGGCCGCACGACATGCCCATGCACAAACGCCGGCCCGTTGCCCGCGCGGCACCAGGCGACAGCCTCCTGAAAAGCCGCATAGCTCGCCACCGGATCGGTCCCGTCAATCTCGGCAAAATGGAAATTCGGGAAGTTCGCCACCAGCCGCGAAATATTCCCGCCCGGCGTATTCACCTCAACCGGAACCGAGATCGCGTATTCGTTGTCTTCGACGACAAATAAGACCGGCAGCTTGGCGTTCGACGCCGTATTCAGCGACTCCCAGAACTCACCCTGGCTCGTCGCGCCCTCGCCCAGCGAGACATAGACGATTTCGTCGCCGTGAAATTCGACGTTCTTGAACTGTCGATAGTCCCCTTCACCCTTCGCCGCTGCTTCCGGATGCCGCGAGAAATAGCGTCCCGCCTCGGCGCACCCAACCGCCTGCAGGCACTGCGTCGTTGTTGAAGAAGATTGCGAAACGATATGCAGTGCCGGATTGCTCCAGTGCGACGGCATCTGCCGCCCGCCGCTGGCCACATCGGCCGCCGCTCCCACTCCCTGCAGAAACTGCTCTTCGGGGGTGTTGCCCAGCGCCAGGCAAAGCGCCCGGTCCCGATAATAAGGATAGAACCAGTCATAGCCAGGCTTCAGCGCCAGGCCCGCAGCCACCAGCATCGCCTCGTGGCCCGCGCCAGAGACCTGGAAGAAGATCTTCTGCTGCCGCTTCAGCATGATCTCGCGATCGTCGACCCGCCGCGACAGGTACATCAACCGGTACATCTCGATCAGCAGTTCGGGGGGAACTTCGGCGGAGGGTCCTGCCTTCAGGGCGGCAGCGGCTTCGGCATTTCGGCGCTCTAGGTCAACTACCACTTCGGCCATAAGCCTCTTCTTTCTCCGGATAAAGCAATGCCTCGATGAAACACGATTGTAATGCTATCTGGCAAGGATTTCCCGCTGTGAACAAGCCCGGTACCGTTTGTGTTCAGAAGTGCATCAGTTCGCATTGACCATCGTTTTCCCGCCATGCTCTAATTACGCCTTTAGCGCTGGAATCACCCAAGAGCATCGATTTCACAGCTTTACGCCATAATCGGTTGCAGCAAATCGGGCTCATCATGAACCTCAACCAATCGGTGCTCGACAGCATGTTCTCTTGCGTCAATGAGCGAACAGCTTCTTCTTATATTGGAGGCATTTGAATGTTTGTTTTCTCCTCGCTGGCCGCTGCCGCACTCTGGCAGGCTGGCGGACTCGCCCAAACTCCCGACTCCTCGGGCAATGTCTTCCTTTGGATCGCGCTGGCGGTGGGCTCGCTTTCGCTGATTGCTGCCGTACTCTTCGCCCGCAATGTTTTAGCAAATGACGCCGGTACGCCCGAGATGCGCATGATCTCCGACGCTATCCGCGAGGGCGCTGAAGCCTTCATGAAACGTCAGTACAGCGCAATCGCCATCCTCGCCGTGGTCATCGCGGTGATTCTTTATGCCGGCTACTATGCCTCCGCCTACTCCCGGCCCTTCGCCAATAAGGTGGTGATCAGCTTCATCATCGGCGCCGCCTGTTCGGCGCTCTCCGGCTACAGCGGAATGTTCGTCTCCATCCGTGCCAACATCCGCGTTGCCTCGGCGGCCCGCACCAGCATCGGCAAAGCGCTGCAGACCGCCCTCCGCGGCGGCGCCGTCACCGGACTCGTCGTCGTCTCGCTCTCCCTGCTCGGCATTGGCCTGCTCTTCCTCGTCTTTGGCGGGCTCGACGATCCGCAGCACGCCCCCTACCAGCTTGTCGGCTTCGGATTCGGCGCTTCCCTCGTCGCGCTCTTTGCCCAGCTCGGCGGCGGTATCTATACCAAGGCAGCCGACGTCGGCGCTGATCTTGTCGGCAAGGTCGAAGCCGGAATACCCGAAGACGACCCACGCAACCCCGCCGTCATCGCCGACCTCGTTGGCGACAACGTCGGCGACTGCGCTGGCCGCGGTGCGGATATCTTCGAGTCGACCGCCGCAGAAAACGTCGGTGCCATGATCCTCGGCGCGGCGCTCTTTCCCGTCTTCGGAATCAAAGGCATTCTCTTCCCGCTTGTCGTCCAGGCCATCAACCTCGTCTCCAGCATCGTCGGCGTCATCATTGTTCACAGCAAAGAAGACGAAGATCCGATGCACGCCCTCAACCGGGGCTACTACGTGACCTCGCTGCTCGCCCTCGTGGGCTTCGCCGTCGCCGTCAAATACATGCTCAGCGGCCATTGGTGGCTGCTTGCCAGCGGCATCTGCGGCATCGTCACGTCGTTCCTCTTCGTCCGCATCACCGAGTACTACACCGAGACCCGCTTCCGTCCCGTCCGCTCGATCGCCGACGCCTCTGACACCGGTCCGGCCACCAACATCATCACCGGCATAGCCGTCGGCATGGAGACCCCCGCACTCCCCGTCCTCGTCATCGGCGCGGCCCTGCTGCTCAGCTACTACTTCGGCGTGCGCGGCCTTGAAGACGTCGTCGGCGTCGCCAATTACGCCAAAGGCATCTACGGAACCGCCATCGCCACCATGGGCATGCTCTCCTCGGCCGCCTACATTCTCGCCATGGACACCTTCGGCCCCATCACCGACAACGCCGGCGGCATCATCGAAATGTCCGACCAGCCCCACGCCGTCCGCGAAAAGACCGACCGCCTCGACGCCGCCGGCAACACCACCAAGGCGCTCACCAAGGGCTATGCCATCGGCTCGGCCTCGCTCGCCGCCTTCCTGCTCTTCTCGGCGTATCTCGAGTCCATCCACGCCATCGTCGCCAGCCGCGTCGCAGCCGCCGGAGAAATACTCCCCGCAGGCTGGAGCTTCTCCAACGTCAACCTCGCCTCCGTCCCCGTCTTTGTCGGGGCGTTGCTTGGCGCGATGCTCACTTATCTCTTCTCCTCGCTGGCCATCAAGGCCGTCGGACGTGCCGCGCAATATGTCATCGAAGACGTTCGCGCCCAGTTCCGCGAAAACCCCGGCATCATGGCCGGCACCTCCAAACCCGACTACGGTCGCTGCGTCCGCATCGTCACCACCGCAGCGCTGAAACAGATGATGCTCCCCGGCCTGCTCGCGGTCGCCATGCCCCTCGTAGTCGGCATCAGCTTCCGCCATCTCAGCGAACTCTTCGGCGCTGGCGCTCAAATCGGCGCAGTACCCACCCTCCACGGCGTCCCCATCAACCTCACCGGCGCTGAAGCCGTCGCCGGCCTGCTGATGGTTGGCACCATCTCCGGCATCCTCCTTGCCATGTTCATGAACAACGCCGGCGGCGCATGGGACAACGCCAAGAAGTACATCGAGACTGGAGCCCACGGCGGCAAGCGCTCCGAAGCCCACAAGGCAGCGGTTGTCGGCGACACCGTCGGTGACCCCTTCAAAGACACCGCCGGCCCCTCGCTCCACGTTCTCATCAAGCTGCTCGCGACCGTAACTCTGGTGCTGGCTCCACTCTTCGTATAAACCTACGAACCGTGGGTCGGCCTATTCAAGCCGCCTTTGCTTGAGTGGGAAGAACAAATGTGGGTGCCCCATCCTTCCGTTCTCCGGAAGGGTGGGTGGATCCAATGCTCCAGTCCCCACCCAAAACCTGATCGCTCTCGAGGCCTTCGGGGCTGGGCTCCTCGTGAGTTACCTTGGACCGCAAAGCGCCCGAGGCTACAATGGCAACAGTGGGCGAGTAGCTCAATTGGATAGAGCATCAGCCTTCTAAGCTGAGGGTTGTGGGTTCGATCCCCGCCTCGCCCACCATTTTCCCGCCACGATCTTTCTTCCTCCCGAATTCATTGGCCAAGCCGTTGCGCCAGGCATCGCCAACGCCTGCCCATCGCCACTTCCCCAGCCACACGCCCGCTCAATCGCCCGCGCCGAAAATCCGATTAAGTACTTGAACACAATGGACATACTCGCGATCGTCTTCAAATTGAGGCGTAATTGAGCCGGATTTGAGGACGCTGCCGGGAGCCCCGTAGGAAAACAGTCCGTGGGAAGCGTTCCGCGCCCCCGTATGCGAGCCCCGCCCGAAACCGGAGGAAAAGATGAAAGCATTTCAGAGTTTGAAGATGGTAATGGCAAGCCTGGCGATCCTGCCTGCGGCCCTTGTCTATGGACAACAAGCCGTATTGGTAGGCGACACCCAGATCAACAGCGCGGCCGGAAACACCAACTACGGCCAGAGCACCACCCTGAACGTCAACTCAAGCACCCAGACCCTCTTGCAATTTGATATCGCCAGCGTCCTGCCCAACGGGACCACGGCCGCTCAGGTTCTCCGCGCCAGGCTGATTGTCTTTCCCAGCACGCTGACAACCTCGGGAACAACGAACGTTTACCAGGTCACCAGCAGTTGGAAAGAAGGCTCAGTCACCTATGGGACGAAACCCACACTCGCTAGCGCCGCCGCAACCAGCAGCGGGACCAGCGCGGTCAATAATTACATCGACTTCGACATAACCAAGGTAGTCCAGAGCTGGATCACCACCCCCGCTGACAATTTCGGCGTGGAGTTGCGTTCCGCCGGCAGCGTCAGCATCACCCTGGACAGCAAAGAGAACACCAACACCAGTCATCCCGCGGTATTGGAGATCGCGCTCTCCGGTCCCGAGGGTCCCGCAGGCCCCGCCGGCGCAAAAGGCGCAACTGGCGCAACCGGCCCCGCTGGTCCTAAAGGCTCCACCGGCGCAACCGGCCCACAAGGTCCCGCTGGCGGCATCAACCTGCCCTACTCCACGTACGGCTATGAGAATGGCTACCCGGTCTTCGAGATCCAGAATCTCGGTACCGCCACTGGGTACTACCAGACCGCCGATGGCATCGAAGGCATCGGTGGCTACTCGGAATCTTCCGAGGGTTACGGTGGGTCCGGTGTCGTCGGTCAGGGCGGCCCAGCCAACGGAAACGATTCGACCGCCTACACCCAGGGTGGGTACGGTGTGAAAGGTACCGGCGGCTCCGGGAATCCCTACTATAACGGGGATGCCGGTTCGATCGGAGGCCCCGGTGGAGTCTTTACCGGTGGTCCCAGCGGAGGCTCCGGTGGCACCGGCGGCTACGGCCTCGAGGCCTTCGACAACTACAACAATTCGATAGCTGTCTATGCGGTCGGCGATATCGCCGGATATTTCATCGGCAGTGTCGATGTCTATGGCAACCTCTCAAAATCGGGCGGTTCCTTCAAGATCGACGACCCCCTCGACCCGGCAAACAAATACCTTTACCACTCCTTCGTGGAATCACCCGACATGAAGAACGTCTATGACGGCGTGGTCGTCACCGACGGCGGCGGCAATGCGGTCGTGACCTTGCCCGATTATTTCGAGTCCCTCAACAGCGACTTCCGCTACCAACTCACTACCGTTGGGCAGCAGGCGCAGGCCTGGGTCGCGAGCGAGATCTCCGGCAACCACTTTACGCTCCGCACCGACCACGGCGGCGTCAAGGTCTCCTGGCAGGTCACTGGAATTCGCCAGGACGCATGGGCCAAAGCTCACCGCATCCCCAACGAAGTCGACAAAAGCGACGCGGAAAAGGGCCACTACATCCATCCCGAGCTCTTCGGCCACGCCGGCGAGCCCACTGCGATGGATGTCGCGCACCCGGCAGCGCGGCCGCACCCATTGCCTCAACAATAGTCAGCTTTCACCGGTGCAGGGCGGCGACCTACGGGAGGCCGTCCTGCTTTTTTTGTGCCCAGAGGTTGAGCCTGCTCCCTCCTGATAGCTCTTGCCTTCAAAATCAATGGTGCTCAAGTACGAAACGTTATATACCTAAGGGTCACTATCGTTTCGAGCCCCGGATCGCGCCGCGAATAACTCCCAATTCACAATTTGAGGACATTGAGCCATGCGTATTTTTGAGAGCAAGCGAGTGGCAGTTGGAGTCATGGCCATTCTGGCCGCACTAGCCGCCCACGCACAACAAGCCGTGCTCGTCGGCGACACCCAGATCAACAGCGCGGCCGGAAACACGAACTACGGCCAGAGCACAACTCTGAGCGTCAATTCGAGTACGCAGACCCTGTTGCAATTCGATATTGCCAGCGTGCTTCCTAACGGAACCACCGCCGCTCAGGTCCTCCGCGCCAGGTTGATTGTCTTTCCCAGCACGCTCACCACCTCGGGAACAACCAATGTCTATCAGGTGACCAGCGCCTGGAAAGAAGGTTCAGTCACCTACGCAACGAGGCCGACCCTCGCCGGCGCTGCCGCCACCAGCACCGGAACCAGCGCGGTCAACAACTACATCGATTTCGACATCACTAAGGTAGTCCAAAGCTGGCTCACCACACCCGCCAACAACTTCGGTGTGGAGTTGCGCTCCGCCGGCACCGTCAGCATCAGCCTCGATAGCAAGGAAAACCCCAACACCAGCCATCCAGCACTGCTCGAGATTGCGCTCTCCGGCCCTGCCGGACCCGCAGGCCCAACTGGCCCAGCCGGCCCTACCGGTCCAACAGGCCCTAAAGGCGCAACCGGAGCGACCGGCCCACAAGGCCCTGCCGGTGGCGGACTCGCCTCCGTCTCCCATGACGGCAATCTCACTGGCAGCGGCACGAGCGCGTCTCCGTTGGCGCTCGCCTCTTCCATCTTGGTTGCCGGCAGCATCAGTGCCCAAAGCTATGTCACAGGCGAGAATCTAAGCGAGGAGTTCGGCATCGGCGTAGAAGGCGACGACTACAGCAACTCCGGCGTGGGCGTCAGAGGTCTCAATTTCAACGAAGGCACAGGCTATAGCGGATACGGAATGGTCGCCGAAGGGTACGAAGGCATCTACGCCTACGGTAGTTACCTGGCTGGAGACTTCGACGGGAATGTCAGTGTAAACGGTAACCTCTCAAAATCAGGCGGCTCGTTCAAAATCGATCATCCTCTCGATCCCGAAAACAAGTACCTCTATCATTCCTTCGTCGAGTCACCCGACATGATGAACATCTACAACGGCAGCGTCGTCACCGACGGCTCCGGATCGGCCACCGTCACGATGCCCGACTGGTTCGAGTCACTCAACCGAGACTTCCGCTATCAACTGACGACCATTGGCCAGCCAGCCCAGGCCTGGATCGCTACCGAGATCGCCAACCGCACCTTCGTCATCCGGACCGACAAACCCAACGTCAAGGTCTCGTGGATGGTAACCGGAATCCGCCAGGACGCCTGGGCCAACGCCCACCGTATTCCTGTCGAGGAGGAGAAGCCAGATGCCGACAAGGGGCGTTATCTTCACCCCGAACTCTACGGGCACAAAGAACAACTGGCAATCGGCGCTCTGCCCCGTCCAACACCATCCAAAGCCAAGCAACAATAATCCGCATACGGCAAACCGTGTGAGTCTGAAGCGCCTTCTTTTGAGGACCGCTTCAGACTCACTCCCTGCCCGACGCGACTCGAAGGGGTTAGAACACATGCAGCAGTAACAGGATGATCACAATCAACAGAATCAGGCTGATGCCGCCGCCGCCGTAATATCCGATTCCCGGGCCCATCCGATAACCGCCAAAACCAAATACCAGCAACAACACGATCAAAATAATGAGAAGCATATTGGACTCTCTCCTTACTGCGCTGATTCGATGCAGAAACCGGAGAGCGCGTTCTTCTGCCGGACAGGATTATTTCCGGACTGGAATCCTCTCGCTCGAACGAGCTTTGCCGCGCGGGTGTGGATTTCAATCTCCGTCTCGCCCACCCTTCCGCAAGCCCAAGCCGCAGGTGCAAATTCCTCAAAGTCAGTCGGTCTAAAGCCATCTACCATGCAACTTAATCTGCCCTTCCACCGTCTAAGCGGTCGGATGTGCTGTGAGATTTCCGGTAACTCAACGTGCTCGACTTTCTCTGCCCGCTGAACGAACGAACCTCGCTGCACTCAAATCGCGATTGAATCTCGACGGAGGTTTGTTCTCATGCGAAGTTTATGGATGAAAGGCTTTGTCCTGTTAGCCTCGGTCTGCGCGGGCTCTCTGGCGCTGCATGCTCAACAGATTGTGCATGCCATCGGCGGCGTGGTGACCGCCGTTGAACCCGCGACCAATACGATTACTCTCAAGACCAGTGATGATTCCCTGGGTATTTTCCGCTACGAAGAGAAGTCGAAAACCAACATTCTCTTCGACAAGGACGTACGCAGTGGCACCACTGAGCCCGAAGGGTTTAACAAAGTGGGCGACCACATAGTGGCTTACTACTTCGACGGCAAACTTGGACGCACGATCGTCGCGATCAAGGATTTTGGAGCAACTGGGCTGAATTCGGTCTCCGGGACCGTGGTCAAAACAAAACACCATGTCATGACCATCCGCACCGATGCGGGCGCGACCGTGACCTTTGATATCGCCAGGGATGCCAGCGCCGAGACCCCGGAAGGCGTAGTGAGCGGCTTCAAATTCGACGCTGATCCGGGAACGCGGGTAATCGTCCGCTACACCGAAAACGGGGACACGAAGACCGCCGAGTTCATCCGCAATGCCTTCGGCTAAAATGCGCACATCGCCCGCCGGCCTATGTCGTGGATCGGTTTCGCTCAGAGACCGCCAATTCTCTCCCTGAGCCGCAGCGTCGCCGATGGTGTAGCATCCAATCCGTATGCCTGCCGAATGCACCCATCTCGACCAGATCCAGGATGTCCGCCCTCACACTCGCGGTTGTGAAGAATGCCTTAAGCTCGGTATGCGCTGGGTTCACCTGCGCATGTGCCTCGTCTGCGGCCATGTCGGTTGCTGCGACTCCTCGATCGGTAAGCACGCAACCAAACACTTCCAGCACACCAAGCACGCAATCATGCGCTCCATCGAACCCGGAGAAAGCTGGGGCTGGTGTTATATCGATGAAATTGAGCTCGAGTTCTGAGAAGGAGAGCTGGCGTTTTTTAGGATGTTGATCCGGAGTTCTTACGCCTTCGCCTCAACCACCGGCACAGTCTCGACCGCCGCATTCTTCGCCGCATACCACCGCGCCGCCACAATGAACACGATCCCCGCTACAACCGATCCCAGGCTGGCGATCTGCGCGTTGCTCATGCCCCAGTAAATCTTCGGGTTAATCCGAATGAACTCAACCAGGAACCGCGCAATCCCGCTCAAAATCAGATACTCGCCCGTAATCTGCCCCAGCGGCTTCGACGAAGCCCCGCGCCGCCAAAGGTAATACCCAATCAGCAATCCCGCGATAAGCTCATAAATCGGCGTCGGATGCACCCTCTGCGTCGTCGGCACCAGCCCATTCGGAAAGCTCATTCCCCACGGCAGATTGGTGGGAATGCCGTAATCGCCGTCCCCCGAAATCAGGCAGCCTAGCCGCCCCATCCCATAACCAATAGCCGCCGCCGGGGCTGCTAAATCCAGCATCCTGATAGCGCCAATCTTCGTCGCCCGCCCCTGCCACAGTAGCGCCAGAATCCCCGCGACCAGCCCGCCAAACCAGGCAAACCCCTCGCGCTCGAAAATATGCTCGCCCGGAGTATCCGCCACATGCCAAAGCTTCGCGCCGATAATGCCCGTCACGGTGACGATCGCGACCACGCCGATCGCGTCTGCATCCAGCCCCCAGCGCAGAAAATTGCGATGCAGCACCCAGCAGGCGCAGACCGCCGCCAGCCACAGTAGAAGTCCGAATGTGCCAATGGAAAAGTGACTACCGAAATGAATGAATGGATACATGCTTCAGGGCAACTCTCCTAGTATATCTCTGCCGCGCCACTCCTACTATTGATAGCTACGCCGCCCGCGCCCTTTAGAGATATCCTGTTTGCACATGGATATCTCCGTCGAGCAGCAGCTTCTCGTCCTCTACAGCCGCGAACAAATCGAGAAACGTGTCGCCGAGCTCGGCGAAGCCATCACCCGCGACTACGCCGGCGAAAAGGTCATCATGATCGGCGTCCTCAAAGGCTCCGCGATCTTCCTCGCCGACCTCGCCCGCAGCATCCACATCGACGCCACCTTCGACTTCGTCGCCGTCTCCAGCTATAAAAAAGGCCGCACCACCAGCGGAGCCGTCAAGCTCCTCAAAGACCTCGACGAGCCCATCGAGGGCAAACACGTCATCATCGTCGAAGACATCCTCGACACCGGAATCACCCTCGGCTACCTGCGCAAGGTCTTCCTCGGCCATCATCCAAAGTCGCTCAAGATCGCCACCTGCCTCGATAAGCCCGCCCGCCGCATCGAGCCCATCGAGGCCGATTACGTCGGCTTCTCCATCCCCAACCAGTTCGTCGTCGGCTATGGCATGGACTACGCCGAGAAGTTCCGCAACCTTCCCGACATCTGTATACTTCCCCCGGACTTCCCGGCATAAAAGTCCTCAAGCAGTTCCTTTTTCGTTTCGAGTTTCAAGCAAACTGTTCTTGTTGTTTTGGGTAGCAGTCCTATGACCGTCATCGATACCGAACAAAAATCCGCCGCGAAGAAATCGAACTCCACTAAGTCATCCGGATCGAAGCCGCCCAGCGCCGACGCCACCCACTACGACGCCGCCGCCTTCACCCGCGAAGCCCTCAAAACGCCAGCCGCCCTCGCCGCGCTCTTCGACCACACCCTGCTCAAGCCCGAAGCCACCCGCGACCAGGTCATCCGCCTCTGCGAAGAAGCCGCCACCCACCGCTTCGCCTGCGCCATGGTCAACCCCAGCTGGGTCGCCCTCGCCGTCTCGGTCCTCGCCGGCACTAACGTTCCTGTCGGAGCCGTCGCCGGCTTCCCGCTCGGCGCTTCCCTCTCCACCACCAAGCGCGCCGAGACCCAGACCCTCGTCACCCTCGGCGTCAAAGAGGTCGACATGGTCATGGACATCGGCGCGCTCAAGTCCGGCGACCACCACCGCGTCGCCGCCGACATCCGCGGCGTCGTCGAAATCGCCCACGACGCCGGGGCTCTCGCCAAAGTCATCCTCGAAACCTGCCTGCTTACCCTCCAGGAAAAGCTTCTCGCCTCCGAACTCGCCCTCCAGGCCGGCGCCGACTTCCTCAAAACCAGCACCGGATTCTCCTCTGCAGGCGCAACCGCCGCCGACGTCGCCATCCTCCGCGGAGTCGCGGGTGCCCACTGCGGTGTCAAAGCCTCCGGAGGCATCAAGACCCTCGACCACGCCCGCACCATGCTCGAAGCCGGAGCCAACCGCATCGGAGCCAGCGCCAGCGTCACCATCCTCCACGAACTCGAGTCCGCGAAGTAACGCCTCAATCTCCACAAACCCGGCTGCCCCATTCAAGCCATCCGTTGGCTTGAGTGGGATGACCAATGCCCTCATAAAGAACAAATGTCATCCTGAGACGCAGCCGAAGGAGCTGCGGTTTCCCTAACACCGCGCCGCAGGCGCATTGAAATCCCGGTGGAAGCGTGGGGCTTTAGCCCCTCGAAAAACAACACACCCCGGAGGCCTTCAGCCCCGGGGCTCTCCCCCAACCCACCAAAACCCTCTAGTTGTCATCTCCATCACAGCGGACACCACTCTTGGTTGTCATCTCGACCGCAGCGCGAACCGCTCACCCGGCGACGGGTCTTCGTCGCTGGGGTGGGGGCAGCGCGGAGTGGAGAGATCTGCGTTTCCGCAATCTCGAATCACCGCCAATCCCAGCTTTCAAAACGATTGTCATCCTGAGGCGCAGCCGAAGGATCTGCAGTTTGCGAAGCCAGCGCGACCACCAAAAAAGGGTGCCCCATCCTTCCGCGCGCTTCGCGGAAGGGCGGGAGGATCAAACATCTTGTTTATCCAATATCGAATCCCTAGATGTTCGATTAGCCGGTTACACGGACACTTGCCAGTGGCATGAGCCGATCGGAACGACTCTATGAGTGCGTTGGCCTGTTGGCATCATTTGACTTGTACTTATCGCCTTTGTTCGAACACAACGCCAATTCGCACCCTGGCAATCCGTTTGATAGAGTTTGGGGATGCGAGATGAAGGGACTGTGTCCATAACAGAAGCTGACTGCGATTCAACGGGTATCGCCTCGCAGCAAGTAAATATGGATCGCCGTACGCCGGAAGATGTCACCCGCCGCACTGTGCTGCGCGGAGCAGCGCTGGGAATGGCTGCGTTAGCCGTGGGAGTGGATCCGCTCTTTGCCGAACCAGAGTCGAAGCCCCCGAATATTGTCTTCATCTTGGCCGACGACATGGGATACGCCGACGTGGCTTGCTACGGCCGGCCCGATCTCCGCACTCCGAACATCGATAGGCTGGCTGCAAAGGGTTTGCGGTTCCTGCAGGCCTATGCCAACTCTGCCGTTTGCTCCGCAACGCGCACCGCCCTGATTACCGGACGCTACCAGGACCGGCTCTCGGTGGGCCTTGACGAGCCGCTCGCAGGACGTGATATCGGCCTCCCGCCGGAAATACCCACGCTGCCATCGCTGCTGAAGAAGGTGGGCTACAGCACCACACTGGTCGGCAAGTGGCATCTGGGGCTGCTGCCGAAATACGGTCCGTTGAAGAGCGGATACGACCATTTCTACGGCTTTCGTCCCGGCGCGTCGGACTACTACAACCATCCTGGCCTGTATGAAGACGACCGGCGTATCGAACAGCCGGGCTACCTCACTGAACTTCTGGGCGATCATGCGGTCTCCGTCGTAAACGGCTACGCAAAATCCGGCAAGCCGTTTCTTCTCAGCCTGCACTTCAACGCGCCCCATTGGCCGTGGGAGCCACCGGGAGATGACTCGGAATCGAAGCGCCTCGCAGGCAAGAACCTGGATGACTTCGATGGCGGCAGCCAGAAGGTCTATCAGCAGATGATCGAATCTCTCGATCTTCAGGTGGGGCGTGTGCTCGCCGCGCTCCACGCCAATGGCCTATCCGAGAACACGATCGTCGTCTTCACCAGCGACAACGGCGGGGAGCGCTTCGCCGACACCTGGCCCTTTACCGGCAAAAAGACTGAGTTGCTCGAAGGCGGGCTGCGCATTCCCGCGATCCTGTCATGGCCGGCGCGAATCCCCCAGGGGCGAACCACTGACCAGGTCGCTATCAGCATGGATTGGTTGCCAACACTGCTAGCCGCTGCACGCGCTTCTCCCGACCCAGCCTATCCGCCAGACGGCATCAATCTGCTTCCAATCCTCACCGACAAGGCGGCGCCAATCGACCGCAAGCTGTTTTGGCGCTACAAGGGCAACGCACAGCGCGCAGCGCGAGAGGGTAACTACAAATTTCTCAAGATGCTCGACAACACGTTCCTGTTCAATGTCGTCGATGATCCACTGGAACGGGCCAACCTCAAGGACCGCCATAGGGACATCTATGACCGCATGGTGCAAGACTGGCTAACCTGGAATGCCAGCATGTTGCCGGAGATTGACGAGAGTTTTACCGACACCTTCAGCGGGGCACAACTTGCCGACCACATCGGCCTGCCTGCAGCAAGCGGCAAAGCCGACAACCCCCCGAAGCCACCAAGCCCTCAGGTCGATCCCCGCTGACGACGATCCGTGCTAAGGGATGCGGTGTTGTACATGATCGCCAACCATGCGCGGTCTGAGTTGACTTCCGCCAAATTCAGTTGAAGCTAAATCGCCAATTCACTCACGGACACTCTTAGCCACCGGTTCAAGTTGCTGTGTGGTCGACACCTCGGACAAGTGATTTTGCTCAGCCGCGTATGTCTGCGGCAACCGGCTGAAACTTTCCTCCAGTCCTCACGATCAGCGAAAAACCCTTGTCAACCCCCCAATCCCTCCCAAAACCACCCAAAATATTCATTCCAATCGCCAAAATAAATCCCAAAAGTTGGCATAGTGAATGGTGTCAACTTGATATCCTGGATATAGGGACTTAGTAAATCAGCGACTAACTCAGGGCGGCGAAAGCCGCCTTTTCCTGTTTCTGCCACTTTTCGAAGGGGAAAACATGATCCTGGAATGCCCTCACATCAAGCTCTCAGGCGGAAAATGCGGCGCGCGTTCCTCAGCTTCACTCGATGCACAACAGCAATCAATGGAAGAGTTTGCCGATAATCGATGTCTTATCAATAACTTGCGGACAAACTCCGCAACCCGTTGATTCCAGCAAGTTTAACTAGGCTGGGGGTAGGCCCGTTGCATCCTCCTCCGGCCACCGCCTTCGACAGCCGCGCGCTCGACGCTCGGCGAAAATAAATAACCATACATGAGCATTTTTGTACATAACGAGCATCAATCAGCGCCTACCTTGTCAAACAGCATTGGATAAGAACGCTACAGCAGCAAACTTAAGTTTCTTTAATGGGAATACTGCCTCGGTAAGGACGAATAAGAAGAGCATTCCATAACTGTTCGCAAAACACCCATTGCCAATGTCCCTTAGGCGCTAGCGCTTAAACAGGAGACACGCGAATGAATGCACCTACGCTTCGGAAGCAGAGGGCTGGGCTCTCGCCGGCACGAAACATCGCGATAATCACCTTCACCTGCCTGGCGCTGGCCGCGTCACTTCACCCTGTCAGCGCCCAGGTTGCCCCATCCCTCGGTGTGGCGCGCGAGTTCGCCGTATTGGGCGGATCGACCGTCACCAGCACCGGTTCAACCACCATAACCGGCGACCTGGGCGTGAGCCCCGGCACCGCGATCACTGGCTTTCCGCCGGGCACGCAGGTTAGATCGGTGCTCCATGATGCAGACGCAACCGCGGCCCAGGCGCAGCTCGATATTGCCGCCGCATATTCCAAGCTCGGTATCCAGGCTTGTACTACGACCTACACCGTCCCAACCGACCTCGGCGGAATGACGCTCCCGCCCGGCGTCTATTGCTTCTCCTCCTCCGCCCAGTTGACCGGCGCGCTCACCCTCGATGCAGCAGGAAACCCCAATGCAGTCTGGGTCTTCAAGATCGGCAGCACGCTGACTACCGCGAGCGGTTCCTCGGTCGGTCTCGCCAACAGCGCTCAGCAGTCCAACGTCTTTTGGCAGGTTGGCAGTTCCGCGACTCTCGGCACGAGCAGCACGTTCCTGGGAAATATTCTTGCCCTGGCGAGTATTACCCTGAACACGAATGCAACCCTGCAGGGCAGGGCGCTGGCGCAAGTTGGAGCGGTGACGCTCGATGCCAACGCCGTCTCTTTCTGTGTCTGTATTCAGCCCTACGCGGCAATCGTCCCAACGGTCATCAAGACCATCCGTGTCGCCCCCCCAGTCGCCAGCGTGCCGGGGAACGTATTCGGGGCGACCCTCTCCCCGGATGGCAAAGGCGTCTGGGTAGCAGGGTACAACGGCACCTCCACTCCCGGCTTCATCTCACTGGTAGACATCGCAACTCTCAAGGTCACTCATTCCGTAACGGTCGGGGAAGGGCCGGCCGACATTGCCTTCAGTTCTTCGGGCGCCAGAGCATTCGTCACAAATTACTACGGTTCGAGTCTCTCGGTGGTCACGCTGTCGACGCGCACCGTAACCCAGACCATCGACCTCAGCGGCCTGCCGCTCACGAACCCCTTTGGAATGGCTTATGCTCCCGCCGGACAATTGCTCGTGACCACTCAGGGAGCGGGCAATTTCGCGGCTGACTTCCACACCACCACGCCGCTGGTTCTCGACAAAGCAATCTCCGTCCCCGGCCAAAGCGGGCGGCCGGCGGTCGTTCCTGCGATTGGAGCTTACTTCGCCGGGAAGTTTGTCGTGCCGGTCTTTGTCCCCGGCATCACTCCAACCACTGGCCATCCGGAGCTCGCGATTGTCAGCCCCGGAAGCAAGCAGATCGTCGCAAGTCTTACCTTGACTTCCAGCGGCGCTGCGCCGCAGGCGGTAGTAGTCAGTCCTGATGGAAAGTATGCTTACGTCTCTCTCTTCGACTCGACTGGCGGCACAGGCGGCGTGTGGGTTGTTTCGCTCGAAAACATGACGACCAAAACCCTTATCCTCACCTGCGACCCCGCAAATTACGGCGAGGCGATCTCGGCGGATGGCAAGTATCTCCTGGTCGCCGGCTTCTCAAAGGAGCAGGTGGCGTTGATCGACACCGCAACCGATACCGTCGACGCCATTATCAAGGGGGGACATCAGCCCAACGCCATCGCGCTCACCGCTGACAATTCTGAAGCTTTCTTCACGAATCAGACGGATGGGACGGTGTCGGTTGTTTCGTTTGTGCCCAGCCTCTAGCGGGCAAACGGAGTCTCGTGAAAGCAGCACATGTCGAGGTCGTCGTTTGGGGCGACCTCTTCAAGAATGGCCCGCAGCGAAGCTCAACTATTCTTGGCCGGTGCCTGCTTCGCCGGAGTTAACGCCACATTGGTCATCGACTTCAGCAGGAGCGCGGCCCGAGAGGGCAGGCAGACGCACACCGACTTCTTCGCGGCCGTAGCGGCTTTCGATGGTTGGAAGCCGATGATTACCAGGACGAGCAGCGCAACGGAGAAAAGTGCGAAGCGACGCATGGGATTACCCTCTGAAGGGCGATACGGAGGCTGGGTCATTGGAGTTCCTCAAAATCTCAACTAAAAGTAACTGCACACCATGGGCCAAAGAGCGTTACCTCCAACCCTCATAGAATCAGCAATGCCGCCGAAGACTGACGACACAGCCTGTCCGTTTCGACCTGACGGTGTTCGGAACCGGACACGACTCACGCTCCCCTAATGGGTGGTTGACATCTGCGCGTCGCCACCTGAGACTCCTGCTGGCCTGCGAGTGTTTACACGAGCTTTACATGCTTGAATGCTCGCGCATCTTTGCCGGCATAATCCTTCACTACCTGCCCGCTGCCAAGTAGCCGGTATTTATAGGTCACCAGGCCCTCGAGGCCAACCGGCCCGCGCGCATGCAGCTTGCTCGTACTGATCCCGACCTCGGACCCAAACCCGTAACGGAAGCCGTCAGAAAAACGCGTCGAGCAGTTATGCAGTACATTCGCCGAATCCAGTTCGTCGAGAAATCGCCTTGCAGCAGCAGCATCTTCGGTCACAATCGCATCCGTATGGTGCGAGCCGAAGCGCTCGATGTGCTCCATCGCAGCGTCCAGGTCGTCGACGACGCGAATGGCAACGATGAGATCGCCGTACTCAGTGTGCCACTCATCATGGCCAACTACGTCGATTGAACGCTCCGGCAGCAATTGCCGCGCCCCCTCATCGCCGCGCACCTTTACCTGTTTTGCTTCGAGCGCGTCGGCCAACGCAGGCAAGACTCTTTCGGCAATTGCCCGATGAACAAGAATTGTTTCTACCGCATTGCAGACCGCCGGGTACTGTACCTTGCTATCGACCGCGATCGCAATTGCCATCTCGATATCCGCACCGGCATCAATATAAACGTGGCAAACCCCGTCGGCATGACCCAGCACCGGAATATTGGTGTTGTCCTGGATGTGCTGCACCAGGGCATTCGATCCGCGCGGAATCACGAGGTCGATCGTGCCATCGAGCTTCAGCAATTCCTCCACTGGGGCACGCCCATAAACGCCGCTCACCGCAGTCTCACTTACTAACCCGGCCTCGCGCATTCCGGCATGGATCGCCTCCAGCACCGCGCGCATCGTCTTCTCGACTTCCCTGCCGCCCTTCAAGATGACCGCGTTTCCAGACTTGAGAGCCAGCGCGCTAATCTGCGTAATCGCATCTGGCCGCGCTTCAAAGATGATTGCCAGCAACCCCAGCGGCACACTCACTTTTTCGAGGATCAGACCATCATCGAGCAAGGTTCGAAGCAAAACCTGCCCCGACGGATCGTCCAGCTTTGCTACCGCACGCATGCCGTCGACCATGCCGCGATACTTTTCCGGAGTAAGTAACAGCCGCTGATACAAAGCCTTTGACATCTCGCCGCGATCGACAAGTTTCGCGGCCTCGCCCGCGTCTTCAGCGTTCGCCGCCAACACTTCTGCAGCGTGCCGCTCCAGCGATTCGGCGATCTGTAACAGCATTTGATCCTTTTGCGACGTCGAGAGTGAAGCCAGCTTGCGCCCCGCCCGTTTCGCCTCAAGGGCAAGCTCACGCACGCCGACAGATGTTGAGACCTCTGCAACTACCGTGCTCATGGCTGCGCTCCCTTCCAGAAAACCGTCCCCGCATCCTCACCGGCGCAGACGCGGTCGATCATTCCCGGAGTGCGCCCGCTGGCGATGACCGCAACCTTCCCCGCTTCCATCACGATGCGCGCCGCCTCCACCTTGGTCTGCATGCCACCGCGCCCGCGGCCATTCGCGCTTCCGGCCACGGCGACCAACTCGGGCGTGATCTGGCCCACCTCTGACACCAGTTCCGATGTGGCATCGGCCGGATGCCCGGTATACAAACCACCCACATCCGAAAGCAGGATCAGCAAGTCGGCGTCCACCTTGGTCATCACCAGCGCCGAAAGCTTGTCGTTATCGCCGAAGATCCGCTCACTCTCCCGCGAAACATCGCCTTCGCGCTCCAGCTCCATCGTCGAAACCGTATCGTTTTCATTGATGATCGGGACAACGCCCAGCCGCAGCAGCGTCTCGAGCGTCGCGCGCAGATTGGAATAGCGAACGCCATCGAGAAAATCATCCTCGGTCAGCAGCACCTGCGCCGTCGCCACATCGAAGTGCTGGAATCCGCTGTCGTAAAGCGACATCAGCTGGCTCTGCCCGACGGCCGCGCATGCCTGTTTCATCGCCAGCTCCGTCGGCGATTTCTCCATGTTAAGGCGCCTCACACCCAGCCCGATCGCTCCGGACGAAACGAAGATGACCTCTCGCCCTTCGCGGCGCAGGTTGATCGCCGACTCAACAAGACCATGAATCAGCCCAACCGCCGGCGCGCCATCGTCGCGGATGATCACATTGGTGCCGAGCTTGATCACGATGCGCCGCGCCGTCGCAACCCGCTGCCGCGCGGTCTGTACAACTGGACTAACTTGCATATCTGCACTCAGCATAAGAAGACGCAAACCTGACTGACATCGCTATTCCATCATCTTTCCAAACCACAATGAAAAGGGCGCCGAAGTGGCCATTCCACCCAGCGCCCAGTCGATCCGGTTCGATCTATCTCAATTACTTCACCGGGTCGGTCGCCGCCGTCAGCACTCCCGGCATGCCCGCATGCGGCGCCAGCATGTCTTCCTTGCGCATGATCAGGTTGGTCGCATTCAGCGTCGCCAGCTCGAAGCCATGGCCGTGGGTAATCGCATCAGTCGGGCACGCCTCAACGCAATATCCGCAAAAAATGCACCGGTTGTAATCGATGTTATAGACCTTGGCGTAGCGCTCGGCGCTCGAAATGCGGACCTCAGCCGTGTTCTCCGCCGCCTCGATGTAGATGCAGTTTGACGGGCAGGCCGCCGCGCACAGAAAGCAGGCGACACACTTTTCCAGGCCGTTCTCGTCACGCTGCAGCACGTGCTGGCCGCGAAAACGGTCCTGAAAGACCGCTCCCTTGAGCGGGCCTTTGCCGTCGGGATAGTTCTCGACCTCGGTCGGCTGCAGCATCTCCCTGAAGGTGATGCTCATACCTTTAGCGATGCCAGCGATGTTGCGCACAATCGACATGAAGCCAGTATACTGGAGGCCGAAGCCCCCGTCAGGGCTGACCCCCATCCGGTTTCACCCAGTTGTTGTTCGGGAGGTAGCTATGCCTTATTTCGTCGTTCCCGGCGAACCCGACCCCTCCAAGGAAGTCGCCGCCGAGATCCTGCATCGCCATCGCAACGAGCACAAAGAGCCGTGGCTCGCCAGCCTGCTCTCTTCGCTCATCCACAAACTCTTTCGGTCAACGCCGCCCAATCAGGAGCCGCCCAAGTGGCCGCTCGCCGGAGTCCGCCAACCCCTCGGCCGCGGCCCAAGGCCACGCAGCGGCGCGGTGGCGTTGAAGGAGCCTTGGTGAGAGGCGGAGCGAGAAGATTTGCGCTATTAGCCGCCGTTGTCGCGGGCGGGTCTGCAATTTTGGCGCAGGAGATAACCTCGCCCCAGTTAATCGTGCAGGTCATCGATCAATCCGGAGCAGTCATCCCTGGAGCAGCAGTCTCCATCACCGATACTCTTTCGGGAAAGGCCTGGACAAAGAAGGCCGGCAGCGACGGCTCCGCCAATTTCACGTTGCAGGCAGGACACTACGCCGTAGCCGTTCATACAGTCGCGTTCCTGGACCGCCAACAGGAAATCGACTTACCAAGCATCAAAACACTATCGCTACAGGTTGCTATTGACCCACACTTTAATGGGGGCGACCCGGGGCCCTGTTGCTTTCAGGACGGACCGTTGCTCGATACCGCCTCACCAGAGATTGCCTCGCTCGTACCAAATCAAATATCCGAACACCTTCCGACGGGATCCGACCGCAGCGGTGCTTCTATCAGCATCACCGTTATAGCTGGGGCGCCCCAAACAATCAGTCTGAGCAGCTTTGCCAAGCTCCCCCACAAAACAGTCACCTTCCACAACGTCCACACCAAGGCCGACGAAACCTACTCCGGAGTCCCGCTCACCGACCTGCTCGCCAAGTACGGAGCGCCCACCGGAGACAAGCTCCGCGGCAAAGGCCTCTCCGAATACATCGTCGCCACCGGCAGCGACGGCTACAAAGCCGTCCTCGCGCTCGCCGAGACCGATCCCAGCTTCCATCCCGGAGACGTAATCGTCGCCGACACCATGGACGGCAAGCCGCTCGACCCTAAAGAAGGCCCATTCAAGCTCGTCGTCACCGAAGACAAGCGACCCGCCCGCTGCGTACACAATCTGGTCTCGATCGAGCTCCGCACCGCCGATTAGCCAATCCAGCCGACGAGTCCTGACTGCAGGAGATGTGTCATTCTGACAACTACCGGGAGGAAGAATCCCGGCGAACATTCTACTTCCGCCTACCCACCAACCCCTTACAAGCCGCACTATCCTGCCCACCCGCAATCCCAAACACGATATTCTGGCCCGCGCAAAGCCGTTGTTTCACCGGCAGCACATCCCGCCCAGTCAGCGGACGCGAAGTCCCCTGGTCACTCGGAATATCGATCCGGTATTCAAAGAGAAACTCCCCACCCCGGCTCGACTTCTTCTGCTCCGGATAAAACACCCAGGTATCCAGCACCACCCGCTGGTCCACATTTATGAACAGCGCATAGACATAATTCTTGGTCGGGTCGGCCGAATACAGCGGAGCCCCGGCGACCTCCCGCCGCCACCGCGCACCCCATCGTCGCGTCTTGCGGTCGATATAGAAGGCAGTCAGAAAAGTCGTCGCCTTGCACTGCGCGCAATCGTCGTAGGTAGCGACCAGCTCCGGAGTGTCATAGTCATAAAACTTCTGCCAGTCGATGTACTTCAGGTTCGTCCCATCGAGCAGCTCCTCGACCGTTCCATCATGCAGCGAGACGCCATAGGCGGTAAATTTGTCGTTCAATGGATTCGCAATCGGGTCCTTGCGCAGCGTCGTAATCACCAGCGCCTGCTGCCCGACAACGCCAATCTCGCGGATCGCAGTATACGGCTTGCTTGCAAGAAGCTCGTTGACGCGCGCCACCGTCGTCGTATCGGCTTTCATATCGACCCACGCGAAACCGTCAATGACCTGCGCTCGGCTAGGAATCGCTGCGAGCGTCATCGATGCCACTATCAACAACATCAACAGGCTTCGGTGCCCCATCCTTGCCGGCGCCCCTGTTTTCGTCGGCAAGGGTGGGTGGAACAGAAACGTCAAAGACTCCACTACTCAATCCCCAACTTTTTCCAGATTGCATCCACCCGCGTCTTGGTCGCCTTGTCCATCTCGAGCATCGCAGGCCATGGCCGGCTGAACCCCTCCGCCGCCCACTTGGTCGTCGCATCGATGCCCATCTTGCTTCCGAAGTTCGGCATCCGCGAGGCGTGGTCGAGAGAATCGATCGGCCCTAGGGTGAATTGGATGTCGCGCTCTGGATCGATGTTATTCGCCACTCGCAGCGTCACTTCACCAATGTCCTGCACATCGCAGTCTTCATCCACTACGATGATGCACTTGGTGAACATCGCCTGACCCAGCGCCCAGATGCCGTTCATCACCTTGCGCGCCTGTCCCGCATAGCTTTTCCGAATCGACACAATCATCAGGTTATGGAAGACGCCCTCGACGGGCAGGTTGATATCGACTATCTCCGGCAGCGTCAGGCGCATCAACGGCAGGAAGATGCGCTCGACCGACTTGCCCATCCATGCATCTTCCATTGGAGGCTTGCCAACGATGGTTGCAGCATAGATGGGGTCACGGCGATGAGTGATGCAAGTGATGTGAAACACCGGATACTCGTCTTCCATCGTGTAGAAGCCGGTGTGGTCGCCAAACGGGCCTTCCGTGCGAAGCTCATCCAGCCGCACATAGCCCTCAAGAACGATCTCTGCGTGCGCCGGCACTTCGAGGTCGACCGTCTCGCATCTGACCAGCTCCACCGGCTTCTGCCGCAAGAAGCCGGCTATGACAAACTCCTCAACCTCAGGCGGAGCCGGCACGATCGCGGAAAAGGTCGTCTCCGGGTCGGTCCCAATCACCACGGCAACTTCCAGCCGCTCGCCTTTCACATTCCCAAACGCAATACTGCCGCCGCCAAGATTCTGCGTCCCGCCAGCCGTCGCCGCCATTGCCGAAACATGAGCCGCAACCCCATCACCACCCGACTCCGCTGCAGCTGCCGCCCGCAGACGTTGGCGAAGATGCTCCGCCGCAACCTTCTGCCGCTGCCAGTGCATGCCCGTCGTCTGGCCGTCATAGACCTGCATCCGGTACATGCCCATGTTGCGCTTGTTCGTTTTCGGATCGCGCGTGATAACGCCCGGCAACGTGATGAACCTTCCCCCATCTCCGGGCCAGCATTGCAGCACCGGAAACTCGAGCACGCTGAAGTTCTCCCTTAGGATCACTTCCTTGCATCGTGCATCGCGGGACGAAATCGTCTTCGGAAAGAACTTGCCGACCTCAGCTAGCATCGGCAGCATCTTTAGCTTCTGCAGCATGCCTTCCGGCGACTTCACTTCCATAAACTCGCGAATCCGCCCCGAGACCTCGTCGAGCGAATCGACATTCAGCGCCAGCTTCATCCGCCGCTCGCTGCCGAACTGGTTCATCAGCACTTTTGAGCCGGGATATCCTTTGATTCTCTCGAAAAGCAGCGCCGGACCGCCGGGGGCATATTTACTGCCGCTCTTCGACCCCCGCCCAAGTTTGCAAACGCGGTCGGTGATCTCGGCGATCTCCAAAATGGGATCGACCTCTTCGCGAACCCGCTTCAACTCCCCGGCTTTGTCGAGGACCTTTATCCAGTCCCGCAGATCGTCGTGCGCCACGCGGCCGCCTCTCTCAGTATCAACACTTCATCTTAAAGGAGGGGGAAGCGGTCCGCGCGCAGCGCAGCTTCGGCGCAACTTCATGATTTCAGCGGACTAACTTTGGCGATCCGATCGTTCGCCGGCTCATGCACCGGGAGCGTGGTCGTCCTCTTCAGAGATTGCCGCGGCTTCGGCGCGAAGGCTCTCGTGCAACGAGACCATCCAGCGGTCTAGCCCAGTCTGTGCGCAGCGTGCGCCGCATAAATGGCCTACATTAGGCGTGTGTGCCAGCAGCACGTTCCACGGGGTCACCTTGAACGCTGGCTGGTCCGGATCGTTTTGAGTGGGCGAAATCGTCTCTACCCAGGACAGCCACCAGTCCAGCTCGTCTTCGTTCTTTGCCCTGCCGCACACGTCGCAGCGGTAGGTCTCGCTCCAGGCCATCGTCAGTCTCCGTGCGAATGTCTCTCGATATAGGCGAAGTTAGCACAGCCCGGCACTGTGAGTGCAACGTGATGCGGGGGATTTGTTTCTTGCGACAGGAATCGCGAGAACTACGCGCGCAAAGCTGCCGGTTCGATCACCTCGAGCGGGAAGCCCTTCTGCTTCCACACATCGAAGCCGCCGCGCAATGGGCGCACCCGATAGATCCCCAGCTTGCGCAGGTTCATCGCCATCTTGGCCGCCGTTGCCTCGCTCGGGCAGGTGCAGTAGAGGATGATGTCGCGGTCGCGCGGGATTTCATTGCTTAACTCAACCAGTTTGTCCGGAGTCAGCCGGACCGCGCCTGGCAAAACTCGCGGATCGGGGAGGTAGTCGAGCGGATGACGCAGGTCGACGATAAACACCGGGTTGCCGCTGTCGATCATCCGCTTGAGTTCTTCCGGCTCCAGTCGCGCCGTTCTTACCTGCTTCAGAAACGCCTGCTGCTTCCATATTCTGAAGCCCAGCAATCCCAGCACCGCGAGCAGGAAGAGCACGGCAGAGAAATGCGCCACCCAGGCCAGCGCCCCGGGATGCTGCTTGAGCACATCGCCGAAGAAGCGACCGACCAGCATATAGCCCAGGCACCACAGCAGAATGCCCGCCGAATCGTAAGCGGCGAAGGTGCGGTACCTCATATTCGACTGGCCGGCGATCGGCGCCGCTACCGTCCCCAGCCCGGGAATGAACTTAGCCACAAGCAATGCGCTCGCGCCGTGCTTGGTGAAGTAGTCTTCGGTACGGCGAACGCAGGTCGAGGCCTCCATCGAGAGACGGCACACCATGCGCACGACCGTTCCGCCAAAGCGCTTGCCGAGCTGATACCAGATCGTATCGCTGATCAGGCTGGCCACGAGCACCGTCACCACCGCAATCGGCAGGTTAAGCTTGTGCGTGGCAGTCAGCGTGCCGGCGGTGATCAGCAGCGGGGCGCTGGGAATCGGCATCCCCAGCTGCTCGGCGAGCACCCAGACAAAGAGGATCACGTATCCGTAATGGATGAAAAAGTCGAGAGCGAGCGGCATAACAATTCCCCAGACTCGACCATCTTCCCAAAAACTCGACTGCCGAAAAAGCGTCTCGCATCCGGCTGCGGCAGGATGCGGTGCTGGAACGAAAAGAGTTGGAGAAAAACCACAGGAAAGACGGTCTACTACCTACTATAGATGTCCGCCGGACAAAAACGGTGCGAGCCAGCGCAGCCGGGGCAGATGAAAAGCAAATGGCCGGACGCAACAATCGCCCGGCCTCATCGCTCGACTAAGTCCGCCCTCGCCGGCTAATCCCCTCGCCGGCTAATCCTTGACCCGAATCTTGGGTTCGACCGACAGCCCCGGACGTAACAGATGGTCCTTGTTTTCGTTCTTGGGATCAGACGCCTTAGGGTCAAAGAGGTCCAGCCTTACCGGAACTCGTTGCACCACCTTCACATAGTTGCCGGTAGCGTTCTCCGGCGGGAAGAGGCTCAGCACCGAACCCGTCGCGCCGCCGATCTGCGTCACTTTGACGTCATACTTGCGGCCACCGTAAGCGTCCACGGAGATTTCGCCCGTTTGCCCCGCCTTCATGTAGCGAAGCTGGGTCTCCTTGAAGTTCGCGGTGATCCAGATGTCGTCCAGCGAAACCAGGGTCATCATATTCTGGCCGACGCTCACGTTCTGATTGATCTCGACGCTCTTACGGGTAATGATGCCCGCCTCCGGCGCAATGATCTTGCAGTAGGAAAGATTCAGCTTTGCTTGTTCCAGCTGCGCCCGTGCCTGTTCGACCTGTGCGGCCGCCTGGTCGGCCTTGGACTTCTGCGCCTGCACCTGCTGCGGAGCGGACTGGGCGTTCTGGAACTGGGCGATCGCCTGCTTCACCTTCTCTTCCGACACTCTCACCTGGGCGCGCGCCGCTGCCTCATTGGCCTTGGCGTTATCCACGGCGGCCTTATCGGCGTCCGCCGTCGCCACAGCCTGGTCGAACTGCTGCTTCGATATCACGTCTTTCTGCACCAGCGGAGTGTAGCGTTCCAGATCCAGCTTGGCCTTGATGTAATTGGCTTCCGCCTGCGCGATCTGCGCTTGCGCGCCCTCCAGCTGCTGCTTGCTTGCAGCCACCTGGGCTTGCGCTCCCTCCACATCCGACGAGGTTGACCGCAGCGTACTCCCGGTGTTGATTCCGGTGATCGGAACACCCACCTTGGCGGCCTCAAAGGCTGCTTCGGCGGCCTGCAGATTGGCCTCGTCCTGCTGGACGGCGACCTCGAAGTCGCGCGGATCGAGATCGGCGATCGGGTCGCCTGCTTTGACCTCCTGGTTCTCGTCGACATAGATCTTGGTGACCTGTCCGGCGATACGCGCGCTGATCTGGATCAGGTGGCCGTTGATCTGGGCATCGTCGGTGTCCTCATAGAAGGTCGACCGCCACCAGAAGAGCGCAACTCCCACAAGAATGACCATGACCACGCCGATAATGATGAAGCGGCGTCGCGATTTTTGCTTCGGCTTCTCGCTGGATTCGGTCTCGTCGCCGTTATTTACCGCTGGTTCAGGATTCTGATCCGCCACGTTCACTTACCTCCGACGTATTGCTTATAGTTCCGGTCAGCCAGTCCCAGCGCCCGGGCCAGCGATAGCTTTGCCACATTATGCTGATAAAGACTGCTGACGTACTGATCGTTGGCCTGCGCCATCGCTTGCTGCGCCTGCGAGACCGCCAGGTTGTCCGAGACACCGGCCGCGTAGCGCTGCTGGGCCTCGCTGAGCGCCTCGGTAGCCAATTGGACATTGCTCCGCGCCACCTCTACCCGCTGCTGGGCCGACTTGATATCCAGAATGCTGTCCCGGACGTCGGCGCTGATCTGGCCTTGCAAATCGCTGAGCTGTGCGTTCTTCTGATCGAGCTGCGACTGCGCCACCCGGGCGTCGCCGCGCAGCTTGCCTTCCTCGAAAAGTGGGATCGTTAGCGTTCCTTCTGCGTCCCCGGTGCCATGCGAATGCCGCAGGTTCACGCCGATAGTCCCGTAGTCCCCCTCAAAGTCGATCGTCGGATAGCGCTCTGCCGTCGCCGAAGACTTCGAGTCCTTGGCCGCCGCGACCTCTTCGCCCATCGCCTTCAAGTCGCTCCGATCATGGTCGGCCTGTTGCGTCAGGCTGTCCGGATCGAGATTGTCGAGCACCGCGTAAGGAGCCTGGTCGGTCAGCGTGAACTTTTGCTCCAGCGGAAGGCCGATCGCCCGCGCCAGCGCAATCTTGTCTTTCTCGTACTGGTTCTTCGCCGAGATCAGTGACTGCTCCTGGGTCTGGTAATCCACCCGGGCCCGGAGCTCATCGAGCAGCGGCGAAGTCCCCGCCTGGTGGTTCGCCACCGCCTGATCCAGCGAGACCTTGGAAGTGTCCACCTGCGCCTGATCGCTCTCGATCAGCGAAGCGTCGGCGATGCAGGTCAGGTAGGCGTTTCCCACGGTCAGCACTACCATGTCGCGTGCGTCCTGCACCGAGAGCTTCGCGCCCTGGAAATTATGCTTCGAGGCGAGATAGTTTCTCAGCGAGGAGATATTCAGCAGCGACCAGGTCAGCGTCCCGCGTAGATCGGTGTACCCATACGGCCCAATGATCGCCGGAAACCCAGGAATGCGCAGCCCCTCAGCCTGCAGATTCGTCTCCGCCACGGCTTCCTTCAATGTTCCGTCCACCGTCGGCAACAGACCCTGCAGCTCCTGCAATTTCTGCCCGCCGGCCGCAGACTGATTCTGCCCGGTCAGGATCAGCCCCAGGTTCCGCCTGAGCCCGCGCTGGATTGCATCGTCCAGCGTCAGCTGCATCACGTCGGCAGTGACCTTCTCATCGGACACGCTGCCCTGGTAAGAGCTGCTTGGGGGGGCCTGCTGGCTCGATTGGAACGGGGCCGCCTGCAAGTTCGAGGCTCCCCCACCCTGCGGGGGACCCTGGGCGTGGGATACAGATGCGATCACGCCAAGCAGTACCCCTGCGCTCCGGCGCAGAACTTTCCCACACTCAGCCAATCAATAACCCTTTCAACACAAAAAATCCCGAGACACTTCACTTCGAATTTTTTACGAAGCAACCTCGCTGTCGCGGCTGTTTCCCCAGAAAAAGCCGCACTTCGCCACTCTTGCCGGTGAAACCTGGAAGTGAATGCTCCAAACGTCCTACTTTGGATGCAAAGAGGTTGCCCAACGATTTGAAAAAAGGATGGATCGCCTCTTCTGATCGTATCCCAAAGCAAGCGCGCAGAGGCAATCGGTATCCTGCCGGGTTACTTAGGCGGTTCTATCGCAACCGTCGTCAATCTTAGTGAAACCATTCGCTTTGTCGCTTATTATGGATGTTTCGGTCTATTCGCCTATGAGCAAAGCAGCCACTCGCCCCGAAAGCCTGATCATCGGCCGCGACGAATCGTGGATGGCCTTTAACCGGCGCGTGCTTGAAGAAGCGGTCGATAGCTCCAATCCCCTGCTCGAACGCGTCAAGTTCCTTGCCATCACCGCCAGCAACCTCGATGAGTTCGTGGAGATTCGCGTCGCCGGTATCCTGCAGCGAATCGAAGACGGCTACAAAGAGCCGCGCGCCGACGGCCTCACCCCGCAAGAGTCGCTCGACCGCCTGAGCGAAAACATCCATTCGTTTGTCCGAGAGCAATACCGCTGCTGGAACCAGCAACTCCTGCCCGAGTTGCATGCTGCCGGCGTCCGCGTCCTCAAGTGGGAAGATCTGGATCGGACAGCCTGCGCCTTCGCTACCGACTTGTATCAGAGAGAGGTCGACCCGCTCCTCACCCCAATCACCCTCGACCCCGCCCATCCCTTTCCCCGGGTCATCAACAAGGCCCTGTGCCTCGCGTTGCTGCTCAAGCGCAAACGCCGCGGAGCCGGTGGCCAGAATTCACTGCTCGGCGTGGTTACCGTCCCTCGCGCCCTGCCGCGCCTCATCTCCCTGCCCTCGAGCATCGGCACCCACGACTTCATCTTCTTGCACGACCTGATCGAGCAGAACGCCGCCAGCATGTACCGCGGCTATGAGGTGCTCTCGAAGGCCGCCTTTCGCGTCACCCGCAACAGCAACCTCTATTTCGAGGAAGAAGAAGCCCGCGATCTGCTGGAGACGGTCCGCAGCGAGCTCTCCAACCGCCGCAAGGGCGATGCCGTCCGCCTGGAGATTGAACAGGGTGCCGATCCCGAGGTCGTCGATCGCCTGCGCATCAACTTCGAGCTTGAGGAAAGTCAGGTCTTTCGCACCAACGGCCCGGTGAATCTATCGCGGCTGATGAACCTCTATAGCGATACTCCCCGGCCCGATCTCAAGTTCAAGCCCTTCGTGCCGCGGGAGATGCGCCTCTCTCGCCAGGCAACCGATCTCTTCGACGATCTGCGCCGCCGCGACATTATGCTGCACCACCCCTTCGACTCCTACGACGGCGTGGTCGGCTTCATCCAGTCAGCGGCCGCCGACCCGCGCGTGCTGTCGATCAAGCAGACCCTCTACCGCACCAGCTCCGACTCGCCGATCTTCCAGGCGCTCGTCGACGCCGCCCAGGCCAAGGAAGTGACCGTCGTCGTCGAGCTCATGGCACGTTTCGACGAGGCCTCGAACATCCGCTGGGCCCGCAACCTGGAAGACGCTGGTGTGCAGGTCTTTCACGGCATCCTCGGCCTCAAGACCCACTGCAAGCTGGCCCTGCTCGTCCGCCACGACGAAGACGGCGTCACCCGCCGCTACGCGCATCTCGGCACCGGCAACTACAACCCCACCACTGCCCGCTTTTACACCGACATTAGCCTCATGACCTCTGACCCGGAGATCACCGCGAGCGTCCACAACGTCTTCCGCTATCTCACCGCGCACTCCGAGTCCGACGACTACACCCCGTTGCTCGTCTCACCGCTCACCCTCGCCGAGACCTTCATTCGCCTCATCCATCGCGAGACCGAACACGCCGCCGCCGGGCGCCCCGCGCAGATCATCGCCAAGATGAATGCCCTCCTTGAGCCAAGCGTCGTCGAGGCGCTCTATGCCGCGTCCAGGGCGGGCGTGCAGATCGACCTCATCATCCGCGGCATGTCCGCCCTGCGCCCTGGGCTCAAGGGGGTGAGCGAGAATATCCGCGTCCGCTCTATCGTCGGCCGTTTCCTCGAACATAGCCGCATCTTCTACTTTGCCAACGGCGGCCAGGAGGAGATCTACTGCGGCAGCGCCGACTGGCTCGCCCGCAATCTCTTCGAACGCTGCGAAGTCGTCTTCCCTATCAAGGATGCCGCCCTCCGCGCCCGCCTCCGCGACGAGATCCTCGCCGCCTTCCTCGCCGACAACGTCAAGGCGCGCCTCGAGCTGTCGGATGGCTCCTACAAATATGCGAAGAGCACCGAACCTTACAAGTCTGAAGCGCCCTTCGATGCCCAGAGCTTCCTGATCCAGCTTGCCGAAGGCAAAGCCAGCGTTGGAGATATTCCGAAAGCATCGGTCGCCCCTCCGGAAAAAACGAAACGCGTCGCCAAACCTCTGGCTGCGAAAAAGGCGACCCGCAAACCTCTGCCTGCCAAGTCTGATCCGGTCCCAGAAGCAGTCGCAGTCTAGAAGCGAACATCTTGGCATCATGAGGCGGAGCCGCGCAGCGGCGTAGTCGAAGAGCTTGTCTTGAGCGCAGCCGAAGGAACCTGCAGTTTCACGAATGCTTCCTCAAACCACCGACTTACAATAAATAGGTGGCTACCGCCGTCGATTCCGCCTCACCTCGCAAAGAACTTCGAACGACGGCATCCCCATCTCACATCACTATCCTCGAGGCCTGGCATCTCCTCAGCCTTGACGCGCCAACGGTCGCCGCCCTCTGGTCGTGGTTCTTTGCCCGTGCCATGCGGATCGATCTACCCTGGCACGCTCCTTTGCTGCTCGCCCTCGGTACCTGGCTCGTCTACGTCGCAGATCGACTCCTCGACGGACTCCGCGCCAACCCCATCGTACCGCTGCGGCAACGGCATCTCTTCCATGCGCGGCACCGCAACGCCTTTACCGCAGCGGCAATTACCGTCGGCGCTGGCCTGATCTGGCTGATCGTTGCCCGAATGTCCCCCGCCGCTCGCTACGAAGACACCGTGCTCTTCCTCATCGCACTCGCCTATCTCGGCATCGTCCATAAACCGGGAACGAAGCCCAGCGCGTGGCTGCCCAAGGAGCTCGCTGTCGGCCTCGTCTTCGCCGCGGCAACAGCGGTCCCGGCCTGGTCGCGCCTGCAGAGCGGCCGAGTCACACTGCTTCCCGCGATCGCCGTCTTCGCCGCACTCTGCTGGCTCAACTGCGTGGCCATCGAACGCTGGGAAAACCTCGCTCCCAGGGGCAAGCTGCAATCGCCCGACGCTCATTCGACCACCCGCTGGACTGCCGAACACTTCCGCCTCGCAGCTTACTGGCTCACCGCAATCTCGGTGACTTTCTGCGCTGTTGAATTCTGGCGCTCGCCGCCGAACTCATCCTCGACCTCGGCCATCTATCTCGCAGCCACCCTCACCGCAATGTGTTTCGCCGTGATCGACGGGCGACGCGCGAGATTCTCTCCGATGGGCCTGCGCATCGCCGCCGACGCCGTTCTGCTCACGCCGTTGTTGTTTCTGCCATTTCTAGTCTGATGGCGAAGCCCCCTAACTTTGACCCCATCGCCCGCCCTTACCGCTGGCTCGAATACCTCACCTTCGGCCCCTTCCTCGAGCGCTCCCGTTTCCATTTCCTCGGCGAACTCGGAAACCACCACCGCGCCCTCATCCTCGGCGACGGCGACGGACGCTTCACCGCACGTCTCCTGACCACCAACCGGCAAATCATAGTCGACGCGATCGACTCCAGCGCCGCCATGCTCCATCTGCTCACCCGGCGAGCCGCACGCCTCGGTCCATCGGCGAGCGAACGGCTGCGAACCCGGCAAATCAACGCCCTCGACTTCGCACCCGAGGGCGCCTATGACCTGGTCGTCACCCACTTCTTCCTCGACTGCTTCTCTGAAAGAGATATCGACGCGCTGATTTCCAGAATCACGCCCCACCTGACGCCCGGCGCAACCTGGCTGGTCTCGGAGTTCGCCATCCCTCAACGGCCGGCGGCGCGATATCTCTCGCGTGCGATCATTACCGCCCTATATTGGTTATTCGGCCTGGTCACCGGATTGAAGGTTCACAAGCTGCCTGATTACGCGAGCCAATTCGACCGGGCAGGGCTCGAACTGCGTCACAGCGAGCCTCGCCTCGCCGGTCTTCTGCGCAGCGAACTGTGGTGCAACGCTCTTTTTGAGTACAATCCTCGCTCGGGATAATTTATGAATAAGAGAGAATTCTTGAAGACCTCCGGCGCGTTCCTCACCAGCACATTGCTATCGGGTTTCGCCTCCAGCGACGCGGAAGCCCAGGCTGGCCGCACCAATTGGGCCGGCAATCTCACCTATCACACCGATAACCTTCTGAGTCCGAAGAGCGTCGCCGAAGCCCAGCAGGCTGTGAAGAACACGCCCAGGCTCCGCGCTCTTGGCAGCCGCCACTGCTTCAATGCCATCGCCGACAGCACTGCAGCACAGATTTCGCTCACCGCGCTCGACTCCATGGACATCGACGCCGATGCAAAGACGGTCACCGTCGGTGCCGGCGTCCGCTACGGCATCCTCGCACCTTATATAGACAAAAAGGGATATGCGCTGCACAATCTAGCCTCGCTGCCCCACATCACCGCGGTGGGCGCCTGCGCGACCGCGACCCACGGCTCCGGCGAGAAGAACGGCAACCTGGCGACGGCCGTCTCCGGCATGGAGATCATCACCGCCGATGGCCAGATCGTGAAACTCTCCAAAGCCAGGGATGGCGAAAGCTTCAACAAATCAGTCGTTCACCTCGGCTCGCTCGGCGTCGTCACGAAGATCACTTTGAATATGGTGCCGACCTTCCAGGTTCGGCAGGTCGTCTACGAAGGCCTCAACATCGATCAGCTCCAGCACAACCTCGACACCATCATGGGCAGCGGTTACAGCGTGAGCATGTTCACCGACTGGCAGAACCACCGCATGGGCCAGGTATGGATCAAGAGCAAAGTTGATCCCAACATCCCATTCCAAATGGCGCCCGAGTTCTACGGAGCAACCGTCCAGAAGCGCAAGCTTCACCCCATCCCCAGCCACGACGCCACGCCCTGCACCGAGCAGATGGGCATCCCCGGGCCGTGGTACGAGCGTCTGCCACACTTCCGGATGAACTTCACCCCGTCAAGCGGCGCAGAGATCCAGACCGAATACTTCGTCCCTCGTTCGCGCGGCTACGAGGCAATCCTCGCCGTCGAGCAGCTCAAGGACAAGATCACGCCCCACCTCTTCATCACCGAAATCCGCTGCATCGCCGCCGACGATCTGCTGATGAGCCCCGCCTAGCGCCAGGACTCGATGGCCATCCACTTCACCTGGAAGCCGGAGTCGGAAGAAGTCCACAAAATCCTGCCGCTAATCGAAGAGAAGCTCGCGCCCTTCAACGCCCGTCCGCACTGGGGAAAGGTCTTCACCATGCCGCCCGCCCGCCTCGCTCAGGTCTACGGCAACATTCCGCAATTCCAGGCGCTAGTGAAGCAATACGACCCGCAAGGCAAGTTCCGCAACCAGTTCATCGACACCAACATCTTCGGCGCTTAGCGGGATTCAACCGGCCTGTTGTTCTTGAAGGGGAGCGGCTTCAGTCGTGCCATGAGCGAGGATAAATTTGTACGGCTTCAGCCGCGGAGGCCCACAATCCTCTAGACCCGAGCCGGTTCGAATGGGCAAGATCAAAGGAGACACCCCCTCATGGACGCGACACCCTTCCTGGTCTCTTTCGTCATCCTCATCGCCGCCATCGTCTTGTTCTTCCTGCTCGCTCGCGGACGCTACAAGCAGTTCGGCGTCCCGCAATTCCTGCTGCGCATTTTCGTCGCGCTGCCCTTGCTCATCTCCGCAGTGGAGATCCACTATCTGCACCGCAACGAGGCAACGGCCATGATCCCTCCGGTTGCGCCGTCGCCAATCTTCTTCGTCCTCTTTACCGGAGTCCTCGAAGTCATCGGAGCATTCGGCCTTTTCGTCCCTCTTCTGCGAAGAAGCGCAGCCTTCTGGATTTCTATCCTCATGGTCCTCGTCTTCCCCGCAAATATCTGGGTCGCCGGCCAGACCTTCGGCGGACTCCAGATGCCCAGCGTCCCGGTGCGCCTCGCCATGCAAGTTGTCTATATATGGATGGTGCTGCTCGCCGGCTATGGCCTCCCGACGGGAAAATCCTCAAAATGAAAAGTTCACGAACCTGAACAGCTCTACTTCGCAAGTTCCTTCGAGCAAAAGCAAAGCCCACCCAAACTCCCCTCATTCAGGAGTTCAGGTGGGCTCAATGACTTCGTTTCGCGACTAGCGGCTCTCGCTCACAAACACCGCCGTAGTCAGAGCCGGCACCTTCGCCGTCCCGGTGTGAGAGTCAAACGTCGATTCCCGCGTGATCGGATCAGCCGACGCCGCCTGTATCGGATGCAGCTGCAGCGCCAACCCCTCGAGCGCGCTATTGGTGAAGTTCACCGAAGCGTTGGTGGCATTGAAGACAACGACGATGTGCTTGTAAATCCCGAAGTCGCCGCCGTGCTCATCCAGCTTCATCACGATCACGCCCGGAGTCTGGTTCGGTCCGGTATTCAGGAAGGTCAGGTCCGACTGGATCGTCGGCTCATCAGGCAGCCGGAAGAGTTGCGAGCTGTAGCGAATTCTCAACAGCTCGTTGAACGCAGCCTCGCTATAGGCAATGTTCTTCGGCAGCGGAGTGTACGCCGAGTTGCTCAGCAGCGGCGTCATGATCGGCCACTGCGCCTGGTTCTGGCTGGCGATCGGCAGCCCAATGCCCCAGTTCGCCGTCTTGCCGCTCCAGTCGATCTTGTTGAACCAATCGCCGGAGTTGTAGCTGTTCTGATCCATGTCCTTCGAACGCAGCAGATCGTCGCCGCCCTGGTAGAAAGGAATCCCCTCGCCCAGAGTCACCAGCGCCATCGCCACAACCTGCCGTCGCGCACGCGTTGCAATGCTGTCGCTGTAGCTGGACTTCAACTGCACCTGGTCAAAGAGGTCCTGGTTGTCGTGGACCGAGGCATAGTTCACTGCCTCGATCGGCGTTTTCGTATAGCCAGTCGGCTGGCCGTTGTAACTGACCTCGGCCCCGGTAACCGCCGCACCTGCACTGTCGACAAAGGTATAGTCGCGCAGGTTTCCGGTCAGGCCAACATCGATCCAGTCGGTGTATTGCAGCAACTGCGCCTGTTGCTGGGTCGGCGTCATGCCGCTGTTCGTGAAGTCGCTCGGGTCGCTGAACAGTCCGGTTGCGAACCCCTGAACACGCTCGTCAGTGAACGGACTGCCTCCGTGAATGCCATCGCGAATCCGGTCGTTGAATGTGCCAATGCCGAAGCCGTACAGGTTGACTTGCGAGGCGTTCGGCCCGATCTGGTTGTTCGCGGTATCGCCGAAGTTGAAGCCCTCGCCATAAAGGTAGATCTTCGATCCGTCGACGCCGTCCCTCTCCGGAGTCAGCGCCCCCAGGGCCGCCTGAATGTGCTGCATGTTGTACGTGAACATGAAGCTCATAATGTCGAAGCGGAAGCCGTCGATCTTGTACTCCCGCGCATTGAGCACGAGAGTATCGATGACCAGCTTCTCCATCATCAGGTGTTCAGGCGCAGTGTCCGGGCAGCACGACCCGTTCTCCAGTGCTCCGTTCGCGTCGAGCCGGTGATAGTAGCCCGGAACCACCTCATCCAGATTCGAGTTCGGCCCTTCGCCACTGGCGTTGGTGTGGTTGAAGACCACGTCCTGAACGACCCGCAGCCCTGCGTTATGCAGACCAGCGACCATGGTGCGATATTCGCGCACCCGGTTGTCGGGATTGATGGCATAGCTGCCCTCGGGCGTCATGTAATGCACCGGATCATAGCCCCAGTTGTAGGCCGGATTCGTCTGGCTCGCTGTGACCGCAGCTTGTTGCTGCTCGCCGTCCGCCGGATACGCGCCAAGCCCGCTCGGAATGATCCATGTGCTCTTATCCTCATTCACGCTGGCAAAGTGGAACGAAGGCAGAATGTGGACTGCCTTCAGGCCGGCATCGGCCAGCGAGCGAAGATGCCTCATGCCGTTCGAATTTTCATCCGCAAAGGCCTCGTACATGCCGCGGTGGTCCGCGGGCACGGTCGGGTCGTCGATGCTGAAGTCGCGAATATGCAGCTCATACAAGCTCAGATCGCTCAAGCTGCGCAGCGGAGGAGCGAAGTTCCAATCCCAGCCAAACGGCTTCGTCTCCTCCGAGTCGAGATCGGTGATCCGGCTCTTGGTTCCGTTCAGCGCGATGTCGACCGAATATGGATCGCTCGTCACATTCGTATCGACCGCCGAATCCGCCGGCACCCAGACATTCACGCTATAGAGGTAGTACTTGCCCTGCCACCCCGGCTTACCGCGAGCGACCCACACGCCATTGTGATTATGCATAGGCAGAGTCGCCGCTGGAGCCGTGTCCGCCGCGTGATTGAAGATCTGCAGCGAGACACTCTGCGCCGTCGGCGCCCAGACCTTGATCTTTAGATCGCAGTCTTCGTCATCGTCCCAGTCATGCCAGCCGCGCCGGTCCTGATGGTGGAAGACCACTCCCAGCTTGCCCGGATAGTAGTAGAGGTCATCCAGCACGCCCGCGATCTGCAATCCCGTCGCATATTGCACCTGCCCGTTCGACCCAATCGCCGAGAAGGCAAGCTGCCCTTTGAGAGCGCTCTGCACCGCAGGCAGCAGCGTGTTCGGCGGCAACTGCAGTACCGTGTAGCCGGCAAGCTGCGGATAGCGCGCCAGTTCTTCCGCTGTCAAGGCTCCGCCGACGGTCAGCGGAATGTTCGTACCTCCGGTGATGCCTGTCGTCGTGACCGTCAGGCCGCCGGTCAGGCTCGACGAGATGAAATAGGTATCGCCGCTCTGCGCATATTGCGCCTGGATTGCAACCCGGCTGCGGTCCATCCAATAAGCCTGCTGCACATTGAGCAGGCTCGCCAGGATCTCGGCCGGCGTCGGCGTCATCGTGAAGACGTTCGCATTTCCTGAGATAACCCACGCCTGAAGGTTCGTCGCCACGTCCAGATGCATGTCCGGTCCCGGATCTTTCACACCAGTCGAGGTGTTGTGAACGATAAATCCGAGGTCCTTTGCATTTGGAATCAGGCCGATGTCGTAATACGCGCCATATGCGTCGTAGCTGGTGACGAACGTCAGACCGCTGTTGTAGTCGCCCGTATATTCGGCGGTATCGTTAAACGCATAGACCGACCAGTTCGCGTAATTGCCGTCAGGCCGGTAGTAGTGAATGCGCGCGTATCCCGGCAACAGCGCGTTCGGACTGCTAAGGCTGATTGCAGTGTTATAGAGCTTGCCGATGCCGCTATAAGCCCAATACTCGTTGCCTTGCGTCGCCGGATCGACAAACTCATTCGGTCCCGGATCTTTGACATCTCCCCCCGGCGCAGTCGGGTTGTGAATGATCAGCCCAACCTCCTGCGTGCCAGACTGAACCCCCACATCAAAATACGCCCCATAGCTGTCGGTTCCGGTCACCTGTACCGGGCCGCCGCCATAGTTGTTGGTGTCTTCGGTCGTCCCATCGAAGGCGTAGACCGTCCATCCGCTATAAACCCCATCGGGCCGGTGGTAGTGGATGCGGATGTGTCCGGCAGGAATTTGAGCGATCGCCGAATCGAATGGAACGATCGCCAGCACGAGCGCAAGCAAAGCGAACGCAGCTCTGCTCAAGCGCTGCGCAGTGAAAATCCTGGATTTCATGGGTGGCTCTCCAAAAAGAGGGTGAAGCTTTCGTTTGGCGTCGATCTTCCTATCGATTAAGGGGCGCGTCGTGCCGAACTGATTTCGGAGTCTTAGTTGCAGCGCCCGTCACCATATTGCCGCCGCACAACGGCTGTCAAGCCACCCCCTGATGAGCCGGCTTTGGGGCGGAATTCCACCTGCCGCAAAACCCAACTTTCATCGAATCTCTAAGGAAACGGCTTTGAGAAATGGCTGCGAGACTCCGCTTGAGCGCGGCAGAAAGCTGGCTAAATTGCTGAAAAGATTGAACCAATACGAATATGAGCGCAGTCCGCTCATATTCCGGAATTGTCGCTTGACAACTCGCGCGCCGGAAGCCTACATTAGCAATCGAGAGGCGACACTGCTAACGCGTGTCGATGAACGATCGGGCAGTCGCCTTCGTCCCCTTGAACAGTACCAAGTATTTCACCAACATCCGCGAGTCTGAACACTCGCGCGAAGGAGAAGCAACGAAATGGCAACAGCTACCGTAGCAACCACCTTCACCCCCCTTCACGACCGGATTCTGGTTCGTCGTGTGGAAGAGGGCGAAACCGTCCGTGGCGGCATCATTATCCCTGACTCGGCCAAGGAAAAGCCGCAGGAAGGCGAAGTGATCTCCGTGGGTAAAGGCAAGTCGAACGACGAAGGCAAGGTTTTCCCGCTGGACGTCAAGGCGAAGGATCGCATTCTGTTCGGCAAGTACTCCGGCACCGAGATCAAGATCGATGGCGAAGAGTTCCTGATCATGCGTGAGGAAGAAGTCCTCGGCATCCTCAAGTCGTAGTCGTTGCAGCCGCCTCCTTCAAGGGAGGCGTTCTCATTTCTGATCTCGAAATTCAAGCGTCACGGAGTTTACCTCCGAACGCATTTAGGAGATTCAAAGTAATGGCAAAGCAAATTCTGCATGGAGAAGATTCTCGTCAGGCGATTCTGCGTGGCGTGAACACCCTGGCCGACGCGGTCAAGGTGACCCTTGGACCCAAGGGCCGCAACGTAGTAATCGAGAAGAAGTTCGGCTCGCCGACCATCACCAAGGACGGCGTCACCGTAGCCAAGGAAATTGAGCTCGCGAATGCCCTCGAGAACATGGGCGCGCAGATGGTCCGCGAAGTAGCTTCGAAGACCTCTGACGTTGCCGGCGACGGCACCACCACCGCAACCGTTCTCGCCCAGGCGATCTATCGCGAAGGCGTCAAGACCGTTGCCGCTGGTGCAAACCCGATGGCCCTCAAGCGTGGCATCGACAAGGCCGTTGTGGCCATCGTCGGCACCCGCGATGAGAACGGCGTTGTGACCGGCGGAGCACTCTCCCGCTTTTCCAAGCCGGTAACCGGCGAGATGATCGCCCAGGTTGGCACTATCTCTGCAAACTCTGATTCGACCATCGGCAACATCATTGCCGAGGCGATGAAGAAGGTTGGCAAGGACGGCGTCATTACCGTGGAAGAGTCGAAGACCCTCGAGACGCTGCTTGAAGTCGTCGAAGGTATGCAGTTCGACCGCGGCTACCTGAGCCCCTACTTCGTTACCGATCCCGATCGTATGGAAGCTTCGGTCGAAGATCCCTACATCCTGATCCACGAGAAGAAGATCAGCTCGATGAAGGACCTCCTGCCGCTGCTCGAGCAGGTTGCCCGCAACTCGAAGCCCCTCGTGATCATCGCCGAAGACGTTGACGGCGAAGCGCTCGCGACCCTCGTGGTCAACAAGCTGCGCGGAACCCTGAACGTTGCCGCAGTGAAGGCCCCTGGCTTCGGAGATCGCCGCAAGGCCATGCTCGAAGATATCGCCAAGCTGACCGGCGGCAAGGCCATCACCGAAGACCTCGGCATCAAGCTCGAGAACGTGAAGATCGAGGACCTCGGCCGCGCCAAGCGCGTCACCATCGACAAGGACAACACCACCATCATCGAGGGTAAGGGCGACGCCAAGACCATCGAAGGCCGCGTCAAGGAGATCCGCAACCAGATCGACAAGACCACCTCCGACTACGACCGCGAGAAGCTCCAGGAGCGTCTGGCCAAGCTGGTTGGCGGCGTTGCTGTCATCAAGGTCGGTGCTGCTACCGAGACCGAGATGAAGGAAAAGAAGGCCCGCGTCGAAGACGCCATGCACGCCACCCGCGCTGCCGTTGAAGAAGGCATCGTTGCTGGCGGCGGTGTTGCGTTGGTTCGCTCGGCCAAGGAAGTCGATGCCCTGATCGCCACGCTCGAAGGTGACGAGAAGATCGGCGCTCAGATCGTTCGCCGCGCCATCGAAGAGCCGCTTCGCCAGATCGTTGGCAATGCGGGCGTCGAGGGTGCCGTGATCGTGGGCAAGATCCACGAGAGCACCAACGACAACTACGGCTACAACGCTGGCACCGACAAGTTCGAAGACCTGGTTGCGGCCGGCGTCATCGATCCCACCAAGGTCACCCGCACCGCCCTCCAGAACGCAGCCTCGATCGCCGGCCTCATGCTAACGACCGAAGCGATGGTCTCGGAGATTCCCGAGAAGAAGGAAGCCGGCGGCGGTGGACACAACCACGGCGGCGGCGGCATGGAAGGCATGTACTAGAACTAGCCGTCCAGTCAATCGCGCCTTCAGCGCAAAAGCAAGAACAAAAGCCCTCGCAGAAATGCGGGGGCTTTTTGCATTTGATGCTTCAATGCTTGTATCTACATTATTACATTTGTATGCTACACTTCTCTGAGACATGCAGCCTACGGAGGATTGATTATGACAACTGTATTGCCACAAATTAAAGTTGCTGACGAGGTCTGGATTGCCGCCGCTCTATTGCACCGAGAAAATCCGACTGCTGCTGATTTCACACCCGCTGAGATAGTGGAGCGGGCAGCGAGAGAAGCGATCATTGATATACGGCGTCCCGGCGTCTACGTCCATGCGGTCCAGCATTGCGTGGCCAATCGGCCGCCGAATCCGGGGCCGTATCGAATGTTGTACGAAACCCGTCCAGGCTACCGGCGACTTTTTCGCAGTGGCGATGACTACCATCCGGGTCGAGACCGCGGCAAAATAGTACCAGAACCCGACGAAATCCCGCTTCGGTACGGCGACTTGCTCAAGTGGTATCAGGATTCTTGGAGCAAACAAGGGGGCTCCCGAAAGCGCACCCTTGATCCGCTCCTTGCGCTTTATGGCTCTGGCAAAGAAATCTGGGCAGACGAACATGCTGACGAATATGTGGCCAGATTGCGTGAGGGCTGGGAGTGAGCCGCGTGTTTTGGGACACGAACGTCTTCATCTACTTCTTTGAGGCGCAGGACAAGTTGGGACCAATGGCTCGCGCTCTCCGTCAGAGCATGATGAAACGCGGCGACCAACTCATCACATCTTCGATGACGCTTGGCGAGCTCCTTGTGAAGCCTCGTCAGCAGGGAAATCTAGGACTGTGCCAGAAGTATGAGGACACGCTCAAAGCTACCGCGACGATCCTGTCCTTCGATGTCGAGGCGGCGAGGCGCTATTCGGAGTTACGTCAGAACCGTAGTCTGAAGGCTTCGGACGCGATCCAGCTATCCTGCGCTGCGGCGGCGAAGATCGACCTCTTCGTCACCAACGACAACCGCTTGCAAGGGTTGAACGTTCCAGGAATACAGTTCATCGTTCCCATCGACCGAGTTCCGTTATAAAGCACAAAGGCCAGCCTCCTGGGCTGGCCTTTTTCCTTGCTCACTCCCACAGGCGCACTACTGCGTCGCATGTCCCCCATAAGAAAGCTTCACCCCCGCCTGCACCGTAAACGGCAGCGACGGATACCCAATCGGCGCAATATGGCTTTGGTTGAACATGTTATTCGTCTGCGTGTAAATGCTCATCGAGGAGTTGAGCTTATAAGTCACTCCCAGGTTGAATTTAGAATATCCGGAATCCAGGTTGCGATTTGGCAACAGCAGCGAGTTCCCTGCCGCAAAATCATACCCTCCCAGAAACGTGCTGTCGTCGCTCCGGCTGGCGTAGGCGCTGGTGATCGTTGTCGTGACGTTGCCTTTCGTATACGTCGCGCTGGCAAACGCAGTATTCGGCGGACGCCGAAACGGCCGCGCTCCGACCAGCGGCGAGCTCGCGCCGATCGGAATCGTCGAGAACGACGGCGGAGCGCCTCCCGGCAGCCCGGTATTGTAGCTCGGACTCACCGCATCCGACGAGAACGACTGCTGTACTTTGGCGTCGAGATAGGTGTAGCCTGCGCGAACGAACACACCCGGAATTGGCTGATACTGAATCTCCGATTCAACCCCCTGGGCGCTAAAAGCCAGCGAGTTCAGATACGCGCCGAACGTGTTCTGCAGCGCCGCGACAAGCTGCTGCTGCTGCGCCGGCGTCAACCCCGGCAGCAACTGCGGCACCAGGTAGGAGTCCACATACTCGATCTGGTTCCCAAACTCATTGTGGAAGTAAGTAGCGCGGAAGAGCATCTTCTCATCGAGAATGCTTTGTTCCACGCCCCCATCGTACGTCCGCGCCTGCTCTGCGCCGATTTGTGCAATGTGCGCAGACTCGATCGCCGCTTCGCCTCCCGGCTGGCCCAGCAGCGTGTCATAAAGCGAGCCAAACTGGTCTGACAGCGAAGGCTCCTGGACGCCCTTGGAGAAATTGAAGGTCAGCTTGGTCCCGTGAAACACGCCTGTGCCCGGCCGTTGCAGATAATAAGCGACACCCGCGCGCGGCGTCCCCTTCACGCCGTACAAATGGTTCTTCTGAATGCCGCCGCCCAACTGATAGTAGACCCGGTTCTTGTACTGCCCCGAGAACTGCAGCGTGTACTCGTAGTTGTCCCTCGTCGCAGCCTGGCTGATGTCATAAGTGGGATAGTTATTCGATCCGCGTTCATTCTCATACAGGAAGCTCCCCAGCGCCGTGACATTGGAATTAATCCTGTAGGAGGTCTGAGCATAAAGCTGGTCGCGGTTCGAGGAGATGTCCGACGAATTGGGATAACTGCCGAATCCCGAGTTCAGCTGTGCCTGTCCCGTTACCTGGTAGCCGTTGGCGCCCTTGATCAGCACCGGCAGTCCGTAGTAATTCAGCGTCGGAGAGCCGAACTGTTCCGTGGTGATCGGTATCCCTGCTGGATACCACTGCGCCGCCTGCTCGCGCTTGCGCGTCAGTCCATACCGAACGAAGCTGTTCCAGTTGTCCGTCGTCTGGTTCTGAATCACAGTGCTGGCATACAGATCCTGATCAGACTGCTTGCCGTCATTCGGAATCAGGTAAAAGTTATAAGCCCCCGGCAAACCGATAGCGGTCGTGTTGTTGCGCGCCGTGCCGCGAATCTGGGTCGTCGATGTAGGCGCCCAGCCCAGATTCAGGCTCGATGCAACGTTATGGTACTGGGTCTGCGCAATATCGTTCGAGCTGTTCAGTCGCGAAAAAGCCCCGTAGTAGTCGACCTTGTTCTTCGTCCCCCCGGCCTGCACCTGGTTCTGATAGGTGTAGTAATTCCCCGCATCGCCCTGGTAGAAAAGCGACGGCGTCGGGGTGCTGCCCCGCGGCGTCGTAATGCTGAACAACCCGGCTGCTGCGTCAGATCCGTAGAGCACACTGTTAGGCCCGCGAAAGGCCTCGACAGTATCAATGCCGGTAGTCGAGACATTCGCCCAATCGAACTGCCCGCCGATATTCTCCGCCGTCACACCATCGATCAGCACTTTGTTGGCGTCCGAATTGCCGCCACGCACAAAGGTGGAAGTGACGCTGCCATACTGCCCATTGCTCACCACGGTAACGCCGGTGATCTGGCGCAGCGGGTCGACCAGCGAGAAACGGTTCTCCAGGTCGGCGGCATGCAACACCGACACCGAGGAGCTCGTCTGAGCCTGCGGCGCGGGAATACCGGTCGCGGTGACCACGATGTTTTGTCGGACGGTGTCCGCTTCCAGCACCACGTCCTGCTGCACACTATCCAGCTTCCCCGCGTAAAAGCTCTGCGTATTGACCTGGCGAAACGACGGCCCCGACGCGAGAACGAAAAAGCGTCCGCCAACGCCCACGCTCATCGTGAACCCGCCATAAGAATCGGTGAGGCTATTGGTGATTACCTTGCCATCTTGGACCAGCGCCACGGTCGCGCCTGCGACCGGCGCACCCAGCGGATCGGTGACCGTGCCATGCACGATTGCGGCGTGGGCCGTTGCGATAGGAAGCTGTAGCGTCAGAAGAAAGGCGAATAGCAATGCGCGGCGCAGGGGCCGTGGCAAGACGGGCATAAGGCTCCTTCGTTCCCCCTCGGAACGTGGCTATGGCAATCGCAGCCGGACCGGTCTCCTGACTTGCGCCCGACCCGGCCGCCTTCCCAGGCTCGCGCCCAGTGGCATTATGGCCCGATCTTCGCCGCCGACTTCAGACTTTCCTCTCATTTGCTGAGGGATTGCCTGAACACCAGACGCACGGCAGAGCGCTTACAGTTGCGGGGCAGTGACGGACTTTCACCGTCTTCCCGAACATCCGTCGCGTTTTCAGATAAAAGTGCCCGGGCGGCAGAATCTCACCGGCCGGAGAAGTCCAGCGCGCAGATCGCGCCGGAAGCTTCTTTATAGAATATTGAAACATTGTCGTCAAAGGTGTTGATGCAATGAACAGACCGGTCCAAACCCTCATGGCTTCGCAAAATACTTCGGCTGAGCGTGCGGCGCCCACGGGTCATAGTGCTTTGCAAAGGCAGCGCGATACCAGATCGGCGGATGTGAACCCGCCCACCACTCAACGAAAGCGGAAGGATTGGGATCGTCGAGCGAATTCTCGCCGAGTATCTGGAATGTCGCCTGGCCAGCGGCCTGCGGGTCGTCCACGATACCGTGGATGACCTCCTCGCCATAGACATCGGCATCGTGCTCCATTCCCCGGCTGAACGCGCTCTGGATCGGCTGACTCACGAAACCTAGAACGCTGACGACCAGCACGTAAACAACCAGCGCGCCCCAGTCCCGCTGATCCGCAACGCCCCATCTTCGCCCAAATCGCCCCAGCAGGAACTGTGCCAGATGAAACCCCAGGAAAAACAAGATCAGCATGAAAGCAAAGCCGAATACCATGCCGCGAACGATGTGACCCAGCACATAATGGCCCATCTCGTGGCCAAAGATGAATAGGATTTCGTCCGGTGTGCCCTTGGCGATCGAAGTGTCCCAGACCACCACCCGCTTCGAGGCTCCGAATCCGGTGACATACGCGTTCAGCGTTGTGACCTTGTCCGAGGCCTTCATCAGGAACATGCGCTCCGGAGGAATCTCAATTCCCTTCCCGCGCGTCACCACCCGTTCCAACTGAGCCACCAGAGCGGGGTTCGATGCCGCCAGCGGTTCGAATTTGTTGAACAACGGATCGATTACGTAGGGCGTCGCAAAAATCGTCACCACGGTAAATACAACCGCCGGAAACCACAGCCACAACCACCACCCCCGGGGCGACTTGCGGATTAGGAAAAAGAGCAGCATCGTTCCCAGTCCGCCAAAGACATATAGCAGCGCGAAGCTCTTCGCCTGATCGCCAATCCAGCTCACCCACGACTGCACACTGAGCCCATACGACAGGCGCACATGCTGCGCATATATGTCCATGGGCAGGGTGAGCAGGGTCATCGCCAGCACGAAAAGCAGAAAGAAGCAGAAACCCTGCGCCCAACGGTTCGGCGACAGTTTCACCGCAACATTCCTCATGCGTCTCGCGATGCCCGACTGCAGTAACAGAATGAGCGACGCAATTTGCCAGATGGGGTCCCCGAAAGTAAGCGCGACGCGAATCCGTCCAATCGCCTCGGCCTTGGCAAGCCTCTCCGGCGGCAGCGTGTACGCTGCGTGGTCATTGCTCGCCGCAGCTATGGCCGCAGCCTCGGTCGGCGTGGTCTCGGCCAGGCCCGGAATCGGCAGGAAGATGAGCAGAAATAACAGACCGCAGAGGCGCATCCAACCCCGTCCTTTCGCCGTAACGAAAGCGAATCCCAGTGTATCCCCACGCGAATGCGGCAACGCTCGCCGCTGCCAAAACGTTGCTAAATCGTTAAAAAGACAAAGCGACAGAGTCCCCTCTGGAGATTTTGCTCGACCCTGCACTTCGGGAAAGCTTAAAATGAAGTGTGACTCCACCTCAGGACAAAACTCCCCTTCAGCCCTTCCGGGTTGCGCCGTTCTTTCGCACCCGCATCTGGGGCTTCGAAGATCTGTCTCCGTGGTTTGACTTCAAAACGACGGGCGAACCGATCGGCGAGGTCTGGCTCACCGGCGACCAATGTGTCGCCGAAACCGGCCCCCTGGCAGGTCAGGCGCTCGATGCCATTGCCCAGACCCACGGCGCGGAGCTACTCGGCGAAAACTATGCGGGCGGGGCGTTTCCCTTGCTCGTCAAGGTCTTGTTCCCCAAAGAAAAGCTCAGCGTGCAGGTCCATCCCGACGATAAGATGGCCCAGGCCTACGGCGACCCGCGCGGCAAGACAGAGTGCTGGTACGCCCTCGACGCCCAGCCCGGAGCGCAGGTTGCGCTCGGCATCAAGCCCGGAGTCGACCCGGAACAAGTCCGTGCCTCGATCCTCGACTCTACTCTGGAAGATCTGCTTGCATGGCTTCCCGTCGAGCGCCGGGATATGATCTTTGTCGATGCCGGCACCGTTCACGCGATCGGGCCCGGCGTCGTGCTCCTCGAAACTCAGCAGAACTCCGACCTCACCTATCGCATGTACGATTACGGTCGCCCCCGGGAGCTGCACATCGACCGCTCCATGGAGGCGATGCGGCTCAAGACCCGCGCCGGAAAGATCAAATCAGTCGCCGAAAATGGCCACGTCAACCTGATCAATGTGCCATACTTCCGCGTCGACCGGTTTACCCTGGACAACGGCATTGCTGGCGAAACACTGGGAAGCGCACACGGACAATTTCAGGATCGTGCGAAGGTACTCTTTGTAGCTGCAGGCGAAGCAACTTTGCATTGCGAAGGATCAGGGCCGATCTCGCTGAGCCGCTGCCAGACGGCGATCGTTCCGGCTTCCGCTGGCAGTTGGCGAGTGGACACTGCCGATAAAGCCGAAGTGATTCGCATCGTTCCTCAGCCCGGCAATTAAACCGCAATCATTAAAATTTGAAATACGGAGCCACGACTTGACGAAAGCGAACACCGAATTTCGCCCGATCATTCTCGCCGGAGGCAGCGGAACCCGCTTCTGGCCGCTCAGCCGCCGCGCCCGCGCTAAACAGGTGCTCGTTCTGGATGGGCATCGCAGCATGATCCAGCAGACCGTGGAGCGGCTCGCGCCGCTGGCCGCCGCCGAGCAGGTCTGGGTCGTCACCAACGGTCTTCTTTCGGCGACCATCACCGAACAGCTCAACTGGCTGCCCGCCACCCAGATCCTCAGCGAGCCCTCCGCCCGCAACACCGCGCCGGCCGCTGGCCTGGCTGCGTTCCTGATCGAACGCCAGTCGCCCAATGCGGTGCTCGGCATGTTCCCTGCCGATCACGTCATCGGCGACGAACCCGGCTTCATCGCGACTCTGAGCAAGGGCATCGCCCGGGCCGCCGCCGGCGAAAACATCATCGTCCTCGGCGTCACCCCCACTCGCCCCGAAATCGGCTACGGCTATATCGAAACCGGCAAGGCTCTTGAAGATGGCGCTATGCAGGTCGTCCGCTTCACCGAGAAGCCTGACCTTCCCCGCGCCGAAGAGTTCCTCAAGGCCGGCAATTACTACTGGAACAGCGGGATTTTTCTCTGGAGTGCTCGCACCCTCGCCAACGCCATCCGCGAACATTTGCCCAAGACCGCGCCGCTGCTTCAGAAGATCGCCGACGCCTTTGGCACGCCGCAGTTCGACAGCGTCTTCGCCGAGCTCTATCCGCAATGCGAAAATGTCAGCGTCGACGTAGCCGTTTTGGAACCTCGCTCGGCCAAAGGCCTGGGCGCGTCGAACATCTTCTGCTTTCCCGCCGACTTCGGCTGGAACGACCTGGGATCGTGGACCACGCTCTACGAACACACCCACGCCAAGGGCGCGCACAGAGACGCGCACGATAACGTTGCCCAGGCTGCCGAAAGTGTCGCCATCAACGCCACTGGAAACTATGTCTACAGTCCGAAAAAGTTTGTCGCCATGGTCGGAGTCAGTGACCTGGTCGTCGTCGAAACCGACGACGCCCTGCTGATCACCACTCGCGCTAACGCTCAGGATGTCGGCAAGGTCGTCAAACACCTCGCCGCGAACGGCAAGCCGGAATTGATTTAAGTGAGACAAGACAGAATTATCCGAGGAATGATTGTCATCCTGAGCGAGGCCTATTGCAGCATCATCGCGAGGGCCTCGCCGAAGGATCTGCGGTTTGCTTGAAGCGCACCGATGAAGAAAAGCATTCCCAGCTCACAAAGAATTCAGGAGGAAATGAAGCATGGCCACTTCAACGCAGACTCCGGCAGTCACTCAGATTAAGTTCGGCACCGACGGCTGGCGCGGCATCATCGCCGACGACTTCACCTTTGAAAACGTCCGCATCGCGGCCGCCGCCATCGGCAGCTACGTCGTCGCCAAGGAAGACCCGTCGAAGGGCGTCTGCATTGGCTATGACACCCGCTTTGGCTCCCGCGATTTCGCCGTCGCCGTGGCTAAAGTGATCGCCGCGATGGGCATCCCAGTCTTCCTCGCCGACCGCTACACTCCTACGCCCGCGCTCTCCTATGCGGTGCTGCATCGCGGCGCAGCCGGCGGAGTCATGATTACCTCCAGCCACAATCCGGCTCAGTGGAATGGCGTGAAGTACAAGGCCTATTACGGAGGATCGGGCAGCCCGTCGATCATGACCGAAATCGCCAGCTATCTCGGCGAGCCGCCGGAGCTGGCCCCTACCCCCGCGACGATTACCGAAGTCGATCTGCAGACGCCGTATATCGAAGCGATCTCAAAGTTCGCCGACCTCGATGTAATTGCCAAGTCCGGCCTGAAGTTTGCCATCGATACGATGTACGGCTCCGGACGCGGTGTGATCGCCGGCATCCTCAAGCCCCTCGGCGTCGACTTCATCGCCATTCGCGGCGAGGTCAACCCGCTCTTTCCCGGCATCAACCCCGAGCCGATCGAACCTCACATCAAGGCGCTGCAGGAAGCGGTCGTCGCCAACCAATGCCAGGCGGGACTCGCCACCGACGGCGATGCCGACCGTCTCGGCGCCGTCGATGAACACGGAAACTTCGTCGACCCGCACAAGATTTTTTCCATCCTGCTGCGCTGGCTCATCGTGCGCAAACAATGGCCCGGCGACGTCACCCGCGCCTTCAACACCACCAACATGATCGACCGTATCTGCGCCAAATATGGCCGCAAGCTCTACGAACACGGCATCGGCTTCAAGTTCGTCGCCGACCTCATGCTCGAGCCAGACAAAAACATCCTCATTGGCGGCGAAGAGTCGGGCGGCATCGGCATCAAGAAGCACCTGCCCGAGCGCGACGGCCTTCTCAACTCCCTGCTGCTCGCCAATGTCATGGCCGACGAAAAGCAGACACTCGGCCAGCTCGTCGCCAGCCTCCAGGCCGAATACGGCGAGCACCAGTACGGCCGCATCGACCTCCACATTGACGACAAGATCAAGAACGCCGCCATCGCCCGCGCCAAGGCCGGAGTCGACTCCATCGGCGGCATGAAGGTCCTGCGCGTCGCCACCCTCGACGGCATCAAGTTCTTCCTCGATAACCCCGAGGCAAAGACCAAGCCGAACGCCGCCGAAACCTGGCTGCTCCTCCGCGCCTCTGGCACCGAACCGCTGCTCCGCGTCTACTCCGAATCCTGCTCCAAAGAGTCGGTGGCCAAAGTCCTCCAGGCCGGCAAAGAATTCGTGATGTCAAGCTAGAGGTTTGTTCCGGTTCCGAGATTAACCGGGTCGCCCATTCAAGCCTTCCGTTGGCTTGAGTGGGAAGAGCAAATTTTCCCACCCACCATAACTTTTCAAACACCTCCGGGTTCATGAGAATGACGCTTCCGGCGCGCCGGTGCGTCTAAATTGAAGTGGCAGACGCCATTTGTTCCGAATGCACTGCGCCACTTTCTGAACTTGGAGAATCACCTATGTCAGGCGAACGAGCAAACAAGGGAATCGAGATCCAGCGCCCCGGCTCCAGGCTGGCCGCGAAACTGACCCTGGCGGCAGCAATATCGGGTGGCCTCAGCCTCGCGCTGGCAACACCGCAGGCCTGGTCGCAGGCGGCGCAGAATACAGGTCGCTCCGACGCTGCGATTCAAACTGATGTAGCCGCCGCCTTGTCCAATTCCGGCACGCTCAAGGGTCAGCAGATCACCGCCGCCACCGTCGAAGGCGACGTGACCATCTCCGGCAACGTCCGCGACGACGCCTCGAAGGAGCTTGCCGAATCGCTCATCTATCGTGTGAACGGCGTGCGCTCGGTCACCAACAACCTCACCGTTGGCGGAGCAGCCCCGCAACCCGCCCAGGGCCAGGTCAAAGGTGGCGATAACACCGTCCAGTCCGTCGACCCGAACACCGCCCAGCAAGACCCGAACTACGACCCCGCCCAGCAGAATATGGCTCCTGTCGATCCCAATCTGGCCCAGGATCCGTCTCAGCAACAGGTACAAGGCGCTCCGCCTCCAGGAAATGACCAGCAGCCCTATCCGGCCCCGCGCCCCCAGTACGGCCAACCTCAGTACGGTCAGCAGCAGCCCCAATATGGCCAACAGCCCGAGAGTCAGCAGCAAAGCTACGGCCAGCAACCCAACTATGCTCCGCAGCAGCCTGCCGCGCCGGTCGTCATTCCCCGAGGAACTCTCGTTCAGGTGCGAACCAGCGAACCGCTCGATGCTACTCACGTGCAGCCCGGGCAGCTCTTCAGCGCAACCGTCGCCGCCGATGTCTACCAGGGCAACGTTCTCGCCCTGCCCCGCGGCGCGGTGGTCACCGGCGAAGTCGTCGCCAAAACCAACAACAGCGGTCAGCTCGCCGGCAAGCAAGGGCTTTCGCTGGTGCTCAAGTCGGTGAATCTGAGCGGTCAGACTTACACTCTCGCCTCCGATACCTGGTGGGCCGAGGGCCCCGGCAAAGGGGGCTACTCCGCTGCCAACACCGTCGGCACCGCCGGACTTGGCGCAGTCATCGGCGCGATCGCCGGCGGCGGTGCCGGAGCAGCCATCGGCGCTGGTGCGGGCGCCATCGTCGGTGCGGGAGCCTCGGCAGCGACCACCGGGCCGCGCATGTTCGTCCCCGCCGAGGCCGTGCTCAACTTCCATCTCCTCGCGCCGGTGATCGTGAATCCGGTCTCTCCGCAGGAGGCGCAGCGTCTCGCCTCGACCGCCTACCCGCAGGTGCAACGCCGCGGCCCCTATCCGTATGGACCCGGCGCGTATCCGCCGCCGCCGCCCGGATACTACTACCCCTATCGCTATCCAGTGGCGTACTACCCCTACCCGTACTATTACGGATACCGCTACTACCGCTAATCGCGAGCGAGAAGCCTGCAGAAACGGAGGAGCCCCGGCTCCTCTGTTTTCATTTGTCATCTCGACCGAACCCAGACCCTGAGCGTCGCGAAGGGGCTGGGGAGCGGAGAGATCTGCGGTTTCTTTGTCGAGGAACTAAGAAATCCGCCGGACGCTCTTTGACATGGGGATAGCGCGGACTCGAGTCCGCGCCGGTGGAAGCGTGGGGCTTTAGCCCCACGACATGAGCAACTCGCGCAAGGCCTTTAGGCCTGGGCCCTCGGCTCCTCCGTTCTCATTTGTCATCTCGACCGAACCCAGACCCTGAGCGTCGCGAAGGGGCCGGGGAGCGAAGAGATCCGCGGTTCCTGAGTGCCGCCGCTCACCCTTTGTCCGCGCCCGGTGGAAGAGTGGGGCTTTAGCCCCACGACATGAGCAACTTCCCGAACGGCCTTTAGGCCTGGGCTGTTTGCATCCATCTTCAGCAATGACTACGAAGTCCGCTGCGAAGCCGGCTTCCTACCCAACAGGAACAACACCGTCCCCAGCGCAAACACCGAACCCATCGCCGCCAACCCCATAATCCGCAGCACCGAGACCGTATACCGCCCCTCGCTCGGCGTGTAATTGCAGCAGTAGAGCAGCACCGCATCGGTCGCCGTGCCGATGTGTTCGTTGCTCGCCTCGATCAGCGCCAGCCGCACATCACGCGGCTGATAATCGATGCCGTTGAGATATTTCGACATCCGCCCATCTGGGGTAGCAATCATCACCACGCTCGAATGCGCAAACTGGTTCATCACCCCGTCCGGCCCCGGGACCCGCACATAGTGAAACCCCGTCGCATCGGCCAGATCGTTGATCGAGCTCTGCGCCCCGGTCAGAAAGTGAATGCTCGCCGCACCCGGATCGGTCGCCGTCATCCCCATCTTCGCCAAGAATTCCGTCTTCGCCTCAGCCGCATCAGCCGGAGTGTCCGTCGGGTCGATGCTCGCCACGACAATGTCATATTCCTTGCCCGGCTGAAAGCCGGTCTGCTTCAGCGACCCAGCCATCCCGCGCAGCACCTGCGGGCAGAGCATCTTGCACTTGTAATAGACCAGTGCCAGCATCGCCGGCCGCTTGCCAAAATAGGCCCCGAGCGGAGCATCGTTCCCCGCCTCATCGCGAAAATGATCGGCCAGCGGCAGCGGATGGTTCAGGTTCTGATCAATGCCTGCCTGCTTCAGATAAGCAGGCACCTTCTGCGCCGCCGAACCAAGGTCTTTACGATCGGCTGCATACTGCTGGGCGACAGCAGGCACCACCGCCAACCCGAGCGTCACAACTGCACTGAGGAATTTGTTTCGAAAGCTCACACTCAAGAGTACAACTTTGGCGCGAGTGGATGTCGGAGGCAGAACGCTCAAAGGAAGCTGGCCAAAACAAGGCAGATGCCCTCAAAGAGATCAACCCAAACCATCCACTTTGGGGTGGTCACGCCTTTGGTTGTCGAGCTACTTTCCATCGCATCAATTATTGTCTTCGATAAAGCAAACCACTGGCAACCTTATTGACACCCACTCCCACTCCGCCCTAGCATGAAGCTGTTCCCGTGGGGCACGTCGGCATCCCCGCCGAAAGGGCCAGGCCCGCCCGCTGAAAATTCTCAGCAGGAGTGTGCCCATGCCCACCATCGAAACCTATCGCAAGCAAGCTAAACTCTTTCTCCGCTGGCATCGCGAAAAGGACTACTCCCTCGGCGAAAAAGTCCGCAAGCTCGAGCGCTACCACTCCCTCACCGACGTCCAGGTGCTCGCCATGAAATTCACCCTCACCCAGGCGCAGGAGATCGTCGCCCTCGAGGCCGGTTACCCCAGCTGGACCGCGCTCAAGGCCGCAACCGCCGCCGCGCCCAAAACTCCCCGCACCGTCTCCGGCCCGCCGCGCCTCAACGACGTAATCCCCGTGCTAACCGTCCGCAATGTCACCGCCTCCGCAAGTTACTTCGAACAAAAGCTCGGCTTCCAGATCGACTTCCTCCACGGCCTCCCACCCTTTTACGGAGCAGTCTCGCGCGACGGAGTCTGCCTGCACCTGCGCTTCGTCCACAATCCCTACTTCGCGCAAATCGCCGCTGAAGAAAAATCGCTCATCCTCGCCTCCATCGAGGTCTCCAATGTCCAGGCCCTCTTCAACGAGTTCGAAACGCGAGGCGCAGACTTCACCCAAACCCTCAAAAAGCAAGCCTGGGGCGGAACCGACTTCCACGTCCGCGACCCCGACGGCAACGTCATTTCTTTCGTCAGCTACGGGTAAAACAAAGCAGCAGAGACGGCTCCGATCCGCCGCCGCCCACTTGCTTTCAGCGCGATTTGAGAGAATAGAGTCAATGACTCTCAAACTTCCCGACGGCCCTTTTAAGGCATACTTGTTCGACTGCGACGGAACCATCGTCGACTCCATGCCGCTGCATTACATTGCCTGGAAGCAGATGCTCCCCGAGTGGGAAACGCAATTCCCCGAGGAGCTCTTCTACTCCCTCGGCGGCATGCCCACCGCCGACATCGTCAGCCTGCTCAACGAGCGCAACGGCACCGCGATGCCGCCTGTCGAGACGGCCCTGCGCAAAGAAGAGATCTTCTACGAGATCCTGCATGAGCTCAAGGCCATCCCCGAGGTCGTCGAGCACATCGATGCCAGCCACGGCACGATTCCCTTCGCCGTCGTCTCCGGCGGGACCCGCGACGCCGTCACCCGCTCGCTCAACGCCCTCGGTCTGCTCGATAAGTTTGAAACCCTCGTCTGCGCCGGCGACTATGTCAACGCCAAGCCGCACCCCGAGCCATACCTGATCGCCGCCAAGCGCCTCGGCGTCGCCCCCAAAGACTGCCTCGTCTTCGAAGACACCGACATGGGCATCCAGGCGGCAACCGCCGCCGGAATGGCCTCAGTAAAAATCCCTCAACCGTGGGAGCGCGCGGAGAAGACTACAGCAACGGTTTAGGCAACTGAGGACTGAAGACTGAAGACTCGCTCTACTGAGGCAACGCCTTAAGCTCCACCGTCTTCCCCGTCTTCGCCGACTCCCTTGCCGCGTCCAGTATCTGCATCACGATCATGTTCGTATCGAGCGCAGCCTGATCGCCCTTCGAAATCAGCTGCCCATTCACCACCGCCGCAAGATACTGCATCGAGCTGTTCTCCGGCGGTTTCAGCGGAGCCGCCTCCGCCGTCGTCTCATCTGTCTGCCCCACCAGCCGCAGCCGATAATGGCTCGGCCCCACAGTGATGAGTTGGCCCCCCGTCCCATAAAGCTCCGAATCCTTCCGCGCAAAACTCCAGTTCCACGAGGGCATCAGCACCGCCTGCGTCTTCGCATAGCGAACGATGATCGTCGCATCGTCATAGACGTCATAAATATCCGGCTTGTCGGTCTGCCCCACCGCAGTGACCGACACCGGAGTCGCCCCATGCATAAACCACGTCATCAGATCAGCGCCATAACAGCCGAAATCATAGAGCGCGCCCTGCCCATTCTTCGCCGGATCGTTAAGCCACTTCAAAAACTCCGGCTGCACGCCAATCTCCTTCGGCCCTTCATGGCCGTCATGCACGACCACTTTGCGCAGTGTCCCCAGCTTGCCCGCCTGCAGCTCGTCATATGCCTCTTTGTTGCTCGAGTACCAGGTCGTCTCGTAGTTCACCAGCACCTGAATGTTCGCTTTGCGCGCCGTCTCTCGGATCGCCAGCGCGTCGTCGAGCGACATCGTGAGCGGCTTCTCCACCATCACCGTAAGATGATGGCGCGCACCCGCCTCGATCGCCGCCCGATGCCCCGCAATGTCCGTGAAGACCAGCAGCGCCTGCGGCTTCTTCGCAGCCACCATCGAATCGATATCGGCATAGAAGAGTCCGTGATCGAGCTTGAACTGTTGTTCATACTTCGCATTCAGCGCGGCATCGGCTTCAACAATACCCACCAGCTGCACCTCGGGATGCTTATTCATGTCCGAGAAAAATCCCGCGACATGCCCATGTTCCAGGCCGACAACGGCAACGCGGACGGGCGTGGATGACTGTGCAGAAGCGGCAAGGTTCGCGCCCAGCGCGAGAAGCAGAATGGCGAGACAAAGTAGACGAATACGCAAAGGAGTTACTCCTGTAGAACGCCTGATTGTAGCCTGCTGCGGCTTGCGGATGGATTTCAAACCAGCCAAGCCCTTCAAATTTCGCGGCCTTTGCAACTGCGGAACCATCGAACGACTATGAGATGCTTAACCCCTATTGAGCGCCACTGGCGGCCTCAGAGTGAAAGGTAAGAATGGCACTTCCAACTACAAATCCACGTCCAATCGCGGCAGGAACGAAGATCGGCCACGTCCATCTGAAAGTCGCAGATCTGGACCGAGCGCTCGGCTTCTACTGCGGCGTTCTGGGCTTTGAACTGATGATGCGGCTCGGCGATAGCGCGGCCTTTATCTCGGCCGGCGGCTACCACCATCACATCGGATTAAATACCTGGGAGAGCGCGGGCGGGTCACCACCGCCCGCCGGCACGACTGGCCTGTATCACCTTGCCATCCTCTATCCGACGCGGGCAAACCTCGCCGACGCCCTGCGGCGTCTGCTGGCCGCGGGCATTGCGCTCGACGGCGCCAGCGATCACGGTGTCAGCGAGGCCCTCTATCTCCGCGACCCGGACGAAAATGGCGTCGAGCTCTACTGGGATCGCCCGAGAGACCGGTGGCCCTTGACCCCGGATGGCCGCCTCACCATGCACACGCGCCGCTTGGACCTCCACAACCTGCTGGCCGAGGTCGATGATCCGAAGCCGGCACCGCCCGGAGTCGGCGAAGGCCCGAGGGACTTATAGCTGGGCCGCACCGCGGCTGGGGCCCCATGGTTTTGAGACACTGCGTCTCTTAGTGAGCCGCGCTGCTCGTCCGCTTCGGACTGGGCTGCGTTGCCACCTCTCTCGGCCAAATGTTAGCCTCAACTTGTTCTGCTGATAACGCCCATCCCCTCTAGTTCGGAGACGTCCCGCTTCATGCCTACCAGTTATAACGGTTTTCCCCTCCCGGAAGACGGCGAGGCCATTCAGTACGCCGACGGTAAATTCAATATCCCCGATCACCCCATCATCCCCTTCATCGAAGGCGACGGAACCGGTCGCGATATCTGGAAGGCCTCGCAGCGGGTCTTCGACGCCGCCGTCGAGAAGGCTTACGGCGGCAAGCGCTCCGTCAAGTGGTACGAGATCTACGCCGGCGAAAAAGCCTTCAGCCAATTCGGCAACTGGCTCCCCGACGAATCAGTGAATGCGGCGCGCGACCTGCGCGTTTCGATCAAGGGTCCTCTCACCACGCCAGTAGGCGGCGGCATTCGCTCCCTCAACGTTGCCCTGCGCCAGATCCTCGATCTCTATGCCTGCGTCCGCCCGGTCAAGTATTACTCCGGCGTGCCCAGCCCGGTGAAGCATCCAGAGAAGCTCGACATCGTTCTCTTTCGCGAAAACACCGAAGACGTCTACGCGGGTATCGAGTTCAAAGAGGGATCGGCGGACGCGAAAAGGCTCATCGACTTCCTCAACGACGACCTGCTCAAGGCCACCAAAAAGACGCGTCCGCGCGGACTCTGGCGTCGGCATCAAGCCCATCTCCATCTTCGGCACCAAGCGTCTCGTCCGTTACGCCATCAAGCATGCGCTTGAGGTGGGCCGCAAGACCGTCACCCTGGTTCACAAGGGCAACATCCAGAAGTTCACCGAAGGCGCATTTCGCGAGTGGGGATATGAGGTCGCAGTCGATGAGTTCCGCGACTCCGTCGTCACCGAACGCGAAAGCTGGATCCTCGGCAACAAGGACGCCAACCCCGCACTGACCGTCGAACAAAATGCCGCGCTCATCGAGCCCGGCCTCGAGTTCGGATCGGAAGCCTTCCGCACCGAACTCTACGCCGAGGTCAAAGGTGTACTCGACAAGATCGGCATAACCCACGGCAGCGGCAAATGGAAGCAGAAGCTCCTCATTAACGACCGCATCGCCGACTCGATCTTTCAGCAAATCATCATCCGCCCCGAAGACTACAGCGTCCTCGCGGCGCCAAACCTCAACGGCGACTACATCTCCGACGCCGCGGCAGCGCAGGTCGGCGGCCTCGGCATCGCCCCCGGCGCGAATATCGGCGACGGCTACGCTGTCTTCGAAGCGACCCACGGCACTGCGCCCAAGTATGCCGATAAAGACGTCATCAACCCCGGCTCTGTGCTGCTCTCCGGCGTGATGATGTTCGAGTTTCTCGGCTGGAAAGAAGCGGCGAAGCTGATTGAATCTTCTCTGGAGAAAACCATCCAGCAGAAGTTCGTCACCTACGACTTCGAACGCCAGATGAGCGGCGCAACCAAGGCCAAGACCAGCGAGTTCGCCACGCGCATGATTGAAAATATGTAGGACGTACCAACAATTGTCATCCCGACTGAACCCAAACCCTGAGCATCGCGAAGGGAAGGTGAGTGGAGGGATTTGGGGTTCCAGCGCTTTCGAAATAGAACGTCGGATCGCGCTCAAATTGAAGGAGAATTATGCGGAAGAAAGTAACCATTGTCGGAGCAGGAAACGTCGGCGCAACCGCCGCCCACTGGATCGCTTCGAAGGAGCTAGCCGATGTCGTGCTGATCGATGTCGTCGAAGGAATCCCCCAGGGTAAGGCGCTCGATCTGCTCGAAGCCATGCCAATCGAGAAGCGCGACAGCCACATTCTCGGCTCAAACGATTACGCCGATACGGCGAACTCCGACATCGTCGTCATCACCGCCGGCATTCCGCGCAAGCCCGGCATGAGCCGCGACGATCTGCTGCATACCAACTACAAGATCATGTCCGATGTCGTGGGTAAGGTTGTAGCGCATTCGCCGGAATGCATTCTCATCATCGTCTCCAATCCGCTCGATGCCATGGCCCAGGCCGCGTTCAAGCAGGCCAGCTTCAATCGCGAACGCGTCATCGGCATGGCCGGCGTCCTCGATTCGGCTCGCTTCCGCACCTTCATCGCCGAGGAGCTGAAAGTCTCCGTCGAAAACGTGACCGCCTTTGTTCTCGGCGGCCACGGCGACACCATGGTCCCGCTGCCCCGCTATTCCACCGTCGCCGGAATTCCAATCACCGACCTCCTCGACGCCGCAACGATCGAGCGGCTCGTGCAGCGCACCCGCGACGGCGGCGCCGAGATCGTCAAGCACCTCAAGACCGGCAGCGCCTACTACGCTCCCTCAGCCGCAACCGTCGAAATGGTAGAGGCAATCCTCAAGGACAAGAAGAAGATCCTGCCCTGCGCCGTCTACCTGCAAGGCGAATATGGAATCGATGGATTCTATATCGGCGTCCCCTGCAAGCTCGGCTCGCGCGGTCTCGAGGAGATCATCCAGATCAAGCTGACTCCAGACGAGCAGGCAGCCCTGCAGAAGAGCGCCGACGCCGTGAAGGAGCTCTGCGCTGTAATCGGCGTCTAAACCCGCGCCCAGGCAAACGCACCTCGGCGCAAAACAGAGCCCGCTCAACCGAGCGGGCTCTTCAATATGGAGTTGTTATGACGATCGTCGAAGACACCGCGCGTATCGCCCTGCAGGAGCAGCGCCTGCAATACCAGAAGTTCGACGAAGAGGACGCCTGGAAGCTCGGCTCGCGGTTGCGCGCGCTGGCGGTCGAGCGCGGCCACAGCATCGTCATTGATGTGCGGCGCTTCGCGCAGCCTCTCTTTTACACGGCACTTCCCGGTACGGTCCCTGACAATCCGGAGTGGATACGACGCAAGAGCAATTTGACGAAGCTCTTCTATCGCAGTTCGCTTGCGATAGGCCTGGAGATGCAGCAGAAGAGCACCGACATCTATGCTCGTTATGGCCTCAATCTACAAGACTATGTCAGCCATGGCGGATCGTTTCCAATCCGTGTCGTCAATGCAGGCTGCATTGGCTCAGTGACCGTTTCAGGACTGCCGCAGCGCCTCGACCACGAACTCGCCGTCGAAGCCCTGTGCCTGGAACTCGGGCAGCCGTATGAAGAACTGCGGCTGCCGCCAGAGTAGTTTTAGGCCGCATCGACTCCGATCTTTCCTCCCTGCTCGATGCAGGCCTATGCAGTCGGAAACTACGCGACCCGCTCGATCACCAGGCTCTCGATCACCACCGCTTTGTGCGGCTTGTCTTGGTTATTGCGCGCGACCTTGGAGATCTTCTCGACAATATCCTGCCCTTCCACCACTTCACCGAAGATGGTGTGCTTGCCGGTGAGCCAGTCGGTGTTGGCAACGGTGATGAAGAACTGCGAGCCGTTCGTGTTCGGGCCGGAGTTCGCCATCGCCAGCTTGCCCGGCTTGTCAAACTTGTGAGGTGAGCCCTTGGTCTCGTCCTCAAAGCGGTAGCCGGGACCGCCGGTGCCGACCCCAATCGGGTCTCCGCCCTGGATCATGAAGCTCGGAATCACGCGATGAAAGATCGTTCCGTCATAGAGCTTCTCGCCCTTCTTTGGCCCACTGGTCGGATGAATCCAGTCCTTGGTGCCCTCAGCCAGGGTGATGAAATTTTCAACCGTCTTGGGCGCGTGATCAGGAAAAAGCTTCGTGGTGATCTTGCCTTCGCTGGTGGTGAAGACGGCATACGTTCCGGGGGTAAGTGACATCTGCTTTCTCTCCTGCTGAAAAGCTATTGGTTAGGGCTTGGCCGCCGCTGGAGGCGCCGAAGCAGCTGGTGCCGCCGGTAATGGCGGCATTGGTTTGCCGTCGGGCACAATCGTGACTTTGATCAGCGCGACATCTGTAATCGGCTTGTCATTGCTGTCGCGTTCCACGCGGGCAATCGACTTGACCACACCGATCCCGGCATCGTCGCACTGCCCGAAGATCGAATGTTTCTGATTGAGATGCTCGGTGGGCACTTCGGTGATGAAGAACTGCGAGCCGTTCGTGTCCGGGCCGGAGTTGGCCATCGCCAGCCGCCCCGGCACATCGAAATTCAGCTCCGCGTTGAACTCGTCCTTGAACATGTAGCCCGGATCGCCCATTCCCGTCGCCGTCGGGTCTCCGCCCTGGATCATGAACTCCGGAATCACCCGATGAAAGGTCGTCCCGTTATAGAGCGGCTTATTGTGCATCTTCTTGTGCGTCGTCGGGTCGGTCCAATCCTTCGTCCCGTTGGCCAGCCCAATAAAGTTGGCCACTGTCTCCGGCGCTTCTTTGATGAAAAGCTTGCAGCTGATGCGCCCCATGCTGGTATCAAAGACAGCCGTCGGCCCTGTCGGCTGCAAAATGACCGGCGCGTTGGATGCCGGTGCGTCCGGCAGCGCCTCGGCCGGCGGTGGCGTCGTTTGCTGGGCGGGCGTCGTCGTGGAAGTCGGCGTCTGTTGTCCAAAACTAACGAGAACGCAAAATGTCCAGGTGAGGGCAATCGATACAGGTTTGTTGATCGGCTTCATTCTGTTTCCTTGTTGAGGTTACCGCAAGGCCGCGCACAAAGGCCAGCCGCTCTCCCGCTTCGCCACGCCCCCAAGTCGTGTTCCATTTCGGGACGCTTCACGTGGCAAAACGCCCAGGTGCTTATTATTCAGTAGCCTGCGACGCGCCCATCTGAGATAATCCAGCAGACAATCCCATCAGGCTCAAAACATATTGAGCGACTTATCAAACTACCCTTGAAGTGTTTGTGCGTCTCGTCCCACGTCTGACCGCGGCGGAGCGATGCGAACCACGGCTTTGGATGTTCAGGGAAACGACTCGATAGGACAGCGAATCCCGCCGCCCTGGAGCCTCGTCAGGGTTGCGCTTCTCCTCAGCTTCCTCTCATTTGCGTCACGCTTCTTGAATCAGGGCAGCTGGGCCGTTGGCGGGGTCACCATCCTCTGGCCGAGCAACGGGCTCCTGATGGGAATCCTGTTGTGCAGCCCAAAGCGTCATTGGCCGGCTTACCTCGCCGTCGCCGGGACGATTGATTTCCTCTTCAACGTCAGTCTGCATGACACTCTCTCCATCGGCGCCTATCTCAGCTGCTGCAACATGCTCGAGGCGGTCCTGGGAGCAATGCTGTTGTATCCGGTCATTGCCGCCAGGCCTGACATGACCCAACGAAAGCAACTCGTGGTCTTCCTGTGCTGCGGAGTCTTGGTTCCGCCCCTGGTCGCATCGCTCGCAGCCTCTCTCGCCCAGGACGGGCAGTTCGCCCAGCCGACGCTGCATAACTTTCTCCGCTGGTTCACCGCCGACGCGCTTGGCATCGCCATCGTCACTCCTTTGTACCTCGCCTTCGATCAACACCACGGCTTTGCTGATCGCTCACGGCGCGAGGTCCTCAGTCTGTTCGCCATTCTGGCAATGGTTACGTTTGGCGTTTTTTGGCAGACGCGGTTCCCGTTTCTCTTCGTTGTCCTGCCCTTCCTGTTGCTCCTCGGGATGCGGTTGGGCCTGGCCGGTTCGGCGCTGGGGCTCTTGCTAGTCACGATCGTCGGTGGATTCCTCTCCAACTTCCGCCATGGTCCGGTCGGCTTGGCCCGGACCGATTCGCCTGCCGAGCGTGACCTGGTCTTCCAGTTCTTCATCGCGATCTCGATGTTGCTGCTCTACATCGTCGAAGTCCTGATGGCCGAGAGCGCACGATTGCAGAACCATCTCCGGGGCAGTGAGCGGCGCTTCCGCCTGCTTGCCGAGGCTTCGAACGACATCATCTTTCTCTCCGACCTCCACGGCAGGCGCACCTACGTCTCGCCCTCGGTCGTCGAGGTGCTCGGCTGGAGCACGGATGAGATTCTGGCCGGAACCTTTCGCGACCTGGTGCATCCCGACGATGGCGTCGCGCTCCGGCGCATGCTCGATGCCTACCGCGAAACCCGCATCTTGCCTCCGCCCGGAGATTTCCGTTACCGGAAGGCCGATGGCGCCTACCTCTGGCTGGAAATCAGCATGCGCCTCTACTCCGATGAAGTCGACGGAGAGCCGGCCGGCTTTGTCTGCGTCGCGCGCGATATCTCGCGCCGCAAGAGAGAGGAGGCGGATCTGCAGCGAACGCTCAAGACTGCGAACCATCTGGCCTGCTCCGATGCGCTCACTGGGATTGCCAACCGGCGCTATTTCGATGAGGTGCTCGAGCGCGAATGGCTGCGCGCTGCGCGGGAGCAGACCAGCCTCTCTCTGATCTTGCTGGACGTGGACCGCTTCAAGGCCTACAACGACGCTTTTGGGCACCTGAGCGGCGACGAATGCCTGCGCAAAATCGTCGCCGCGATCAATCCGCTGATCAGCCGTCCCGCCGACCTGTTGGCGCGGTACGGCGGCGAAGAGTTTGTCGTAGTCCTCCCTAATACCGAACCAGAGGGGGCCCGCCAGATGGCGAAATGGGTTCGTCAGGCGGTTCAACAATGCCGCCTGCCCCATCCCGGCAACCCGCCTCACGACATCGTGACCATTAGCGTCGGCTGCGCTACCGTAAAACCCCATCCGCAATTCACCCATCTCCATTTAGTCGAGGCCGCCGATAGCGCCCTCTACCGCGCCAAGTCTTCGGGCCGAAACGCCGTCCAGATCGCGAATGAAATGCTGGATGCCGGATCTGTTCTGCTGAAGCGCTAGGCCGGCCAACCGAAGCCGCAATCTTTTAACATTCGACCCCCTGCGTAATTGTTACAATCGTGTGAACAGAGAACTCACGCATCCTTTGCCGGAATTCGCGCTCTAGAGAGAAGCCAAACAGAATCATGAACTTGTACGTACTTCGCCATGCCAGTGCAGGCACCCCTCGCAAGAACCCACTCCTCGACGCCAAGCGTCCCCTCGATAAGGAAGGCAAGCAGCAGTGCATGCTGATTGGCAATTACCTGAATGCCCTGAACGTCCATTTTGACGTCATTGCCTCCAGCCCGCTCAAGCGCGCCATGCAAACGGCATCACTGGTTGGCATGGAGATCGGCTACGAAGCCAAGATTCATGTCACCAAGGCGCTGTCCTTCTCTGCCTCAGTGGCCGACTTCAACCTCCTCGTCTCGGAATTCTCGAAGCACGAAAATGTACTTGTCGTCGGGCACAATCCGAACCTGCCGCAATTTATCGGCTCTTTGATTACTACCGGCAAGTCCGGCGAAGGCAAAAAGGAGACAGCGAACATCCGCATGCGCAAAGCGGGTCTCGCCAAGATCGACTGCACTCGCCGCCCCGCCACGTTGAACTGGCTGCATGACGTCCGTGTAATGAAGACGATCTACTCCAGCGTCACCAAGAGCTCGCGCCGGAAGACCTCGAAGAAATAGTCGGCTTCCTTGCGAAGCGACCACAACTCCAGCTCGGCGCCGGTTCGTCCCGGCGTCAGCTCCAGGATCACCCGCTTCGGATACACCCTCACTGTCACCCGCAATACGTCGCTCGCCCGGTCCTGGTTGAGCGCCACCGCCAGCCGCAATAACACCACCGCCCGCTTCACCGGCTCATGGTCCGGCGGAGGCACCTGCCGCATCGTCCGCCCCTCCGCCACCGGACGGCTCTTGCCCAGATAGCGCGCAATCGCCGAGGTCAGCGCCCGCTGGTGCGGCGTAAAGCCATACAGCTCCGAGTTGGCGATAATGTACTGCGCGTGGCGATGGTGCCCCTGGTAGTTCATGAATTTGCCGATATCACGCAGCATCGCCGCCGCCCGCAGCCAGTCGAGATACTCCGGCGGCATCTCATGGACCTTCTGCAGGTCGCGAAAGAGCTGCGTTGCGTGCGCGCATACCGGCTCCGCCTGCTTCGGATCCACCCCGTAACGGCGGCAGGTCTCCAGCACGCCCTCCCAGCGTTCGCGTTCAAAAATCTCGTGGACCGGTGCGCGCGAGTCGCGCTCCGCCAGCATCTGCGCCAGTATCCCGTCGCGCAGCCCCATCGGCGAATACCGGAACCCGGGCAGCGCCAGGTGCTCCAGCAGATCGGCAAAAACGTGCGCTCCCGCGACAATAATCTCCGAGCGCCGCGGCCCGATCCCCGGAACCGCCGCTCGAGCTGGATTCTCAAGCTTCGTCAGCTTCTCCGCCAATCGCCTGACAGATCGGGTGGGAATCAGGTTCGGGTCAACCCTGGACCCCGTCTTCGCCGCGTTCTTGGCCGGACGCGTCTTGATCAGCGCTTTGCTCGCCTCCGCCAGTGCGGCCGCCGATCCCGACGTCGCGATCACCGTCTTTACCTGCGCAGCAATATTCCTCCGTTCTGCCCGTCGCAGCTCCCGCGCGATGAACTGCTTCATCCGTGCAATGTCCTGCGCCGACGGCGGATCGCTGCTCAGAAACTCCTGTGTCAGACGCACCGCGCCCAGCGGCAGGCTGATCGTGTCTTTAATCCGCTTATGCTGCGATAGCGAAATCTCGCAACTGCCGCCGCCGACGTCGATCAACAGGCAGTGGCCGGCCGCGCCCTCTTCGTCGCTCATCACACCGCTATGGATGAGTCGCCCTTCCTCCAGGCCCGAGATGATCTCGACCTCCCACCCCGTCTCGTCCCGTACCCACGCCAGAAAGGCGCGAGCATTGCGGGCGTCGCGCATCGCCGAAGTGGCCACTGCCCGCACCTGATCGGCGCCAAACTGCTGCACTGAACGATAAAAGCGCTTCAGCACCGCCAGCGTGTCGGCCATCGCTTGCGGCGAGATCACTCCGGTATCGAAGACGCTCGCGCCCAGCCGGGTGACCTCTCGGTCCTCATGCAACACCTTGAGGCGGTGCTGCACCACTCGCGCAATCTTTAATCGGCAGGAATTGGAACCAATATCGACTGCCGCATACGTCTGCATTTTGGGGGGACTGCCTCTGGATTCCTCTGGGGTATGTTGCGTTAAAACACACCATACACGAGCATCTTGTGAGAAAGATGAACGCGCATCAGACAGGTCTTCAATCGATAACCTCTAGCCGCTACGAAGGCCGAAGTTAAAGGGACAACGGTGATTGGAGTTGAAGGGGCACGGCTTCAGCCGTGCCGAGAAAATTCCAATCGTGAATACGGCTCAGCCGCGGAGGGGATACCTTGAAAGGAACAGAATGGTCAAGTTCGGTGTCAAGTCTGTGTAAGAGCAACAAAGAAAGATGCGTCGTTTTCCGACAAATATCGCGCCAATGTACAGTGCGGCACTGGCCGCTGTTCTTTGCGCTTCGGCGATTTCACCGAATGCCCCTCGGCATGCGTACGGCCTACCTGTCCTTCTCCCATACCTCTTCCGTCCGACGTACACAGACTGTATGGGTCGCGCCATCTTCCTTCACGTTCGGCCAACTGGAACTGTCCTATCCGGTGATCTTCGCTACAACGACCAGGCACCAGAGTCTGCCAGTAGCATTGCACAAAACGTTGCAAAGATTATGTCTACACGTGCGGAGCGCGTCATATATGTTTCAGGGGACCCGTCAGTATCTTACGGTGACGTCACAACCCTGATCGCAGCGATCCAGCAGACAGCCGACCTACGCGTGATGCTGGTAAACCAAGCGGATATCGACAACCTCTCAACTGGCATGTGCATTGGAATTCGCCCCCCGATACATTGAAGCACTACGGTTCTAGTCCAATTGTTGGAAGCTGCCAGAGCGTTTCCAGAGATCCAATTTTGGGAATACCATCAAACTTCGCTGTTCCATGTAGAGCGAGGAGTTTAAAAGCGTTGAATCTGAAGCCAATTACCCTCACCATGCTAGCCATCCTATCGGCCCATGCCCTGTGCGCCGCCCAACCGCCTACCGCCACTACCCCCAACGGCTACACCCAGAAATGGTGGAAAGAAGCCGTCGTCTACCAGGTCTACCCCCGATCCTTCAAAGACTCGAACGGCGACGGCATCGGCGATCTCCCCGGCATCACCTCCAAGCTCGACTATTTGCAAAATCTCGGCGTCAACGTAATCTGGCTCAGCCCGCACTTCGACTCGCCCAATGCCGACAACGGCTACGACATCCGCGACTATCGCAAAGTCATGAAAGAGTTCGGCACCATGGACGACTTCGATGCCCTGCTCGCCGGCATCAAGCAGCGCCACATGCGCCTCATCATCGACCTGGTCGTCAACCACACCAGCGACGAGCATCGCTGGTTCGTCGCCAGCCGCGCCTCCAAAGACAATCCCTTCCGCGACTACTACATCTGGCGTCCCGGCAAAACTGGCCCCGACGGCAAAGAGCTGCCGCCCAACAACGATCCGTCCTTCTTCTTCGGCTCCGCCTGGCAAAAAGACCCCGCGACCAACGAATATTACCTGCACTACTTCGCCACCAAGCAGCCTGACCTCAACTGGGACAACCCTAAGGTCCGCAGCGAGGTCTACGACCTCATGAAGTTCTGGCTCGACAAGGGCGTCGACGGCTTCCGCATGGACGTCATCCCGCTCATCTCCAAGAATCAGGCCTTCCCCGAACTCACCCCCGACCAGCTTCACCAAGTCGATGTCATCTACGCCCACGGCCCGCATCGCGACGAATATCTCCAGGAGATGAATCGCAACGTCATGTCGAAGTACGACGTGATGACCGTCGGCGAAGCGCTTGGCATAAGCCTCGACGAAACTCCGCTCCTCGTCGACGAACGCCGCCGCGAGCTCAACATGATCTTCAACTTTGCCGCTGTCCGCATCAACCGCGACGGCAAGCAGTGGAAAGACTGGACACTCCCCGGCCTCAAAGCCGTCTACGACAAGCAGGACGCCGCCCTCGACATCCATAGCTGGAATACCGTCTTCCTCTCCAACCACGACAACCCGCGTCTCGTCTCCAGTTTTGGCGACGACTCCGCCGCCAATCGCGTACCCTCCGCCAAGCTGCTCGCGACCATGTTATTCACGTTGAAAGGAACGCCCTTTGTTTACCAGGGCGACGAGCTCGCCATGACCAACTACCCCTTCCAGCGCATGGAAGACTTCGACGACATCGAGGCTAAGAACGGATACAAAGCTGATGTCCTCACCGGCAAGGTCTCATCCGCCGACTACATCGCCAACCTGAGAAGGATGGGCCGCGATAACGCCCGCACACCAATGCAATGGGACGCCACCAGCAACGCCGGCTTCACCACCGGCCCCAAACCATGGCTCGCCGTCAACCCAAACTACAAGGAGATCAACGCTAAAGAGGAGTTAGCAAACCCAGACTCGGTCTATCACTATTACCAGAAGGTAATCGCACTCAGGAGTAAGTCGCCAGCACTTATCTACGGAGACTACAAAGACCTCGACCCAGCCAACCCGAATATCTTCTGCTACACCCGCACGCTCGGCAACGAGAAGTATCTGGTCGTGCTGAACTTCTCCGCCTCCCCCACAACCTATGCCCTCCCGGACAATCTAAAAGCCGGAATCCTGACGGTATCTAACCTCAGCAGCAGCGAACAACAAACCACCACCCTCAACCTCAAGCCGTGGGAAGCAAGGGTTTACAAGCAATAAGCATGTGAGGCTGAACGCTCTCGCGACGAGCGATCCGAGGGGCATCTTCGTCCTTCGCGTAAATGGGTGCCCCATATCTGAGCGCGCATGGCGCGCCAGATGTGGGAGGATCAAATTTTTCGACCTAAAAGCTTGTCACCCTGAGCAAAGCGAAGGATCTGCGGTTTCGCAATGTAGTGAGGCACCGCCGACGCGCCCTCAAGGGGAGACAGCCGGGTACCTCCATTCAAGCCATCCGCTGCCTTGAGTGGGAGGATCAAACGCCCACATCGAATTTCTTCAACTTGACACCAGCACCTCCACTTCCTACGCTTAGGCATGGACGTACAGCTCACCGCCGACCAAAGAGCCTTCGCTCAACAAGCCATCGAAGAGGGTCGGCTTACCCGCGAAGAAGAAGTAGTGCAGGAAGCGCTCGCACTCTGGGAAGCTCGGGAGCGCACACGAGCCGAGGTGCTGGCAGCTGTCGACGCCGCAGAATTATCTCTCGCTCAAGGCAAAGGCCGAGTCATCACGCAACAATCCATGCGCGACCTCGCGAGCGAAGTTAGTCAACGTGGCCGCGCGCTGTTCGGCTACTAGACAATTCCCACCCACAAATCACAGGTACAAATGTCTTGGCCAATCCGACACCGGCAGCTTCCGCCGTATCGACGCCCGCGTCCAGTCCGTAAACGCAATCGGCCAGAAGCAGCACAACAGCAGCCACGACCACTTCGACACATCCGGCCCAAAAAGCACCACGATCGCCGCAGTCATCACAATCCACTTCCCATACCGGTAAACGCGGCCACGCAGTGGAGTGTTGATCGGCAGAAGCATCGCGGTAAACAAAGGACTCATCCCTATCCCGGCAAACAGCATGTCCCGCGCGACCTCGACTCTTCCGCGAAAGAACAACACCGCTGCCGCCTCCACCAACACCACCGGAATCGCCACCAGCAGCCACCGTAACCATGGCCGAGAACAAACCGCCTGCGCCTCCAACTTACCCTGGCGAAGCAAGCGCGCCTCACCCGAAGTCAACAGCACCTTCCGATACTGGCGATTCGCCGTCTTTGCATCGCCAAGCGCGCGCAATGCAACCCTGTCCGCTTCCTCAGCCGAACGTCCGCTAGCCACAGCAACCTCGCGCGCCGACTCATAATGCTCGCCAATCTCGCGCCGCACCTGCGCAGCAGAGTCTGCCGCCAAGCCCTGCGCCGCTACACCCAACCACCCGTCAAGTGCGCCCATCGCTATGCCTCCCCCAGGATCGTTCCTACCGCTCGCGAAAGCAGCCGCCATTCAGCGCGGTCTTTCGCCAACATCCCCCGCCCCGCACGGGTGATACGGTAATGCCGTCGAGGCCGGCCATTCTCGACACTCTCATACGACTCCACCATCCCCTCGCTTTCCAGCTTGTGCAGCGCGGGGTACAGAGTGCCTTCCTTGAAATCCAACACTCCCTGCGAGCGCTCCTTGATCTTCTGCGCAATCCGATACCCGTGACTAGCTTCCTGCGCCAGAGATTCCAGGATTAGCGTCGGCAATGTGCCCTTGAAATTCATTGATACCTCGTATTCCTATGCATAGGTTTACCGAATACAAGGAGAGATGTCAATCGGAATAGGCATGTAGTCGTAGAACGAAAGGTCAGGTCATAATGAAGATCAGCGCAGGAGAAAACAACGATGCTTCCGAATCACGCCGAACAGCAAGCCCCCAAGTCGTCCGCCATCCAGACTCTCCTGCAAATCCTCAGCGAAAACCTCCCACTTGCAGTCGTCGCCCTGTTCGTCTTCGGGTTTATCTTCCAGAACTTCATGATCCCCTCCGGCTCCATGGCCAGCACCCTGCTCGTTGGAGATCACGTCGTCGCCGATCGCACCACCCTCGCCCCGCCGACGAAGTGGGCGCCATTCCTCCCCTATCGCGATATCAAGCGCAACGACATCGTCGTCTTCTACAAACCAACCGAGGAGCAGAACGGCGAGCACATCCCCCTCGTCAAGCGCGTCATCGGCCTGCCCGGCGACCGCATCCATCTCGACAACGGAGTCGTCTACCTCAACGGCCAGCCGCTACCGGACCTCCACGCCGCCAAACCGCCCTATGCGGACTTCAACGCCTATCGCGACGACTTCCCCGCCATAGCGCCCTCAGACGCCTTCGGTGTCACCGCACAGTGGTCCGTCGAATTGCCCGCGAACGTCCAGAACGGCGACCTGGTCGTCCCGCCCGGCAAATACTTCGTCATGGGCGACAACCGCACGATCAGCCTCGACAGCCGCTATTGGGGATTTGTCCCTCGGGCCAACATCATCGGCCGCCCGCTCTTCGTCTACTGGTCCTTCCCCACGCCCGACAATCTCCAGGACGCATCCGCCTCCGAACAAGCCAGCTTCGCCCTCCACCAGCTCATCCACTTCTTCGATGAAACTCGCTGGAAGCGAACCCTCCACCCCACCGAATGATCCCTCTCGCCCTCAATAACCTCTGTTGAAACAGAGAGTGTCATCCTGACGACCCGGAGGGAGGAAGGATCCCGGCGATCCATCGTCCTCAGTTAAACTCGCCAGGTCTCCCAGCAGACCTCTCACCATCCTCGTCGACCAAGAAGGGGCACGGCTTCAGCGCGGAGGGAGAGCCGCCCTGCCGCTCACTCCACCCTTAGCGCCGTCATCGGGTCCACCACCGACGCCCGCCGCGCCGGAATCGCACAAGCCAGTGCGGCCACTGCCCCCATCAGTCCAGTAACCGCAAGCAAGATAAACGGATCGCGTACACTCCCCTCCGCCCAATGACCGAGTAACTTGTTCAGCACAACCGCCAGCACCAGGCCCGCAGCGATTCCGCCGCCCACACTCGTTACCGTCGAGGCAAAGACAATCCCCAGCACATGGCTGCGCTGCGCGCCGAGCGCCATGCGAATGCCAAATTCATTCGTCCGCTGCGCCACCGAATAGGACACCACGCTGTAGAGGCCCACCGCCGCCAGCGCCAGCGCCAGCACCGCGAACGCGCCAAACAACCACGCCACCAGGTGCTCCTGCTGCCACTCCTGCTGATCGCTGATCCAGTGTTCCAGATCTTCCACCTGCTGGTTGACCTGCTGGTCAGGATCGACCGAGTTCACCTGCGCCGCAATCGAGTGCAGCAGCGACAGCGGCGTAATCCCCGCCTTCGAGCGCACCAGGATCTGCGTATACATCCCCATCGACAGCGTATAAGGCACGAACGCCTCAGGCAGAATCGGCTTCCTCAGACCGTCGTTCCGCTTGTCCGCGATGATGCCCACAATCTGCAGCCAGCCATTGGCGCCTGCCGGCGAAAGCTGGTACGGAGGCTCATCCTTAATCGCCGGCACTTTCAGCGAGTGCCCCAGCGCATCGCCTTTCGGAAAATAGTGCCGCGCCATCGTCTCGTTGATCACCGCGACATGCGCAGCGTTGTGGTTTTCCGTCTCGTCCCAGACCTTCCCCTGAACAACCGGAATCTTAAGCAGCGGAAAGTAATCCGGGCTGACAAAATTGATCCGCACTTCCTGATTGTCGAGCGCCGACTGGCCCAGAATCTCGATCTTGTTTCTTGATCCGTTCGCAGGCGGTGTCGCATTCGATGAAACGGCGACCATGTCCACGCCCGAGACCGTCCCTGCTTTCTTCATCAACAAATCAAAGTAAGCCGACCGCTCTGCCCACGTCTTATACGTGCCGTCATGCACCGGAATCCCCACCGACATCACGTTATGCGGATCGTAGCCAAGCGGCGTATGCAACAACTTGAGAAAACCCTCCATCGCCGCGCCCGCCCCCGCCAGCATCAGCAGCGTCAGCGCAATCTGTCCGCCGATCAGTGCCTTGTTCGTTGCCTGCCCGCGAACTCCGCCCGCGATCTTGCGGCTGCTCGACTGCATCACCTGGCTTACATCGGGCCGCGACAGCCGCAGCGCTGGCGCTAATCCAAAGAAAAGCCCGGTCAGCATCGCGACGCTCACGCTGAACGCCAGCGCCGGAAGATTCAGTTGAATCACCGCCTCATGCGGAAACGAATACGGCGGCAGCAGCCAAACGATGATCGCCAGCAACTTATACGCCAGTAACATACCCAGTCCTGCACCCGTCAGCGACAACAACAACGACTCAGTCAGCAATTGCCGGATGATCCTCTTCCGGTTCGCGCCAATCGCTGCACGAATCGCAAATTCCTGTGTCCGCGCCGCACCGCGCGCCAGCAGCAGAATCGAGACATTGCCGCAGCCGATCGCCAGCAGCAGCGCCACCGCGCAGAACAGCAAAGCCAGCGTCCCACCCAGTTGCTTCACGAAATCCTCGTTCAACCCAACAACGGCAAACTGATATTCGCTGTCAGGAAAATGCTTCGGCGTCTCTTTCGCGAATTGCCCGATCAATGGCCCCAACACCGCGTTCGCCTGCTCATGCGTTACACCCGGTTTTAACCGAAGCCCGACGTAATACGTCTTCACCGGATCCTGGGTCACCTTCATCGGCAGGTAGACGTCCATGTCGTCCCAGGTAAACCGCGGCGCGGCCACGCCGACGACGGTATAGTTCTTCCGCACCAGCTGCAGCGTCTTGCCCACCGCTGCCGGGTCCGAACTGTAATGCCGCTGCCAGAACTTGTAACTCAACACCGCCACCGGCTGCGGATCCTGCCCGTCCACTGAATCCGATGGCAACAACCCCCGGCCCAACGCCATCGGCACGCCAAAGTAGTTGAAGCCGTTCGACGTGATGTAGTCTGCCTCCACATCCTCAGGCAAGTCGTGCCCCGTCACCGTGAGGCTCCAGCTTTCCGTCGCAAACGCGTCCTCGACCACCGGCGACTTGCGAATCGCCTGCCACTGCGCCCCCGTCAAACCAAAGCCGCGGAAATTCCCCGCCTTGTCCGTCAGGTGCATATGCACCATCCGCTCCGGCGCCCGATACGGATAAGGATTCATCAGCACCGCCCAGACGATCGAGAATACCGCCGTCGTCGCCCCGATCCCCAACATCAGCGAGACCACCGCCGTCAGCGTGAACCCCGGACTCTTGCGCAACTGGCGCACCGAATATCGAATGTCCTGCAGCAGCGTCTGCATTGCTTGCTCCCATGGATGAATCGAGCTAAACTTCACCCGTTCGTGAATGAAGCATTTCCCCGGCCAACCCCTTCGCCCTCCAACCCATTCATTTCATTCAGCGAAACCCTCCGGCCCGCTGCCGCTGCCTGTTCACTTTCGCCCTCGCCATGTTCGCCACCGGACAAGAAACCCGTCCCCTCGCCCCAAATCGCACAACCGCCAACCCCGCCTGACGCCGAACCGCTCCCAGACTGGTATCCTGCAAACGCAGCGTATTCTTCTAATGACCACCGGCACTTTCAGAAACTACACAAACGGCCGCTTGCTTGTTACCCGGCCGACCGAAGTCCATCTCCTCGAAGATCCGGCCCCGCAGCTCTCCTGGAAAAAATCCTGGATCTTGCTCGCCGCCGTCTTCCTCGCCGTCTACGGGGCCGCGCTCTTCACCCCCTCGCTCCTGGACGACGCCGACGCCGCCCACGCCCAGGTCGCCAAACGCATCGCCCTCAACAATGAATGGGCTACCTTCCGCATCAACGGCATCCGCTATCTCGAGAAAGCCCCCCTGCCCTACTGGATCGTCGCCATCGACGACCACCTATTCGGCTTCAATGTCTTCTCCGCCCACCTGCCGCTCGCGCTCGGCGTCCTCGCCTGCGCCATCCTCGCCTGGGTCTGGGCTAAGCGGGCCTATGGCGACCGCGCCGCCTTCTACGCCGCGCTCGGCACGCTCACCTGCGTCGGCGCCTTCCTCTTCACCCGCGTCCTCATTCCCGAGGTGCTGCTCACCTTCTTCACCGCGCTGTCCCTCTATTGCCTCATCATCGGCCTCGAAGATCGCGAGCCATTTCACATTTACGGCATGTGGCTTGCCCTCGCGCTCGGCGTGCTCACCAAAGGCCTGCTCACTCCGGTCTTCTTCGCCGCCGCCGTCATCCCCTATCTCATCCTTACCGGATTATGGCGTCGCTGGCGTGAACTTCGCCCGCTCACCGGTCTGCTCCTCTTCCTCGCCATCGCCGCGCCGTGGCACATCCTCGCCGGCCTGCACAACCCCGATCAGGGCCACCCCGTCGGCAATATTCCTACCCCCGGAAACGTCCACGGCTTCTTCTACTTCTATTTCATCAACGAACATCTGCTGCGCTTCCTCGGCACCCGCTATCCGCACGACTACAACAAGCTGCCCGGCTATCTATACTGGTCGCTGCATCTCGTCTGGCTCGCGCCCTGGAGCATCTTCCTGCCCGTCGTACTTCGCCGCGCCTGGCGCACCCGCCACCGCTGGCTCAACGATCTCCGCGCCAGCACCGGCCGCACTGTCGACTTCTATATTGAGAAGGCCCACCTCGTCGACCCCGCCAGCCACATGGCCCGCACCAAGTTCCGCGTCCGCACCAACTGGCTGCTCGCGCTCTACGCCGCCTTCATCCTGGTCTTCTTTTCACTCTCCACCAATCAGGAGTACTACACCTTCCCTGCCTACTTCCCGCTGCTCGTGCTCGGCGCCGGCGCCCTCGCCCGCTCCGAGGAATACCCCGGCACTCCGCGCGAATGGCTCACTCGATGTCACGCCGCCTTCGCCGTCATCGGATTCGCCATCGCCGCCGCGCTCGGCTACGGCCTCTGGTCCTCCCGCAAGCTACCCTCGGTCGACGACATCGGCTCCGTCATCGCCCATCGCGAGGTCGCCGGATACTCGCTCTCCATGGCCCACTTCTTCGATCTCACCGGGCCATCCTTCGCCGCGCTCCGCCTGCCCGCCGCCCTCGCCATCGCCGCCCTGCTCGTCGGCCCGCTCCTTGCCTGGAGGCTTCGCCACAAAGGCCATCATCTCGAAGCCACCACCTCCGTCGGATTCACCGCCGCCGTCTTCCTCATCGCCGCCCACATCGCCCTCGTTCGCTTCGAACCCCTGCTCTCCTCCCGCGCCATCGCCGACACCTTCAACGAAATCGGCCACGTCGGCGACCGCCTGCTCCTCTATGGAGACCAATCCGACGGCTCCTCGGTCATCTTCTACACCAACCAGCAGGCGCTGCTCGTCGACGGCCGCCGCAGCACCCTCCTCTGGGGCTCTTACTACCCCGACGCGCCCAGGATATTCCTCACCGATGAAGACTTAGTAACTATGTGGGGACCAGGAGCCGAGGCCGAGCCATCTTCCTCCGCCGCAGAGAATGCAGACTTCTCCAGCCAACACTCTTTGCCGGAGAGAGAAAGAGCCGGAGTTCCCAACGAACGGTCTCAACTTGTCGGAGAAAAAAACCATGGCCCGCGTAACTTCCTCTTCGTCCCCGAAGACAGCCGCGCCCACGTCGAATCCCTCCTCGGCAACCGCGCCATCCCCATCCAGGAACTGGCAGGAAAGACGCTGTACACGGACCGACCCCTGGATTGAAACGGCGCCAGTCGCGAGTTGAGCAGCTTCCGGCGGATGCCACAATCGGGGGTGCCCCATTCTTCCGCGTTTTTTTGCGGAAGGGCCGGGGCCCGCAGGCTGGCTGGCCCTGATCAGAACTTTCTAACCGCTACGGGTGCCCCATGTCCCTGTCTTTGGGACATGGGTTTCCCCTCAAAGACCAAGAACCTCGGACTGGCTTTCGATTAGCTGAGTGAGGCACCTCGGCAGAGAGCACAGCTCTCCGGCAGCGCGCCGATTCGCGGAGGGACAGTATCATGGACTCTCCATCGAGGATCCAATGCAATTCATTTTCGGAGTCTTCCTCTTCGTCGTCGTCGTAGGCCTCGTCGACCGCCGCATCCCCTGGCCACGACCGGCAAAAACAGGTAGCAGACAATGATCGCCGGCCACTTCGGCTTCGCAGCCATCGTGAAATCTCGCGAACGCACCGCGCCCCTCTGGGCGCTCATGCTCGCCACCGTCTGGCTCGACATCGTCTTCGTCCCGCTCCTCCTTCTGCACATCGAATCGTTCCAGCCCCTCACCCAGCCTCCCCATTACGGAGGCGCAATCATCCACGCCGACTACACCCACTCGATCATCGGCATGATCATCATCTCCGCGCTGCTCGGAGCTTTCTTCCTTCCACGCTGGGGCAAGCGCGTCGCCGTTGTCATCGGGCTCGTCTCCGCATCGCACTGGCTCCTCGATCTCCTCGTGCACCGCGCCGACATGCCCATCCTTCCTGCAAACGCCGGCAATCTCCCGCTCTTGGGCTTCGGTCTCTGGCAACGCCCCGCCATCGCGGCGACCCTCGAGCTCTGCCTCGTCATGGCCGGAGCCGCCCTTTACTACCGCGCCGCCCGCGAAGTGAGCCTGGCCTCCGGACCGAGCACCCGATGGGCCTCTATCTCCGCCGCGCTCATCGCACTCTTCGGACTTCTCATCCTCTATCTCGACTTTACAGGCTAAGCACAATGCTGGGAGGCTCGAGCCGTGTAGCCGTTTGTTGGCTTGAGTGGGGGAGATCAAATCTCCCGTCTTAATCCTGAGCCGAGCGAAGAATCTCCGACTTCTGCCCCAGCCGGAAGCCCAATGCCGCGCCCAGTTCTCGATTTTGAACCTGGGTTTTCGTCTCGAGGCACTACGCTGAAACGAGGAGGTTCACATGGCTTGGATTCTGCTGATCGTCGCGGGCCTGCTCGAGGTCGTCTGGGCGTATTTCATGAAAAAATCTCAGGGCTTCACACGAGTTGCTCCATCCATTGCCACGATCGTGGCAATGTTGGCGAGCGTCGCGCTGCTCTCGATCGCGATGAAGACCCTCCCGCTCGGCACCTCCTACACAATCTGGACCGGAATCGGTGCCATCGGCGCCTTCCTGGTCGGCATCCTCATCCTCGGCGAACAGGCCAGCCTCATGCGAATCGGAGCCGCCGTCCTCATCGTGAGCGGCCTCGTCATGATGAAACTCTCCGAAACCTAATCCCGATTAGCCCCGATTCTTGCCCAATATCCCCTCGACAAGCCTCTTTTGGCCCCAAAACGCCGCCCAGGCCCCATTTCTTCAGCTGCGAAAAGGGCCGAAAACGAAGGGACTTCCAAAATGCTGTCAAGTATCGTCCTCGCCAACACTGCACATTAACCTCATTGATTCCGATCACTTACCAGCCGGAAAGAGTTGGCATAATGAATGTGTGCCGCTTGATATACTGGACTTATAGAGAGAAGTTATATAAACATGCGGCCAATTGGCCGCTTTTTTTGTTTCAGCTCGATGCCACTTGCCCAACAGGGCCAGCAAAGTGCCGTCGAAAACAAGGATTTTAAGAAACGCCATGGATCTAACAAAGAACTTAGCCCGATACCCCTGCCACAACCTACTGAAAACAGGAATTTAACCGGAAAATCCTAGGGGGAGGGGGGCATGTGCGAAGAAAAAGCGAAAGCCTCAGCTGGGTTGCCCACCCGCCCCGCTTCACATCCCCGGCATCGGCACGCTCTCAAGTATCTGTACCGAAGACCCCGGCATATGAAAGTGCGGATGGTGCTCCATCAACTTCACCGCTTCTTCGAGCGACCCCGCCTCCAGAATGCTATAGCCGGTGATCGACGACTTTTCAGGCGAACTCGACCCGCCGCTCAGCGAAGTCGACTTATCCAGAGGCGCGCCCAGGTCGACCACCGCCGCGCCCGCCTTTTCGTGCCACGCCTGCCACGCCGCCATCCCCGCCGCCATCTGCTCCGGCGTCGACTTCGCAAACATCTCCGCCGCCGACGCCCCGCTCAACGCGCCTTCCGCCCGATACAAAACCAGGTACTTCGCCATAGACCACCCTCCCTCGCCCGACTCGACAACACTCCAACGATAGACCTGGCTGTCTGGTCCGGATGTGAAATTCAGCGACTTTGATGAATCACCGCTCCACAGGCTTGGGGTCGAGGTCCAACGGCTCGCCCACGAATCCCGTCGCCATGGGCGGCACCTGTGTCGCCCGAGCCCTTCTGCGAAAGAGACGGACCAGGCGAACCCGCCACCGGCGTCGAACCTCCGGCGGAAACAAGCAATAGCCGGCGAAATAGACAATCGCACGAAGATTGAATTCCCCCAGCCGGATGCTGGTCAATAGCAGGCGGAGAAAGACCCTCACCGGTTCATGATCGCGACGCGCCCTTGAGGTGCAGTAGGTCAACAGGAACATCGAGAACGCCCTGGGAGTAAACAGCTCTCGATTGCAGACACTCCAGGTATACAGGTCCTCCCAGTTGCCACCGCTCGTCACTCGTTCTCCCGTTCCGTGGTTGTTATAGATCGAGAGAGGTTCGTCGACGGATCCTAACTCGGTCCTTTCATCTGCTGTCACCCGAAGCAGCCAGTCCGTGTCCTCGACCTGCAGTCCGCGAACAAACGGCACCTTGAGCAAGAGATCTCGTGATATCAGGAGCGTCGAAGTGTGAATATTGCCGTGTTCGCAGAAAAGATACTCGCTGAAAACACGCGTGTCCTTTGGCAGCCTGTCCGGTAGCACCCTCTCCGCGCCACTTGTTCTCTCAATAAACCTCGAAGTCACGAAGGCATATTCACTCTTCAATCGCGCCGCGACCGGCATCTGGGCCTCAAGCTTGCGCGGAAGCCATTCATCGTCATCGTCAAGCAGAGCAATCCATTGGCCCCTGGCGTGAAGGACGCCGAGATTCTTGGCCACGGCTTGGCCCGCATTGGTTGGATTCACGATGACCGTAAGGCGAGGATCGGCAATTTTGGCGAGGGCACGCTCTGTTGCCGGGTCAGGACCATCGATGACGACGACAACTTCCAGGCTTTCGAACTTCTGGCTCAAAGCGCTTCTTACCGCGTTGCAGACTAAATGCGGCCGGTTGCGAGTGGGAATGACCGCACTCACCGCAGGGACCGCATCATTGAGACTGTCGCGCATAAGAGCCAGCCTACCCCGGATTCATTTCGATCCTGGGCCTTTCAGCTTTGTTCGATGCGCGATGACTCAAGGCAGTCATGGCGTAAACTTCCGCGCCGTGCCAAAGTGACGCCCATTGTCCACAGCGGGCATCCATCGTCGAAGGTCGCATAGCCCGGCAAGCCTGAGAACACGCTTGCCTCCTTCAGAAAGAATCGAAATTTCCCTTGACATAGGTTTTCTCTTATATAAGATTTTATTTATGCAAGGAATGAACTCACCTCCCCTCGATGCCGCCTTCACCGCTCTTTCCGACCCGACGCGTCGCGCCATCCTCGCGCGCCTCGTCACCGGCGAAGCGACGGTCCTCGAGTTGGGCAAGCCATTCAAAATGTCCCAGCCGGCAGTCTCCCAGCACATCAAGGTTCTGGAGCGCGCCGGATTGATCGTCCGGCGAATCGATGGCGCCCGCCGGCCTTGCCGCCTCTCCGAGTCGGGCTTTACGGCGATCGACGAGTGGTTGGCGATGATGCGGAAGGCGTTTGAGAAAAACTACGACCGGCTCGATCAGGTGTTGGCCGGGATGAAACCAGAGAAATGAAATGAAGAAGGCGAAATCAGGAAATGGAGAAAACGCGATGAACACAATCAATGCAACGAATAAGTTGACCCTCACCACCGAAGGCGACACCCACGTCGTCGTCACCCGGAACTTTGCTGCAACCCCTGAAGCGCTCTACCGCGCCCACACCGAACCAGCGCTCATCCAGCGGTGGCTTCTCGGCCCCGATGGGTGGACAATGCCCGTCTGCATCAACGAGGCCCGGCCCGGCGGCAAATTCCGCTATGAATGGTCTAACGGCAAAGGCGCCGGCTTCTATATCACCGGGGAACTTCTCGAGCTCCTGCCACACAGCAAAATCGTTCACATCGAGCGGATGCACCTCCCAGAGGCTACACCCGACAACCACATAGAAACCCGCTTCGAGGCTGACGGAGACGGGACGTTAATGACCATGCGCATGACCCTCCCTGACAGCGCAACCCGCACGCAGATGCTCTCGTCGGGAATGGAGCGCGGTATGGAAGCCAGTTATGTTCGGCTGGAAGAAATGCTCTAGCCTGACCGGCCAGGGAGGAACATCAAGGCCGAACATACGGAGGTTCAGCATGATCTACAAAATATCGAGCAGTATCGCATTAATGTTGGCCCTGTTGGTCCTCTGTGCATGGAACTTCCACACGACCGTCTCCGCGGAACATACCTTCAACGCCTCCGAAGTGGACGTATGGAGGGTTTGGACCGATGCGGACTCTATTCAGAAGTGGTGGGGGCCCAGGGGTTACACCGCACTCGTCGTCCGCAACGACGTGCGAGAGGGTGGGAGCTATCTTTGGGCAATGAAATCTAAGCAAGGGAGGACGTCTTGGAGCACCGGAACCTACAAGGAAGTCGTCCCAAACAAGAGAATCGTGTCAACGATGTCTTTCTCTAACGAGAGCGGAGAAACACTTCCCAGCTCGCAAGTATCGGTTCCTGGGAAGTGGCCTAACCAGATCACCGTTATCGTTCAGTTTAGTGAATCTGAGGGGAAGGCCAGAGTCACTGTTACAGAGGTAGGCATTCCCCTCATCGTGTACCCCCTGTCGAAGATTGGTTGGGCTCAGCAGTTTGACAAGATTCAATTGTTGCTCTGAAGTAAGGTGACTCGTCTTTTACCAACTCCCGGTTGGTCGGCCAGTCGGAGTTACGGAGATTGTTCCCCCTTCCGATTCGCCGCGCGCATTGACGGGGAGAGCCGGAAGACTAACATCATGGCCAAACCGACCTTCAAGTCTGTAGAAGCGTATATTGCCTCGCAACCAGATGTTGCTCAAGTCAGCCTCGATCTTGTACGCGGCGCCATCTTAAGTGCGCTTCCCGACGCCGAGGAAGTGATCTCGTACAACATTCCGACGTACAGGCTGCATGGCGAATCGGTAATCCATTTCGCCGGCTGGAAGCGGCATTATTCGCTCTATCCAGCCAGCGCCGTTCTCGTCGAGGGATTCAAGGACGAACTGGCGCCATACAGGGTCGAGAAAGCCACGCTCCGGTTTTCGCTCTCCGATCCTGTTCCGGTGGAGTTAATCGAACGCATCGCCAGGTTCCGCGCCGTCGAGGTCGCCACACGCAGCGCGCCGCGAACGAACGCGAACCATCCTTGAAGACGCCGCATCGCCGTGAGCTGTGCGCGAATGACCTTCCTAACCCACACTACTTTTAAAGCTTCTAGCCCACGGGAGTAGTTATTAACTCTCTCGAATAGGCTGCTCCTGTAGACCGCCCAAAGAGGTATTAAATATCCCCTCCTGAAGGGCTGGCGCAGTTTCCTGACATTCCATATCGTTTCCTTCAAATGGCGTTCCCAGACGCCGGGCATCACAAGGGAGTCAAACGATGCAACATCCAGAATTGATCGGGATCTCACGTCGCCAGTTCGCCATGGCCGGCATCTCTGCCGGAGCCTCATTACTCGCGTCACCGCAGCTCTTCGCCGAGAATAAGTCGCCATCTACCGAAACATTGCCGTCGGATCAGCCCACAATCAAGCCGGGTACAAACTCCTCCTTCGCCTCAATCAAGCAGATCGACGCCGGCTTACTCAATGTCGGCTACGCCGAGGCCGGCCCGGGCAATGGCCCCGCCGTCATTCTTCTGCACGGCTGGCCTTACGACATTTACAGCTTCGTTGACGTCGCACCGATACTGGCCTCGAAGGGCTATCGCGTCATCGTCCCGTATGTGCGCGGCTTCGGCCCAACACGCTTTCTTTCGAGCGAAACCTTCCGAAATGGCCAGCCATCGGCCGTTGCTCTCGACGTCATCGCGTTGATGGATGCTCTCAAAATCGAGAAGGCGATCCTCGCCGGCTTCGATTGGGGTGGGCGGACCGCCGACGACATCGCGATCCTTTGGCCAGAACGCTGCAAGGCGCTCGTCTCAGTGAGCGGTTATCTGGTCGGCAGCCAGGCAGCTAATAAGAAGCCCTTGCCCCCAAGGGCTGAGCTTGCATGGTGGTATCAGTTTTATTTCGCCACGGAGCGCGGCAAGCTCGGCTATAGCGAAAATACAAAAGCCTTCAACAAGCTGATCTGGCAGCTCGCATCGCCGAAGTGGAACTTCGACGATGCGACGTTCGATCGCACCGCTGCCTCCTTCGACAATCCCGACCATGTCGCCATCGTCATCCATAACTACCGCTGGCGGCTTGGCCTCGTGGACGGCGAGCGGAAATACGACGATCTGGAGAGGCGGCTGGCCGTAAACCCAGCCATTTCCCTTCCTGCGATCACCCTCGAAGGCGACGCCAACGGCGCACCGCATCCTGAGCCGGCATCGTATCGCGATAAATTCTCGGCCAAGTATTTACACCGGACGATTGAAGGCGGAGTGGGACATAATCTTCCCCAGGAAGCCCCCCAGGCCTTTGCCCAGGCGGTGATCGACGTGGATGGCTTCTGATGAAGTGCTCACCAGGTCGCCTTGGAAGTAACTGTTACCTCAACTTATGTGAACGGACAGGAGAAAAGAATCATGACAAGTGTGACAGAGGAAGTGAGCAGCAACAATGCGACCCGGGACGTGAGCGTCGCCAGAGCGGACATGAAATTCGAGATCGTCGTCATCCCCGTCTCGGATATCGACCGCGCAAAAGAGTTCTACTCGAGGCTGGGTTGGCGGCTCGACGCCGACTACGACAACGGCAGCGACTTCCGCGTGATCCAGTTCACCCCGCCGGGCTCGGGATGCTCGGTCATCTTCGGCAGGAATGTCACCGGCGCAGCGCCCGGCTCCGCCCAGGGACTGTACCTGATCGTCTCCGACATCGCGGCCGCCCGCAAGGCGCTGCTTGATCGCGGCGTCGAGGTCAGCGAAGTCTTTCACAACAGCGGCGTCTACGCCGGCCCCGACGAGCCCTATCTGTTTGGCCGCGTCCGGGTCAGCGGTCCCGATCCTGAGCATGGCAGCTATCGCTCCTTCGCCTCGTTCCACGATCCGGATGGCAACGCCTGGTTCTTTCAAGAGATCACGACCCGGTTGCCCGGGCGCGTCGACTCTGCCGCGACTTCGTTCGCCTCGGCCAACGATCTGGCCGCCGCGTTTCGCCGCGCGGCTGTCGCTCACGGCGAGCACGAGAAGCGCACTGGCGAGGCGGATCCGAACTGGCCTGACTGGTACGCCGCATACATGGTCGCCGAGCAGTCCGGCAACCCGCTGCCGCAATGAACGGCGCGGCACTTTTTCCCTTGACACCGAAGCAGGCAAATTGCGGCGGTGCGACCTCATGGCGAACTACGCAAGCTCGTACCGCATCGCAAATTAACAGGAGGATTCTACGGTCGCGGCGGAATCAGGGTCTCTTCGCCGATTGGATTTGCCGTCGTTTCGGGGACGTAGCGCCGCATGACTCCATCGCCCAGCAGCTCAAAGACCTCGCCGCGCCACAGGATCTTGTTGCTGGCGTAGCTGGCCGCCCAGAAGCCAAACCCGATCAGATCGCGTAGCGGATAAAGCAGCACGGTCCTCATAAGGCTGCCCTCGTCCACCACCGCGCCGCCTACCACCGCGGCCAGAACCATGCGCGTAAGCACACTCCACGCCAGCGCCGCGATGCCGATTTCCGGCATGCCCAGAGCCATCGAGGATGCACAGACCAGAACGGCAAAGGGCATGCTGTAGGTAAGCGCCGTCCCCAGATGTCCCTTGGGCCGCGAAAAGCGGGTGCTCTTCATCCAGCGGACCTGGTGTTTCACTGACTCGTCGAGATCTTCGTTTAGAACGACATGATCGATCACATGGTGGGAGAGAACTACCTCATGGCCGCGAGGTGCAATCCGGTTGCCGAGCACGAAATCGTCTGCGCAGTAGCGCCCCAGTGTACTGAAGCCGCCGATCTCCTCAACGCACGAGCGCCGCACCGCCATGGTTGGGCCCAGGGCGAACTGCATTCCCTCGATCCGCTCCGCGACCAGCACACCTGCCGTCATCTCGATGCTCATGGCGATCGCCTCGAGCCGGGACCAGAGTCCGTTTCCGTTGGCGACACCGCGATACAGGCAGGTCACCATCCCCACGCCGCGATCGGCAAAGGGAGCAGCGACCTCGCGCAAGTAGCTCGGCCCTACGCGCACATCGCTATCGCTAATGACGAAGATGCCCGAGGTCGCGGCCAACCCCATCAGCTCGAGCGAAGAAACCTTCGCATTCGTGTAGGCAGGCTCGCCCGTGGTCAGGAACTGGACCGGTATCTGAGGGTACCGTTCGGCGACACGTCGCGCCACCTTAAGGCCGGCGTCTGTGATGTCCCGTGCGCAAAAGAGGATCTCGTAATAGGGGTAATCCTGTTGAAAAAACCCCTCCAGGCGGGCTTCCAACTCCGGTTCGTCCCCATGCAAGGGCTTGAGCAGGCTGAGCCTTGGAAAGAAGTCCTGGCGCCTCCGTGCGAAAGCCCGCCGCCGCCGGGCGAAGCGGCCGGCTGCCGCCAGCACTAGCGCGAAATAAACAGAGGAACACAGCAGGCCCAGCAGGCCCGCGGCAAACAGGAACTTCGGGATGGTGTCGATGGTCAACAATGCGGTTGCGAGCAAAAGAAGCAGCTTCTGACAGCAATCTTACCGGGTTTGCGTGCTCGGAGTCTTCGGCGTCATCGAGACGGGGTGCGCCGATCTCCAGCCTCGATTGATGGTATCAAGGACAAGCCATTTAGGGGCGACGCTCCCCTGGTACTGCGTTTATTCCTGGCGCCGCCGTACCTCGAGGCCTGGCAGGTGGTAACCCCTTCAGCGCGGCCCGCGGCGCTCCGCGAGGAGACGTTACCACCACCGTCCGATGCATTGGCACGATGGCCGCTTCCTCGCCAAAGCCCTGCTGCATGCGCTCCAGCATCTCCGTCCGCACATAATCGACAAAGCTCTGCATCTGCCGGTTCATCTCCTCCATCCGCTCCCGCATCTGCAGGATGATCGCGATGCCGGCGATGTTCACCCCGAGCTCGCGTGCCAGATTGAGAATAAACTCCAGCCGCTCCAGGTCTTCATCGGTATAGAGGCGGGTATTGCCTTCGGTCCTCGACGGCTTCAGCAGCCCCTCGCGCTCGTAGAGGCGCAGGGTTTGAGGATGTATCTCGTACATCTCGGCCACCGCCGAGATCATGTACGCGCCTTTGGACTTTCGCTTGGTTGGCATGGGAGTCTGCGAACAAATTTCGTTGCTGTTTAGCGGACCTTCTCAAGGCGTGCCGTTCGCGGTGCGACTTGCGCCATCAGCCTCAAGGCATTGTTTACCGATTCAGCATCGGGAGCCAGCGGAACAAGATTGGTTCCTTCGGCGAACCGCTTAGTGAACCCGCCCCGCTCACCACGCGAGAAATCGATCTCTGCCGAAATATCGTCCTCGTCGATCTCATCCACCTTCTTCATCACCCCGCCTTTCGGAACCGGTCGCAGGTCTCGCGCTGATGATTCGAATCGTGTCTCCATCGATTGTCCGCGCAATTGCTAACAGCTTGCAGCTTTCGTTTTCGCCGAGATACGGTTGATCTTCGATTGAAGGGCGCTGATCGGGAACCGTCACCAGCACGCCATCCCCGAAGAAAGTACTCGCTTGCGTAAAGCTTACCCCATGTTTGCGTTAGTTGCATTCGGCCTTCGCGCTGTCCCACCCGAAGGACAAGCCCATTGCTTAAACCTTCTCCCACATCGTCTCGCGCGGGTCCTCGGGATTCAACTTCGCGAACTCGCGCAGAATCTCCTTCGAACGCTCGTCCTTGAGCTGCGGCACTACGATCTCAACCGTGACGATCTGATCGCCACGCAAACCTTCCGTTGCGGCCGACGGAACTCCCCGCTCTCGCATCCTCAGCTTCTGCCCGCTCTGCGTGCCTGGAGGAATTTTCAGCTGGGTGCGGCCATCGATGGTCGGCACCTCGATCTTGGAGCCCAGAGCTGCCTCAGCCACCGTCACCGGCACCGTCACCAGAATATTGTCCGCGGAACGGTTGAAGACTGGATGCGTCCCGGCCTGGATGATGAGGTACAGATCTCCCGCCGCGCCTCCATTGGTCCCCGAGTTCCCCTTGCCCGCGAGCCGGATGCGCTGGCCGTCGCGCGTGCCTGCCTTGATGCGGAAGTCGATGCTCTCGACCCGGGTCACGGTGCCCTGGCCGTGGCAGGTCGCACAGGCGCTCTGCAATTTGCCCGTCCCCCCACAGCGCGGGCACTGCAGGTTGAACTTCATCTGGCCGCCCATCTGGGTGACCTGGCCGGTGCCGCTGCACTCTGGGCAAACCTGCGCTGAACCAGTCGAGGCTTTTCCTTTGCAGGTCGGGCACGTCTCCTGCCGCTGGATCTGCAAGCGGGTCGTGCCGCCACGCACCGCCGTCCAGAAATCGACCGAGACCTTGTACTCGAGATCGGTTCCAGCCTCAGGCCCCTGCGGCTGCCTCTGCCCCGAAAAAATCCCCGAAAAAATGTCCCGGAAACCGCCCCATCCAGACGATCCCGGTTGACCCGCCCCGCCCGACGGCTGGGTCTGATAGTCGGAGAAATCAAAGCCGCCAAAGTCGAATGGAACTTCCTGAGCGCCTCCGCGCGAGCGGCCGGTCGATCCCGGCGAATACCCGCCCCGCGCCGCAGCCTCGGCCGCAGCCGGGTCGATATTGTCCGAGTAGAAGCCGAATTGGTCGAAGACCTTCCGCTTCTTCTCGTCGCTCAAAACCTCATTCGCCTCGGAGATCTCCTTGAATTTCTCCTCGGCCTTCTTGTTGTTCGGATTTACGTCTGGATGATACTTCCGCGCCAGCTTGCGAAAAGCCTTCCGGATCTCGTCGGACGTAGCCGTCCGTTTGACTCCGAGTGTTGCGTAGTAATCCTTTTGTTGTGGTGTTGTCGGCATCGTACCTTTAGTATCTATCGGAAAATTAAAGGCGAAAAACAAAGGCAATCAGTCGAATCGATCAGATCGGATGATTCCGGTCTGAATGCTGCGGCCAATCTTCGCTTCGTCCGCGTGGCGCTCAAGGCTCCGCCGAGCGCAGGCCGCCCCACCCGAAGGAAGGCGGTGACGCCGGCACAATCAGTTCCAGACAGCCTTGGCCGGGACCGCCTCGATGTTCCAAAAAAGATCGGGCTCAACCTTCCCCATTTGAGCAGCGAACTGCTCCGCCTCGTCCCGAGTGTTGAACAGCACCCGGTTATAGACTCTGCCCGCCCTCAGCTGCTCGCACTTCCACATTGTGTCAGTCATCGCGATTCTCCCTACCTAGTAAAACGACGCAGGGCGCACATTAGTTCTCCAGCGCGCCCCCCAAGTTACTGCGTCCGTGCTCGTGAATCGTTGATTTAGATTTACTTTTTGTCCTCGACGTCCACGTATTCGGCATCGATCACGCCTTCGTCCTTCTTCTCGGCGGTCTCAGTCGTTCCCTCCGCTCCACCTTCAGCCGAAGCAGTTGCACCCGCGGCGTTGGCCTTGTACATGGCCTCGGCCAGCTTGTGCGAGGTTCCGGTGAGCTTCTCCCGCGCGGCATTCAACTCTGCCGGGCCAGGATTGCCCGAAAGCGTCTTCTTGGCCTCCGCCAGCGCCGATTCCACGTCGCTCTTGTCGCTGCCCGATACCTTATCGCCGCTTTCCTTCAACATCTTCTCGATGTTGTAGACCAAATTGTCGAGTCCATTCCGGGCCTCGATCTCTTCCCGCTTTTCCTTGTCCTCGGAGGCGTGAGCATCTGCCTCTTTGGCCATGCGGTCGATTTCGTCCTTACTTAGACCCGAAGACGAAGTAATAGTTATCTTCTGGTCCTTGCCCGTCGCGTTATCCTTCGCCGTCACATTTAGGATGCCGTTCGCGTCAATGTCGAACGTCACTTCGATCTGCGGCACGCCCCGGGCCGCCGGTGGAATCCCACCCAGCTTGAACTTGCCCAGCGTACGGTTTTGGGCCGCCATCGGACGTTCACCCTGCAGCACGTGGACCTCAACCTCGGTCTGGCTGTCGGCCGCCGTCGAAAACGTCTCCGTCTTCTTCGTCGGGATCGTGGTGTTGCGCTGGATCATCGGCGTCGCCACACCACCCAGTGTTTCGATTGCCAGGGTCAGCGGAGTCACGTCCAGCAGCAGCAGGTCCTTCACTTCGCCCGCAAGTACGCCCGCCTGGACTGCAGCGCCGATTGCCACTACTTCGTCCGGGTTCACGCCCTTGTGAGGCTCTTTCCCGAAGAGGTCCTGCACCAGCTTCTGAATGCGCGGCATTCTCGTCTGTCCGCCCACCAGCACCACTTCATCGATCTTGCTGGCATCCACGCCTGCGTCGGCCATTGCCTTCTTGCAGGGCTCGATCGAACGCTGAATGATGTCCTCGACCAGCTGCTCCAGCTTGGCGCGGGTCAGCTTTTCGACCAGGTGCTTCGGCCCGGTCGCGTCAGCGGTGATGAAGGGGAGGTTGATCTCCGTCTCCTGCGCCGTCGACAGTTCGATCTTCGCCCGCTCCGCTGCATCGCGCAGCCGCTGCAGCGCCATCTCGTTGCCCTTGGCGCGCAGATCCAGGCCTTCCTTCTTCTTGAACTCGTCAATCAGCCAATCGACGATCTTCTGGTCGAGGTTGTCGCCGCCCAGGTGGGTATCGCCGTTGGTCGACTTGACTTCGATCACGCCCTCGCCGACCTCCAGGATCGACACATCGAACGTGCCGCCGCCGAAGTCATAGACCGCGATCGTCTCGTCCTTCTTCTTGTCCAGCCCATACGCCAGCGCAGCCGCCGTCGGCTCGTTCACAATGCGCTTGACGTCAAGTCCGGCGATCTTGCCGGCATCCTTGGTCGCTTGGCGCTGCGCATCGTTGAAATATGCAGGCACAGTAATGACCGCCTCGGTCACCGTCTGGCCCAGATAGTCCTCAGCCGCCTTTTTGAGCTTTTGCAGGATCATCGCCGAAATCTCCGGCGGGGTGAACTCCTTGCCTTGGGCCACAATGGCCACATGGTCGCCCGACTGCTTGACCTTATAGGGCACCATCTTCATCTCGTCGTTGACTTCATTAAACCGGCGGCCCATGAAGCGCTTGATCGAGTAAACAGTGTTCTCTGGGTTGGTGATCGCCTGGCGCTTGGCCACCTGGCCCACGAGCCGCTCGCCGCTCTTGGTGAAGCCGACGACGGAAGGGGTTGTCCGCCCACCCTCTTCGTTCGCGATGACCTTCGGCTCGCCGCCTTCCATCACCGCGACCACTGAATTTGTCGTTCCTAAATCGATTCCTATTACTTTTGCCATAACCCTTGTCCGCTCCTCGAAAAATCCACCCGCAAAGTGCCCGGCGTCGCTCTTGATCTCTTGATTTAGCTTCGCACTTGAGTCACTTGTTGTCAATGTATCTGATGCAAAGAAGCGAAGGAAGGATTCACCGGCAATTCATGTTTATTTTCAATTACTTGGCCCTGCTCCCTACCGATATGGGTTCCAGTTCGGGCCAATATTTTGAAATAACGGCCCAAGCAGCTCCCGTCTCCGGCGCCATTCCGCTGGAATTCCCTCCAGACCGACCCTCAGCGCCACGATTCCGCCCACCATGGCGCAGGTGGTGTCCTTATCCCCTCCGGCGCTCACCGTCTGCCACATCGCCTCCTCGAAATCCGCCATCCACCGCCCGGCGCTCCATAGAACGAAGGGTACGGTGTCCATTGCAGTAATCCTCCAGCCATTCCCCAACTCGGCCGCAGCCTCGAGCGTGGTCGCAGAATCACCCAGTCGGATGGCCTTTTCAATCCCCGCGCGAACCTCGCTCTCCGGAGTCCGCTCCCATATTCCCTGCAGAAACTCGGCCAGGGCCGGTGCCGCGGCAGAACGGCTGTTCCAGGCGAATGCCGCAGCCAGGGCAACCGCAATCGCGCCAGCGGCCGCCTCGGAATGAGCATGAGTCGTCACCGCCGATCGCTCCGCCTGCTCAATAAGTGCTTCTAGATCATCGGCGAAGAAGGCTCCTACTGGAGCAACCCGCATCGCAGACCCGTTCCCAAAAGAGCCGCTCCCTTGAAATAGCGCCGACGACTCTTCGCGCCAGAACTGGCCGCCGCGACGGCCGATTCGCGCCAGCAGCCCGTGCATGGCGGCGCCATACCCACGGCCAGGATCGTAGAGCCGGGCAAAATGCCCCGCCAGCCACTCCTCGACGATCCGTCCATGCATCCGAAGAGACTCCACGACGGAGATCGCCATCATTGTGTCGTCGGTGACCGGCCACGGGGCCGGGGGCAGGACCCGGTTTCCGGTTCTGTAGATGAACTCCGGCCTCGGCAGAAAGAAGCATTCGCCAAACGCGTCGCCGCAGCTCAACCCTTCCAACGAAAGAACGGCTCGACCGAGACCGTCAACGGGATCGCCGGTGAGCAGAGAACCTTCCATAGGGTCACTTCCGATCTGAACGCCGCGGCGATGCCGAGATACTTAAAACTTCGCCGGCTTCTCCCATTCTGAAAAGACGAACTCCGCCACCGGCTTCCGCGTCCGCGGGGCCAGCTCCATCTTCAACAAATGCTCCGGCAGAGTCGACGGATCGCCAAAGTAGCCCAGCGCAGTCACCGCCCCTATCTCATAGTCTGGAGAAATGCCAAAGGAGGCGCGCGCCAGCTCCCTGTCAAAGCCGGCCATCGAGTGCGTATGCATCCCCAGCGCCGTCGCCGCCAGACCGAGGTATGCCGTTGCCGCCCCGGTATCGTGCAGCGCGTAATCGTTGGCGTTGCCCTTCTGCGTGAAAGTCTTTTTGCCCACCGACAGGATCAGAACTGGAGCGCTCTTCGCCCAGGATTGATTGAACTCAACCAGCGAATTGAAGATCTTCTTGTAAGTTTCGTCCCCTTGCCGCCCAACCAGAAAACGCCAGGGCTGCTCGTTCGATGAGGACGCCGCCCAGCTTGCCGCGATAAATACCTTCTCCAGATCGGCTGACGAAACCTCCCGCGCCGCAAAGGCCCTCGGGCTCCAGCGCTGCAAAATCAGTTCAGGAACGCCCTCGACTGCGGGCCCATGTTTCAGCTTTTCAATATCTTCGGGGCTATGGGACACGAATCTCTCCTCGTACTTCGAATCGACTACTCCGCTGCTTGGATGCCGCCACGGGCCAAACGGCGCAGTCTTTGCCCCCCGCCCTCGCTCCAAATATAGACTTCAGATAGCAATGCCTTCCCAATCCCAAACACGCCAGATGGCCGAGGACCTCTACCATCAGGCCCTTGACCTGGTCGCCAGCGGGGATGCCGGCGCAGCAAGCAAATTTCGTGAAGCCCTGGGCCTCGATCCCGATCTGTTGGACGCCATGCACGGTCTGGTCCGCGCGCTGCAGGATGCGGGCGCATTCGATCAGGCCATCGAGGTCGCTCGCGACCTCATCGCCCGCGACCCCGAAGACCCGCTTGCTCACACCCGCCTCTCCATCCTCTACCAGCACAAAGGGATGATTCCGGAGGCCGAGGCCGAAGCGCTCAAAGCCAAGTTGCTCGGCTGGAAGCTTGAGCTTCGCGAATCCCAATCGGCTGCCACTCCGGAAAAATGAAATCCACCAAATCAGGCTGGCCACCCACCCGATCAGCCTGCCGCGCTCTAGCGACGCGGCACATCTGATCATGAGACCGTGTCATTCTGACGATCATCGGGAGGAAGACTCCCGGCCATCTCTCGGCGGCGACGCCCGCCGCGACTTTCCTCCCGGATCACATTCAAAAATACCCGCCTGCCACTACGGTAGAATCCGTCTTATTGGGGTGAAGTCGGGTGGGGTCAACCCGCATTAAGGCCTCTCAGAGAAAGAGCCGACACTCACTGAACTCCTGAATTATGCCCACGACCACCCTCTACATAGCTACCAGCAATCCCGGCAAGCTGCGCGATTTCGCGGCCGCATCCGTAACTTACTCGGCTTTCATTGCAATCGCTCCGCTGCCCTGCCTCGATCGCATTCCTCCCCCGCCCGAAAACGAAACCACCTTCGAGGGGAACGCCCGCGCAAAGGCGATCTACTACAGCCGCCTTGCGCCCGGATACGATGTCCTCGCCGACGACTCTGGCCTTGAGGTCGACTTGCTCAACGGCGATCCGGGAGTGCGCTCCGCCCGCTTCGCCGCCGACGCAGGGTTTGCGCCCACCGGCAATCCTGACCGGGACAACAATCTTCTGCTGCTCCAGAAGCTCGCCGATGTCGACCCCTCTATCCACGCTGCCCAGCGCACCGCCCGCTATCGCGCTGTCCTCGCCCTTGCCCGCGACGGCGAAAGCCTGCTCTCCGCCAACGGCTCAGTCGAAGGCCAGATTGCAACCGAAGCTCGCGGCGACGGCGGCTTCGGCTACGATCCGCTGTTTCTGCTTCCAGATCTCAACCAGACCATGGCCCAGCTTCCATCCGAAAGCCGTCAATCGCTGAGCCATCGCAGCCGCGCATTGCGGGCGCTCTTCGCCCTGCTGTTTAGTTCACCGTCACCGTGACAACCGTATTTCCCGTCGTCTTCGACGTAACCGAGTCCGTCCCGGTAACCGTGAAGGTGTATGCGCCGATAGTCGTACCCGGCGTAGTGGGATTATGGTTGCCGCCGCCCCCCCCGCCACAGCCGGCTCCGGCCATCGCAATAAGGAAAACCAGCAAGCCCAACATCGACCTCCAGCCACGGCGACGCGCCGGAATCCCGAAAAAGAGGACACAAGCTAAAACCGCTCCGCCGGCCGCCGTGTACCAGCGGTTCGTCTTCGGATAGGCCAGCGCCCCAGTGGTCGGCGAGGTCGTTGCAAAGGTCGCGGTCGCTGTCCCCGCAGCCGCTGAGGTGATCATGACCGAGTTCGCTGACAGCGAGCAGGTTGGGTTATAGGTTGCATTTGCTCCGCTCGGAGCGCTGGTCAGGGCACATGCCAGGTTGACCGTCCCTGTGTAGTTAGTTGGGGTGATGGTGATAGTCGATGAACCCGATTGTCCCGGACTGCTTACGGTTGCGGCGGTCGATGTCAGGGCAATCGTACCAACCGGGGTATAAGTCACGGATACAGTTCCCGAAGACGCTATGTAATTGGCATCGCCGCTATAACTTGCGGTGATCGTATTGGCTCCTGACGTTAGCGAGCTGGCGCTGGCGGTGATGGTGGCACTCGCCAGCGACGCTCGTGTGTTTGGATCGAACGTTGCTGAGACTGTACTTGTGCCAATCGTGCTGCCGTTCGCTGTTAGAGTGACCGTACCGGTTGGCGGCGTCGCAAAGCTCGCCGGATTCGGAGTGATCAGTGACGTGACCTTGAACGTACTGCCCGTCACAGTCGATGCACTCGAAGTGACCGTACTCGTCGTGGGCGCCGGGGTAATAGTAAAGGTGATCGGCAGTGAAGCCGTGCTGGGGTTGAAGCTGTTATCTCCCCCATAGCTGGCGCTCACCGTGTGGGTAGCCGCCGGCCAGTAATAGACCGGCAGCTCGGCGTACCCATTGCTGTTGATCGCTACCGCCCCGGGCGCTGACGTCGAGCTGCTTCCTGGCAATGACCCCGCAGTATCAGTAAAGGTGACTGTACCGGTTGCAAGCGCCGGATTGGTGGCGCCAACCTGCGATACGCCGACCGGCCGTGCGTCCAGGCTGAAGTAGTCGCCGTAGGGATAGCTGCCGGAGATCGTGATTTGATTACCCGCCCCATTGACGCCGAAGAAGTTCAACACGCTGTCCTCTTTGGCGACCGTCACCTGGACGGCGTTCGACAAACTCTGGGTAAAGCTGATGTCGCCACTATAGTTCGCGGCAATGGTATAGGTTCCACCAGGCAGGTTGGTGTAAGTTAAGATCCCGGTTGTGCCGCCGGCATCGAGGGTCCCATAGGTGATTGCGTTGGCTCCATAGGTATCCGCCTCTTGATTGGCGTCGCTGACAAACCTCACTTGTCCGGTTGGGTTTCCTCCCGCCCCTGACACGGTGGCGCTCAGCATGACATATTGGCCATGAGTGACGCTTACCGGGGCGGTCCCGCCGTTAATTGTGAAACTCGTCGTCGTGGAGACGAAAGTCGCCTTGGTCCAATCGTTGATCAGCTGGGTGACGTCCACGCTTCCCAGCCCGGATGCCTGATCGTACTCTGTCCCGGTGTTATACCCGGTCTCAAACAAATTGCTCCCGCAATCCGGCGAGCCGGAAGCGCAGTACACAGAATTATTGCCCGAAATGGTGTCGTGGAAGATGGAGCTGTAGAGGCTGGGCTGATTCGCAAGGTTGTAGAGCACATAGTTCGCCTGCCCCAGTCGCTTGGGCCCTGAGCTGCCGCCCTGACTCTGGCTGATGAGGGCGAGGATGCCGGCGAACGCCGGTGCCGAAGCCGAGGTCCCCCCGACCCCGATGAATCGAAACTCGCCGCTCGCATCTGGAGCGCAAGTGACCGGCGTGCCGTCGGACGCCGTAAAGCTGTAGCATACCGCCCAGCTGGCGCCGTAGAACCCATTCGCTGAAAACAGCGAGAGATCGGGTAGATCGCGCACCCCATCAGAGGGAATATTGAGATGGCTTCCCGTTTGCCAGGAGGGTTTGGGCCAACCGGTGCCTGTCCCGTCGATTGGGCCGCAACCCAGCAAACTACCATCTGCTGCGTACTCGGGAAACACGCAGCTGCTCGCGCCCCCGCTCGCGGCGATGATATTCGTTTCGCCGCGGGAGTTCTCGAAGGGGGAATTTTCGCCTAGAAGGCCGTTCGTCGTGGTCGAGTTGTTCCACGGCTCCTCCGGGATGTATCCCAGCGCGGAAGTAAAGTTCGAACTGTTCTTGGGGGAAACGTACTTCGTAAAATCTGTCGACAGCACGTCGAAGTCTGTCCCGCCAACTGCGATGTTGAACGGCGTCGAGGCGTAGCCGTTTACCTGAAGCCCATACTGCGCCTGCTGCGCGGTATCGAAATTGTCGCAGCCGGCGGAGCCGCCATCACCGGCGGAGACCGTGACCGTGATGCCCTGTGCCGCCGCCTGCTCCCACAGCCCGTTGATGTACTCATTTCCGGTCGTACCGCTGAACTCCTCACACTGGCCGAAGCTTACATTCAGTATGTCCACCGCATTGTCGTCCAGCGCCCGGACAATCCCGAGAAAGAGGCCTGAATCCAGGTTCGTGTCCGACGCTATGTAGAGAATCTGCGCGGCGTCCGGCGCGAGGCCCCCCGAGACTTCAAGATCGAGCAGCGCCTCGACGACGCCGCCGTTGACGCCGGGGTCGTTGCCGTCGACCACCACACTCGGCGGGGTCGCCGACTCCCCGAAGAGACTACGGTAATCCGTGACATCTGAAATCGCGATATTCGAGACACCGGCAATGCCAATCGTCACCCCGGCGCCGGTATACGCCGTCCCCCCTTTGAACGCGGTATTGAAGGAGTTGGGAGTGTCATAAATGGTGGCCGCATCTCCGGGAACAAGAAATAGCTGGTAGCCTGCGGAGGCGGATCCGGTAGTCAATTGCGGCATTAGTTTCCCGGCGGTCTTGTCATACTTTCCCACCACCGGCTTCGTATGCTGTGCTTTGGGGAAGAAGTTGTTAAGACTGGAAAGCCCCGCGACTACCGGCGCCAGCGCAGCCGGAATCTGAGGATCGGTTATGTTGGCCAGGTGCGGCTCGCCATTCACCGTGAAGTTATGAATCTGCGTATGAAAGGCGCTCTGCACCTGGCCGACCGAGCCCGAAAACTCGATGACCGTGCGAGCCTTGTTCACCTTGTTGACTTTAAAACCCTGGGAGGCGAGCCACGTGCTGACCGTCTGGATATCGGCGTCGGCAACACCATATCGGGCGCCCAACTGCTCGGGCGTCAGCCATTTACGATACTGCGGCGAGTTCGGATCATGAACCGCGCCGAGGAATTGCCGCAGAGCGATCTCCTGCCCGGAACTGCGTTGCAGCACCAGCTGCATCCGCTCAGCCGGAAGCGACGCGTTGGCCGGCCCCACATCATAGGCAGACCTGGCAAGCGGGTGCACGTTCCCTTTCAAAGTGATCAGCGCCGAGTCATCGACGGCCCGGGTAATCCGGGCCGGATTGGCGGCCGCTGGCTGCTGGGCCAACCCGCGAGGCACGGCGATCCCCGGCAAAATGCCAAGAATGCCTACAGCAAGACGGAGTGCGAGACGAAAAAGCAGTGGATGTTTCCGATCTGTCGTCGCGTGCATGACATGCCTTCGTAGCTTCGGAGATGTAATGGAGATCAGGTTGAAAATACCCATGCTTCTTCGGCTTCGTCAACCTGTCTTTTTATTAGCGAACGGGCTGAGTGTCAGGTCGTTCTGCAGGAGGGGAAATTGACGACCCACGAGCCGCGCTTGCCGCGCCACTGCGTTTGACACCCTGCTGGCCCACGAATAGCTTCGAGAGAAGTTCACTCCTTCATATCTGGAGATGAATAGAGGTTGACCCGGTCGATGCGAATACGCTCCATATTTGTCGTAAATTTATTATTGTTATGCCTCGGCCTTGCGGCCCACGCCCAGGATTTAGCCAGCTTCGAGAAGCGCACCACCGTCAAGGTGCTTCCCAACGGCATCACATTAATCGTCTGCGAACGTCCCGAAGCGCCCGTCTTTTCTTTCTTTACGAGCGTCGATGCCGGTGATGCCAACGACCCCGGCGGCCAATCCGGACTGGCTCACATGTTCGAGCACCTGGCCTTTAAAGGCACCAAAGACATCGGCACCACCAACTACCCGGCGGAAAAGGTCGCCCTCGACCAGGTCGAAGCTGCCTATGCTGCCTACGATTTCGAATATCGCAAAAGAACCGGCCAGGATTCGGCCAAGCTGAAAGTACTGAAAGCGGCATTCGATGCGGCCGTGCAAAATGCTCAGCAATACGTCGTCCCTAACCAGTTCAGCGAGATTGCCGAGGCAAATGGCGCCGTCGGAATCAATGCCTCCACCTCGCTCGACAGCACCCAGTACTTCTGGAGCATGCCCGTCAATCGCTTTGAGCTTTGGGCCTATATGGAAAGCGACCGGATCGCCAACCCCGTGCCGCGCGAGTTCTACAAAGAACGCGATGTCGTGATGGAAGAGCGCCGCACCCGCGTCGACTCCAGCCCCGACGGCAAGCTGGTCGAGCAGTTCCTGGCGACGGCCTACGCTGCGCATCCGTACCGCCGCCCCAATGTCGGCTGGGAATCGGAACTCAGCCAGATTAGCGCCACCGAAGCGGTCGCCTTTCACAAGAAATATTACGTCCCCTCCAACATCGTAGTCGCGGTCGCCGGCGACCTCAAAGCCTCGGAAGCGATGCCTGTGCTGGAGAAATACTTTGGCCGCATCCCAGCCGGCCCGAAGCCCGAGGCGATGAGCACCATCGAGCCGCCGCAAGTGGCGGAGAAAACCATCGTTCTCAAACAACCGACCCAGCCGCTCTACATCGAGGGCTATCACAAGCCCGACTACCTCGATCCCGATGACGCCGTCTATGACGCGATCTCCGACATCTTCTCCAACGGACGCACCTCGCGCCTCTACCGCAGCCTGGTGCGCGACCAGCAGATCGCCGCAGCAGTCGAGGGATTGAGCGGATTTCCCGGTGACAAGTATCCCGGACTCTTCGTCTTCTTCGCCGCCCCGCTCCCCAGCCACACTCCCGAGCAGATGCGCGTTGCAATTCACAAGGAGATTGACAAGCTGAAGACTACCGACGTCACCGACGAAGAGCTGCAGATGTACAAGACACGAAGCAGGGCCGATCTGCTTCGCGGACTTGGTGATAACGAAGGTCTCGCCAGCCAGCTCGCCCAATACCAGCAGCGCTACGGCGACTGGCGCGAACTCTTCCAACAGCTCGACAAGATCGACAAAGTCACCAAAGCCGACATTCGCCGGGTTGCAAATAAAACCTTCGTTGACACCAACCGCACCGTAGGAATCGTCGAGTTCGCACCGCCGCAGCAAGCCCCCGGGCCGCCCGGCGCGAAGGCCGCCGCCACAAGCGGAGGTGCAGAATGAAGCGCCAATCTTTTGCCATTGCAGCCCTGCTCTGCGCCGCCTCGCTCAATGCCCCTCGCTCTGCAACCGCGCAAAACGCCGCAGCAGCTACGCCCGCCCAGGCGCAGCCCTGGAAGTCGATCCCTATTCCTCCACTGGCGTCGTTTCATCCCGCCCAGCCCAGGCGAATCGTGCTCAAGAATGGCGTCGTGATCTTCCTCGCTGAGAATCACGAGCTGCCATTCATCAACGGCTTTGTCGAGATGAAAGGCGGTTCGCGCGATGAGCCCGCCTCCAAGGCGGGCCTCGTCGATCTCTATGGCGACGCGTGGCGCACCAGCGGCACCACGACCCAGAACGGTGACAAACTCGACGACATTCTCGAAGCGAAAGCCGCCAAGGTTGAGACCGGCGGCGACATCGATTCGATATCTGTCGGCTGGAATTGCCTGAAACAGGACGAGCAACAGGTATTCAGCATAGTGCTCGATCTGCTGGAGCATCCCGCCTTCAGCGAACAGAAGCTCAATCTCTCCAAGCAGCAGATGGCCGCGGGCATCGTACGGCGCAACGACAGTGCCGGCCAGATCGCCGGTCGCGAAGCGGCCACGCTCGTCTACGGGGCCACAAGCCCGTATGCGCGAACGCCCGAGATCGCGACGGTAATGTCTGTCACCGTCGCTGACCTGAAAGCATGGCACGACCGCACCTTCATCCCCAATGGGATGATCATCGGCGTCAGCGGTGATTTTGATTCAGCGGCGATGGAGCAGACGTTGCGCGCCGCCTTTGAAGGCCTGCCCTACGGAACACCGATTCAGCTGCCGAAGCAGGATTTTCCCGGGCCGAAGCCAGGTGTTTACTTCGCGGAGAAAAGCGATGTGAACCAGAGCAACATCCGCATCCTCGGGTTAGGGACTGAGCGCAACAACCCCGACTACTATGCCCTCTCGCTGATGAATGAGATATTCGGCACCGGCGGCAACTTCAGCACCCGCCTGACCCAGGAGCTGCGCACCAAGCGCGGCTTGGTTTATGACGTGAGAAGCTCGCTTGGCGCAGCCTACGATCACCCCGGAATCTTCGATGTCTCCGCCTCCACAAAAAGTCTGACCACCGTCGATACCACCCAGGCGCTGCTCGATGAGATCCAGGCGCTGAAGACGCGGCCCTTCACCGAAGAAGAACTAAAGCGGGCCAGAGACCAGATCCTGAACTCCTTCATCTTCAGCTACGACTCCATCGACAAGGTGCTCTACGAACAGGCCCGGCTCGAGTTCTACGGCTACCCGCTCGACTTTCTTGCAAAGTACCGCGACGCCGTCGAAAAAGTGACGACCGCCGACCTGAATCGAGTCGCGAACAAATATATCGACCCCTCGAAGCTGGCGATCCTCGTGGTGGGCAACTCTTCGGGCTTCGGTAAACCGCTTTCGAAACTCGGCCCAGTCAAGACCCTCGACATCACCATCCCTATGCCTCCCGGCATGGCTGCCCCGCAAGGCGCCGGTGCCGACCAAAATCAATAACTGGAGCACTACCATGCGAATGGCAATCGCCATCATGGCCGCCGGTAAAGGCACGCGGCTCAAATCCAAGCGCCCCAAGGTGCTGCATGAGATTGGCGGCAAACCCCTGCTCGCGCATGTGATCGCCGCGGCGGCGCAAATCGTTCCTCCCTCCGACATTTTTGTGATCGTCGGCCATGAGGCCGAACGCGTCAAAGCCGCGGTTACCGATACCGGCGTTCAATTTGTTCTGCAGGCCGAGCAGCGCGGCACCGGACACGCGATTCAGTCCGCCCGGGAACAGGTCAAAGACTACGACACGCTGCTGGTGCTCTCCGGCGACGCACCGCTCATCCGGCCTGAAACCATCGCCAAAATGCGCGACTTCCACTTCGAGCAACTGGCCGCGATGACCATCCTTACCGCCGTGCCGCCAGACCCCTTCGGCTATGGACGCGTATTGCGCAAGAACGACGCCTCGCCCGACGTCACAGCAATCGTCGAGCAGAAAGCCCTCACGCCGGAACAGGCCAAGGCAAAGGAGATCAACTCCGGCATCTACGCCTTCGCAACCGCGCCCCTCTTTGCTCACATCGACTCGCTCGCGACCAACAACGCTCAGAACGAGCTCTATCTGACTGACATGGCCGCCTTGCTCGTCTCAGCGAAAGAACGCGTCGTCGCCATTCCATCCGGCGACCCAACCGAGGTCCTCGGAGCCAACACCATCGCCGAAATGATGGACCTCGATACAGCCATACGGGCGACAGTCGCACGCAAGCTGATGGCCGCAGGCGTAACCATCTTCCGCCCCGACACCGTCATCATCGATGCCGGTGTCACAGTCGGCGCCGACACCATCATCGAGCCCTTCGTGCAGTTGCTCGGCCGCACCAGCATCGGGGAAGATTGCCGCATCCGGTCACATTCGGTCATTGAAAACTCTACGCTCGCAGACAACGTCCTCATTCGCAACGGCAGCCTGCTGACCGAGGCGAAAATTGAAACAGGCGCTCTGATCGGCCCTTATGCCCACATCCGTCCCGGCAGCGAGATCGGCGAAGGTGCCCACGTCGGCAACTTCGTCGAGACCAAGAAAGTCAAGCTCGGCAAAGGCTCCAAGGCCAACCACCTCACCTACCTCGGCGATGCCGATATAGGTTCCGGGACCAACATCGGCGCCGGCACCATCACCTGCAACTACGACGGCGTCGAAAAGTTCAAGACCCTCATCGGCAACGATGTTTTCATCGGCAGCAACTCCGCGCTGGTAGCACCGATATCTATCGGCGACGGAGCCTTCATCGGTGCATCCTCCTGCATAACCGAAGACGTCCCCGCGGACGCTCTGGCCATCGGCCGGGGCCGACAGGTGAACAAGCTTGATTGGGCAAAGACCAATGGGCCGAAGTGCAAGACGAAATCGTAAATGCTCTGACTGTTTTTCGCCGTCATGAGTTACGATTCTCAAGATCGGCAAACTCGATCCACTATGAGCAAAGCAGGTAGGTACGTACGATGAAGAGCCTGTATCGATCAACCTCTGTAGCCCTCATCGCCACGATGATTGCCTGGACCATGCCCACTCTGGCCCAGAGCGGCTCGCTTACCTGCTCCAGCGACGACGGTAGCTACCACTACTGCCGTGCCAACACTCAGAACCAGGTCCGCATGACCCGGCAAATCTCCGGCTCTGCGTGCCAGCAGGGCTATAGCTGGGGATACGACTATCGCGGCATATGGGTCGACCGCGGCTGCCGCGCCCAATTCCAGTTCGGCAACGGCAATAACAACAACAGCGGCGGAAGCGACAATACCGGCAACGCAATTGCCGCCGGCATCCTCGGAGCCATCGTCATTGGCTCGATCGTCGCCGCTCAAAACAACAACAACGACAATGGCGACGACTATTACGAACTCCAGCGAAACGCCTATTGGGACGGCTATCGCCGCGGGCAGCGCGACTGGGACGACAACATCGATCCCTATTACCAGAGATACCGCAACCGTTACGGCCGTCAATTTGAAAACGACTTTGCCACTGGATATAACGACGGCTTTTACAACCGCCCCAGCAGGTACCGCTAGATGAGAAGACGCTCTTTAATCACCATGACTGCACTTCGTCTCCGTGCTTCAGTTCTGCTCTTATCCGCCTGCTTCCTGCCCGCCCTAAAATCTCATGCGCAGGCAGCACCCTCCGCCGGACCAGCTCCTGTGAAAAACGATACTGTCGCGCCACGCGTAACCGTAGACATGCTGGCCGAGATCGAGAAGAGAGGCAAGCTCCGTGTCGGCATAACCCAGATCGTACCTTGGGCGATGCATGACAAACAGGGAAACCTCATCGGTCTCTCAGTTGACGTCGCCAGGAAACTCGCACGCGATATGGGAGTGGAAGTCGAGTTTCACCCCGTTGAGTTTCCCTATCTGATCTCCGATTTATTGGCCGATCGCTACGACATTATTATCTCGGGCTTCTCCATCGTCGCCGACCGCGCCTTACAGATAAACTTCAGCGCACCCTACTACAACACCGACGTCACACTGGCCGCAAACCTCAAGACCGCCGGCGGACTCGAAAACTCTGCAGGAGTTCGACAAGCCGACCCTCAGGATTGGAGTACTCCGGGCAACCACAGCCGAGGAGATGACCGGCAGGTTGCTCTCTGAGGCGCAGATCAAGACTTATACCGACGACGGGGCCCTTTTTGACGACTTGGTCAAAGGCAAACTCGACGCCGCTGTTGCGGACAGTCCACGGCCTGAACTCGTCGCTAAATTCTTTCCCCAGAGTGTAACTTCCCCTCCGGGCGTGAAACTGTCTACCTTTCCTACCGCTTTTGCTGTGCGTCGCGGGGATATGGATTTCGTTAATTACTTGAACTCCTGGATCGCCTCGCGGACCGCCAATCAATGGCTGGAAGAGCGGCTCGCTTACTGGTTCAAGGGCACCGATTGGACCAAGTATCTCTAAGTCTGTTCGCGCATCCTCATAGCTCCCTACGCTATTTCCAATAAATTAGCGTGGGTGTATTTGTCCTATATTCAGGCAATTACAGCCTTTCTGCCCAATAGTTGAGGCACAAAATTCAGAAATAGCGATTGCGCATGAGTCCGTCATGGGCGAATATAAGGCGAAGATCGTGGGCCTTATACATGTCTGCCTCCGCACAAATTCGGGCCGAAATTGAAGCTGCTCTCGCGCAGCGAATCCCCTCCGCGCTGACGCCGCGTCCGCAGGCGATTCGTCCCGTCGTGGCAACCGGAATTGCTGCGCTCGATGAGTTGCTCGGGGGTGGTCTACCTATCGGGGCGATCAGTGAAATTGCAGGCCCTGAGTGCTCCGGAAGAACCAGTCTCGCGCTGGCATTTCTCGCCCAGCTTACCCAGCAGGGCAAAGTCTGCGCATGGGTCGATGTCTCCGATGCGCTTCATCCCGAATCCGCCGCGGCAGCCGGCGTCGACCTCGACCGTCTGCTCTGGGTTCGCTGCGGTAATCCTCCGCCACAACCTGCTACGAAGCCTCAAGATCCATGGCAGCCCATCGAGCCACCGCCAACGACCAGGGTCCAGCTGGGTGGGAACAGCCCGCATCCGCGCAGCGAGAGTCACGGCCTCCCGTCGGCCATCGGCGATTTGCTGGGAGCGAGACCGAAATACAAGCGCGACAAAATCATCGGCACGCCAGGAGCGCCCAACCGCTCGCTAACAGCCATCCCTTCTCGCGAAGAACAGGTCGCCACTGACCGTCAGCCCGCTCGCCGCGGAACTTATGTGCTCGAGCAGCGCGAGGCCTATGAACCGCGTTGTGCCGAGCCGCAGCATAAGCCGCGACCGCACAAGAAAAGCTTTGAGCCGATAGTGAGTTCCGGAAAATCCGGGAGCATTTCCTCTCCACGTCCGGGCAAACCATGGTCGCGGCTCGATCAGGCGCTGCGGGTCACCGACCTGTTGCTCCACGCTGGCGGCTTCAGTGCGATTGTCCTCGATATGGGCGGCATTAGCCCTGATTTTTCCTCGCGCATCCCGCTGGCGACCTGGTTCCGCTATCGCGCCGCCGTCGAGCGCACCCAAACCAGCTTTCTGCTGCTCACCCAGCATCCATGCGCCAAAAGCAGCGCCGGCATGGTTCTGCGACTTGACTCCGCCACGCACCTTGCAATTGGCGCAACCGTCTTTGCCGGTTTGCGAAACCATGCTGAGTTGTCGCGCCGTCGCTTCGAGCAGGAAACGGCCAATGTCATTCCGATCCGGAAGCCCCCGCAGCGGGCCAATACCGCCGAGTGGCGCAGCCGCACTCCGTGGACGAGCGTCCGATGAGCAGCGAACTCTATCTCTGCGCGTACGCCCGGGAATTTCCCACGCAGGCGCTGCTGCGAATGCGTCCCGAGCTGCGTGCACGCGCAATCGCCGTTATCGATGGAGAGCCCCCATTTCAGCAGGTTTGCTCGCTTAATAAGAGCGCACGGACGCTAGGTATTGAGCGGAGTATGAGCCGTGCTGAAATGGACAGCTTTCCATCAGTGGTTCTGCTGAAGCGTTCTGCGGCGGAAGAGCAGGCCGCACGGCTTGCGCTCCTTGAATTGGCGGACAGCTTTTCCCCCCGCATCGAAACCCTCGACAGCGAGCTGGACTTCAGTTGTGTCCTCGATATTTCAGGAACGGAGAAGCTCTTTGGGCCTCCTCAACAATTGACGATTCGCGTTCAGCAGGCATTCGCAACCATCGGTGTTACATCTTCGATTGCCGTCAGTGCCAACTTCCATACGGCTGTGTGTCTTGCGCGAGGACCCGTAACTACCAGAGATACGATTGTTATTTCGCCAGGTGAGGAGCGGCGATCCCTTGCTCGCCTGCCGCTCTCGGTGCTCGCTCCACCCGCAGGATATGCCGAAACATTTTCGCAATGGGGAGTAACCACACTCGGAGAGCTGGCCATGCTTCCAGAGAAAGACCTGGTCGCCCGCCTTGGGCAGGAGGGCAAACGCCTCCGATTGCTGGCACGCGGCGAAGCTCCGCACCTCTTTCTTCCCGTCGAATCGGTGATCGCCCTCGAGGAATGCATCGAACTCGATTCTCCTGTTGATGTGCTCGATTCCCTGCTCTTTGGCGTAAGCATGATGCTCGAGCAATTGATCGCGCGCGCAAAGGCGCGAATTCTCTCTCTCGCTCAACTCACTGCCGAGCTGGGACTGGAGGGGGGCGGCATTCATACCCGTATCGTGCGCCCCGCGTTGCCGTCAAATGACAAGCAGCTATGGCTCAAACTGCTGCATCTGGACTGGATTGCGCATCCTCCAAACGCGGCCGTGATTTCGCTGCGCCTCAAGGCAGAAACGGGCAAAGTCGGAAAGGTCCAGCTCGGCTTGTTTTCGCCTCAATTGCCCGAACCCGGTCGTCTGGATGTGACCCTCGCTCGCATTCGCGCTCTTGTAGGCGAAGACCGCGTGGGCAGCGTGGAGCTCAAAGACACCCACCATCCCGATGCTTTTCGGCTCAAGCCTTTTTCGGTTTCTCTTTCCTCAATAGGACGTGAGACTTTGCTGGAACCGAAGTTCCCAGCCGTAGCGATGCGTTGTCTTCGCCCACCTGAACACGTAACCATGACAATACGTAACAATCGTCCGCACAGTTTTTATTTTCGTAGCGTCGGCTATGACGTGGAGACATGTTATGGCCCTTGGCGCGCTGCCGGCGACTGGTGGAGCGAGAGTCTTTGGTCTGTTGAGGAGTGGGACGTCATTGCCCGCGCGCGCAATAATACTTTCCCTGACCGGACAAGTTCCCTGCTCTGTTGCTGCATGACACGTGATCTCACAAGCGGCCGCTGGCAAATCGAGGCGCTCTATGACTGAGCCGTATGTCGAGCTTCATGCCGCCAGCGCCTTCAGTTTTCTTGAGGCCGCTTCACTGCCTGAGGCGCTCATCGAGCGCGCCGCCGAATTGGAAATGCCGGCCATGGCCCTCCTTGACCGAAATGGCTTCTACGGTTCGCCGCGCTTTCATATGCAAAGCGAAAAGGACAATGTCTGCGCTCATGTCGGTGCTGAAATCTCCGTGCAGGGATTCGGGCCTCGACTGCCCCTCCCGGAATGGCTGCCGCATCAGCATCTTTCTGGGCCTACGCGTCTGCCGCTGCTCTGTACCTCGCGTGCCGGCTATCAGAACCTGTGCCAGATGATTACGCAATTCAAGATGAGAGAGACCAACAAATGCGAGGGCGCTGCAACTCTCGATGATCTCGAATGCTTCTCAGAAGGGTTGATCTGCCTTACCGGCGGCGACGAAGGACCGCTTGCCGCTGCAATTACCCGCGGTGGAAACACTGCTGGGGTGAAAGTAGTAGAGCAACTTATTTCTATCTTCGGCCGCAAAAATGTTTATGTAGAAATTCAGCGCCATCAGGAGCGCGAAGAAGAATGGCGCAATCAAGCCGCACTACGCATCGCAGAATCATTGCGGCTTCCTGTGCTGGCCACTAATGGCGTTCGATACGCGACAGTTTATGAGCGCGAAGTACTGGACCTCTTCACCGCCATTCGTCACCACACCGATCTTGATCATGCCGGCCGCCTGCTCGCCGTGAATTCGCAAAGACATTTGCGCTCGGCAAAAGAGATGAACGCAATTTTCAAGGACGTCCCGCACGCCATCGCCAACACAAGCGCTTTATCGAAACGTCTGGGATTTAAAATGCGCGATCTCGGTTACGAATTCCCTCGCTATCCCGTCCCCGATAGCGAAACCATGGATAGCTTTCTGCGTAAGCGTGTCGACGAAGGGGTCGTGAAGCGCTATGGCGTCAAGGGCAAACCCGACCTCCTCGAAAAAGTGAAAAAGCAGGTCGAGCGCGAGCTTACCCTGATCGCAAAGCTTGGTTTTGCCGGATATTTTCTGATCGTCTGGGACATCGTCGAGTTCTGTAAGCGAAATAGCATCCTCATCCAGGGGCGCGGTAGCGCAGCAAACTCCGTCGTTTGCTACGCGCTTGAGATTACGGCGATTGATCCGGTCGGCATGGAGCTCCTATTCGAGCGCTTCCTGAGCGAGAGCCGCGGCGAATGGCCCGATGTTGATCTCGATCTTCCCTCCGGCGAGAAGCGTGAGCAAGCGATTCAATACGTCTACCAGCGATATGGCGAACTCGGCGCGGCGATGACCGCCAATGTGATCACCTATCGGGGCAGGTCAGCGGCGCGCGAAGTTGGCAAGTCGCTCGGCTTCGATGAAGAGACGCTCAGACGTCTATCGAGCCTGGTTGGCAATTGGGAATGGCGTGGACCCAATGACACCATGGCCCATAATTTTCACCATGCGGGCTTCGATCTCAACCACCCTCGCATCGCAAAGTATCTGGAGCTGACCCTCCGGCTTCAGGACCTGCCGCGGCATTTAGGCCAGCATTCCGGAGGCATGGTGATCTGCCAGGGGCAGCTGAACCGTGTGGTTCCGCTCGAGCGAGCTTCGATGCCCGGGCGAACAGTCGTGCAATGGGACAAAGAAGATTGCTCCGACCTTGGATTGGTAAAAGTAGATCTGCTCGGTTTGGGGATGATGGCCGTCGTCAAAGACTGTCTCGATCTCATTCCGCAGCACTACGGAAAGACTGAGGATTTTGCCCAGATACCGTCCGATGATTCACTTGTCTACCAGACGCTGCAACGCGCTGACACTGTCGGTATGTTCCAGGTGGAGAGCCGCGCGCAGATGGCTTCTCTGCCGCGCAACATGCCGAAGGTTTTCTACGACATTGTGGTGCAGGTAGCGATCATTCGCCCTGGGCCCATTGTCGGAGGAAACATGAACCCTTACATGCGCCGCCGGCAAGGCAAAGAAGAAGTCACCTACCTGCATCCCTCATTAAAGCCGGTGCTTGAGCGAACCTTGGGCGTACCGCTTTTTCAGGAGCAGTTATTGCGCATCGCGATGACCGTCGCCGGTTTTACCGGCGCTGAAGCAGAAGAGCTTCGCCGCGCCGTTGGCATGAAACGTTCGATGGCTCGAATGAAGGAGCTCGAAGTCAAGCTCCGCCGCGGCATGACCGAACGCAACCTCGACGCGCCAACGCAAGACCGCATCGTCCAGGGAATTTCATCCTTCGCCCTCTATGGATTTCCCGAGTCGCACGCGGCCAGCTTCGCGCTCATCGCCTATGCCTCGGCGTATTTCAAGGTGCATTATCTGGCGGCATTCACCTGCGCCATGTTGAACAATCAACCCATGGGCTTCTATATGCCGGCCGTCTTGGTCAAAGATGCGCAGCGTCATGGATTGCGCATCCGCGTCATCGATGCATTGCAATCCGACTGGCAATGCACAGTACAAAAAGAAAACGATGAAAGCCTGTCGCTGCGCATGGGCTTGTTATATGTCAAAGGATTGCGCCAGCAATCCGGGCAAGCTTTGGTCGAGGCGCGTAAGCGCGATGGCCCGTTTCTTTCGACCGACGATCTCGCCCTGCGCGTCCCCGCGCTGAACCCGCGCGAACTGAAGCAGCTCGCTCAGGTCGGAGCACTCAACAGCCTTGGCGGTATCGAACATCGCCGTGACGCGCTTTGGCAAGTGGAGCAGGCCGGGCGTCCGGTTGGGCCGTTACTGCGACAACGCGATGTCTCTCCAACCTCCGAAGCTGATCAATCCCCTTTACAGAGGATGACCACCGAAGAGCGCCTCGTTGCGGACTATTCCGGCACCGGCCTTACGGTTGGTCGCCATCCCATGGCCTACCGCCGCGAAGAGCTTCGCCGCCGCCGCATTCTCTCGGCGCAGGATCTGCAGTCGCACCGCGATGGCGCTTGCGTACGCACAGCGGGTTGTGTCATCGCCCGGCAGCGCCCTGGAACAGCAAAAGGCTTCATCTTCCTCTCGATGGAAGACGAAACCGGGATATTGAACGTCATCATCGGACCCCAGCTCTACGAGCGGGAACGTGTGCTGATCTCTCGCGGCAAGTTTCTGCTCATCGAAGGAAAGCTGCAAAACCAGGACACGGTTGTTCACGTTCGAGCAGAGCGCGTATTACCCCTGTCGGTGAGCGATGTAGCAGTCCGCTCTCATGATTTCCACTAATAAAGATGGCTTCGATCGGACCATCAAGCTCACGCTACGAGAACAGAAATTCCTTCGTCCGCAACTCCTTCACCAGGTCCCTCAGCTTCGCCGCCTTCTCAAACTCAAACTTCTTCGCTGCTTCGCGCATGTCAGATTCGAGATTGCCAATATGAGCGTCAAGCTCCAACTGGTTCTTAAAGTCAGGCAAGCTCTCATCCGCGTCGGCCAGATCCGCATATTCTGCCTTTAATATCTGTGCCAGTGACATATCGATGGCGCGAATGATTGATGTCGGCGTGATGCCATGCTCTTCGTTATAGGCGACCTGCACCTCTCGCCGGCGATTCGTTTCACCAATCGCCTGCTTCATCGAGTCGGTCATCTTGTCGCCGTACAGAATTGCGCGACCATTGATGTTACGCGCAGCCCGGCCGATCGTCTGGATCAACGATCCTGAACTGCGCAGAAATCCCTCTTTATCCGCATCGAGAATGGCGACGAGCGAAACTTCGGGCAGATCGAGACCTTCGCGCAACAAGTTAATGCCGATGAGCACATCGTATTCGCCCTTCCGTAGATCACGCAGAATCCGGATCCGCTCAAGCGTCTCGATCTCCGAGTGCATGTAACGGCAGCGAACCCCAACCTCGGAGTAGTAGCCCGCCAGGTCCTCCGCCATTCGCTTGGTGAGCGTCGTCACCAGCACCCGTTCATTCTTTGCCGCCCGGGTGCGAATCTCAGCTAGCAAGTCATCGATCTGCCCGCGGATAGGCCGAATCTCAATCTCCGGATCGACTAATCCCGTCGGTCGTATAATCTGCTCGACCACAACTCCCGATGACTTAGTAAGTTCGTAGGCGCTCGGCGTCGCAGAAACATAGATGACCTGCCCGGTGCGGCTCTCGAACTCCTCAAATTTAAGCGGCCGATTATCCATCGCCGATGGCAGCCGAAACCCGTAGTCGACCAGGTTCTGCTTGCGCGAGCGATCGCCGTGCCACATCCCGTGTAGCTGCGGCACCGTGACATGCGACTCGTCGATGAAGACCAGAAAATCGCGCGGGAAATAATCAAGCAGCGTAGGCGGAGGCTCACCTGGCAGCCGCCCGGAGAAGTGCCGTGAGTAGTTCTCGATGCCGTGGCAGTAGCCCATCGACTTGATCATCTCGAGGTCGAACCTTGTGCGCTGGTGCACCCGTTGCGACTCGACCAGCCGGCCCTGGCTCTCCAGCTCCTTCTCCCACCATTCGAGCTCTTCAAGGATCGTGCCGATTGCCGTCGCTTTTCGTTCCGGTTGGACGACATAGTGCGACTTCGGATAGATCGGCAGCCGCGCATATTTCTGGCGGACGGTGCCGAAGAGCGGATCAATCTGCGAGAGCGAATCAATCTCGTCGCCAAAGAGTTCAATGCGATAGGCGTTCTCGTCGTAAGTCGGAAAAACCTCAATAACGTCGCCGCGAACACGAAAGGTCCCGCGGCGAAAGTCCGCGTCGTTCCGATCGTAGAGGATCTCAACCAGCCGGCGGGTGATGTCTTCGCGCCGGATCTTCTGCCCCTTTTCGAGCAGCATCAACATGCCATAGTAGGCCTCCGGCGAGCCGAGGCCATAAATGCACGACACCGAAGAAACGATGATTGCGTCGCGGCGCTCGAAGAGCGATCGTGTAGCCGACAGGCGAAGTTTGTCGAGCTCTTCGTTGATGGTCGCTTCTTTTTCGATATACAAGTCGCCAGACGGAATATAGGCCTCCGGCTGGTAGTAGTCGTAGTAAGAGACGAAATACTCAACCGCATTCGAAGGAAAGAACTGCTTGAACTCGTGAAAGAGTTGCGCGGCAAGAGTTTTATTGTGGGCAAGGATCAACGCGGGCCTGTTGAGCGCCTCGATGATCTTCGCCATCGTGAATGTCTTGCCCGAACCGGTGACGCCGAGCAGCGTCTGATGCTGTTCACCGGCGCCAATGCCCGAGAGCAATTCATCGATGGCGCGGGGCTGATCGCCTCGGGGCTTATAGTCGCTGACTAGTTGGAAATCCATGGGCTGTGCTCAATGGTAAAGCAGCCGCCACGCAGAACCTATTCCGGCTTCTACGTTGTGGAATTGCCATCACCGACCCGCCGCTTCAACCTCTCGATCACCAGCTCCGGCACCAGCCCTTCCACCGAGCCACCCAGCTGAAAGACCTCTTTCACCAGCCGCGAACTCACGAACGAATATTTCGCCGCCGGCATCAGGAAGACTGTCTCCAGCTCCGGGGCCAGCCTCTGGTTCATCAACGCCATCTGCAGCTCATATTCGTAATCGCTGATCGCGCGAATGCCCCGCATCACCGCTTGCGCATGCTGCTGGCGAGCAAAATCGACCAGCAATCCATCGAATGTTGTCACCGAAACATTGCCGAGACCGGCAACGCTCGCGGTCAGCATCTCGACCCGCTCGGGAACGGAGAACAGAGGATGTTTCGCCGAATTGCGCAAAACCGCAACCACCAGGTGATCGAAGATTCGAGACCCGCGCGCGATCAGGTCAAGGTGACCATGGGTCATCGGGTCGAAGCTGCCGGGATAGATCGCTTTAACTTTATCCAATGTGAGGATCGCTCAACGGCGATTGTACGGAGGGCCCCCACACCGGCGCAATCTCCGCCGCTAGCGTCGTACCCCCGGCTTCACCGCATCTGCCGCCACTGCTGAACCGTTGACCGGCACAGCGGGCACCTCCGCTGTTGGCAAATTCACCAGACCCAGCTTCTTGCGAAGCTCGTGATCGATGCTGGTGAAGGTATCGCGATGCTCCTTTAAATAGGCGCGAACATTTTCGCGACCCTGCCCGATCCGCTCGCCGGCATAGCTGTACCAGGCGCCGGACTTCTCGACAATGTTCTGCGCAACCGCCAGGTCGAGCACGTCGCCTTCGCGTGAAATCCCTTCGCCGTAAAGAATGTCGAACTCGGCCTCGCGGAAAGGCGCGGCGACCTTGTTCTTGACGATCTTCACCTTGGTCCGCGATCCCACCACGACATCGCCTTCCTTCACTGCCGCAATGCGCCGGATATCGATACGCACCGAGGAGTAAAACTTGAGCGCCCGCCCGCCGGTCGTCGTCTCCGGATTGCCGAACATCACGCCGATTTTCTCCCGAATCTGGTTGATGAAGATCAAACTCGTCCGCGACTTCGAGACCGTCCCGGTCAGCTTGCGCAGCGCCTGCGACATCAGCCGCGCCTGCAGTCCCATATGCGAATCGCCCATCTCGCCGTCGAGTTCCGCCTTAGGAACAAGCGCCGCCACCGAGTCCACCACCAGCACATCGATCGCCCCCGACCTCACCAGCGCCTCGGTGATCTCCAGCGCCTGCTCGCCGTAATCCGGCTGCGAGATCAGCAGGTTGTCGATATCCACGCCCAGCTTCCGCGCATATAGGGGATCAAGCGCATGCTCAGCGTCCACAAACGCCGCCAGGCCGCCCAGCTTCTGCGCCTCGGCAATGATCTGCAGCGTAATCGTCGTCTTGCCCGAAGACTCCGGCCCAAAAATCTCGATCACCCGGCCCCGCGGAACCCCGCCCACACCCAGCGCCGCGTCAAACGAGATCGACCCCGTCGAGATGACAGAAATCGGCACAATCGCCTCTTTGCTGCCCAGGCGCATGATCGAGCCTTTGCCAAACTGCTTTTCGATTTGCGAGAGCGCCAGTTCTACTGCGCGAGCACGGTCATCAGCCACTTCGAGTTCTCCAATCTTCGTCTTTTGTTCGTCCTTCTAAGATAACGTATCTCTACCCAAATTACGTCGCCAAGCCGCTGCCCCGGCGCGAATTTGTGCCCATCCAGTAAATAGCTGTGGAAACTTGGGACAAGTCTAGCACCCGACGAGCGCTCAAAGAGGTTGATCCAGCTTTTGTCGATCCGGCGGGACCCAAAATGGGAATCCCGCCGTTCGGAATCACTGTTTAGCTGAGTGCCTTAGACATTGGACGAGGCTGGAGGCCCGACTTGAAAAAATCACACTTTCATCCCGCTGACGTTTGTTATACCCTGTCTGCAAAAATGTCGCCTGCCGAACGCCAGGTCGAAAGACCCACGAGCAACAAACTATGACAATCGGATGGGCAATTGTCGCAGTCGCAATACTCTATTTGCTGGACAAGTATGGTGTCCTCAAGAAATGTTTCAGCACAGCGCGGGTCACTATCGTGATTGCGACCTGCATGATAATAGTGGGCCTATCGGTTGTGTATGGTTTGAGCAGGTGGAAAGCCAAGACTTACGAACGCACCGACTCTACGGCGAACGCTTCCCTTCCTTCAGACCGCTCGGGAATCAATAATGTTCCCACGACAACCGGATATGAATTTCCCTTTCGGCGAGTTGGGTCGGCTGAATACACGAAGGCTGTTTGCTTCAATGAAGCGACCGGGAAGGCCACCCCGCAGCCGTTCACTAATACCAAGAATTCATGCAGCGCTGGATCTATCCTGATGGAAGAAGTCAAATAGAGAGAACGCAACCTTGAGGGCCTCAACTTATGACATGCCAAGCCGCACAACCTTACTACTCGAAGACGAGCGACGTTTATCACGACTGCAAGAACTGCACACTCGGAGACAACATCGAACCGGACAAACTGGAACGCGGGAAACCGGGCAACGCCACCGCTGTCAGCGATGTATAGACATTAGGGCTGGCAAGATTAGCCGTTGACCTAGAGAGCCTCGCAGTCTCCCACTCACCGCCGCAGCAAATCCACCGGCTCATTCACATCCTGAATCCGAAAATACTTCGCCAGCGAAGGATGCGCCCGCTTCACCGCCAAATACATCTCCCACGCCACGCGCCGATAAGAGAAGTGCCCCTGCGGCGTACTCCGCAGCTCCGAAATATAAAGCGCCTCAGCAAAGTCCATCTTGAACAGGGCCCGCACCCGCGTCCCCAGCGGCAAAACATACTGCGCCGCCGCATCCCCCGCGCCCGCGACCTTCAAGTCCTCATAAGTCCCATGCGCCGACTCCATCGCCGCCCGATACCCGTCCCCAAAGCCAGCGTCCTCCAGAAACTCCGGAAAGTCATACCCATGTAGATCCGTAAACGACTGCAAGATCTGCGTACACTTCCGGTGCCGGTGCATATCGCGGAAGCCGCCAATATCCATCAGAATGTCGAACCGCAACCGCTGCCCCGCCGAGAACTCGCGCAGCAACTCATCATGCCTCCCCCGATGCCGCAACCCCAGGTCGACAATCTCATCCCGCCGCGCCTCAGGCAGCGAAGCAACATGGTCCCGAATCTGCCGATAAGAATAGTGGCAAGCCCCATAAAGTAGAGTCGCCGCAATCTCCACCTCTAACGAGTCATGACCCGACTCGGCACCCTCCACCAAATCCACCACTGGAGCGTCCTTAATCGCCGCGCCACCCATCAACTCCCGCGCCGCCTGCTCCAGCTCCCGCCGCGTCGCCAGCGCATACTCATTCTCCGTCGCATACTTCACCAGCGTCGGAGCCACCTTCACCTCGCGCGTCAACAGCTCCTTCGCCCGCTCACCTAAAGCCGGATCCACCGCCGCAATCGCATCCTGCAGCGCGGCCAGCTCCGCACCGTGAACATTCCATGCCGCACCCGAAGCCGCCTCACGCAGCTTCTCCCCCAGCCGCCGCACCTCGCCGTGAGAATCAGTCAGCAGCCGCGAAACCTGCGTCTCCAGCGTCCGCGCATTCACAATCTGCCCTAATGAAGTATTGGTCGCCAGCGGCAGCAGATACCGCGCCACATCAAACGCCCGCGCCTTCAGCGTCCGCTCATAAGCCTCCGGCTTCATCTCCTCCGGCCGCGGCGTAATGCTCTTGAAATACTCCAGCATCGCCCCCGAGGTCGAGTGGTACTCGGCAAACAAGGCCTCTATCGCCGACGAATATGTCGCCCGGTCCCCTCCATTCGCAAACTCCGGAGTAAACCAGTTTTCCCCGTGCGCCTTTCGCCCAAAATTCTGATATCGCGTCGAACGCTCCTGCCCATCCCACCGCTGCTCATCCACCAGCACGATCGCCGCCAGAAGCGACAATCGCTCGATCGCGAACGCGACATGCGCCAGGTCGGCAATCGACCGGTGCCCGTACTGAAAATAAAAAGTACTGAGAAACTGCTCCGCCCGTTGGCTCGAAATCTCCTTCAGCGACTCCTTCATCGACAGCGACGACCGCGAATACTTCGCCATCGCATACGCCAGCACCTCCGGGTCGGCCCCGTGAATGGCGAAGACTTCAGTTTGATTCTCGTGTTGGTTTGCGCCCTGGTTCGCGCTCTTGTCAGGCACGGCAGCGGCGGGCGGTTCAGCGGGCGTCAGGTCGGTTGGCATCGGAAGACCCAGCATAGCCGATACCCCTCTGTGAAAACCTCGTCCACGTCCACACGTTCTTTACGCTTCAGGGTTTATCCTTCTCTTTCAACGCTCTACGCGCCGCCGCAGAACCAGTCTGGTAACGTCGGGCTCATAGAGAGTGAAGCCGCCGCAGCCGCACCTCAAAAACCCAGGGGCAACGTGAACCAGCAAGACGAGAACGGCATTCTTTCGAGCGTCGACCACCGCCCCTGGCCGCTGCCCCAGACCCAATGGGCGATGACCCAGCGCTGGAACGACCTGCTCTTCGCCCACTGGCCGCTACCCGCCTCCCACATCGCCCGCCTGCTGCCCCCCGGCCTCGCCGTTGACACCTTCGACGGCTCCGCCTGGGTCGGCATCGTTCCCTTCTGGATGGACCGCATCCAGATCAGCGGCCTCCCTATCGTCCCCGGAGCCAACCGCTTTCCCGAGCTCAACCTCCGCACCTATGTCCGCGAAGCCAACACCAACGTTGCCGGAGTCTACTTCTTCTCCCTCGACGCCTCCAACCCCGCCGCCGTCGCCGTCGCCCGCACCTTCTTCCGCCTGCCGTATTACTGGGCAAAGATGAGCATCGAGCGCCGCGAAATCGATAAGAAAGAACACTTCGATTACTCCAGCGAACGCCGCTTCACCCGCAAGCCCGTCCGCCTCAAAGCCAGCTACCGCGGCCTCGGCCGCATGAACACCCTCGACCAATCCCGCCCCGGCACCATCGAGCACTTCCTCACCGAACGCTACGCCCTCTACACCACCGGAGCCCGTGGCAAGCTGCATCGCGGTAACATCCACCACCTGCCCTGGCCCCTCGAGCTCGCCGAGGCCGAGTTCGAGATCAACGAACTCCCCGCCGCCCACGGCATCTCGCTCCCCGACACTGCCCCCATCCTCCACTACGCCCGCGAACTCGTGGTCTACGTCTGGTCCCTCGAACTCGCACCTGGACTCATCAACCACCCCGCCGTCGCCGCCGTCCCCGAACCGCTTTGATTTGTCATCCCGGGCGAAGTCGAAGGACCTGCATTGCCGCCCCAGGCTCACCATTCTTTGTTGTCATCCTGAGCAACGCGAAGGACCTGCAGTTGCGAAGCCCGCACCACCACCAATGCGGGTGCCCCCAAAATTTTGTCATCCTGAGCAACGCGAAGGATCGCAGTCAAATATCCCTTCCATGCCATGCACACTGCTGAACGAAAGGTTGTGAGATTTCAACGCTTGACGGCATACTGATCGTGCTGGTTCGCGGGGAGAATCCATGAAGTCTGGCATTGAGATCTCTTGCGTGAGAAGGTTTGCGTCTCTTCTGCCGGCGTTCGTACTCTGCGTCAGTGCCTTTGGTCAGGGAACCACGCCGCAGCAGATCAATTTGCTCCCCATCGCCGATCAGCATTACGGAGTGGCGCCATTCCAGGTCATCGCCCTTGCGTCCTCCTATTTGCCCGTAACTCTCACCGCGACCGGTCCCGTGACGCTGAATGGACGCTGGCTCACTGTGACCGGCGTCGGCACGGTAACCCTGTCTGCTCATCAGGCCGGAAATAAGGTCTACGCCTCCGCCGACGCGGAAGAGCAGTTCAACGTCCTCCCCAGCGTGCCGGTTGTGCAAGCCCAGCCCGCGACGATCGTCTATGGCACTCCGTTCAATCCGTCAATCTTCGCTGCATCTGCAATGGCAGTTCCGGCCGCAGACCCGACCGCGGATGCCCCCACCATCACCTCGCAATTTGACACCTCGCAGATCACCGGCGGCGCATCGGTCAGCGCCCCTTACAACTCTCCATTGCTTCGTTATGAATCCAGCCCAATGGTTGCGACCGTAACCGCCAGCGGACGAGAGGGTTTGATTCCCGATCCCACCATGGCGGTGGACCATTATTACAAGGTCGCCTTTACCTGCGATTGCCAGCGCTTCGAGTTCGCGATCCAGTCACGGAGCGCAAACTATCGGCTCTGGGTCGACGGCTCATGGACGAATCCCGATGCAGAGCCGGTCGCAGACGACTCTCCGCGAACGCTCTTCTACGAGGTCGCCTTCCCCGACAAGCGCCCCCGCCAGATCAAGGTCATGCTCGACGACGCCACTCCGTTTTTCGGCGTGAACGCCGCTGCTGCCGATACCATTTCGGCGCCCCAGGTTCCATTGGGCAAGAGGGCCATCATCTTTGGTGATTCATTGACCACTCCAATCATCTCCGAACCGATTCTGCCTCCTGTTCAGCCTGGTGGCGCCGGTTCGGGCTACCCCCAGGTGCTTGGCGAATATTTCAACTGGGACTGGTGGGAGACTGGAGTGAGCGGCAGCGGCTTTACCGTGGGCGGCGTGGACAATCTCACCTTTGTCCAACGGGCGCTGACCGACATTTGCGGGCGCAACCCTGACCTGGTTGTGCTCTTCGGCGGCCTGAATGATCAATTTTCCACCGAACAAAACACCCAGCAGGCGGCCACCAACTTTCTCTCCGAGGTCAACGCGTGTCTGCCCGGAACGCCAATTTATCTGCTCGGCCCCCAGGCGCCTTCCACAAGTGTGGCAACCGCCATGGCCGCCGCTGCGGCCTTGTTTCCCGCCACCGTCGACTTCGCCGGCACGGCGCCGCAATTTTGGGCCTATGGCAATCGATCCGACCCGACGACCGGCAACGCATATATTTATCTCGGCGATCCCACTATCAATGGCGGGCATCCGACTCCGCTCGGACATGACTTCTTGGCAGAGGAGGTCGCCGCTTCAATCCTGGGCTTCTCTCCCTCCTTGGCGCCACAACCGTTCAACTTGTTCGCGCCCGCACCGGCGATTGGTTCCTTGGGTTACTCAGTGGCAACAAATGCGGTCCTCGCTGCCGGAACCCACCAGATATCCATCACCTTTACACCAGCCGACGCGGTCAACTACGCGGTCCTGACGCAGCCTGTCTTGCTTACCGTGAACCGGGCATCGTCCAGCCTCGCACTTGCCGCGAGCGCGACCAACATCCTGGCAGGAGGAAAAGTGACACTGACCGCGTCCGTGTCACCACAGATCGCCGGAGTGCCAACCGGCACGGTCACCTTCACGTCCGACGGCCTGTCACTCGGCAACGCCACCCTCAACCCCTCAGGCTCTGCGGCCTTCACAACGGCCAGCCTCGCTCTCGGCACTCACTCCATATCCGCCTCGTACCCCGGAGATGGAAATTTCCTGGCCGCACCCCCGCCTCATTCCGTGAATATTACCGTCAATCCGGCGCCCCCGCAGGCGCAGCTCTCCGCGGCAACGCTGCAGTTTGGCAGCATCGGCTTCGGCAGCATCAAGACTCTGCCGCTGACCATCACTAACATCGGCGGAGGCACGCTGACCGTTGCACCGTCAATCAACGGCCAGAGCTACATCGTCAGCGGAACGACCTGCGCGTCAGGAGTAACGGCGGGCAAGAGTTGCATCCTGCAGGTTGAGTTCTCGCCGGTAAAGATCGGCCCGCACAACAATATATTGACGTTGGCGACGAATGGATCCTCGAACCCATCAATCAATTTGCAAGGCGTCGCTCTCGGCGTGAGCGTCGGAACACAACTCCTCCAGTTCGGCGCCATTCCGCTCGGCAGCAGCAAGGTGCTGACCGTCACCATCGTCAACAATGCTGCGTCGGGAACAGTGGCGATCGGAGCAGCCGTCACCGGCCGCCCCAACTACAAAATCCTCACCACCGCCCAAAACACCTGCCAGGCTGGACTTCCGTCCGGGAAGAGCTGCGCGCTGCCCATCGAGTTCGATCCTGTCGCGGTGGGCGTCTACGACAATTACCTCAACCTGACCATCAGCGCCGACGGACCTCCGACGGCATTCGTCAGTCTTGAGGGCGTCGCCGACTAGCCGGGGTGGCCCAGACCGTCGTAACTCGTCCCATACACTGTTTGGTTGACTGCCGGTTTCATCTGGGCTATCGTTGACCCTCGTTCCGCCCAGCGGTCCTCGCCCTTCCTTCATCATTGCTCCGCTCTGCAGGAGTCCTCCTATGCCTCGCGTTCTTCGCTCCTTTCTGCCTGTGGTGTTCTCCAGCCTTCTTGCGCTTGCCCCAGCTTCCCTCCGCGCTCAGGATGCCGACGCCCCAAAGGGTGCGGCGCAGTCGCGGGAGGAGTCCGAGAAGAACTTTGAAAAAGGGGAAAGTGGAGACGAGGGCAGTTTCATTCGCCAGCGCCAGCAGTGGTTTCAGGATCGCCGGGCGTATCCCCTGAAACACATTCCGGCCGGGATTCGCCAGCGGGCGATCAACCAGCGCGACGCGAAGCTGGCCGCCGCAGCCGCAGCCAGAGCGAGCACAGCATCTCCCGCGCCGGCTGCCCAGCCGCAATGGGTCCAGATCGGCCCTCAACCGGTCGACAATTACTACGGCGTTAGCGCCGGACGGGTCACTGCGCTTGCCGTCGATCCGGAAAACCCAAAGATCGTGTATGCAGGCGGCGCGGAGGGAGGAGTCTGGAAAACCACCGACGGCGGCGCCACCTGGGTCCCTCTTACCGATGGCCAGCCATCCCTGGCGGTTGGTTCCATCACCCTCGACCCCAACAATTCGTCGATCGTCTACGTCGGCACCGGCGAGGAGAACTTCTCTGGCGACAGTTATTATGGCGCGGGCGTTCTCAAGTCGACCGATGGAGGCGCAACCTGGACTCAGATCTGCGGCCCCTTCTGCGGCCCCGTCTATTCGGATAGCTATTATGGCGGGGGAGCGCGGATCGGCCAGATGTCAGTCCAGCCCGGTAACAGTAAGGTAGTCCTTGCCGCGGTGGAGTTTTCCGGCTTCGATGGGATCTACCGCTCCACCAACGCTGGCGTCGCCTGGACACAGGTCATCTCCGGGCTCGGCCCCGGCACCGCTGTCTTCTTCGATCCCGCCAATGCGAACGTCGCGTATGCCGCCACCACCAGCGGCGTTTTCAAGTCGGCGGACGCGGGCAAGACCTGGAGCGCCAGCAATGGCGGAGGCTCGACCGCTTTGCCCAATCCCAACGGCGGCCGCGTGGCGCTGGCCTTGGCGCCCTCCAGTTCCATGGTCTTATACGCCGGAATAGGCGACCCTTCGACCGGCGGCCTCTTGGGCTTCTATAAATCGACAACCGGCGGTGCGAGTTGGACGCAGCTCGCCAACACTCCAAATTACTGCGGAGGCCAGTGCTGGTACGACGACACCATCGGCGTCAGTCCGGTGGATCCGAATTTCGTGATCGTCGGCGGCAGTTGGGCCTACTCGCCCGGGAACAGCGCCGCCCTGCGCTCCCTCGACGGCGGCAACACCTGGACAGACTTCTCTGCCGCGATCCATCCCGACGCCCACGCCATGGCCTTCGCCAACGACGGATCGGTCCTCTACACCGGCAATGACGGCGGCGTCTGGAGCACCAGAACTCCCTCATCCACAAACATCAACTGGATCAGCCTGAATTCGACGCTTGCCTTGACCGAGTTTTATCCCGGCATCTCCATGGATCCCGGCAATGTGAACCACACCTACGCCGGCACTCAGGACAATGGCACCAACAAATACTCCGGCTCGGTCACCTGGCCCACGGTCGCTTGCGGAGACGGCGGCGCCACGGCCATCGATTTCGCCCACCCCAATGTCATCTACACGGGCTGCATCACCGCCACGCTGTACAAATCCACCGACGACGGCGTGAGCTTCAACGATGCCACCAACGGAATTGTGACCGGCGACCGCGTCGCGTGGGTTCCTCCGTTGGCCATGGACCCCGAAAACTCGCAAACCCTCTACTTCGGCACCTATCGCGTCTACCAGACCACCAACGCCGCAGGTTCTTGGACGCCGATCTCCGGCGATCTCACCTCGGGTGGTGGAACGTTGAGCACCCTGGCCGCCGCACCCACCGATTCGAATACCGTCTACAGCGGCTCGGACGATGGACGAGTCTACGTCACCCGCAACGCGCTCTCCGGCAGCGCCGCGCACTGGACCAACGTGACCACCAGCGGCCTGCCCAACCGCACCGTGGACTGGATCGCCGTCGATCCGACCACCCCGACAACCGCCTACGTCGTCTATAACGGATTCTCCGGATTCTTTGGCGACAAACTCGGCCATGTCTTCAAGACAACCAACGCCGGAGGCGCCTGGACCGACATCAGCAGCGACCTGCCCAATACCCCAGTCAACGCGATCCTCGTCGATCCCGATTCGCCGGAGACGCTCTTTATCGGCACCGATATCGGAGCCTTCTATACCAGCAGCGGCGGCGCGAGTTGGTCGACGCTCGGCACCGGCCTTCCGAACGTAGTCGTCGTTGGCCTCGCCCTGCACAACGGTTCGAGAACCCTGCGCGCCGCAACCCATGGCCGCAGCGTCTGGGACCTCAACATCGCCTCCCTTGGCCTGACCGCCCCGCAGATCACCAGCCTCAGCCCCAACTACGGAGCGATTGCCGCGCCTGTCACCATCTCCGGCAGCAACTTCGGCGCGGCCGAAGGCAGCGGCTACGTCCAGGTGAATGGCGCAAAGTCGCAGGTGATTGCCTGGTCGAGCACGGCGATCACCGTTCGCGTGCCATACAACGGTGCCCCCGGAGCGGGCTCCATCGTGGTTACCGCAGCGGATGGCGACAAGAGCAATCCTGAACCATTCACCCTGAATGCCTTCCCGACCGTCACCAATGTCTCGGTCACCACCGGCGTCCCCGGCGCTCCCGTAACCATCACCGGCACAAATCTCCTCGACAGCAGCGGCCATCCGAGCGTCACCTTCAATGGCACTCCGGCGACGATCGTCAGCGACACTGCCACCAGTATCCACGTAACTGTGCCAGCAGGCGCGACATCGGGGAGGCTCGATATCGAGGTCAACGGCGTTCCCTTGATTGCTCTGCAGGACTTCATCGTCACTCCGAGTCTTCCGAACATCACCTCCATCAGCCCCAACTACGGAGCGATCGCCGCGGACATCACCATCAGTGGCAACTTCGACGCAACCCAGGGCAATGGCTACGTCACTGTAGGCAGCGGCATCGCCCAGGTCACTGCATGGTCGAGCAGCCAGATCACGATCCGTGCCCCCTATAACGGCTCGACCGGCAACATCATCGTGAGACAGGACGGCAAGACCAGCAACGGAGTGCCGTTCACCCTCTATCCCTTCCCCACCATCACCAACGTCTCGGCATCCAGTGGGGCCGTCGGCTCTACTGTAACCATCACCGGCACAAATCTACTCGACGGCGGCGGCAAAGCGAGTGTCACCTTCAACGGTATACCGGGGACGATCGTCAGCGATACAGCTGAGAGTATCCAGGTCAAGGTGCCCCTCGGAGCTACCAGCGGCCGCGTCATCATGCAGGTCAATAACGTCGCGCTCTACGCCCTGCAAAGGTTCACCGTGGAATAATCGCGATACCTCGAATGTCGGCGGCCCATCCAAGCCCTGCAGTTGTGTCTAGTGCCACGACGGGGGTGGGGAGAACAAAAGCGGGTGCCCCACATCCCGCGTTTGGGATGTGGGAAAGGGCGGACGGCAGTCCGCCCCCGGTGGTGCCACCGTCGGGTCGCCCATTCAAGCCGTTCGTTGACTTGTATCATGTACCTTACTACCCGATGAACCTGACCAAGTCCAAAAAGCGCGTCGCAGACCACGGAGAGGTGTTCACGCCTCAGTGGCTAGTCGAAAACATGCTTGGTCTGGTCAAGGGCGAAACCGAGCGCATCGACTCTCGATTCCTGGAGCCCGCGTGCGGAGATGGAAACTTCCTTGTTCCCGTCTTGCGGCGCAAACTGGCCGCCGTCGAGGCCAAATTCGGCAAGTCCGACTTTGAGAGGCGGCATTACGCCCTGCTGGCGGTGATGTGCACCTACGGAATTGAACTCCTGGCGGATAATATCGCCGAGTGCCGCGCGAATATGCTTGAGGTTCTCGCTGACTATCTGAATCTGAGCGAGACGGACGAAGTCTACCTTGCCGCTTTGTATGTCCTGTCGCAGAATCTCGTACATGGCGACGCGCTGACGATGCTCATGCACTCCGGCGAACCCCTTACCTTTGCTGAGTGGGGATACTTAGGTAAGGGTAAGTTCCAGCGAAGAGACTTCCGTTTTGATGCTCTCACGCAAATGTCCTCTTTCAGCCAGCAAGGCGCTCTGTTTGCTGATCTCGGCAAGCATGAGGTCTTCAGACCACTTAAGGAGTATCCGCCGACGACTGCGCGATATCTCGCTGGCTTGGCGTTGAACGACGGGTTGGGGGTGGCCATATGAATGGTCAGGCAAGCTTTACGCTTCGCGGGCGCAACCCGGACGTTCTGACCTGCATAGCCAATCTTTCCAACGACGAGGTATTCACACCGCCTGAGTTTGCCAATCGGATGCTCGACACCCTTGCTGAGGCTTGGGCGGCGGCGAACAATGGTGCGGACCTCTGGGCGGACGGTTCGGTGAGATTCCTTGACCCGTTCACCAAGTCGGGGGTGTTCCTGCGCGAGATCGCTAGCCGCCTCACGAAAGGCTTGGCTGCCGAAATACCTAACCTCCAAACGCGCGTCGACCACATCCTCACCAAGCAGGTCTTCGGCATTGGCATCACCTACCTCACCAGCCTATTGGCGCGCCGCAGCCTGTACTGCTCGAAACATGCAAATGGCCCGCACTCCATCGCCAAAGGTTTTTCAACCGATGCTGGAAACGTCTGGTTCGAGCGAACGGAGCACGCATGGGTGGATGGCAGGTGCAAATTCTGCGGGGCACGCGAAAAGACCTTTGACCGTGGCGAAGGACTTGAAACCCATGCATATGCGCTGATCCATACTGACGACATCAAGACTCGCTTAACCGAAGTGTTTGGAGGCTGCATGCAGTTCGACGTAATCATCGGCAACCCGCCGTATCAGTTGGCAGACGGTGGTGGTACAGGTACTTCTGCTGTGCCGATCTACAACCTTTTCGTTGACCAAGCAAAGAAGCTCAACCCTCGACTGCTGGCGATGGTTATTCCCTCCCGCTGGTTCACGGGGAGGAAAGGGGCTAGATGACTTCAGAGAGTCTATGCTCGACGACGATCGCCTACGTTCGATCGACGACTACGTGATTGCATCAGACGTGTTTCCCGGGGTGGCTCTAAAAGGCGGCGTCTGCTACTTCCTCTGGGACCGGGACAATCACGGGCCGTGCCGCGTCACAACCTACTTCAAGGACGACGCCCCTTCGACGACAACCCGACCGCTCCTTGAGAAGGGGGCTGACGTATTCGTACGCTTCAACGACGGCTTGTCCATCTTGAAAAAGGTCGCTGCCGTCGAGACAGGCGCAACCGATTCACTATTACTACCTGAAGGCCATCGGTTCGAACGGCTGGTCAGTACGAGGAACCCCTTCAGGCTTGATTCGAGCTTTAGAGGGAAGAATGGCAAAGGTGCAAAGGATGTTCTCGTCTACCAGAATGGAGGAAAGGGTTACATACCAAGAGCCTCCGTTGGGACCGCCGTCAACCTCATCGACAAGTGGAAAGTGTTCGTGGGCTTCGCCGCTCCAGGCACCGGAAACAAGGACACTTATCCGCATAAGATTATCAGCACACCATTCATTGGCGAACCGGGCAGCATCTCCTCGGAAACGTATCTGTGCATTGGCCCATTCGACTCGAAATTCAAAGCCGAAAGTGCCCTGTCATATCTTTCCTGTCGGCTCACTCGCCTCCTAATTCTTCTGCACAAGCCATCCCACAACACCACGCGCAAGGTTTACACGTTTGTGCCTACACAGAAGTGGACGAGGCGGTGGACAGACGATGCCCTGTACGCAAAATACGGGCTAACCGACAAAGAGATCGCGTTCGTCGAGAAGTTTGTACGCCCAATGGACCTCGATGACGATGAATAAGCCCACCATCGAGGAAATCCTTGCGCCGAAGCCGGAGGCTCGGCCGCGTATCTACGCCTATTCGATTGACGACAAGGCGCACAAGGGTCTTCTCAAGGTTGGGCAGACAACACGTGATGTGAAAAAGCGCATCGCTGAGCAACTTAAGACCGCCGCTATCAAGAACTACAAAATCGAACTGGATGAATCCGCCGAGCGCGACGACGGGACCATCTTCAGCGATCACGAGGTGCGCGGAGCGCTCGACAGGAAGAAATTCGAGAAAGCTGGGCTTGAGTGGATGCGCTGCACGGTCAAGGATATAAAGACGGTGCTCACCGAACTCCGGACAGGGCATCGATTTACCGGCACGCATCACGAAAGTTTCAAGATGCGGCAGGAACAGGCCGAGGCCGTTGACAAGACCTTCGATTACTTCCACTCGATCTGGTCGGAGGATCAGAACGCCGTTCCGCGCTTCCTCTGGAACGCGAAGATGCGCTTCGGCAAGACGTTCACCGCCTACCAACTAGCGAAGAAGCTAGGCACCAGGCGGGTGCTCGTGTTGACCTTCAAGCCTGCAGTGGAAGACGCATGGCAGACCGATCTCGAATCCCATGTTGATTTTGACGGGTGGCACTATCTCTCCCGCAGCTCCGGCAGCGACCCTACAGAGATAGCCGACGACAACCCCGTGGTCTATTTCGGCTCGTTTCAGGACCTGTTGGGACGTGACGAGGCGGGAAATATCAAACCGAGGAACGAGTGGCTGCACGCGGTGAACTGGGACCTGGTCGTGTTTGATGAATACCATTTTGGTGCTTGGCGGGAGACCGCGAAGGAACTGTTTGAGGGTGAAGAAAAAGCCGTCGCCAAGAAAGAAGCAAACCTTGAATACGCTGCGGCGCTAGACGATGTGAATGAAGACTTTGAGGTGCTTTCGGAGCAGGAAACCGAGTTTCTACCGATCACGACCAGAGCCTATCTCTACCTCTCGGGGACACCATTCAAAGCGCTCGCTACAGGCGAGTTCATCGAAGAACAAATCTTCAACTGGACCTACACCGATGAACAGCGCGCCAAGCAGGATTTCGCCGCCAACAACCCCGGCGAATGGAACCCCTACGGCGCTCTGCCACAGATGCGCCTGCTGACCTACCAGATGCCCGCCGAGCTGCTGACGGTCGCCAGTGCCGGCGAGTTTGACGAGTTCGACCTAAACGAGTTCTTTGCGGCTGCAGGCACGGGAAAGGGCGCGCAGTTCAAGCATAAGAGCGACGTACAAAAATGGCTCGACATTATCCGAGGCCAATACGCGCCGAAGATCGTGGATGGCCTCAAGACGGGCTCGCCGCCCCCATTTCCTTATTCGGATTCGCGGCTGCTGCCTTACCTGCAGCACTCGTTCTGGTACCTGCCAGACGTGGCGGCATGCCGCGCGATGGCAAACCTGCTAGCCGAGAAGCACAACATCTTTTGGCGCGAGTATGAGGTTGTCGTTGCGGCTGGCGCGTCGGCGGGTATTGGCCTGGAGGCGCTGCCTCCGGTGCGTAAGGCGATCGGGAGCGGCTTCGAGACAAAGACAATCACGCTGTCATGCGGCAAGCTCACCACGGGCGTGACTGTGCCGCAATGGTCTTCGATCCTCATGCTGCGCAATCTGAAGAGCCCTGAGAGCTACTTCCAGGCGGCCTTTCGCGTGCAATCTCCGTGGTCTATCAAGAACCCAAATGGCGACAATCCGAACGAGGAAGAAATCCTCAAACCGGCGTGCTTCGTATTCGACTTCGCCCCGACGCGTGCGCTTCGGCAACTCTCCGAGTACGCCATCGGCCTCTCGCCCAACGAATCGAATCCGGAAAGTGCCGTCAGGGACCTCGTGTCGTTTTTGCCGGTGCTGGCCTACGACGGCGCGAACATGACGCAGATCGATGCCGGCGGCATTCTGGACATCGCAATGGCGGGAACGTCCGCGACGCTTCTGGCCCGCAAATGGGAGAGCGCTCTGCTGGTAAACGTGGACAACGACACACTGCGCCGGATCCTGGATAACGCCGAGGCGATGGCCGCTGTAGGACGTATTGAGGGTTGGCGCGCACTGGGCGACAACATCATCGAAACCATCATCAACAAGAGCGAGAAGGTCAAGGAACTCAGGAACAAGGCCAAAGACAAGGATCTGACCGAGAAAGAGAAGAAGCAGCTCACCGAGGAGGAAAAGGAATACAAGTCCAAGCGCAAGCTCGTGCAGGAAAAGTTGATCAAGTTCGCGACGCGCATCCCTGCGTTCATGTATCTGACCGATTTTCGCGAGAACACGCTGCAGGACGTGATCACGAAGTTAGAGCCGGATCTGTTTGTGGCTGTGACGGGTCTGACGGTGACGGAATTCCATCTGCTCGTGCGCCTCAAGGTATTCAACACCGAGCAGATGAATCAGGCAGTGTTTGCGTTCCGTCGTTACGAGGATGCCTCGCTGCGGTACACGGGCATCGAGAGCCACGAGGGGCTTGCACATTACGGGCTGTATGACACCGTGGTGGCAAAACAGTAAGGCGTCTGGGCGGCTGACGCCTGTTTCGCTTTCAGGGAAAATTCCCAAATCGGGAAACCAACCCAGTTTCCCCAAAGAATTCCCGTCAGGCTTCCGCCCCAGCGCGATATCCTGAAGCAGTCCCCATAGACAGTCTTAGTCCGAAAAAGCCCACGGATGGAGCTGTCCGGAACTCTTTTGGGTCACTTGCCACGGAGACGTCGTAAGTCGTTGATTTTGGCTATTTGCAATTCAAGCGCAACAGAATGAATATTCTAGAAATCAACCCGGATCGAAAATTCCTCTTAACCCTCTGGAATCAAAGAATTAGCAGCGAAATATAGGGGGAGGGGGGCCTGTAGCGAACAGCTGGCGAAAATCACCGCCAGTCTCCGTATAATTCGGAGATGTCCACACCGGAAAGCAACAAAGTCGCCCTGGTCACCGGAGCTTCTCAAGGAATCGGGCGCGCCGTCGCCCTCAGACTCGCAAAAGACGGCGCAAACGTCGCCCTGGCCGCCCGCAACGAGGCCAAACTCAAGGAAGTTGCCGCCGAAATCGCCGCCGCAGGCGGAAAAGCCGAGACCTTCGTCCTCGATATATCCAGCGAAGAGTCCATCAAGGCCGCCGCGAAAGCCGTCCTCACGCACTACGGCAAGCTCGATATTCTGGTAAATAACGCCGGAATCACCCGCGACAACCTGCTGTTGAGGATGAAGCGAGCCGACTGGGACGACGTCCTCCAGACCAACCTCACCGGAACCTTCCTGCTCACCCAGGCGCTCATGGGCTCCATGATCAGGGCCCGCGCCGGGCGCATCATCAACATCTCCAGCGTCGTCGGACGCATCGGCCAGGCCGGCCAGGCGAACTACGCCGCCAGCAAGGCCGGCCTTATTGGCTTCACAAAATCCCTCGCCCGCGAAATTGCCTCACGCGGTGTCACCGCCAACGTCGTCGCCCCCGGATTCATCGAGAGCCCCATGACCGCGGTGCTCGACGACAAGCAGACCGAGTCGATCCTCACGCACATCCCGCTAGGCCGAATTGGCAGCGACGCCGACGTCGCCCATGCCGTCGCCTTCCTGGCGTCGGATGAGGCGGGCTACATTACCGGCCACGTACTCGACGTGAACGGCGGCATGTTTATGAATTGACGTGCGAGTCACGCAGCGGGCGAATCGGAGGCGCCCTCGCCCGCCACTACGCTGGCCGCCCTTAGCGCCGCCCGCTTCGCGAGAAGCGCATTAACCTCCGCGCCTAGCAGCATCGATGCGGCGATGAGATAGAACCACAGCATGAGCACGATCACCGCGCCTAGCGATCCGTAGGTCACGTCGTATTCGCCAAAGTGACGCAGATAAAACGTGAATCCGGACGATCCCATAAACCAGCCAAAGACGGCGAGCACTGCTCCGGGCAGCGCGGAGCGAAGCGTAACTTTGGTGTTGGGGCCGAAGACGTACATCAGCAATATCGCCGCCAGAAATGTCGTGAAGGTCAATGCCAGCCGCAAAAGCGGCCAAGTGTGTCCGAAAGCTTCAGGCACTGGGAAGACCAGTACCAGCACTCTTCCAAAATTCGAGCCAACGACCAACAGCACCAGTGAGATTGAGATCAGCGCGCCAGTCGTTAACGTGAGCGCGAGCGCCTGCAGGCGGTCGCGCCACCACGGACGGGAGACCTCGACGCCATAAGCGATGTCCAGCGCCTCGATGACTGCCGAGTAGCCCCCGCTAGACGACCAGAGATAGCCTAAGACGCCCGCGGAGAGTAGGCCGCGTCCATGCGGCGTAAGCACGCTCACCATGATCTTCTCCACCAGATCCATAGCGGCCGGCGGCGCCACGGTGGCCATCAAGTCGAGCAGCTGGTCAAATACATTAGGAATTGGCAGGTACGCCAGCAGCGAGGAAAAGACGATGAGCAGCGGTACCAGGGAAAGCAGGAAATAGAACGAAAGCGCGGCGGCGACCACAAACGCTCGCGTTCGGAGCATATCGTTCCATACATCCAGCGCGAATGTGCGGAGGGATGACACCCGCATGGGTCGGCCGAACAACACTTCCGATGGCGACATGCCGGCTCCCCCTGTAGCAATGCTATACAGCACCCGCTTTGGGATGTGAAGAATCAAGGAATGAATTTGCCCCGCCGGCCAAATGGCAGAGCAGCCTTTGTGAGATGAGGCTGTACACTGAATCGGCAGCTGCGGCCCGGCGGCTTCATCTTAGGGAGAACACTGTGCGTTTCGTTATCTTGATTTTGGCAGTATGTGGCATTGTCGTTTCCAGCCTTGCGCTTCATGTCCACTACTCCACTGACATTCAGCCCTGCAGCATCAATGAAAAGTGGGACTGCGGCATCGTGAACCACAGCCGCTTCGCTGAGATTGCCCACGTCCCGGTCGCCGCAATCGGCATCGCGGGCTATGCCCTTCTCGGTGTGCTTGCTCTATTTCGCCGCAGTCGTTTGCTGTTGGCCGCAAGCCTCCTTGGACTGGCCTTTGCCCTCTACCTCACCCATGTCGAGGCACATCTTCTGCAGGTCTGGTGCCTCTATTGCGTGATCTCGCAGGGCATCATCGCCCTGATCGCAGTGCTCTCGATTGCAACTGCGCTGAGGCGGAGAAGATCTTTGGCCCAATGAGACCCTCACGGATCTGGGTTGGATTGAGGAGGGGATGAATCGAGCCGGATTCTCCCCCACCTTTTCCTGCTTGCTTTCGCTACCATTCTCGGGCACCATCCCTCCAGCGGGTCGCAGTTGGAGCGGTTTTGTTCGATTATCTGAACCTTGCTGAGTCATCGATCCGACGACTCGGGCCAGCGACTTTTTACCTGATTCAGGGATCTGTAACCGCTTCCAATCACGCTAGACCGCGTGGTAATTCAAACAGTTAGTCGACATAGCGTAGGAATTCCCGGGTTTCTTTCGTTTCGCGAAAAATATTCTTGCTTTATGTAGTTTCGACGTGTTAACCATACTGCCAATACCTCATCGCTCGGTACTTTCGTAAGTTCTCACTAGCGAGATACTGCCTTAAAGAGATTCACCAGCAAGAATGCGTGGACGAAAGGCCACAACAAAACATGAAAATCGGAACGACGATTCGCGGATACCGCCTACAGAAGGGGCTCTCTCAGGGAGATGTAGAGAAACGGACAGGCCTGCTTCGCTGTTATCTGTCTCGTGTAGAGAACGGACACACTGTTCCCTCGCTGGATACTCTCGCAAAAATTGCTCAGGCCTTGGATCTCCCCCTCGCCCAGTTTTTCGCCGAGGACAGTTTGGGCCGGGAGATCAACACCAAGAAGCTTACTGACGACGAACTTCGCTTTCTCACCCAAATCCGCCGCTACTCGACCAATCTCAACGATAGCGACCGCAAGCTGTTGCTGGCCATGGTCAAGAAGTTTGCCACAACCGCTGTGCGTTAGCGGCTGGAACGACCTGCTTTTCTGCTTGACTGTCCGCTCCGGGTTCATCCCCGGAGCGTCTCCGGGCAATAACCGCTCACCTCTGGATCGGTTGCCTATGACGAGTGAGCGAAGCTGAATAATCCGTAGGCAACTAGAGCCAGAAAAAAGGCCATACTGCCGAAGGCGATCCACTGCCGGCGGTTGAAATCTACCCTCAGCGAACCAATTTTAGGCACTAAAGGCACTCCCAGCGCCAGGCCGCTTAGGAAGCCGCCAAGATGGGCCATCTGGTCGATACGGATCGGTGACGGTATGAACATGGTTGCCCCGCCAAGCACAAAGTTGAGCACCGCGAAATAAATCACGCTTCGACGTAGGCGCTTCAGTTCATACTCGGGCACCGGCAGCAGCTTCGACTTTAGCAACAGGATCAGCACGCCTGCCAAGCCAAATACCGCGCCCGAGGCGCCCGCACCCACGACATTCGGGTTCGCAGCGACGCTGAGCAGGTTTCCTGCGATCCCGGTCAGCAAATAAACCATCAGCAGGCCGATCGGGCCCAACAGCGGTTCACCCAGCAAGCCGAGGTTCCACAGGCACCACATATTTGTGGCCAAATGGATGACTCCAACGTGGACAAACGTCGCAGTCACCAGCCGCCACCACTGGCCATCCTGCAATACATATCCGCCATTATTTGCCTGCCAGTGAAGCAATTGCTCCACGGTAGGACTCGTGGCCGAGACTCCGCTGAAGACCATCGCCAGGAATACCGCAACATTGATTCCAACCAGGAAATATGTCGCAGGCGCGACAGCCCATCTCCCGCGCGAGCGAGCTACGGGTTCGGCAGGCGCTTGGAAAGGGACATCTTCCTGCAGGGGCGGTAGAATTTCGGGTTGCGCCCCTGCCGTTCCGTGCGCGGGACGGCCGTTCGACCAATTGGAATCCATGTACTCTTAGGCTACCCTTGGAAAGTCTGCCATGACAAATAAGATGGGTCTTTCTCTTCCGGCTCGCGGCTATCGCTCTTCAAGGAGTTTCGTTTGACCGCTCCGCTGTCCAATTCCGTCTCCTCCGCTGCACCATCAGCCAGTTTGAAAAGGATTAACCGCGCTCTGCTCAGCGTCACCGACAAGACAGGCCTGGTCGATTTCGCGCGACTGCTTGCCGCACATGGCGTGGAACTCGTCTCCACTGGCGGCACGGCGCGCGCGCTCCGAGATCAGGGCCTCGCCGTGCTCGACATCTCCGAGTTGACCGGCTTTCCTGAGATGCTCGATGGTCGCGTCAAGACACTCCATCCGAAAGTCCATGGCGGCATTCTGCATATTCGCGGCAACTCGGCTCATCGATCTGCGGTCGAGGCTCACGGTATTCAGCCGATAGACATGGTAGTGGTCAACCTGTACGCGTTTGAAAAAACTGCCTCTCGTTCCGGCGCGACATTCGCCGAAGTGATCGAAAACATCGACATTGGCGGCCCCTCAATGGTCCGCTCGGCGGCAAAGAATTTTGAAGACGTCGCGATCGTCACGTCGCCCTCCGACTATGCCTCGCTGGCCGAGGAGCTTGATGCCCACGGCGGGTCCCTCACTCGCGACACCCGTTGGCGACTGGCGAAGGCTGCCTTCGCGTTGACCGCTGCCTACGATACCGCAATCGCTGATACGCTTGAGCGGCTCTCTGGGTCGCAATCCGACTCGCCGGTCGAATTTGTCGACTCCGCGGAAGCCCCCTTTCCCGCTAGGCTGCGAATCTCCTATCCGCTGGTGATGCCGCTGCGTTACGGGGAAAATCCGCATCAGCGCGCGGCCCTGTACAGCGACCAAAGCGGAAGGGGTGTCGCGGGCGCTCGGCAATTGCAGGGCAAGGAACTCAGTTACAACAATCTGGTCGATCTCGACGCATGCTGGGAGTTGATCCAGGAATTCGACCAGACGGCCGTGGCCATCATCAAGCACACCAATCCTAGCGGAACGGCGATCGGCCGCTCGGTTGTCGAAGCCTACCGGCGTGCGCTGGCTGCCGATCCGATTTCCGCCTTCGGCGGTGTCATCGGCGTGAATCGCGAGGTCGACGCTGAGGCCGCTGAGGAGATCGCCAAGCTCTTCGTGGAAGCTGTCGCCGCCCCCGGTTACTCGCCGGAAGCGCTGGCCCGCTTCGCTGCCAAGAAAAACCTTCGCCTGATCGAAGTCAAGGCCGGACAGCCCGATCGCATCGTGAAGCAGGTCTCCGGGGGCCTCCTGCTCCAGGATGTTGACCATGCCCGCGTCACCGCTTCTGAGTTGAAGATAGTCACCGCCCGCAAGCCTAGCCATGCCGAACTCGATTCCCTGCTCTTCGCCTGGCGGGTGTGCAAGCATGTGAAATCCAACGCCATCGTCTATGCGCGCGACGGCCAGACTCTCGGCATAGGCGCCGGACAGATGAGCAGGGTTGACTCGGCGAAGTTCGGCGCGATGAAAGCTGTCTTGCCGCTGGCCAACTGCGTTGCCGCCTCCGATGCCTTCTTCCCTTTTGCTGATGGGCTGGAAGCCGTGGCAGCAGCTGGAGCCACGGCCGTCATCCAGCCTGGCGGCTCGGTCCGCGATGAAGAGGTCATCGCCGCGGCGGACAGGCTCGGCGTTGCCATGGTCTTCACCGGGATCCGGCATTTCCGCCATTGATCCATTTCACAGCTCATGAAAGCAGCAGCGGGCGAAAATGAAGCCTGAATCAAGTTACAATCGTCTGATTAGGGAAGAGTCCTGATCTACCCCAGGGGGCGAGCATTTATAGAAGATCACTCTCAGCACCCAGCGATGCGTCGACTTTATCCCCCGCCCCATCCCGCGGGCAGACTTCCGGCCAGAAACGCAGACACATGATTGATAAAGCTCGACGGACAGAACTCATGACAATTCCAGCGATAGATCTCCGTGGTATTTCCTTCCGCCTCGTCGCGCTTCCGGTCTTTCTGGCAGCACTCGCCGCTACTCCAGCGTCTGCGCAGTCCGCTGCTCCGCCTGCCGCAACCAGTTCGCAGACTCCCGACCGCGCAGCCGCCTATTACCACTATGCTCTGGCGCACAGCTATGAGGAGATGGCCACCAACTATGGCCGGAGTGAGTACGCCACGCGCGCCGTCGAAGAGTACAAACTGGCCCTCAACGCGGATCCGACCTCGCAGTTCCTTAACAACGGCCTCGCCGAACTCTACTTCAAAACCGGGAAGATCAAAGACGCGATCGTCGCCGCCCAGGACCTGCTGAAGAAAGATCCCAACAACCTCGACGCGCACAAACTTCTGGGGCGCATCTACTTGCGATCACTTGGCGACGGCCAGGCGGGTGGACCCTCCGGCCAGGTACTAGCGCTGGCCATTGCCGAATACACCAAGATCGTGGCCATCGAGCCCAACAGTATCGAAGATCGTCTGCTGCTTGGTCAGCTCTATTCCGTCAACCACGAAAGCGCCAAAGCTGAAGAGCAGTTCAAGGCTGCGCAGCAAATCGATCCTGGCTCTGAAGAGGTGGTTCTGAACCTCGCCCGTCTTTACAGCGAGCAAGGCGACACCCACCGCGCCATCGAAGTCCTCAGCGCCATTCCCGAGGACGATCAGACGCCGCGAACCGAGTTCGCCCTCGGTGGCGCTTACGAGCAGCTCAAGGACACCAAGAAGGCGATCGAAGCCTACCGCCGCGCCGCTGACCTCGATCCTTCCAATGTCGACGCCGAGCGCTCCCTCGCTCAGGCGCTTCTCAATAACAACGACCTCGCGGAGGCGCTTACCACGTATCAAACCATCGCCGCCGCCGACCCGCAGGACGCCAATTCTTACCTGAGAATCGCCGAGATTCAGCGCCGACAGGGAAATTTTGAGGAATCGCTGGCCTCGCTGAAAAAAGCGAGGTCGCTCTCGCAAGAACCGCTGCAGCTCACCGAAATCAGCTTCAATGAAGCGCTCGCCGACGAAGCCCTGGGCAAACACGACGATGCCCTCCAGATTCTGCAAAAGCTTGTCGATCAGTCGGAGCATTCTACGGGTCAATACTCCGACGCGGAAAAGAATCAGCGCGCGTTCTTCCTGGATCGTCTCGCCGTCCTTTACCGCGATCAGAACAAGCCATTGCAGGCTGCGGACACTTATCACAAGATGCTCGAACTCGGAGGGGAATACACCGTTCAGGGGTACCAGGGTGAGGTCGACTCCTATCGCGAGGCCAAGCAGTATGCCAAAGCCACGGAAATCGCGCGCGAAGCCGCGGCCAAACTGCCGAAAGACCACGACATTACACTCATGCTTGCCGGCCAGCTCGCTGACACGGGCAAGCCAGATGAGGGTCTCGCTCTTGCCAAGTCGCTCCTGGCCAACCCTCCTTCACCGGAAGACCGTCCGATCCGCCTGGCGCTCGCCAACATGTACACCAGGCTGCATCGCTGGAACGAGGCCAGCCTCGAACTCGATCAGGCCGAGCCTCTCTCAACCAAACAGGACGACAAGGTCTATATTTATTTTCTGCGCGGCGCGCTCGCCGAACGTCAGAAACATTACGACGAAGCAGAGGTCCAATTCCGCAAAGTCCTGGCTATCGATCCGGACAACAGTATGACGCTCAACTATCTGGGTTACATGCAAGCCGACCGCGGCGTAAAGCTGGACGAGGCGTTGGCGATGATCCAGAAGGCCGTCAAGGAAGAACCCCAGAACTACGCGTATCTTGACTCCCTCGGATGGGCCTACTTCAAGCTTGGCCAATACCAGCTGGCCGAGGACAACCTGCGTCGCGCCATCGAGCACAACAACTCTGATCCCACCGTCCACGACCATCTCGGGGATTTATACGAGAAGACCGGCAGGCTCAAACTGGCAGTCGCACAGTGGGACCAGTCAGTGTCAGAGTTCGACCAGTCCGTGGCCGCCGATGCCGATCCACTGGATATCGGAAAGGTCCACAAGAAGCTCGAAAATGCCTATGTGAAGCTGGCCAAAGAGGATGCTTCGAGCGGCACAAACAGCAGCAGCAAGCAATAGATCTCGACTGCCGCAGCCCGGCATGTTACTAGGACGCTCCAGAGTTGGGGACTTTCGTCCCGTTATAGCGAGGGCCTTTCCTCGACCCACTCTGCAGGGAACGTTTCGCTTAACGACTGCTCCATCGTGCCGTTGCAGTATGGGCAAAGCGCCGTCCCTTCGGAATTCAGCTTAGGATAGCCATAACCGAAATTCTGGTTTTGAAACCTCAATTTACACGACGGACAATAGTACAAGTATCGCTCCACTTTCCCGGCTCCTGTCCCTGCTAGTCTAAACGCAGCTTCACAGAAATTCCCTTCGCAAATGCAAGCTTCCCTAATCATCCTCGGCAGTGGCACTTCCATGGGCGTCCCGACCCTGGGCTGCGATTGCCGGGTCTGCACCTCGGCCGACCCGCGGGACCGCCGCCTGCGCCCCTCGGCCGCAGTCGTTTGGCCCGCACCCTCCAATGCCCACCACGTCGTCATCGACACCGGCCCCGATTTCCGCGCCCAGGCACTCAACAGCAATATCGCAAATGTCGATGCAGTTCTCTACACCCACCCTCATGCCGACCACATACTGGGCATGGATGATCTGCGCCCGCTCAGCTTCAAGAGCACCGAGAAAATCCCTCTCTACGCCGACGACTCCACTGCTGAAGTGCTGGAAAGCATCTTCTCCTACACCTTCTCTGAAGACTCGCAATACAAACTCCGCGCGCGCGTGCAGTTGAACCGGATAAACGGCCAGGATTCAGTCGAGATCTTTGGAGCGAAGTTCCAGCGCGTTCCCCTTTTGCACGGTGCGATTGAGACCGGAGGCTACCGCTTCGGCAATGCCGCATATCTGACCGACATGAACGCCATCCCCGATTCCAGTCTTCCGCTGCTCGAAGGCCTCGACGTAGTCATCATCGACGCTCTCCGCGAGCGGCCTCATCCCAGCCACGCGAACGTCGAAGAAGCGATCGCCTGGATCAACAAGATTGGATCTCGCCGCGCGTGGTTGACCCACATGTCGCATGAGATTTTCCACGCGGAAGTCGAAGGGAAGCTCCCGCCACACATTCGCCTGGCCTATGACGGCCTGACTATCCCAATTGAGATCTGAAGCATGGAAATCTTTCGCTCCCTTCACGAGATACCCAGAGACTTCGGCCCTACCGTCGTAAGCATTGGCAACTTCGACGGCATCCACTGCGGGCATCAGTGGCTGCTGGCGGAGATTCAGCGCAGCGCCCGCGAACTCGGCGCGAAATCCGTAGCCGTAACCTTCCATCCGCACCCATCGAGGGTGCTTCGCCCGCAGGGCGCACCGAAACTGATCACCCCAATGCCCGAGCGCCTCGACCTGCTCCGCTCCTCGGGGATCGACGCGGTGCTCGTGCTTCCCTTTACTGAAGAGCTGTGTCAGATGTCCGGCCCCGACTTCGTCACGGCGGTCCTGCGCGACGGACTTCATGCCGTCGAAGTCCACGAGGGCGATAATTTTCGCTTCGGCCACCGCGCCCTCTGTCATGCCGACGATCTGGTCCGGATCGGGCACGACCTGGGCTTCCGCGTTCAGATATTTACTCCTCGCTTCATCCACGGCACCACGGTCAGCAGCAGCAAAATCCGAGAACTGATCCATGCCGGCGAAATGAGAGCCGCCCGCTGCTCTGCTCGGCCGCCCCTTCAGCATCCGCTCTATTCCGGCGCCCGGTCGCGGCATCGGCTCCAGACTCACCGTCCCGACGATCAACCTTGCGCCATATGAGGAACTGCTCCCCGCCGACGGAGTTTACGTCACGCGAATGAAGGTCGCCGATCAGATCTTCGACGCCGTCACCAACGCCGGCAATCGGCCTACTTTCGGCGAAGACTCCTACGCCGTCGAAACCTATCTGCTCGACTACAATCCGGTCGCTGATCCCCTCACGCTAGGCCCCGAAACTCCGCTCGAACTCACATTCCTTCACCGCCTCCGCAAAGAACGCAAATTTCCCTCACCGGAGGAACTGAAAGCGCAGATTATGCAGGATGTGATAAAAGCCAAGCGCTATCTGCACCTTGCCAAGCTGCTCCAGAAATGCAACTCGATCCGCCCAATCTGGAAATTGACTCCGTCGGTCGGCTACGAACTCTTCTATACCTGAAGTTCAAAAATGCGCGATCGCCGTTGATAGCAATTCTGGCTGGAACTCCTTTCCATAATCAGGCATTAACGCGCTTGGAAACCCGCCTGGTCTGTCGTCTCGACCAGATGCAGACCGAACTCATAACCCTGCGCTCCGAAATGCATCGGAAATTCGACAGTTTTACCGGGACTCTGCGCCAACACAATGCGCCGCTCAAAAATTTACAAAGCGACCGTTAAATCCTCGTAATTCTCCGCCGCGACACCCCACCAACCTCCATTCCCGCCCAGAGTCGAATAAACTAGAAAAGTAAAGCTTTGCCGGACGCCTAGAGCTACGAGCACATCCCCGCCTCAGGCACGGCCCAAGGAAGTATCACGTGATCCAAAAGACACTCGCTAAAGTCTTCGGCACCAGCAACGAGCGCGCGGTCAAGCGCCTGCTGCCCGTGGTCGAGACGATTCGCGCCTTCGAGCCGGAGCTGCAGAAGCTCTCCGACGAAGACCTCCGCGCCAAGACCCAGGAATTCAAGGCTCGTATTGCCTCCAGGCTCGAAGGCCTGACCGACGAAGAAGAGATCGTCGCGGCCGAAAAGGCTGCGCTCGACGAACTTCTCCCCGAGGCCTTTGCCGTCGTTCGCGAAGCCGGCAAGCGCATCGTCAACATGCGCCACTTCGACGTGCAGTTGATCGGCGGCATGGTGCTGCACCAGGGCAAGATCGCCGAGATGCGCACCGGCGAAGGCAAAACGCTGGTCGCAACGCTCTCCTGCTATCTGAATGCTCTCGCTGGCCACGGCGTCCACGTCGTCACTGTCAATGACTACCTAGCCAAGCGCGACGCCGAGTGGATGGGCAAGATTTACGAGTTCCTCGGCCTCACCGTCGGCGTGATCGTCCACGACCTCGACGACAGTCAGCGCCGCGCCGCCTACGCCTCCGACATCACCTACGGCACCAACAACGAGTTCGGCTTCGACTACCTGCGCGACAACATGAAGTTCGACATCGCCGACTGCGTGCAGCGCGGCCACTACTACGCGATCGTCGACGAAGTCGACTCCATCCTCATCGACGAGGCCCGTACTCCGCTCATCATCTGCGGCCCCACCGACCAGACCACCGACAAATATGTCCGCGTCAACCAGATCATTCCCAAGCTCGTTCTCGGCGAAGAGATCGAGCAGGGTGAAACCAAGATCCTCACTGAGGACTACGTCGTCGACGAGAAACATAAGACCATCACCGTCACGCGATGAGGGTTGGGAGAAGATCGAGAAGCTGCTCGGCATCGGCAACATCGCCGACGTTGAGAACTGGGATCTCAAACACCACGTCGAGACCGCCATCAAAGCCCACTCCCTCTACCGCCGCGACGTGCAGTATGTCGTCAAAGACGGTCCCCAGGGCCCTGAAGTCATCATCGTCGACGAGTTCACCGGCCGCCTGATGCCGGGTCGCCGCTGGTCCGACGGCCTTCATCAGTCGGTCGAGGCGAAGGAAGGCGTGAACATCCGCAAGGAAGACCAGACCCTCGCGACGATCACCTTCCAGAATTATTTCCGCCTCTACAAAAAGCTTGCCGGCATGACCGGAACCGCCGAGACCGAGGCCGCCGAGTTCGACAAGATCTACAAACTCGACATCGTCGTCATCCCCACCAACAAGCCGATGCGCCGCTCGAGAACCCCGACGTCGTCTTCCGCACAGAGAAGGAAAAATACTTCGCCGTCGCGGACGAGATCGAAAAGCTGCACGAAGCGAAGCAGCCGGTGCTGGTCGGCACCACCTCGATCGAAAAGTCCGAGCTGCTTTCCAACATTCTCCAGCGCAAGGGTGTGAAGCACGTCGTACTCAACGCTAAATTCCATGAGCGCGAGGCGGAAATCGTCGCCCAGGCCGGGCAGCTCGGCAAGGTCACCATCGCCACCAACATGGCTGGTCGCGGCACCGACATTCTGCTCGGCGGCAACGCCGATTTCGTGGCCAAGCGAGACCTCGTCAAGAAGGGCCTCGCCCGCGCCATCAGCGCCGCCGAAGGCGCAATCAATCCCATGGCCGCCGCTGGTCTGTTGCGCTTCTACTACCAGGGCCAGGAGTTCGAGACCACCCAGGAGAGTTGGGACAAGACCTACGCCATCCACGCCGCCGCGGCCGCCAAAGATCACGACGCGGTCATCGAGGCCGGCGGTCTGCACATCCTCGGCACCGAACGCCACGAGTGCCGCCGCATCGATAACCAGCTTCGCGGCCGCGCCGGTCGACAGGGCGACCCCGGCTCGTCGCGCTTCTATCTCTCGCTCGAAGACGACCTCATGCGCATCTTCGCCAAGGAGTGGATCTCCACACTGCTGCAGCGCCTCGGGCATGGAAGAGGGCGTGCCCATCGAGTCGAAGATGATCTCCAACCGCATCGAAGGCGCACAGAAGGCGGTTGAATCGCAGAACTTCGAGTCCCGCAAGCACCTGCTCGAGTACGACGACGTCATGAACAAGCAGCGCGAGGCCGTCTACGGCCTGCGCCACCAGTTGCTCAAAGGCCTCGACCAGAAAGAACTCATCGTCGAGGACTACGTCGCCAATCTGCTCAGCACGATCCTCGACGAGTTCGCGCCGGAGAAGATGCATCCGGATCAATGGGACGTGAAGGGCATCAAGGACAGGCTCACTGGGCAGTTCGGCATCAATCTCGAAGCCGAAGGCATCCAGATCGCAGAAATGAACCGCCACGAGCTAGGCGAGGCGCTCTTCGAGAAGCTCAAGGAACACTACGCTGCCAAGGAAGCGATCATCGGCGACCGGCCATGCGCTACCACGAGCGCATGATCATGCTCAGCGTTCTCGACGGCCTGTGGAAAGACCACCTGCTCACCATGGACCACCTCAAGGAAGGCATCGGCCTGCGCGGGTATGCCCAGCAGGACCCGCTCGTCGCCTACAAGCGCGAGTCCTTCGACATGTTCGAGGCGATGATGAACCGCTTCCAGGAAGACACGGTCCGCTTCCTCTTCCTCATGCAGATCATCGGCCCCGACGGCCAGCCGGTGCCGGTCTCAATTCGGCCGCGCCCGTTCGTCGAGGGCACCGCAACACGCCCTGCTTTGCAGGAGCAGGGGGGTGCCGTCGCAGTCGCTGAACGTCCGGTAGAAACAGCCCGCACGCCCGTGCCGATCCCCACCCGCCAACCGTCGACCACAATCGACCAGATCGAGGCTGAGTTCCAGCGCAGGAAGAAACGTGAACTCGACCAGGCGCGTATGGCCGGCAGCAACGGCGCTCAGGAAATCGCTCAACGCCGCACCGGAGACAAAGTCGGACGCAACGACCCATGCCCATGCGGCTCCGGCAAGAAGTACAAGAAATGCCACGGAGCGTCAGAAGCGTAACCGCCATGCGCCCCAACCGCTCCGTGCCCCCTTGCCCGGTCATTCCTGTCATTCGCTACCCGGACCCTGCCGAAGCAGCCGCGTGGCTTGAGAGAGCCTTCGGCTTCACCCTCCGCCTGCGCATCGCCAACCATCGCATCCAGATGCGCGCTGGCGAGGGCTGCTTCACGGTCGCCGAGGGCAACGTTACGCCCAACGATTCGGCCCATGTGCAAGTCCGGATCGAAGACGCTCTCGCCCACTGCGAGCGAGCAAGACAGGCCGGCGCCCGGATACTGAACGAGCCCGTCGATCATGCGTATGGCGAACGCCAGTATAACGCCGAGGACTTCTACGGCCACCGCTGGGACTTTACCGAAACTCTGGCCGACGTCGACCCCGCAAGCTGGGGCGGCACCGCTGTCGATATTTAGTCCGGCGAATCCACGCCCCAAGGCCGAGAACACGCGTTCTCGGAAAGCTGATATATCCCTGGAACCAATAGTTCGTCCCTAGCGTAAGGAATTCCGTCTGTCTTGATGGAGTTATCCACTTATGGCCCGTGCCACCACGCTAGAGCGCGAAGACCGTGACCTCTCGCTGCGAGACAGGCTAATCTCCGCTCTCGAGGCCTGCCTCGCGATCTTCATCGTGGTCGCACACAACGTTTACCACTGGATCCCCAATGAAGTCCCCATCCTCTTTGTCCTCGCCATCGCCTCATTTCGCATCCGCGAAGGCAAATGGGGTACGTTCCTTTACCGGCGCCCCAAATCATGGCTTCTCACGGTCACTGCGGCAGCCGTCTGCGTCGGCATTTTCGCATTAAAGGACCTCACTCTCGAAGCCATTGGACACCATTTCTGGCCCGCTCCCGAAAAAGTCTCATCGGTCATCACCAGCGCCCATGACTGGCGCCGCGCGCTGCTGATGACACTCTTTGTCTGGGTCTTCGCCGCCTTCGGAGAAGAAATAGGCTATCGAGGATATCTGTTGCGTCGGGCCTTAGAAGCACTCGGTTCGTCCGCGTGGGGAGCCGCATCGGCGCTAATCATCGCCTCCGCCACCTTTGGCTTCGGACACTACTACAAGGGTCCCGCCGGAGTTCTCGACAGCGCCGGATCAGGCCTCATCGTCGGAACAGCCTATATCTTATCCAAACGCCTCTGGGTAAGTTCGCTGGCCCATGGCCTCGTTGATACCCTGGCCATCGCCATCGCCTTCTTCGGCTGGTAGCCGCGCCGGATCAGGTCTTGGACGCGTGGCCGCCGAATCGGCAGACGGCTTCTTCGAGGCCACACCGATTGTGAGGGCCTCCTCGCCATCGCGTCGGAACTGGGCGATAATCGATTCTTCACCGCGCCACGCATTTCCGGCGAAAGGATCCTGCTATGGCCACCACGCCCGCTCCCTCACTCGACCTGCAGCGTCTCAACGACCGCTTCGCGATCCCCGGCGTCGCCCAGATAGTTGTCGGAAGCGGCGGTTTACCCAAGGTAAAGATCACCAGCGCCGCAGCGTCCGCGGAGATCTACCTGCATGGCGCTCATCTCACCTCCTGGGTGCCGGCCGGCAGCGAAGAGGTGCTCTTCCTCAGCGAAAAAGCACAGTTCCAGAATGGCAAAGCCATTCGCGGCGGCGTTCCTATCTGCTTCCCTTGGTTCAATGCCAAGGCCGACAACCCCAAAGCCCCCTCTCATGGTTTCGTCCGCACAAAGCCCTGGGAACTCGAATCGATCATTCACGAGGGCAACGCCATCGCGGTCACCCTGTCGACCGCAAACGATGAAGACACCCAGAAATGGTGGCCGCATGAATTCCAGACGCTGCAGAAGATCACCATCAGCTCCCGGCTGCAGATGGAACTCACAGTCACCAACACAGGCACCGCAGCGTTTACCTTTCAGGAGGCCCTGCACACCTACTACCACGTCGGCAATATTCGCGAAGTGCGACTGGCAAGCCTCGACGGCGTCCCGTACCTCGACAATACCGATGGGCTTCGCGAAAAAGTGCAGCATGGCGACAACGTCTTCGCGCAGCGCGTCGACAACGCTTACCTCAACACCGAAAGCGACTTGGTCCTGACAGACTTAACACTGCACCGCCGCATCAACATCGGCAAACAAAATTCCCATAATACGGTCGTGTGGAATCCATGGGCGGAACTCGCCGGTGGAATGGCCGATCTCGGCGACGAATGGCCGAAATTTCTCTGCGTTGAGGCCGCCAATATCCATGCCAACGCCGTGACGCTGCTGCCGGGCGAGCAACACACGATGACCGTGCATATTAAGGTCGAGAATCTGGGATAGAGTTCGGAATACCTGCGAATTTACCAGACGGTACGGGGATAGCGCTTCGCGAGAAGCTCATCGGCGGAGTGAAGCGCCTCTTCGCATGGGCGACGATCATGCGGTCGAATGGGTCGTGGTCCCATTTCTCGGCGAGGGCCGAGTTTGAGCCGAACCTGCTACGCTTTTGATAGATGCACCCCGAAACAAGCCCAAGCCTCGTCAATCCGCCCAAACCGAGCGCCGCCCAGCTTTGGTGCGCCACCTGTGCTCGCGTCGTCTCCGACCCACTCGTTTGCGGAGACTGCTCGGCCGTCATCTGCCGCGTTTGCGGGACGCCTCTGGAATCCTCTGACGAATTGGCCTTCGGCTAGACTCATGCCTTCGAAATCCTCCAGCAAGCCTGGAAATAAATCCTCAGCAAAGGTCCCGACCGCAGCCGAAAGAAAAGCTCAGCGTCTTGCGGCCCGCACTCCACCGCCCGCATGGAAGGACCCGCTCGCCCAGCACCAGCCGCTGGTCAGCGGACATTGGCTCCTCTACGCGGTGCTGGGCGTCGTCACGTTGGCCGCCGTCTCCGCCTATCTCACGCTTTGCCTGCTCTTCTACCAGGGCCAATGGCAGGTGGTCTTTCACCCTTCCCGGACAATCGCCTCAACCCCGGCAACCGTCGGCCTTAAATATGACGATGTCCGCTTCGACTTTACCGGCACCGGAACGCCGCAGCTCGCGGGCTGGTGGATTCCCGCAGAGCCCGGCAGTTTCTTGGCTAGCCGTACTCTGCTGCTGCTCCACGACGGCCGAGGTTCGCTCTCCGACCTCACAGCGCAGTTGAAGACCCTGCACTCCCTGGGCATCAACGTCTTCGCCTTCGATTACCGCGGCTTCGGGCAAAGCGCCGACACCCACCCATCGGAGGAGCGCGTCTACCAGGACGCCGACGCAGCCTGGAACTACCTGACCGACACCCGTCACCTTAGCCCAGGGTCGATCGTCCTTTACGGCACTGGACTCGGTACGACCATCGCTGCGGAAACCGCTATCCGCCACCCAGAGTCGCCCGCGCTGGTGCTCGAAAACCCCGCCCCGCCGGCCCTAAGCCTGATCGAGGCCGACTCACGCACTTCCATCCTTCCGGTCCGCTGGCTCTTTCGCGACCGCTTCGAGATTGGGCCCAGGCTCCGAACTTTGGGTGTGGAACTGCGCCCCGAAACTGAAAGCATCGTGGAGAGTGGTAAGGTTTGGCCCTCGCCGATCAACGTTCGTGATGAAAACCAGAACCGCTCGGGCCCGAAGTTCTTGCTCTTCTTGGGACCTGCGCCGGCAAAAGATCCGAATTATGTCCCTATCATGGGCGAATTCTTGTCCGACCTCTAACGGCGCCCTCCACGCATATTCTTCGAAAACTACAACCTTTGTGGGATTTCCCAAATTGGGCGTTCCCCTTATCTTCAAGTCACCGGAGTTTCAACTTTCTGCCGCGCCGGTCGCAAGTTCTTGAGCAGTCTGGTTCTATCGACCGCGCGGCAGGTTTTTTTGCAACACATTCTGCTGCGGTTCTCTGTTGTACCTCCTCCTCCGATTCCCCTTCTCGTTTCCAGTTCATTGGCCGGTGAACTCGCTATGCCAATCGATCTTTCTTGATTCAGCGCCTGCGTCTACGCTAAGCTGATCGCCGAAGCATCCCGCAGTTTAATTTGCCACCGATTTTCGAGCCTTCAACGAGGGCGATGCCCTCGTCTATGGCGCCGAACTCTTCCACCCGCAACCCAGCTGAATGTCGCAGTGCCTTCCATCGACGATCGTCCTGGCAGGCTTTCGGAGGTTGTCGATGTCACTGACTCATCAAGGTCGGACTCCAGAGGTTTTGCGGGAACTCTTGTTCTCCTTAGTGTCTGCGGCGTTGTTAGCTTCAGTGGGCTGCGGTGGTGGTTCCTCAGCGGGCTCGACTCCCTCGCCCACCCCGATAGTTGGCTTAACTTCGGGGCCCGAGACCTGCAGCGCAGCTGGACACATCCTTCCTGCTGGTGACGCCAATACCGACCTGCAAATCTCGGGGGGCACCTCATGTATCGTCGACGGCAGCTCTCCCAGCGGGAACTACGTCTACCGCAACGTCAATATCTGGGGCGGTGGCAGCCTCACTTTCAACGACGCAAAGATCAACTTCCACGCGCATTCGATTTTGGTCGAAAACCAGGGAACGCTTGAGGCCGGCTTCGATGCTCCGGTCGTTGGACCACTTTCCATCTGGCTCTACGGCTCCAAGGACGACGGCATTCCCAGCATCACGTGCCAAAGCGGGCCCACCTGCGGAGTCGCCGACGCGATTTGGAATTCCAACCCGCTGGTCGCTAACAACGTCTCGATGGGCACAATGACCATGCCCAGTTCGCCCTGCACCAAGGCTTCCACAATCGACCCAACGACGCCAGTCGGCACAGACTGCTTTTACCAATACGAGGTCTTCGACAAAGGCGATGCCGCCGGGGCGTTCTTCGGGAAGAAAGTGTTGGCCGTTTCCTATGGTGGGATGCTTTATCTGCGCGGCCAGAAAGGCATTCGCGAGGTAACCGCGAACGGCCCGGCCATCGACGCTACTCCATCAGACTCCAGTACAAGCTGGGTGCGTCTCAACAAGACCATCAGCAACGCAGACATCGGCTCAACCACTCTCTATCTGGATCGGCCCGTGCCGACCTGGCAAGCCGGCGATCAGATCGTCGTGACCAGCACCGACTACCTGCCTGCGCACTCTGAAGAGCTCACCATCGCCAGCATCGGCAGCGACAACAACGGCACCAAAGTCACTGTGAACGCCCCCGGATTTCAATATCCTCATTGGGGCGAAGCCTACGACTTCAGCAGCTTTCCTGCGACCACCGGGCCGCGCGACGATCCTAACCGGCCAACGACCGAGGCCTCGCGCCATCTTGAAAACCGCGCCGCCGTTGCCCTGCTCACTCGCAGCATCATGATTCAATCCGAGGGTGCGACGCCGGTCCTGCAGGACCGCAACACTACTAACCCAAGCGCCGATCCGCATTTCCCGCTCTCCGCAGGCTATTACGGAGGCCACACTCTGGTGCGCGATGGCTTCAAAGAGTTTCAGGTCCAGGGAGTCGAGTTCGCCAACCTCGGCCAGGGCGGCGAGATCGGCCACTATCCCGTCCACTTCCACATGGCGCGCACTGTGCCTCCGCCTACGACCGTTCCGCAGATCTTCGCCGGGACATACCTCGCTGACAGCTCGATCCACGACTCAAATACTCGTTTCGTCACCATCCATGCAACGCAGGGAGTCCTGGTCGCGCGCAACGTAGGCTATCGCTCGATCGGCCACGGCTACTATCTCGAAGATGCAACTGAGATCAACAACCGCCTCTACTCGAATATCGGCATCCAGGCGCTGGCCGCAGTCAACAGCGCGCAGAATACTCGCAGTGTTCCCGGTATCTTCTCCCAAGTCGGACAGTCCGAGCAGGAGGTCGTGCCCTTCCACTCCGACTTCGACCATCCCTCGATCTTCTGGATCATGAATACCTGGAACGACTTCCGCTACAACGTCGCGGTCGGGGCCGGCACTTGCGGGGTCTGCTACTGGACTCTTCCTGCGACGAACAGCGGCTATTCCGTTTACGAGACCTGGGATTCTTATGCGGCCATTCAGGCTCCCGGCTCGACCGCCGGTGCAGGCTCCGCTCCGATGATGAATTTCGTCGGCAACTCCTGCAGCGCGGCAATGACCGCCTTCCAAAGCACGGGCGTCACTACGCCGTGTTTTGGCGTAACTTCGTCAGATGTCTCTCAGCCCGGAAAGCTTCAGGCGATCGCTAACCCCAACCCGACGCCAGCCGCTGCCTATCCCACCGTCACCGACAAGCGCGTCAACGCGACTCTTTGCGACGCTTCCACCCAGGATTGCACCAAGGTTGCTCCCTGCGCCGGCGTCAATGGCCAGGAGGCCAACTGTGCGGTCACTACCCTTGACCACTTCGCTACCTCGTTCAACTGGGCACAATTAAACTTCGCATCGGTGCTGCTGCGCGGCTGGTGGTATCTGCTCAAAGATAGCGCCATCACCGATGTTCAAAACGGCGGCCTGCAGATGGTTACCGGCGGAGGCTACTCGCGCTCCGACGCGGCACAGGGTTTCTGGAACCTTTCCACCCACAATCTCTTCGTCGGCAATACCCAGCCGGTTATTCCCACTTCCACTGACGGCGGCGTGCCGGACAATCCCTTCGCCTCCAACGCCGGGCCCTTCAATCCTTACGCCCTGAATGCTGGAGGTCCACCGGATTGTCCCTTCGCTCCGAATGGCCCGCTCTTCTGCGCTTCGATGAGCCAGGGCATCACGTTTGAGAATGCCGGATTCAGCAACTCCCAGCGCCTGCTCAACATCTACGACGGTCCCACTTTTGAAGACTCCGACGCCTTTTCCGACATCCACGCTTTGAACATCGGCACCCTCGGCAAGTGCCGCCCCGGCGGCAATACCTCATCAGGAAGCTGCCAGACCCTGGGCTGGATGAACGCCTACAACTCCGGAGTCATCCAAAGTCCCGGCGGCAACCTACCTACCAACAATTGCATTCTGCCCAACGCCGCCATCAGCTGGAAGCAGCCGAACGGCTTCTACTACCCACCCGCCTTCGACTCGCGGAATCTGTACTTCGATCCCTCCGTCGATATCCGTCACTTCGTCATCGATCCGCTTTGGATGCCGGGTGGATTTTCACCCGACACGACGGCGGCAATGAACAACTATTGCAGCTGGCAGAGCGCCGACTTCAACAACTTCACAGACGTCGACCGCCAGACGGAGCTTACCGATCTCGACGGTTCGCTCACTGGCCTGCTCTCCGGAACTGCCGGAAACAATCTGCCGACCATCTCAGTCAACAACGATCCCATAGCCGACCCTGCGTCTGCGCTGAAGGACCCGAACGCGCCCAGCAATTTCTTTAACGCTCCAGTGATTGCGCACGAATGTGCAACCTCGGTCACAGGTCCAATGCCGGCCCCGAACTCCGGACAGCCTCCCACGGTCAACACCAGTCCTTACGAATACGTCACCACCGCCATCTTCCCTGCCTGCGCCGCAACCAATTCCTGCTCGAACTGGGCCCAGCCATGCACCGACCAGAGTTGTTATGGCGTGCCCCTCTACCGGCAATATCTGACCACCTCGGAATACTCAGACTGGCAAGCCAATCCTGCCAAATATCCAAGCATTCGCATGATGGGCCAGGCCCTCGGCCAACGCAGCACGCTCACCATGAATCACGGCAGCTACTACCTCGACACGACACTACCGCTCGATGTCCAGACCGGCGGCAACCCCAACGTCTTCGCTGCCGGGCAGTCGTACTTCATCTACGTTCTCTACGCCAAGCCGTCGCTACACCAGACATATAGCCTCTACATCGGAACCGGACTTTCGCAAGCAGAGGCCCTGGCCACCGCCGTCACCGGTATCGTCACTCCCTGGAATGGAAGTGACATCACCTTCACCGCCGGGACATTCAGCGGCTCGCCGGATTGGATCCAGTCCAAGACCTATGACGCCACCACCGGCGTCCTCTCCGTCACGATGGATCTGAGCGCGCAGACCACAGTCTTCAGCGAATCGCAAGCCCAGTTCTGCCAGCCCACCTCGTACTGCAGCGTCAACTCGGCCGGCGGGTGCGGATGCAACCCGGCCAATGCTGAATGCACCGATAACTCCGTCTGCTCCTGGGGCACCAAAGAGCTTGACTGCCCCGTTGCCGGTTGCTTTGGATTCTCCCTCACCTTGCCGGCAAACTTCCAGACGGCAACTGCCGCCCAGCCCATACCTCCGCCCGCGCCTGTGCTTTTTACCGCCAGCGGAGACCCCTACTTCGCGCCCAACAAGGTCCAGTTTTACAACGTCCCCGAAGCCATCTCCGGCAGCCAGTGCTACTATTCAGCGCCACCCCAAACCACTGCCGTTAGATGGAAGTCCAACGCAGAGTTCAGATAAGCGTTCCCTCCTGGATTAGTTGGAACCGGGCTTCGTCTGTGCCCGTATCGAATCCAAGAGGAATATATGGAAACTCTGCGGCAGGATATCGCCTACGCTCTCCGGCAGATGCGTCAGTCTCCGGTCTTTACCCTCACCGCGATGCTCACGCTGGCGCTCGGCATCGGCGCGACGACCGCCATCTTCTCCCTTATCCACACCGTGATGCTCAAGTCGCTGCCGGTCGTTGATCCGTCCAGCCTTTACCGCATCGGCGACGGGCAGGACTGCTGCGTTGAAGGCAGCCCGCAGGACAACTGGGGCATGTTCTCCTATCCGTTTCTACGAGCATCATGCAGAACGACACGCCCGAGTTCGCAGAGCTTGCCGCGTTTCAGGCCGGTGGTTCGGAGTTCAGCGCCCGCCGCGGCGAAAGCGATCGCATCGCCAATCCGCTTCGCGGCGAATTCGTCAGCGGCAACTACTTCTCCATCTTTGGTGTGGAGCCTTCGCCGGCCGCACCATCCAGCCCTCCGACGATCAGCGCTCGTCAGCGCCGGTCGCCATGCTGAGCTATCGCACCTGGCAGCAGCAGTACGGCTCCGACCCCAAGATCGTCGGCTCGACCTTCATCCTCGACGGACATCCCTTCACCATCATTGGCATTACCCCGCCTGGGTTCTTCGGCGAGACCCTGCGCAGCGATCCACCCGACCTCTGGGTGCCGATCCAGCAGGAGCCAATCTTCAAAGGGAGCAACTCCCTTCTGCAGCACTTTCAGGCCTGGCTGCGCGTGATCGGCCGTCTTCGTCCCGGCGCGTCGATCGGTGCTATGCCGGCGCGGCTCACCGCCGAGATGCGCCAATGGCTGGTCAATGACAGCGGCATGCCGCCGGACTGGATGGCCGGCATCAAGGCTGGCTTATCCAAGCAGAACATCAATGTCGTTCCTGCAGGCACGGGCGTGGGCGACCATGAAAGCCGACTACGGCGACAGCCTGCACATCCTGCTCGCCGTTTGCTGCCTCGTCCTGCTCATCGCCTGCGCCAACATCGCCAATCTGCTGCTCGCTCGCGGAGCCTCGCGCCGCGCTCAGACCTCGATTCGCCTCGCCCTCGGGGCCTCGCGCAAGCGTCTCATCCGCCAGTCGCTCACCGAAAGCATGGTCCTCTCCGTCCTCGGCGGCATCGCCGGCCTGGCCGTCGCCTACCTCGGCGTGAAGGCCATCGTCGCGCTCGCCTTCCACAACGCCCAGTTACGTTCCCATCGACGCCACGCCGTCGCTGCCCGTGCTGGCCTTTGCCTTCTGCTCTGTCGCTGCTCACCGGCGTGCTCTTCGGAACCGCGCCCGCATGGCTAACCTCGCACGCCGATCCAGCCGAAGCTCTGCGCGGCGCCAACCGCAGCACCCGCGACCGCTCCTCGCTCTCGCAAAAGGTCCTGGTCGTCGTCCAGGCGACCTTGTCCGTCGTGCTGCTCGCCGGCGCCGGCCTGCTCACCCGCAGCCTGATGAAAATGCAGCACCAGGACTTCGGCTATGAAACCGATCATCGCGTCGACCATCAGCCTTACCGCGCCTTACTCTTCGTATTCCGCGCCCAAGCTCGATGCCATGTACCGCGAACTGCAAGATCGCCTCGCGCACATCCCCGGCGTCGAGCGCGCCGCTCTCGCGCAATACACGCCGCTCCAGGACAACTGGGGCGAAATTCCTCATTCGACAGGGTCACGGCATGCCCAGCATCAACGATCGAACACATCGGCTCATCCTGGGACCACGTAGGCGTCGGATATCTCGAGGCTCTGGGCCAGCAGATCGTCCGCGGCCGCTCCATCACCGAACAAGACACCGCCTCGACGCAGAACGTCGCCGTGGTCGACGAAACCTTCGTGCATAACTTCTTCAAACCCGGCGAAGATCCCATCGGCGCCCACTTTGGCCTCGACCTGCCTCAGTTACGGCAGCACCTACGAGATCGTGGGCGTCGTGCGCAATGCGAAATACAACTGACCCGCCGAACTCGCGAGCCGCCGCGACCCATCTTCTTCGTGCCGCTCGCCCAGCGCGTCCACTATGACACCGTTCCCATCATGCAATCCATCGACGACGAGACCCACTTCATCGAGGGCGCGGTGCTGCAACTGCACGGCGAGCATGGATGGCCTCGAAGCCGCAGTCCGCAGCGTCCTCAGCGACATCGATCCCAACCTCACGCTGCTCGGCATTCAGACCCTGCAGGAGCAGGTCGACTCCAGACTTCGACCAGCAGCGCGCCGTCGCCCAGATGACCGGCCTGTTCGGCATTCTCGCCCTCATCCTCGCCGCCGTCGGCCTCTACGGAGTCACCGCCTACACCGTCGAACGCCGCACCAGCGAAATCGGCGTGCGGATGGCGCTCGGCGCAAACCGCGGCAACGTCATCGCCTCGTCCTGCGCGGAGCATTCCCCAGATCCTCATCGGCCTCGCTCATCGGCATCCCCGTCTCGATCGGCTGCTCCCGCCTCATCGCCGCCCAGCTCTATCAGGTCAAAGGATGGGATCCGCTCGTCCTCGGCGGCTCCGTCCTCGCGCTCGCCGTCTGCGCCCTCGTCGCCAGCATCATCCCCGCCCAACGCGCCGCGTCCATCAACCCGGTAAAGGCCTTGAGAACGGAATAACAACGTTGATCTCTTACTTGCGTACCATAATCGTTGCTCCGGTCGTGGGCCGACCCACTACCGTTGCTCCTGGTCCCTGGTCTCTAATCCCTCGTCGCTAGTACACTAAAGCCTGCTGCGTTAGAGGTTTCACCATGCTCGTCGTCATGAAAGCGCAGGCCACGCCTGAGCAAATCGCCGCCGTCTGCGAACACATCGAGAAGCTCGGCTTCCGCGCCCATGCCACTCCCCGGAGCCCAGCGCACCGCCATCGGCATCACCGGCAACCAGGGCCAGATCGACCAGGGCAATCTTGAAGAGCTCTCCGGCGTTGCCGAGGTCATCCGCGTCTCCAAGCCCTACAAGCTGGTCAGCCGCGACGTGAAGGAAGAAGACACCGTCATCACCTTCCCCGGCACCGACGCGACCATCGGCGGCCGCGATCTGGCCATCGTCGCCGGCCCCTGCTCCATCGAGTCGCGCGAACAGGCCTTCGCCATCGCCGAACAGATCGCCGCCGCCGGCGCACAGTTCTTCCGCGGAGGAGCCTACAAGCCCCGCACCTCGCCCTACGCCTTCCAGGGCCTCGGCGAAGCCGCGCTCAACATCATGGCCGAGATTCGCGACCGCTTCGGCATGCGCATCGTCACCGAAGCCATCGACACACGAGACCCTCGACCTCGTCGCCGACTACGCCGACGTCATCCAGATCGGCGCGCGCAACATGCAGAACTACTCCCTGCTCAAAGCCGTCGGCCGCAAGCGCAAGCCCGTCCTGCTCAAGCGCGGCATGTCCGCCACCCTCGACGAGCTCCTCATGGCCGCCGAATACGTCATGAGCGAGGGCAACTACCAGGTCATCCTCTGCGAGCGCGGCATGCGCACCTTCGCCGACCACACCCGCAACACCCTCGACCTCAGCATCGTGCCCGCCGTGCATCGGCTCAGCCATCTGCCCATCCTGGTCGACCCCAGCCACGGCACCGGCAAGCGCAACAAGGTCGTTCCTCTGGCCCGCGCCGCCGTCGCCGTCGGTGCTGACGGCCTCATGGTCGAAGTCCACCACCAACCCGACAAGGCCCTCTCCGACGGGCCGCAGTCCATCTATCCCGAGCAATTCGCCGCAGCTGATGGACGAATGCTCCCAGATCGCAAAGGTCCTGCACCGCACCATCCCACACGGCATCGAAGTCGCCGAAACCGCAGGCGCAACTAAGAGTGGTCGATAGAACTTATAGCTGACGATTTGAGATCATTGCGAAATGACCCGAGTCACGCTTACCGGCCACGCCGACTGGAACGGAGAGTCTCTCGACGTGGATGGAATCGGCCTGATGATACGCCGCACGAGCGGAGGAACCACCACCGAAACCGGCGCGGGCCTTTGGCCTTCGGTTGAGAAAGCGCAGGAGATAGCCGCCACGACGGCACTTCGCATCTTGGGACCTGATTGCAGCGTCGTGTGGACTCCCGTTTCGGATTAACGCACAATCAATGCTGCACAAAACACCCAAAATCGACTGCGGAGCAAATCTAGAAATTGTCATCTCGACCGGAGCGTAGCGGAGTGGAGAGATCTACAGTTCCAGCCGAGCCTTTGAAAGAAGCCAATTCCAGGAACCATGAAGGGGCACGGCTTCAGCCATGCCAACCAGCCCGCAGGGGAAAAGCGGCTTCAGCCGCGGAGGGAATCGCCTCCCTCATCCTCTGCGCCCTCCTAACAGCCTGCCGCCATTACGACTTCCCGCAATATGCCTCCGACTATCGCGAATTCGCGTACGTTGCCAACGGCGGAAGCAACACCGTCACCATTCTGGATGTGGTGAACCTTCGTCGCGACCGCGAACTCACCGTCGGCAGAGATCCGACCAGCGTCGCCATCTCGCTCACCCGCAACGAAGTGTATGTGGTCAACTCCTCTGACGGCACCGTCTCCGTCATCGATGCCCAGAAGAACGCCGTCGCGGCCACTATCCCGGTCCACAAAAGACCTTACTTCATCGACGTCTCCGGCGACGGGCGTCGCGGCTACGTCGCCAACTCCGGCTCCAACAACGTATCCATCCTCGACCTCGACCGGCACAAGGAGATCGCTGTCGTCGGCGTCGGCGAAGCCCCGGGTATGGCGCGCATCTCCCCCGATAACGAAACCCTGCTAGTGACCAATCGCATGAGCGGCAGTGTAACCCTGGTCGACGGCCACACCCTCAAAGTGCGCAGCGTATTTCCGAACTGCCCCGGAGCCACTGACGCCGTCATCCTTCCCGACTCTTCCAAGGCCTTCATCGCCTGCTCCGACGGACATCAAGTCATGGTTCTCGCGCTCGTCCGCAAACTCCAGCCCAACGCTCCGCTCACTGAAGCAGAGAAGTCTGACCACTTGCTCGACCTCCTCGATGTCGGCAGGGCTCCGGTCAATCTCGCCATGAAGCCTGACGGCGGCGAGATCTTCGTCTCGAATTTCGATAGCGACACCGTCTCCGAGATCTCCACTGGCACCAACGAAGTCGGCGGCGCGTCGTTGATTGGCGCCCACCCTTCGCGCGGCATCGTTAGCCCGGACAACTCTACTCTGTGGGTCAGCAACTTCAGTGCGAACACCGTCGGCGTTTATTCGATCGATGATGGCCAGCGCGTCAACGCCATTCAAGTCGGAGACGGCCCCGACGCCATGGCATTCTCGAGTGCCGGCAACCTCTTGTTCGTCGCCAACTCTCGCTCCGGTGACGTCTCCGTCATTCGTACCACCAGCTATTCCCCCCAGGGGGCGCGCAAGATCGGAGCGCTCTTCACCATGCTTCCCGCCGCAAAACACCCCAATGCAATTGCGGTAAAAGCTTTTCAAATGCCGTAACAACATGACCTTTCAAACCGCTCACCTCATTGCTAGTTAACACAGGGGTACCGCCAGCCATTCGGCATTGGAGATTTCACCGCCTCTTTCGGTATCCTGAAGATGATGTCCGGAGTTTGCGGGCAACGTCCCCCGAAGGAGATTTGTATGACCGAGACTGTAAAGAAAACTAAGGCGCCGGCGAAGCCGCGTAGCAGCGCTGCAAAGACGAAGGCAGTGACCGAAGAGAGAGCCGCACCCGCAAGACTGGAGGCCGTTAAGCCAAAGGCCAAGCCGGTGGCAGAAAAGACCGCGGTGGCCGCTCCTACCCGGGAGCAGATAGCGCAACTCGCTCACCGCTTCTGGGCCGAACGAGGCTGGCAACACGGATCACACGAACAGGACTGGCTGCGGGCCGAGCAGGAACTTAGGGGAAAAGCCTCCTGAGAGAACCGTCCTGTGACCGGTCCCATTCTCAAGATCGACATCTACGCTTTCTTACTACTTGCCACAAGGGTCATTGAGGGCCCGCGGGGATATCGAAGGGCTGCTCTTACAAGAGCGGCCCTTTGCACGTCAGGTTGAATTAGCTCCGCTCGACCTGGCCAAGCCAGCACTCTTAAGAAGATCCTGCGCAACTGCTCTCCTGAAGCAGTTATGCCCTATCACCTGTGGCGCCGCGGATGAGTAGACGCCTCGTTCTATCTTGGCTCTCCGCTAACTCAGCGCACAAGTCCTCAAGCCGCCATTACTCCACCTTCTCTCGCCATTGCAAGGCGATCCTGTCACTAGGCACGCTCCCTCGATAGGGCGGGAAGAACCACGACTACGGCTCATCTCATCACCCTCATCTAGTTACGCACCGCATGGGCATCACTATCCACCACCTTGCGCTCCGGGGAACGCAATCCATCTACTCTTTGCTTGCCACACGTTTGTCTGACCTGAGTATCCTATGACCTCCTGCAGAGGTCAAGCATTTTGAGCCGCTGGATACATAGCATTACTCCTCAATGAGGGCTTTCGAGAAGGAATTACCACAAAGGGGCAGGATTTACGCGCGCGCAAGAAAGAATTACGCATTGCCCTGGCAAGTACTGATACCTCCGCCACGCCGCTTACACTGCACGCTCTCACAGCCCGACTAAATACCTGTTTGGGGTCTTAGGCCCGGTAGTGTAACTACTCTCGATGAGGCAGCTCTGCGCCACTCTGGCATCCATTCTAGCTGCGCAGCGTAGTAACTACTTAAGACGAGCATGAATTACGCGCATTTCTCGTCTAGCACTGAGTAACATTACTGAAGTGTTGCAACTTTTTGAAGTTCTCGCTCGACATCGGTCATAGATGCATGGAAGATCATGTTATCCAGGCAGCCTTGTTAACGCCAGTTGTTGCAGGCTCCGGCATATCTATGTCCCGGGGGACTTACTACATGCAGTTCACTCTCTTCGTACGCCTTCCTATCGCAACCGCAAGATGCGTTGCCACAACTCTCTTAAACTTCAAAGTCTTTTTCAGAGCATTAGAGTCCGCCGTTTTCGAGACGAAGATCCCGACGGCCGCCTTCTCGGTGCTTCTTTTGGTGGCGAGCTGTTCTGCCGCCTCTGCATCCACACACTACCTTTCTACTTCCGGAAACGACTCCAACAGCGGAGCCAGTGCTGACGCGGCGTGGCAGACTCTGGCTAAACTCAACTCCACCAAACTCACACCTGGCAGCCACGTTTACCTGCAATGCGGAAGCGTCTTTCGCGCGTCGCTAACCATAGCGAACTCCGGTACGTCTACCGAGCCGATCAGCTATGGCGCCTATGGCGACTGCACAGGTTCGAACCCTCCGCGGATCAGCGGGGCCGACCGCTTAACAAATTGGAGCGCGGAGAAGGTAGGCTCTTACACGGTCTACTATGCGTCGGAAGAAAATAGGCCGGCGGTCGTCTTTGAGGACAATCACCGCCTGACGAAGGCGACCTCGACCTCTTCGATGGCAGCAGGTTCCTTCTACTACAACTCCGGCCGGGTCTACGTGAGAACGCGGGAGAACGGGGAGCCCGAAAGCCACACGATCGAAGCCAGCGTGCGCGGAAACCCGGTGACGATTGAGGGTGCTAGCTACATCAACATCACCGGGGTCAGAGTGGACAAAGGCACTGAGAACGATATCGAAGCCTGGGGGAATCTCTCCCACGTCAACCTGACCGGCACAATAACCAATTACTCTTATGGCAACGGAATCTGGTTCACCGCCGCCGCTGGCCAATCGCAGGATGACGTCCTCATTAAGAATTGCACGGCGAGCTACAACGGCGAAACGGGGATCATGAAGGGTGACGCCGGCAACAATTTCGTCGTCCAGGGTTGCACGGCCAACTACAACGCCTTCGATCAACAATACTTGTACACCGGCGGGATCCGTCTGGTGAGCGATGGAGTTGCCAGCCATCGGGCAACAAATTCAGGCATTCTGCAGAGCTACGCGGCATATAACGGCTTCAACCCCGACACCGGCGCCAATGAATTTACCAAATCGGGGCAACAGGGCACCGGTATATGGTGCGACACGTGCGGCGACGGATCGTTCCTGAGAGGCAATGTCGCGCATGACAACACCCAGGATGGGATACAGCTCGAAAACTCTGGAGCGACGGGAAGCAGGTCGATGTCCTACAACGTCAGCTACAGAAACGGATGGGCTGGAGTCGCCCACTCGCGCAGCTCCCACAACGACATAATCGCCAACAATACGGCCTATGACAATCCCTACAATTGCTTCTTTCAGGGAGAGTTTGGCGGCGGCGACACGACTATCGGGATGGTGGACAACATCTATGAGAACAACATCTGCGCCGCTCAGGTCATAGGAAAGTACGGCGCAGCCCTCGTCGCGCAGTTTGGCGCTGAGAACAACGACAAAGGCCAGGGCCACGGCAACATATACCGGGACAACTCCTTTGGAGAACCCGGCGATTGGACCGGTTGGTTTGCAATCTGGGGGTCGGGCAACGTAATCAAGTCGTACGCGGAACTTGATGCCGGCTACGGATCGAGCACCAACTCCATGCAGAAAAACCCGATGCTGGAGAATCCAGCAGCCGGGAACTTCAACTTGATGAGTGGATCGCCGGCCATCGACCGCGGCTACGGGCACGTTAACCTGGGTGCAATGCCTTATGTTGGCCCGTAAATGACGAATCATTTACAAGTGGGGAGGCCGCAGCGTCAAGGGCCTCCCCACCCCGTCTTTCCTTTCGTAAGGCCGGGAACTTGCTGAATGCGAACAAGTGCGAACTGCGGGCTGGGCTTTCCTCCCCATAAAGTCCGCCCGCACAACTCACAAACGAAACACTTCCATTCGGCACACGCGCTTTCCCCGCAGAACAGAATCAGATATGCGTACGGATTCCCCGACTCCTTCATTCATGTCAATGCACCTAGGTAATGTTACCTAGGTTTAGCTTTTAGCTAGCATTAGTACCCTTTATCATCGACACGTCGCCCATCTACCTCCATGATGAAATCATCGAGGTAGCCCGCCAAGAGACACGTCGCGGCCGCCCGTGAACAACAAACTGCCGGGGGATCACTTGTATGCAGCAAGCGCCGCATGAATGCCTTTCTACGCCTATCGACCGACCGTTGGTCCATCCATTCATAAATGCTTACTTCTTCGACGCGAGGAGAAGGTCTTCACTCCGGAGAGATCTAATCCGGGTATGCGCGGCTGGACGGTTGCAGAGTGCGATCTTCTTGCTATGGGTTCTGTGCCATGCAATTCCTGTCTTGGCATCGAATCCAGTGCTCGGAACGTTTTACGTCTCAAATGGCGGAAGTGACTCCAACAGTGGCACAAGTTCCGGCCATCCATGGCAAACGCTGGCGCACCTCAATAGCGTTTCGCTAGCTCCGGGCAGCACTGTATACCTGCGTTGTGGGAGCATCTTCCGCGAAACGCTTGAGATAGGATCCACGGGCACCGCCGGTGCGCCCGTCAGTTACGGCTCTTATGGTGAATGCTCTGGGTCCAATCTGCCCGTGATCAGCGGCGCCGACCTCTTGACTGCGTGGGCGGCGAAGAATGTAGGGAGCTTTAGCGTCTACTCCGCATATGAAACTCATGACCCCGCAGTCGTCTTTGAGGATAACCACCGGCTCACCCGGGCAAGTTACTATCACACTATGCCCGAAGGCTCTTTCTACTATGATTCTGGAGAGAAAAGTGTCTATGTAAGGATGAAAGACGGCGATACTCCCGAAGCCCATGTGGTGGAAGCAAGTGTACTGCCGAACGCCGTTGTGATCGAGGGCGTCAGCTATATCAACATCTCAAACATCGAAGCCGACAAGGCTGCGCAGAATGACATCCAGGCGTGGGGATCGTTCACCAACGTGACCTTGACTGGCACGGTAACCAACTACTCTTATGGCAACGGAATCACCTTCACGTCAGGCTCCGGCCAGTCACAAAGCGACGTCCTGATCCAGAAGTGCGTTGCCAACTACAACGGCGGGGACGGAATCATGAAAGGCAACTCTGGCAACAATTTCATTGTGGAGGGCTGCACAACCAATTACAACGCTTTTGATCTGCGGTACACCTATACTGGCGGCATCCGGTTTATCAGTGATTCCAACGGTGAGCTCCGGCCAACCAATTCCGGAGCGATTGGCAATATCGCCGCTTTCAACGGCGTCAATCCTGACACCGGCCTCATCCAAACTACAACTTCGGGGCAACAAGGCACGGGCGTATGGTGCGACACATGCGGCGATGGATCATTTCTTAAAAGTAATATCGCCCACGATAACGCCCAGAATGGCGTGCTGCTCGAGTTCACAGGCGCAACCGGCAGTCTTACCATGTCCTATAACGTCGCCTATAACAATGCATGGGCCGGTATCGAACATTCGCGTAAATCGCACAACGATCGCATCACCAACAACACCTCTTATAACAACCAGTATAACTGCTATTTCTCAGGGGAATTTGGCGGCGGAGACACCACAATCGGCATGGTCGATAACCTCTATGAGAACAATATCTGCGCGGCACAGGTCTCCGCTCAGTACGGAGGCGTACTCATCGCTCAGTTTGGCGCCGAAAACAACAGTCTGGGCCAGGGTCACGGCAATGTCTACCGGGACAACTCCTTTGGGTCGCCGGACCAATGGACTGGTAGATTCGCAATTTTCGGATCCGGAAACGTTGTCACCTCCTATTCTCAACTCGATGCCGCATATGGTTCAAGCACAACTTCCATGCAAAGGGATCCCATGCTCACCAATCCCTCGGCCGGCAACTTTGCGCTTCAGCCAGGCTCGCCTTCCATCGGTCGCGGGTATGGGCACATCGACCAGGGCGCAGTACCTTACTCACCCCCTGCGGCGAGCAATTCGATCACACCAGGTGGCGACACTGTCGTTGCAAACTTCGGCCTTGAACGTAGAGCGCCATGGCTGCAGGCCTCGGGATGGAAACAGATCGGGAAGGCGCCTCTGCTGACCCCGGAAGCGATCATCGAAAGCTTCCGTGCCCCTTCCCTTTCACCTCGGGACCCGCTGATGTCGCGCTACGATACAAACTCGGCACACTGAGCGCCGCAAGGAGCTTTCGCATCTACTCAGTTAAGTCTGGCTCCTACCGGAAGACAGACGGCCATGTCCAAGAGGGGCCAATATGGTGAGGCCCTGCTGACGCATTTCGTTTGAGCGCCAACCCCGCCGATGATAATGTCATCGAGGCAGTTCATTTATTCTCCTGGGGACGCTCACCATGAAGCTTGCTCCACTTAACCGCCTTCCGGCAACGAACAAGCGGCCCTTCTCGAATGCACGAATTGCTGGGGTGAGGAGAGGTCCAAGTCGAGCGATCTGCGAGGAGAAGACACGCCGCTCTGATGGTCACAGGAGTCTTGCGGGCCTCGCTCTTCTAGCATTCGCGTTCCTGCCGATCAGCGCTGCAGTGACGGATGCTTGGGCGCAGTCGGCCAGTTATTTCGTCTCTACCTCAGGGAGCGACTCGAACAATGGAAGCAGCCCTACAAGCGCATGGCAAACGCTTGCGAAGCTCACTGCGGTGAAACTTGCTCCGGGAAGTGCTGTGTATCTGCAATGCGGAAGTGTCTTTCGCGAAACGCTCGATATTGGAGACTCCGGTAGCTCGTCATCGCCCATCAGCTACGGATCCTACGGCGATTGTACGGGGATAAACCTTCCGCGGATCAGCGGGGCGGATCGCCTCACGAACTGGAGCGTGCAGCAGGAGGGCGCCTTCAACGTCTACTCCACTCCCCAGCCCAACAAGCCAGCGCTTGTTTTTGAGGACAATCACCGCCTTACAGCCATGCCAGGAATCGTCGCGATGACGGCCGGATCATTCTTTTACGATGCCATACGCCACGTCTTATACGTTAGAACCAAGAACGACTCGGCCCCAGGATCGCATTTGATCGAAGCCAGCGTTCGAGACAATGCCGTGGTCATTAAAGGGGTCAGCTATATCAACATCACCGGAATCGCTGCTGACAAAGCTACCAAGAACGATCTACTCGCTTGGGGATCGCTTTCGCACGTCAACCTGACCAGCACTGTTACCAACTTTTCCGCCGGCAACGGGATCTGGTTTTCGTCCAGCCATGGCGAGTTGCAAAACGATGTACTCATCAAGAATTGCACCGCCAACTATAACGGCGAGAACGGCGTGATGAAGGGGAATGCCGGCAACAATTTTGTCATCCAGGGTTGCACGGCCAACTACAACGCCTTCGACGAGCATTTCCAATACACCGCCGGAATTCGCTTTGTGAGCGACGAAAACGGTATCGACCGGCCGACCAACTCCGGGGCGATCGGCAATACTGCTGCCTTCAACGGCATCGAGCCGGACACGGGTCTACTCAAGACCAGCGGCACTGGCCAGGAAGGCGTCGGCGTATGGTGCGATACCTGCGGCGACGGATCGTTTCTCAAGAACAACATTGCACACGACAACGCCCAGAACGGGGTAATGCTGGAATTTTCCGGAGCGCAGGGCAGGCGCTACATGTCCGGCAACATCGCCTACCGTAACCAGTCAGCCGGGATACTTCACTCGCGTCGCTCGCATAATGATGTGGTGGCCAACAACACGTCTTATAACAACCTCGTCAATTGCCAGTTCACGGGCGAATATAACGGCGGCGAGACCTCGATCGGGATGTTCAACAACACCTACCAGAACAATATCTGCGCTAGTCAGGTCTTGAGCCCGAAAGGGACGGTTGTCATGATCCAGTGGGGCACTGAGAATAACACCAAAGGCGAGGGGTCGGGCAATGTCTTCAAGAACAACTCCTTCGGTGTACCCTCCGCGACCAATGGTACCTTCGCAGTCTTCGGGGCAGGAAAGACTGCCAGCTCCTACGCGGAATTAGACACGGCGTACGGAGCAAGCATGCACTCCATGCAGCAGGACCCCATGCTGACTGATCCGGCTGCCGGTAACTTCGCATTGAGACCTGGTTCTCCCGCTATCAAAGCCGGCGTAGGCGGCGTTGACCTTGGCGCAGTCCCCTTCGAGTCTCATTGATGACTAGTTCTCCCAAGGTCTCTGCGACGGCACAGAAGGAGTCCGCCAGGCCTCAACGGGTGGTCCATCGAACTGCAGGCACGCACTTCTATGTAATTCAACTCGCAGCCTCGTTCTGAACACCTCTGGACTATCTCTCATCGCGTGTACGACCCAGTCGTCTCCGCCAACACTATTCTTGTATAGCTACATTCACCGACCAAAGTAACGCTACTTAAGTGTAGCCGCTTCCAGGTTACACAACCTTTTCACATCGATCTATCTGTGGTTCCGCCGATGATCAGGTTACCCAGCTAGCTGCGCCGATGCACTTTAGCGCCAGACGGGAACATGCGATCTCCGGAGGATTTACCCATGCAGGTTGCGCCGCGTGAATACCTTTCTACGTCACTCAAACGAACCGCCGTCGCCCAAACCCAACCAGACAGTCGACTCCCTGATGGCATGCCCTTGTTCAAGATGTGCCTGGTCGCTCTGACTTTCCTCCTTGCTTGTCTCTCAGCAACTGCCGCAAATCCGGTGCTTGGCACCTATTACGTCGCCAACTCCGGCAGCGATTCGAATAGCGGCACCAGTTCCAGCACGCCCTGGCAAACGCTCGCCAAGCTCAATGCGGTGCGTCTGGCTCCAGGGAGCGCCGTCTATCTCCAATGTGGGAGCGTCTTCCGTGAATCACTAGCGATCGGCTCCGCAGGTACGCCAGGGGCACCTATCACTTATGGCTCCTATGGAACGTGCACCGGCTCGAATCTTCCGCTAATCAGCGGAGCCGACCTGCTGACCAATTGGGCCATGCAGCAGGAAGGCACCTTCAAGGTCTACTCGGCTACCGAAACAAGTCCGCCTGCAGTCGTTTTCGAGGACAACCGCCGCCTCCTGCCAGCGACTTCCGTCGCCGGCATGGTGCCGGGCTCCTTCTACTACGATTCCCCGCTGCAACTTGTTTATATCAGGACGATCGAACGGACAGCCCCGGGCACTCATGTCATTGAGGCTAGCGTGCGACCCAATCCCGTCGTCATCGAGGGCGTCAGCTACATCAACATCTCTGGCCTCGAGGCGGACAAAGCCACGCAAAATGATATCGAGGCCTGGGGATCTTTGACCAATGTGAATCTAACCGGGACCGTGACCAACTACTCCTACGATAATGGGATATGGTTCACGGCCGGTGTCGGCCGCACGCAGAACAACGTTCTGATCAAGGACTGCACCGCTAAATACAACGGCGGAGATGGAGTGATGAAAGGCGGCGCCGGCGACAACTTCGTCGTCGAGGGATGCACCGCCAATTACAACGCTTTTGACCTGCAATACACTTACACTGGCGGAATCCGGTTTATCAGCGACCAGGATGGTCTCTACCGGCCCACGAATTCCGGAGCCATCGGTAACACCGCGGCTTTCAACGGCGTCAACCCGGACACTGGTCTTATCCAAACCAGTACCGCAGGGCAGCAAGGTACAGGAGTGTGGTGCGATACCTGTGGTGACGGATCCTTCCTCAAATCCAACGTTGCCCATGACAATGCTCAGGTTGGAGTGCTCCTCGAGTTCACTGGAGCGACCGGCAGCCTAACGATGTCCTATAACATCGCGTATAACAACGGATGGGCCGGGATCGAACACTCACGCAGCTCCCACAACGACGTGGTCGCCAATAATACTGCCTACAACAACCAATACAATTGCTATTTCTCGGGACAATTTGGCGGCGGCGACACCACTATCGGCATGGTGGATAACATCTACGAGAACAATATCTGCTCGGGTAAGGTATCTATGAAGTATGGAGACGCTTTGGTTGCAGAGTTTGGCGCGGAGAACAATTCTCTAGGCCAGGGTTCCGGCAACATCTACCGTAATAACTCCTTCGGATCGCCGAACTCATGGACAGGCAGGTTTGCAATTTTTGGATCGGGCCACGTGATCACCACATACGCCCAGCTCGATGCTGCTTATGGTTCGGCCACCGCCTCCATTCAATCGGACCCCATGCTTGCCAGCCCTGCGGAGGCTAACTTCGCGCTCAAACCAGGTTCTCCGGCTATCAAGAGTGGCTACGGCGGCGCCGATCTTGGCGCATTGCCTTTCGCTGGCAAATAAAGTGCAAACGAGATTGCCGGTGCTGGCAGCCCAACGAGGCGCAGCGCCCGCCCCTGCTATGTAGGATCTCGCCGGCAAGGCATGGGCACTTTAGGCGGGAATGCAATTCTCCTCAGGAGCAGAACAGTCTAGGAGATCGCATACCGCTTCAAACCGATCTTCTGAAGAAAGACCAGGTAGACGAATCTTGGATTGTTAATGAGATAACGCCGCCATAGACGCTTCGGTTCCTTGATGAGCCGGTAAAACCACTGCAAGCCGTTGCGCTTCATCCAGTCTGGTGCCTCGTCAAGATTACCGCTGAGCAAGTCGAATGCGGCGCCCACTCCCACCATAAGCTTCACCGGTAGCCGCCCCTTGTAGGCGTCCATGAATCTCTCCTGCTTTGGCGTGCTGAGACCGCACCACAGCACGTCCGGCGCACAGGCTTCGATCTGCAACCTCAGGTCCTCTTCTTCCTGAGCGTTCAGTGCGCGGAACGGAGGCGTGTAGGTGCCGACCACCTGGAGCCCGGGAAACCTGCGCGTCAGCGCCTCTTTCAACTGCTCCGCAACGCCGTCCCTGCCGCCGTAGAAGAAGTGCCGATACCCTTTCACCACGGATCGCTCACAGACCGCCAGCATATAGTCGGGACCATACACGCGAGTCATGTCGTGAAAGCCGTTCATGTGGCCCAGCCACACAGTAGGCATGCCATCGGGGGTCGTCAGGAACGAGCCGTTCAGTATCTTTCGAAACGCTTCGTCATCCTGCGCCTCGATGACTCCGTGCACGCCGGTGACGCAGACATATCCATGCTCCCCCTGGTCCAGCAGGGTCTCGGTCTCCTGGAGAGCGGACTTCATGTTCAATGCAGTCACCCCCACTCCGAGGATGTTCACTCTCGCCAGTTCGGGCAGCATGCGAACGGTTCTCCTTGTGTTCAATTTGTTGAATCGCTTAGGAAATAACGGCTGGCCTTCTCCCCAGGAAAAAGGCCAGCCCATTTGCAGCCGCAGGAAGCAATCTTCGCCAGAATGCTCGTCGTTACTGAGCAACCAGCTGCGACGCCTTGATCTCTTCCTCGATCCATTGGTACGTCTTGAGCAGACCGTCCCGCAGGCGGGTCGACGGCTCCCAGCCCAGCTTCTGCAGAATCAGCGTATTGTCACTGTTCCTGCCGTTGACTCCTTTAGGAGCGCTCAGATTGTAGTTCCGCTTCAGCTTCACTCCGGCAAAGCTTTCGGCGATGTCGACCAGCTGATTGATCGTGACCATCTCGCTGCTGCCCAGGTTGATCGGCTCATGGATCTCGCTCTCCATGATCATGCGCGACCCCTTGACGCAGTCGTCGATATACATGAAGCTGCGAGTCTGGTCGCCAGTGCCCCAGATTTCGATCTCGTTCTTTCCTGACTGAACTGCCTCGATCACCTTGCGGCAGATCGCGGCCGGCGCCTTTTCACGGCCGCCCGTCCAGGTGCCATTCGGACCATACACATTGTGATAGCGCGCGACGCGGCACTGCAGGCCGTAGTCTTCTTCAAAGTGGCGGCACATCCGCTCGCTGAACAGCTTCTCCCATCCATAGCCGTCTTCGGCCAGCGCGGGGTACGCATCGCTCTCTTTGAGGGCTGTAACGTCCGGGTTCGTCTGCAGATCGCCGTTGTAGACGCAGGCGGAAGAGGAGAAGAAAAAGCGCTCGATATTCGCTTCCTTCGCCGCCATCAGCAGATGGGTATTGATGAGCACGCTCAGCATGCAGAGCGCTTTGTTGTTCTCAATGAATCCCATGCCACCCATATCCGCGGCCAGGTTGTAGACGAGGTCGGCGCCGTCGACCGCGGCGTGGCACGCCGCCAGGTCCTTCAGGTCCGCCGAAACATTCTCGACCTTGTCGTGGACCTGGTACCAGTCGTCCAGCGGCTTAACGTCAACCGAGCGAATTACGTTGACGCCGTCTCGCAGCAGCTGGCCGACGAGGTGGCCGCCGATAAAGCCCCCGCCGCCACACACTACAACCTTCGCGTTTGGTTTTATAGTATTCATGGTTCTCCTCTGGATTAAGTTGTTCCTGCTTGTGAAGTCCGAAAAGGGCTGCGTCGGTCGAAAATTGGGAAGCTCAACTTCCAAGCCAAGCACCTCTCCGGAGACTGAACTCTCAGGGAGCTATGGCTGTCCAGCTGCACTGGACACCTCTCGTTCTGATGAGAGGCGGATACCCTTACGTACACTTCTCTGTTGAAACTAGTGTGAGACGAATTCGCGCCACGGTCAATGAGTCGAAGTGGCGTCTGACCAGAGTAGCCCTCACGCTCATGCATTAGGAACAAAGCGTCAGGGAAGATATCCCCATATGAGAAGCCCATCAGCTCCGATATTCTTACCTTGATGCAGTGTTCATTCTGCGACCCTCTCCCCGGTTCCCTATCCAAATGAAAATTCTTTCGATCAATAATACGTCGGATGTCTACGGGGCGAGCCGGTGCATGGAGCGGGTGTTCGGCCGATTTGCTCAGCAAGGCCACGAAGTCCACGCTGTCCTGCCCAATCCTGGCCCCCTTGTGGATCTCCTCGAGGCGCGTGGCGTGCATGTTCACCTTCATCCGGGTCTTTCCGTAATCGAGCGAATTCAATTCCGCTCGGTCTTCGGCTGCCTCCGGTTTCTCTTTCTCTTCCCTATTTCGGCATTGTGGCTGGCAGCTCTAATCCTGCGCCTTAAGATCGACGTCGTACACACCAATACGGTGGTCATCCCCACACCGGCGATTGCGGCGCTGATCACCGGACGCAGACATATATGGCATATCCGGGATTTGGTCGGCGAATTTGGCTGGCTATGGAAGCCCTATCAGCGATATATCTGCCTGCTTTCTTCGGCGGTGATTGCCATCTCCCAGACCGTGCTCGAACAGTTTCACCCGGATTGGAGAAGTAAGGTCCACGTCATCTACGACGGGCTGGACGAGATGGAAGCAGCTTCCAATCCTGTCCGCGAACGTGAATTTCGTCAAGCCTTCCCCGCAGATGCTCCGCTGATTGGAGTCGTTGGGCGGATCAAGTGGCACCGCAAGGGGCAAGAGGTCTTTGTCCACGCCGCGGCTCTCCTCCGGGAAAAGCATCCGAACGTCCGCTATGCCATTGTGGGTTCCGCCGCCCCCGGCAATGAAGACCACGTCGTCCGGCTGCGCGAGCTGATTACCTCCTACGGCCTTGACGATACGGTCACTCTGACCGGAGATACGGACGATCCAGCTTCGGTCTTCGCCGCTTTTGACATCGCCGTCGTGCCTCCAATCCTGCCCGAGCCATTTGGCTGCGTGGTCAGCGAAGCCATGATTGTCGGGACGCCGGTCGTTGGCAGCCGCTGCGGGGGAATCGCTGAGCAGATTGTGGATGAGGTCAGCGGCATTCTCTTCACCCCTGGCGATGCCACGGCACTCGCCGAAGCGCTAAACAGGCTACTCGACGACCCGGCTTTGCGTGAGCGCATCGCAATGGAGGGAGTACGCCGCGTGCGCAATACCTTCACCCTCGAGAGCACCTATCAGGCAATGGCCGCACTCTTCGAGAAGGTGGCAAGCCCACATCTCGATGCCGCCCCGCGCACCCAGTCGCTTTGAGCGCCATGAGACCGTTCGCACTGTGTTCCGATCAGTCACGGTGAGAGAGATCCTGCTCGGCAATCGCGCATGCCCGCTAAGAGAAACGGGGGAGCGTGTTTTAAACCGACACGGCTGCCGCAGCAGGCCGGTCACTCCGAAGCAGCGCGCCGAGTTCCGGCTCTGCGGCCAGCAGAGCATCCGCCAGTTGATCGCCGCACGCGCTCCAGGAATATCGGGATGCGACTGCCAGGCCCCGGATTTTGCGCGCTTCCACATCCTCGCGGTCATCCAGCGTCGCGAAGGCGCGTTTCCAGGTATCAACCTGCCCCGGCGTGATGAAGATCGCGGCCTCGGAGAACAACTCTACGTGTGGAGGGATATCTGAGAGAATGACTGGGCGTCCAGCGGCCATTCCTTCCAGTGCCGGTCGGCCGAAGCCCTCGATCAGCGAAGGATATATGATCGCCGCCGCGTGCTGATACAGCTCAATCAACCGGTCTTCCGAGATCCCGTCAAGGAACTCCACCCGTTTCTCCAACCCATGTTCAGCGACAGCGGCTCGGAGCGCTACCCCGTACCTGGCCTTGGATGAGACGATCTTCAGTTTGTACCGCGCTGACCATAGTGAATGGTTCTGGAGTACCTCCAGTGTGTTCTTGTATGGCCGGTTTGCGCTGACGATCAGTAAGTATTCGTCGTCCCCCGGACGCGATGCGCCGTCTGAGGCAGGCTTCCAGAGAGAGAGATCGATCCCGTTCGGGACAACGGCAATTCTCTGTTTCGGGACTTGATAGAAATCGGCGATCGCAGTCTTTGAGCTCTCCGATACCGTCAGCACCAGCTTCGACTTGCGTACCACCTGCGGCAAAATATAGGTGTTATATGCGTTCTCGACCGCGTTGCGCGTCGGATAGTAGTGGGCGATCAGGTCGTGCATTGTGATGGCTTGGTGAGGCGCATCCAGAAATCCCCGCATGTGGGGTGCATATACAAAGGAGTCCTTGCCATAGTCCACTCCCGCGCTTTGCTTCCAGAACGGCCGCCTGGAAATCATCGATCCTCGGAAAATGATCGGCGCTGGGGAAGTCTTCGTCTCAGTGTCAGCGAAGGCGTGGCTCCAGTAGCTCGGCACAACCACAGTGCAGTCAAAGCGGTCCGTCATCTCGCGCGCAAGCTGCATCGCGTAGACAAGGACGCCGGTCATACCCGGTCCTAACACGGACAGATCGACGTAGAATTTACGCAACATCGAGCTCCTAGCTGGCAAATCCAAGATTGGTGGACATCTCTGGTTCTCTCCCCCGCAGACCGGCCCTCCGACGCACCTTGTCTTCGAGACCGACATACAAGACGGCGACAAACACAAAGATCGTGAAATATGAGGGCGAGTCGAAGACGGCCCCGATCATCGCCAGGAAAAACAGGTAAAGCTGAAGACTCAGAACTCTGACATTCCAGGCCCAGTCTCCCGTGAGCGTGTCGCGACCCGCCAGAAACCAGCCGCCAACCAGCGCGAGCAAGCCAATCAGCCCAGCGGAGAGTACCGCCTGCAGAAATCCGTTGTGCGCCTGCCCTGCCCAGGATACTGCCTGCAATAGGTATTCGCGGGCACCCTCAAAACCGAAACCCAGCACCACTGAGTCTTCCGACAGCTCCGCGACCTTGGCCCACACATCGGCGCGGCCGTCCAAGCTGCTGACCTCGCCGGCAACGTTCTTTCCGTAGATAGAGGCGGTCGCACGGGCGGCAACGTTACCAACCGAGTCGGGGACCATGCCAACCGAAACAAATCCTATCCCGGCGCATCCCAGCAGCCCCGCAAACGCAAACGCCTTCCAGTGCTTGGCAAGCACGCGTTTGCCGTGGCCGAAGAGGAAGATCAGGCCGCCGCACAGCACCAGCGCGGCCATGCAGGTCTTCTCTCCCGCGAGCAAGCTAATACCGAAGAGGAAGGCTTGCCAGTACCACCGCGTCCGGATAGGCAACACCTGCGCCAACAAGAACAACAATCCGCTTACTTCCCCAATGGAGTTGGGATGGGTGGACAAGAGCGCAAGCCTGGTGCGGCCGGTATATTCGTCGTTCGAAAATAGTGGGAATTTCCCGGGCGCGGCCACCCCGATGGCCAGGGCGGCGAGAAGCGTTGCAATGTAGCCCCGATAGACACCGTCCAAAAACGCCAACGTCATCTGCGACTCAGCGATCAGATAGGCACTAATCAGAACCGCAAAATACAGGACGCCCTTCACGATGCTCAACTTCATGTCGTAAGAGTTGATCGACGAGGCAAGGGCGAACAAACCATAGACGCCGAAGAGGCAGATCGCCGGATGCACCCCAAAACGCCTGGAAGATCCCCTGCTCTGAAAGACGGCGATCACAAAAGTGAGCATGATCAGGCCGGCTTCGATGATGCCCTGCACGCCGACCGACTGGCTCAGCGCGTCGCGAGACTGGTACTTCTGAAACGAAAGTGCATAGAGGAATCCTGCTGCCAATATCAGCTTTTCGCGCTTGGCCCCACCTGCGGGAATTTCGTCAAGGTTCCGCATATTCCTCCTCTAAGGTGCTCGGTCTGTTTGACGTGCGGAGACTCAACGAAGCCGCGCTTTCGGCCTCGATTTCCCGCGCCGCTTGGGTATCAAATCCGGCTTCTGGGCGAGCGGCTCGCCGCCTGCGGAAGAGAAGCAGAATTCCCGTCGCCGCCCTCACCATGTTCACGAGAAGCAGGCAAATTGCCGCAGCCGGCAAACCTTTGAAGTAGATCCATGGCAGAGCAATCAGCGCCGCGGCGACCGCCCCGCTCATCTGAACCACAAAAATGGCGCGCGGTTGACGCAGTCCGCCAAGAATCGCTGTCGTGAGCTGCGCGATCACCTCAAAAAACCATCCCGCGGCGAAAAGGCGCAGGAGAGGCGCGTACTCGAGGTACTGCGAGTGGCTCCCATATAGTATACGCATCGCGAACGGACCCGCGACGCCCAGCACCAAAAGATATCCGCCAAGTGAACCGACTACGAGGGCCACATAGTTACGCACCTCTTTGGTGCGGTAACTTCTGTCTCTCGCCACTGTCGCGATGATCAAACTGCCGATGCTGAAAAGCAGCGGGTTGGTGAACGCGAGGAATTGAAACAGCGCCTGAAATCCAGCCACTTCCACCCGTCCGTGCCGAATAACAATCAGCCAGGGGAATGCCTGCAGGGTAAAGAACCCCATGAGTTTCGCAACGACGCTCCACCGGCCGAGAAACCAGAACTCCCGGACCAGCGGCGGCCACGCTCGTCGCGGAGGCGTTAACGGCCGAATCTGCCAGATCTGGACCAGGACGGCCAGTAGCGAAGTCCCGGCGATCGTCCAGAAAATAAAATTGAGGCTCGGCTTCGTGCGCATGCACACCAGCCCCAGCAAGACGGCCTGGCCGAGATAGCTGGTCGCATCCCCGATCAGCGCCCTCTTTTGCTCCAGCTTGGCCACAAATCCGGCACGCAGCGTGTCCTGCAACTGCCACAACAGCATCGCCATGACCGAGGCGATGATGATGGTCGACCGGTGCAGAAAGGCCCCGGTTATCGACAAGGACGGCCCGAATATCGTCAGAATCAGGAAGCCCGTACTGTACAGCGAAAACGCGAGAACGCGCTGAAACGTGCGGCGATTTGCCCGCGCGCCCCGCACACACAGCGGGTAAGTCACAAAGGCCTGTTGAAGGTTATTGCAAAACAGCATCGCACTCAGCACCAGCGAGTAAGTGCCGAATTCGACGGGCAAGAGGCTTCTTAACAGGATCAGGTTGGTTAAGAAATTGCCGCCGCTGACTGCGCACTGATCGGCGACCGCCCACAGCGTGCTCCGGTAGCCGCTGGTAAAGGCCGGGCCCCGGGCTGGTTCCGGCATCAGGCCCCCCGCCGTGCCATATGGCATACTTCGCCTGAGCCCAAAGCAAATCTCCAGTGCAACACGTCGCAAACCTCAGATGGGCCGAGCCTAACGAAAGGTACCTGATGCCTCAATGCACCAGGCTTCTCCGGGATTGTCTTCTCAGAGTGTCCTATACAAATATAGGCCCGGCACAGTACGGTTGATCTTACTGCTTTAGTGATAAAAGCTCTCCCTTGGCCGCCATTCGCACCACAAACTTACAGTGCGCATCCCTGCGGTCGAGGCGATCGGAACCATCAATGGGGTGGATCGCTTGCGGCAACCTACGCTACCACTCCGCCGCTCGGAGAAGTAAGGCAAATGATCGATCAGCACGGTAGAGCCCGCCTTATGCCAGCCTAAGCATCGTCGCGCCTGTAGACGGCTGCAGAGTCATCCGCTGTTCCCTCTGACTAATCGCATAAAGCACCGCTTCCATCCTGCTCGAAACCCCGAGCTTGTCGAATATCCGGAAGAGATGGTTCTTGATCGTATGTTCGCTGAGACTTAAAGTCTTGGCGAGCTCCCGGTTGCTGAGACCATCGGCCAGCAGTTGCAGCACCTGCTCCTCGCGCTGGCTCAGCAAGGAATCTCCCATCACGTTGGTAACTTTCAGCGAGCGAGGGAGAGTCAACGAGCGAATCAACTGGTCCAATTGATCGCCATTGGCCCAAATCTGACCGGCAGCCACGCATCGAATGCACTTCACCAGCATCTGCACATCGGATTGCGAGCCGCAGAGCAAGCCCCGAGCCCCGCCGCGAAATAGCGACGCGACATCTTCCCTGCCCATGTCTTCGGAAACCACAATCTGGCGCACATTCGGGGCCAGAGAAGAGATTTGCTCCAGGAACGGAATCGCCGTCGAGTCCTGCCGAGTTCCTCGGCTGCCGACGAGCGCCACATCAAAGCGATGCTTGGCGAAGATTGGCTGCAAGTCGCCGAGCGTCGCGGCACAGCCCATAACACGCACATCCTTTTCGCCTGCGAAGGCAAGCCTGAGAAGATCGGCATTGATCGCAGTTACGTTGACGAGCGCTACATTGATAGACTGTGTAAAGGATACTTCGGCGATGTTGCTCATTGAGCACTCCTATGTCGGCGTCAGTTTATGTTGGGCTTGCTGGCGTGGCGTAGGGCACTTTTAGTATGTGCGATGGATCACACGACTGTCAAGGGTAAAGCGCGCGGCTCCAGTCAGTGCGCCTAAATCACGAATGTTACAAGCCTGTCCTGACACTTACTTTTGCTGGATGAGACAGCATCCAAGCCCTGCGGCGCAGCTCACGCATCTATGAGAATAAATACCCAGACTGAACGGTCGCCCGGGCGGCAACGCAGCGGCTGCGAAGTACGGCTCTTGCCATATAGATCGGCGCTCAATCGTACGACGCGAGAGCCAAGGGGAAATCGAGAACTCCCTCGAGTGTGCCAGGGGTCGGGATTTGGCACACTCGAAGAGAATAAAAAGACCTGCATCGACTCCTGAAGCCGATTAGCTGGTGCCGCCTATGAAGGTCCAGTTGAGTATTTCCTGGATCGCTGGGGCCCCGCCAGAACCGGCCGTGAACCCAACGTAGCCCAGAGGACCGCCAATCAACGACGGAATATTGACTGTATAGCTCTGGTTGGCCGTGGCATTGGTTACGGTATCGGTGATCGTTACGTTAAGCGTGGTGCCGTCGTAAGTCATCTGGACATTGAAAATATCGCTGCTGTGCAGGTTGATTCCGGTTGTCGAGAGATCGATCGCGGGGACCGTCGGCATGGCGCCGTTGGTAAAGAGACCGGTAGAATCCGCGCCTTCGCCGGCATTGCTGTACAGATCGAACTTGATCGCCGCACTCTGCAGGACGCCGCCGTAGCCAAGACTACCTCCCCAGGCCCCCAGGGACGTTGGATTATTCCCCTGGATAGTAAAGGTAAACCCATCCGCGGTCGCGTTCGTGAGCTGGAAGTTGAAGTTACTGCTGAACTGTTGCACGTTGACCGGGTAGGAGAAGAAAGCGCTGCGCGCCTCGTAGACCACCCCGTCGGTAAGCCGAAGTTTGCTTCCGTTCAAGCTGGATCCACCGTTCATCGTCATCATTGACGGCTGCGCGGCAAAGCCGAGCGGGAATACGGGTTGAATTGCGGTTCCCTGGCCGTATGTCCAGTTCAGGATATCTTGAATCGCGCTGCCGCCGCCGGTGCCTCCAGTGAAGCCAACATAGGCCGACAGCCCTCCGACGATCGAGGGGATATCTACGCTGTAGGTCTGCGTCGCCGTAATGTTAGTAACGGTGTCGGTGATTTGCGCGGTCAGGTTGGAGCCGTCATAGCTCAGCTGGACATTAAAGATATGTCCACTATGAAGGTTCAGCCCCGCGGAGATGAGATTGATGAACGGGATAGTAGGAGAAGCCCCGTTGAGATACAGACCGGTCGAGCTGCCCCCTCCCCGGCGTTGCTATACAAATCTAACTTGATCGCAACGCTATGGGGCATGCCGCCGACCCCTAGGCCGCCGCCTGTCGCACCAAGGGCGGTTGGGCTGTTCCCTTGAATGACAAAGGCGAAGCCGTCGGCAGTCGCACTCGTATCCTGAAATTGGAAGCTGGTCGTGAATGACTGCACATTAACCGGGAAGGTGAAGAAAGCGCTGCGCGCCTCGTTGCTTCCACCGTCGGTGATGCGAAGCTTGGTCCCGTTGAACGCTGCCCCGCCGTTCAGGGTGATGCCGCCTCCCGCGAAACCGTTGGCATACGTGGGCACGGGATAGCCGGCAGTATAAGTCCACGAGATGATTTTTTGGCTGGAACTAAGTCCGCCGGTGCCCCCGGTAAAGCCGACGTAGGCGGTGTTACCGCCGACGATAGCTGGAATATTCACTGCAAAGGACTGTGACCATGTAGCCAGCGTGTCGTAGTCGGTCAGCGTCATGTAAAGGGTAGACCCGTTATAGGTGATGTGGGTCTCGATAAAGTCCCCGCTATGTAGATCGATGCCGCTTCCGGCGAGGTTAATAGCGGGAAGCGTGGGCAACGCTCCGTTCAGAAACATTCCGGTAGAATTCGGCCCCTCGCCGGCGTTGCTGTATAAGTCAAACTTTATCGCGACGCTTTGTGGCAGGGTGGCGTATCCCAAGCCTGCGCCGGAGGCGCCAAGTGCCGTTGGCCCGCCATTTTGAATGGTGAAGGTGATGCCATCGGCGGACGGATTGGATAACTGGAAGGTGAAATCTGTCGTAAAGGCCTGGACATTCACTGGAGTCGAGTAGTAGGCGCTGCCCGCCTCCTGCTGTCCGCCGTTTGTTAACTGCAGCCGCACGTCGTCTAGTTCAGTACTGCCGTTAAACTGCATCGAACTGCCGGCAAGCGCGAAGCCCTGGCTGAAATTGATTGTGTAGGCCGGCTGAATCGTGTAAGTGGCGCTCGTCACCGCGCTGGGGAAAAGGCCTGGAGCAACAGCGATCGCATTGACGATCGTCGAGATGGGTAATACCAGTGTCTGGTTGTTGTAGACCGTCGAAGCGGTCGTCGGTATCGAGCCGTCCTGCGTGTAGTAGATAACTGCGCCACTGGCGGTATCCGAAATATGAAGTGTCTGCGTCCCGGCGTAGGTCCCGGCTGCCAAAGAGAATGTCGGATTGGCAGTTGTGCTGGTTGAAACATAGGACGCCGACGCCGGAGCGCTTTGAAGATAGCCTGCCGGGCTGGCGATTGCAGTGATGGTCTCATTATTCGAAACCACGATCGGGCTTGCGCTCGAGTAAACCGCTGAATTCGCATTCGGAGTCGAGCCGTCGGTGGTGTAGTAGATGGTGGCGCCTGCCACCGCGTCGGTAATCGTGACCGTCTGCTTGGTGGAGAATGTGCCCGAACCGGGACTGATCACCGGTGCCGGTGCTGCCGGAGTATTGGCCAGCAAACCATAGACGTTGATCTGCCCGACGGCCCCGACATACACCTTGCCATTGGCAATCGTCGGCACTTCATATTCCACTTCCGGGCCTGGGCTGTCTCGCGTTAAATTTGCATTGCTGGAGTAGAGAGTCTGTGCGAGGTTCTTGGCGTTATACGCCAACAGCGTCTCGGGGCCGAGCGAGTCGAGGTCGTCCGTCTTGATCACCCACGTAATTCCGTTGGTGGCGCCGTTGGCCGATACCGAGGGAGTAGGACCCGGCCAGGAAAACAGCTCCGCACTCTTGCTTACCGGGGCCGCCGACAGCACCCCGTTGACAAAGGAGTAGGCGGTAAGGCTGTTGCCGGCGCCGTTATAGCCATTGCTGTTAAGCCCGGGGTTGGTGCCGCCGTCATAGATGTAGTTGTTCCAGTAAGCCTCGGAACCCCATACGCCGGCTCCCCAATCGTAACCAGGGGTAGTCGGCGTCGTAACTTCCTGCACGATCTGATCCGCGGTCGAGTTGAATCCGCCCAGGTGGTTACGGTCCATGATGTACAGCGCTCCGACTTTTCCAATCATCAGCAGGGGGTTCAGAGTGGCCCCGGAAGCCAGGGTCTGGGCCGGAAGGATCACCGGGCCGCCGGAGCCGAGGTCGCCGTCTTCTGCTTCGAGAAATGCCTCGTTATACGGAGTAAACACGTCCGTCACATTCATGACCCCGCCGGTGAGGTCGATATCCAGCAGGCTCATGCCATAGCTCATCGTGTTGGTGAGGGGCGAGCCCACCGTATAGGTGCCGTTGCCGGTAGCGATGAACATCCTGCCATAGGGCTTGGTCGGATCGTATACCTCGGCAGCAAGGCCGGCGCCGCTCATCCAGATGCCGCCGCCGTTTCCATTCGTGGTCGTGCAAAATACGTTGATCTGTTGCAGCGTTGTTTGGCTAAACGAAAATATCCAGCCGTGCCAAACGCCGTTGTCCCCCTGGGATCCGAAGGCTACGTACAGCACCCCGTTCAGCAGCAGCAGACCGGGTCGTTGCAACTGGTAGAGCGGATTGAATGTCAGAACTCCGCCGCTGCTACCGCTGCCTGTACCCGGGATGGACGCCTGGATCTGGAACGGGCCGCCCAGCTTTTCGAGACCGGTCGTAATGTCGAGCGCGTGCAGTCGGAAGATATAGGTTGTGCTTTGGACCTCGGAACTGACAAGGTACATCGTCTTCGACGGAAGGTCGATTACCGGCGTTCCGTAAACTCCGTATTGCGACTTGAGGGTGCCCGTCGCCATCGAGGTCTGCCACAAAGGGGTAGCATTCAGACCGCCGTTGGTATCAGCGTCAAAAGCGTAGACAATGTCCGCGTTGGTTTCCACGAAAAGGACGTTATGCGTGCCTTTGCCTGGAATCGTCAACTGAGAGACGTAGAGGGGTTGAGCGTAGATTCCCCCTTTGACCGTCTGCGAGAACAATTTTCCAAACTGAATCGGATTGACGTTCGACGGCGTCAGAATCGTCTCGCTCAGGTTTTGCCCGGTCCGCGCGATATCGTTGTGGGCGGTCACCACATTCACCTGGGCCCGGGCCGAGCTCACCGTTAACGCCAGGGAGAAAAACGAGGCCGCACCAGCCAGCCTGCGCAGGAATGCCCTCCGTCTATCCAGCCGATTCTTACTGACTCCGTGGTCGCCGATGGCGAGACCCTACACATCCGTGTTGACATTCTTCTCTCCGCACAAAACATCGCAAATTTAACCAGAATTTCGCCTTAACGGATGGCCGTGAGGCATCAGGATCTTCTTTAACACAGGGCTTCTATTTGAACGAAGTTCGATCACTCGCTGCATCGCCGTCTTACCGAACGAGAACACGACCCTGAAACAGGCTAGACCGGGAAAGCGGGGGTGGTCTGAAGCATCATCGCCTGGGCGCGCTCAAAACCGAGATTAACTGCACAAGCTATACGCTGCTTCCGGGAAACTCACCCAAGGGCGATCTTTCATCGAAGTCCCGGATATACGGGTCCAGCTTAGGATGTCTTGCACGGCGTCCGGCTCTCCGGAGATGGCCGTAAATCCGGCATTGACCGTCGAACCCGGCGATCGACTGGAACACAACAACTTATAGATTTGCGTCGCCCATGCGTTGGTGACGGTGCGGCGTTTTTAATACCCTTAGTGTACTACCGTCCTGGCAAAATGATCGTCAAAAAAAGTGTCTGCGTTATGCAGATTCATACATAAGGCCAATAAAGTGAAGTGCAACCCTGACTCGAAGCAAATCTAGCGCAACGCTGAGTCGTGCTTCACTTCATGCCTCTTACACATAGGTAACGCAAATATTCAACGGAAGAGTTCCATTTCGAGTAACTGAGGTTTCGAATTCGACTTTATCGCAAGAGTGGCGAACCAGGGACAATCAGTGCCCCGAATACTTTGAGCTGACTCAGCAAATAAAGGTCAAATCGCTATACCGTCACAACGAACAACATTTCAGCACGGGGCTCGTCTTAAATCGATCGAACCCCAGCGCTGGTTTTTCATCGATCAGTTTTGACCGATATAGTTCCAGCTTAGGATGTCCTGGATCGCGCCTGCTCCGCCCGAGCCGGCGCTAAAGCCGACAAATGCGTTGTTACTTCCGATGAGCCCTGGGATATTCAGGCTATAGCTCTCCGTCACCGTGGCATTCGTCACTGTATCGGTGATTACTACAGTAAGCATACTGCCGTCGTAAATGAGCTGAGCGTTGAAGATGTCCCCGCTATGCAGGTTGATTCCGCCTGACGTAAGGTTGGCGGTTGGAACCGTCTTGACTGCACCGTTGACGTACAGAGCTGTGGTGTTTGCACCCTGGTTCCCGCTCCCGTAGAGATCGAATCCGATCGCGATGCTGTTGGCGAGGCCCTGATAGCCGAGGCCGCCTCCTCCGAGGCCAATAGCCGTCGCCGCATCATTCTGGATCACGAAGGCGAAGCCATCGGCTATCGGGTCAGTGAGCTGAAACTGGAACGTGGTGCTGAAGCGCTGATCGCTGACCGGAACAGTGAAGAAGGCGCTGCGGGTCTCGTAAACCTGGCCGTCCGTCAGCCGCAACCTTGTACCGCTTACCGCAGCTCCGCCATTTAGGTCGAGCTGAGCGGCGTTCGCGAAGCCTGCCGGGAAGGCCGGACCTGCAATCGCCTTTGGCACATAGCTCCAGTTGAGGATGTCTTGGATCGCGGTCGCGCCGCCCGTGCTGCCGGTAAACCCGGCGTAGGCCGTCAGCCCGCCGACGATCGCGGGAATGTCGATGATATAAGCCTGGGTAGCCGAGGCATTGGTGACCGTGTCCGTAGTCGTCACCTTCAACGTTGTGCCATCGTAAGTCATCAGGACGTTGAAGATGTCTCCGCTTTTCAAGTTAATCCCCGCGGCTGAAAGGTTGGCGGCAGGCACTGTTCGGACCGCGCCATTGACATACATGGCGGTCGTGTTTGGACCCTGGTTCGAACTCCCGAATACGTCGAATGAGATGGCCAGGCTGGCAGGCATGCCCCCGTAACCGAGACCCCCGCCCCACGAGCCTACGGCTCCTGGAGATGTTCCTTGAAGGGTGAAGGTGAAGCCATCTGCGGTTGCAGCTGTTTCCTGGAATTTGAAAGCAGTCGTGAACTCCTGCACGCTGACTGGGCTGGTAAAGAAGGCGCTGCGTGCCTCGTAAATCCGACCGTCGGTCAGCCGAAGCTTGGTCCCAACCAGAGTTGCCGCGCCATTCGCTCCGCTATTCAGTTGCATGTTGGTGGCGGAGAAACCGGTGGGAAAGTTAGGAACAGGCGGTCCAGCAGTATAAGTCCACGAAAGTATCTTCTGGCTCGCGGTGCCGAGGCCGCTGCCGCCGGTGAAGCCGACATATGCCGTATTTGCACCCACCGTTGCTGGAATGTTGACCGCGAAGGTCTGCGACCACGTCCCCAGCGTTTCGGCGTCGGTGAGAGACAGCGTTAGATTGGCCCCATCGTAGGTAATGTGCGCCTCGATAAAGTCTCCGTCATGCAGGTTGATGACAGTGCCGGCGAGGCTCACCGAAGGAACGGTCGGCATTGCCCCATTGAGATACATGCCCGTGGAGTTGACCCCCTCGCCGCTGTTGTTGAAGAGGTCGAACTTGATGGCCAGGCTCTTGGGGATAGTGGCATAGCCAAGACCGCCGCCAGTCGAACCGAGGGCTGTCGGTCCGACACCTTGGATGGTGAAGGTAATACCATCCGCAGTCGCGTTGGAGAGCTGGAAGGTGAAATCGGTGGTAAAGGACTGAACGCCCACGGGAGTGGCATAAAAGGCGCTGCCCGCCTCGTAAGATTCGCCGTTGGTCAGCTGCAGCCGGACGTCGTCCAGGTCAGTGCTGCCATTGAACGTCATCGGACCCTGGGCGACCGCAAAACCTTTGCTGAAGTTGATCGTGTAATTCGGCTGAATCGTGTAAGTAGCGCTCGTCACCGAGCTCGGAGACAAGCCAGGCGCGACCGCAATCGCATTCACGGTCTCAGTCACGGGAACGGTCAACGGCTGCGCATAGACCGCGGACGCGGAGGTGGGCGTCGATCCATCAAGAGTGTAGTAAACAATCGCGCCGGCGGAGCTGTCGGTAATCGTCACCGTCTGCGCTGCGGTGTAAGTGCCGCTGGCCACAGAGAAAATCGGATTGGAGGTCGTCGTCGTAGAGACAAAGGTTGCCGACGACGGCGGGCTCTGCAAATAGCCGGCCACACTGGCGATTGCGGTGATCGTCTCGTTCGTTGTGACGTTAATCGGGGTGTTCCCGTAGACCGCCGAGCTGGTAGTCGGGTTTAGCCCGTTTGTTGTGTAGTAGATGGTCGCGCCCGCAAGGCTATCGCTAAGCGTGACCGGCTGCGTGCCGGTGAACGCTCCCGACCCGGGGTTGATAGTCGGGGCCGGAGCCACTGGCGTATTGGCAAGCAGTCCATACACGCTGAACACGTCATAGGCTCCCACATACACCTTCCCGTTGGCGATCGTCGGGACAGCGTACTCAACACCTATGCCGGGATTGTCGCGAGCCAGGTTCGTGTTGCTCGAATAGAGCGTCTGGTTGACGTTCGCCGCGTTAAACGCAATGAGTGCTCCATCCCCTAGCGAATTGAGTGCGTCTGTCTTGATGACCCAGACGATGCCATTCGTCTTGCCGTTGGCCGAGACTGACGGAGTCGGGCCGGCGTAGGTGAATTGGTCCACTGTGGACCCGGTCGCAGACGTCGAGAGCACACCGTTAGCAAAGGAATACGAAGTGAGTGGGGTACCGGCGCCTCCTTTGTAGCTTGTGGCCCCGGGATCAGTCCCGCCGGTATAGATATTGCCGTTCCAGTAAGCTTCCGTTCCCCACACGCCGGCGCCCCAGTTGTAGGCCACCCCGATCGGTGTCTGCACCTCCTGGATGACGTTGTCTTTCGTCGCATTGAATCCGCCCAGGTTATTACGGTCGAGAATGTAGAACATGCCCGACTTACCTATCTCGACCAGGGGATTGAGCGTCGCACCTGAAGCCAATGTCTGAGCCGGCAGCAGAACAGGAGCTCCGGACCCGAGGTCGCCGTCCTGGCCATCGAGGAGCGCCTGATTGAAAGGAGTGAACGCATCTGTCACCGTCATCACTCCGCCGCTAAGGTCCAGGTCCAAAACGCTCATTCCATAGCTCATCGCGTTGTTGTACGGCGCGCTGGCCGAGAACGAGCCGTTGCCTGTCGCCACGAACATACGGCCATACGGCTTCGCGGGGTTATTCACTTCGGCGGCGAGGGCTGCGCCGCCCATCCAGATGCCCCCTCCGCTGCCGTTCGGGGTTGTGCAGTAGACGCTGATTTGCTTCAGCGTAGACGCACTATAGGAGAATATCCAGCCATGCCAGATCCCGTTGTCGCCCTGCGAACCGAAGGCGATGTACACCACGCCGTTCAAGAGGAGCAGTCCCACGCGTTGCTGGTGGTAATACCCGTCAAAAGCCAGGGTCCCATTGACGCTGCCGCTGCCGGTTCCCGGCACCGAACCCTGAATCGTCACTGGACCGCCAAACTTCTCCGCGCCCGTCGTAATGTCGAGCGCGTGCAGCCTGAAAATGTAGTTCGATCCCTGGTCTTCCGAGCTCGTCACGTAAATCGTCTTCGAAGGCAAATCGATGACCGGCGTCGCATAGCTCCCGTATTGGCTCTTGAGGCCAGCGCCGGTGCTTGCAAGCGAGGTCAGCCACAGAGGGCTAGCATTGACACCGCCGTTCGTGTCCGCATCGAATGCATAGACGATATCCGCCGACGTCACCACATAGGCAACGTTATGCGTCCCCTTACCTGGGATCGCTACGTTGGAAACGTACAGCGGCTGACCGAATATCAGGCCATTCACCGGCTGTGTGAACAATTTCCCGAACTGTGCGGTGTTCACATTTGCCGGCGTCAGAATCGTCTCATTCAGATTCTGGCCGGTGCGTGCGATATCGTTGTGATAGGTAAGAACGTTGACTTGGGCGGACGCCACGGTGGTCAGCAATGCCAGCGAGAAAAACGCAGCCGCGATTGCCATACGGCGGGAAAAAAGAGGCAGCTTCCGTGCGCTGGACCCCTGGATGTAGATTTCACAGCAGCCCACAGAGTTACGCTGACGAGTATGCATAAAAGTCCTGAGTCTCCGCACAAATTGGTTGCACAACTACCAGTTGCAATTCCCCCCGATAAGCCGCTCGCTAGGCGTATGCGTCTTCCTCAGCCCGGGACGTTCATTTCGGTCAGACGATCCCAGGGCAGTGGAGCAGCATCCGCCCACCAAACCACGTTAAGTTGTGTGTTTTTCAGCCGTGGAGCGTGCGTGGAAGCAAATCATTCAGGGGGTGCCTAAACCGTAACTCGCGCAGTCGCAGCTCCCCGCAAGAAAAGCGTACAGCAGGTATCGGCAATTCCTCAATGCCGCTTGCTTCTCTGAGTGGTTCTTCTCACGACAGGCTAATGACGGAAAAGTCATTTTGGGATCACGTCCCGGCGAATCGGGTTTTCGACGGAGCGTAGCTAACCGCGCAGCCGGATAACCCGTGCAGATTCTGAGCGCTGCAGACTTTGCAGACGCGCGGCACCCGTCTTCGGATGAACGCAACCATTACTTCCGAGTGGGCCGACACGGCTTCGATAGGCGGCGCCGATGCCCTCGACGAGGACCTGTTATGCCGATTTCTCGGCTGCTTCGGGCCCATCTTCCTTGGATAGCCTGCAGCGAGGCCCGTTGTTCGCGCTGGCTGATCGCGTAGAGCGCCGCCTCCATCCTATTGGAGACGCCAAGTTTGTCGAAGATACGAAATAGATGGTTCTTGACGGTATGCTCACTGAGCTTCAGCGTTTTGGCGAGTTCGCGGTTACTAAGACCGTCCACCAGCAGATGCAGCACCTGCTCTTCACGCTGGCTGAGCAGCGAGTCCCCCAACACGCTTGTTACCTTGAGCGAGCGCGGCAGAGTCAGAGACCGGATCAACTGCTCCAGTTGCTCGTCGTCGGCCCATATCTTTCCCATACTGACCGACTGGATGCATTTCGTCAGGACCTGCAGGTCCGAGCTCGACTCGCATACCAGCCCTCTGGCCCCGCTCCTAAAAAAGGAGGCGACGTCTTCCCGCTTCATATCGGCGGAGATGACAATCTGACGCACTTTGGGCGCCAGTGCCGCGATTGCCTCGAGAAAAGGGATCGCTGTCGATTCCTGCCGCCAGCCGTTGCTTCCGACCAGCGCGATGTCCGGGGTCTGCTCGGTGAATAGCGGCTTGAGCTCGCTCAGGGTAGCGGCACAACCCACCACCCGGATGGACTCATCCGAAACAAAGGCGACTCTTAGGAGATCGGCATTGATTGTAGTAAGATTAATGAGCGCGAGGTTTACACACAGGGGGGCAGAAGTCTGTACCGCCTGGACGATTTCGCTCATGAGAAACCTCTCCGTCTGTAGCTTGCGCACAGCAACAAAGAGTGGCTCAGACTCTCGGCTAATTATGTCATACTTACTTCCTAACCACGGGTGTTTTTTGCGGCGTCATGCTCTCCCCGGCCCAAGCGCCCTTTCGGGGAATCACCGCCTCCCGTGAGAAAAAGCACCCAGAGCCGACCAGGCTATAGGCTCTTGTCGATCATCGCCGATAAGATAGGTTTTAAGCTGAGCGATGAAATCAACACTCGCACGCAGTACGGCGCAAGACACAAGCACCATGCGGCGCCAACCACGATTTCACATCCACGCGTCATGCCGGTTTTGGTGGTCGGCGGACCCGGGAGAGATGAAATTCGGCTACGGACAGACCTGTAATTTGAGCTCGAATGCGGTATGCGTCATCTCAGACGTTGTGCCGTCCGTAGGCGCTCTTGTCATGGTTGAGGTAGATATTTCGAGGCCGCAGACGCAAGGCAGCGAACCGGCGCCCCGACTCCTGCTCCAGGGAGAGGGTATTGTGTTCCGGCAGCGGAAAGACGCGGGAGAGTTCGTGATCGTGATGACCCATTCGTCCTTCGATCGGCGGGCGTCCAGCAGCGGACGCGGACGACTATTAACCATGCAGCTCTAAGAGGACACGCCTGTGCGCTATTACAAACATCTTTTGGTTCTGTCAGCCCTGGCAATGCCCGTCGCCACGTATTCACAGACCAGCAACACCAGCCCTGGCCCGGCAGCGGACACCGCGCCGGCCGCGACCCCGGTCCGGCCCACCTTGCCCATGCCCAGCAATCCTTATCGCCTGCACCTCAGCGACAAGTTGGACATTCAGCTGCCCTTTTCGCCTGAGTACAACGAAAGTACGACGGTGCAGCCCGACGGCAGCATTAATTTGCGCGGGACCCAATCCGTGGTCGTCGCGGGCAAGACCGTCGCCGAGACCGAGGAGATCATCGCCTCCGCCTATACAGGGATACTCAAAAAGCCCCAGGTTTCGGTGCTGCTCACTGAATATCTGAAGCCGTCTTTTTATGCCACCGGCGAAATAGGCAAGCCCGGCCGCTATGAGATGCTCAGCGACACCGATCTCCTCCAGGCCCTCTCCGAGGCCGGAGGCTTCCTGAATGAGCGGGCAAGCAAGACCCAGGTCATCATCTACCGGCCGATCAGCAGCAGCATGTATGAAACCAAAGTAATCGACGTGAAACAGATGTTGGTGGCCAAAGACAGGGACCAGGAGATTTACTTCATTAAGCCGGGTGACATCATCTACGTCCCGCAAAACAAGATGTCGAAGATCCAGAAGTATATTCCGACTGCTTCCGTTAGCGTCTTTCCAGCTTTATAAAACTTCTCTGCCGTTAGCGTGTTTCCAGCATTTTAGAACTCTACCGAGGACACCCTTTATGCATCTCGTCCAGGAAAAGCACCTCCTCCCAACCCGGCGCGAAGTGGCGGCACGCATCTTTCGCCAACGCACGGTGTTTATTGTCTTCTTTCTACTGGTCGCGCTGGGCTTCGTTGTCACCGGGCAGTTCACCCCGAAATATCAATCCGAGATGAAGATCCTCATCCGCAAGGACCGCATCGATCCGATCGTGACCTCAGGGCAGGAGAGCACTCCTGTGCTCCAGAATTTGAGCATCACCGAAGAGGAGCTCAACTCTCAGGCGGAGATGATCAAAGGTGAGGGCACGCTACGCCAGGTTGTTTTGCAGGCCGGCTTAGTACCCGGAGGCAGCACCGACCCGATAGCGGTCGCAAAGGCGACGCGCAAGCTGCAGCGCAATCTTGATATCTCAGCGGTCGCGAAGACCGACCTGATTTCGATTCGTTATCGCTCCCCCGATCCGGAGCAGTCTCGCCGCGTTCTCGAAACACTGGCCTCGGCCTATCTGAACCAGGCGCGTAACACCCATGGGCAGGACTATCAGATCTCTTTCTTTGAGGACCAGGTTAAGGAGCACGCGACCGCCCTGCAGGCCGCTCAGGCAAAGCTGATGGACTTCACGACTCGAACCGGTGTTGTTTCCGCAGACCTCGAGCGCGACCTGACCATTCGCCAGATCAAGGACATGTCCGCCGAGCAAATGCAGACGGAGGCGGAACTTGCAGATGCCAAAGGACGGACCGCCCAATTGTCCGCTCTGATGCTCTCCCAGCCGGCACGTATTCCGACCGATAGCAAGACCGCCGACAATCCTCAGTTGCTCAATCAGCTCAAGGGAACGCTGCTCACCCTCCAACTGAAGCGGACCGAGTTGCTGAATAAGTACGACCCTCATTATCGACTGGTTGAGGATGTGGACCGCGAGATCGCCACCGCTCAGGCCGCGCTCGACGCTCAGGAAGCTGCCCCTATTCGCGAAGCGGCCTCCGGCGTCAACCCGGCCCGGCTGGAAATTGAAACGGACCTGGCCAAGTCTCGCGCCCAGATGACCGGGCTCAGCGCCAAGGCCTCGCAGATCAATAACTCCATTGCGACCCTTCAAAATTCCGCCCGCGACCTCACATCGAAAGATGCGGAGCAGGGCATCCTGGAGCAAAACGTCAAGGCGGAGAAAGACCAGTATCAGCTCTATCTCGACAAGCTGGAGCAGGCGAAAATGACTCATGCCCTCAATGCCGGTGGCGTTCTCGATGTGATCGTGGCCCAGCAGCCCGTTACCCCCGCGCTGCCCGAGAATTCTCCTCTCGGCGTGCTCACCGCGATGCTGTTCACCGGTGGCTTGCTTAGCTTCGGCGCAGCCTTCCTCAGCGATGTCTTCGATCCGACCGTGCGCAACCCCACGGAACTGGGCGAGGTTCTCAATGCGCCCTTGCTAGCTGAATTTGGACGCCAAATTTATCTCACGCGAGGCGAAGCATGACCACCAGCGCAACGCAGTTTCTTCCTACCGCCGAGATCGCGATCGACATCGCGGATGTTGATAAGAAGACTCTCACCGAGCAGACGCAGCGCGAGGTCGACCGTCTTACCGAGACCCTCTTCTTCGATAAGACTGGCCTCTGCCGCCGGTCGATCGTCATGGCCGATGTGGGCGGCGGCCGCACCTCCTCACTATGGCTGGCGGTAAGCGTCGCCTCTGCCCTGGGCAAGGCTCTCGGGCTCGCGGTGCGGGTATTATCTGTCGGCGCCGGTGTGCCGGAGCGTCAGCTCGGCCCGGAATCGACGGACCTGAATGGCGCTGCCGGCCATTGCATCCTGGAGCGGGTTGGCGAGTCGGCCTTGTCAGGCGACAACCCCAATCAGCTTTCCGGCAGACTGGCGGCTCTCCGCGCCGTTGGTTGCGTCGTCATTGTCCACATGGCTTGTCTTGAAGATCAGGTTGATATTCCGGTCCGCACCAGCCCGGTCGACGGCGTCGTGCTGCTAGTGCGCGCCTCGCAGACGCGGCGCGCGGCGCTTGAAGCAATCGAGAAGCGGCTGGCGATGGCCCGGTTGCCGTTGGTCGGCTCGGTGCTCCTCGACCGCGTTTATCCCATTCCTGAGAAGCTCTACAAGCTTCTTTAAATCACTCCAACGCATTTTCACACGTTAAGCAGGGAAACCTATGACACTGGCGAGTCGAAAGAACTTATTGGAGTACGGGATGTGCAGCGACCTTGCGGTCTGCGGCCTCAGTCTCCTCTTGGCATCGGCAGTTCTGTACCGCCCCTTGTGGATGACGGACATGCTTCTGGTGCGCCATCCATTGCAGAAATTTCTTGCTGCGGTTGCTCTCGGTATCTGCTGGCACTTCTCGCTCAGCGCCGCGGGGGCCTACAAATCCTATCGCATAGCTAGCTGGGCAAATCAGGCCGTCGCCCTGGCCCGCAGCGCGGCCCTGGCGACCGTCTGCACCTGCGCGTGGCTTTGCCTCAATCACTGGAACGCCGCGATTCCGCTTTACTCGCTGCTGCTTGAGCTTTTCTTCTTCTGGGCGTTCAGCTTCCTTGGCCTCCTGCTTACCAGAATTGTCGGCCGCTTCGTCATGCGCTCGCTTCGCCGCCACGGCCGCGATCTGCGGAATGTCCTGATCGTCGGCACCAACCGCCGGGCGATTGCCCTCGCCGACAACCTTCTGGGCCACACCGAATTTGGCTATCGTCTGGCTGGTTTTGTCGACGATCTCTGGCATTTCGATGAAGCGCCCGAGCACTACAAGCAGATGCTCCTAGGCCCCAACGACAAGTTCCTCGAGTTCTTGCGCAATCTCGCGCTCGACGAGGTGATCATCGCTCTGCCTCTGGCCTCCAGCTACGGGCTCGCGCAAAAGCTCATCGACATGTGCCGCCAGCAGGGGATCCTGGTTCGCTGTGAAGGCAGCCTCTTCGATATCGAGCGGCTCACCGCCCCCAGCGCGAGCGATCATCTGCGCCTGATCACCGTCTATGACGGGTTTCGCGACGACTGGAGCGTGACCGGCAAGCGATTGCTCGATGTGCTTGTCTCGGCCGTAGTCCTGTTGATAGCCCTGCCCGTGCTCCTCGCCATCGCCATCGCGATCAAGATCAGTTCGCCTGGTCCGGTCCTGTTTCGCCAGGAACGTCTCGGCGTCGGCAAGCGTCCCTTCTACATCCTGAAATTCAGGACGATGGTGGTCAATGCCGAAGCGTTGATGCAGAAGGTCGAGCACCTCAATCAATCGCAGGGGCCTACCTTTAAATTGCAAAAGGACCCGCGTATCACTCCTATCGGCGCTTTTCTTCGCAAGACTAGCCTGGATGAGCTACCGCAGTTGATAAATGTCTTTCTTGGAGACATGAGCCTCGTCGGCCCGCGACCGCTCCCGATGCGCGACTATCGTGGCTTCTCCGAGGACTGGCACCGCCGCCGCTTCAGCGTCAAGCCTGGCATTACCTGCCTCTGGCAAGTCAACGGACGCAGCTCCATTGGCTTTGACCGCTGGATGGAACTGGACATGGACTACATTGATCGTTGGTCGCTCTGGCTGGACTTCAAAATCCTTGCTCAGACAATCCCTGCGGTCATGCGTGGATCCGGGGCCATGTAACTCTGCATCGGCCACGCGGCCGATGCAGCCCCGATTCCCGCCTGCACTGCCCCACCGTCTTTCATCCGAAACACGATTAAGGAGACACGTTTGAAGCAACGAATCCTGGTAACCGGCGCGGCAGGTTTTCTCGGCTCTCACCTCACTGACGCGCTTCTCGCCGAAGGCCACGAGGTTGTGGGCGTCGACAATTTCTGTACTGGTCGCGCGGACAACGTAGCGCATCTGTCTCGAGAGCCGCGTTTCGAGTTGCAGGAGCGCGATATTTGCCAGGCCTTCGATCCGGGCAAGGTCGATTACGTCTTCAATATGGCTTCTCCCGCCAGCCCCCCGGACTATCACAGGCTTGGCATAGAGACCTTGCTCGTCGGCTCCCAGGGAACCCTGAATACCCTTGAGATTGCGAAGCGGTATGGTGCAGGCTACCTGCACGCCTCGACCTCCGAGTGCTACGGCGACCCTCACGTTCATCCCCAGGTCGAAACGTATTGGGGCAACGTCAACCCCATCGGGCCGCGCTCTGTCTATGACGAGGCCAAGCGTTTTTCCGAGGCGCTGGTGACGGCCTACCATCGTTACCATGACGTCAACACCCATCTGGTCAGGATTTTCAATACCTATGGTCCTCGCCTGCAGCCAAATGATGGCAGGGTCATTTCGAACTTCATGATTCAGGCCCTGAAGGGTGACGACCTTACCCTCTACGGCGACGGCTTGCAGACCCGCAGTTTCTGCTATGTCTCCGACCTCGTCAGGGGAATCCGCGCCCTGTCGCTCTCTGACGAGCATCTGCCGGTTAATATCGGCAATCCGGTCGAGTTCACTATCGCCGAATGCGCGCAGACGGTTTTGAGCGTCGTCGGCTCTTCGAGCAAGCTGTCCTACCGCCCGCTGCCTACCGACGACCCAATGAGACGCCGGCCGGACATCACCAAGGCCCGGACTTTACTGAATTGGGAACCGAAGGTACAGCTTCGCGAGGGGCTTGAGCTATCGCTCGACTACTTCGCCCAAGCCGTCGGCCAGGAAAGAGCCGTCGCCATAAACAGCTAACCAAGAATCGAAACCCTGGATCTTCCGATCACTTGAACTATAGGGCGCCTTCGTGGCGCCCTTTGCATTTGTTCTGCCTGCACCCCTGCAAAATCTACCCGACACAGAGCACGATTGAGACTTCCCGCAGCGAATGTCTACTCGCTCCGGCACATCGAGCGGCGCGAACTCTTCCCGCAACCCCAGCGTTTCCACCACCGCGACCGAGCGCGCATGCGAAGGTGCATTCCAGGCCACTCTATTCCTGCGGAACGGCATCCTATTTGCAAACACAGCCAGTAGCGAATCGCAAACACGCATCTAAATTTTTGTGAGATGTAATCCGCGAAGGCAAGTTTCGGGCAGATGCTCGTGGGATCAGCTCGCACGACAAATATGCAGAGGAAGCTGTGCAGCGCAGTAGACGCAACTTGAGATCCCCGTATTCCGACCGTCCTAAAATATGGGGCGAAAGATCGGATCGCCGGACACTTAGCCAGGCAACAACCTGCCGCATCAACCGCAATTGGCGGAGAACAGAGACGCATCAGCTCCCACGCTTCTAAGGACGCGGCGCTGTGCTTTCAGGCGACGACAGCAAGCCTACACACTCTTGGAATTCCTACCGGTTCGAGGCTTACGAATCCTCGGCCATGGAAAATCTCCATCAATTGTCCATCCATGACCCTCATGCGGAGCAGTCAATGAATTCTGCCGTAAACAAGGTACAGGAATTTCCGAAGCTGCCCCAACATCGGATACCGTCTTTGGACGGTTGTCGGGCAGTCTCAATCTTCGTTGTGCTGCTGGCTCATCTTTGCAATACCCCTGCGTTGCAGGGGCTCAATCCCTATGCGCGAATCATCTATCACTTTGGCCCATTTGGAGTGAAGGTGTTCTTCGTCATCTCCGGCTATCTCATCACGACTCTCTTGATGAATGAAGAGCGCAAGGCCGGCAGAATCTCCCTTGGCCAGTTCTATTTTCGTCGAGCTTTTCGAATATGGCCCGTAGCCTACGCCTTTATCCTGGTTGTCGCCCTTCTAGACCGAGTCAACTGGATCTCGCTTCCGGCTCACAACCTGATCTTTGCCGCCACGTTCACCATGAACCACACTCTCAACATTGCGTGGTGGACCGAGCACCTTTGGTCGTTGGCGATCGAGGAGCAGTTCTATCTGGTTTGGCCCTTCGTCTTCCTGCTTGCCAATCGGCGTTGGCGCGTGGGGTGCTGCCTCTTCCTTCTCATGATCGCCCCCGTCCTGCGCATCTTCACCTATATATACGCGCCGAAGGTCTATTGGGAGATGCAAGCCAGCCTGCTCTTCATGAGCGACAGCATTGCCGTCGGGTGCCTCCTCGCTCTGCTTTCTACTACCCTGCACAAGAACCAGTTGGTCGACCGCGCCATCCGCTCGCCTTGGTTCTATCTCCTGCCTCTGCTGTCGATCGGAATGTACGCCACGTTGAAGCCGTGGTTCCCGTTCTACCTGGCAGTCGGGGAATCTGTAGCAGTGCTCTGTATCGCCGCGACGATTTGGAGAGTAATCCACGTCCGCGACCGCCTGTTCCTGCTGCTGAACAGCCGCGCTCTCGTGACGGTTGGCCTGTTCAGCTACTCTCTCTATGTTTGGCAACAGCTCTTTCTCTCGCCAACCCGTATCGGCATCTTCAACACCTGGCCGCTCAACCTGATTGGCGTATGTGCAGCGGCAATTGTGTCCTATTATGGAATCGAGTTGCCCTTCCTCAGGATTCGTGCAAGGCTTTCCAGCGGCAGAAACCGCGCGAAGCCGTTAAGCAGGGACGTATCGGTTGTGCCGAGCCGGATCGAATCGGTGTCGAGAGCTCGTAGAACCGGGAATTCATAAACATGCGGTCCGAAAGGCGGGTCGATGTCGGGGAAATCGGAATGGCATCGCCGCACCATGAACTGCCCTCCCCGGCGCATGATAATGCTTGCCCTCATTGTGGCGACGGGGACGGCGGCGAAATCGTCGCCTGCCCAGATCCCGCAGCAACAAAGTCCAGCTCCATCGCCTCCAGCGCAATTCATAGCGGCTTCAACGGCAGTTCCTTCACTCCAGCCCCTACTCGACTTCAAAGACTCTGACATCAAGTTCCACCTGTGGAGCCTGATGAATATCCTGCGCGATCGCGACCACGAAGGCTGGGTGCTGGCGGCTTATCCTGATCCAAGTACCAGCAAGCCGCTGATAGGCGCGGGATTTAGTCTCGATGTCGTGGCGACCGACCACCCCCAATTCGATCGTCTCAATCCCCATGCTTTTATCGAACCTTCCTCCACGCAGCTGTGGCAGGCCGCCGGTCTCGATGTAGACCGCCTGCAGCGGATCCTCGACCGCTTCAACCGCGATCTCGACGCCTGGACGACCAAGGGCTATCGCAGGAAAATCCGGGCGAACACTCTGACGCCGGAGCTTACCGAAGAGGAGGCGATGCGGCTGCTGCGCATCTCCGCGATACAGGCAGTTCACAATGCCAGGGCTTATTGCCGTGGTTTCGATCAACTCACCGGCCCGCAGCAGATGGCATTAAGCCAACTGGTCTTTCAAATGGGTGTCAACCTTGAGGAGTTCGCCGACTTTCTCGCTATGATCAACGGCGAAGTGTTAGACCCCGATGTGCCTGAAATCGTGCTGGCGTCGAGCAGTGGCGAGGACACCTCTGAACACTGGAACGCCGTGCAGCAGGCGCTTATCGATAGCCAGTGGGCCCGGCGATATACCGTTCGCGCTACGACCGTCATCGCCATGTTTGACGCTGACTACGCGAGGGATCCGAGCGCCGCGGAACGCCGTGTATCGGCGGTCCTTCGTCCTCCATCGACGCACGGTCGCAAGAAAGCGCCAGCGACACTGCGCGCCGCAAACGAGGGGGGCCATCCTGGCAAGAAGGTCTCGAGCACCCAATCGAAGCGAAAGCTTACTTGATTTGCTGTCGAGAACATGGGCAGAAAGTGGCTCAAACTCTCTTGCGCATGCGCTCCTCTTTGGCTTCCAACTCCTCGACAAGCTCCTGAATCAACCGGGCGCACCGCGGCGAGACGTTCATGAACTCGAGGCCAACGCCTCTGACCCTGTGATTCGATCGCACGCCCCCTGCGACACGGAAGTGGACTCCATCGATAGTCATGACGACTTCCACCTGCGTACCCCGCTCCAGCGTGAACACCACATCGGTCGCCAGGTAGCAACCGGTCGCGCTCAGGTTGCGTACCTCTCCGCTGAAGTGGAGCGCTCCGCCTAGAACCATGACCTCGCCTGCCCCCTCGCAGGGATAGCGCGGCATCCTGCGCCGTTCGTTCATCAGGGCGGACGCTCTGGCGGAGGATGCCGCGCTGGCCCGAGGGAGTGTGGCTGTCTTCATTTAGCGATCTCCGGAGCGGCGTCCAAGACGTAGAGATGGATGGCGGCAATTCGCACTGCCGCTGATATCGACTGAGATTTCGCAGAGAATTAGGGTCGATCCCGGCCCCAAGCACGCAGTGTGAGTCGGCGTTTCAAAATGGTTCGTTGCTGTTCTCAAGCGACTCCGCAAAGTGCCGCACCCACTGGCTTTGCAGCCAGGTATCCGGCACCGGCAACCCTCGCGCCGCGCTCAGCCGGGCGAAGGCTTCCTCGGCAGTCAGACCCTCCAAACAAAGCAGGCAGGCCATCAGCAGGCACGAACGGCCGATTCCCGCGTAGCAGTGCGCCCCGACTGCCTTGCCGGAGTGCAAATCGCGTTGCAGTTGGTCAACTACCTCACGGAACTCCTCCATCGATCCAGGAATCGAATGGTCAGTCACCGGCAACCATCGGTAGTCGATCCCCGCCTCGCGACAGATTGCGCCCTCTGCTTCCAATCGGAGCACGCTGGCCTCTTCAGCGCTCAGCAGTGATACCAGCGTCTCGATCCCTTGCGCTCGCAGGGAGTGCAGCGTTGGCGACAGACCGGACCCGCCCGCTGGGCAAGGCACAATCGCCATGCGCAGCGTCGCGCCTTCGGCGCCGCCAGCCAGACCACTGGTGTCGATCCAGTATGGAATCGGCGCCGGAGCTTCCCTCATAGACCCCTCTGGCGTTGATTCTACTTAAGATTTCCCCGCCTTTCTGCGCTATGAAAATACGGATCAGCACCTGTGGTTTTTTGTATCATCCAACACCGCGAGTTCCGCGCTTTGATCCCACTTTGCCAACGGGATCCTACCGCATAGTACAAACGAGGCTATCTGCCCCAAAATGAGGGGTATACTCTCCCTTGGGGGCGTCGCGCAAGCTCCTCTCGGTCATGGCACCCAACTTGCTACACCGTGGGTACAGCCAGCGTCCAGCGCGAATGCGAAAGTCCTTTCAAACTCGGGTTTCGGTAGTCCTGCTGGCATTTTTCACCCTGGCTGCGGTCGTTTTCGCGTGCATCAACCTCTCCCAGGAAGCCAGTGAGCAGACGCCAATCGATGGCGTCACCTGGTTTGAGACGGACGGAGGTTTGCGGGCCCACCGTGTCATTCAAGGTGGCCCCGGCCAGCGCGCCGGCATCGAGCCCGGCGACGTCCTGGTCGAAGTGAATGGCCACCGCACGCAGGATGTTGCCAGCCTCAACCGCCAAATGTTCCATACCAAAGCCTATGGCACGGCCACCTACACTGTGGTTCGTTCGGGCTATCACGTTGAGTTGCCGGTCATCCTCGAAGCGACCGACCGCAACGTCAATTTGGGCATTCGCATCATTGCCCTCGTCTATCTGGGCATCGGTCTCTATGTGCTCTTCCGCCGTTGGACCGCGCCTCGCTCCACTCATTTCTACATCTTCTGCCTCGCCTCGTTCGTCCTCTATTCCTTCAAGTACACCGGGAAACTGGACACCTTTGACTGGGTCATCTTCTGGGGCAACGTAGTGGCGACCGCCCTGCAGCCGGCGCTCTTCCTGCACTTTGCCCTGGCCTTCCCGGAAGATCGTCGCCTGGACCGCGCTCGCCGCTGGCTGATCGCGCTCACCTATATTCCCGCCGCGATGATCGTCTGCCTGCGCATCACCGCCATCAACTTCTGGTCGGCGACCGCAATCCTCGACGACCGTTTGAACAAATTCGCCTACGCCTATCTGGCAACCTGTTGGCTGCTGGCCGGGATCGTCTTCTACATCAGCTACCGGCGCACGGACATGCCGCTCCGCCGCCAGCAGCTCAAGTGGCTCACCCGCGGCACGATCCTCGCGATTACGCCTTTCACGCTGCTCTACATCGTTCCGTATCTCGCCGACGTCCCCGTTCCCGACCTCTTCGGGAAGCTGGCCGCGATCTCGCTCGTTATCCTGCCACTCACCTTCAGCTGGGCCATCATCCGTTACCGCCTGATGGATGTCGATCTCATCTTCAAGCGCGGCGTCACCTATACGTTGGCGACCGCCACTGTGGTGGGTCTCTATTTCCTGGTGGTCTCGATCGTCGGCGAATTTGTCCACAATTGGCTCCCCCGCTTTGGCTCCTGGGGACTCATCGCCGCCATCGTTCTTGCGTCATTACTCTTCGACCCTCTAAAACGGGCAATCCAGGAGCGCATCGACAAACTCTTCGACCGCAAACGCTATGACTATCGCCAGACGCTCATTGAGTTCGGCCGCGGGCTGAGCTCCCAGACCGATCTCGGCGCCCTTCTCGACGCAATCGTCAATCGTCTCTCCCAGACTCTGATGGTCGCCCAGGTCGCAGTCTTCCTTTCCGACGACCACGGCGGCTACACCGTCGCCGCCCACCGGTTGCCCCACGCTTTGAAGAGCGCCAGTCAGGAAACCGGCGCATACGATCTCGGCTTCCTCGATTTCGACCAGCCCGATTCCGGCTCGCACATCTTCATCGAGAACACGCAGCAGGCCGTCCACCTTCCTGAAGCCCAGCGGCGCACCGTCGCGGCGCTCGACTTGAACTACTATCTGCCCTGCCGCCTGCAACAGCGGACCATCGCCGTCATCGGACTCGGACGCACGACCGATGCAGATTTTCTCTCCAGCGAAGACGTCGAACTGCTCGAGTCCCTCGCCAGCTACATCGGCATCGCGCTGCAGAATGCCCGCCTTTACGCCAGCCTCGAGCAGAAAGCCTCAGAGTATGAGCGCCTGAAAGAATTCAACGAGAACATCGTCGAATCGATCAACGTTGGCATCCTCGCCGTCGATCTCAACGAGCGCATCGAGAGCTGGAACGCGCAGATGGAGGTGCTCTATGCTCTGCCTCGCGCCGAGGCCCTGGGCCGCTCCCTGGGCGATGTCTTTCCGCAGTCGTTCCTCGACGAGTTTCACCGCGCGAAAGGTGAAGAGGGTGCGATCGAAGGGGTCCACAATCTCTACAAATTTCGCATCGAAACCCGTGCTGGGGAGCAGCGCACCGCCAACATCGCTATTGCCCCGCTCATCTCCCGCGATTTCGCCACTGTCGGGCGCATCGTGCTGGTCGACGACATCACCGACCGCGTGGAGCTCGAAACCCAGCTCAGTCAGGCCGAAAAGCTCTCTTCGATCGGTTTGCTTGCCGCCGGTGTTGCCCATGAGGTCAACACTCCGCTCGCCGTCATCTCCTCTTACGCGCAAATGCTCGCCAAGCAATTGCGCGGCGATGAACGCGTGGGGCCGTTGCTCGACAAGATTACGCAGCAAACCTTTCGCGCCTCGGAGATCGTCAATGGCCTGCTCAACTTCTCGCGCACCAGTGGCACGGCCTTCACAGAGATCGACGTGAATGCCGTGATCCGTGACACTCTCAATCTGCTTGAACACCAGCTCAAGACTTCGAACGTGCGTCTCGAATCCGCGCTCGACTCTTCCCTGCCGCCGATCCTCGGCAATCCCGGCAAACTGCAGCAGGTCTTCCTCAATCTCTTCCTGAACGCCAAAGACGCCATGGCGGGGGGAGGCACACTTCGCGTGGCGACCGAGGTCAACGGCCATGTCGGCGTTTCTATCTCTGACACCGGATCGGGCATCGCTCCTGAACACGTCAAACGCATCTATGATCCCTTCTTCACCACAAAGAGTGCGCCGCGCGAGGGCCAACGCCGCGGAACCGGGCTCGGCCTGGCAGTCACCTACGGCATCATCCAGGAGCACGCCGGCAAGATCGAGGTCCAGAGCCAGGCCGGCGCCGGGACCACCTTCTACTTAGAATTTCCCCTCGTAAGGAAACCAGTAAATGCCTGAAGCAACCCTGACTCTCACTCCCGAGTCGACCGCCGCTAACACCGAATCTGCCTACCGCATCCTGATCATCGACGATGAAGCTGGCATTCGCGAATCGCTCGAAACACTGCTCGGCCTTGAAGGCTATCTCATCGACACTGCTCCCGACGGCGAGGCTGGCCTCGATGCCATCGGCCAGCAGTCCTACGATCTCGTCTTGCTGGATCTGGCCCTCCCCGGCCTGAACGGCATCGAGATTCTCGCGCATATCCGCGAACGCAATCCTCAATTGCCGGTCATCATGATTACTGCCTACGGAACGGTCAACAACGTCGTCGACGCCATCCGCGCCGGCGCTCAGAACTTCGTCCAGAAGCCCTGGGACAATGAGAAGCTGCTCGCTGACATTCGCGCCGCGATTGCCCGCTACCGCGCCGAAGAAGAAAACGTCCAGCTGAAGCGCGCCCTGAAGCAGCGCTACAACTTCGAAAATATTGTCGGCAAGAGCGAGTCGATGCTGGCCATCTTCGACCTCGTCGCCCAGGTCGCCCCCAGCCGTTCGACGGTGCTCATTCTCGGCGAAAGCGGCACCGGCAAAGAGCTCATCGCCAAGGCGCTCCACGCAAACTCACCCCGGCGCGACAAGAACTTCGTTCCCGTCAACACCGGCTCCATGCCGACCGATCTGCTCGAGTCGACGCTCTTCGGCCACGTCAAAGGAGCATTCACTTCGGCCATCGCCTCCAAGAAGGGCTACTTCGAGATCGCCAACGGCGGCACTCTCTTCCTCGACGAGATCGGCAACATGAGCATGGACACGCAGGCTAAGATTCTCCGCGTCATCCAGGACAAGCGCTTCATGCACCTCGGCGGCGTCCACGAGATCCAGGTCGACGTCCGCATCATCGCCGCCACGAACGTCGATCTCCGTCTGGCCGTCAAGGAAGGCCGCTTCCGCGAAGACCTCTACTACCGCCTCAACGTCATCTCCATCGACATGCCGCCGCTCCGTGCCCGCCGGGAAGACATTCCGCTCCTCGCTGCTCACTTCCTCAAACGCTTTTCCGACGAGAACGAGCTTCCCCTCCGGAGTCTGGCGCCCGACTCGATCCGCGCCCTGATGGACTACGATTGGCCGGGCAACGTCCGCGAACTCGAGAACGTCATCGAGCGCGGCGTCGTCCTTTCCTCAGGCCCTGTCATCACCAGCGATCTGCTCCCCGGCCACCTCACCGGCCGCAGTTACTCGTCCAGCCTGCTCGAGCAAAACGGCGACGCCTCGCTCTTCGATATCCTCGAAGACATCGAGCGGCGGATCATCATCGACAAACTCGAACGCTGCCACTGGAACCAGACCGACACCTCCGAGCAGTTCCACATCCCGCTCTCGACCCTCAACCAGAAGATCAAGCGCCTCAACATCGAGATCAAGAAGCGCGTTAAAGAATGACACATTGGGCATGAAGTTGCCGCCCGGTGGCGAGTGCTTAAGCACTTCAAATCGCTCCGGAGTAGAAGACGCGTGGTTTACTGCGACCGGACCATCCTCCCGGTTCCCTCACCTGCCCACTCCGGTCGATGCGGTCCCGACAGGTCGATTACCCGTCTAACTCCAACCTCGCAAATCAGCCCTTAAGAAATAGATTGACATCGACCTTCGCAAACGATAGCTTTCGCTTGGCCTCCAGATTAGGTTTATTCGCAATTCTTCCTGAAAGACGACTCGCGTCAGGAAGTCTGGTGACACCCTGCTAGAGGTCCACCTGCCGAAGCGCATACATAGCAGCAAATTTCGCGTCCGCGAAATATTGGCTTTTCTAGTCGTGCAAGCGAATCATTCGATCGTCATGAGATCCGGTTAAAGGGGATGGTATGCGTATAACTAAAGCTGCTTGGCTTGGCAATCGAGAAGTGCTTCGTACACTTGGTCTATCAGGGCTCGCGTTTCTCATGCTGCTCGCTCTGCCGCTCGCGGTTCGGGCTGCGAACCCTCCCTCCGTCACCCTGACGCCCAGCGTGGCGAGTCCCCAGATGCTTGGGACGCCAGTGACGTGGACGGCGACGGTACAGAACGCGCCGGCCGGACATACTTACGGCTATCAATTCCGTGCGACCTCCAACGGCCAGACGCAGATACTCAGTGATTTCAGCACCGCCCCGACCTTTACCTGGGTGCAGCACACGGTCGAAGGTGTCTACCAGTTGAGCGTCGTTGTCCGCGACACCACTACGAATCCATACGTTCTATTTGCACCCGTGTCGGTGAATTTCACTCTGCAGCCTTGGGTCACCACTCCGTTGGCGACGGGAGCCGTCAATCCGACCACCCACCCCCTCGTCGCTCTCTTTAGTGGTCCGCCGTGCGCGGCCGGCCATCAGATGTTGGTCCGCTTTCATCCGGCGAGCTCGTCGGTTTCGATGACCACCAATTTGGTGCCGTGCTCGACAAGCAGCGCGAACTTTTATGTCGCGGGCATGTCTCCGTCGTCACAATACCTGATGCACTGGGAGGAATACGCAGGGACGACGCTGGTAAACACAGGCGGCGATCTGTCGTTCACTACAGGGCCGCTTCCGTCCAACTTTCTCAACAAGACTTATACGGTGAATGCACCGCCTCAGGCATACGACTCGGCCTACCCAATCAGCCTGCTTTTGACGATTGGCGGGGCCTTCCCGACCGCGACCGCCAATGACCTCCTCGGAAATGTAATCTGGTATTTTCCCAGCGCCACCGCCTTTGTAGTTCGGATGGAGCCCGGCGGCACCATCTATTCCTACCCCTCGACATCGACTGTCGCACTATACGATCTCGCCGGGAATGTAGTCATGCAAACCAACACTGAGATATTGAACGAGCAGCTGGCAGCCAAGGGCTATCCGATAATGTCCCAGTTCAACACCCATGAAGCCAGAAACTTGCCGGACGGCAACATTGTCATCATGGGCCAGAGGATCGTTAGCTCCACGAGTGCGCAAGGTGGCACTCCCGCCAAGCCGGTTACTATCGTCGGCGACATGCTGCTGGTCGTGGACCACAATCTACAGCTAGTGTGGGCTTGGGACTCTTTTGCCCATGAGGATGTCAATCGCGCCGCGACCGATGGCGATACAGCCGCCGGGGGTACAACGAATGACTGGCTGCACAGTAATGCCGTCCAGGGCACAGTAGACGGCAACCTGATTCTCTCCCAACGCGCCCAGGACTGGGTCATCAAGATCAATTACGCCAAGGGCAAAGGCGACGGCAGCGTGATCTGGCATATGGGCGCGGGGGGTGACTTCACGATCACCAATCCGCCTAGCGGGACCTGCATCGACCCCAGCTTCCCCGGCGGCCCTACCGACATTTTCCCCTGGTTCACCCATCAGCACGACGCACACTTTGATTTTCAGGACGATGCCAGCGGTGACGGCTTCATGATCATGACCGTCTTCGACGACGGAAATACCCGCGCATTGAACTGTCCCGGAACTCAAAACAGCCGCGGCATGGTTCTCATGGTCGATGAGGCGGCGCGGCAGATCCATATCCAGACATTGGCTGATCTGGGCGGCTACTCTTTCGCCCTTGGAGCCGCGCAGTTGCTGACCCCGCCGAACGGCGATATCTACGCCAGCTTCCTCAGCGGTATTCTGCCCGGTCCCGGTGGCTCCTACGAGACACAGTTCAGCGAGACAAACCTTGCGGGCCAGATCGTCTACCAGCTTCAGGTAAACCAGGGTACTTACCGGGGTTACCGCATGCAGAACCTTTACACGCCCACGGAGTTCGAAACCAACCCGCCGACGGGGGTCGAAGGCGCGCTGCCATCTGGCCAGCCTTTCGACTACAGCGCGGGATTTGCGCAGGACGAGGACGCCATGCAGTTCAACGGAAGTGGCTCGCTTTCAGGGAACCTGCTTCAGTTGACCGACGGCGGAGCCTATGAGGCCGGCAGCGTTTTCTATGGGTCGCCGGTCAATGTCCAGACATTCACCACCGATTTCACCTTTAAGCTCACCAATGCCGCGGCGGACGGCTTCACCTTCACGATGCAGAATGCCGGCCCGAACGCGCTCGGACCTGACGGCGGAGCATTGGGCTATGAGGGCATCGGCCAGAGCGTGGCGATCAAGTTTGACCTTTACAACGACAGCGGCGAAGGAGCGAACTCGATCGGACTGTATGTCAACGGCGTCGCACCGACCGTCCCCTCGATCAGTCTTCCCGCGAGCGGAATCAACCTGCATAGCGGGGACCTGATGGACGCCCACATCACCTATGACGGAACCACACTCAACCTGACTCTCACCGACCTCGTGACCATGGCCACCTTTACCCAGCCCTTTACGATCAACATTCCGGGAACGGTTGGCGGCAACACCGCTTACCTCGGCTTTACCGGTAGCACAGGCAAAGCGACTTCAATCCAGCAAATTCTCAGTTGGAGCTATGAACCCGTGCTTGTGCCCTACGAGCCGAAGGGCTTTCCCTTTGGGGCCGGTCTGACCACCAACGGCAATGCTTCCCTCTCCGGGTCGACCATTGAACTGACCAATGCAAAGACCAACGGCGGAAAATATCAGGTCGGGAGCGCCTTTTTCACCTCGCCGGTGAATGTGCAGTCGTTCAACACCGATTTCAACTTCCAACTCACCAACGCCAATGCAGACGGCTTCACGTTTACGATTCAGAACAATAGCGCGACAGCGCTCGGCGGTCCAGGCAGCGGGTTAGGATATTCCGGCCTCCCCAAGAGCGTCGCGATCAAATTCGATCTCTATAGCAACGCGGGAGAGGGAGCCGACTCGACCGGCATCTTTATCGATGGCGCTGCCCCAACCGTCCCCTCGATCGACCTCACCGGGTCGGGCATCAACTTGCACAGCGGCGACATGATGCATGCCCACCTTAGCTACGACGGGAACGCGCTGACGCTCACTCTCTCCGATCTCGTCACCAACGCTACCTGGACGCAGCCCTTCGCGGTCGACATCCCGACCGTCGTCGGCGGCAACACCGCCTGGGTCGGATTCACTGGCCAGGAACCGGCAATATGACCGCAGTCCAGCAAATCCTCAACTGGACGTTCGAGTAGAGAACTATGGCGTAGAGAACTACCCCGCCCGAAAGAGGGCACGCTCGGAGGGGGAAGAAGACCATAAACCGGCCGGGGTCGATCTGACACGGCGGCCGCGTGTGTGACTTCCGACTCCTCCGGCAGTTCGTCGATCATTCCGACGGCCTTGTGGGGCGACAACCGCTGCCGTGAGCGTTCTTAGAGCCCCTCCTGCCGCCAGCCGACCACCTTTCCCGCGAAACTACCTTGTTAAGAACACAAAAAAGACGGCCCTCGACGCTTGACGTCAATATGCGATCTATTTAGTCTTACTTAGACTCAGACTGAAAAGGTCGTATATCTGCTCCGCTCATCTGCGGAAACTCCGGAGGCCCGGATTTTGTTGTTCACGACGTTGTTCCATCGCGCCAGGCAGTCCGCGCGGTTCATTCCATGGCTCGTTCTGCTTCCGGCCTTGCTCTGCCTTCCCAGGGCCCAGGCCCAACAGGAGCCGCCCTATTTCGTCACCTATTCTTCCGTCCTCGAAGAGCCCGGCAACCTTGAAATCGAGAACCAGAACATCGCCGCATCGCCGAGAAATGCCAACGCCTTCTTCGCTCCAACCATCGAGTTCGAGTACGGTGTGACCGCCTGGTGGACCGCCGAAGCCTACGTGCAGGGCCAGTCGACCGCCAACGATTCCAGCGTCTTTACGGGCTTCCGGTTTGAGAGCCGCTTTCGTCCCCTGCCTCGCGAGTACTGGATTAACCCCGTCCTCTATGTCGAGTACGAAGACGTCAACAAAGCGGACAAGAGTTTCCTCGAGATTACCGGCAATACGAGTATCGCTCTCTTGCAGGTACCGAACGCGAGACTTGTCAAAGAGGTCGAGCGCTCCATCGAAACCAAGTTGATCCTGTCGAGCCACGTCAAGGGCTGGAACATCTCGGAGAACTTCATCGCGGAGAAGGCGCTGAACGAGAGCGAGGCCTGGGAATTTGGCTATGCCCTGGCCGCTTCCCGCCCCCTGGCGCTGGCCGGAAGCTCCAGGCCCTGTGTCTTTTGCAGGCAAAACATCGCCGCCGGCGCGGAGTTATTTGGCGGCCTGGGAACCACAGACAGCTTCGGCGTTGGCCAAACTCAGCAATACCTCGCGCCTACCGTCGCGCTTAACACGCCGTCAGGGTTCACCTACAAGTTCTCCCCTGAATTTGGATTGAACGACAACTCCGCAGGCGTCTTGTGGCGCTTTGGCGTTTCCTATGAGATTCAACAGTTCCGAGATCTGTTCCGGAGGACGAAATGAAGGGCCGGATGTTTCTGATAACGCCGCTGCTGTTGGCGTCGATGTTGTGCTTTGCCGCCGCAAATGGCTCGTGGCTCAAGAACGTACCGCAGGCCGACCACGCTCGCACGAACCCCTATGCGGGGAGTGCCGAGGCCGCTGCCGCGGGCGCTAACCTCTTTCAAAATAACTGCGCCAAATGCCACGGAGCCGACGCCGGGGGCAAAGGCTCTCGGCCCAGCCTGAAGAGCCAACGAATCATGGGCGCAACCGACGGCGATCTCGCATGGCTGCTCAAGAACGGGGAACCCTTCAAGGGCATGCCCGGTTGGGGCGGATTGCCGGAGCAAAAGCGTTGGCAACTGGTCGCGTACCTGCGCAGTTTGAACGCGCCCGTTGCCGGAGGCCAGCAATGAGGTGTTCACAGCTTCCTATGCCCACGCGCTCGCAAAAGCGAGCCGGACTGATGTTGAGTTTGCTGAGTTCTGCGATCTTCGCCGGGATATTCGCTGAAGGTTGCGGCGTGTCGGGACAAGCTCCCGCTGCTCCTACCGAATCCGATTCGACTCCGGCCGCCGACTCGATCGGCGAAGCGCTCTTTCTCGATACCCGTTTCGGCGAGTTTTTCTCCGCCAACATGACCGGAGTGAATAATCCGTTGCCCAGCGGCGACCCCGTCGTGGCACAAGTGCAGACACCGAACGGCCCGCTTCCCGGCCCCTTTGCCGGCCAGGCGATCAATTGCCGCTCGTGCCACTTCGTGACCGAATTCGAAGGAGTCACCGGCGCGGGCAACCGCACCTATTCCGACTTCACCACACGCAGCCCGATCCCCCGCACCCAGCCGAACGGCTTCGATCACACCCCGCGCAACTCCATGCAGATGGTAGATTCGTTCACCGCCCGCTCGGGGCAACTCTTCCTCCACTTCGACGGCGAGTTCTCCACCGGAGAAGACCTGGTCATTGGCACCATGACCGGACGCAACTTCGGCTGGCTGCCTTCGCAATACAACGATGCCATTGCGCATATCGCCCAGGTCATTCGCGAGGATGACGGCAGTGGCCAGCTCGCTGCCGACCGGCTCGATGGGCTGCCCTACTCCGTGATCTTTAAGGGGACGGACCCGCGAATCACTCCGGATCTGCTCCTGCCTCCCGCGCAGCGGCTCGACGTCTCCAAGGCAACCGACATCCAGGTTGTGAACGAACTGGCCATGTGCATCAACCAATACATGGAAGATCTGCTCTTCCAGCGGGATTCCTTTGGCCGCTATATCGGCTCGCCATACGATAACTTTCTGCGCGTCAATCATCTGCCTGCGGCGCCGCTGGCTGGGCAGACGAAAGCCCAATATAACCTGAGCCTCTACCAGCAGATCCTCGCGCTCAAAAACCCCATTTACATCACCGCGAGCGACGGTTCATACAAATATCACGCCCAGCCGTATCAATTTGGCGCCCTTGAACTGCAGGGACTGAAGATCTTTCTCGCCTCCGCCACTGCGGGCTCTGCCAACGCCCACGCCGGCAATTGCGCCGCGTGCCATCAAGCGCCTGACTTCTCCGATTTTGTCTTTCACAACACCGGAGTGAGCCAGGCGGAGTACGACGCGGCCAACGGGTCCGGCGCGTTCATGGGCCTCGCGATTCCCAACAACACCGACCGGCTCGCCAACTACAACGCCTATCTGCCGGCGACACCTAATCATCCCGATGCCAGCGAGTCGCTCCGGCACGCCGCTGTCGCGGGCAACCTTGGATATGCCGACCTGGGCCTGTGGAACATTTACCTGAACCCGGACTTCATTAACCCGCAAGGGGGGCTTGCCTCGTTTGTCTGCGCGCCAGGCAAAGACTGTTCGGTGGACAACGGCCTCGCCTCGACAATCGCCCAGTTCAAGACGCCCGTGCTTCGCGATCTGGAGGACTCGGCTCCTTACTTCCATAACGGCAGCGCGCCCAAATTCGACGATGTCGTCAACCACTACATCGCGATGTCGGCACTCGCGCATTCCGGCGCAATGCGTAACGCTCCGCCGGAGTTCGCGAATATGTCGCTCAGCCCCGACGACCTCGCGGCGCTGGTGGCCTTTTTGCAATCGCTTACCGAAGACTACGACGATGCCTAGAGCGGAGTTCGGGGGCTGCGAGCTTTTCCACCGCGCCGACAATGACTTGGTGAGTCAGGATACGAGTGACTCACTCATCGACTTCGATACCTTGTGGTAACCTCGCCTTAAATGATGCACCTTTGATTCTGCATCACTAGCCGCAACCGCCATGCCTCAGAGCAAAGTCGAAGCCATCGCCAAAGAGTCCGTCCTCTCCGTGCAGAACTACGCGCTGCTCTCGGGTCGCGCTCTCGGGACATTTCTCAAACGGCCGCGGTATCTGGCCGACTTCATCACTCAGGCTGACAGCATCGGCGTTGGCTCCCTGCCCATCGTCTTCCTCACCGGCTTCTTCACCGGAGGTGTACTCGCCCTGCAGTCGGCGTCGACTCTGGCGCAATTTGGCGCTGCCGCCATCACCGGTCAACTCGTCAGCTTCTCGATGATCAAGGAACTTGGTCCGGTCCTCACCAGCCTGATGGTCTCCGGCCGCAATGCCTCCGGCATGGCCTCGGAACTCGGCTCCATGCGGGTCACCGAGCAGCTCGACGCCATGCGCGCCCTGGGCACCGATCCCGTCCGCAAGCTGGTCGGCCCGCGCATCTTGGCGACCATCTTCGTCCTCTTTTTTCTGACCATCGTCTCTGACGCGGTCGGCACTCTCGGCGGCGCCATGGTCGCCATCTTCATGCTCGGCCAGGACGGCTCCCAGTACTTCCACAACGCCTATCAATCCCTGCAATATGCGCGATATCCTGCAGGGCCTGGTCAAGCCGCTCTTCTTCGGCTTCATCATCGCCACCATCGGCTGCTACTACGGCATGAATACCAAAGGAGGCACGCAGGGCGTCGGTCGCTCCACCACCCAGGCCGTCGTCGTTTCTTCGGTGCTCATCATCGCCTCTGACTTCGTCATTAGCCGTTTCATGATCGGCATCTTCGGTCGTTAAGAATTATTTGGGTGCCCCATCTCTCGCTTTTGAGACATGGGTTTTCCGCACCGGGAGCTAAAAAGATCGCCACCGCTGAGCTAACCCGGCCCGCTCCAGCCCCCCGCGACCCGAACACACCCGTCGTCGTCTTCGACGACGTCTCCATCTCTTTCGATCAGAACGAGGTGCTGCAGAACATCTCCTTCAAGGTCATGCCCGGGGAGTCGCGCATCGTTCTCGGTCCCGCCGGATGCGGCAAAAGCGTTCTGCTCAAGCTCGCCAACGGTCTCCTGCTGCCCGACTCCGGACGAATCTTCGTCTTCGGCCAGGAAGTCAACACCATGCCTGAAGAAGACCTCTTCGCCTTCCGCGACCGCATAGGCATGGTATTTCAGGAGGGCGCGCTCTTCGACTCGATGACCGTCCGCGACAACGTTGCTTATCGGCTCATCGAGGAACACGCCTCGGCCGAAGAGATCGACCGCCGTGTCCGCGAAGTCCTTCGCTTCGTGGAACTCGAACAAACCATAGACAAATTTCCCTCCGAGCTCTCCGGAGGCATGCGCCGCCGCGTGGCCATCGCCCGCGCCATCGTCAGCAAGCCCGACCTGCTCCTCTACGATTCTCCCACCGGCGGCCTCGACCCCATTACCTCGACTACCATCATCGAGATGGTCGTCAAGCAGCGCGATGTCTTCCACACCAGCTCGCTGCTCGTCACCCACCGCCTGCAGGACGCCTTCACCATGGCAACCCACCGCTTCGACATCGAGCAAAACAAGATGGTCCCGCTGCCCGATGGCGAACTCGATCCTCAAACCAGCTTCCTGATGCTCCACGACCGCAAACTGGCCTTCGACGGAACGACCGAGGAGCTCGTCCATTCCAAGGACCCGTTTATCAAGGATTACCTGGAATAGGCCGAGAAGCCTCTCGTCCCATGGCGCAATTTCTCAACGATTGAGAATCGCCAGCCTAAGCCACTCCGGCGCCGGCCGCTCCACTTCCACCACCTTGCCCTCCTCATACCGAGCCACCAGCCGAAACGGCTCCGATAAATCGTCGTTGTCGAAGACCCAGACGTGCGGCAACTCAACAATCGCCCTCCGCAGATTCGCCAGAGTGCGCGGATACCGCGCCACCAGCTTCTCCGTAGGCACATCATGACCACCCTGTGAGACGCGCATCGCCACACGTTGCTCCGAAGTCTCTGCACCAGAAACGCCGATGAAACAAAGCACCACGATGTAGCCTTTCTTCGCTGTCTCCTTGAGTAAATCGAGTTTGTCGCCCACCGGATCCGAGAAAACCGTCTCAAAGACGAAGCTTTCGCCCTGTTCCACCAGCGTCTTCCGGATCGAAGCCGCAACCGCTGCTGCCTTATACGGGTCAAGCTCCAGCTCGCGGGCGAGGATGTCTGCATTGACCGGGCGCAAACCGGCCTGTTGTAGATGGGAGTAGTAGAACGTCGTCTTGCCAGCTCCATTCGGCCCGGAAAGAGCGACGATGATCGGCCGTCGATCCAGAAAATGAAGATCGGTGCCCGGCGAGGCGACCACGGCTATTCCGCCGCATTTCTAGGGGAGTTGCCGATTGGCTGGAACTCCCGGTTCACAAATCGTCCGACAGTGACTGTGCCATCTTCCTCGACGCGCTCCAAATAGCCCGGCTTGCTAAGGTGTGCACGGTAATGGGGAAAAGGCTGGCTCTGAAGGTAAGCCTCCACCCGAGTGCGCCCTGCCGGGGAGTCCACCGAGTCAAGGCAAGCAGAAAGACGCTGCACTCCCGCGTTTCGAGCTAGCCTCAGCACCTCTTGCCCTTCCAGCAGCGAGTCGACCGACCGACCCAGTCGCGCCCAGAACTCCACCTGCCCGGCGATCGACCGCTCCATCGCGTCACCCGTTATGCGCGCATCCAAAACCATCGAATCGGAGAGCTTGACTGGCTGGCTCATGGCTAGATGGTAGCATAATGCTACCGCATTTCGAGCTTGACCCTTCACGCCTCGAACACTCTTCTGCCACCGCGGGCGGCCCGCCCGGTTAGACCGCATTCACTCCGCCCTGCTACGCTGAACTCTTTGGTCCTGACGACGGAGTTCCCCGCAAATGGCATTCAAGTTCAAAGGCGTTGACTTTCTCGGTTTCGACAACCTGCTCTCGGAAGACGAGCTACTGACCCGCAATACCGCCCGCGATTTCATCGAAGACAATCTCATCCCCATCATCGAGCAGTGCAACCGCGACGGCCGCTTCCCTCGCGAACTGGTCAAGCCCATGGGCGAGCTCGGCTTCTTCGGCGCGACCATCGAAGGCTACGGCTGCGCTGGCCTGTCGAATGTCGAGTACGGCCTCGTTACCCAGGAACTCGAGCGCGGCGACTCCGGCGTTCGCAGCTTCGTCAGCGTGCAATCGGCGCTGGTCATGTATCCGATCCTGACCTTCGGCTCCGACGAGCAAAAGAACTATTGGCTGCCCCAGCTCGCGACCGGCGAAAAGCTCGGCTGCTTCGGCCTCACCGAACCCGACTTCGGCTCCAACCCCGGCGGAATGCGTACCCGTGCCCGCAAGGTGGGCGATGAATACGTGCTCAACGGCGAAAAAATGTGGATCACCTCCGGAACCCTCGCCGACGTCGCCGTCATCTGGGCTAAAGTCGAAGACGACTCCGAGAGCGACGAGAGCCCCGAGAGCGGCAAACGTGTTCGCGGATTCCTCGTTGAGACCAACCGTCCCGGCTTCACCGCCTACGATGTCCACGGCAAATGGTCCCTCCGCGCCTCAGTCACTTCCGGCCTCTCGCTACAGGACGTTCACGTCCCCGCCACCAACCTGCTCCCTAAGACCGGAGGCCTGAAGTCCCCGCTGATGTGCCTGAACCAGGCCCGCTACGGAATCTCCTGGGGAGCGATCGGCGCGGCGATGTCCTGCTATGACACCGCGCTGCAATACTCGCTGCTGCGCAAGCAATTCCGCGACGAACCCATTGCCAGCCACCAGCTCGTGCAGGAAAAGCTCGCCTGGATGATCTCCGAGATCAGCAAGGCACAGCTGCTCTCGCTCCACGTCGGCCGCCTCAAAGACCAGGGCAAAGTCGGCCACGAACACATCTCCATGGCTAAGCGCAACAACGTCTGGATGGCCCTCGAATGCGCCCGCCTTTCCCGTGACATTCTCGGCGGCAACGGCATCACCGACGACTACCCCATCATGCGCCACATGATGAACCTCGAATCGGTAAAGACCTATGAGGGCACCCACGACATCCACACGCTTATCATCGGGCAGAGCGTCACGGGTTTGCCGGCGTATTAAGGGCTGGCGTATTTATAATCGGATGGGTAAGTAAACGATGCCAAAAGCCGAACAGACTAGAAGAACGATCACCTGGAGTAGGTCAACCGATCGGGCTCTACAGTCGTTCCTCGGGCCTAAAGCAGCGAATATCGGCGAAGTCTCCCAATTCGTTGAAGACTCAGTACGCTGGCGGCTCTTCGACCGCACAGTGCAAACCGTGAAGGAGCGGAACGCCTCTCTTGATCCTGAGCAAATACAGGATGACATCGACGAGACGGTCCGCGAAGTTCGGAAAGAAATAGCCAGGGAAAGAGCTCAGGGCGCGGCCTCCTGATCCGTGCGCATCGTTCTCGATACAAACATCCTTGTATCGGCACTCATAGTTCCGTCGACTCCGCCAGCCCTGATCTATCGCAAGTGGCTGGCGGGTTCGTTTGTGCTTCTCACCAGCCATCAGCAAATCGAAGAGCTCAAGCGAACATTCGCTAAGCCTAAAATAGTCCCGGCGTTGGTCTTGAAGAGCGAAGCTGGAAAGATGATCAATCACTTGCGCTCTTCAGCCGAGTTTATTAATCGCCTCCCTAGAGTCAGTCGCTCCCCAGATTCGAACGACGACTTTCTCCTGGCGATGGCGGAAGCAGGCAAAGCCGATTTCTTGATTACCGGCGACAAGAGCGGATTGCTCTCGTTGATGCGACACCGAGACTGCCGTATTATCTCGGCACGACACTTTGCGAACATGAAGCGCTATCCGTAAGATCGTGAAATCTGACTGGGGGGCGAGTCGCGTGGGAATATTAGAAGTCGAACGAGGATCGAACTTTGACCCGCTCTGAACCCGCGCCACTCCAGCTCGCAACCCGCCAATCCTGGTATCCGTGGCTCGTAGTTGGCGTCACCTGCATTGGCGGATTCATTGGCCAGCTCGACGCCAGCATCGTCCAACTGGCCCTCCCAACCTTTGAGCGGCAGTTCAACGCGAATCTGGATGCGGTAAGCTGGGTTGCTATCGCCTATCTGCTGGCCTTCGCCGCAACGCTCCCCATCTTCGCCCGTTTGTCAGAGACAAAGGGTCGCAAGACCCTTTATCTCGCCGGCTACGCGATCTTCACCCTCGCTTCAGGGCTATGCAGCATGGCGCCCAGCCTGCGGCTGCTGATCGCCTTCCGGGTCCTTCAGGGCATCGGTGGCGCTCTTTTAGGAGCAAACAGTATCACCATTCTGGTCAAAGCCGCCGGCCCCGAGCGGCGAGGGCGCGCCATGGGAATTATGGCGGCTGCACAGGCAGTTGGCGTCAGCGCTGGACCCGTAGTTGGTGGTCTGCTGCTTCAAAGCCTCGGCTGGCGATGGATATTCTTGGTCTCGGTCCCTTGCGGACTCGCAGGCGTCATCCTCGGCTGGATCGCCTTACCGCAAACCGAGCAAGCCGCGTCCAGCAAGCGATTCGATTTGTGGGGTGCGCTCTTTCTGACTCCTGCGCTGACCTCGATCGTTCTGATGCTGAGCGAAGTGCAAGCCTGGGGATTGAAGTCCGCCGATATGCTGTACGCGCTCCTCGTAGCCGTCATCTTCCTTCCGCTGTTCCTGTGGCGAGAGTGGCGAGAGCCTGATCCGCTGATCGATCTTCGTCTCTTCCGCTCTCCCGCATTCTCGGGCGGCCTGGTCGCCGTGAACCTGTCCTATGCGCTTCTCTATTCAATGTTCTTCCTGATGTCGTTTCTCTTCATTCATGGATTAAATCAATCACCGATTTCAGCCGGCCTGCATCTCGCGCTCATCCCGATCGCCCTCGGTTTGGTGGCCCCGATTAGCGGAGCCATCTACGCCCGAATAGGGGCGCGGACCATGACCACCTTGGCCATGCTGCTCTGCATCGCCGCGCTCGTACTCTTGTCACGGAGTCTCGCGGCTCAGTCTGTAAACGACATTCTCGTTATGGGTGCGCTCGCACTCTTCGGCGTCGGGCTGGGTATGTTCATTGCGCCAAACAACACGGCAACGATGGCCGCCGCTCCTGAGGCTCGGACCGGCGTAGCCGGCGGCATGTTAAACCTCATGCGAGTCTTAGGCTGCGCGGTTGGCATCGCGACCGCGTCGGCTGCGTTCTCATGGCGCATCTACGCACTGACGGGGCGCGGCAATGCCACCACCCGCGTGACCACGCAAGGAATAATGGCGGCCGTCGTCGAAGTCTTATGGCTTCTCGGCGGATTCGCCGTGGTGGCCGCCGTCTGTGCCCTGTTCCGAGACGCCGCTACCCCCGCACCGCACAACCTCCAACCCAATTGAATCCTCTTACTTACCAGTTTCGTCCTGATAACAGGTGATGAAGCTCCCCAAGCTGCGCCGCATGCCCGAGTTGGACGCCCTGCGAGGCCTGTTCCTCGTCTGGATGACGCTCACTCATTTGCCGACCCATTTCAGCGACTTCGTGAATCAGCCATTCGGCTTTGTCTCCTCGGCGGAAGGCTTCGTCTTTCTCTCCGCCCTCCTGGTCGCCCGCCTCTATATTCATCAGGCTGCGCAAGACGAAGCCGGCTTGCGCGCCAAGCTCTGGCGGCGTTCACTCAAAATCTACGGCTACCACCTCTTAATGCTGGCGCTCGCCTTTACCGTCGCCGCCGGCCTCGCCGTCACCACCCATCGCACCGCCATCTACAACCTGCTGAACTTCTACATCGCGCACCCGTTTGTGGCTATAGCTGGCTCGGTGCTGTTGCTCTACTGTCCGCCCCTGCTCGACATCCTGCCGATGTATGTGATCTTTCTCGCGGCAACTCCCCTCCTGCTCACAGCCGCCGTTCGTTGGGGATGGATCCGCATCCTGGCTGGCAGTCTCGCGATCTGGTTTCTGGCACAGTTCGGCTTACGCGACCTGGTACACGATGCAGTCACCCACATTACCCATCTGCCAATTCCTCTCCAGGAAACCGGCGCCTTCAACCTCTTTGCCTGGCAGTGGATCTGGATCGCCGGCCTCTGGCTTGGCGCGAAGTCGGCCGAGGGCCCGCTGCCGATCAGCCGCGCCCCAGGTAGACTTGTTGCGCTCAGCGCCGTCGTCTGCGCGTTCTTCATCGGGGTTCGTCATGAATGGCTGGGCCCGCATCTCACCCAGCAAACGCTTGGCATGATGCTCGACAAGTGGAACATCGCCCCACTGCGTCTTCTGAACCTTGCCGCATTTACGATCGTCCTCTATTGGCTCCGAAAACCTGTCTTGCGGATAGTCGCCATCGAGCCCTTTCTCACTTTGGGGAAGGCTTCGCTCGAGGTCTTTTGCGCACATGTATTTTTCGTCTTTTTCGGATTAGCGCTTCTCTATGGCGAAGTCACCCAGCTGCACGGCTATGTCGCTGCCGCCCTGCTCGTCTTCACATTTACCGGCTTGATGCTCGTCGCCATTCGCGAAGTCCGGCGCCGCCGCGGGGAAAAGGAGCGCGCCGCCCGAATTGACCAAAAGGGAGATACGAAGTTACCTGCGCCCCCGGTCAGCCGCTTCGCCGAATAGTCTGGCTCTCCCTTTCGATAGAGGCTATTGAGCGCGGCGAATTCCAGGTGCTACGCTGCAGTCATGGCTCTTGACCCGTACGAAATGCTCGCGGTCGCATTGGAACAAGCCCGCCTTGGCTTAGCCGAGGGCGGCATCCCGGTCGGCGGAGCCGTCTTCCATGTCGACGGAACGCTGCTCGGCGCGGGACACAACCGCCTCGTCCAGGAGGGCAACGGCTCCCTTCACGGCGAGACCGACGCCTTTCGCGCCGCTGGACGCCGCCCCACATGGCGCGACACCATCCTCGTTACGACGCTGACGCCGTGCTGGTATTGCACTGGGCTCATCTACCAGTTCCGGTTCCGCCAAGTGATCGTGGGCGACAGCGTCAACGCTCAGGGCGGCGCCGCATGGCTTCGCGAGAAAGGCTTCGACATCCTCGACTTGCATTCGCAGGAGTGCATCGACATGATCGCCAAATTCCAGGCCGACCGCCCGGATCTCTGGAAAGAGTGCGTCGGCGAACCCTGACGCAAGCCACGCCTGCCTCACCATTACGACTGCAAAATCATCCCGCTAACTGCCACGCTTATCCCAGCGAAACGAGCTCGACCCGCAGCGGCTTCGGCCTCGGCTCCCACACCGGTCCCACCAGCTCCGGCATCGGCTTCGCCTGAAAGAACTTGCGCGTCTGGCGGGCCATCCAGCGCGCAGAAGTCTTTGCCTTCTTTCGCCGCGCGCTGTCAGTTGAAATTCCCGTACCCGCATACATCTGCCGATAGAGCTTCGACAGCAGCACGAAGGCTACCCGCGACCGCAAAGATAGTAGGCAAGCCGAGCGCTGCCAGACCGCGCCCCACTCATAGAACCGGTCCCATACGCCCTGCGTCCGTTCCTTGATCTCTTCCGAACTCATCGAGGGATGCGGCGTAAACATCTTCGGCCGAATGTGCGTCGGAATCAGCCAATACCGCGTGATCGGCGTTCCTTCCACGAAGGTCGGCCCGGCGGCTTGCTCTTTTTCCCATCGAATAAAATCCACCGTTCCCGGAAATGGCGTCATCATGACGAACTGGGCAAAGGTCACACCCGCTTTCAGCGCCATATCGACCGTGGCCTTGAAGGTGCTCGGCTCGTCGGTCGGCAACCCAAAAATGAACGACCCCAGCACGTGAACCCCATGCTCTTTGAATGTCTGCAGCTGTTTCGCCAACCCGTCCCCGGAGTAGTTGAAGTCCTTGAATACCGACTTCAGCCCCTCGGGCGTCACCGCCTCGACGCCCACCAGCGCACCCTTGATGTTGGCCTTGCGCATTGCATCCAGGTAGTCGGTGTCCTCCGCCGCTTCCATGGTGATCTGAGTAAAAAAGACCATGTCCTTGGGCAGCTTCGCCAATTCCGCCATCAACGCAAAGCGCTCGTCGCGGACCCGCTGCAGCGACTCCAGCTTGATGAGGTCGTTCTGTTGCCGCGCCAGCCGCAGATCGGTCAGCGTGACCGGATAGAAATTGTCGTCCGCCAGGGCGACAAACCTGAAGCCCTTGCGGCGAAGGTCGACAATTTCATCGATCACGCTCTGATAATTGCGTTGCCTCGGCTTTTGTCCGTCGGTCCGCCAAACCGAACAGAACGAACAATGCTTCGGGCAGCCGCGGATCGTCTGCACCGACGCCCACATATATTTGCTGGAGTCCATCAGGTCCCATCGCGCTGCGAGAAACTCGTCGCCCTCGATCTTGCCGCCGTCGTAGATGCGCTCCTGTCTTCTCGCTAAGCAGTCCTGAACGACGCGGCCCCAGACAACGTCGCCGTCGCCCTTGACCACGCAATCTGCCGCGCCGCGTTCAAACGGCTCCTCGGGAAAGAGCGTCGCATGAATTCCGCCATAGATGACCGTAGCTCCGCGTTCTTTCGCCAGCCTGCCCACTTCATAGCCGCGCAACGCGTTCCCTGTATGCACGCTGATACCGACAATGTCCCCGGCGTGAACAGTGGACGGATCGATCGCTTCGATCGATTCATCCACTAGAAGAGGATCGCCCAGGTGCCGGGGCGTCGCCGCTGCCAGCACAAAAAGCCATCGCGGTGTGATCACCGCCGTACCAAAGGAGTTGTCGCTGGGATTGACTAAATGCACTCTCATGAATCGAGTTGTCCTGCTTTCATTTCAGATCCGGAGTTGCGCGTCATCCGAAAATGCGCATAGCACCGTTAACGCTACGTTCCCTGGGCTTGGAAAACTGAGCAATAGTGCTCAATCAGCGTCGAAATTGTGGAGGTTGGTGTGGCCTGATCATACAGGCTTGCGTCGCCGCCCGCGGAGCTGCCCCTGAAACAATCCGCTAGGGTTCACTATTCGGGCCGTCGCCCGGCCTCCGTTGAACTTTCGCCCCTACGCGCGGTCTGCTAACTTGAAAGCTGCGGCAAATGATACCCATCCACAGTTTTCCCGCCATTCTCCTGCTTCAGACCGACCCGGCGCCGCCGGTGCCGGCCGGCGGCAGCGCCATTGTCGAAATGGTCCAGAACAGCGGCCCGATCGCCCTCGCTGTCCTTGGCCTGCTCCTGCTCTCAAGCCTTTTTTCCTGGGCGGTTATCCTGGCAAAGCTCTCCAGCTTCAGCCGCGCGCGTACCCAGAGCCAGCGCTTTCTCCGCGCCTTCCGCAAAGCCACCCGGCTTCAGGACATCGCTGCCGTCAGCGAGCAGTTCAAGCCCAGTCCCCTGGTCAACGTCTTCGACGAGGTCTACGAGACATATCGCCGACAGACTGGAGGCTCAGGGCCGCCCCGCAACATCACGTCGCTCGAACGCTCCGCACAGACGGCCGCGAGCGAGGCGCTCACCATTATGGAACGGCGGATGACCTGGCTGGCCACCATCGGCGCGGTCTCTCCATTCATCGGCCTCTTCGGCACGATCATGGGGATTGTAGATGCATTCCACGGCCTCGGCGCCGCCGGCGCGGCTACGTTGCGCGCTGTCGCTCCGGGCATCTCGGAGGCGCTCATTACCACCGCCGCTGGTCTCGTCGTCGCTGTGCCAGCTGTAGTCGCCTACAACCAGTTCACTGCCCGGCTGCGCGAGTTTGGCGCGCGCATGGACGACTTCGCCCGCGAGTTGCTCAACAGCATGGAAGAGAGTGGAGTGCGTCCGCAGGAACCGCTAGCCCGGGAGGTCGGCCGTGGCGTTCACGACTAGCGCCGGCCGCACTCAAACGGCGTTGGCGGACATCAACATCACGCCGCTCGTCGACGTGGTGCTGGTCTTGCTGGTGATCTTCATGATCTCCGCGCCGGTGCTGCAATCGGGCATCGAAGTCGCCGTCCCCAAAACAAAGACGGTCCGCGAAATCACCGAACAGCGGCAGGTGGTCACCATCGACCGCGAACAGCGCGTCTTCCTCGGCGATCAGCCCATCAACCTCGCTGATCTACCCGCCCGCCTCAGAAAACCGGGCAGCGATGACGTCAAGCAGGTGATCTATCTGCGCGCCGATGAAAAGGTCCCCTTCGGCGCCTTCGCCTCCGTAATGGACGCCGTCAAACAAGCCGGCATCACCAACATCAGCATCGTGACCCAACCGCTGGAAAAGGCAACCAGGTAGCGCAGCCTAGAACAGGTCCGCATGGCTGCCGGTACGAACCAGATACAAATCATCTCTATCGATTTTGTAAATCAGCACCCAGTCCGGTTCGATATGGCAATCGCGATGATGCTTCCAGTCGCCGCTTGGAGGATGGTCTTTGTACCGAGTCGGCAGCGGGTCAGGGCCTCGGCAGAGCGAAAGCGCTTGCCCTCTTTCCTATCCGCAGCCTGCATTGCCTTGACCGTGATCGTATTTGGAACCCGCACCTGAAACGGAAGAGCCTCTTCCGCCGCAACGCGCACCAGCATCATCCGCACAGCATCGGAAACGGACATTCCCATCTTCTTCAGCGTCGCCGCTGCCTTGTCCTTTACCTTTTCGTCCACGCGAACGTGAACCATTGTCGAAGACATTGCCAACTCCTCAACGCCTTCGAGCCGACAACCCCGAGCAGCCGCTACAGTACGTTTGGCTCCGCTTTGACGTCATCCGATGGCTTCAGGTGCTTTACCGCTCCGGATGGCGGGATCGGCGGCATCTTGGGCATTGGCGCCACCTTTGGCACGGCAGGCACGTGCGGAAGACTTGGCATTGGCGGAAGCGGCGGCATACTCATGTCGCCCTTCTTGATGGAGATGTCTCCATGCCGCGCAGCTAGATCGATCTTCGGGCCGCCGCTACCCACCGTTCCGTTCGCGATCCGGCGTTGATCGTCGCCGCTCACGTTCAAATTGAAATCAGTGTTCAAATCGCCGTGGTCGGTTGCCGCATTGATCGTGAAGCTCGCGTTCGGAGGCAGCGTCAAAGTGATTGGGTCGCTGGCGTTGCTGATCTGAATATTTCCCAGCGGCTCGACGGCGGTCACGCTGACATCGCCGTTGGCGTTCTCGATGTGAACGTCTCCCGATACCTGCGAACACTCGATGTTCTTGGACCGGGTAACGATCCGTAGCGGTCCCACGGCCTGTCCGACGTGCAGATCGTCGGAGTCCAGGGTCAGGTCCCCTGCCAGCCGCGCCATTTCAAAGTCGGTGCGGCTCGAATGAAAATGCACTGTCGAGGCGATCTGTTCCAGATGCGTGTCGCCGAAGAACTCGCCCTCCATCGAGAGCCCGCCGGCCAGCTCGGAGATCGTTACATCGTCGAAGTGGCCATCGAGCGACACGGTGCCCCCGATCTCATGAGCAGAGAAGTCTCCCTTGCTCATATGCACATGGACAGTGCTGCCGATGCTCGTCAGCTTGACGTCTCCGTGGCCCGAACTGATGTTTGCCGCTCCCTTGACCCCCTCCACGGAGACGTCTCCGTGGCCTGCGGTGATATCGGTTGATGCCCCCTCGGGGAGTTCAATGGTCAGGTCGGCGTAATTGTTATTTTGCGGCTCGACCCTCACCAGCACCGTGTTTCCAGTCACTGTCACCTTCGGATCGAGCGTCGGAAAGACCTTGTCCGCGTCGCTGTCCGAATTTGTATGCACTACCTGGTGGGCGTGGATGCGCATCTGGTTGTCCGCCGAGCCGGTGATAGTGACGTCGCCATGCGGCACCTGCACTTGGACCAGCGCATTCGCTGGAACCGCCACCTCGCTGTCCGCATCGTGATCGTGCTCCTCGCCGCTGAACATGGACCAGTCGGTGTTGTCGTTCATCCCTATCCCATCCATAAACCGATGCACGTGGCTTTGTGAATAGGCGATGCCAACCAGTAGAAAAATCAGCAGCACGATCCCAAACGTGCCCCCCTTGCGCCGATAGGTTTGATCGCGATCGATAAACCACTCCAGGAGCGAGGCCAGCCCAACGATGACCAGCAACACCGGCCACCAGCGCAGAAACCAGTCCCAGAAGAGCGGTGCGCTCAGCTTTCCAGAGGTAATGAGCAATGCAATTATGCCAATCGCAAGGAGTACGATCGGTCCCACGATGGAGGGCCGGTGCATCGACCGCCAGTAGTAGCGCTGGTCGCGCCGCTGCGCCTTCCAGTAGTCCCGCTGACTGCGCAAGGCAGCTTTCTGGCCGCGCCAGTAATCTTTCTGCTGGCGGCGCGGATCTTGCGGTGGCGGATAAGGCGGAGGCGAGGCGGCCATCAGGATCTCCCCTCGCCGGAATTCGGCGGCGGAACTCCCGCAGGCGTTGCCGGGACGATGGAACTCCCTGGCCCACCATAGATGGTGCTGTCCGGTGGCCTCGGCTGACCGGTGATCGGGTCATACGCCTCGAGGTTGGCCTGGGCCAGAGCGGCGCGCTCTGCCAGGCTCAATAGGCCAAACAGAATCAGGTACAAGGGCCAGCTCTTGCCGAAGCTCAAAATGTCCCACTGATTCAGCAGCGCCGTGACTCCAACCAGCAGTAAGAAGGCCGGTCCGCGGAGTCTTCGAATCGTCATCCACTGGTTCATTGCCCACCTCCCGGCGGCGTGTTTTCCCGCGCCCGCTTGTAGAACAACCACACCCCTATCACGATGATGATCAACGGCCATCCACGCCCGATCCAGTCGAAGCGGAAGATTCCCAGCGTTCCCAGGAGGAAGATCATCCCCAGAGCGATCAGCACGATCGCGCCGATAGGCTCATTGCGCCGCGCCGCTTCGATAAACGGCGGCGGCACATCGGGATAGGGCGGTGGCGGATAAGGAGCAGTGCCGGGCGGGGGGTAAGGAGCGGCGCCCGGGGGAGGAGGCGAATATGAAGTTCCCGGCGGTGGCGGAGGAGGATAAGCCCCACCTACAAACGATGCTGCGGGAGGGTTTGGCGGCGGTGGCGGATAAGGCGGCGCATATCCCGCGGCGGGGTCCACATGCACCCCCGGAGGAACAATTCCGGGATGTTGCGTTCCCAATCGATTGGCCAGCTCATTCAAGCCAAACGGATCGGGCAGCGGCAGGCCGTCGCGGCGCGCCTTGGCTGTCTGGTTGGCGTCGAAGACTTGATACAACACCCAGGCCGCAATGAAGATGCCGAAGGGGCCATGCTGATCGGTGATCGCAATCAGAATGACGAACACCAGCACATGGATCATGGCCTTTACGAATTGGCCGTTGTACATCGCGCCGACGCCGGGAATGAAGCCGAGGAGAGTGGCCAGACCTGGATTCGGCCCCGCAGCCGGCGGGAAAGGCGGCGCCGGGAAAGGCGCTCCCGGCTGTGCGCCCGGAACACCGACTTTCGCTGCCAGGCATTGCTCGCAATAAATAAACCCACCTACCGGACGAGTACATTCGGAACACAGCGCCTTGCCGCAGTTCTGGCAGTACGACGCAACCGGAGTTTCAGGGTGATTGATGCAGTTCATGCGATTCCTCTTTCTGACTGATCCGCTGCTCTGCTATCAGTGCTTTCGATGCCGCCTCCGGAAGACTGTTCCGTCGTTTTGCGGCTGCTGCTTGGAAATATTTGCGACTCCCCCATCGATCCGCCCAGCGACGCCTCGACCTTTTCGCCCCAAAGCTGGGCGCTGGTCTGGCCAGAGTTACTGGGGGCCTGGGACTTGCCGCCATTCTTTTGGCCGCCGTCCTGGGGCGTCCCCGAAGGCGCGGGCTGGTCTTGTTTGTCCGCTGGCGGGGCCGTTTCCAGGTCGTTGTCGCGGCGCAATTCCCTCACCCGCGCCTCCATCTCGTAAACAAAGCGCAGGTTATCGTAGTACCGCACCACGCGGGCGCTGGCCATATGGAATTGCTTGTCGAGATTGCTGCTCATGGCGGAAGGCTTCAAATCGGTCAGTCGGACGGCAGTCAACCGTACCCCCGCCATGTTGAGCGTGAGTGTGATGGAGAAAAACGCCATCGCCGCAGTCATCAGCAGCCTCGGCTGGGCGACACTGCGGCTCGCCCACGCCACGCCGCCTCGTTTCCAGAAAGGCAGAACCGGCGCAATTGGGATTGGTATGGCCGAAACCGGCGCCAATTCACCAGCGGGATGTGCGATGCTCTCCGCGCCACTCGTCTGCGCCAGAATCTTCGCGACTAGCACCGACGGCACCTGCGGCTCAGTCTTGAGAAATCTTAGCCATTCGCGGCCTTTTCCAGCCTGGGCAAACATCTCTGCGCACCCCGCGCAGCCCCGCCGGTGGGATTCAAAGCTTTCCATCTCCGCAGCTGGCAGCGTGCCGTCGAGGAAATCGACCAGCATCGCCTCCGACTCGTCGCAGTTGAGCTTCCGGGCAGCTGTCCCGCGCTGTCCCGCGCTTGGATTGGTTGGATTATGTTCCGCCATCTAAACCACCTGCCTTTTATTACGTTCAAGCAAACGTGCCAGTTCCGCGCGGCCCCGGCTGATACGGGACTTCACGGTACCTTCTGGAATTCGCAACACCTGGGCGATTTCCTTGTAGTCGAGGTCCTGCAGGTCCCGCAAAATGACTGCTTCGCGGAGCTCGGGAGAGATTTTCGTCAGCGCCTGCTGCACCATCTTCTCGATCTCCCTCGCGGCCGCGTGCTGATGCGGGCTGGGCTGGGGGTCGGCCAGACGGTCCGAGATCGGCGATTCATTCGAATCCTCCCATCCGGCGTCGATCGAATCGGTCGCCCGCTGCAAGCGGCCACGGCGAAAGTGGTCCACCAGCAGGTTGCGGGTCAGCGTCGTCAGCCAGGTCGGGAAACTCCCGCGCGTCAGGTCGAAACTTGCCAGATTTCCGTAGACTTTTAGAAAAACCTCTTGGGTCAGATCTTCCGAATCGGTTGGAGAACCGGTGAACCGGTAGCACAAGCTGTAGACGCGCCGGTGCTGCGCCTTGACCAGCTCGGCCCATGCCGCTGAATCGCCATCCAGGCACCGTCGCACAAGTACGGCCCAGTCGACTTCCAAACGTCTCTCCTCGATGCCGGCGATTGGTATCTGCCGGGAACGGTCACCGCCCACTGCCCGCGTCGCCTGACTCCGAATGGCAATTGGCGCCGCGGCACTGCCCTTTTCCACGCCTTGCGTTCCACGGCGGGTTTGGCCGCCAGTCGTCTTCGACGCTTCCACCTGACCGGCCGCAGCGACCCGCCTGGACTTCACCGGCTCCCTGCCCGGGGAATTGCCCCCAATTTGGTTCCAGGAAATTACCCCAACGCAGCTCATGCTCTAGGGATACGCTGCGCCGGACGGGTTGGTTCCGGGCAAGGTCCACAACGAAGAATTCCGCAGTTGTTGGCCCCTTCGCCGCGAGAGACGAACCCGACACTGCAGGAAGCCCCCGCTGGCGAACTGCTCTAGAATACCCGTTTCCGCGCCACCGTCACCTCTGGTAACCCGGCCGCATCGCACCGGACCGCTTGCCAGCCACCGGATTTCCTGCCCCTGGGACTCTTGTGGATAGTTTCCATGGGCCCGCAAGGTTGTAGACTACGACTACGCCTCCTGATCGCTCAGAGTACGCTCGCGGAGGATCACTCGCATTCCGCCACTCGAATCGCAAGTCGGGGACTGTAACTGTTTAGGTTGCGGCCCGCGGCGATCAACTTGCGCCTCGAATTGCGCGAAATTTCCCTGGAGTTGCGAAGCGTCGCAACTTCGTTGTCTCTATGGTCATGGAAAGGTTTTGGCCGATGGCAGCCGAGCGAATTCTGGTCGTTGACGACGAAATCGACGTCTCAGCAATGATCGGGACCACCCTGGAACGGGCAAACTACTCTCCGGCCCTCGCCAGGGACTGTGACGACGCCCTGCGACAAATCGCCGGTGGCGCTCCCTTTGACGTCGTCCTCCTCGACATCAGGCTCGGGGACGGGGATGGCCTCGCGCTCCTCGAAACGCTAAAGGAGATCCAGCCCGGGGTGCCGGTGGTCATCATCTCCGGGAACTCCGACATCGCGATGGTAATATCTGCGATCAAAAAGGGCGCCTTTGATTACCTGCTCAAGCCCATCGGGCCCAGCCAGCTTTTGACGGGTGTGCGCCGGGCGCTCGACAATCGCGAACTTGACCGCCGCGACACGCTTCACCGCCAAAGCCTCGAGCGGCTGGTCGAGGCGCGCACCGAGATGCTTCATCGCGCCATCGCCGATCTTGAGCGCTCCTACGACATCACTCTTGAGGCCCTCGGGAATGCTCTCGACCTCAAAGACGCGGAAACCGAAGGGCATTCGAAGCGCGTCACCGCGTACTCCATGGTGCTGGCAAGGGCCATGAACATCGAGCCCTCCACAGTGAAAATCATTGCCCGCGGCGCTTTTCTCCACGACATCGGAAAGATGGCAATTCCCGATGCCATTCTTTCCAAGCCCGGCAAACTCAACGCCTGGGAGCAGTCAATCATGCGCGAGCACTGCATGCGCGGCTACGCGATGCTGAAGAAGATACCCTTTCTCGAGCAGGCCTCGGAGATCGTCTTTAGCCATCAGGAACATTACGATGGCAGCGGCTATTCCCGCGGGTTGAAGGGTGACGAGATTCCCCTCGGAGCCAGGATCTTCGCCGTCGCCGACGCCCTGGACGCCATTACCTCCGACCGCCCCTACCGCCGGGCAAAGTCCTTCGCCGAGGCGCGCCGCGAGATCGAGCGCTGCAATGGCACCCAATTCGACCCGGCGATCGTCGCCGTCTACCGGGAATTGCCTGACCAGCTGTGGCATGACTTACGGGCGGAGATCGACACCCCGCGCGGCATTGCCACGCTGACTCTCAACGAGAGCATCCGCATTCGTTAGCGGCGGATATAGAAATCCAGCCAGTTGGCGAGCTCAATGCCTCCGCCCGGCACGAGGCGGCGAACCGGAGCGCCGGTCGTTTTCATCCAGGCAAATGTCCGGCCGGCCGGCCGCCAACGATCGCGCTTAGCTGACGAACTTCGGAATGATCGGAGCCTCGATTTCAGGCTTGTGCAATGGCACATCGGGCTTGACATAGCCAACCATCCCGGCCGCGATCTCGTCCTGGGCGACTCGGCAAGCCTTGCGCGAGTTGGTGGCGATCAGCGGTTGGGAACCGTTCTGCAACTGCCGCGCCCGCCGGGCCGCGACCATGACATAACCAAAATGGCTGTTTACTCCGTTTTCAACGTTCATTAGATAGCATCCTCCGAAGGTTTAATTACGGCCCATTTCTACAGGCTTGGGTTCGTGTCATTGTTCAGATTGCAACTGCCTACTCTTCGCACAAATCGAACGAATGAAGCACCGGCTGTAAGCGCGCCGTCGCATTGGATTGACGGCAGCCTTCAGCCAGCTCGATCGCACGCCTGTCCTCTGGAGTGATCTCCCGGCCACTTCGCCTGATACGCTCGGACGAGACAATGGCCGCCAGTTCTTCTACCGCATGGTCGAGGACGTCGTTGACCAAAATATAACCATATTGGCGATAATTCACAATCTCGCTGCGCGCCTGGGCAAGGCGGCGCTCAATGATTTTCTCGGTTTCCTCGGTGATGGCGCCTTCCGCGCGGCTTCGGTTGCGCAGCCGGGTCGCGAGCACCTCCTTGGTCGGCGGCATAACAAAAATGCTCACGGCGTCCAGAATTTTCTTGCGCACCTGCGCGCCGCCCTGCACGTCGATATCCAGTAAGAGGTCTTTGCCTCGCGACTCGGCGTCGCGCAGCGACTGCACCGCAGTGCCGTAGTAATTACCGAAGACCTCGGCGTGTTCGAGAAATTCATCTGCGCCGACCATCTTCTCGAATGCGGCGCGGTCGGTGAAGTGGTACTCGCGACCGTCCTGCTCGGAGCCGCGCGGACTTCGAGTCGTGTAGGAGACGGAGAATTCGAGATTGTCGACCAGGGAACGCAGCTGATTCACGAGCGTCGATTTGCCCGAGCCCGACGGCGCCGAAATGATGAACAGTATCCCCGCCAAACTTTCTGTCTCGCCCTGCTTGTGTTGCAACCAGTCTATTCGAGATTCTGAACTTGTTCTCGCGCCTTTTCTATCTCCGCCTTCATTCCCAGGCCCAGCTCAGTAATCAGGCTCGCGTTTCCGGCCACGCCGCCGGTCTTCGATAGCAGCGTGTTGGCCTCGCGGTTCATCTCCTGCAGGAGAAAATCGGCCTTCTTGCCCACTTCGCCCCCGGCCCGCAACAGCGATTGGAAATGCTCAATGTGTATCCGTAGCCGCGCGATCTCTTCGTCCACGTCGCTGCGTTCCACCATCATGGCCACTTCCTGCAGAATGCGCTCGCGTTCGAAGTCGCCGCCAAGAAACGCCGCAACCCGTTGGCGAATACGCTCGAAATAAGCACTCTGCACTTGTTCCCTCAGCGGTGCGATCTGATCGACCAGCACGCTCATCCGGAGAAGGCACGCGCCGAGTTCCGCGGCAAGCGACGAACCCTCTTGAGCGCGCATTATGTTGAGCGCAGCGATCAGCGGATCAAGCTGACTCACCACCGCAGCCTCCAGCGCCTCGGGGTCGTCCTTGGCAGAGAAACTCTCTGCCGCGAGCACGCCCGGCAGGCGAAGGATCGCGTTCAAGTCGGGCTGCTGTTCGAGACCGTGATCAGCGGCGGCGGCGCGGAAAGCGGCGATATATGCCTCAACCAGTGCACGGTTATATGGCGAGCCTCTCTCCGCATTGCGTTCGAGCGAGAGAGTGAATTCAACATGACCGCGGACCAGCTTCTCTTTCAGGGTGCGGCGAATACGCATTTCGAGCGATTCAGTCCCCGAGGGCATACGCAACTGCGGATCGAGAAAGCGGTGATTCACGCTCTTCAGGCTGAGCGTAAAACTCAAAGTGTCGGATACGCGCCCAGAGACGCGAGCAAACCCGGTCATGGAGTAAATGGGGCTGCTCCCCGCCGCGCCGGAGGACGAAGCCTGTCGGTCCTGCTTCACGCCTTTACCTTCGCCGCAGCGATCGAGGCGTATTCGCGCTCGCCAGTGGAAGTCAAGGCAGATGAAAACTGCAGGTCGCTCAACCTTCGGTAGGTCGGGGATATGCGCAGTAGCTCTTCGTGCGGTCCGATCGCCGTGATGCGACCGCTCTCGATCACCGCAATTCGGGTTGCGCGGCGCACCGTCGACAATCGGTGCGCAATGACGATCGAGGTCCGCTTGGCCATGAGGTTCGCGAGCGCCGCCTGCACCAGCGATTCGCTTTCTGAGTCGAGCGCGGAAGTGGCCTCATCTAGAATCAGGATCGGCGCATTCTTGAGCAATGCTCGCGCAATAGCCAGCCGCTGCCGCTCTCCTCCGGAGAGCCGAAAGCCCTTCTCGCCAATGACTGTGTCGTAGCCTTCAGGAAGATTGAGGATGAAGTCGTGGGCCAGCGCCGCCTCGGCCGCACTGATGACGCGCTGCAGAGAAACATCAGGCTGCCCATAAGCGATGTTGTTCCGGACGGTATCGTTGAAGAGGATTGTCTCCTGCGTGACTTTGCCGATCTGTTCGCGCAGCGATCTCAGGCTGACGTCACGCAGGTCATGGCCATCGATGAGAATCCGGCCCGTGGATACATCGAAGAATCGTGGCACAAGATTGACCAGCGTCGACTTGCCGGCGCCGCTCGGCCCGACGAGCGCAACCACTTCGCCGCAACGTATGTCCAGATTAATGTTGTGCAGAACCTCGCGCTCGCCTTCTTCATCGCGATAGGCAAAGCCGACATTCTCAAAGCGGATGCTCTCCTTGAAGCCCCTGATGGCCAGCGCACGGGGCTTCTCGCAGACATCGTCCTGGGCGTCCATGAAATTGAAGATCTCGGAGGAAGCGCCTAGCGCGGCCTGGAAATTGTTATAAAAAAGGGCGAACTTGCGGACCGGGTCGTAGAGCTTGAAGACCGCGACAATAAAGGCGAAGAACGCTCCCTCGGTCATCGCTCCATGGTTGATCTGCAGACGCCCCACCCATAGCAGCAGCGCAATCGCGATCGCGCCGATCGAGTCCATCAGCGGCGAACTGATCGCCTGGGCGCGCACCGAGCGAAGATTGGCGCGAAAGAGGCGGCGGGCCGCCTTTTTGAAGCGCAACGCCTCCCACAGCTCCATATTGAAGGCTTTCACGATGCGGTTGCCGGTGACCGTCTCGTGCAGGATGTTCTGGATTTCGGCAAGCTTGTCCTGCCCGCGGCGCGTCGTCTTCCTCACCTGGCGGCCGATCTTGCGGGCGGACCCGATCACTACCGGGAGGAAAATCAACAGGATCCAGGCCAGCTTGCCGCCGTAGCCGATGACCACCACGATGGTAAAGAGAAGCGTGAAGGCCTGCTGCAGGAACTCCGACAACACCGAGGACATCGCATATTGCACACGCTCGATATCGTTGATCAGCGTGGAGAGGATGGTCCCCGTTGCATGTTTCTGAAAAAACGAAACTGAGCGTCGCAGAATAGCTTCGTAGAGATCGTCGCGCAGGTCGGTGATCATGCCGAAACCGGCGTAGTTCACCAGGTAAGTGCCGCCGTAGTCGCACAGACCCTTGATGATCGTTGACACCACCAGTGCGAAAGCGACGACCGTCCAGTCGTTATGGAAGTGGGCCGGTACGATGTGTCGCAGATCGAGCTGATAGTGAGTGAAAGGGACATCGAAAAGAGCAATTCGCCCGTTGGGCGCAGCCGGGTCGAGGACGCGATCGAAGATGGGCTTAATCAGCAGAAGCCGGAATGCCTCCAGCAATCCGACCGCCGCCATCAGGACCACGGAGAGCATCGCCTGCAGCGAGTAAGGGCGGACATAGCGCAGGAGACGCAAGAGTCTGTTCATCCGGGGAATCCGCCAGTCCTTATGGGCAGTAGGGCGGCGTTTGCGATCATCGCCATTTTGTTATTGTACCCACCTGCCGTATGCGGGTCTTTGCCGCAAGGACTGAATCGAATTCACTTCGCCTGCGTTTGCAGGGGCTGCGGCGCGGCGTCAATCGGTCGCAAATGCCCATCTGGCCTGAATGGCCTTCGAGCATCGACAAATATGAGACAGGTCATGCAACTGCCGCCGAATTTTAACGTCTTACGAATCAATTGCGCGAAAAGCATTCAATAAAGGGTTTACTAACAATGCAACTTGTTCCATAATGAATTTAAGTTTCGGTTGACATCGAATCCGAGACGCTGAAGAGATTCAGTAGCAATCTCATCGGCACCCCCCTCGCTTCCTCCCCAGAAACGCCACGGATGAACCCGACATCGAATCGGGCTTCACTTGTCTCGTAGATCCGCATTTAGTTCAGTGATACCGCTTTCTCTCTTCCCCCAATCCACCCGGCCTTTCGATGCCTGCAACGTTAGGCGATCGCTGGGAGGTACCTGCGCCGCCGTCGATTGTGCACTGTAAAGCATCATGGGCCCGTTGTTCCTTCTGGAAGACGACGCTCTCAAGTGTTTTTGAGCCCGGTCGGAATTCACCGCTGTACCTAAGTGTCCGTGCTGAGCACCCGGAGTAGGTGTTCCGCGCTATTTCTTCCCCGGAAGTTGGCGCTCAGCGCCCAACCAAAGACACACCTATAACGTCCTGGGTTAGCTCTCCCTTGACCTGGTACGAAATTCATCTGCTGAAGGCTTTCCAGTATTGGCGACGTATTTCTCAGAATTTGTGTGGCGTACATGGGAGAAGCGTATCCCTCCCGTCCCTTTGCGCATTAGATGCGCATGACATTCGTTGTGGTCGCAACCGCATTACCTCACTCTATTTAGACAAAACCACAAAGGACTCAACACTATGCCACTCTCTCGGGTAATAGCCGTAACTCCGCCCTCCAAACTGATCCTGGGGAAGCCTGCAGGCCGCGGTCGTAAATTTATGAACTCCGCCTGGTTTCTATTACTCCTGTTCGTTCTCTTTGGCCGCTCCGCGGTCGGGCAAGTCAACGTGTATACCCGGGACTACGACAACTCGCGGACAGGCTCCAACACCAACGAGACCATCCTGACCCCGTCGAATGTGAATAGCGCGCAATTCGGAAAATTATTCACCTTTAACACGGACGACGAGATCTATGCCCAGCCGCTCTACGTCTCGAACCTCACCGTTGGCGGAGCGACCCATAACGTTGTTTACGTTGCCACGTTGAACAACACCTTGTATGCCCTCGATGCCGACAATGGGACTCTACTCTGGAGCCGCAACTTCGGCGCCCCGATCAACTCATCCGAGGTCCAGGTCAGCCCCAACGTCGCCTATACGAGCGGCTTCGGCATTCTCGCGACGCCCGTCATCGACCCATCGACCAATTTCATGTACCTGGTCCACGGCTCCGAGGCTTCATCGAACGGCTCCCCGGTCTATAGCTATATCCTCGAAGCCATCGATATTACTACTGGTAACGAAGTCCTGGGGGCGCCGGTGACCATCGCTGGTACTTACCATACTGCGGACCTGAACGGGAACATCGTTTTCAATGCGCAAATCCAGCTCCAGCGCGCCAGCCTCGCTCTGGCCAATGGAAATGTCTACATGGGTTTTGCATCGCACAACGATCGCGGGCCCTGGCGCGGTTGGATCATGGCGTACAGCGCTTCCACTCTGGCCCAGACGGGCGTCTACTCGACTACCACATACAACACCGGCGGCGGCCTCTGGATGGCCGGTTCCGCGCCGGCTATCGACGCCGCAGGCAATCTGTTCTTCTCTAGCGGTAACGGAGCGTTTGGCCCCACTCCCAACAATCTTGTCCAGACTGGAAACAGCTGGATCAAGCTCACCCCATCGCTGCAGTTACTGGACTACTTCACGCCAACCAACAGTGCGACCCTCAACTCTGCCGATCAGGATATTGGTAGCAGTGGCATCCTTCTCGTCCCCGTGCCCGGCACGAACCCCGTCCAAACCCAATATGTCGTGGGCGGTGGTAAACAGGGCGTCCTGTATCTGACCAGTCCGAGCACTTTGGGTAAGTTCAACTCCTCTGTGGACCAGGTTCTGCAGGAATTCCAGGCAGTCTATGGCTATGGGACCAGCCATATCCACGGCACACCGAAATACTTCAACAGCGCAGCGAATGGTCCCGTCGTGTATGTATGGGGCGAGAACGATTACCTGCGCGGATTTCAACTCAACGCGCCTGGCGGCTTGTTCAGTACCACGCCATTTGCCAAGAGCAGCATGACCGCGCCGACCGCCCATGTGTGGGGAGCCATGCCCGGCGGCTTCCTCACCACCTCGTCCAACAACGGCTCAAACGGAATCGTATGGGCCTCGACGCCCTATCTTGCGAACTCAAACGCAGCCACCGTCCAGGGCACTGTGTACGCCTTCAACGCGGACACTCTTCAACTTCTCTGGGACGATAAACTCAACGACGCTCGCGACGAAATTGGCCTCTTCGCCAAGTTTGTGCCTCCCATGGTTGCCAACGGAAAGGTCTACGTGCCCTCCTTCGGACCAGTCGCGACGGGCACGACGACGGCTGCCGGACAGTTGGTGGTGTATGGCATTCTGCCGACGTTGAGTGTGCAAGTGGCCAACGCAACCATGACCAGCGGCGCCGCCTTGCCTGCCTTTAGTTCCTCCGTCACCGGGCTCGTCAATGGGGATCAGGTTGGAACAACTCTGACCATCACCTACAGCACCACTGCGACCTCAAGCTCCGCACCGGGTGCCTACCCCATCACCGCTACAGTGAGCGGGAGTTCGGCGTCGCATTACCAGATTGCCATCAGTGCCGGTACCTTGACCGTGCTTTCGCCCCTTACATCACCGATGCCGCCCACGATCAACTTTCCTCAGGGCTTCACAACTTCGAACATTCGATTCAATGGTAGTGCGGCATTAAACGGGAGTGCGCTTTCGTTGACCAACGGCGGCACCTACCAGAAAGGCACTGCCTACTACTCTACCCCTGTTAACATCCAGCACTTTAGCACTAACTTCCAGCTGCAAATCACGAACCCGGTGGCCGACGGCTGCACCTTTATCGTCCAGACTGCCGGACTCACCGCTCTGGGCAAAAACGGCGGCAACCTGGGTTACGCCGGTATTGGCAATAGTGTTGCTATCAAGTTCGATTTGTACAACGACAACGGCGAAGGGCCGGACTCCACCGGCATCTACACCAACGGCGCGGGTCCATTTACGCCCGCCGTCAATCTCTCCTCGACCGGGATTAACCTGCACAGCGGCCATATCTTCAACGTACAGATGACCTACAGTGACGATACCAACACCCTGACAGTAGTGTTCACCGACACCGTCACTAATGCGACAGCGACGCAGACTTACAGCGTCAATATCCCTTCGATCGTCGGCGGCTCCACGGCATATGTGGGATTTAGCGGCAGCACCGGTGGCGCCACCGCAGTACAGCAGGTCCTCAGCTGGACATTCACTCAGGGAGGCAGCTGACGCCTGAAGCGCAGAGCAGGACTTCCCGTCTGGCGCTCCACGTCATGCCAGGCGGGAAGTCGCCAACAAATAACGTAGCGAGCTTCAAATCGAGGCGCTTATGGTTTCTGTAACTCGAATACCCCGTCCGACTATCGGTTCTCTTGTCTTGTGGGCGGCGTTTTTCTCGCCCTTTCTGCGACCAGCCCTCTGCGCGGGCCAGGCTCCCCCGGCCACATACAAAGTCATTGACCTCGTTCCCTCGCTGGTCCGAACCATCGTGGAGACGCCCGGCCTGAACGATCGCGGCGAAGTTGCCTTCTGGCATTCCGTCAGTGGCAATACTGTCCAGGGGGTGCTGCTGCGGGGTACACAGTCTACTGAGATCGTCGGCCTGCCCAGCTTTCCAGTGGTCTATCCGGCAGATATTAGCGCAGACGGCACCGTCGTCGGCCAGCTCCAGGCCGCCCAGGACATCCGCTTCACCCGCGCCTTCACCTGGCATCAGGGCGAGCTCCAAATCCTTGCGCCGCTCGACGGCGGTATCACCAGCGCGGCAGCCATTAATCGGAAAGGAAAGATCGTCGGCGAGGCGCAGGTCGGCAGCGGGGCCTTCCACGCCGTCATCTGGCAATCCAAAGCCCCTCATGACCTGGGAACTCTGGCAAACGGCAACTACAGCAAGGCCCGCGACATCAATAATCAGGATATCGTCGTCGGCGAAGCCAACACCGTCGTAAACGGAAAGCCCCACGCCTTTGTCTGGCAGAGGGGACAAATGCGCCAGCTCCCGGATCTCTCCGGAGGTACATTTTGCAGCGCCCAGGCGATCAACGACCGGGCCGAGATCGTCGGAGCCTGCGATCAGGCCAGCGGGGATGCGCGGGGCGTGCTCTGGCGAGACGGCAAGGCAATTGACCTCGGGATATTGGGCGATGATGATGACGCGGTGACCACCGCGCTCGATATCAACGACCGCTCCCAGATCGTAGGAGGCGCGCAGATCACCGACGGCAAGCTGCGCGCATTCCTGTGGGAGCGCGGAACCATGTACGATCTCAACCGGCTCATCTCTCCCCACTCCGGCTGGCTCCTGCTCGTCGCCTCGCGCATAAACGAGTCCGGCCAGATCCTCGGCTACGGCTATTATCGCGACGGCATCCACTCATTCCTGCTGGTACCTCAGGCGCCCGCCGCCCCCCTCAGGGCGCAGCCCGCCGGAGCTGCGGAATGAGACCGCTATACCCGCGCGGTTAGCGAGGGTATTCCAGTAGCAATAGAGGAAAGTTTTTGGGACAGAACGGGTCGAAACTAACCGCGGCTTGAGCGCGGCATATCTCGATGTGCCGTCTTCACCCGATAGCCGTGCTTGTCGAGGCGCTTGCGTATCTCCTCGGCGATGGCCACCGACCGATGCTGTCCTCCGGTGCAGCCAAACGCCACGGTGAGGTAACTCTTCCCTTCCTGAATGTAATAGGGCAGCAGGAATAACAGCATCTCCGTCACGCGATCAAGAAACTCCTGCGTCTGGGGAAAGTTCCGCACATAAGCGGCTACTTTGGAATGCCTTCCCGTGAGTTTGCGGAACTCTGGAATGAAGTGCGGGTTGGGCAGAAAGCGCACATCGAAAACGAGGTCTGCCTCGAGCGGAACGCCGTTCTTGTAGCCGAAGCTGATCGAGGAGATAAGCAGATTCTTGCCGGTGCTCTCGCTCTCGAACTTTGTCTGTAAGTAAGCCCGCAACTCGTGCACATTGAAATTGGAGGTGTCGAGGGTGATGTCGGCAACGTTGCGCACCGGGTCGAGCAACGCGCGCTCCGATGCGAGTCCATTGCGCACCATCCCCGATTTGGCCAAGGGATGCGGGCGCCGCGTCTCGGAATAGCGGCGCAGCAGCGCGGCTTCGCTGGCTTCGAGAAAGATAACTTTAGTCGCTAACGACTTCCTGATCTGCTGCAGAATTGCCGGAAACCGCTCCAGCGTCTGGCCTTCGCGCACATCCACCACCAGCGCAGCGCGATCGATCTCTGCCGATTGCCGGACAAGATCGGCGAAGCGCGGCAGAAGCTCAAGCGGCAGATTGTCCACCGAATAATAACCGAGGTCTTCAAATGCTTTAAGCGCAGAGGCCTTGCCCGAGCCCGAGAGCCCGGTCAGAATCACCAGTTCGCTGGCCTGGATGGGAGCAGTCTTGCGGTCCGGTCTCTTGCCTTCAGCGGCGTTTGCGGAGCGGGATTTGGCTGGCTTCGCTTTTTCTGGGATGATCTTGCGGGCCATGCCTCATGCTAGCACCGCCCGCCTTATGGGACCTCGATCAGCTCCATCTTGCCGTCGCGCTTGCGATGCAGCACTTTCAGTCCGCCTTGATTGTCACGAAAGACGAAAACCTCACGGTCGCGAAATTCCGCTTCCTTGACCGCCTCTTCGAGCGACATGGGGCGCATCGCAATGGAATCGATTGAGCGCACCACGTGGGGCTCGGCGATCGGCGTCTTCGCCGGGAACGAGTGTACCGTCACCGGGCGCGCTGGCTTGGCCCGACCGTTACCGTTGGTTTCGTGCAGCTTGCCCTTGGTCTTCACGATTGGCTCGGCGGCGCTCGCCGCGATCGCGAGCGGACGGCCGGGTCGCCGCGTGCGGGCCAGTTGCGAATCTTCAGGGCTCTTTTCTTCCTTCACCTTTCGCTTCTTGGCACGGATCTTGTCTTTGTGCTTGATGGCCTGGCTCTCGGCCTTGGCGATTGCCTCGCGCAGAGCGGTCTCCATGCTCGTCGACTGGCATAAACCCACGATGCTCTGCAACCTGGTGGTGATGGTGACTTCGGCGGTCTGACGGTATTTTTCTGCGGTCAGCACGATGTGAGCGGTAATAATTTTGCCAAGTATCTTGCCGATCCGGCCGACGCCCTCGTCCCCAATGGCGTGATGCGATTTAGTAACCGTGACTTGCCTGCCGGTGTATTCGATCTGCATGTTCGTCTACCTCATCCGAGCAGAAACGCCTCTCGGGAAAAGCCGATCTTATCAAATTGCCTCCCCGCACGGGGCGTCGATTCCCGAAGCGGCTTCCAGCCTCAATCGCGCTTGCGGCGCTGGTGGGTGCTCGGGATGCGCAGGTCTTCGCGATATTTGGCCACCGTACGCCGCGTCACATCGATTCCCTGGACTTGCAGGATGCTGGCCAACTGGTCATCGGTAAGCGGCTTTCGAGCATCTTCCTCATCGATCAGCTTTTTCACCTTGCGCTTGAGCAGCATCAGCGGGGTGCTTGAACCCTCCGGGCCATTCACGCCCTCCGAGAAGAAGAAGCGCAGCTCAAAGACACCCTGTGCGGTGTGAACATATTTGTTCGAGACCGCACGGCTGACCGTCGAGGGATGGACGCCGATCTCTTCGGCGACCTCTTTGATCATCATCGGCTTCATATATTCAACGCCGCGTTCCAGAAATTCGCCCTGCCGGCGCACGATCGCCTCGCAGGTGCGCAGGATCGTGTTCTTGCGCTGCTCGATGTTGCGGATCAACTGCAGCGCCGACCGGTAGCGCTCCTTCACATATTCCTTCACGTCCTTTTCGGTGCCGTCCTGCTTCAGCATGCGGCGGTATCCCTGGTTGAGGCGCAGCGTCGGCAGGTCGTCCTCGTTCATCACTACAACGTATTCGTTGTCACGCTTCACAAAAGCTACATCCGGCTCGATCAGCCGCGCCTCGGTACGGTTGTAGCGCTGCCCCGGACGCGGGTCGAGAGTGCGAATCAGGTCGAAGGCCTGCTGGGTGTGTTCGACCGACTTGCCGAGAACCTTGGCAAGCTCCCGCAGGTCGCGCTTCTGCAGCAGTTGCAGATGTTTGTCGATGATGGTTCCGGCGGTCTCCGCGACCTCGATGCGCGGAGATCGCTGCGGCGGCGCCTCGGCCGCTGCGACCCGCAGTATCCCGGGCTCGCCATCTTCAACGGCGCCAAACTCCTTCGTTATCTCTGGAACCGAATCCGTCTCGTCATGCGAACTTGTATACCCATTCGGAGACCCCGCCCGAGATGCTCTCTCTGCGCGCACCGCTGCCAAATGAAGTTCCCTGCAGTATGCCGAAATCTGCGTCAGCAGGCACTCGCGAAGATCACGCGTGGCGACCCCGAGCGGATCCAACTGCTGCACCGTCTTCAAGGCCGCGGTAAGCACCAGCGAGTGCCGGCTCACGTTTTCCTGTGCCCGGATACCGGCGGTAATCGGCTCGCTGCCGTTGATCGACGCTTGGGTCGAGGCCGCCTCGGAGGCAGGCCTGAAGGGAAGGGCTGGATTGGCTCCCAATTCAACCTCATTGAGATAGCCTGCCAGCAACTCTTCGTCTGTGGCCGTAAGATAGCCGGACTCATCGATATTGCCAATAATGTACTCCGCGGCGGCGCGGACGTCAGGGGGGAGAGTGAGCGAGCCAAGTTGCCAGAAAAGATGGTCAGCCAGGGTACTCGGTTGCGACAGGAAATTCTCGAAGGAGGGTTTTTCGTTCAGCTCGTAATTGTTGGGTGAGCGAAAGCCAGGGTCGAGATATTCCTGGAAGTAGGAACCGAAATCGATCTCCTCAAAGGGATCTGCCTTATCGCGCTGGGCGTCGGCGACGATCTCCTCGGCGGGGCGTTCGCGCTCCGCTTCCTGGCCCGCAACGTCGTCGAGCAGCGGAACGTTCTCTTCCAGTTCTTCGAGAACCGGGTTCTCGACGATTTCGGTATTGATCATCTCCTTCAACTCGAGCTTGTTCAAGGCGAGCACACTGACCATCTGCATGAGGCCAGGTGTGAGTATCTGCCGTTGAGCTACTTTCAAACTCAGTCTTGGTTGAAGAAGGGCCATAGTTGATCGCCGCTAATACCCGGAGACACTCCAAGTGTACCTTTCCCGGCTCTGGCAAGTAATCCTGGCGTGGCGAACGCTGGCTGAGCACGACCTACCCGAACGAGAATCCGCCGCCGAGATACACCCGCCGCACCTCGGGATCGCGGCCAAGCTGGTCCGGCGTACCCGCCCGGAAGATCCGCCCCTCGTTGATGATGTAAGCCCGATCGGTCACCGAAAGGGTCTCCCGCACATTGTGATCGGTAATCAATACTCCTATGCCGCTGGCCTTCAGGTCGAAGATTATTTCCTGCAGATCGGTCACCGCAATGGGATCGATTCCCGAAAAGGGCTCATCGAGCAGAATGAAGGAAGGCTGGATGCAAAGGCAGCGTGCAATCTCTACCCGCCGGCGTTCTCCTCCCGAGAGCTGATAGCCCCGGGTCTTGCGGATGTGGCCGAGGTTCAGCTGGTCGATCAGCTTCTCGGTGCGGGCGCGGCGCGTTGCGCCCGAGATCGACTGTGCCTCGAGAACCGCGAGCATGTTCTCCTCGACGGTCAGCTTGCGGAAGACCGAGGCTTCCTGCGGCAGGTAGCTGATGCCGTATTGCCGCGCGCGCATGTACATCGGCACCCGCGTAATGTCGTCGCCGTCGGCGAGAATGTGACCGGCATCGGGGCGCACCAGCCCGACGATCATGTAAAACGTGGTGGTTTTTCCCGCCCCGTTGGGGCCAAGCAGGCCAACGACCTCGCCCTGCGAGATGTCGAGGCTCACTCCGCGCACTACTTGGCGTCCTTTATAGGACTTGCCGATCTCGTCGGTCGACAGTTTCTGCATTGAGAGACTACTTTGCCGTGCGCGTGTCGGTGACTGCCCTTGACTGGCCGCCTGTCACACTGACGCTATCATCCTGACTATTGAAAATCAAAGCCTCACCTGTCACGTTGCCGCGCGCTTGATCGTACAGATGCGGCGGCGTCACAGAAGTTCCCGTAAGGACGAATTTTCCGTCCTGCGCGGTATAAAGAAGCTGTTCTCCTGTACCCCGGCGCCCGGGCTGTTGCAGCACCACATGCCCTGTCGCCAGGATGCGGTCGATCCGGCTCGCCCCCGGTCCGGCCGAAGATCTGGCCGCACTCGGCGCCTTTCCTGCCTGGCTCGCAGCCGCCAGGAAAACCTCCGTCCGGTCGGAATGGACAACTCCGTCCGCATCCTCCGCGACCACCGATCCGGTAAATGTGGCCTTATGATCGGCATCCGCGTACAGCAGCCGGCTGCTATGAACGCTGAAGACGCTCGGCGGACGCTTGCCATCGGCGGCGGACGCAATCACCGTAGCGACCGCGTTGGAAGAAGCCGGTTCGCTGTAAGCCTTCAACATCTGCGGGTTGCGGGAAAGCTCGATGATGGGAGCGCTGACTGAATTCGCCCCCTGCCAAAGCCGGGCCTTGCCGCGAAAGATCGCCAAACCCTGGGCCTGGTCAAGATTGGCGCTGGCGGAAATGACGTGAGTAGGCCCCTCGCCGCCAATTCCCGGAGGTGAACCACTCTTACCCGGTGCCGCGGTATTGGCAGCTTGACGGTACGTGGCCTTGACGTCGCCCCTCGCCTCCGCAACCTCGGTCCCGCGATGGTAGTCGATGACCTCGGCGGTGATGTCGCTGCTGCCGTCGTCGATGCGCGGAGAGCCCGTGAGCGTGAGCAACTGGCTGGCAGCGTCATAGTCGGCGCGCCGCGCCGTTGCCCGGGTAGGCGACCCCGGATGCGCCGGGTTCGGGGCTGGCGTCCCCACCATGACGACGTTGCCCTCCTGGACCACAGACTGTATCTGCGCCGCGTCCAGACCGCCGCTGGCCGGACCTTGCTTCGCTGTTGTGGCCGGTCGGCTTTGGTCCTTCGCCGCAGTAAAGCCGACATCCAAAATGTCCCCGGTACTCAAATTGGTCGCGCCGGTGGGGGAAACGTCTAAAACGCTGGTATGTCCATCCCCATGTAGGCTGCTGATGGCGCGGCCATCGCGCAAAGTCGCGAGCAGTTGATCGCCCTTGATCGTGGTGTTCTGTGAAGCGCCTCTCGTCCGGATCGTATGCAGAACAGCAGTCGCGCCGCCCGACGCCAGGACCTTGTCGGCGGCGGCGTGACCTTTGGCGTCCTCGATGAAATCGATGTCCACCTTGGCAGCCCGAAGTTCGCGTGTGGCCGAGCCCTGCGGATCGTCGCTGAGGCCGCGTTGCTGGTCGACGAAGCTCACCGCGTTGCGCGCCTGAGCGTGGCTCAGAGTCCCGCCCGCGCCGAAGATCAGAGTGCCCTCGACGGCGTTGCCGTGCATCTGCTGCTGCGGGTCGCTGAGAGAGACGAAGTTCACCCCGCCGCCGGCGTCGGCCCGCTGCGGCTGGCTGCGCGAGTCGAGCAGGATCTTCGCGCTCCTCGAGGTCATCTCTTTTCCGTCGTCCGTAGTTAGATGGATGTGGCCTTCAGCGTCGATGTGCTCCGCCGAGCCGTCCTGCCGAAAGTAGACGATAGCCTGGTCAGCGGTCGTCCGCTCCGATTGGTACTTCGACACCGGATTCGCCAGAAACGCCTGCATGCTCGAACGCAGAAATTCGGCATGAGACGCATTGACCACTACCGGCACACCATCGCGGTCCGATCTAAGCTCGACCGCAGACTGCAGGATCAGCAGGCCCTTTTTCACATCGTAGGTGGCGCCCGTGGCCTGCCCCATGCCCTTTGGGGTGCTGAACTCCACATACCGCGGGGTGCTGGCGACCTCGGTGTTTTGATTGAAGACCAGCCCGCTCGTCTTGATGTGGACGACCTGCCGAGACGCGCCGAGAGAAATGCTCGTGTTCTTTCCTGTCGCCACTGCCGCCGCTGTTGCCGCCGCTGTTGCCGCCTTCGCAGCCGGGCCTGTCAGATCGGCTCCTTGCAGGTCGATCTGCACCTCGCCCTGGGCGGTGACTAACCCCGCCTTCTTGTCGTAATTGAATTCGCTCCCTGAGATGCGATCGCTGCGATCGCCCTGCGCACCATACAGGGTGATGACCACATCGTGCAGGGTTGCGCTTGTACCGTTCTTGAATTGAACCGCCTTTGAGGCGTGAATCGTGAAGGCAGTACGCCCCTTCACCGACTGCGAATAGGTGAACGCGTCTGAGGTTTGCTGTATGTCGCCCCCGATCGCGCCCGGCAGGTCGCTCAAACCCTTGGCCTTCCAACGAAAGTGAAGGAAATTCCCAACCAGCGCCGCCACCAGCAGGAACGCCAGGACAACGATCCAGAGGCGCAGCCGGGCAATCGTTAGGCGCATCGCCCCTGCCTGTCCCTACTGTTCATCTGCCTTGTCGCCATTCTTGCGGGCATCATCTCTGGGCGCTCAGTTCACCCGTTGCAGGCGATCGACAAGTTTCTGCGCGAGACTTTCGCCCGACTCCGACCAGAGTAGACGGCTCGAGATGCCGCAATGTTCCTGAACCGCGTTGGTAAAGTCCACCAGCATCTGAATATTCTCTTTGACCCGCGAAACCGCCTGCCGGTCAAGATCGACGTCCTCGTGAAGAAACGGCGTGTCGATGCCGAAGTCGATCCGGATATGGCCGTTCTGCTCGTAGGCGCCGTCATCGAACTCCGGACCGAAACCGATAACCGTCACCCGGCGCGGCTCCTTTTTCCATACCGGATCGAGTCCGCCGCCCACCTCGGCCGACCACAGCTCCCAGATCACCTCGAATTCGTAGGCAAAGTCATCGTGCAGCAGTTCCGTAGCTGCGGCGACGGCCAGCTCCGGAATCGACTCTTCCATCTCGTCTTCGGAATAAATGCGCTGATACGACGGCGTCTCGGTATGGGAAATCGGAAAAACGGTCGCGGAAGCGACCCGCGAAGAGCCACCCACCGCGCCAAACTGCCGAATCACCGAAACCAGCGCCGGGGCGAGGCCCGCAAGGCGAAAATTAGGAAACCAGAGACTGAGGTAAAGCTGATCTGCCATCTTGTTAGTCTAGATGGTTTTGCGGGCGAAGCGGATGCATTGGCCATTCACTTGGGTCCGAATGCCGGGACCGGCGCATCTCGGGGTCAAGATGAGAAGATGGGGCTGTGACGATTGTCTACCACCCCGAGCTTGTCTATACCGGCCATCGCTTTGAACTCGGTAAGGCCGTTGTTGTCTCCGAAACCGGCGAAATTCTGAGCATTACGGAACGCGACCCCGCAGGCCAGACTGCTGCGAAGGTCGTCGATTTGCCGCACCGCGCCATGCTCCCCGGCATGATCGACGTTCACTCCCACAGCTTTCAGCGAACGATCCGCGGCACAGTCGAGTCGCGAAAAAAAGCTGGGCCGGATTTCTGGTCATGGCGAGATGCGATGTACCGCGCGGCAGGTCGCTTCGATCCCGAGCAACTCGGCACAATCGCCCGCATGGCCTTTCTCGAGATGGCGCTCGCCGGCATCACGACCGTCGGCGAATTTCATTACGTTCACCGTGATCGCGACGGTTCGCCCTACAGCAATCCGAATGAAATCGCGCTGCAGATCGTTCACGCAGCAAAGAACGTCGGCATCCGGATCGCCTTGCTGCGCGTCGCCTACGTCCGCGCCGGATACTCCAAACCGCCTGATCCGGGGCAGCGGCGATTCATCGAACCCGATCCGGCGGGATTTCTCGAGAACACCGCGGCCCTTCGCTCCGCGCTCGCCGATCACAAAGGAGACGCCTGGGTGGGCGTTGCGCCGCACAGCATTCGCGCCGTGCCGCTGGAGTACCTGCGCGAGATCACCGCCTGGGCGCGCGCCGAGATGCTGCCGGTGCACATGCACGTCGCCGAGCAACCAGCAGAAAACTCCGCTTGCATCGAGGAATACGGCTGCACTCCCTTCGCCTTCCTCGACCGCGAAGGCATTCTCGACGAACGCTTCACCGCCATTCACGGCATTCATCTCAGCGCAGAGGAGATTACCGCCGTCAGCCGATCCGGGGCCATCATCGGCGCCTGCCCGACAACCGAACGCAACCTCGGCGACGGCATCCTCCCTGCCGATGCTCTCATGCGCGCGAGAGTTCGGATCGCCTTCGGCTCCGACAGCCTGACCCAGATCGATCCGCTTGAAAATGCCCGCGAGCTCGAATACAACCTCCGCCTCAAAAAGCTGGAGCGCGCTGTGCTCGACACCATCGACGACTCCGGCCTGCCGCAAAGGCTCTTCGACTGCGCAACCCTTCATGGCGCTGCATCGCTCGCTTCTCCCGCCGGCGCCCTCGAAGCTGGGAAGCCGGCGGACTTCTTCACCGTCGACCTCCGCGACCCCTCCATCGCCGGCAACGGCCCCGACGAACTCCTGGCCAGCATCGTCTTCGGTCTTTCCAGGACCGCGATCTGCGACGTCGCGGTGAATGGTCGATTGATCGTCGAGTCGGGTAAACATCCCTTGCAGGAGTCGGTCGTCAGCGACTACTGCGATTTACTGCAGGAAACCAGCACATGAGTGATCCCGTTGAGCTGCTGCGTGAGTTGATCTCGATCTCCTCGGTTTCCCGGCAATCGAATCGCGGCGTCATTGCCTTCGCCCAATCCGTATTGACCGCGGCCGGCTGGAGCTTTGAAGAATATCCCTACCGCGACCCTGCTGGCCTGGAAAAAATCAACCTTATCGCGTGGGCCGCCTCTACGCCACCGATAGGCGGCGCGTTCCATCTTGTCCTCGTCTGCCATACCGACACGGTGCCCTACAGCAGCGACTGGGCCGAAGCAACCACTCTCGTCATCCACGGCGAAAACCTTCATGGATGTGGCGCCTGCGATGTGAAGGGGTATCTGGCCTGCATCCTCGCCACCGCTGACTCGATCGACACATCGCAGCTCCGCCACCCCGTCGGCATTGTTTTGACCGCCGACGAAGAGATCGGCTGCGTCGGCGCTCGCCACTTAGTCGAACAGGAGGCCCTGAGCGCTAAATACGCGCTTGTCGGCGAACCTACCTCTCTCCAGCCGGTCCGCGCCGGCAAAGGCTATTGCCTCGCCGAGATCACCCTCCATGGCCGCGAAGCCCACAGCGCCTTCCCCGAGAATGGCGTTTCGGCCATCTACCAGGCGGCGAAGCTCATCGTCGAAATTGAACGGATCGCGGAGCGCCTGAAGGATCTTCGCGCGGATGGATTCACCCCTCCATGGACAACCATCAATATCGGCGAAATCCACGGCGGTCTGGCGAAGAACATCGTCGCGCCATCCTGTCATTTCCTGCTCGAATGGCGTCCTGTTGCTGGCCAGAAACCCGAGCTGATCGTGGAGATGGTCGAGGAAGCAATTGCTCGTCTTACCGAGTCAGACTCATCCTTTCATTGCGACTTCCACGTTGCTCGCATGCAGGAAGGTTTCGCACTCGACCATGACAGCCCACTACTTCATTCCGTCGTCAAAGCGAGTGGCCATGACCCAGCCTCAGTCGCCTTTGGCACGGAAGCTCCCTGGCTCAACCGGTTGGGCGCAGAAGCCGTCGTCTTTGGTCCGGGGTCGATGCACTCCGCGCATAGCCCGAGAGAATTCGTACCCCGCCCCGAGCTATACGCCTGCGTCGAAATGCTCAAGACTGTGATTCAGGATCTGTGCACCTAAACTACTAGCGCTCTCGCCAGTGCTCGAGAATGAACGTGTCCGTCATTCCCGCGATGTAATCAGCTACCACTCGCGGCGCCCCGTCGCGATCGACCATGGCAAGATAGGTATTCGGCAACAGCTCTGGGTTTCTGACCCAATCGCGAAATAACCCCCCGACAACCTCTTCCGCCTGCCGATGATTCCTTCTGATCTCATCGGAAACATAGAGATGATCGTGCAGATAGCTCTTCGCCTGTTTCCGCTCTTCCTCTTTCTCTGCCGACAGCGCCGCCAGCCGTTCGCTGCGTCGACGCACTTCCGCAAGCGAGGTAACTCCAGCCTCATGCGTCCGCCTCGCCGTCTCGCGAATGAGGTCGCGTGTCAGTTCGTTCAGCATCCGCGTCAGTGCTCCGGCGAGCAGCAGCTTCCCGGCCGCCTTCGGGTGCTGCTGCTCCATCTTCGTGTAGGTCCGTCCGAAGATGGCGACGTGGTTGCGGAGGTCCTGAAGCTCAAGGATGCCGGCCTCGAGACCATCGTCAATATCCGCCGTGAGATATGCGATTTCGTCGGCAAGGTCGATCAACTGCGCCTCCAGCGGAGGCCGCAGATCAAGGAAGTACTCGCTCAGCTCAGGATGTTCCGCGGACTTGTAATCGCGGGAGTGTTTGACGATCCCTTCCCTTACACCCAGTGTCAGGTTGAGTCCTGGGTGCGCGGCATATCTCTGTTCGAAGTGCTCAACAATGCGCAAGGCGTGAAGATTGTGATCGAAGCACAGCCCGTGTTCGCGCATGGCGGCGTCGAGCGCTCGCTCGCCGGCGTGACCGAAAGGTGGATGGCCGATATCGTGGACCAGTGCCAGGGTCTCAGTCAGTTCCTGGTTGAGACCGAGCGCGCCAGCCACCGTCCGGGCGATCTGCGAAACCTCGAGCGTGTGCGTCAATCGGCTGCGGAAATGGTCGGAATAGCGATTGGAGAAAACCTGCGTCTTGCCCGCCATGCGCCGGAAAGACCGCGCGTGGGTCACGCGTCCGCGGTCCCGCTCAAAAGCGGTGCGATAGGCATGAACATTTTCCGGATAAGTCCGCGTGGTCAGCGGATCGGCAATATCGACCCCGTCGACCGCGCAGGCCGACAGGTCCACCAGCTTCAGCTCGTGATTGCTCGCGCTATGTCCGCTCACATTACCAGTTTATCGCGGCTCTCGATTCACTCTCGTCTCACCGTCGCCTCGATATAGCCGTGAGGTTCCTCGGTTGGCACGAAGATCTCATTCGGGTTGCTCTGCCCGAAAGGCGATAGATCGATCAGCAGGCAATGCTTGTTCGGCATGGTAAGGGTTATGTCGGTCAACCTCGCAACCCGCGCAAGAGCTGCCTCAGCCATCGCGAAAAGCGTGTGCTGCACCGAGAGGCTCTTGTGATTTGCAAATGCTTCTAGCAGAGCGCTCCGCACCTTATCGCGTAGCTCTTCGAAGGGTAGAGCGTCGCCATCATAACTCCAGCTCGCGGTGACATCCGTGCCAAAGAGCCGGTCGTTGGTCTCGCGCAGCGTGGTCAGGCGGTCTTTGATATAGCCTTCAAAAGCCGACTCCGACGTCTTGAGAATCACCAACCCGCTAAGCCCGGATGTGACCTTCGGTGCGGCGCCCCGCGAACCTGTCACCGACGTCGTCTGCAACTCGCCGCTCTCCTGCTGAAAACTCGTCGGATGCGCTTCGCCGCCGAACACCAGGTGCTTCCAAAGCTTCTCTTTGATATCGACAGTGACCGACTGCGCCTGCCGATAGCTGTCCAGAAAATGAGCGGCCATCTCCTTCGCGAAGTCCTCAATGCAGGTAGCGCCAGAGTCCCGCGCCAGCGAATACACCGTATTTTTCATCGTGTCCGTAGGCAGGATGTCACGGTTGCTGCCGGTCCGGAAACAGTCATCGTAATCGCCCTGAATCAGGACGTTCACGCTCCACTCCCGCACCGTATGTACGCCATCGTCTCGAGTGACCTTGACTACCCGCACCCGGTGTTTGCCATATCTATTCTCAGCCAGCAGCGCCATTGGTCATGATCCTCGATAGGTGGTGTAGCCGTGCGGGCTCAAGAGCAGCGGTAAGTGGTAGTTGACGCTTCCGGCGTCGACCGGGAACGAAACGATCACTTCAGGATAAAAGCTTCCGTCTCGATAGGCTGAGGTGTTGAAAGTCATGCGATAGTTTCCCGGACTCACCGCGTTAGGCGGCAGCAACTCGTCAGCGCGGCCATCGACCGTGGTCATCCGCGAAGCAACCTCCGTCCATGCTCCATTTTCAAAACGCTCCAGCTTGACGGGAACATTGAAAGCTGGCTTGCCCAAGGCTAGGTCTAGAACGTGCGTTGAGATTCCGCTCATTGCGTCAACCACTTTCTTATTCGGATATTGGTGATCTGTCGTTGCTGCTCGGCAGCTTCGCGGATCTCGATCTCAGTCGTATTGCCGATCCGCCGGTCCAGGATTCCCAGCAGCTCGTCAGCCGACCTCCCGCTGGCGCAGACGATATAAATGAAGCCGTGACGCGTTTCATACTCGCGATTTTTGTCGGCAATCGAATCGAGAACTGCGACCGCTGCTGAACGCGCCTTCGACTGCTCCTCCGCTGACCATGCGGCAAACTGGCGCGGGCCGTTGGCATGAGATTCGCCGATGCGCGGATGGCAGGCAAAGGCTTCTAACCAGTCGCTCTCGCCCAGAGACCACCAGATGTTGTCCGCTCTCTCCAACAATTCATCAACATCGGCATAGGGCCTCGCCGCAACCACAGCATAGGCAAATGCTCGCGAACCGCAGCAGGCAAGCACCGCCGTCAACGCATCGGCTTTCGGCGATCGGTTCCAGTCGTCGAGAGCGCTCACGTCATCTCCTCGGTCTCGCTCGCAAGCTTCGCCAGCGTCTCCGCGAGGATCAATACACCGGTCGCGATCTGCTCCGGCGTCGAATACTCATCGGGCCGATGGCTGTACCCATTCCTGCAAGGGATAAAGATCATCCCTGCAGGTCCAATTCGCGACATGAAGAGCGAGTCGTGGTAAGCACGGCTCACCATGGTCCGAAATGAGACGCCCCTGTCGCGGCAGGATTGGGCGATCGCTTTCACGATCTGCGGATCGCACTGCGCCGGAGCATCCGCGTTGAGTTGCTCGACGTCGATCTTCACTCCTCGCCGATCCGCTGTCTCGCCACAGACGCGAAGCACCCCCCCAAGCACAGCATCACGGCGAGGGCCATTGGTATCGCGCAGATCGAGAGTCAGTCTTACCCTGCTCGGAATGCTGTTGACCGCCCCCGGAAACACATCGCACCTCCCGATCGTCGCAACCGTGTCGGACCCACCGATCTGCCGCGTCAGTGATTCAATCGCGAGGGTGACTTCAGCCGCCGCGCTGAAGGCGTCTTTGCGATCAGACATCAGCACCGTCCCCGCGTGACCGCCTTCGCCCTCTATCGAGATGTTCAGGGCTGCCGGCGCGGCGATGCTCTCGACGATGCCGATCGACAGGCCCTCCCGCTCGAGCAACGGCCCCTGCTCAATGTGAAGCTCGACAAAGCGGCGATAAAAGCCGCGCGCTAAAGCGACATCGTCGAGAGGCCCGGTGAACCCTGCGGCGCTCCGTAGCTCGTCAAGCGACTTTCCCTCGGAGTCGCGCAGCTTGCTCGCTGCTTCAACCGAGAGCGCGCCAGAAAGCATCCGGCTCCCCGAGCAGCCAATGCCAAAGCGGGTCGGTTCCTCTGCGGTAAAGAGAAGCAGCTCAATCGACCGCCTTGGCTGAAAGCCCGCACGCTGCAGTGCGCGAATTGCCTCCAGGCCCCCCAGCACTCCGACCGTTCCATCGTATTTTCCTGCATTAGGTATCGCGTCGACGTGCGATCCCGTGCCAATCGCCGCCAATTCCGGCTCGCTCCCCAACCATCGTGCAAACGTATTTCCTATCGCATCTTCCCGCACCTGCAGTCCTGACTTCTCGAACAGGCCGCCAAGATAGGCGCGCGCGCCGCGATCGGCAGCGGAGTAAACGACCCTCGTCACCACCGGCGGCGGTTCAGAGGAATAGCCTGCAAGCCTCTCAAATTCGATTTGTAACTGCTCTTGATCGATATACAGGTTCATGGGCTAATCGAGCGGACTGCGGTTCCAGTCCTTGTAGATGAGGTACTTTGCCGGCTCCTTGCCCAACGCCCCAAACCATTGCGGGCAATATGGCGCCATCCAGATAAAGTCTCCGCTCGCGACCGGATACCAATCGTCTGCGAGACGATAAATGCCGCCACCCTTCAGCATCAGCAGGCCGTGCTCCATCACATGCATCTCGACCATCCCCAGTGCAGCGCCGGGTTGGTACTCCATTGTATTGACGGCAAAATCGAAATCGATGGAATCGGGCAACAGCGAGCGCACCTGCAACGCCGCATCGCCCATCAACGGCTGCGACTGAATGTCCGCCTCGTTGCCGGTGACCGCTGCTGGAGGTGGCTGCCCTCCAGCGTGCAGATAAGGCTTCTCGATCACCTCGACGCGCGACTCCGATTGAGCGGTAACGCCGTGAGCGCTGCCTTCAGGCAGATAAGCAAAGCCACCCTGCTCCAGCGTGTGTTCCCCGCCCGGGATTGTCACCGTCGCGCATCCATTTAGCACGTAAACAAACCGCTGCGCCGAGGTCGGCCCCAGCGTGCCGCCACTCTCCAACTCCGCCGTATATTGAGAAAACCGCGCGCCGACCGCCGGCGAGGCGTGGACGATCGCCATCGCCCGGTTCATCCCCGGCAGACGGATGCGCACGAAGGTGTCCGGCGTCTGCAACAGATGAGTATTTTTTGACACGCTGCGTGTAGACCCGAGTTCCTGCACGAATGTCCTTTCGTCACGATAAGCCCGGCGCGCTCAGTCTCTGCGGAAGGCCGTGGCGTCCAGATGTTTGAGAAAGTATAAGCCAGCGTCGAGCGCAGCCTGTACATCTTCCGCCAGCACTGACTCGTCGGGATGGTGACTGATGCCGCCCGGACTGCGAAGAAACAACATACCTGCTGGGATCCGCTTCGCGACCACCATCGCATCGTGCCCGGCTCCGCTGACCATGCGCTGGGGCCGCACGCCGGCGGCGACGCACGCAGCCTCGAGGGCCTTCGCCAATGCGTCGTCCATCAGGGTCGCGGGTTCATCGAACTGCTGCACCGCGCGGAAGCCGAGACCCCGCGCCAGGGCGATGTGGCCGGCCTCCTCCAATAACTGCGCAGTTGCGGCGAGTTTAGTCGAGTCGACCGCGTGGCGAATGTCAAAGCTCAGCCGTGCCTCCCCCGGAATGACATTCGCCGCGCCGGGAAAAGCTTCGATGCGGCCGACCGTCGCGACCAACCCGGGTATGGCCAGCGCAGCGCGCTCCACCGCGCTGATCCACTCCGCGGCGCCTGCAAGTGCGTCGAGCCGAAGATGCATCGGCGCCGTCCCCGCGTGGTTCGACTTGCCGCGAAAGGTCAGCAGATACCGGCTTTGTCCGACAATGGCTTCCACGATCCCCAGGCCCACCTTCAGGTCTTCGAGTACCGGTCCCTGTTCGATGTGGAATTCAACATAGGCAAACGAGTCTTCGTGCAGTTCCGCTTCAGGGATCTCCGCCGGAGAAAGGCCAAAGTCCTCGATTGCCTTCTCAAGAGTGATCCCCCGCGCATCAACCCTCTGCAATAGGGCATCGTCGATCTCACCGATGAGTGCACGGCTGCCGATGAATGGCGTTGCAAAGCGCACCCCCTCCTCTTCAGAGAAGGCGATGACTTCTAGGTCGAAATGGGGCCGCTGGCCTTCGAGCGCCTCGATCAACGACAGCGCGACCACCACCCCAAGGACACCATCGAAAGCCCCTGATCCAGGCACCGTATCGATGTGCGAACCGAGCAGCAGGCGTGGCGCGTCCGGCCTCTTCGAGCGATAAAGTCCACGCAGGTTCCCCACCGCGTCGATGGTTGCCTCCATGCCGAGCCGGTCCATCCAGCCGCGAAGGAATGCATGTACCTCTCGCACCGCCGGCGAAAGATACGTCCGCACGAGCGAATCGGGACTCTCGCTGAATCCGGCAATCGTACGGCAGGCGTCGATGACCCTTTGCGCCTCAGACGTCATAGGCGCAATTCCCTCCCCAGGGGTTGCAAGCCGAACGCGCCGTCGGAGAAGACCCTGTCTCCGCGCAGGAAGGTATGCTTCACCACGCCCCAGAGCCGCTCGCCGAGATAAGGCGAAACGGGATGGCGATAATGCAGCCGATCGGCGGTCAATGTGAAAAAGGCCTCTGGAGCGAAGACCGCAAAGTCCGCGTCCCGGCCGACGGCGATGCGCCCCTTGCGGCTGGCAACACCGGCCAGTTTGGCTGGGGCCTCGGCCATCCATCGCGCCAGATAGGTTAGACCCAGCCCTCGCTCGCGAAGCCCGGTCCACATGACCGGCAACGTGACCGAGAGGCCGGCGATGCCTCCCCAGGCCTGCTGGAAATTGCCCGAGTCAAGCTGTTTCATCTCCGGCGGGCAGGGCGAGTGGTCGCTCGCGACGAGGTCGATAACTCCGGTCAGCAGGCCCTCCCAGAGGCAGTCCCGATTCATCCTGTCGCGGATAGGCGGAGCGCATTTGAAGAGCGTCGCCCCGTCCGGAATACGCTCCGACGCGAAGTGCAAATAGTGAGGACAAGTCTCCACCGTAATCGGCAATCCTTCGCTGCGCGCGTTGCCCAGCATCGCCAGCGCCTTTGCCGAGGAGAGATGAACGATGTGGATTGGGCACTCGAACTCCCGGCAGAGTCTAATCATCAGTTCGATGGCGCTGATCTCCGCTTCGTCGGGGCGCGATGCGAGGTAGGTCGAGTATTGGGTCCAGTCCGCATCCGCCAGAGTCGCGGTCGCTCGCTCCAGCGGAGCCGACAACTCGGCATGAACCAGCAGCGGAAGCCCACTCTCCGCGACCTGCGGCATCGCCTCGCGCAACTCGGCCTCCTCCACCATGGTGAAGCCCTCGATTCCCGGATAAATCAGAAAGCACTTGAAGCCCGGCACTCCGGCAGCGGCAAGTGGACCGATATGCGCCTGATTGTCGCTGACCACTCCGCCCCAGGCGGCCCAGTCGACCCAGCAATTCCCTTCGGCCGCCACACGTTTCTGATCGAGCGCCGCCACGGTCGTCGTCTCTGGCAGGCAGTTCAGCGGCATATCGACGAGAGTCGTATAGCCACCAGCGGCTGCCGCTCGCGTCGCCGTGAAGAACCCCTCCCACTCGGTACGCCCCGGCTCGTTGATATGGACATGCGTATCTACTAGGCCGGGCAGAATGCAGTCGCTGCCGAAGTCGAGCACTTCGCAGTCTTCAGGAACGGCGCGCCCGTGGGTCACCTGCTCGATGCGTCCGTCAGCGACCACCACCGTCGCCGGGCCGACCCCCTCGGGCAGAACCACTCGGGTTGAAAGAAAAGCTTGGCGAACCATGCGCAATTCCTTACTCTGAAGACAGAAGACCTTGTTGCCCCGTTGAAGTCAACTCACCATCGCACGGAAAGGCAATTTTTCGGATGGCTCCAGACTACTCGTTCATGGAATTGGCAGTCGACCTTGCGATGCAGAACGTCGAGTCTGGCGCGGGCGGCCCTTTCGGCGCTGTGGTCGTCAAGGATGGCGTAGTCCTCGCGACCGCCACCAACTCTGTCACAGCGAACAACGACCCCACCGCCCACGCCGAGGTCATGGCCATTCGCAAAGCCTGCCAGGCGTTGGGCAGTTTTCAGCTCGATGGCTGCGAGATCTACACCAGTTGCGAACCCTGCCCCATGTGCCTCGGCGCCATGTACTGGGCGCGGCCCGCAGCCGTCTATTACGCTAACACCCGCGCCCATGCCGCCGATGCCGGATTCGACGATGCCTTTATTTATGACGAAGTCGGCTTCCATCCCGAGCAGCGAACCCTGAAGATGAGCCGGTTGGAATTGCCTCGGGCAAAAGATCACTTCGACGCCTGGGTTGTAAGTCAGGTTCAGGTCAAGTATTAGCCTCAAACGTAATTAGCGGCGCCGGGAGGAGATCGAAAACTCGGATGGGTCAATCTCTATCTGTCGATGCGGCGCCGATTGATTCCGCGCCCTCCTACGGTCTAAAGCAGCATAGCCTCTCGCCCCTCGAAACGCTGGCGCAGTCGATCTCAACCATGGCGCCAACCACTTCGCCGACCATGACCATCCCGCTGGTCTTCGCCCTGGCCGGCAACGGAACCTGGCTCTCCTATGTCTTCGCGATCTGCGGCGTGCTGTTGGTGGGGCTGTGCATCAGCCGCTTCGCGAGTTATTCCTCGTCGCCGGGTTCGCTCTATTCCTATGCAGCTTCAGCCTTTCGCGGTAAAACCAGCGAACCTCGATCGACATGGTGGGGGCTTGTCTCAGCCTGGGCACTGCTGCTGGCCTACATCGTCACTGGCGGATCGGTGGCCGGCGGCTTCATCAACTACTCCAACGTCCTGCTGGTCGCCAACACCGGCCATCATGCCTCGCCGACGCTGCTCGCTGCCATCGCGATTCTCGGTGCGACCGCGATCGCTTATCGCGATGTGAAGGTCTCCGCCCAGTTCATGCTGTGGATTGAGGCCATCTCCGTCTCCATGATCCTCATCGTGGTTGCGCTCATCTTCTGGCAGCATGGCTTCCATCTCGATCCGGAGCAGTGGAAGCTCAAAGGCGTCACGCCGGCCAGTGTGCGTCTCGGCGTGGTGCTGGCGCTCTTCAGCTTTGTCGGTTTCGAGAGCGCGACAAGTCTTGGTACTGAAGCGAGAGAGCCGCTGCGGACGATCCCCCGTGCAGTGATTCAGAGCGCCATACTGACCGGCGTCTTTCTGCTCATGTGCACCTATACCGAGGTAATGGGCTTTCACGGCGCGCCGCAGAGCTTTGGCGACAGCCCCGCGCCGCTGCGCTATCTGGCAACCCAGGTCGGCGTCAAGTTCCTCGGCCCGCTGATCGATGTAGGTGCGCTGGTGAGCATGTTTGCCTGCATCCTGGCGTGTATCACCGCCGCAGCGCGGGTGCTGATGATCATGGCCCACCACGGACTCGCCCACAAGCAGCTCAGCCACACCCATGTCCGGAACGCGACCCCGGGGGGAGCGGTGCTGGTCATCGGCCTGCTTATGCTGGTGCCGACCGCCGCCCTCACCTTGCGCGGCGTGAGCGGCTCCGATATTTATGCCTGGATGGGATCGCTGGCAACTTATGGCTTTATCACCGTGTACGGACAGGTGACCTTCGCGCTGCCCTTCTACCTGAAGCTCAAGCAGGCGCTGACCGCGCCGCTCCTGTTGCTCTCGATCGCTGCCACGGCAGCTATGGTGCTCGTGCTGGTCGGGACGCTCTATCCCGTTCCCGCCGCTCCGTACAACTGGCTGCCTTACCTGTATCTCGCCTATTTGATTGCCGGATTGGTCTGGTTCGCAGCTTCCCGGCGCGTTGCCGCCGCCAGGCTTAAAGCCTAATCTTCCCCAATATCTTCATTCCACACCGCCGGATTTTCGCGAATATAACCGGCCAGCAGTTCGGCACACTCCGCATCGTCAAGGTCGACGATTTTGACGCCGAACGAACGGAGCTCCGCGAGTCCGCCTGCGAAGTTCCGGCTTTCGCCAACGATCAGCGTGCCAATCTTGAACTGGCGAACGAGCCCGCAACAGAACAGGCAGGGCGCAAGCGTCGTCACCATAATGGTGTCTCGATAAGTTCGCTGCCGCCCCGCATTCCGGAAGGCTTCCGTCTCTCCGTGTGCGGAGGGATCGTTGTGCTGCACGCGGCGGTTATGCCCGGCGCCGAGCAGCCTGCCGTCGGCATGGAAGAGCGCTGCACCGATCGGGATTCCTCCCTCGGCAAGTCCGATGCGGGCCTCGTGGATCGCGACGGCGAGCATCTCCTTGTCGTTCAGTGGAAGGCCTTCGCTGACAGTATTTGCGGGAATTGTTGTTGCTCCAATGCCGGACTGGGGCGATTATAGAAACACCGCATCGCCCCAGACTAGAAGTGAAATGCTCTCATCTACAGAATAGCTTTCATCCAGCAGAATAGCTGTCATCCAGCGCTACAGGACTTTTCCATTATGGCCGACTCCACCGCAACCCTCACCGTTCTTCCCTCCGCCGCCGCCCAGCTACCTCGGGAGTGCACCTTCTCCGAGTCGGATTGGCGGGCGCTCGCGCCTTACTGGTATCCAGTTGCCTTTTCGCATGAGGTCGGCACGCAACTTCTGGCCGTGCGTCTTCTGGACGAGCGGGTCGTCGTCTACCGCCTGAGCGACGGCAAGATCTTTGCCGCCCGGGACATCTGCCTGCATCGTGGCGTTCCGCTCAGCATGGGGCATGTTGAGGGCGATGAGATCGTCTGCAAATACCACGGGCTGCGCTATGACCGGAGCGGTCAGTGTGTCTGCATCCCCGCGCATCCCAAAGGCGCAATCTCGCCGCGCCTCCATCTGACCACATATGGCGCGCGCGAAGCTTACGGCCTGATCTGGGTCCGGCTCGTCGAGAGTGATGAGGACAATTTTCCCGATTTTTCCGAGTGGAACGACCCGGAATTCGTCCAGGTTTTGCCCGACAGCGTCACTCTCGCCGCCTCAGCCGGCCGCCAGGTCGAGGGCTTCCTTGACGTCGCCCATTTCGCCTTCATCCATACCAAAAGCTTCGGCGAGGCTGACAACCCCGTGGTCCCTGATTATCCCGTCGAAAAAACATCGAACGGCTTTGTCGCCGACTACATCAGCTCAGTAAGCAACTACGCGCACGGATCCAAACATCTCGCGCCGGCGGACTTCCCCTGGCGTCGCCGCTTTCAGGTGTGGTTTCCCTTTACGGCCAAGCTCACCATTTACTTCCCCAACGACGGCCGTCTGAATATCCTCAACACCGCGTCGCCTATCTCTGCGCGCAAGACGCGAATGTTCGCGCCCATCTGCCGCAACTTCGACCGCGACTCTCCACTCCAGGCCACGCTCGACTTCAACAGCATGGTCTTCGCCGAAGATAAAGAGGTCGTCGAGAACCAGTATCCTGAAGACCTGCCCATCGATCTTCATGCCGAGGCGCATTTTCCAGCGGACCGCAGTTCGATAACCTACCGCAAAGGCCTTGCGGCACGCGGTCTTGGCCGGAGCTTCACCGCCTAGCGCAAAGCACGCCGCGCATCGGCAGACGAAATCGGAAAGGCCGACTTGGAATTCTTTGCCAGTACGTTCTATGGGTTTTTCTTCGGTTTCGCTCTGGGTGTCGGATGCTCGCTCGTGGTTCTCTACGCCATCTATTCCGGCGGCTACCGGAAAGCGCTGGAGGACTCGCTGCGCGAACCGAAATCCGATCGCTACTCCCGACTCTTGTCCGCCGCAAAAACTAAGCTCGCGGCGGAGTCGAAGGCAAAAGCCGAAGATCGGTAATGCGAAATCAATGGCAAATGCGAACTAGAGATTGACGATCGCGTCGAAGACCTTCGTAAACAAAGCCGCAACCTGGTCGGGATTCTCAAGCGCCTGCGCTCCGGCATTCGAAACCGCCGCAGCTGTAATTTCCGTGGCCGACTGCACTATGACCAGGTATCTCTCTTCGGCCTCTTCGTCGGAGAGTTCGTTGTCCTCAAGGTCTTCTTCAGGCTCGTCTTCAAAATCGTCGTCGGGCTCGTTGGCCATTTTGTTCTCCTCTTCCAAAACGTAAGTCACAGGCTAACAGCATCCGGCATTCTATCGATGCCTCGTCTCCAGAAATTCATCGAGAACAAAGCCCGCCGCATCGCCGCCTTCACCTTCGCGGCCTGCGCTTCTCTCATGAAGATCAGCGGCAACACTTCAGCCCGGAGGCCCGAGCGGTCGATGTGCTTGTTGGGCTATTTCTCGACTTCGACCCCACGCCAGAAGGCCACGTGGTTCTTGATGTTCCGGGCGGCCGGCTTAGGGTCGGGATAATACCAGGCGGCGTCGGGGTTTTCCTGCCCGTCGATGAGCAGCGAGTAGTAGCGCGCCTGGCCCTTCCACGGGCAGGACGAGGTCGTAGAGCTGGGCCGAAAATACTCGCGCACCAGCGAATTCTCCGGAAAGTACACATTGCCTTCCACGGTTTCAATGGTGTCGCTCTCCGCGATCACCTTGCCGTTCCAGACTGCCTTCGCCATAGCCGCTATTCTCTCGCTAAATGAGATTCAACTGCCACACTAGCAGATTCCTTCCGCCGCAGAAAATCCAGCCGGTGCTCTGTGTTCATGGCAGCAACGTCCGCAATGTACCCCGGGCAATTTGAGCGGCGATTCGCTTCGGCAGCGATATCTCGGACTTGTCTCGTACCTTCTGCTCAGAAATTACCTTGTCGTGGATCGCCCGGCAATAAAGCAGCCGCAGATCTTCAGTCGCCCGCGCCCAGCTGTGGCTTTCCGCATCGCGGCGGCCATTCGCGCGAATCGCCTCAAGGCGGTCCTCGGCGCTGAGCGCGTCCTTGACCGTTGCGGCAAAGCTTTCCGGCTTGTCCGGATCGAAGAGAAAGCCGGTCACGCCATCTTTGACCGCATCCGGAACCCCACCCGCGCGGCAGGCCACTACCGCGCACCCGGCGGCCATCGCCTCCAGCAATACAAGGCCGAGCGTCTCCGTCTGTGAAGGCAACACGAACAGGTCTGCGGAGCCATAGGCGCTCTCCAGTTCGGCGCCCTGCATATAGCCGGTGAAGGCGGTCGCAGTACCCGCAAACTTCCGCTCCAATTCGGCTCGAATCGGCCCGTCTCCGACGATTGCCAGTCGCATTCCCGGCACAGCGGCGAAGAGCTCCTTCAGCCGAATGACTTCCTTCTCCGCGGAAAGCCTGCCGACATACAGTACCAGCGGAGCCTCCGGATGGCCGCCGCTGAGGCGCGATCGCATCTCTGCGGTGCCCGCGCCAGGGCGAAACCGCCCCGTGTCGACCGCCCGCTCCCACAAGGCCAGGTCCTCGATCCCGTGGTTTGCCAGGTCCTCGATCATCGCCGTTGACGTGCACAGGTTCAGGTTGGCGCGCCGATGCCGGATCCTCATCAGCTTCCAGGTCAGCTTTTCGATCAACCCCAGCTTGTAATAGCGAAGATAGGCGGGAAGGTTTGTATGGTAAGAGACCACCAGCGGGATGCGCAGTTCCGCGCTGTAGTAAATGCCGCCGATGCCCAGCAAAACGGGCTCGAAAACATGCAGCACGTCGGGCTGAAATTCTTCGATCTTCTGCCGCATCGAGGTACGGGGCAAAGCCAGCCGAAGCTCCGGATAGAGCGGGAAGGCGGCCGATGGCATGCTCACCACCTCGGCGCCGTAGATCTCATTCGGGCCGCCGCTGGGCGCGAAGATCATGACCTCATCCCCGCATTGCCTGAGGCACTCCACCGTCTTGGTGAGCATCGTCACAATGCCGTCAACCTTCGGCAGGAACGATTCTGTAACAATAGCAATCTTCAAACTGGGTTACTTCCTCCAACACTTTCATGAGGACGCCGGAAAATCTCTGCCAGCCAACTCTGGCGCGGCCTCGCGCGGCTTGCCGCGAAACGAAGAAAGGGCGCGGTGGGCGCCCTTCCCGAGCTCGAGCAGTCGCGGATTAGTGCGACATACCGCCCATCTCGTCGGGCTTGCCCTGCGGTCCCTGGTCCTTCAACATGCTGATCGAGGCAATGTGGACGGTCTTCTCTGCCCCATTCACGGTCCCCTGCATAGCAACATGGTGGCCGTAATGACCAGCGACCACGTCAGGATTATCGATCGTCCATACCTGCTTCTTCGCATCGTCGACGAAGACCGGCTTGGCCCCTCCCTCGATGCACTTCTTAACGCACGATGCGCCCGTGCCCATATGGGTCGCGCCGCACTGCGAATCGCTGATCCATCCATCGATGGGCTTGGTGCTCTGGTCAGCCGCAAAGGCGGATACACCGCAAATCATGGCCAAAACCAACAGACGTTTCACTATGTAGCCCTCCGGGCGCGAAACGCGCCACCTCTGACTTGCTTCACTAATTATCAACCCTGGCTAACCCGGTTGGGAAATCTCATAGCAACGCAGTGTTTTCCCTTTCAACCACGAAGACGCCTCTTGCTGAGCAAGCTCGACACCGACTCTTCGTAGCCTTCGCTCCTCAGAATCATCGGCGCTTGTAAATCACGGCACTTTGGCAAAGAAGATGCACTGACCGTCATTCCGGGTTCCATGGATCTCGAGGCCGATTTGGACTTCAGAGGAATTGACCGCCGGAACCTCCACACTCACGCGGCATTTGCCGAAAGTGCCAGGCTGAAGCCCCGCAAACTTAAGCACGCTCGGCAAGAAGTGGCGAGGCGGGCGATGTAGGTGGCGTCTCAGTTTGAATTCCTCACTTTGAATTCGTTAGTTTGAATTCCTGAGTTTGAATTCAAGGAGACGTTACCCTCGGCCACGCGAAGAATCTGCGTTCGGCCGGGACAAACCCCGAACACAGATCCTTCAGCCTGAGTCACTACCTGTCCCGCAAAGCTGGGCTCAGCCGACTGGCTGCTCCACCAGGGGAGCGTGTGTCGCGGCGGTCGGCAACGGAGGAAGTGGGGCAGGCGGAGGCGCGTCCGCGATGCGCTCGATAAAGTTGCATGCAACAGCCGTCCCCGATTCAGCGGCGCTCTTCTTCTTGCCCTTCTTCGGAGCCTCATCTTCCGTCGCGGTCTTCTTGTTGTTCGGGCAAACCAGAAACACGCCCGGACTTCAACGTTTTCTCAAGCAGATAAGCGCTACCGCATTCCGGGCATTTCTGCGTCCACTGGCTTGTGGTTCGAAGTGAAGTCGCACTTCGGATAATTCGAGCATCCGTAGAATAGGTTCCCGCGCCGCGCCTTCTTCTCGATCAATGTCGCCGTCGCCGCACTGCGGACACTTCACCCCGATGAAGTTCTGCTTGATGTACTTGCATTTCGGGTAGCCCGCAGCAGCTCACAAACTCGCCATACTGCCCGTTGCGCAGCACCAGCTGCTTGCCGCACTTCGGGCAATCCTCTTCAAGCGGCACAGGCGGCTTCTGCTGCACCTTCTGGTCGAGCTTGCGGGTCGTCTTGCACGGCGGATCTTCGTTGTATCCGGGGCAGGCCATGAACATGCCGAACCGCCCGCGCTTCAGCACCATCACCCGCCCACATGCCTCGCAGTACTCCTCTTTTTCGCCCGCGTCCTGCGCCTCCGGAGTATTAAGGTCAGGTTTGGCCGCAAAATTCTCCTGGGTAAACGTGCAGCTTCCTTCTTCTTTCTTGTCGTAAGCGCTGCAGGCGAAAAAGGAGCCGAACTTGCCCCACTTCAGCACCAGCGGAGAACCGCACAGCTCGCAGTCCTCGCTCGTCGCCTTCTCCATCCGCTTCACGTCTTCCATGTTCTCGCTGGCATGGGCGAGTTCCTTGCTCAAAGTGACCGTAGAAGCCGGTCAGCAGGTCAGTCCCCTTCTCCTTGCCGTCTTCGACGCTGTCCAGCTCCTCTTCGAGCCGCGCCGTGTAGGTCGTATCGAAAATATAAGGGAAGTTCTTCACCAGCAGTTCGGTCACCACGACGCCGATCTCCGTCGGATAGAACCTGCCCGAGCGCCCCGTGGGCGGCAGCTTAATCACATATTCCCGGTCCTGAATCGTGGTGATGATCGAGGCGTAAGTCGACGGCCGGCCAATGCCGCGCTCTTCCAGCTCCTTCACCAGCGAAGCCTCGTTATAACGCGGAGGCGGCTCGGTATAGTGCTCGCTCCGTCTTGACCGAATTCAGCGTCAGCGCCTGGCCTTCGTTGAGTTCCGGTAGCTTGTTTTCGAGCGCCTCGTCTTCATCGTCCTTCTTGTCCTTGGCCTCTTCATAGACCTTCAGAAAGCCGTCGAACTTGAGCACCGAGCCGCTCACTCGGAAGTCATAGCTGCGATCGGCCTTCGCCTCGATGTCGACGGTGGTCTGGTCGTAAATCGCCGGAACCATCTGCGAAGCGACAAAACGCTGCCAGATCAGGCGGTAGAGCTTGTACTGCTCTTCAGAGAGAAAGCGATGGATCTCGTCCGGATGCAGCGTCACATCCGTCGGGCGAATCGCCTCGTGCGCGTCCTGCGCGTCTTTCTTCGACTTGATACGCATTCGGCTGCGCTGGCAGATAGTGCTTGCCGATCTTCTTCTCCACATAGCTCCGAACGTCGCTCAGCGCATCCGGCGACACCCGGGTCGAGTCCGTACGCATGTAGGTAATCAGGCCGACCGTGCCCTGCGATCCGATCTCCAGCCCTTCATACAAACGCTGCGCCACGCCCATCGTGCGCTTCACATTGAATCCCAGCTGGCGCGAGGCGTCCTGTTGCAATTTGCTGGTCGTGAATGGCGCGGTTGGAGATTTGCGCCGTTCCTTCTTTTCGACCGAACGCACCTGCCACTTTGCCTTCTCCAGCTGCGCGACTACCGCCTTCGCAGTCACTCCATCGGGCAACGCCGCCGCGCCCACCGTCTCGACTTCCGACTTCTTGCCGTCGATGCCCACGAAGCGGGCAGTGAAATCCATACCCTGCGGCGCAGGATGCATTGAAGCATCAATGGTCCAGTACTCAATGGGATTGAAAGCCTTGATCTCGCGCTCCCGCTCGACAATCAGCCGGACGGCAACTGTTTGCACGCGGCCTGCGGAGAGTCCGCGGCGCACCTTGTCCCACAACAGCGGAGAGATTTCATACCCGACCAGTCGGTCGAGTACCCGCCGCGTCTGCTGCGCGTCGACAAGGTGATAGTCCACATCGCGAGCATGTTCAAACGCCGCTTTAACCGCCTTCGGCGTGATCTCATTAAAGGTTACGCGCTGGATCGCGCCAACCTTGGCGACGTCCTTCAGCTCCTGCTCGAGATGGTAAGCAATGGCTTCGCCCTCGCGATCGGGATCGGGCGCCAGATAAACGTGGTCCGCCTTCGCTGCCAGCTTCCGCAGCATGGCCACCAGCTTGATCTTGTCCTCGGTAACCAGCAGCTCCGGCTCGAAGGTCCCGCCCGCGATGTCCACACCCATGGTCTTTTTGGGCAGGTCCTTGATATGACCGATCGACGCTTCAACTTCAAAGTCTTTGCCAAGATATTTATTGATCGACTTGGCCTTGGCCGGCGACTCGACGATCACTAACGATTTACTCATGATTCCTTCTTTGCGGCCTTGAGTCCTTTGCCGCGTCTTCTATAAATAGACGACGCGCGGACCCTCCCCGCCCTTCGCAGAAAACATATATATGACATCTGGAAACTATCACGCCCGGCCGTTTCCTTCTATCTTTCGACGCGGGAAACCCATCGCAGAGAGCGCCGCAGTCAGAATTCAGACTGCCCCGTTCCAGCAAAAAACGCAAACGAGCCTAGAAGCTCTTTACGTAATTTTTTCCCGGAAGTTGCTTCACGCGTCCACTCAGTTCCAATTCGAACAACGCGGTGAAAATCTCGGAGGAACTCAGTTCCGTTTCAAGCTTCTCCATGATCTCGTCCAGCAACAACGCTTCATCCTGGCGGAGAATGCCAAGCACCATCGCCTCGGTCCGGGGCAGAGGAACCTGCTCAAATAACGATGCGGTAGCCTCGTCTTTCGATTCAAGCGAGTACTTGGAGTGGAATCGCGACTCCAGCTCCAGGCGCACCTGCGTCGGCAGCTCGTCCCATACGTCTTCCCACGTCGCAACCAGCTTTGCGCCCTGCTTAATCAACGTGTTAGGCCCCCAGGCGGTCCGGTTAACGACGTTTCCTGGAACCGCATACACATCGCGGTTCTGCTCGATCGCGCAGCGCGCCGTCACCCTCGTCCCGCTGTTCTCCCCAGCTTCGACGACCAGCACGCCGACGCTGATTCCGCTCAGCAGCCGGTTCCGCCGCGGAAAATTCTGCGGCGCCGGAAACGTCCCCAGCTTGTGCTCGGAGACAATCGCTCCGCCGCCCGCCAGTATCTTCTCCGCCAGCGATTTATTCTCCTTCGGATAAATCACATCGATCCCCGTCCCCCAGATCGCAACCGTGGGAGACTTCGCCTCGATCGCGCCCCGGTGCGCCGCCGTGTCGACGCCCCGCGCCATGCCGCTCAGAATAATCAGCCCGCGCAGCGCCAGGTCGCGCGAGAGCATCTCCGCCATGCCGACGCCGTAAGGAGTCGGGTGCCGCGTGCCCACCACCGCGATCGCCGGCTTGGTCAGCAGTCTCACGTCGCCGCGCACCCACAACAGCGTCGGCGGATCGAAGATCTCCTTCAGCCGCTCCGGATACGCCGCATCCGAATACGCCAGCAGCGAAGCACCCTCCGCACGCACGCGCTTCCATTCCTCCTCGGCCTCGCGCAGCGCCTGACCGCCGGAAATGAACTGCACTGCGGGCGCGGGAAATCGCAGCGCTTCCAGATCCGTGAGTGAGAGTTCAAGTATTCGCGTCACCGATCCAACGTGATTCACCGCCTGCAGAATTCGGCGCGGCCCCAACCCCGGCGCAAGAGACAGGGCTAACCAGGCCATTTGCAAATCGTCCGGAGGAGGCCCCAACGCAACAACCGGAGACGGAGACGGTACCGCTACCACCTCATGGGCAGAGATCTTCATCACTGACACCTGGTCGCAGACATTAGCCTGCGCGCGCAAAACTAAACTTCTCTTTGGAATAGTTGTCGCGAGAGTAGCGACATAAGAGGAACGGTGTCAAGCAGAGAAGTGGCCCGGAGGTGATGAATTGGGCACGCAATTTTCCATAAGAGTTTTCGGCGCCGCCCTCATCGCCGGTCCGAAGATCCTACCGAGAAAGCCTCCGCCTTCTTTGCTCTGGCGGCCGCCGGGCTGCCCTTCGGTGGGCTTTCCTCAAGCTTCGCCGTCCACTATCCTTTCGGCAGCAGTTCCTGATACACAGGCAGAGATGATCTCTCCCGCTCAAACGCGGCCCTCGCATTCTCCGTGCTCGCATGCTCTCTCGCAGCCTGCACGGTGACCACATGCCTCGCAGCCGACTCGGCTACCAAACAAGTCGACGATCAGGTCGCCGCGAAGATCGCGCGCTCGACTATCTTCCTCGGCCAGCCGAATCTACTCGCCAGCCAGGCGATGCCGCTCGGCAATGGCCACCTGGGCGCAGCGGTCTGGTCTGAAAACGGATTGACCGTGCAACTCAACCGCGCGGATACGATGCCACGCCGCCTGTCGCCCGGCCAGGTGAATCTCCCCGGCCTTGCAAAGCTCACCGCCGCCAAAGACTACTCCGGGCGGCTCGATCTATACAGCGGTGCCTTCGTCGAAAAAGGCGGCGGCATGACAGCCACCATCTACATCCAGCCGTCCTCCGACCTATTAATCATCGACGTAACCGGGGCCGACCCAACTCAGCCCCAGACGGTGCATCTGGCGCTCTGGCCGCCCCGCTCCCCTCACGCGGCCGTGAGTCATAACACCGGCATCCTCGCCGAATCCTGGATCGACAACACCGAACCCGGCGCCTCCGGCCTTCACTTCGGTTCACTCGCCGGCATCACCGCCGAAGCCAGATCCGTCTCCGCTACAGTGACCGATCCGCGCACCGTCACTCTCTCCCTCCATCCCAAACTCGACGGAAGCTTCCGCGTCCTCGTTGCCGCGCCTCATTTCAACGGCGGCGAACAACCGGAGATCGCCATCGACCAGGAGCTGAAGCGAAACCTCAATGAGAACCACGCAGACTGGTGGCATGCCTTCTGGCGGCGAGCAGGCATCATCACCGTGACCTCGCCCGATGGCGCCGGCGAATACATGGAAAACCTGCGCAACATCTATCTCTTCACCGCCGCAGCCGAGAGCGCAGACCAATTTCCCGGCTCGCAGGCCGGCATCGGCGATCTCTTTTCCGCCGTCCGCGACAAACATCAATGGGACCCGGCCGCCTTCTGGCACTGGAACCTCCGCATGCTCGTCGCCGCCAACCTCGGCGCAGGCCTGCCCGAGCTGAATGCTTCCTACTTCAATCTCTATCGATCGAACCTCGCCAGCATTGAAGACTGGACCAAACAGCACATGTCCGGCCGGCCAGGAATCTGCGTCCCCGAAACGATGCGCTTCAACGGCCCCGGCATCGAGTACGAAGACTGGTCGCCAAAACCGGTCACCGGCCTCAACTGCGACGCCAACTCAAAGCCCTACTACAACGCCCGCACGATCTCGACCGGCGCGGAAGTTTCCTTCTGGGTATGGCAGCAATACCTTCAGACCGGCGACCTTAACTTCCTCGCGAAGCACTATCCCCTCCTCGCAGCCTCGTCCGCAGTTCCTCCTCGACTACGAAAAGCGCGGCCCCGATGGACTCCTCCACACCAGTCCCTCCAACGCCCACGAGACGCAATGGGATGTCACCGATCCAACCACCGACTTGCTGGCCAGAAAGAGCCTTTATGAAGAAACCATCGCCGCCGCTACCCTGCTCGGTAAAGACGCCGCCCTCGTCGCGCAGATGAAGGCCGCGCTGCACGGTATCCCCAAACTGCCGCGCACCGAAGGTCCCAAATCAAAGGCCCTGTTCGCTGCCTCCGCGGATAACTCGCAGCAAGGCGTCATCACTGAGTCCTACGTCCCCGACGCCGAGCAACACAACGTCGAAAACATCGGCCTCGAACCCGTCTGGCCCTACGGGGTCATCGGCCAGGACTCGAGAGACTTCGAGCTCGCGAAACGCACCTACCTGGAGCGCCCATTTCCCACCGACCAGGACTGGAGCTTCGACCCCATCCAGGCCGCGCGCCTCGGCCTCGGCGACGAAGTGAAGGCGACCCTTATCAGCTGACCGATAAATATCAGGGCTATGTGAACGGCCTCGCCAAATGGGGCGGCGACTCCGGCGAATTCTACGTCGAGCAATCCGCCGTCGTCGCGATCGCTCTCCAGGAAGCCCTTGTTCAGGACTATGACGGAACCATCCGAATCGCGCCAGCAATCCCGCCCGGCTGGGATCTCAACGGCACCGTCTTCGTTCGCGGAAAGACAAAGGTCCACGTCGAAACCACACAGGGGGTACCAACCAAAATAATCCTGGAAGCCGGCAGCAACGGCAAGATAACACTGCGCAATCCGTGGCCCGGAGTTCCGATCGAAGTCACCGCCATCGGCCTCCACGGCCCCGTAGTGAAAAATGCCTTCGGCCCGGTGCTGACCTTCCCCGTCGTAGCCGGCAAACACTACGACGTGCACAAAGTCACTGACGCCCATCGCGAGCCCCAACCGCCCGCTCCCCTCGCCCAGGCAAACGAAGTCGCGAAAAAGCTCGGCAATCGACACATCGGCCTGGAGGCGACCGCCGCGCAGTGACCTGCAACCTCGCGCTTCAACAAGCATCTGATAGTGAAGATCGTCCTGATTTTATGTTGAGACTTGTATCTCTTGAGGAACTATGAAATTCGCGCGCACACTCGTTCTACTCACCCTTTCCCTCTCATTTCTCTCACCCTCATCGGTATTTGCGGTACAAGACGCCAGCAGCCCGGCGGCGACATCTTCAAAACCCACGGATGCAGAGAAGAAGCAGGAAAAAATTGAAAAGAAACAGTTGAAGGCAAACGAAAAGGCCGACAAAGCGAAGGCTAACGCTGCGAAGCAGCAGCAGAAGGCCTTGGATGCTCAGGACAAGGCCGTAAAAGCGCAGGACAAAGCGGCCCAACCTCAGAACTAGGCTTACGGTTCCAGCTTGGCCCGTGGCAAAGGCGAATGGGGAGCCCAGGCTACTTCATCGAATGGTTTGCATCCCCTCACCGCGGATGCAAACTATTCGGATCGTACGGCCCCTTCGCATTTCCCGGCCCACCCACAAACTCCAGCGTCGGAATCCGCTCATCCACATCTGGCAGCGCCGGAAACGCCCCATGCGGCTCCGCCTGATACCAGTACGCCACCGAATAAAAATTGTCCGAACGATGGTTCGCGTGGCCATGCTCAATGCTCGCCCTCAGCGACTTGGTAAACGGAATCGGCGAGTCGAAGTGAAAGCGATACATGCTCTGGCGCTCGCCGGCAATCTCTTTGCCGACCACCGGCGCACCATGCAGCAGAAAATCCTGCGACCCGCCATATCCCCACGCCCCGAGAAAATAATCTTCGCTGCCGGTGCCGAGAATGCTGATCGCGTCGCCATCGATCTGAAACATGTCATCGCCCTCGCCAAACCATCCATCCTGATTTTGCAGCACCGACATCGTCACGCCCACAAACTGCCCATGCCCCTGCGCCTCGAGCCACACGTAGTTGTCCTTGCCGTCGAGGTTGCGCTTGTAGTTCACCATCGGGTCGCCGTTCTCATACCACTGCCCCGTCCACCCATGATTTGGCTGCGCCTGCCGATACTGTGCGTGGAAGTACAGCGTATCCTTCGGCAGCGGCTGCGCGTCAGTCCGGTAATCGATGTTCCAATAAAGGTGATTCACTGAACTCTTGCCCTCGTTCGTCACCGTAATCCGCGCGTGGTGCGCATACGGCATAGGGAAATAGCTGTTCAGCGCCTTGTCTCCGCCGCACCGAGAGCATCAGCGATTCCCACCGGTAATAAAGACCGTTACCCAGCCCAAAGAAATCGCCGATCGGCGTCTCCACACTCGGCGTCGCCTCACCATCCCAATACATCCGCAGCACAATCCGCTTCAGCGCATAAGGCTCGCCGTCATCGATCGTGAACCAGATGTGCGAAATCATCCCCGGTCCATCGGCGTCGAGAATGGTCAGCGTCTGCCCCGGCGTCACCGTACGCGCGTCCGCGTTGGCGCCCGTCTCCTCGGCGCTCGACGAACGGTGCGGCGTGTAGGTCTGCTGCCGCGTTGGGTCGGGCATCCAGCTTGGAATCTGCGCCTGCCCAACCGAGGCTACGGCGACCAGAAAGAGAGGTAGAAGACGAAAGTTTTTCATGACCGCGCAATTATAGGCACTAAATTAGCAACATGAGAAAACTGGTCGTCGGCGCCTTTGCCATCGCTCTCATCGCCAGACCGCTCGCCTGCATTCTCGCTCAGAACACCGCGCAGACAGATGCCCGTGCCACTGACCTCATCCGCCTCCTCAAACTCCATCCGCTGCCCAAAGAGTCCGGCTACCTCGGCATCATCGGCGTTTCGGCGCAGACAGTACACATCGGCAGGCGGACGCTCGCCGTGCAGAGCCAGAACTACTACATGCTCACCCGCGACCGCCCCATCAACTATCTCCACTGGCTCGCCTCTGACGACACCCACATCCTCGTCGAGGGCGGACCCGTCGACTACTTCATCTTTCATCCTGACGGTCGCACAGAAAAGGTCACACTCGGCAACGACCTTGCCGCAGGCCAGCGCCCCGTCGTCGCCGTTCCCGGAGGCTGCTGGAAGGCGCTCCGACTCCACGAGGGCGCGCACTACGCCCTAATGGTCAACACTCTGTCGCCGGAGTTCACCCCCGACCGGGTAAAGATTGGCGCCGGCGCGGATTGGATCAAGCGCTACGCCAACACCGCGCCATGGGCAACTCCTGAAGCGCTGGTCCAATTGATCGGACCGAATTGGACCAAGTGAGGCATCCTTGGCGCGCACAGCTCGCGTACACTGACGGGTGACCCTTTTCGATTCGCACCGCCTGCGCCTTGCCGCCATCAACTTCCTCAACCCCGCACCTCTGATGTGGGACTTCGAACACGAGCCGGAGGGATCGCGGCTCGCGCGGCGCTATGAGATTCGCTATTCCACGCCCTCCCGCTGCGCTGAGGAACTCTTCACCGGCTATGCCGACATCGGCCTCGTGCCCGCCGCAGCCTATGCCATCGATCCAACCTTGCGGATCGTTCCCGGATGCACTATCGCCTCGAAGGGGCTGATCCGCTCCATCATTCTGGTCACCCGCGAGGGCGGCCCCGAGGCGGCCTCGACCGTCGCCATGGACACCTCTTCGCTCACCTCCGCCGCATACACTAAGGTCCTCTTCCGCAAATATTGGAATCCCGCAGCGAAGTTTGTCCCCTTCGGCCCCCATCTCGACGCCATGCTCGAAGTTGCCGACGCCGCCCTCCTGATCGGCGACCCCGCATTGCTCGCCCTCGAAGAGAGGCAGCAACGCCTCGACCGCACCGGCGAGACGCTGCTCTACCACGACCTTGGCCACGAATGGATGTCGCGCACCGGCGTCCCCTGGGTCTCCGCCTTTTGGGCGGTCCGCAGCGAGGTGATGCAGTCCGCTAAGACCTCGGCCGACGCCCTCATTGAGGATTTTGCAGCGTCACGAGATCACGGCCTTGCCCACGTCGACGACCTGGTGAAGGAATGGTCGGGCCGGATCGCAATACCCAGATCGGTCATCCACTCCTACCTCACCGAGAATATCCATTACATCCTCGACGAAGCTTGCATGGAAGGCTTGCGGACCTTTTATCGCTATGCCGCGGAGTGCTCAGTCCTGCCCGATGTTCCCGAACTGCGCATTTTGTAAACTCGAATTAAACTCGCCGCCTTGTCTGCCAGAGTCTCGACCTGTCCCCGCAGCGTCCAATGGAGTGTGATGGCAACTCTGACGAAGATCGCGCCGAAGACAGTTGCCAGGCAGGCGGCGAATCCTGCCCATCATCCCCTGTTGCCTCATTGGCTCACTAGCTTGGGCGGCCTCGGGCTCTTCGCTGTGGCGATCTTCGATTCTTCGCCGATCCCGCTGCCTTTGCCGGGCAGCACCGATCTGCTCCTCCTGCTCCTCGTATCGCATCGCGGAAATCCATTTCTCCTCGCCGCCTGCGCAATCGCCGGCAGCGCCATCGGCGGATTCATCACCTGGCAAACCGGCAAAAAAGGCGGCGAAGCCCTGATGGAACGCTCCGTCCCTGCACGATTCCGCAAACCCATTGAGAAGTGGACCGACGAGCACTCACTGCTCGCCGTCATGCTGCCCGCACTCCTGCCGCCGCCCATCCCCCTCACACCATTCCTGCTCGCAGCCGGAGCCCTCGGCGTCTCGCGGCGCCGCTTTCTCGTCGCCTATAACGCCGCGCGCATCGCGCGTTACAGCCTGGTCAGCTGGGCCGGCGTTGTCTACGGACGGAAGGTCGTCCACTGGTGGACGCACACCCTCGCCGGATGGTCGACCGTCATTGAATGGGCCTTCATCGTGTCGCTTGTCGGAGGAATAGGCTACGGCCTCTGGAGTTACCGCCGAATGAAGCGGGGCGGCGATGCCGAGGCTCGGGCTTTCGCCTGAGTGCAGAGGCCCGCCAGCCGAAATTGCTTTATACATCTTGTCGAAATTCCTTTGTATTGACACTTGTACATACTTAGTGCGATCTTCGAATGGGTCGTCGCGATGCAGTTCGACTGGAACGAAGCAAAGAATCGCGCGAACGTGAAAAAGCACGATGTTAGCTTTGAGACCGCTCTTGAGGTTTTCGATGATCCGTTCGCTTTGACGCAACCCGACCGATCGGCTGAAAGCGATGCGGAGCGTTGGAACACGCTCGGAGCGATAGGCCCGGGCTCGGTTCTCTTCGTCGTTCACACTTGGCGCGGCGAAGACATTCGCATTATCTCTGCCCGGACTGCGACCTCGGGAGAAAGAAAAGCCTATGAAGAAGCACATCAAAGATCGAGAAGAACAAGTCGCGGCCATCGCCGCAAAACGAGACTCCGAGATTGACCTTTCCGAAATGCCTGAGGTGCTGGATTGGAGCGGCGCGGAGATGGGAAAGTTTTACCGGCCCGCGAAAAAGCCTGTCACGCTCCGCATCGACAGTGACATCCTCGCGTGGCTTAAGAACTTCGGGCCTGGCTATCAAACGCGCGTGAACTCCCTGCTTCGGCACGCCATGATGTCATATGGAGACCAAAAGCCGCGCCAGCGGAAGAGCGCGTAACCCTCCAGATTTCTTTCTCGCCGCTCTATGCCTCCGAGCCCAGCAGCGACGCTCCAACAGTAAACCTCAGAGCGACGCGGCGGTGAAGCTAGGATGGTTAGGACACGGTCTTTGTACCTTTCCATGCTATTAAGGTCGCACCCAAAAGGAACAGAGGAAAGCAGAAAGCTGCACGAACTCCGCCCGATAAGTACTGAGAGCACGGTAGCAGCTAAATACGCACACCCAACACCTGTAAGGCGCGCGTAGATACGACGGCGAAAACCCGGCCGTTCCTCAACGCTCTTTCCGCGAAGAAATTTGCGACAATCAGCGATACGACCATCGCGCAGAACATCAGGACCGGAACGCCGTTACAATCCCATTCAATGCGAAGTTCGTTCATAAGCTGAATCTGGATTCAGCGCTTCAGCGGGCCCCAAAAAATCGATGGACTTCCTAAGCCTCCCACCGCAGCAGCGACGCACCAACCGTAAATCCCGCGCCAACCGAGGCGATCAGCACCAGGTCTCCCTTGTTCAAACGGTTGCTCGTCCGCGCTGTCTCCATTGCCAGTGGGATCGTCGCCGCAGTCGTATTTCCATAGCGGTCGATGTTGATGACCACCTGCTCATCGGTCAGTCCAAGCCGCTCCGCGCAAGCCTCGATGATTCGCTTGTTCGCCTGGTGGGGGATGAAGCGGTTCAGCTCCGCCACCTGAACGTTGTTGCGCTTCAACAGGTTCTCGCAGGTCTCCATCATCTTGCGGACGGCATATTTGTACACCGCTCCGCCATCCTGGTGAACGTAGTGCATCTTGGCCGCAATCGTCTCCGGCGACGGTGGATGCAGGCTGCCGCCGCCCGGCATGTAGAGAGAATGCCCGCCCGATCCATCGATCTCATGCAGATAATCGATCAGCCCGGTCTCCCCTTCGGCTGCGGGTTCGATCAGCACCGCCCCCGCCCCGTCCCCAAAGAGGATGCAGGTCGTGCGGTCGGTGTAGTCGAGGATCGAAGACATCTTGTCCGCGCCGATCACCAGCACCTTCGAATGCGCTCCGGACTCGACGAACTTCGCCCCCACCTGCAGGGCATATACAAATCCTGAACATGCCGCCGATAAATCAAACCCCCAGGCGCCATGAGCATGAAGTTTGTCCTGCACCAGGCACGCGGTCGCCGGAAAGAGCATGTCCGGAGTCACCGTCGCAACGATGATCATCTCCACTTCGCTCGCCGCGATCCCGCGCTCGGCGAGGCAGCGCGTCGCCGCTTCAACCGCCAGGTCGCTGGTAGCCACATCCTTTTCGGCGATGTGCCGCTCGCGAATGCCGACCCGGTCCACGATCCACTGATCGGAGGTGTCGATGATCTTTTCCAGATCGAAATTCGTCAGGACTCTTGGGGGAACGTAGGTGCCGAGGGCGCTGATCTTCGCGCGTCGTGACACGCGGCCGGGTAGGCTCAATTGGGGCTCTCCACTTGCATCAGAAACTAAAAGTTATTCTCTCCGACCGAAGGCGCGGCTGTCCACGCGCGAAGACTCGAGGCCGGGCCCGCGCATCCCTCACGGGGCGAGCGAAATCGCGGGTTTCCCCGCCAGCCGCTGCGCGATGTGCCTTCCCAGCCTGTCGGCGAAACTACCGCCCTGGCCGATTGAGGTGTTCAGCAGAACGACTGCGGCATAGCCTGCCTTCGGGTTAAAGAAGGCATAGGAGCTGTACCCTCCGGTCGCGCCATTGTGCCAATAATTCTCCGTCTCCGGCTCATAGTGCCAGGCAAAGGCAATCCGTTGGCCATCAAAGGCATCGGCGCGCAGCTCATGAGAAGTTGCCAGCGCCGCCGCCAACGTTTTCCCGTCGGCGCCTGTGGCCTTAACGCTCTCCGGATGAAGATTGGCCTCGACGTACGCGAGCATATCGCCGGCCGTCGACCGGATTGCCCCAGCTCCGGCCAACGCGACCAGGTCCCAGGCGTGCGCCGGACGATGCTTCGCATCGTGCCCAGGGATAAACCGCCGCTGCTGCTCTGGCGAGAGGTGGATCACCGTGTCCTTCAACCCCAGTGGCTCCGTTACCTCCACCTTGAGCAAGTTGGGATACGAAACACCGGCGCGGTCGGCCAGCGCCTGTCCCAGCAGCCCAAAGCCGAGATTGCTGTATAGGTAGGCCGCGTCGGCAGGCTTCGAAACTCCCTGCTTCGCCATGAAGGCATACAGTTTGACTGCGTCGTAGTCCGCATAGGGATTCGCATTATCTTTCGGATTGAAATTGTCCGGCATCCGCGGCAGTCCCGAGTGCTGTGTCACCAGATCGAGCAGCGTAATCTCCGTGCCGCTTGGCTTCGCCACCGTGCCCGGCGGCAGTAGCTCGCGGACCGGCTCGTCGAGCTTCACCTTGCCCTGCTCAATCAACTGCGCCAGGATCAATCCGGTAAATATCTTGCTGATGGATCCAATCTCAAAAATCGAATCGGTTTTTGCCGTGCCGAAAGCGAAAACAGCGCGCCCGCTGGAATCGATGACGGCAATCGATACTCCGGCCCCTGTCTCAGGCGCAAGCTCGCCGCTCTTTAGCGCCGTTTCGAGGTCCTTTGCCATCACCGCCTCAAGATCGGCCGCCGAAACGGAGGCCATCGCCGGATCGTAGGTCAGCGGCGCGACCGGTTGGAGCGCCAGCGCAGTCGCCTGCCTTACGAAATTCAAAGTTCGTGGTTCCCCCTGTGTCCATGTGCCGTCCAACGCGTCCCCATCGGCTGAAAGCTTGCCGCCCCAGCGACCTTTCACCTAAGGCGCCTCAAACGAGAAGTCGCTTCCCTTGAGCAAAGCATTCGCGCACTGGATTCCCATTGCGTTTTGGTCAAGGCTGTCGAGAGAGCAGACCTCTTTCCCCTCACGATCGCTTTTCAATGTAATTTGAATCCGCAGCGAGTCCTCGCCTTCCGCCAGACTTCCCAGCCAGATGCCGTCAACCGGCGAAGGCTTAGCCGCAGCAACGAAGTTGTCGCGGCTAAATTCGAGCGGCATCGGGCTTCCCTGGTCCCATGTGCCGGAGAGCGATGGCCCGTCTCCCTTCACGATTCCCTTCCATGACCCGTGAACAATCGGAACCGTGAAGCTCAACGCGCTACCGCCAAAGTTGAAATCGGCGCACTGCAGGCCCATCGCGCCCTGATCGAGGCTGTCCAAGGTTTCCCGCTCCAGAATATCCGAACCGCCTTCCGCGTTCACCTAGCCCGCATCACCTGGAAGCGAACCGAGTAGCCCACGCCAATCAAGTGGTCGGGCGCCGACGAAGAAAGCCCAAAGCCCGCATGAAAATCGAGTTGCTGGTGCGGAGAGATCTTGTACGAGGTTCCGAAATCGATGAGGTTCTGTGGACCGCCGCGCTGCGGAAACGACCCGGAATATTCAACCCATGCGTCCCACGGCGTCGTCAGCTGGCGATCGAAATACACGCTGCCTTGCCCGGTCCGGTTTCGCTGCGTGCTTTGAGTCGGCGCAATTTGACTCGGCGAAGGCTGGGTCGGCCAACTCACCGAAAACATTCCCGCGATCGTCCAGTTCTTCGAGAGCCCCCGCGACCACGGAAGCTGAATCGTCGGGTCATAGCCATGACTCGAGATCGCGTTCGCCCCAGTTGGAAAACTCACCGAAGACACGATCGACACATCGACCTTCCCCTTCGTCGGCCCCAGCTGTTGTTTGAATCCCGCGCTAAGGTCGCCGAAGCCGCTCGCCGCGCCAGAAGAGGTTCCAAAATTCCAGTAGTAGTCCGGAACCCCAAATCGAAGCTCCGTCCTGCGGGCAATACCAAACCGCACCGCTGTCTCGGGAAGATCGTAAGCGTTCTGGCCGCCCGCGCTCGTCTCCTGAAACCCGTTCTCGAACTGCAAAGATCCGCATGGCACAACGATGCTGGAGCTCGTCACCTGCGGCCGGTCGGTGGAGATCGTACTTTGCGCATCTGCTCCACAGATCTTGTCCTGACCCTGCGCGGGTATGGTTCCCGCTAGGCAAAGCCAGAGCACGCATGAGCGCCAGAACATTCAAAGATGGTAACCGGAGCACGAGCGTCTCTGGCTAGTTGTTGCGCAGCGCGACCATCGGATCGATCCGCGAAGCCCTTCGCGCCGGAATATACCCCGCAAGAATCGCCACCGCCCCCAGCAGGAATGCGATGACTGCAAAGGTCACCGGATCGGTCGGCGCCGTCCCGAAGAGCAGAGACGCGATCAGCCCTGACACGGCCAACGACGCGAGCGCTCCCACCGCAATCCCTGTCGCCGCGAGGCCAAGCGTTCTGCCGATGATTCCCAGCTGGACGCGTCCCTGTGTTGCGCCCAGCGCCATGCGGATTCCAATCTCCTGGGTACGTTGCGTCACCGAATACGAGATCACGCCGTAGATGCCCAGCGACGCTAAGAGCAGCCCAAGACCCGCAAAGACGCCGACCAGCATCACAAAGAATCGCCTCGGCGAGACGGCATGATCGACCAGCCCCTGGATCGGCTTGAACTCGGTCGCCGGTTGGCCGGGATTGATCGAGCGCAGCGTAGCCATCACCGCCGGCGCAAGCGTCTGCGGTGGCAGCTTGGAGCGAACGACCAGCTCCGCCCCTTCCGGCCCCTGCTGGCTCGCCGGCAGATACATCTGCCATCCTGCCGCGCTCTCCGCGCTGCTTTCGTGAACGTCAGCCACCACGCCGATCACCCGGACATCGTCCGCACCTACTTGCGCCATCCGCCCAACCGGGTCTTCTCCGGGCCAGAGCTTGTTGGCGACCGTCTGATTGATGATGACCACCTTCTCGTCCTTGGGACCGTCGCTCCAGGCGATGTCACGCCCTGCAACCAGCCGCATCCCGATCGCCTTCAGATACCTCGGCGAAACGATGTAGACGAAGGTGCCCTGAAGATAACCCTTGGGGTAGTCCTTACCCTTGACGTCGATACCCCAGCTTCGATTCCTGCTGAGCGGTAGGTTATCGGTGATCCCGACTGTATCAACGCCGGGAATCGCTTCTACCCGCCCGATGACCTCTTGCCAGGTCCCCCATCGCTTTGCACCGTCACCGCCGGGATAGTCCACGCTGATCGCCGAAGCCTGGCTTGGCTGGAACCCAAGATCGACGTCCATCACCTTCAGGAAGCTGCGCAGCAAAAGTCCTGCGCCCACCAGCAGCACGCACGCCAGAGCCACCTCCGAAATCACCAGCACCGATCGCATCCGGTCATGCTTTCTCCCTGCACTCGTTCCATGGCCGGAATCCTTCAGCACCTCCTGCAGATTGCCGGAGGAGATCCTGAGCCCCGGAGCAATCCCGAAAAACAGCGCAGCTGCAAACGCGATCAACACCGTCCAGCCTAGCGCAGTCCCATCGATGCGAATACTGCTCAGCAGCGGTAGTGCGATCGATCCCTGATGAGCGAGCCAGGTCACCGTAGCAAATGCGATGCCCAGCCCCAGCACCGCCCCAACGCCTGAAAGCACCAGGCTCTCCGTCAGCAGTTGGCGGACCAGCCGCCCACGTCCTGCGCCGAGCGCGCTCCGCATCGCGAACTCCTTGCTGCGCGCGGCCGCCCGTGCCAGCAACAGGTTTGAGAGGTTCACACAGACGATGAGCAGGATCACTCCAACCGCGGACCACAAGACAATCAGCGACCGCCGCAGGCTGCCGCTGACATAATCCTTCAGCGTGAACAAACTCGCCGTATACTCGGCGTGATATTCCGGATGCGTCAGATCCAGATCGAGCTTGGGAAAGAGGCTATCCGCCTCGGCCTGCGCCTCACCCAACGTGACTCCAGGCTTAAGACGACCCACCAGCGCAAGATCGTTGCCGTCCTGCTCGAAGTCCTTCATGACGTACGGAACAAAAACGTCGACTTTCTCCCCCGGAGAAAAGACCGACCCGAAGTCGAAACTCTCGGGCAGAACCCCCACCACCGTCACCTGGGTGCTGTCGAAGTCCACCGCCTTCCCAATGATGTTCGAGTCGCCGCCGAACTGCCTCCTCCAAAAAGCATGGGTCAGCAACACGACCGGCCGCGCGTGCTGCGCCGCCTCTTCAGGAAGGAATAGGCGTCCAAGCGAAGGCTGCACCCCGAGTGTCTGGAAGAAATTGCTCATCACCAGCAACCCCGTGACCGGCTTCGGCGCGCCCTGTCCCATCAGCTTGAAGTTGTCCGGACCGGTAAACGCGAAATAACCAGTGACATCTTGAAACGACTTGTTTCGCTCCCGATACTCCTCACTGGCGTCGGAGGAGTAAGTCCTGCACGATTCTCCGCAGGTCGGATGCGCTGCCGTGATCCGCACCAGCTCCTGAGGATTCGGGAACGGCAGCGGTCGCAACAGGATCGTATTCACCACGCTGAAGACCACGATGTTCGCGCCAATTCCCAGCGCGAGTATCAGCACCGCGACGATCGCGAAGGCACGGTCGCGCCGCAGGGTGCGCAAGGTGAAGCGCAGGTCCTGCCCAAGAATGTCCAGCCATGGCAGCCCACGGGTCTCGCGCTGATGTTCCCTCGCCTGCTGCACGCCGCCAAAGCGGAGCAGCGCCTGCCGCTTCGCTTCCCCGAGCGACATGCCCCGTGCGATGTTCTCTTCAATCGCCAGATCAAGGTGAGCGGCGACCTCCGCTTCCAGCTCTGAGTCATGCGCCTGCTTGTGAAAGAACGCCCGAATGCGACCGATTGCTCGCCGAAGAGCACCCATTACTCTGGTCCTTTCGTCGACATCGCCAATACTCGCCCCATCACTCCCGAAAGCCGCCCCCAATAGGCGGCGTCCTCCGCCAGCTGCTTGCGGCCGCTCCTCGTTAGCGAATAAAACTTGGCCTTCCGATTGTTTTCTGAGGTACCCCATTTCGCGGCGATCCATCCCCGCTGCTGCAGGCGCACCAGCGACGCATAAATCGTGCCCTGGTTGAGCAGCACCTCGTCTCCACTCACCTGTTCAATGCGTCTCGCAATGCCATAACCATGCAGCGCGCCCATCGTGGCCAGCGTCTGCAGGACCATCAGGTCCAGCGTGCCCTGCAAAAGATCGAGTTTGGATTCTGCCATTCTTGGCTCTCCTGTGCGATTGCCACATCAGTATTCCACAACTTATGTGGTTTTGCCACAGGAGTAAGCCTGCGCCCGAATCTTCTATCTGTGCGGCCCGATCGGTCGGCGGCTCCACGGCTCGCAACTAACGTCGTGCACCGGGCATCCAAAAGGCTCATACTACGGGAGCATCGCTATGACTATCCGAAACCGCTATATCCTCATCGCCGCCGGCTCAGTGATTGCCTTTGTTTTGCTGGTGATAGCCTGCGTCCCCCTGTTCCTGAACGCCGACAGCTTCCGCAGCCGAATCCAGACCACCCTGTCAAACTCTCTCGGCCGCCAGGTCACAATGGGGAAACTGACCTTCTCCGTCTGGTCTGGCAGCCTGATTGCCGAGAACACCGCGATAGCAGACGACCCCGCCTTCAGCAACCAGCCCTTCCTGCAGGCAGAATCAGTCAAGATCGGCGTCGAGGTTCTCCCCCTCCTCTTCAGCAAACAGCTCCACATCCAGGGCTTTACGCTCACTTCTCCAAAAATCAGGCTCCTCCGCACCGGCAATGGCGGCTGGAATTATTCCAGCATCGGCAACTCCTCCACCAAGACCCCCGGCAAACAGAAAGAGACAGGCGACATGATCCCTGGTCTCACCGTTGGCCATGTGAGCGTCGACAACGGTCAGCTACTCATCGGAAGCATTCCCTCGGCAGGAACTCCACCCCTTCCCGACCGCGTCTACGACAAGCTCAATCTCGATGTGAAGAACTTCTCCTTTGAAAAGCAGTTCCCCTACACTGCCTCCGCTACCCTTCCAGCAGGCGGCAGCGTCTCCATTGCCGGGAATGCTGGCCCCATCAACCAGCGGGATGCCTCGCTGACTCCTTTCTCGGCGCACCTGGAACTCAAGCACCTCGATCCGCTCGCCGCAGGCTTCGTCGATGCGGCCGCCGGAGTCAGCGGCAGCATCGACTCCGTCGTCGCTAATGCGCTCTGGAACGGGAGCCTGTTGCACGTCACCAACCTGGTCGTGGACTCGCCCCGTATCACCCTCAGCAGCGGCAACACACCGGCGAAACCATCACCTGCGCAGGCTTCCTCCAACACGATGCTCAATAACTTCTCTCTCGACAAGCTCGAGGTGAAGAACGGCGCCATCGCCTTCGCCCAGCCCGGCAAACAGCCCGCAGGCTTTGCCTATCAGCAGCTCAATGCCAGTCTCACCAACTTCTCCGCCGGCACCTCCGCGCCTTTTACGCTTACTGCCCAACTCCCCGCAGGGGGAAGCGTCAATGCCACCGGCCATGCCGGCCCCCTGAATCAACAGAACTCCTCGGCAACGCCCTTCGATGCCCAGGTCTCCATGAAGCACATCGACTTGGCAGCGAGCGGGCTGCTTGCGCCCGATGCCGGCATCGGCGGCATCGCCAACCTTGAAGCAAAAGCGACCTCGAACGGAGAAGCGCTCAACGCCAGCGGCGCCGCTCATGTCGATGGAATCCGGCTGGCGAAAAATGGTGCGCCGTCATCCATGCCCGTCGACGCCAGCTTCACCTTGAGTGACAATCTCGCAGCGCTTTCCGGAACAATCCAGAACACGACCGTCAACGTCGGCAAAACTCCCATCGGCATCGCCGGGACCTACCAGAGGAGTGGGCCCGCCACTGCGATCAACCTGAGACTGGCCACGCAGTCGGCTTCCATCGACGAGTTGCAGGCTTTCGTTCCTGCTCTCGGGGTCCACCTGCCCCCCGGTTCGCGTCTTCAGGGAGGAACACTCACTACCACGCTCGCCATCACCGGCTCCACGGCCAATCCGGTCGTCACCGGTCCCGTGGCTATCGATAACACTCAGCTAAGCGGCTTCGATTTGGGCTCCAGGCTCTCAGCCCTCACCGCATTCACCGGTGGTGGCTCCCGCACTGGCTCCGCGACCGCCATCCGGTCTCTCAGAATGAACATTCGCGTCGCCGACGGAGACATTCGCACCGACAACGTGGCGCTGGTGATGCCGGCTCTCGGCTCCGCGACCGGTAACGGAACCGTCAGCGCCGCCGGTGCCCTGAATTATCAGATGGTGCTGAAGCTGACCGCCCTCGGCAGCGTCACCGGCGGCACAAGCTCCAGTGCTTCTTCAACCGCCGGAATCGCCGGCCAGCTGATGGGCATGATTCCAGGCGGTGGCGGCGGTTCTACGGGAGGCATAGGGAGTTTCGCCGGAGGCGCGTTGAAGAACGGCATCCCCGTCGCTATCAGCGGAACCACCAGCAACCCGGTCTTCACACCCGACGTAACCGGCCTTGCCACCAGCGGGGCCCTCAATGCAATTCAAGGTGCCGGCAGCAAGAAGTCACAGCCAACCCAGGCCAATCCGCTGGGTAACGCACTGGGTGGCTTACTGGGCAAGTAAGGCCCTTATTTCGGCAAGCCTTCGACCCGCATCGCATTTCTTCGCATGTGCAGCATAATTCCGGCTGCCATCAAACTCGGGATAGTGAGGGTCAAGAGTCCGTGTTGGTAGTCGCCCGTAAAGTCTTTCGCAAGGCCCATCCAGTAGGGCCCGAGGAAACCCCCGACCATGCCGATCGTATTCATTGCCGCAATGCCGGCCGCCATCGATTTGCCCTTAAGAAAGGTAGGAGGTATGGCAAGTAAAGGCCCGAGCAGAGAGCTAAAGCTCATCACCGAAACAACGAGCGCCGGTACCGCCAACCAAGGGTGCCGCGCAGCCCCGCCAACCCCATAGCCCCCCGCGATAATCAGGAATGGAACGATCACGTGCCAATATCGCTCTACGCTGCGATCGGAGTGCAGCGCATTCAGCACCATCCCAAATGCCGCAAGAATGCCCATGCCCGCGATCAGAAAGCCAACTCGCGTGGCGTCAAAGCCCGTCAGCTTCTGCAGGATCGCCGGCGCCGAAAATGTATACGCATAGCCCGCGCCCAGCATGCACAGAAAGACCAGCCCCATCTGCAAAACTCGCGGATCGAGTAGCGCCCGGGTCACGTCGTGACTATGACCGCCGGAGGCCGCATCGATTCGAATCCGGTCAAGAAGCCACGTTTGCTCCTCGGGGCTGAGCCATTTGGCGTCGGCCGGAGTGTCTGCCAGAAACAACAGGAAGACAATGCTCAGGAGAATGGCGGGCATGCCCTCCACCAGAAAGAGCCACTGCCAGCCCGCCAGCCCCAGACGCCCCTGCAGGTTCAGCAGAGCGCCGGCCACGCTGCCCATCACCACCGAACTGAGCGGCAGCGAGACATAAAACCCGCTCACCGCCCGAGCTCGCGTCTCTGGCGGGAACCACTGCATCAGGTAGTAGAGAACACCCGGAAAGAAGCCTGCCTCGGCCACGCCCAGCAGAAACCGCACCGCATAGAATTGCGGCGCGGTCTTCACAAACATCATGGAAATCGCCAGCACTCCCCACGTCAACATGATCCGCGCCAGCCAGCGCCGTGCCCCAAACCGCACTAGCAACAGATTCGACGGCACCTCGCAGGCCGCATAGCTCAGGAAGAACAGTCCCGCGCCAAATCCATACACCGTCGCGCTGAAGTGCAGATCGCGATTCATCTGCAGCGAGGCAAAGCTGATGTTGACCCGATCCATATAGGCCGTGCCGTAGCCAAGCGCAATGAGCGGAACCAGCCGCCAGCTCGCCTTGCGCACCGCCGATCGGCCGATTTCTACGCCGGCATCGTCGTCTCCTGGGGCGGGATGAAGAGCGTCCGGTACCGTTGGCTCGATGACTGACATACCCGCCTCTTTCCCCGACGAAATTGAAACTAGCTCTTCTGACTCACCTTCAACTCTGAGACCGCTCGATACGCCTGGTCGATGGCGCAGTCCGTGTACGCATATGCATCGGCGTCGGCGTTGGCAATCGCAACACGGCCAAACGGCTGGCGCGCCGCAACGCAAGGCTGCGGTCCGCCATCCAGCCAGAACGGGTCCCACAGCGAGTTGTATTCATACGCATAACCGTGCGGCCAACGGTTCACGGTAATGGCGGCGATGTCATTTGCGGGGTCGAAACCGCCGCTGCCCAGGCTTCGCGCCAGTTGCTCGCGGATGTTCCGCTCAAAAACGTCAAACGGTGTGCTGTAGAGTTGCGCGCGCCCTGCGCGATGCTGGCTTCTCGCCGGCAACCCCGGCTTGCAAGGGAAACGATGCATCGTCAGCACGATCGGCTCATCTGGCTTTGTAGTTGCGTGGTAGTCGCCAATGCTCACCCGCTGATCGAGGTTCACATTCGTAAAGTAGCTCCCCGGCGCGTAAGTCGAACCTGCCTTCAGCTTCACAAACGCCTGCCAGTTGCGCAGCGCCACGTTGGTGTAAACGATCGGCACCTTCTCCGCCGACCGCAGAGCGGCCACCTGAGCATCGGGCAGCTCTGAGCTAATGTAAGGAATCATCGTGTGCCAGCAAGCCAGCACGCAGTGTGCCGCACGCACCGTCTTCAGCCTGCCCTGCTGCGAATAGGTGACCTCGACCTCCTTGGCGGTCGCGATGTCGCCCACATGCTTCACCTCCACGACGGTGCTGCTCAGTCGAATCCTCACTTTGTTCGATGCGCGGTCGAGACGGTCGTAACTCATCTTCGCCGTCACAACATCCTGTGCGTTGCTGCCCGGCACAGCCTCCGGAACCAGGCCCCGCACCAATAAGCGCGCGATCGAGGCGTTGCCGTCGGGAAAATGGAAGAAATATTTCTCCGCCTCTTCGTTCGGGATCGCGTCCCGGTTCATGCCCGGCCCCGCTCCGGGCGCTAGTTTGAGTCCATTGAAGCCCGGCAGGCCAAGTCCCCACGCATCCTGGGCGGCCACCGCGTCGATGCCAATCCCATAGAGTGGCTGCGGATAGGCTTGCATCACCATAACTATCTGCGGATCCACCTTGAATAACTCCGTCAGGTAAGCCGCGTAACTCATCCGCGCCAGTTTAGCTTTCTTCTGGTCGGAAGATAGGCCGGGCATAAGATCGATAGCAGACTTATTCAATCGAAGATAGTCCGACTTGGCCTGATCGTTCAGCGGCGCTTCGGCGGCAAATCGCTTCCACGTCTCATTATCGCCGCCCGTCGCTACCTTCCCGCCCCATATCGGCGCTGGGTTCACCACCAGCTTGTCGCTGCCAAAGCTTTCTTTGTCGAAGAATATCTTCGGCTCGAGTCCAAGCGATGAAAACAGCTTCTTGTCGGCGACGTGGCTGAAGCTCTCGACATCGATGCCCAGCTCCTGGATAACTCCCTTGGCCACCGGGCTGTACGGCTCAGGGCTCTCGATCGCATAGGTTCCGCCAAAGCCGAGCATCTTCGTCCCGTTCACACTGAACTCATTCCGCTTGGCATGGCCGCCGAAATCGTCCAGCGGATCGAGGATCAGCACCCGTGCACCCGGCCCCGCTGCCTGCCGATAGAAGCGCGCCGCTGCGAGCCCGCTGATGCCGCATCCCACCACCACCAGATCGTAGCTCTCTCCAGTGGACTCGGCCGCACCGGCGTGGTCCCAGAAACTTCCATCCCGTACCGCATGGGCCACCGTGTAGGAACCTTCATGCGTGCCGCGCATCCCCGTCGTCGCCGGTGGATAGTAGCCAGGAACGTTCTGCGCCTCTGTCTCGTTGGCCTGCCCATGCATGGCCTGAGGAATTGCGGTCGCGCCGATACTCATCGCCACGCCGTTCATAAAATCCCGCCGGGTGATCTTCCGTCCCATCCCCAACTCTTTATCGCTATAAGTCATCGGTCAGCTACTCTTCCATCCCAAAGATTGTCATCCTGAGCGCAGGTCGCCGTGGCGACCGCAGCGAAGGATCTCGATGCGTCAAGTGTGACGGCGACGGCATCATTGCTGAGCCTGGTCTCAACTCAGGAGGGCCTTCGCGGCAACATTGCCCGTATCAATCGCGCCATCCATGAACCCCTGCGAATCTTCGGAGAGATGCTCGCCGGCGAAGAGCACCTTCCCGTGCGGCTGATGCAGCAGAGGCCGGAGCGTGAACCACTGTCCCGGATGGTAGATTGCATACGCGCCATGAACCCACGGGTCAAACTGCCAGGCCTTCGCATGGGTCGCCATCACCGCTTTCTCTGCCAGCGGCGAGACATACAGCAGATCTTCGGTGACAATCTGCTGCCGTCGCGCCTCGGTCTGCGAGGCGAGCACGTCGGCTTTGTCCCCGACCGCATACGAACACAGAATGCCCTTCGTCCCCGGCTGCCCTTGCGTGGTATGGAAATATTCATGCGACGTTTCATCGCTCATGAGGGCAAAATTCTCCGCCGGCCAGAATCGTTCGCTGCACAGCACCTGCGTCTTGATGATGCGGCAATACTCAAGCTCCTCGGCGGCGCGCGCCTTCGCTGCGACAAGCGGCGGATCGAATTGAATCGACGGAATCACCGACGAAGGCGCGGCAAAGACACACGCATCGGCCGTGAATACTTCCTTTGCGGTAGAGACCGTTACCATCCCCGACCGTTGAACGACGCTCACCACCGGCGAATTCAGATGCACCGCCCCCGCAGGCAGCTTCGCAGCAATTGCCTCGACCAGTTTCGTATTCCCACCGAGAACATGAAAGTCCATCTCATCCGTATCATCGGGATTCATATAATCCGCGCCCGCGTAGTAGCTGCCTTCGGTCAAGGCTGACGCCGCCCGCATCGACTCGCCAATGTCAGTGCTGTCGATGATCTCGCGAATACGCAAGTCTTCCGCGGTAAACCCGATCTTCCGCAGCCACGCATACCAGTCGTAGCCGTCAAGCCGCTTGTAGTCTTCGAGGCCGTAATGTTTGTAAGCCTCGGCAAACTTCTTGAACGCCACCCGCGACGCCTCAGAGAACTGCCACTCCCCCGGCTTCTTCACCTGCCCGGCAATCAGCAGCCACAGCCGAAAGGCATGAGGCTCGAGCTGAACGTTCAGTTCCTTGCACAGACCGAGAATGTGACGCTGGTCCTTGCCGATCCACTCCCCGCCCATCTCGCAAACCAGCTCCGGAGCCTCCGGGAATCGATACGACCAAACGCGTCCACCCGGCCGGTCGCGAGCTTCAACGACCGTGACCTTCCATCCTGCTTTGTTCAGCCGGTAGGCCGCCGTCAGCCCCGCGAGTCCAGCCCCCACCACAACGCAGGAATGCGTCGGCTTCGCAAGCGCATAACGAGAGAATGGCAGGCTCGCTGCAGCGGCCGACCCTAAACGAAGAAACTCACGGCGATTCATTTCCGGGGAGACTAACTTCAATGCGCAACCTTCCGAGGAAGATTCAAATGCGAATCCGATTCAGTGAGCTTGGTGCCAGCATATAGAAAGCCGCGAAGCCACGAAAGAGGTTGTCACCGGAAGAAAGCACTGATGCGCCCTTCTCTGCTGCGGAATCCGCGCGGTACAACCCCGCAAAACCATTGACTTTACTGCATAAAACCGCTACTTTAGTGGAATTAACCGGATGCTGCACCTCACATTGCGGTCTTATTTCAGTCGCAACCTCCGGCTTTCTCGTCAGCAACAAGCAATTTTTTCAAATCTTGGCGTTCGCCGCAGTTTTGTGGAGGATGCAACCGTGAAAAGCCCAGCAAGCGACGGTTGTTGTAGCCTCGATTACCATCTTCCCCACTCCGGGAACGACTCGCTCTGCCGCTCCTTCGTCATCACCTCGCGCAGTTGGCGCAGCGAACCCGTCGCCCAGGGCGTAGCCGGCATCTTTTGCCGCCAGCGCTGGTTCACACGCTATGCCCGCAGCGAATGCCGCTTGTGCTTCTCCCTCTAGTTCCGCATTTGCAACGCCCCGGCCGCAACACACCGGATGCATCCCTGCAATCGCAACCAGACCAAAAGGAAGAAGCCTATGCACACCCTCTTAGAAAAAGAACTTGCTACCTATGAATCCCGCACACCCTCATCGCGCGAAGCGCTGAAAAAAGCCCAGCCGCGCATGCCCCTCGGCGTCGCCTCGAACTTCCGCAGCTACGAACCCTGGCCGCTCTACATCAAGGACGCCAAGGGCACCCACATCCACGACCTCGACGGCAACGAATACATCGACTTCAACCTCTGCTTCGGCGCGTTGATGGCCGGCCACTGCCATCCCGCAGTCGTCGCCGCCGTCCAACAGCGCCTCGAGACCGGCACCATGTACGGCATGCCTCACACCCTCGAGTTCGACCTCGCCGACGAAATCTGCCAGCGCTTCCCCATGGACCAGGTGCGCTTCGGCTCAAGCGGGACGGAGGTCACCATGCACGCCATCCGCCTCGCTCGCGGATTTACCGGCCGCGACAAGATCATCAAGATGGAAGGCGCCTATCACGGTGTGCATGACTCCGTCCTCGTCAGCATGAAGCCCAAGCTCGACCTCGCCGGCTCCGCAGAGCAGCCCACGCAGGTACCCGCCGCCGCCGGCGTTCCCATGGACACCGTCAAAAACACCCTGGTCGCCCAGTTCAACGATCTGCCTGCCGTCGAGCGCCTCTTCGCCGAAAATCCCCGCCAGATCGCCTGCATCATCGTCGAGCCAATCATGATGAACATCGGCGTCTGCATGCCGGAAGAAGGCTATCTCGAGGGCCTCCGCGAAATCTGCACCCGCGAAGGCGCGCTGCTCATCTTCGACGAAGTCAAAACCGGAGCCAAGCTCGGCCGCGGCGGAGCCTGCGAATACTTCGGCATCAAGGCCGACCTCGTCACCCTCGCCAAATCCATCGGCGGAGGCTTCCCCCTCGCCGCCTTCGCCGCCAGCAAAGCGGTTATGGATATGATCGCGCAACACAAAGTCTTCCACGCCGGAACCTACGCCACCAATCCGCTCGTCATGGCCGCCGGACTCGCCACCTTCCGCGAAGTCCTCACCCCCGAGGGCTACGCCCACGTAGGCAAGATCAGCGACGCCCTCGTCGACGGGTACAACCAGATTCTCAAGACGACCTCGATCGAGGCCTACGTCGAGAGCGCCGGCGCAAACGGCGCACTGCTCTTCTATCCCAAGAAAATTCGCAACTACCGCGAATGGCTCAAGGTCGACATCGATCTCTGGAAGCTCTACTGGTTCGGCATGATCAACCAGGGCGTCATGGCCCAGCCCTTCTGGTGGGACGAGCAATGGACCATCTCCATGGCCCACTCCTTCGCCGACGTCGACAAACACCTCACCGCCTTCGAAAAAATGGCCCCCAAAATCGAACAGATGCAAGCCGAAACCAAACTCCAAACCGTCAGCTAAACAGAACAGCTGAGCGAAATTAAAGTTGTCATCCTGAGGCGCAGCCGAAGGATCTGCAGTTCGCTCGAATCGAGAAAGAATTCTTGAAGGGGCACGGCTTCAGCCGTGCCATCAAGCCATGACTAAGAATGCGGCTTTAGCCGCGGAGGGACACATCACTGGGTGCCCATTCAAGCCTTCCGTTGGCTTGAGTGGGATCACCACCCACCCCCCAACAATTAACCCTCACCCCAACCAGACCCACGATACTATTCGTCTATAGAGACAGCTCCAATACCAACCCCCGCGCAACCCGGAGGCACTTGGCAAAAACGCTCCCCATCGGCGGACACAAGTCCGGTCTCAAGCGCGTCCTCGGCCGCAAAGACTTAGTCCTGCTCTTCGTCGTCGCCGTAGCCAACCTCAACATGGTGCCGCCGATCTCTGCTTCCGGCCCGATCACCATCTGGCTCTGGATCATCGCCCTCAGCTGCTTCTTCTGGCCGCAGGGCGCAGCCGTCACCGAACTCTCCCAGAAATGGCCCGGCGAAGGCGGCATCTATCTCTGGGCCAAGCGCAGCTTCGGCGAAAAACACGGCTTCCTCGCCGGCTGGTGTTACTGGCTCTCCAACGTCTTCTATCTGCCCACCGTCATCCTCTCCTGCATCGGAGTCGGCCTCTACGTCGGCGGCCCCAACATCCAAAAGCTCGAACACAGCCACGCATTCACCGGCAGCGTCTCCATCGGCATCATCCTCTTCTTAATGCTGCTGAATATCCGCGGCCTGTCTCTCGGCAAGTGGATCAACAACCTCGGCGGAGCCGGCACCATCGCCGGCGGCGCAATGATCTGCTATCTCGCCTACGTCACCGCCACCCATCACGGCAGCGCCTTTCATCTCGCGCAACTGCGTCAGCCCGTCACCGACTGGCGGCTCATCGGAGCCTTCGGCACCATCTGCTACTCGCTCATCGGCCTCGACCTCGCCTCGATCATGGGCGACGAGATCCAGGACCCCCAGCGCAACCTGCCCTTCGCCATCTTCTGGGGAGGCCTCGCCGCCGGCGCCATCTATCTCGGCACCACCATCGCCATGCTCGTCGCCATGCCCCACGAAGAAATCGGCATCCTCTCCGGAATCCTCCAAGGCATCAACCTCATGGCCTCGCGCAGCGGGCTCATCGCCGTCGTCATCCCGATCGCCGTGCTCGAATGCATCTCCATCCTCGGCACCGCCTCCGCCTGGTTCAGCGGAACCGCGCGCATCCCCTTCGTCGCCGGCATCGACCGCTACCTGCCCGCGGTCGTCGGCCGCATCCACCCCAAGTACGGAACCCCCTACATCAGCCTCATCCTCTTCGCCGCGCTCTCTTCCCTGCTCATCGGCTTCAGCTTCGTCGGCGCGCGGGTCGAAGAAGGTTACCTCACCCTCCTCGATCTCGCCGTCATCATGCAGCTCGTCCCCTCCTGTTACATGTTCTTCGCACTGCTCAAACACACCCTCAACCCCGAGACCGAACTTAAAGCCAGCAAGCCCTACCTCATCGCCAACTGCATCGCCGGACTAACCGCCACTGGCCTCGGCATCTGCGTCGCCTTCATCCCCTCCCGCCAGGTCAACTCCATCTGGATCTACGAACTCAAACTCATCCTCGGATGCGCCATCGTCTTCGGCTCCGCCTACTTCTTCTACCGCCGCTCCCTCGGCCACACCCGCGATGCAGAGTTGCTCGAAGTTACCACCGCCGACGCCTCATGAAAGGCGCTGCGCAGAATAACCTGTCATCCTGACGACCCCGAACGAAGAGAGGGGGAGGAAGGATCCCGGCGATCTGTCAGCTGCAATGGCTGCGACAAGTTTCTCCCACGGTCCCACTGCCCCCGATGGCCGGGTGCCCCAATCAACAGTCCCTAGGAGTTAGCACCCATGCCCACCACCATCCCCAAATCGCTCTTCTTTCGAAAATGTTTGCTGGGGTTGGTCGCTTTCTTGGTGATCGCCGCAGGAAGCATTTCACTCGTCGCTCAACCGCCTCCAATCACTACGCCTGGTGCCTCCATCGAAGTGCGCATAGCCATGGAGAAGGAGCAAGTCCCGCCGGGCCAGTCTCCAACAGTAGTCCTGACAGTTTGGAACACCACCGACCACCCCATTTACTGGCAAGCGACGGACTATCGCGTCCATGTTCAAGGCATAAACGGCGAGCCACCAAAGACGCTCTGGTATCGCCGATTCTTATGCGAACCCGGCCTGCCTTGCCTGACGACCACTCTCAACGTTGGCCCTACTAAGCTATGGCCCAAGGGATCTCCCGGTGACTCGATCGAAAATAAATTTGTCTTGTCGGCCTTCTACAATCTCAACGCACCCGGGCAATATTCAGTTTTCTTAGAAATACCCGATGGCTATCGCGCTGGCCCCGGCGGGCAGGATAACTTAAGGTCCCTCACAACAAATACCGTCTCCTTCAATATCCAAGTCGCCGCGAAGACCTACCCAACCAACGAAATCAATAAGCCATAACTCAGGTCCACATTTATGCAGATCGTTGACCTTATCCTGCCCGTCTTTGCAGTAATTCTCAGTGGCTGGATCGTCGGCTATACCGGCTATCTCTCGCGAACGCTCTCCGACGCCCTCATCCACTTCGCCTATAACATCGCAATGCCAGCATTGCTGATCGTCACCATCGCGCAGGAACCCGGCCGCTCGCTTATCAATTGGCGCTTTCTTCTTGCCTTTGGAGGTGGCTCGCTTCTCTGCTTCTTCCTCGTCTTCGGCGCCATGAGTCTTCGTGCGTCCCAAGGTCTCGCCAGCCGAACGATGCACGGCATGGCGGCATCGATGACCAATACCGGCTTCGTCGCTTTACCCGTTCTGCAGGCGATCTATGGCCAGCGCGCCGTGCTGCCCGCAGCGATCGCCACGGTCTTCGTGGCCATTGTGATGTTTCCCCTGGCAGTAGTTCTGCTCGAGCTCGGTCAGCGGGATGCGCACAGCTCACGCCCTACACCGATGGCCACGATCAAGCGTGTCGTGCTCAACCCGCTGGTCATCTCCACCCTGATCGGCATGCTCTGGTCGCTCTCCGGTCTCCGCGTTCCCGGCCCTGTCACTGCCTATCTGAACATCATGGCCGATGCGCTCACGCCTTGTGCTCTCTTCGCCATTGGGCTGGGACTGTCGATCGATGGGCTGCGCGCAAATCTCGGACGAGCCTTGCTGCTGTCTACCGTCAAGCTCATAATCATGCCTCTGATCGTCTACGGATTGTGCGTGGCCTTGAAGCTCGATCCCCTCTACACCATTGCGGCCGTGATCTGCGGCGCGGTTCCTACGGCCAAGACAGCTTATATCCTTGCGGGAGAGTACCACTGCGAGGAAATGATGGTCGCGTCCACTGTCTCGATGACCACTCTCGCTTCTGTCATCTCGCTCGTGGCCTGGCTCTATGGCCTATCCAGGTTTGAACTAGTCTCATAAAACTCGCTAAGCCAGAAACGCGAAGCAGAACTGCTCGAAGTCACCACCGCCGACGCCTCTTAGGCGCTCACACCAATTCTGAAATTGTCATCTCGACCGGACCCTGAATGCAGTGAAGGGGAAGTGGAGAGATCTGCGGTTCCAAGACTGCCGGCGAGCAAGAAGGTGTCATCAGACTAAGCAGGTGTCGTCCTGACGACCCCGAACGAAGAGAGGGGGAGGAAGGATCCCGGCGATCTGTCAGCTGCAATGGCTCCGACAAGTTTCTCCCACGGTCCCGCTGCCCCCTCGCCGGGTGCCCCAATCAACCCAGCCGTTGGCTTGAGTGGGATTGCGATGAACGCCCTGCAGTCTTTTCATTGCGAAGCAATCCGGGTGGAAGCAGTGGGCTTTAGCCCACTGAATGAAGCCACGAAGAGAAGAGGCCTTTAGGCCCGGGCTTTTACCAACCCTCCTACCGAACTAAAATGGCTCCAACGATCAGGAGCTAAACATGCCCACCACCACCCAACAATCCAACTTCATCAACGGCGAATTCACGACCACCCACTCCGGCAACTACATCCCCGTCTACGATCCCTCCACCGAAGAAGTCATCGCCGAAATCCCCGATGCCTCGGTAGCCGACGTAGACAAAGCCATCGAAGCCGCCCGCTACGCCTTCGACGAAGGCGGCTGGCCCCAGACCACCGCCCAGGAGCGCGGACGCATCCTCTTCCGCATTGCCGAAAAAATACGCGCCGAGGCGCCCATGCTCGCCGAACTCGAGTCGCGCAACTCCGGCAAGCCCATCATCGAGGCCGAGTTCGACATCGCCGACGCCGCCACCTGCTTCGAATACTACGGCGGCCTCGCCACCAAGATCTCCGGCACCGTCAACCCCGTCCCCGACAACGCGCTCTCGCTCACCCTCAAAGAGCCCGTCGGCGTCGCCGGCCAGATCATCCCCTGGAACTTCCCCCTCCTCATGGCCGCCTGGAAGCTCGCCCCCGCGCTCGCCGCCGGCTGCTGCTGCGTCCTCAAGCCCGCCGAGCAAACCCCGCTCACCGCCCTCAAGCTCGCCGGCTGGCTCAGCGAATGCGGCGTCCCTCCCGGAGTCGTCAACATCGTCACCGGCTACGGCGAAACCTCCGGCGCGCGCCTCGTGTCTCATCCCCAGGTTGATAAGATCGCCTTCACTGGCTCGGCCGCCGTCGGCAAAATCATCATGCGCACCGCCGCCGACTCGCTCAAGCGCGTCACATTGGAGTTAGGCGGCAAGTCTCCCAACATCTTCTTCGCCGACGCCGACTTCGAGGCCGCCATCGACGGCGCGCTCTTCGGAGTCTTCATCAACCAGGGCGAAGTCTGCTCCGCCGGCAGCCGCGTCCTCGTCGAACGCTCCATCTACTCCAAGTTCGTCGAGGCCATGACCGAGAAGGCTAAAAAGATCGTCCTCGGCCCACCCCTCGACCGCGACACTAAGATGGGTCCGCTTGTAAGTAAGGAACAATTCGACCGCGTGAGGAGTTATCAGGAGTTAGGCAAGTCCGAAGCCAAGACCGCCATCGGAGGCAACCGCCCCAAAGGCCTCGATCACGGATACTACGTCGAGCCCACCATCTTCTACGACGTCGATAACTCCGCAAGAATCGCCCGCGAAGAGATCTTCGGCCCCGTCGCCACCGTCATCCCCTTCGAAGACGAAAAAGACGCGCTCAAGATCGCCAACGACACCCCATTCGGACTAGCCGCCGCCGTCTGGTCCCGCGATATCTATAAGGCCATGCGCATGGTCAAAGCCATCCGCGCCGGAATCATCTGGGTCAACCACATGCAACCCACCTACGTCGAAGCCCCCTGGGGAGGCTACAAACAATCCGGCTTTGGCCGCGAACTCGGCCTCCACGGAGTCGACGAATACCTGGAAAGCAAACAAGTCCACATCAACCTGAACGAGCAACCGATCGGCTGGTATTGAAGTTTAAGTTTCGACGCGAGGAACTGCCGGGACAACGAAACGGGACGGTGCAGGCACGGTTTTCACAGGGTTGGTCGTCTCCCAAAACTTACATTTACGAGACACGCAACGAACGTTAAGTGGGTCGGAGTGTGTTCATCGGCTGTTCTGCATTAGGGGCTGGCTGGCCCAGGTCTCGCTTTTGAGACCTGGGACTATCGGATGTACTTAACTCTAAGTTTCACCGTCATCAGCGCCGAAACGTCCCACAATCGACGGCAGTGAAAGAACCGAAAGAGGCCGAATCCACAGCTCTCGTAATCTCGGCGACATGTGGTTCCAGAATCGGCCAGTTGATCGTCGAGAGAGACACAATCGCAATTGTGCGGCTTGTCAGATTTTGCTCGTAGTGGAGCGTCCGGTCTCCCGTAACCAGGACATCGAATCCAGCTTCTTCCGCTGCATCGAGCAACCGTCCGTTGCTCAGTCCAGCGAATCCCGCATAGGCCGCCGTCTGCACCTCATGCGAACCGAGATACAGACGTAACGAATGCGGCAGATTCTCATCCAGCAGCACCTTCAAGCAACCGACCGCGCATGAGTTTCCGCAAAGGCCTGAATGGCCCGAATCACGCTCACCGATAGGGTCGGAAACTCCTCATGCGTCTGCTCAGGGGAGCGGCCAAGCTCGGCTTCGACCAGCAGAAAATCAGGCTCAATGCGTGTGCCTTTGATCACCGGCCGCCCACCCACCTTGCCAGGAACGCATTCGACGAGTTCACATCCAGCCCAATCCATTTTTCTCCCTAACTCGACAATATTCTACTCACTTCTTCGCCGGCTGGCTGGCCCAGATCTGAAATTCCTAACCGATGCGGGTGCCCCATGTCCCTGCAGTTGGGGACATGGGTCTCTCTTCCAGTGCCGCGATCTCTTTCTCTCGACAGGTGCCCCATTCAAGCCTTCCGTTCGCTTGAGTGGAACCAATGCAACTCGTCCACATCCGTGCCGCTGGGATGTGGGATAAGTCGGACGAAAGTCCGACTCCCGGTGGAAGCGGCGCCCTTCAGGCCGCCGAAACAGCCTCACCCGACGAGGGCTTTAGCCCCGGGATCTGACTAGCGTGACCCCGCCGCCAGCTCCGCTTCCATAACATCCATCAAGATATCGTTAATACGCATCGGGTACGCTTCGCTCTTTGACTTGAGCCACTCGACGACTTTCGGGTCGAGGCGCACGTTGACCGGCACCAGCCGCTGAAAGTCGCGAAACCGCATCGCACTCGCAAGCTGCTCCTCGGTCGAGGGGGGAATATCGCTGTAGTAGATACCGGAGTCATCGCCGGCGGCCTGTCTCGCGGCGATCCGTTCCAGCGCCAGCTCTTCTTCCTCAGTCCGCTTCCTGCGCTTGATATCGTCTGCGCTCACTCGGATCAGCCTCTCGGGCTGAGATGATTCTGATAATTCCCTCTCCATCATCTATCTCCCTGTACACGTGAACTACGACCAGGACCGTCGCTGCTCCCGACCGGGTGAACAAGCCTCCGATTGCCTTCCAGCGCTACTCTCCGTTCTCATCGACTTGATCTAACTCGAGCAGGTAGCGCTCATCTTCAAAGACCTCTGTCGCGACCTCGAAAGAGACGCCGTGCTTACGCCAATTCCGTGAAGCTTTCTGATCGTCCCATTCGAATTGCATCTTTCAGATTCCATGCTAGTCTTTGCCACCTGCGCTCGACAATGTTCCTCCGAAACGGCTAGCGCGGGCCCGCCGCCATCTCCGCTTCCATCAGATTCAGCAGAATATCGTTGATCCGCGTCAGATGCCCCTCCCCCTTCGACTTCAACCACTCAATCACCTTCGCATCCAGACGCACGCTCACCGCCACCTTCCGCGGACGATCGCGAAACCGCACAAACTGCGACAACTGCTCCGGCGTCAACTTGGGAATGTCGCTATAGTCAATGTCCGAGTCGTCTCCCGCCCTCTGCTTCGCGGCGTGGTAACGCATCACCCGGAGTTCCTCTTCAGTCCACTTCCTGTTCTTGATATCTTCGGACGTCCTCGTTACCAGCTCTTCTAGCCGAGATGATACGGATGATTTCTTCGCCATCGTGGTCCTCCCTATAGACATGTACGACCAGCAAGAGCAATTCCTCCTGTGGCTCCAGGCGAACCGCGCCAATCGCGTGCCAGCGCTGCTCACCGTCTTCGTCGACGCGGTCGCGCCTCAGAATGTAGTGTTCGTCCTCGAACGCCAGCGTCGCCAGCATGAAGGAGACGCCGTGCTTTCGCTGATACGACCGGTCCTTGTCTTCGTCCCAATCGTATCTCACATCGTATATACAAATCGTATGCCATAAACGGCAAAATTACAATCGACCTCACGCTATTCTTAAAACGTCCGCCGGAGCCCTCACCAATGGCAAAGCTCGTCTACGCATTGAACCAGTCTCTCGATGGCTACGTCGAACATACGGCATTTAAGCCAAGCGTTGCGCTCTTTCGTCACTTCATCGAGCAGGTGCGCGATCTGGCAGGCATCGTCTACGGCCGCCGCATCTACGAGATCATGCGCTACTGGGACGAAGACCTTCCTGACTGGACCGCGGAGGAACACGACTTCGCTACCGCATGGCGAAGCAAGCCCAAGTGGGTCGTCTCCCGTACATTGAAGTCAGTCGGCCCCAACGCCACACTCGCCAAAAGTGACATCGACACGGTGATACGCGAGCTGAAGGCTCAGCACGCAGGCGAGATCGACGTTGCCGGCCCAGACCTGGCCGGAACCCTGACCAACCTCGGTCTCATCGATGAGTATCGGCTCTACCTTCACCCCGTCGTGCTCGGTCGCGGAAAGCCCTTCTTCACCGGCCCCCGGCCGCCGCTCCGCCTCGTCGCCAGCGATCGAATCGGCGAGGACGTGATCAGGTTGACGTACGTTCCCGTTGAATCGATTTCTTGTCTTGCTCAATAAATCTCTTGTCCTTCCTCGATCAGCAAACTATGATGAGCGCGACTGTTGGCAAATCTGCTCGCGAAACCCGCAAATGAACGGCGTCCGACGGCTTTCGCGGCCTCCGCCATTCTTCCCCAGGGAGAGGTAAATGACTCACTCAAAATTGTGGCGGGTACGCCTGCTTCACCTCGTCTCGTTGATCTTGATCGCGCTGGCCAGCCTGGTCACCGCGACGGCGCAGACTACGGCCCCAATCCCGCTCACACCTGCCCAGCAAAAGGCTGAGGCCGCCAGGGAGGCACACCAGGCCGCGGCGCAACAGGCCGCGCAAAAGCGCGCTGCAGCCGCGCAAGCCAGGGCTGCAGCTAAGTCCACCCCAGCAGGCACTGTGCCTGCTGCCAATACTGCGGGCAAAACTATACCTGGAGCTGCAACCTCCGCTGCCAATCCCGCGGCGACTGGCGCCAGCGCGGCCACACCTCCGGCCACGGTATCAAAGGCGACTGGCTCCGGCTCCGTAGGATCAGGCACGCTTGCCTGGCAGACCCGCGTCTACCGGTCCACAGGCTGCGTTCACAACGGCAACAGTGCGATATGTACCTTCACGTTTGCGAACCAGGGAAATGAGGCTACGCTTGTGGCCGGCAGCGAGATGGCCGGGATTCAGCTGGTCGACGATGCGCACGTCCCCCACCATGCCGACAGCGCTCATTTTCTCGACAAGTACGGAACCCAGCAGCCCCGATTGCTGGTCCAGCCGGGCGACTCGGGAACCTACGTTATAACCTTCCCCGACGTAAACTCGCAGGTCACGACTGGAGACTTCCACCTGCGCCAGCAGATCGTTGGCGGAGTAACGTTTAGCAATGCAGCGTCGGGTGCCACTGCTGCGGCGACTGGAACAAGCGCTCCAGCCAAAACAGCAAACAAGTGATGCAACGGCCGCGTGTGTCCCACGTCTCGAAGAGATGTGGGTTATGGAGGGCTGGCTGGCCCCTCCGAGCCTTCTGTTGGCTTGAGTGGGATCAGGAACTCGGTGGAAGCGGCGGACTTCAGGCCGCCGAAACAGCCTCCCTCGACGAAGGCTCTAGCCTTGGGCTCTTACTGGCGAGACCCAGCTTCCAGCTCCGCCTCCATCACGTTCATCAAAATATCGTTAATACGCAGCGGGTACGCTTCGCTCTTTGACTTGAGCCACTCAACAATTTTGGGGTCGAGGCGCACGTTGACCGGCACCAGCCGCTGAAACTCGCTATACCGCATCGCACTCGCAAGCTGCTCCTCTGTAGAGGCCGTGTCGTCGGATACGCGAATGGATGCAGCTTCAGCCGCTGGGCGAAAGAGTTTCTGGTCCCCTATGCATCGGAAGCCGGAGGCATCGCAATGAAGCAATGCCTCTCCGCGCAACCGCTCGCTAGTTCGTGTCGTCGGCCGCGACCCAATCCGGCGTCGGATTGTAAGCCGTGATCTGCTTCGCAAGATTGGCAGTGTCGTCGCCCAGGTCCTTCTGCAACACCACCCCGTTCTTGTCCACGATGAACGTCATAATGCCCGTATTGCCGTAGTTGGCCGGATAAGCCAGCAGCGCAAATCCCCCCGAAAGCTGCCCGTTGACGAGGTAGCTCTTCGCCCCACCCTCGGCGTCTGGCCCCTGCTCCTTCAGCAGCCGGTAGTAGTAGCCGTGATAAGGGTCTGCCGCCCCGGTGTAGCCCTCGCCCGCGGCCGCTGCGACCGCCGGCCCCATCGGACTCTCCGGTTCGCCCGGACCCGGCTTCCAGTAAAGGCCGTCATGCTTGCCTTCGGTGCTCACCAGCCGCTGCGCATACAGTCCGGCCGGCAGACCGTCGTGGCCCTTGGCAGCATACATGGCCTGCGCTTCCACGTAGCCTTCGCACACCGCGATCGCGCCCAGCTCGTTCGCGCCAATGCGGCGGTCGATGATCTCGTCGTGCCCGCGCGCCGAATCGAAGTACCACTTGTCCCCATCGCGAACGATGGGAATCGGCATTGGCCAATCGTCGGCGCCCACGATCAGCGTATCAAATCCCTGCGCTTCCGCGGTGAGCCGGTGTTTGATCGCGTAGTTCTTGGCGAAACGCTGTTGCGATTCCTTGTCGGCAACCGCGTCGCCCGACGAAATCAAGTCTTTGCCCGCCGGCCCCAGAATCAGCAGAAGCTCGGCATCGTCGCCCGCCTTGCACGCCGCCACCAGAGCCGCCGCGGCCGCCGATGCTGTTGGAAACGTCTTTTGTCCGGGCGCCGCCTGGGCCATGCTCAACGAAGGTGTCAGCATCGCAAATCCAACTGCCAGGGTCGTCGCGAAAAAGCCTTTCTGCAGCAAGTTTTGTCTTCTCATCTCTTCCTCCCTGCTGCGCTGCCCGCGCCACGAGCGCTCGCCGCGTTAGCGGAACGGCCCGACTGGCCTCCGCCTGAGAACGCCCCGGTCGATTTGGCCTGCGGAGCCGGTCGAGCTTGCGGCGCCGGTCGCGCCTGCGCTCCACCCCCGCCTGGTCGGGCTTGATTTCCGCCTGCGCCAGGACGGGTCTGGTTCCCCGCAGCTGGACGCGTTTGGGCGCCCCCGCCGGCTTCGTGTATCCGCGGTCCGGGGCCGGGCGATTCACATTCGCATTCGTCGGACGTCCGTTGCCTGCGCCGTTCCCCGGGCGATTGTTCCCCGCGTTGTTGCCCCCGCCCGCTCCCGGACGATTGTTCCCCGCATTGTTACCCGTGCCTGGCTTGTTATAGCCCCCACCCGGGTTGTTACCGCCAGGGCGATTGTTCCCCGCGTTGTTTCCATTCCCCGGCTTGTTATAGCCGTTTCCATTGCCGGGACGATTGTTGTTGTTCCCGTTCCCAATGTTGTTCTTGTTTCCGGTGTTGATGTTGACCGTGTTGTTTCCACCGCGATAGCTGTTGCCGCCCCCGCGGTAGTTGTTTCCCCCGGGACGGTAGTTGTTGTAGTAGTTACTGTTGTAGTGGTTTACCCGGTGATAGGGATAATTCGCCGGCGGCCGGTACCCATACGCCGGACGAAACGCCGGCCCGTAGATCGGCCGGTACGGCGGCGGATAGAACGGTCGGCCGCCATAATAAACTCCCCCATACCCCCAGCGCGGATAACAATAATTGTTGTTGTTCGCAAAGATGGCGCCCACCGCCATCCCCACCCCGAAGGAAATCACCGAGGCCGCCACCACATCGCCCGTGCTTGGCCCCGACGACTGCACATACACCGTCTGCGGATTGTATTGCGGCACATACACAATCTGCGGATTCGCCGGCTGGATGACCACCACCTGCTGTCCGTTGTCGGTCTGCGTCTGCACCGTCTGCTGCGGCGTCGTCTTCAGGTTGCCGTATTGCACCGCCTGCGCGCGCAGCCTCTGGATCGAAGCCAACACCGCCTTCTGGTCGGCGGCAAAAGCCCCCCCCACCTGTGCCGTCCAGTCAATGTTGGTGCACATCTGGTCGACCACTTCGGGGAAGTGCAGCAAGGCCGTCGTCGCCGCGCTGAAGCCAAGCTTCTTCGCCGCATCGTCGATCTGCGTGCCTTGTAGCCCCTTGTTCTCCAGCAGCCAGTTCCCTGCGTCGAGGATCTCCTGGCTATTCACAGCGCCGGCCAGCACCTGCATCAGCAGCGCATCCGGATACAGCGCGATCGGGGCCATTAAATGGTCGAGATTAGCGGGAGACATGTCAGGCGGCGCGGGCGGCGCTGCCGCCTGAGTGGCCTCTTGCGGCGCAGCCAGCACCTCGGCGGCCTGCGCGGGAATCTCCCCCGCGCCAAGCGCGATAATTAACGCAATTACGATGCCCCGCTGCAGAAGCGGGTAGAGTGGACTCACTTTGGCCAACTTGGCCTCCTCGTGACGTCAATCTGGCGATGGATTGTTTTTGTCAACGGCTTCCGATTATACCCATGCCGCGCCAAATAAGTACCGCCAAAAACTGTAACCTCGTCGAGTAAGCTGATTTTCTTCAGCCGCTTGAACGGCCGGCCATCCGCGTCCCCGTAACTGCAAAGGCAACACCTGTGCGCCTGCAAAATGGTTCCATGTGCAATTTTGCTCAGACAGCTTGAAGCGCATTCGGTATCTCTCAAGCTGAGCCGGTGCGATAACTACCGACCGTAAAAGCCGCACCGTAACTCCGCACACTGGGGGCGTCCTGCGCCCCGTTTTTTTCGGGACGTTGAGCTGGAGATGCCATGGCCTCACGCTACTATGTGTTTTCTAGGGATTTTTCGCGGCGCCTGAATGACGACGGCTCTGCGCAATCGGTTTGCCTGCATTGCTTCGCAACCCTGGACCCTGTCCACCACGGCGAGCAACTCGAAGAACTGGAGAGCGCCCACATTTGTCTCCGCCGCAGGCCCGCCTCTCTGAATCGAAACTCCCTACCCATGAACTAGGGTCTGTTATGCCTCGCGAATAAGCATCGAGTCCCCAAAGAGCATGCCATCTGCGGCGAAAAATCCAATTTCACCAAAATATATCCCGTAACTGAGCACTATTGACCGGACGTTCCCCGAATAAGTCCGATATTCCTGCTATCGGACAGTGTGCCGGATGGGAGGATTCTCGTCCGGATCGCACCGTATCCGCGATTGGGGCGCTTCGGCGCCCCCTTTTTCAGAACGGCAGCCTGCTCGACGAATTCTTGCCCGGGTGAGCAATATTGAACACATTGCCGCGCCGCCAAGTGGTATTTTCGGGGTAGGTGGGTCGGTTACCCGACATTGTGTCCACCCAAAACCTGGCTCGCCATAGAGTTCTCCGTCGACAACTCGGAGATCTTGGACTACCCCTCTCTGACCGCCTTTGAAATGCGGCCCGCCCTTTTTCTTGGACCGTTTGTGGCGACAATGCACCCGGCAAGGTCGTAGCGATGAACGAGATCGGTAAGATCGCATTTGACCCGTCGGCCTTCCTGTCTCAGGCGGGTTTGGGGCGGAGAATTGTGCAGATCAAGGCCAAGCACCACTTCTTTACCCAGGGAAGTCCCGCCGACTCTGTCTTTTATCTCCAATCCGGCCGCGCAAAACTCACCGTCGTTTCGAAAAACGGCAAAGAAGCTACCCTCTCCCTTCTCACCGCGGGAGACTTTGTCGGTGAGGAGTCGCTGGCTGGGGTGATAGGACCGCGCATGGCCACCGCCACCGCCATCACCGGATGTGTTGCGCTGATGATCGAGCGCGAGGCGATGATTCGCGTCCTCCACGAGGAGCATGCCTTCTCCGATCTCTTCCTCAAGTTTCTGCTCATCCGCGGGATTAAGACCCAGGAAGACCTCGTCGATCAGCTCTTCAACTCCAGCGAAAAACGGCTCGCGCGGATTCTTCTGCTCATGGCCGAATTCGGCAAGCCGGGGGAGCAGGAGACCCTCATCCCGCAGATCACCCAGGAGACCTTGGCGGAGATGATCGGCACCACCCGCTCCCGCGTCAGCTTCTTCATGAATCGCTTCCGCAAGCTCGGCTTCATCGAATACAACGGCCGCATCCGCGTCCACAAGTCGCTGCTCAACATAATTCTGCACGATCAGCTCCCCGACAGTGATCCTAAGAAAACGTCGAAGTCGGACCTCCTCCGTCTCGATCGCAAACAAAAAATGTAGGCAGGGATGAGCAAAATTAGCCAGAAACACTCCTGGCCCGATGGAATACTTGTCTCGCGGTTTAACCGGAGATGCTCCGGGAGAAGATCGAGATGCCCCGTTCAAACACTAATTTGCTGATTGTTGACGATGAGCCATCCACTCGCACCTCACTCACTCAGATTTTTGCCGGGTTGGGACATAACGTCCGCTCCGCAGAAGATGGCTTCTCCGCCCTATCCGAGATTCGCCAGGAAGTCCCCGATGTCATCCTCTCCGATCTCAATATGCCCGGCATGTCGGGCTTCGAATTGCTTTCCGTCGTCCGCCGCCGTTTCCCCGCGATTCAGGTCATCGCCATGAGCGGTTACTTTTCCGGCGACGGCGTCCAGCCCGGCGTGCCCGCGGACGCCTTCTATGAAAAGGGCGCCAACTTCGGCTCCCTCCTTAATGCCATGCAATCGATCTCCGGAACATCTCCCGTTCGCGCGGATCAGCCCCCCGCGCCCATCTGGATTGCCTCCACCGAACCCGCTTCCGCCGCCGCACACATTATGATCTCCTGCCCCGAGTGCCTCCGCACCTTCCCTCAGCCCATCGGCGAAGCTCTCGCCGTCATCCAGCAGGCGCCCTGCTTTCATTGCGCCAGCACGATCCGTTTCGCGATCGTCCAGGCCAGCGATCCCTCCTCTCCTCAGACCTTCCAGAGCAAACCACTCGCTTAGGCGAGAATCTCCGCGACTGAATGGGCGCGGCGAGTTGCTCTTTTTCGTTGGATTGAATCCAACTACAATTCTGACTCGCAGGCCTCTGTGTTGAGGGGGGTAATATGGCTGACGCGTTCACGATGGATCCGGCCCGCACCGCCGTCTTGAGCATGGATTGCCAGGCCGGCATCGTCTCCATCTATACTCGCGACGCCAAAGACGTTTTTCTGCTCCGCGTCGCAAGTGTTCTCAGTCATGCTCGTGCCGCCGGCATGACCGTCATCCACATCCAGGTAGGTTTTCGGCCCGGACTCCCCGAGATCAGCTCCCGGAATGCGCTCTTTGGTGCCGTTAAATCTTCAGAGCAACATCAGAAACTCTTCCGCGAACCGCTCGGAGCGTTCCCGGATGCCATCTCACCGCGAGGCGATGAAATCGTCATCACCAAGCGCCGAATTAGTGCCTTCGCCGGAACCGACCTCGCTATTCTCCTTCGCGCCAATGACATCGATACGTTGGTTCTTATGGGCATTGCGACCAGCGGCGTCGTCCTTTCCACTCTCACCGAGGCCTCTGACGCCGATTATCGTGTTGCGGTCATCGGCGATTGCTGCGCTGACCTCGACTCAGCGCTTCACGATTGCCTCCTCCAGCGATTCTTCCCGACGCGCGGCCCGGTCTTCTCTGCTGAGAGTTTTATCGCCGCACTTGAGTCTCCCTAATCCGCAAGCCACCAGTCTCCAGGTCGCCTGCATCCCCTTCGTTATAATCGGGTGTCTGTTCGCGGGACTCGTCTACCCGCCCCAAGGAGATCATGAATGCGCTTCATGAAATCGCGCGTCGCTGTGATTCTCATCTCCTGCGGCCTCGTGCCCGTGCTTCCGTCCTCCTCGCTCAACGCCCAGCAGCCGGCAAGTAAGCCGCAACCGAATGCCCCCTCGATCTCCTACACGCTGCCCAAAGACGGCGAGGTCACCCTGGGCATCTATGATTCGCAAGGCAAGCTCTTGCGCACCGTGATCAGCGGCGAGTCCCGCACCGCGGGAAAGATCACCGAATCGTGGGACGGCCTCGACCAGTGGGGAAAACCCATCCCCGCCGGCTCCTACATGTTGAGGGGGATTTACCACCCCCCGCTCACGACAAATTACGTCATGTCGTTTGGCAATCCCGGCAATCCCCCTTGGCCGACCATGGACGGCAAAGGCGACTGGCTCAGCGACGAGCGCGTCGCCCAGGCCGCGGCCACCGATGGCAAATGGGTCTTCCTCGCCGCGACCGGCTCGGAAAAAGGCTCCGCAATTATGGCCGTCGATGAAAAAGGCCAGAAGCAATGGGGCGTCACCGAGCAGTTCTTTCCCGTCACTGTCTCGCTCGCCGTCGACGGCGATTATGTCTATGCCCTCTTCTCCGGCCCTCAACTCACTGACGCTACCCATCGCTATCAGCCCGGCGGCAAAAACGCCATCGGTCGCGCCATCCTTCTCTGCCTCGACAAGCGCACCGGCCACGCCGCAAAGTTCTCGGTAAACGATCCCACCAAACAGGTGGCGACCTGGCCCTTCACCGGCAAGACCATCGGCCTCTGGGACCTCCGCACCGAAAAGAAATTCTCACCCCAGGTCTACAACGGCCAGCCCCGCTACGACGACATCGACGTTGGCGAAACCACCAACGCCATCGGCCTCGCCGTCGCCAATAAGCGCGTCTACATCGCGATGCACGACGACAATCAGCTGCTCGTCCTCGATGCCGACACTGCGGCCAGGCTCGACCAGATTCCCGTCCCCGCCCCCGCCGGACTCTACGCCGAGGCCGGCCGCGGGATTCTCGCCGTCAGCGATACCCGCATCGTCCGCATCAACCCCGCCAATAAACAAATCCAGACCGTCATCGGTACCGGCCTCGTGGCGCCCCGCTGCGTCACCGAAGACGCAAAGGGTCGCATCTTCGTCAGCGACTGGGGCAGTTCATTCCAGGTAAAAGCATTCTCCTCCGCCGGCGCGCCCCTCCACGCCATCGGCAAGGAGGGCGGCCGCCCCTGGGTCGGCCCCTGGATGCCCAACGGCATGCTCGTCCCCACCGGCATCGCCGTCGGCGGCGATGGAAACCTCTGGGTCGCCGAAGACGACTCCAGCCCCCGCCGCATCAGCGTCTGGAACCCGGACTCCGGCACTCTGGTAAAGGAGTATCTCGGTCCTGCTCCCTACGCTGGCCCCGGATCGATCCTCGATCCCAAAGATCCCACCGACGCCAGCGGCATGGGCGCCCGCTTCAAGATCGACCTCGCCGCCAAGACCTGGACCCCCAGGGCAATCCTTGAGCGCCGCATGGACGTCAACCAGCCCTTCGCCTTGAATGGCGCTGCCCCCGACGATCCCGGCCAGAAGATCCTCTTCCACAACGGCGACGAATACCGGACCGTTCTCTCTCCCCAGGGCCTCGTCATTCACAAACGCAAGGGAGATGAGCTTGTACCCGTCGCTGCCATCGGGTCTCTCAAGTTCGGCGACAACGGTGACGGCACCGGCCTCACTATGTGGGACAGCGATCTCGGCTTTCGCCTCATACAGAACGTCTATCCGCCATTCTTCGCCGGGCATGCAGGCGATAACTACACCTGGACTGACAGCAATGGCGATGGCCTCGTCCAGCCCGGAGAAATGGCATGGCTCAAGGCCCTTGCCGGCAACGCTGCCTTCGCACCTGGCGCCCAGCCGATCGCCCGTGCCTATTGGGGATTCGGCATCGGCAACGACTGGTCTATCTATTGGTCCGGCCTCTTCGCGAAAAAGACCTACATCTTCCGCATGGATGTGAAAGGCTGGACGCCCCAAGGCGCGCCGGTCTACGACATTCACGACTCCAAACCGATCGTCGTCCGCGACAGCGATACCCCCATCATGGGACTCTTCGGCACGACCGACGGCAAAGTCGTCGTCACCTATGACTACGAGTGGGACAAAGGCCCCAACGCGATTGAATGCTTCGACCGCGACGGCAAGTCGCTCTGGTCGCTGGCCATGCCCAAGCCGCCGCCCGCCGGCGCCGGCCAGGGTCCCAAAGACATCCTCGCGCAAAGCGTCATCCAGGAATTTCAGGTGCCCGGAATCGGCAACGTCCTTGGCGGCTGGCTCTGGCACGCCAACGCCCTTCCGTATCTATTTACCGACGATGGCTTGTATGTCGACGCTCTCCTCGGCTCGTCCCAGAGCGGCCCCGGCGCGACTTATCTCGAATCCTACAAAGCCTACTATCAGGATCCGCACGGCGCCCCTTACATCATCAATGGAGGCATCGACGCCTTTCACATCCTGAGGATCGATGGCCTCAACAACGGTGGCCGCTTCGAGCAGCCCTTCACCTACTCGCCGCAGGATTCCGCCAAAGCCGTGGCCTTCCGCTCCGTGCCCGTCGTGAAGCCGCCGCCCATGCCCGTCCTCAACGTCACCTGGGCCGCGCAACCCCCCGCCATCGATGGCAACCTCAACGATTGGAATATGCACTACGGCGCCGCCCTGCAAGGCGGCAAGAACCGCTCTGCGCAGGTCGCCCTCGCCCGCGACGCTAACAACCTCTATCTCGCCTATCAGGTCTCGAAAGATCGCCCCTTCTCCAACAAGGGTGATAACTGGCAGACCCTCTTTATCTCCGGCGATTGCGTTGACCTCATGCTCGCTACCGATTCCGCCAGCGCCGCCCAGCACAGTCCCACGCCCGGCGACGAACGCCTGCTCATCTCCATGTATCAGGGCAAGCCCACCGCCGTGCTCTACCGCCCCGACGTCCCCGGAACCAAGCAGGCCGTCCAGCTCATGGCCGCCCGCATCGACGAAATCAAGCAGCTTCCTTCCGCGAAGATCGCCATCGTCCCCAGCGGAAACTCCTACACCGTCGAGGCCGCGATACCGCTCAAAGATCTCAACATCGACCCCAACGCCCTCGGAGTCGTCCTGCAGGGCGATGTCGGCGTGATCTTCGCTGACGCCAACGGCAACAGCCGCGCCCTGCGCCTCTACTACTACAACAGGCAGACGAGCATGGTCGCCGACCTCACCACCGAAGCGACCCTGCAGCCCAGCGAGTGGAGAAACGTGCAGTTTCCGTTGGGCAACAACCTCATCAGGAACGCGGGCTTTGAAGCCCCTCTGGCCGCAACCTCCGATCAGGGCTGGTTCAAGTCAACTTCGAGCGGAGGCGCCGTAGCCAACGTCGGCCCCGAGTCGCCGCACAGCGGATCGCAGTCGCTCAAGATGGCCCAGACCACGCCCGTAGCCTTCCCCGCCGCCACGATCGCCTCGCCCGATTACCACGCCTTCACCACCTCGGCCAACAACGGCGCTGGCGGAGGCCAGGCCGTCGTCGAGCAGCGCGTCCCCGTCACCGCCGGACACTCCTATAACTTCCGCTTCAACTACCGCTCCGAAAAGACCCAGGCCGAGCAGAAAAATCCCGGCCCGGGCAGAGGCTACGCCGGCCTGCTCGTCCAGCTCGAATGGGTCGGCCCCTCCATCCCCGCCGCGCAGAGATATCTCGCTCCGCTCGACGACAAGACCGACACTCCGGACTGGAAGCAGCTCACCAACGCCTCCTCGACCTATCAGCTCGTGCCCAAACCCTATCGCGCCCCCGACGGAGCCACCGCTCTCATCATCCGCTTCCGCCTCACCACCATGACCGCCGACGTGCAGCCCACCGCCTTCGTCGATGACGTCGAACTTGTCGATGCCGGAGTCGCTCCATAAATAAATCACCTTGTCATCCCGAGCGTAGTCGAGGGATCTGCGGTTAGCGAAGATCGCACGACCACCAGCCTCAGCCCTTAAAACGAATGTCATCCGGAGAGAAGCGAAACAGAGTGCAGCGAAGCCAAGGATCTGCGGTTTGCTCAAACCCGCACCTCATCGATGCGGACAACCCGGCCAGCAGCAAGGCCGCCGCATCCCTTCTTTGAGCTGCGAGCAAACCCTTTCGACATGCTGCCGCCTTGTCTCCTCTTTCTTGACGGAGATGGTCCAGCAGATCCACTCGTTGCGCGCGAGCGGCGTTATGTCTTCCCAGGCCGCCAATGCCTTCGCGTCCGACGCGAGCGCCTTTCGCAGATCAGCCGGAAGATCATGCACGACTCCTCCGGAGATTTGAGCGGTTTTCATAGGTCCATCTCGCAGGCCACAAGATCAAGTATTAGAGGATCAAGTATCTGATACGAGCGTGCAACTCGGATTTGGGACTATCGACGCCGAACCGTAATTCCTTTGGGACATGGGAAAGGTCGCACGGTAGTCCGACTCCGGTGGAAGCGCGGGGCTTTTAGCCCCGCGAAAAACAATCCAACCCAGAGGCCGTTAGGCCCGGGCTCCTTGAAGGGGCACGGCTTCAGCCGTGCCACCAGAACTCTACGAGAAAGCGGCTTCAGCCGCGCGGAGGGCGCCCAAGTCCAGCCCCGCCACTCCCATTCAGTTGTCACCAATGCTATGTTGTCTCCAGCCCACTTATGTTCAACCTCAAGGCCAGCCACAAACCCGTCAAGGCCTATTACGAAGCGCTGGCCACCTTCCAAAAGCACGGCCACACTACCGAGGGAAACACCCGCTCCGCCTTCGCCGACCTCCTCAAACGTTGCGCCAGCCCCTACGACTGGCACCTCGTTGAGGAATACCAGTTCAAAGGCACGAACAAACAACCCCTCCGCGCCGACGGAGCACTCGTCGACTCCCTCACCCTCGTCCACGGCCTCTGGGAGGCCAAAGACTCCGCCGACGATCTCGCCAACGAGATCAAGGCCAAAGTCGCCAAAGGCTATCCGCTCACCAACACCCTCTTCCAGTCCCCCGATCGCGACGTTCTCTATCGGGAACGACGTATACCGCTTGAGAGCAACGATCATCGCCTTGACAAAAACTCTAAGGTCGACGAATTCGATCCGCTACACTCGGACATGAGGGCGATGTGAACCAGACGGCCTTGTCCCACACATTTGAACATCTCGATACTGATCGGCTGGCCGTAGCTGGAGCAACGACCAGAGACCATAAGTCTGCGCTCGGCCAGTTCTTGACTCCCTATTCCATCGCGCGATTTATGGCTTCGCTTTTCACCCAAAGTCATTTTGCCTCTTGCCGACTACTCGATCCCGGTGCTGGGTTAGGTGCCCTCACGGGCGCTTTCATTGAGCGCACTCAGAATGGTGAACTCGCCTTCGACGCCGTGGCGGTTACTGCCTTTGAACTCGACGACCGCCTTCGCGAGCGACTTTCAGACACCATCGACGCACATTGGCAGCGGGGCAACTATACCTTTCGTCTCATTGGTGGCGATTTCATAGAAGAGGCCACGCTCTCGCTCCTCGGCTATGGACGCGATAACATGCGCTTTACCCATGCGATCTTGAATCCGCCTTACAAGAAGATCGGGAGCGACTCAAGACATCGGCGCCTCCTACGGAAATCTGGAATAGAAACCGTGAACCTCTATTCCGGATTTCTCGGCCTGGTGATTCAATTGATGGAAAACCACGGCGAAATTGTCGCGATCATCCCCCGCAGCTTTTGCAACGGCCCCTATTACAAGCCATTTCGAGAACTGCTCCTGAAAGAGACAGCGATACGTCATATTCATCTCTTCGAATCGAGAAATAGCGCGTTCAAAGACGACGCCGTCTTACAAGAAAATGTAATCCTCCTGCTCGCGAAAAACGCGGAACAGGGTGACATCACGATCTCTACATCAAGCGACGACACGCTGTCGGATATTTCGGACTACAAGACTCCCTTTGAGGCGGTGGTGCAGCCTGGCGATGCCGAGCGATTCATTCACGTACCAACCACCGCGGGAAAATCCGAGATCGAGCGCTCCCCCGCGATCTCCCATTCGCTTTCGGAAATCGATATTCAAGTATCCACCGGCCCAATAGTGGACTTTCGAGTCCGTCAGCACTTACGAGCAGAGCCGGTATTGGGCAGCGTGCCACTCATTTATCCCGGACATTTCGTTCAACAACAAGTCGTATGGCCGAACATCGACCACAAAAAGCCAAATGCTTTGATGGTCGATAGCGAGACTAGAAAGTGGCTATACCCAAGCGGTTTTTACACCGTCGTCCGCCGATTTTCCTCGAAAGAAGAAAGCCGCCGGATCGTCGCACACACAGTGTCGCCGAGTGATTTTAACTTCTCCCAACTTGGATTTGAAAATCATCTGAATGTCTTCCATCGAGGTAAACATGGCCTCGATGAAGACCTTTCGCGAGGTCTGACAGCCTTCCTCAACTCTACGGCCGTCGATGTCCATTTCCGCCGGTTCAACGGTCACACGCAGGTAAACGCTACAGACCTTCGGGCAATGAAATACCCGAGCCGTGACAGCCTCTCCACTCTCGGTCGATGGTCGAAAGCCAAAATCGTGACAACTCAGGACGAGATTGACCGGGAAATTCGCAAGATAGCGTGATGATGGCAAGAAACATTTCACGGGCGCTGAAGATTCTCTCCGATCTCGGATTTCCCTCCGAGCAGAAAAACGAGCGCTCTGCCCTCTGTCTTCTTGCACTGCTAAATCTCGGTCGCGGCAAGTCCATCGACCAGGCTGAGGCCCCGCTAATTGGCATCACGCCGATCATGGAATTTGCACTGACGGAGTACGGCAAGAAATATGCCCCGAACACCCGCGAGACATTTCGTCGGCAAACGATGCATCAATTTGTCGATGCTGGACTGGCTCTTTACAATCCTGACGATCCCGGCAGACCGGTAAACAGCCCCCACGCCGTCTATCAGATCGAACCGGAAGCGATCGATCTGATTCGCAAGTTTGGGACAAAGACTTGGGCCCAGAACCTGAAGGAATACCTATCGACCCGGGATACTCTCATCCAGAAATACTCCCAGGCGCGCATGATGACCCAGGTCGCAGTGCGGCTAAACTCGGGCCAGGTAGTCAATCTAAGTCCGGGCCTTCACAGTGAACTCATCAAAGCGATCATTGAAGACTTCGGATCCAGGTTCGTCCCGAATGGCGTGCTGTTGTATGCAGGGGATACTGGTGACAAGTGGGGCTACTACGATGAGCCGACGTTATCGAAACTTGGCATCGTTCTGGACTCCCACGGAAAGATGCCCGACGTACTTCTCTTTGACGCGGATCGCAACTGGCTGCTCCTGGTCGAGTCCGTCACCAGTCACGGCCCCGTCAGCGCCAAACGCCACTCTGAACTTGTCAGTTTGTTTTCAAGTGCAAGAGTGGGGCTCGTGTTCGTTACCGCATTTCCGTCTCGAAAATTGATGGCCCGCTACATTGCTGAGATCGCATGGGAAACAGAAGTGTGGATCGCGGATGCCCCCTCCCATCTAATCCACTTCAATGGAGACCGCTATCTCGGACCCTACCAATAGGCAAGCGTCTCAAGCCCTCACCCTGCGCGGCATACCACCTGAGACCTTCGACTATCGGCTCGGCAACCGCTCCGCCCTTGACTGGGTCATCGACCAATACCGCGTCACAACCGACAAACGCTCCGGCATCGTCAACGACCCCAATCGTGAAGACGACGAACGCTACATCCTCCGTCTCATCGGCCAGGTCATCACCGTGTCACTCGAAACCGTCAAGATCGTCAACTCGCTCCCACCCCTAAACCTCGGAGCATAGAAAACCCCTGTCAAGCCCCCTCACACCCCAATCTCACCCCTAACCCGCGCCGAATCATCACAATAAAAAATCCCAAAACTTGGCATGGTGAATGGGGTCAACTTGATATCCTGAATATAGGGACCTAATAAATTAGCTAACTCAGGGCGGCGAAAGCCGCCTTTTCCTGTTTCTGCCACTCTTCTAAGGGGAAAACATGATCCTCGAATGCCGCCACATCAAGACCTCAGGCGGAAAATGCGGTTCACCTGCCCTGAAGGGCAAGCCCTACTGCTACTTCCACTCCCGCATCAAGGAGCGCGCCACCCAGCCGCCCAACTCCCTCGAGCAGGTCTTCGCCAACCTCGAAGACCGCGGCGCCATCCAGCACGCCCTCTCCGCCGTCGGCATGGCCTTCGCCGCCCGCCGCATCACCAGCAAAGACGCGAGCATCTACAGCTACATCCTCCAGACCGCCTCCTCCAATGCGAAGAACGCCGACCTGATCGTCTCCACCGATGCCGTCTCCAAAATCACCATCGAAGACGGCGAGGAGATGGCTCCCAGGAACGCCACCTCCGGCCCCGCAGGCGAGCCGAGCATGGCCGACCTCCTGATGAGAGAAGTCAGGAGGCAGCGAAAAGCCGAAGAAGAACGCAAGCGGCAGGAGGCGGAGCGTGCGGAGATACGCCTCCAGTCGAATCAGGAATTTAGCCGGTATCAAACGCCGCAACCCGAAGAAAACAGAGATTTAACCGGAAAATCTGAGGGGGGTGGGGGCTTTAGGCGAATATTCGACGAAAACGGCGACTCAATCGTCCCATGGGAAGACATCTGACCGCACGCCAGTCCTCCATTTCAGCCGCAACCAGAAAATCCGAGAGGTCTATCCCCTCATTTACCCCACTGGCCGCTAAGAAATAGGTACCGCGCCCGGTGATCGTCTTCCTTTGCCGCCGGATCCGGGCTCAAATGCATCACCTGCCATCCGGAATCGCCCTTGTACGCCGGCCATTTCGCCAGCCCCTCGCCGTTCGGGTCGCCCGTCTTGGCGAAGTTACTCCAGTACTTCTGCATCATCTCGCTGGTCTTGTAGTCTTCCGGACGCCATGCATAGCCGGTCAACAGGTTGAGCGCGCCAAAGACATACGGAATCTCCGACGAGTGATAAGACACATTCCCTGCCGGATGAAACTCATCCGGTGGCGACACTAGGTCGAACTTATACCGGTACACCGGCTGCGTCCCATCGGTCACCGCCGCCTCCAGCCACTCCCACGTGGTGAAGGCGATAAACGTGTCGGCCGCAAAGTCCGCCGCCGCCCGCACCGCCTCGGCATCCGTCGTCGCCGCGTAGACCTTCAGAAACTCCTCCGACTGCGCACCAAACTGCTTCTCCGCGTCCGCCTTGAAGCTCTCGACGGTCGTCTTGTCATTGATCCCGCCCTCATCGCGGTTCCATCCCGCCAGCAGCGGAACATTATTCTGCTTCTTCGCCGCAAAGATTTCGCTCACGCTTTGGGGAAGAAAGTATCCATCGACATCCGGACGAAAACTCGTTCCCTTCGGCGCCTTCGCCACCGCTTCCATCAGCTGCTGCGCCGGAACCGCACGCAGTTGTTCGATCGTCGTCGCCGACAGCATCGTCTTCCCGAACTCGGCGCCCTGCGCCTCAGCTTGCGCAAGCGGCTTATAGGTAAGGCCATGTCCCGGAAACGCCGCGCCACTCTCCCCGATCGCCCGGATAAACAACCCCTTCGCCAGGGGCGTTGCCATCTGTGAGCTCACCGAGAACGATCCCGCGCTCTCCCCAAACACCGTCACCTTCTCCGGATCGCCCCCAAACGCCGCAATATTTTCCTTCACCCAGCGCAGCGCCGCCGTCTGGTCCATCAACCCGTAATTCCCCGACGCCTTGTTCGGAGATTCCGCCGTCAGATCAGGATGCGCGAAGAACCCGAAGATTCCCAGCCGGTAGTTCATCGACACAACGATCACGCCGTTCTTCGCCAGGGTAGTGCCATCCTGCCTTCGCTCCGACGTCCCGCCAGCCGTAAAGCCGCCGCCGAAGATCCACACCATCACCGGCAGCTTCGCCTTGGCGTTCGCAGCCGGCGTCCAGATATTCAGCGTCAGACAGTCCTCGCTGATCCCCGGGTCCCGGAAGATCATGTCCTTGTAAATCGCCGGCTGCATGCAGTGCGATCCAAACTCCGTCGCCTGCTTCACGCCCTTCCACTTCGCCGCCGCCACCGGAGGCTTCCAGCGCAGCGGCCCCACCGGGGGCTGCGCAAACGGAACACCCAGGAATGCACGCACCGTGCCGTCGGTCTTGCCCTGCACTTTCCCTAGCTTGGTCTTGACCTCAAGCGATGGTGGCTTGTCAGCTGCCAAAACCGGTTGAATGGAAGAAAACGTTATCCCTGCAACGGCGATGCAGGAAAGAATGGCGCTCAAGCAAATGTTTCGATTCATAAAAAGTGGAAGGAACCTCGCGTCTGCCAGTGTACTAATAAGCGTCTTCCTGTGGAATCACGGGCTCGATTGCCGCGCAGCGGTGGTGCTGGTTGCATTTATCATTAAGACTCGATTGGAGCGTTCACCCCTCACATGGACAAGCTGGTAATCCGCGGCGGCAATCCGCTGCTTGGCACCATCCGCGTTAGCGGCGCAAAAAACTCAGCCCTGCCCTGCATGGCGGCCGCCATCCTCACTGAAGGCGAAGTCATTCTCGAAAATATCCCCCAGGTGCAGGACATTGAGACCGAGCGCAAGCTGCTCACCTCGATGGGCGCAGAGGTCGAACTCGGCTACGGCCGCGCCCAGCACCGCACGAATATCTCGTGCCGCGTCCTCTCTGACCCTACTGCGAAATACGAGATCGTCAAGACCATGCGCGCCTCGTCGCTGGTTCTCGGGCCGCTCGTTGCCCGTACCGGCCTCGCCCGCGTCGCTATGCCCGGAGGCTGCGCCATCGGTGGCCGGCCTATCGACCTGCACATCAAGGGTCTCGAAAGCATGGGCGCGGTCATCACTTACGAACACGGCTACATCGAGGCCCGCGCCGAACGCCTCAAGGGCACACACATCGTCTTCGACAAGATCACCGTCACCGGCACCGAAGACCTCCTCATGGCCGCCGTCCTCGCCGAAGGCGAGACCCTCTTCGAGAACTGCGCCCGCGAGCCCGAGGTCACCGACCTCGCCGCCCTGCTCACCGCCATGGGCGCAAAGATCGAGGGCGCAGGCACCTCCACCATCCGTGTCCAGGGAGTCGACAAGCTCCATGGCGCCAAGCACCGCATCAACCCCGATCGCATCGAGGCCGGAACCTTTCTCGTCGCCGGCGCCATCACCGGCGGCGATCTCTGCGTCGCCAACTGCAACCCAGACCACCTCGGCGCAGTCATCGCCCGGCTCACCGACGCCGGAGCTCGCATCGACCACATCGGCCCCGACTCCCTCCGCGTTCGCAGCGAAGGCAATCTCAAAGCCGTCGACATCACCACCGAGGAATACCCCGGCTTCCCCACCGACATGCAGGCCCAATACATGGCCCTCGCCACTCAATCTGAAGGCACCTCGCAGATCACCGAAAACATCTTCGAGAACCGCTTCATGCACGTCCACGAACTCGTCCGCATGGGCGCCGATATCCGCGTCGAGGGTCGCACCGCCACCATCCGCGGCAAGTCGCCGCTCTCGTCCGCAGCAGTCATGTGCTCCGACCTCCGCGCCTCGGCCTCGCTCGTCCTCGCCGCCATGGTCGCCGACGGCGAATCCATCCTCGACCGCGTCTACCACATGGACCGCGGCTACGAGCACATCGAAGAAAAGCTCCGCGGAGTCGGCGCACAGATCCGCCGCATGGGCAACGTCTTCGGCAGCCCCAAGCGCGAAGCCCTGGCCGCCGCCGTCTAGTAGTAGGCGCAGAAGCCTACGCGAAGCCCTGGCCGCCGCCGTCTAGTAGTAGGCGCCGAAGCCCAAGGGAAAAAGGGTGTCATCCTGACGACCAGCGGGAGGAAGGATCCCTGCGAATCCTTGCACTCAATCACTGCAGTGGCAGAAAGGCGGCGTGAGCCGCGGAGGGAAATTCATCCAAACCCCGCCTCCCGCATCCAAACCACTTGGAGACCAACCATGGGACTAGACAACAAAGAACTCCGCGAGCAGCTCGTCGAACTCATCAAGGGCGGCAGCGCCCACCTCGACCTCAAATCCGGCCTCGCCGACTTCCCCGCCGACCAGCGCGCCACCAAGCCCAACGGAGCACCCTACAACGCCTGGCAGCTCCTCTGGCACCTGAACTTCACCCTCCGCGACCTGCTCGAGTTCTGCACCAAGCCCAAGTACCTCGCCCCGAAATGGCCTGACGACTACTGGCCCAAAGAAGAGCAACCGCCGTCAGAGAAGGCCTGGGACTACACGGTGAAAGCCATCCTCGCCGATCTCGCCCAATTCGAAAAGCTCATCATGGATCCGGCCCAGAACATGTACGCCACCATCCCCTGGGGAGACGGCCAAACCTTCCTCCGCGAAGTCTTATTAGCCGCCGACCACAACAGCTACCACCTCGGCCAGATCGTCCTGCTCCGCAAGCAGATCGAGGCTTCGAATCGCTGGTGACCGGATTTAAGTGGTGTCACTACGATTTGCTGTTGCCGAAAACGTAACCCTGTGGAATCAGCCGTGCGAATATATCTGAGGTGCATACTCTTTCCTTAGAGCCGATGTCGGTTCCCCTGATTTTCGCTCTCGTAATGTGGCTCGTCGGTTGGGGATTTCTGCTGTCTCGTCACACAGACTTTCTTGCCCGTCTGAGAGAGGGGCAGCGACGACAGTGGAGCATAGGGCCTACGACTCCACTTAGCAAGTTAGAGTTCACCATCGCCATCGCATGGGTAGCCGCTTCGATGGTTCTATTCGCGTGGGGAATATTAGGCTGAAGAGAAAAGCAACCGCGACCTAGGACCGCTCACTACGCGGCTTCGATCTCAATCCTCACTCGCTGTCCAAGCGATGTCGCGATGTTAACGAGCGCATCGAGCGAAAACTTGCTGATGCGCCCTCGCAGCAAGTCGTTGAGGCGTGGTTGAGTCACACCGCAGTGCTGTGCCGCCTCGGTCTGCTTCCATCCCTGGGACTTCACGAGTTCGCTAATCTGGCGCATTAGCTGCGCGCGGAGTTGCAGATTGCTGGTCTCTCCGGGAGTGTCGCCGATTGCCTCCCAAACACTGGCATAGCTCTCTCGCTCGATTGAGGTCGTCATTTTAGTTCCTTCGTAAGTTCCCGATATCGGCCTCTCGCAACATCGATGTCGTTCTTGGCTGTCGCCTGTGTCTTCTTCTGGAAGGCGTGCAACACAAAAACTTCAGACTGGAAACGAGCGGTATAAATAACGCGATAAATTCCTGACTGATCGCGAATTCGAACCTCTTCAACGCCAACTCCGATTGACGGCATCGGCTTAAAATCATCAGGCATCTCTCCCCGCTGAAGCTTCTCTAATTGATAGCCAGCGTCATGCATTACATCCTTCGGAAACTCACGTAGACACTTCAGCGAGTTGCCGACGAAAGTCAGCCGCTTCATAACCACTTTATATCAATATCGAGATAAACGACGCAAGGCAGATCTGCGGATCAGCGCCAGCTAACCGCCAGCTGCCACTTGAGATCACGCATCTCCGTTTTACGAAGCACCCGCTGAAACTCCTCCAACTCCCGCACCACATTCGCGGTGTCAGCTCCCAACGCCGCCGGCGCATCGACGAGATAATCGTGCAATGTCGAGATCGTTTCCAGACCATCCTGCGGAGAAAACCACTGCGGAGGCGGCAACGTCTTTGCCCACTCCGGATCGCCCGCGCCCTCATCGAGCAGCACGGCCATCGAGTTCTCATCGGCGGAGAAAAACTCCAACAGCGGCTTCACTCCGAGCCGTTCCGCGAGCTTCTCCAGCGCATCTTCGTTTCGTGCCAGCGTGCGGCCATTCACGAAGATATCGAAGCCCGGGTCCTCTCCCTCCACGACGATGTACATCGAGGCGCTCATGCGAATATATTACCCGACCACGACCCTCGTGAGGCAATCATCTCCCCTCGTTTGGAAAGGTTGACTTTATCGTTAACGGGGCATCCTCATCGGGCTTGACTTGCAGCAACACCCAAAGACTCGCCAGCGCGATCGCCGCCCCGGCTGGAATTCTCCACGACGGAGCCGAGCGCACCAGCGCCACGCTTTCAGCCACACCTGCCACCGTTGCGATCCATTGCGAGGCAGTTAACTGAAGGCTCTCCATTCGCCGCAAGAGCCAGTAGTAAAGTTGCAATGCCACTGCGCCGCCCAGAATGCCCAAGCCCACTTCGAGGCAGGCGGACTTCCAGTTCCAAACGAATGCCAAGTCCAATTCGGCTGCACCGCTCGCCACGGCGAGGCAGGCCCCACCTGCCGCAAGCTGGACCGCACCCAGCACCGGTGAGGGTATCTCTGCAAGTCTTCGCTTGATGAAAGCGACCGACCCGGCAATCAGCGTCGCCGCTGCCAACATCGCAAGCGCCCCCGCCCACTGCGCCGCCGAGAATGACAACCCCTGCGACGCAAGCAGGGCGATTCCTCCCACCCCGCCCACCAGCGGAGACAACACTGCACCCGACGCCCGCCCCTCCAGCAGCGCCGCGATCAGCGGAGTCATCGCCAGAACCACCACCAGCAATCCCGGCGAAATTCGCGCGCTCGCCCAGGACGACAGGATCACCGGCAGCCCGAGAAAGGTGACTCCGGTCACCGCCGCAACCATCAACAACCGAAGCCTCGGCAGCCGAATCCTGCCCACGACAATCCATGCCCACAGCACCACCGCGCCGATCGCATACCGAACCGCGACGCCGGCCAGCAGGGGTACATCGAGCGCCCGCGTCGCCAGCCACTCCGACCCCCAGATCAACCCGAGAAGCGCGAATACCGCGATGTGCCTCGCTCGCATCACCTTGAATTTTCCATCCGGACGCCAACGCTTGACCCTGGTCCCTATTCTCTAGTCCCTAAAACAAAAGGCCGCGCCTCAGCGCAGCCCTTTATTCACTTTAGAACGCCCTTCTTACCGGGGTCCGCGATTGCCCGGCCCCGGGCCGCCCGGACCACGACCGCGTCCACCACCGCCACTGCGCCGGCGGCGGCGGCGTTGACCCGCCGGCCCTGCACCCGAAGCAGAACCACCACCTGCGGCAGCACCGACCGGTGTCGGAGCACCATCCACGCGATTGAAGTTCGGCTCGTCGTCGCCATCAACGTCATCGCCGCCCTCCACTTCGTCGAAATCGTCTCCGCCCTCAATGGTGATCGTGCTCGCATTGGAAGTCGGCTGACGCTCAACCGGAGCGTGATTTCTCGAGGCTCTCTCCGGCCGCTCCGAGCTGCCCTCCATCTCCGAAACCACACCCGGCTCCGGCAAGCCCAGCTTCTGCCGCTGTTCCTTCAACAGCGCCTTGCGCGAAAGCTTGATCCGGTTGCCTTCGATCCCGAGAACGCGAACCAGGACCTGGTCGCCCTCGTTCAGCTCGTCCTTCACTTCCTTCACGCGATGCTCGGCGATCTCGCTGATGTGCAGCAAGCCGTCAGTACCGGGGAAAAGTTCAATGAAAGCGCCGAACTCAGCCAGCCGAACAACCTTACCTAGATAAGTCTTGCCGACTTCTGGTACGGCAGTCAGGTTGCCGATGATTTCCAGCGCCTTGGCCAATCCAACCGCATCGCTCGAAGCCACATTCACGCGGCCCGTGTCTTCGACGTCGATCTTCACACCGGTCTGCTCGATGATTCCACGAATCACCTTGCCGCCCGGGCCGATCAGGTCGCGGATCTTGTCGACAGGAATCTGCAGCGTACGAATCTGCGGTGCATGCTGCGACTTCTCGGTACGCGGAGCATTCAGGTGCGCATCCATCTCATCCAGCAGGAAGAGACGGCCGCGGCGTGCCTGTTCCAGCGCCTCACGCATGATCTGCGAAGTGATGCCGCTGATCTTGATGTCCATCTGCAGCGCGGTGATACCCGCCCGCGTTCCGGCCACCTTAAAATCCATATCGCCGTAATGGTCTTCCGCTCCCGCAATGTCGGTCAGGATCGCGTAGTTCTCGTCTTCCTTCACCAGGCCCATCGCCACACCGGCGACCGCGGCCTTGATCGGAATGCCCGCATCCATCAACGACAAACTCGCGCCGCAGACCGAAGCCATCGACGAAGAACCGTTCGATTCGAGAATGTCCGACACAATGCGGATCGCGTAAGGCGACTCGTCTTCCGTCGGCAGAACGGCTGCGATGGCGCGCTCCGCCAAAGCTCCGTGACCGATCTCGCGGCGGCCCACACCAGTCATACGGCCGGTTTCGCCAACTGAGAACGGCGGAAAGTTGTAGTGCAGCATGAAGCGCTTCTTTTGCTCGCCCTGGAAGCTCTCCAGCCGCTGCGAGTCGTCGTTGGTGCCCAGCGTTGTGGTCACCAGCGCCTGAGTTTCGCCGCGAGTAAACAACGCCGAACCATGGGTACGCGGAAGCACGCCCGTCTCGATCGAGATCGCGCGGATCTCGTCAAATGCACGGCGGTCCGGACGAATCCGGTCCTTCGTCACCTGCGTGCGGAAGATCTCTTCGCGCAGCGCTTCGTAGTACTTCGCCAGTTTCTTCTTCGCCTCCGGCTGATCGGCCGGCAGCTCCTTCGCCAGTTCGTCCTTGATCTGCTTCAACAGCGCGGCGCTCTCAAACTTGCCATGAATCTTGGTGTCCAGCGCATCCGATAAACGGTCGCTGATCTTCGCCTTCAACGCGCCAAAGTATTCATGATCGAACTCAATCGGAGCGACTGTCCGCTTCGTCTTGCCCGCGTGCCCAACGAGCTCGTTGATCGCCGCGACAATCTTCTTGATCTCCACATGCGCAAAATCGATCGCATCGGCGACCAGTTCTTCGCTCACTTCTTTCGATCCGCTCTCGACCATCACGATGCCGTCGGCCGTGCCGACAATGGTGATGTTCAGGGCGCTGATCGCGCGCTCCGCGTAAGAGGGGTTCACGACGAACTCGCCATTCACATGGCCAATCCGCACCGCGCCCACCGGGCCGTTAAACGGAATATCCGACAGCGCCAAAGCCGCGCTCGCCGCGTTGATACCGATGATGTCGGGATCGTTCTCTTTGTCCGCCGAGAACACCAGCGCAATTACCTGGGTTTCGTTACGGAAGCCCTCGGGAAACAACGGGCGAATCGGGCGATCGATCTGGCGGCAGGTCAAAACCTCGCGTTCGCTCGGGCGGCCTTCACGCTTGATAAATCCCCCGGGGATGCGGCCACCGGCGTACGCGTACTCGCGGTAATCAACCGTAAGGGGGAAGAAGTCGATGCCTTCGCGCGGATCGGGAGACGCCACTGCGGTCGCCAGAACTACGGAGTCACCCTGAGTTACAAGTGCGGCCCCAGAGGCCTGCTTGGCCATCCGGCCGGTTTCAAAATGCAGCTGCTTGCCACCGGCAAGCTCGACGGTCACGTCGTGTTTCATACAACCCTCTTTTCTCTCTGTGTCTCAATCTCGGTTACTGCAGCGAAGGCGCTCCTAATGAAAAAAGGCGACAAAGCCTCTCGGCCCGCCGCCTTCGGGGGTTCCCCGGCCAAACGATTGGCCGGTTCCATCGGATCATTCTCTCGCTCGAATGTGGGGGACAAGTCTCTCGCTTACTTGCGAATGCCCAGCTTGCCGATCACGTCCCGGTAAAGGTCCGTATCGGTCGTCTTCAGGTAGTCCAGCAGACGGCGGCGTTTGCTCACCAGCATCAACAGACCGCGCCGGGAGGCATGGTCCTTCTTATGCGTCTTGAAGTGTTCGGTCAGTTCGCCAATTCGTTCACTGAGGATCGCGATCTGCACTTGCGGACTTCCGGTATCGGAGTCATGAGTGCGGAAGCGCGTGATAACTTCGGTTTTTTTCTGCAGCCAGCACGGTGGTGCGTTACCTCTCTACTTTTTTCTCAAGTCCACTCTCTAAGTGTCTGCTTAAGAGTAACATGGCTGTGGTTTTCTCAGCAATTGCCGCGCCCGCTCCATTGGCCCCGGAAATGCCGCTATCCCGATTTGGCCCAGCATTTCCCTGATGCCGAAATAGTCAAGAATCTGGCATAATTTTGGTGTTGATCACCGCCATGGATTTCGATCCGCTCAACCAATATCGCGATCAGCAGCTAGAGCGGTGGACCGCCACCCTCGAAGCGATCTGTAACCGCGTCTCCGAACTCAAGGCCCCCGACCCCACCACCGGTGAACTCCGCGAACCCACCCCGGAAGAGAAGACCATGATGATCCACCGCGCCTGGGTCGAATCCTTCCCCCTCACCCCCGGCCGCTAGATCACCGCCTGCCGACCACTCGTCATCCTAAGCGCGGCGGCGACGTCGAAGGACCTGCAGTTCGCAGTGCCGGCGCCACCACGGTCGCCCAATTAGAGAACGATTGTCATCCTGAGCAAAGCGAAGGATCTGCACTCTGCTTCAGACGCTATAACTCTGGGCGCCCGATCCTGGGCGCTCTTTGCGCAGCTGGGCGCACCTACAGCTGCGCGTATTCCTTCTTAGCCTCGGCAACCACCGCCAGACCGGCATCCGCATTCTTCCACTCCGTAAAGAAAACGTCGTAAGCTTTCTTCGCATTCATCTTGTCTCCTGCCATCGCATAGGCCCGTCCAAGGCCGAGATACGAGAGCGCATACGGGCTACCTAGGTAATAAGCCAACCCCTTGGAATGCGCTGCCTCCTGAAAGGAAGAGATTGCATTGGCAGAGTCCTTCAGTTGCAGATAGGCAAGACCTCGCATATACGGAGCGAACGACGCCGCATCGTGCGCCTGGACCTTGTCCAGATAGACCAGCGCCTGTTTCGCGTCGCCGGCCTTGAGCGCGAGCCAGCCGCGGGCACTCGGGACGGCGATTTCCTGCACGATCGTATCTTCGGGGTAGCGTTTTTCGAGGGCAGCGAGCATCGGGTTGGCGTTCTTCTCGTCGTTGCACAAGGCCAGCGTGCCGGCTGCGGCGATCTGCGTTACCTTTCCACTATCGAGTTGCAAGGCACGCTTGGCTACCTGCCCTGCATCAAAACATTCGTCGACCATCCAACCGGCGCTGGCGGCAAAAAGCAAATCGCTGGCCTGAGTGTCATTCGCCTTGGCGCTCGCCGCCTGGTCCGCTGCGCGCAGCAGCGTCGTCCTCGCGAGCTGAATCTCACCCAGCTGTGCAAGCAGGCCCCCATAGATCGTGGTGATCGTGAACTGGTCAGGACGCCCCGCCGTCTCCGTCACAATCCTCCGCACACTCTCCCAGTCGCCTCGGAATGCGTAGAACTGCATCTGAATCAATAACAGGCTGGTCCCATTTAACCCGAGCCGCTTCACCTCGGCGATATGTTTCTCCCCGTCGGCGACCTGGTCTAGATTGACTGCGTTCGCAATCTCATTCTCCAGCGCAACCGCATCGTCCGGCTGTAGCTCAAGGGCCTTGCGATTGGCGACGGCGGCCTTTTCGATTTCGCCATTCTGCAGATAGGAAACGCCGAGGTTGATGAAGTTGTCGATCTGCAGCGGATACTCCTGGGTCGCGACCTGGAGCGTTTCTATCGTTTTGTTCACATCGCCGACCACCGTGGAGTAGTAGTGCCCGGTAATGTAGAGCTTCTCGCGCTCGCTGACATTGCCGCTCAGCTGGTACGCTTTGGTGAAATACTCAGTCGCCTTCGTCACCTGTCCGCTGTTCAGGTACAGCACCCCCATGCGCGCCCACGCCATCGCCAGCTTCGGGTCCAATTCCACTGCCCGCTTGTAGTGGTCCATCGCCTCGGGAATGTCATTACCCTTCTGATGGGCATCGTCGCCGAGCGCGTAGGCCCGAAAAGCTTCCAGTGAAGGGGTCGTCGCCTGGCCGAAGGGCGCATTGAGCCTCTGGATACTCGACAGGCTCTCGCCCAGCTTGGCCCGCATCGCCGCCGTAACTGTGTTCAGCGCGTCCAGCACATGTTCTTTGTCGGGCGCCGTCGCCTCTTCATTGGCGATGTCGTCTCCGCTTGCGGTGTTCTGCGCGCTCAGTGTAATAAGGTATGCCTTGCCTAACGGCGCGATCGTGCCGGTGAGGATCGCCTTCACGCCCTCCCGCTCGCCGATCTCTCTCGCAATCTGCGGCGTGATCACTTCATCCTGCTTACGTCCCAGATATTGCAAACTCTGCCGCAGATGCTGCTGGCTGATAATGTCGAGCACCGGAGACTGGCCCAACTGGACCCGCAGTGCCTGGTTCAATGTTGCGTCAAACACCGGGTCGCCCGTCTTGTTGACGAAGTCGGCAACGATGATGGCGTCTTTCAGAGAAACAACCTTCGTCCCGTCCGCATTCTTCAAAGCGATCGTGGCCGGCTCAGGCTTCGTCCCAAAATGCCCCCGCAGCAGAAAGAACGCCGCTGCAAGCACCACCGCGGCCACTCCCCCAATCGCGATCCAGCGCCCATTGCCTTTCGCCGTCTCCGCCGCGGCCTGCGAAACCGCCGCCGGAGCCGCAGGCATCGATGGACTTGACCCAGCCGCCGCGACCCGCGTCGACGAAGATGACGAAGATATTTGAATAGCCTCCAGGTCCGCCAGCAGCTCCTCAGCGCTCGCGTACCGCTGCGTCCTGTCCTTCGCCAGCAGCTTCGTAATAATCGGATCAAGCGCCGCCGGCATCGCCGGGTTTACGCTGCTCACCGCCGGCGGATCTCTCATCAGCAGCGCCGCAAAGACCTCCGCCGTGCTGCGTCCCCCAAACGCCGGCTGCCCCGTCGCCATCTCATACAGCACGCTTCCTAGGCTGAACAGGTCCGTCCGCGCATCGAGCGGATCGCCCTTCGCCTGCTCCGGAGACATATACGCCGCCGTCCCCACCGTCGACCCGGGGATCGTCAGGTCCGTCGCATTCATTGACCCCGTCGCCGTATCGCCCTGCGGATTGTAATAACGCGAGTCCGGCGAAGCCTCCAAACCCTGCTTCTTCGCCAGCCCAAAGTCCAGAATCTTCAACTGTCTGCGCTCGCGCCCGCTCTCGACCACAAATAGATTGGCCGGCTTGATGTCGCGATGGACGATCCCTTTCGCGTGCGCCGCGGCCAGCGCGCTCACCGCCTGCTGGCCAAAGGCAAGCACCTCCGCGGCAGAAAGACTGTGGCCGCTGAGATAGACCTTCAGTGTCTCGCCGTGCAGCAGTTCCATGACGAGATAAGGCCGGCCGTCCTGCTCGCCGACGTCGTGGATCGCGCAGATATTGGGGTGGTTCAGTGTCGCTGCCGCGCGCGCCTCGCGGAGGAACCGCCCATGCGAGAGCTGCGATCGCGAGTGCGGAGTGCCGGCCGGCGTTCCTGCCGGAGTCGGACTCACTCCGCCTACTTCGGAGCCGAGAAAGCTGTCCGAAACCAGCTTCAGCGCAACCTCGCGTTCGAGACGGGTGTCGAGGGCGCGATACACCTCACCCATACCGCCCGCGCCGATTTTTTCTAATACCCTGTAAGGCCCAAAGACAGTTCCAGCAGAGATATCCATGCCCGTCCAAAAATCGTAAGTTTATTCCCTGTGCCGGGAACTGCAAGGCGGCGGTGCTTTCGAGTGTACACGGGCTCAACTGAAGCTGACGAGATGAATTCAGGCACCCAATCCGCATGACTAACTCAAATACTTAACTCCAATATCTACTTCAGAGACTCACTTCAAATACTTGATCAGCAGCACCTCATTGCCGATCTCGCTGTAGAGCAGCTCATCCACCGTGCCGCTCGCCACCAGGAGCCCGTAGCCACCCGCCCTCACGCCCTGTGCCTCGCGCTGCAAAATATGCTCCGTCGGATCGCTTGATTCGTCCGCGCTGGCCGCATTGGCCAGGGATTCGCGGCGAAAGCCCGAACCTGGATCGCGCACATAAAACACCAGCGACCGCGCCGTGCGCACCGCCGTCACCACGACCACCTGCTCGGCGTTAAACGCCGCCCCGTGCTCCATCGCGTTCAGCAGAATCTCGTGCAGCGCCTGCATCATCTCCTCCCGCGTCTCCTCGGGCAGCTGCGCATTCAGTTCCTTGGCGAAAGTCATCAGCCGCTCGGCATTGATCAGTCGGCAGTTCACCCGCACAGAAACCCAGCCCGGCCTCGCCGAAACCACCTGGATATCGTCCCGCCATTGGCTATCGGAGGCCGCGCGGATCGCCATGTTCGCAATCGCCTCCGAATCGAACGGCGGCGTGAAGCACGCGAAGACCCGCGCACGTAGCGCCGCAATCACCTCCGCCGGCGTGCTCGCGTGCGCCATCACGATGCACTTCACTCCGGGACGGATCTCCCGCATCTCCTCGAGCATCGACAGGTCTTCGTCGACCGCGCTGTCCGGACTGGTAATCACCACCCCAAACGAACTCATGCGCAAGCGATGCAGCGCATCCGCATGCCCCGCCGCATACTCCATCGGAAGCTCCGCCGCAGAAAGAGCATCGCCGATCTCGCGACTCACTTGGGCGTGACTCCCAATCACCAAAACCCGGCTCATTTTGCGCTCCGAAAAAGACAAAATAAAAGAGTCTTGATTATCGCTCACCATGGTCCAGCTCACTCGGTCACGAATATCCCGACATTGCGCGCTTCTGGCCGTTGCAGTTCATCGCATCGCGAATGCGTCTACGACTACTCAACGGTCCGGATTAAGCAGCTTCTCACGAATTCAACCCTCACTGCGGAGTCAGCACGCGCCGGTTCCCCGTCTGAGGAGCATGCGACGGGTCGCTCGGCACGGTCCTTGGATCTGCAAGAATGCGCGGATCCGCGATCGGCACCGAGAGTCCAGTGGAACGAATGACAGCATCGGTGTTTGCAATGGACACATCAAAACTGTGCACGCCCGACGGGGCACTGTCGGTGCGCGGGAATTCCACGATATACCGCTCGCGCAGCATCGTCGTAAAGCGCTCGAGTTCCTTGGAAACTTTGCCTCTCTTGGTCGTAAATACGAGCCCGCCGGTTTGGGCACAGACTAATTGAAAGGGGTCTTCAGAACTCTGCGACTCACGAGGGATCATGCCAGGGATGGCGCTCCTGGAGGGCGCAGCGACAACCCTATTCTCCGACTCATTGCGGGTCATGCCGAATATGGCAACACCGGAGGCTGCAGCAAAAAACCTCAGTTCATTCCACCTGTTCCGGCTGCCCTTGTCCTGACCGTCAGTCACCGCGAGGATCACTCGGCGGCCGGGCGCCGATAACATATCTTTGGTAATGATCGCCAGGCCGTCCCACAAGTGAACGGCCTTCTCGCACGGCGCTTGCTTTCGTCGACCACGACCGCTCCACGATCGAAGCACCGCTTCAACACCACGCTTGAGCTGGGCGCCGTCGGCCGGCTCATCATAGAGCGAACGCTTGAGGGAGCAGTCCAGAGCATAGATAGAAACATGGTCCGACCGGCGCAAAAAGTTCGGTGCCAGGCCTGCAATCGCTTCGTCCATGCCTCGCACTAAGTCGCCGTCCGAGTCACTTACATCCAGCAGGATGGAAAGCGCGATGGGGTCATCACCTTCAAGGCGCACATGCGTAGGACGAAATTTCGGCCCCGCATCAAGACTGACTGCAAACCTCGACCCATCGATCGGTGGAAGCGGCTTGAGCGACGGGCTCAACACCAATACGGGTATTTGCAATAAATTCGCGTACGCATGAAACGTCACTGGCGGCGAACTCTGACCATACAGAAACGCGGCGCTCAGTCCCAAGGCGAGCCATCGCATTGGACGAGCGAAATAGAACCACAGCAACTGGCGGCGCATCGGGTGTGGACCCCGTTTCCTTCAGATCGCCCTGAAATCCTACTCCCGTCGATACGACCTCTGGGACGACGCTTCCACGTCGGTAGTGTCTCAGTTTGAATTTGCTTTCCACCTTCTCCATACAAGCCGAGCGGAAGCGATAAGGAATACAAGAACGGCGCATATTGCTAAAGATGCACTGCTCAGCAGCGCCATTGCTGCTAGCATTCCTTCTCCTAAATCTCGTTCTACTGGCGGGTTTAGATGCTCATGAGCAATAAGGAGCGCCAGAGGTATGGGCGCACAAAGCAGTAGTATGAAAAACAGCCTGACCTCACTCCGATGGAACTTTACCGGATATGCCATGCCGCCATGCTACCGCATTAGTTCTGGCGCAGCTTATATGGGCCACGCGGCTTTGACGCTGGTTCCGGGATGAGTGCGGCAATCTCTTCATAGCTCCAAACATGGTCAGAGATTCCAGCGGCCATTGCAGGGGTGATCCTCAGCGTCTTGTGAATACGGGCAAAGTTGTAGTGGATGAAGTGAAGAGCGACTGCCGCCGCGTGATTCTCGACCTTTTTGCTGAACCCATTGGTAAGGCGGGTAAAGCGGCGCATTGACATCCGCATGGTGAGATTCTGGCGCTCGACATAAGAAGTGCTGACATGATCCGGGTCTGGCTTGCCAATGACCGTTTTCATGTCACAGCCGATGCAGGTAGCAGGGCTGTAGCGACGGGCCTCAGATTCGCTTGGTGCGCCGTAAATCTTATGGAGAGTGGCGAAGTCCACATCCATACCAAACGAGTTGGTTCGGGTCGCGTGGACGCTTCGGCATACCCCATTATCCCGTCCGCCGATCTCCGGCGCAATGGCCGCCAAATTCAAACTGAGACACTACCTCCACGTCTCGTCGTTCCGGCGAACCCTGCTAATACCAGTGCAGCAAAATCGAACCAATACCCGCTCAGATCATCAAAAGACGATGAACACTTCGCACCGCTCCGGATCAAGCCAGTCCCGCGAACTGCAGAAGCACGATACCCTAGGGAAAAAGCTTGCTGCCAGAGACTTCGGTGCTCGAAATATCGTCTTGCTGGCAGATTGCTATCTAGAAAAACGGGGACACGATGAAGCATTTTGCGATCGCTGGGCTGTTCCTCGCCCTGGCTTCGAACGGCGCTTGGGCGCAGGTGAACGCAGGCGAGCAGAAGTCCGACCCGAACCGGCCCTTCAACGTGACCCAGATGGCGACGTTGAGTCTGCCCTGGAAGATCGCCTTCCTGCCCGACGGGCGCATGCTCATCACCGAAAAGGTCGGCGCCATGCAGCTCGTGACCCAGCGGGGCGAAAAGACGCCGGTGGCGAACGTTCCCGCCGTTCTCTGGGAGGGCCAGGGCGGAATGCTGGGCGTTTATCTCTCGCCGCATTATGCCAAAGACCACTCTGTCTACCTGACCTATTCCGAGCCGGGCGATGGCGGTTCGAGCCTCGCGCTCGCCCGGGCAAAGCTCAAGCTCGGCAAAGATGCGGCAAGCGGCAAAGATTCGGCGAGCCTCGAAGATCTGAAAGTCATCTGGCGCGACGGCGCGCGGGGCAAGGGCGGTCAGTTCGGCGCCGAGGTCGCCTTCTCTCCAGACAAGAAATATCTTTTCCTCTCCGTCGGCGAGCGGCAGCGCTTTACGCCCGCCCAGGACCCCAACCAGCCGCTCGGGAAGATCCTGCGCCTGACGCTTGATGGCAAACCTGCCCCGGGCAATCCCATGGCTGGCAAAATCGGCGCACCCACCGTTCCCATCATCGACCCGCCCGGCAACACGGAGAAGGCAAAGACCGCTCCGGTCGTGCGCACCTACACCTTTCCCGGCCCCAACCTCACCCCATCTGAGACCTGGGCCACCGGGGTCCGCACCCCCTACGGTCTGGCCTTTGCGCCGGACGGCAAATTGTGGGAGCTCGAACACGGCCCACGGGGCGGCGACGAGCTGAACCTGATCGAGCCCGGTAAAAATTATGGGTGGCCGCTGGTCTCCTATGGGCACAACTACGACGGCGTTCCCATTCCCAGCCCTGATACGCGCCCTGACCTCACCAAGCCCGTCATCTACTGGGTCCCGGTCATCGCTCCCGGCAACCTCATGTTCTACAAAGGCGCCATGTTTCCGCAGTGGAACGGCTCGGCATTCGCCAGCGGCCTCGCATCCAAGGCGCTCATCCGCATCACCTTCGACGGCAAGGGCGGCGCGCAGACCGCCGAGCGTTGGGACGTAGGCCGCAGGGTCCGCGACGTCGAGGTCGCGCCCGACGGAGCCCTTTGGATGGTCGAGGACGCGAAGCCGGGTGGCCTCTTCCGCCTCACCCCGTTGGGCATCGCTGTTTCGGTCCCCGTCCCTCAGCCGCCCGACTCGACTCCGACCGGTACGGCAACCTCGAGTGGAGACCCAAGCACAATCATTGCGAACAACAGCTGTCTCTCCTGCCATCGCATCGGAGCAAGCGGAGGCGACGTCGGGCCGCCGCTGAACGGAATTGGAGCGAAACGCACCCCGGAGCAAATTCAAGCGGCGATTGTCTCTCCCCCACCAACCACTAGCGCCGGCATTCACAATCCGATGCCTGCCTACGGAACGAAGATGACCGGAGAAGACCTGAAGAACCTGGTGCACTACCTCAGCACACTGCCTGCGGTGCAATGATGGCACATCGGCACGCCCGTCCCCCGGAACAGCGTGGGGACGGGCGTTTCCGAAACCCCATTCCCAGGGAACCGCTCTAGCGGTGAATCGAGTAAATTCTTCGACGATGTGTAGAATTCCGGGTCTGCCGTTCGTTTATATAATGACCGCGGACATTCTCCTCGCATCTTGTTCGCGTTTCTGGGAGCAGCGCCATGAAGATTGCAGTGATTATTGCCCGCATCCTGCTCGGGTTCGTGTTTGCCGCAGCGGGTCTAGTTAGCATCTTGAAGCTCGGCAAGATGGGCGGAATGCCAGCCGATGCTACGACCTTCTTGACCCTGATGGTGGCGCACAACTACACCGTGTTCATTGCGCTGATTATGCTGATCGGCGGACTGCTTCTGCTGGTGGGCCGCTTTGTTCCGATAGGACTGGTGCTACTGGGGCCGGTCTTGGTAAATATCCTGCTGTTCCACATCCTGTTCCAAGTGCCGGGTGTTATTACGGGGCTGGTCTGTACCGCGCTGGAGGTCTTCCTAATCAGGGCTTATCGGTCTAGTTTTCGCGGGCTGTTCATTGCGGCACCGGAGATCATTTAAGACAGGCTGCTCCCGGAAACGGGGAAGTTGGGAGTTTCTCAAAACGCCGTTTTCATGAAGTCTGGGAACCATAATGACCAGCTCAGGCCCACACTGACCAACTCACGAGAGTAACGGCCCATACACCGGTCCGCTTTCGCAGTATCCACAGATGGCTCCCGCGAGCTTCTCTGGGGATCGAGTCCGCGGCCAACGAGAGTGTAGTTCGGTAGTTTGCAGTCAGATAGGCGATCTCGTCTGAACCTCGAATGTTGCGGTCAGTGATCTCAATGGAGTGAATTCTCGCTTTCTCTTCCGCCATCTGCGCCGCGACCGCCGCCCGGCCACGTAGGGGCGGTGCGTCGGGCGGCCAAAATTCGATGTCATCAGCACACAAGGCCATTAACCTGTCACCGTCTCCAACGACTTCGGAATCGGTCCAGCTTGAATGGATCTGCTGAATCTCGCTGAGGGCATCCTTTGTGAGTTCACACATCGTGCATGGATAGCAGATGCGCCTGTCACCCGGCAAGACCGCTCTTTCACTTTCGTTCTCTAACGTCCGCCCCGGTTCAGACTCTTCCGGTTCATCGCATCGCGAATGTGCACCCAGCTCGCCGAACGGGTCTCGCCCTTTGAGGCCTGGTTTTCGCGAAACTCAGCTCGCTCACTGAGCTGCACTCCGCGGCCTCACCCGCACAAACACAGCCACCCCCACCGGGTCCGTCCCATACACCGGTCGCAATGCACTCGGCACGCCATAAGTCGTCACCTGCGCGCCAATCGCTGCCGCAAAATGCGATAGGTTCCCAAGCTCGCGGTCATAGCCAAAGGTATAAGCCTGCACCTGCCCGATCGGACTCTCCACAAACCCCGGCGGCAGCGTATTCTCCCCCAGCAACAATTCATTCGATCGCTCCGCGCTCTCGATCCGCGTCCACACAAAATTCCGCCGCGCAAACTGCAACGTCGACTCCAGCAAATAGCTATTAAAGATCGCGCCATCCGGAGACGACTTCGTCCGCCCCCACACCGCCGTGCTCGCCCAATTCCCCTGCTTCAGCGGCTTGTTGTACATCACCGAAGCCGTCATCCGCTGCTGGTTCTCCAGCGGATACAGCGCTTCCACGCTATGCAGAGCCCCAAATGAATATTGCCCGCTCCAATTCTTCCCCGGCTGCACCGTCAACCGCGCCGACCACGAGTCGATCGCCCCCTGCTGGATCTCCCAACGATGCTCATCCGGCTCCCGCCCATGAAAGCCACTCGCCTCCAGCCGATAGATACCGTTCGCCAGCCCCACCGTCACCACGTCGTCCGAGATATGCGTCGAGTCTTCCTGGTGATGCCCCAGCGCCGCCAGCGGGTCTTCCGACGCCGAGGCGCGATGCGGATACGCCGTTGGCCCCAGCGCCGGATCGCCGACCGGCGCAACATAAAGCGACAGCAGCGTCTTCTCCGCCACATGCCAGTCGTAGAGCGCCGCCAGCTCCATAAAGAAATCATGCGGATGCTGCCCATCCACGATCGGCTTGCCATACGCCGTCTCGCCCTGCTGAAAGAGCAGCGGGTACTGCCGCCCGGTCACCGTCGCCGGCTCAAGACTCAACATCGCCCGCAGCGTCAGCTCACCCGGCCCAAGATCGCGCTGCGCCATCGGCATAAACCAGTTCGTCGAGAAAAGTTTGTCACCACCACGCGGACTCGTCTGCTGCTGCTCCGCCAGGAACGCGTTGTAGTGGAACATCAACATCCACTCACCCGCCCTCCTCATCAGCATCGGCACGGGCGTCGAGTTCGGTTCAGCACTCGTCCCCGACGTCGTATGCAGCAGGATTGTCTGCAGGAAGTCTCCACCCGCCATCGTCATGCCCGGCATATCCATCTTCGGCGGGCCGTCATTCATCGGCATATTCATCTGCCCAGGCCTCGGCATATCGGAAGGCTGCTGAGCGCACGCACTCAAAACGAAACCCAATATCCAAATCGGCCCCAGAAAGGCACTCTCGCGAAACCGCATTCCAACTCCATCGGCTCAGAAAACATCAATGAAAGACCGCCGTGCGCAACAACACGCCAGCAGCCTCATCAATCAGCGAAGAGAGAAATCAGATTCGTAATGCGATGGAGATTGGATCGAAGGAGGAAATGCCGGGAGGCATCCGATCCATTTTGAAATAACGCGAGGCTTCGTCAGAAAGACGTTCAGCTTCCCCGAATGTAGCGGATATCCGCCCTGGTGCCGCAAAAGGTCCTTGCTCGGCCAATCGCTCACCCTGCACTAAATGCTCCGGCAGATCCGCCACTGGAACCGGCGCACACTCTGCAACCACGCGAAGGTCCGAGCCCGCCATGGAGGCCATCGCCATGGTAGCCATCCCCGGCACCTTGTCCATACCTTTATCTGAAGCAGCACAGCAATCAGGACGATCTTGGACACCCTCAGGCGCGCAGCAAATTCCACGAACCGATGCGAAACCCGGCAGCGCCAGCGCCAACAGCACCAGCCAAACCGCCCCCATTCGCACCTTGCGCATTAAAAATTCCGCTCGCATCTAAAGCTGGTCCCTTGTCCCTGAAACTACTCCATCATCACATGTCCCTTATGCGCCTTTGGATCGTTCTTGTCCAGCAAGAAGGTCAACCCGATCATCACGATCGCCGCGGCACACATGATCCAAAAAACATCGACATACCCCAGCGTCGTCGCTTGCTGATTGAGTTGATTATAGATTTGTCCCTGCGCCAGGGCCTCGGCATTTCCCTTGCCTGCTGATGTCGTAAAAAAGTCCTTCAGCGCGTTCACACGGTTGTGAAAATAAGGGTCCGTCGGCGTCAGATACTTCCGCATCTGGTTCTGGTGCCACAAGCCGCTCTCGGTCACAATCGCGTTGGTGACCGAGATAAGAATGCTGCCGCCAATGTTTCTGGAGAAGTTGACCAATCCCGAGACCTGGTTGTTCTTCTCCGAAGGAATGCCGAAATAAGCCGCCGTGGTCACCGCGATAAACACGAAAGGAATACCAATCACCTGCGCCACACGCAAGAGCTGAGCGGTATTAAAGCTGATTCCCACGTTGAGACGCGTCGCCGAGAGATAGTACCCGACTGCAAACAAGATAAAGCCCAGGATGATCACATTGCGCGCCGGGATCGTCCCCACCAGCCGGCCGGCGACGACCACCATGAACAGCAGCGCGATGCCGCCCAGCGTCAGTGAAAACCCTGCATTCGTCGCCGTGTAGCCGATCGTCTGCTGCAGAAACTGCGGCTGCAAAACGGTCGTCGCATTCAGGAAGCCGCCGGTCAACAACATCAGGAAACAGCACACCGCGAAGTTCTTGAACCTGAACAGACGAATGTCGATCAGCGGATCTTTCTTGTACCACTCCCAGATCATCAGCCCGGCAAATGAGATCGCAAAGGCGACGCCGCATATACGAATGAAGTTCGACCCAAACCAGTCGTTCTCCTCGCCCTTGTCCAGCCCGATCTGTAGCGCGCCCATGGCTACCACGAGGAAGCCCAGCCCGACATAATCCAACTTGTACAGGTTCTTCCGATCGGATTTAGCAAAGGGCGGGTCGTCCACAAACCGGCTGGTAAGGAAAAACGCCAGTATCCCGACCGGAATGTTGATATAGAAAATCCAGTGCCAGCTGTAATTATCGGTAATCCAGCCGCCCAGCGCTGGTCCGATCGATGGCGCAAGCACCGCAACAATCCCGTAGAGCGCAAACGCCATACCTCGCTTCGATGGCTCGAACGAATCCGCCATGATCGCCTGCGCCATCGGCTGCAGGCCGCCGCCGCCCGCTCCCTGGAAGACCCGAAAGAGCAACAGAAGCCCCAGGCTCGAAGCAATACCGCAAAGAAAAGAACTGATCGTGAAGATCACGATGCAGGTCATGAAGAAATTCTTGCGCCCAATGACGCTCGACGCCCACCCACCCATCGGCAGCACGATTGCATTGGCCACCAGGTAAGCAGTCAGCACCCAGGTGCTCTGGTCTTCGCTCGCGCCCAGGCTACCCGCGATATGAGGCAGCGCCACGTTGGCGATCGAGGTGTCTAACACCTCCATAAACGCCGCCATTGCAACCACTGCGGCGATGAGCCACGGATTGACCCTGGGACGCCACTGCGCCTGTGCTTCGGGATTCACTGCCGCGGCTGCCGCCATTCGTAATCCACGTCTCCCAGAAACTATAAGACTTAGGTTCTAGTGGTAGATGCTTCCGAAACGACATGCGACTCCCAATCCCTGGTTTTCGGCCCGACAATCTCACAAAGATAGCCAGGCTGGCCGCCCTCTTGTGTTCTCCGTGTCCTCTGTGGTGAAAATACTTCTTCTCGACCCAACAGCAAAGAGGAGGCCAAATCACCTCCGCTCGCCCATCGACCCGTCCCAAATCAAGCCAGATTTTTCTTCAGAAACGCCAACGACCGCTCCCGCGCCAGCTTCGCCGAGGCGGCATCATAGCTCGCCGGATCAAGATCGCGATTAAACGCATGTCCCGCCTCATACCAGAAAATCTGCACTTCAGGGTGCGCCTTCGCTACCTTCTCGACCTGTTCGGCAGCAATATGGGTATCGTTCTTGCCAAAGTGGAGCATCACCGGGACCTTGGGCTTCAGCTCGGCATAATTGCCGATGCCGCCCGCGTAGTAGCCCACCGCCGCATCAATCGGCAGCTTCGCTGAGCTCACCCACGACAGCAGCCCGCCAAGGCAAAAGCCCAGGGTCGCCACCTTCTTGCCCGTCGCCGCCCGCGCATACTCGACCGTCGCCCCTACATCCTCAACCGCCTTTTCCTTGTCCAGCTTGTTCATCGCCTCCATCGCCTTCTTCCAGCCATCCGGCGAATAATCGAGCTGCAAGCTTTTCTCCACGCGGTCAAAGGTCTCGGGCGAAATCACGTAAAATCCATCCCTCGCATAGCCGTCCACTACCGACTGGATATGCTTGTTGACCCCAAAAATCTCCTGGATCGCAACCAACGCGCCAATCGGCTCACCCTCCGGTTTCGCCACATACGCTCCAAACTCAAACCCGTCCTTCGACTTCACCTTCACCCACTCACTCATCGCTGCTCCCTTAATCCTTAGTGCCGTTTTTCCTTTGATGCGATTATGCCCGAATCTTCTCCAGCAACTTCGGCACCACCAGATAAGGATTCTCTACTCCACCCGCAATTCGTGATGCCATTTCTGTCAGCTCGCCATCATCTAAACTCGATTGCCGAATCTCCTTCAGCAGCTCCCCGCGAACCATCTCCACAATTCGTTCCCGCCATTGCCCCGCGCGCCGCGCCTCCAGCCGCCCCTCCAAAGCTAACCAGCCCTGAAACGAAGCAATCGCCTCCAACAACTCCGAAACCCCTGACCCCGTCGAAGCAATCGTCCTCATCACCGGAACCACCCAACCAGCATCCCGCGTCGAATGCCCAAGCCCCATCGAAGCCTTCAGCTCACCCTCCAGAGCATCCGCTCCGTCGCGATCACTCTTGTTGATCACAAAAAGATCCGCAATCTCCAGAATCCCCGCCTTTAGGCTCTGCACATCGTCGCCCATCCCCGGGACAAGGACGACGACTGTGACATCCGCCATCCGAACGATGTCCACCTCATCTTGCCCCACGCCCACCGTCTCAATCAGGATGACGTCTTTGCCACTCGCCTCAATCACAGCGGCAACATCGGCGGTCGCCCGCGCCATCCCGCCCAATGCTCCGCGCGTCGCCATGCTCCGCGCATAAAATCCCGGGTCTCCAGCGAACCCCTGAAACCGAATCCGGTCCCCGAGAATCGCCCCACCGGTAAACGGGCTTGAAGGATCGACCGCCACCACCCCAACCGTCTTCCCCGCCTCGCGATAAAGCCGCGCCAGCCGATCGACCAGCGTCGACTTCCCCGCCCCCGCAGCACCCGTAATCCCAATCCGCAAAGCCCGCCCCGTAAATGGAAAGCAGGCAGCCAGCAACTCCGCCGCCGGGCCCTCATCTCTCGAAGCCCCGCTCTCCACCAAAGAAACAGCACGCCCTAAAGCCCGAACATCCCCGGCCTGCAGCCGCTCCATAAGTTGTGAGACAGGATCACGCATCGCCAGCAGCGATCATATCGCCGCCGACCCCAAAGCACACGAATACGCTGACCTCTGTCTTCTCTGTGGTAAAACCGGAGCGGATATAGCTCACGGAAACTCAAACGATGAAAAAGACGCCCCTCGCAGCAACCTTCTCCACAAATGGCCGCCCCGTCCCGAGAATGGCCGCGCTCATCCTCGCCGTTGCGGCAACAGCGCTCTCCCAGCAGCGCCCACCCGCCGTCCCACTCATCACTCACGACCCCTACTTCAGCATCTGGTCCGACGCCGATACGCTTACCGCGCAAAACACTCGCCATTGGACCGGCACCGACCAGCCCCTCGCCGGGCTCATTCGCATCGACGGCAAGCCCTATCGCTTCATGGGAGCCAGTCCACGCGAAATCCCGGCCATGCAACAGCTCTCCGTGCAGGTCAACGCCACCAGCACCATCTACGCCTTCGAAGCCGCCGGACTACACCTCGACCTCACCTTCTTCACCCCGGCCTTCCCGCAGGACCTTGCTCTCCTCTCGCGCCCCGTCACCTACCTCACCTGGACGGTCTCTTCCACCGACAACGCCGCCCATCAAGTCGCGATCTGCCTCGACGTCGATCCGCGCATCGCCGTCAACACCCCCGATCAGCCCGTCACCTGGAGCCGCTCCCACGCCAACGGCCTCACCGTCCTCAACGTCGGCTCGCAGGAACAGAAGCCCGTCAACCGCTCCGGCGACAACCTGCGCATTGACTGGGGCTACTTCCACCTCGCCGTCCCCGAAAGCGAACAGTCATCAACCGTCGCCGCGTCCGGCGCAGCCTCAGAATTCGCCAAGACCGGCGACATCCCCAAAGCCGACGACATGGACATGCCTCGCTCCTCCGGAGCCGCCCATCTCGCCGTCGTCCTCCCCGCAAACATCACCGTCGGCCAAACCGTCAGCCGCCACGTCCTCGTCTCCTACACCGAGGGCTTCGCCATCGAATATCTCCAGCGCCGCCTCAAGCCATACTGGCAGCGCAACGGCCAATCCACCGCTGATATGCTCGCCGAGGCCGAGCAGCAATATCCCGCTCTACAGAAACGCGGCGTCGAATACGACAAGGAACTCGCAGCCGACCTCACCACCGCCGGAGGCAAACCTTACTCCGACCTCGCCATCCTTGCCTACCGCCAGGCCCTCGCCGCCCACAAGCTCGTCGCCGATGTTGACGGAACCCCACTCATGTTCTCCAAGGAGAACTTCTCCAACGGCTGCATCGGAACCGTCGACGTCCTCTATCCCGCCGCGCCTTTCTTTTTGTTGTTGAATCCGGCCCTGCTCGAGGCGCAGATGAAGCCGATCTTCGACTACGCCGAGCTTCCCCGCTGGAAGTGGCCCTTCGCGCCTCACGACCTCGGCCAGTATCCGCTCGCCAACGGCCAGGTCTACGGCGGCGGCGAACGCACCGAAGAAGACCAGATGCCCATCGAAGAAAGCGGCAATCTGCTCATCCTCGCCGGAGCGCTCACCAAGGCCCAGGGAAACACCCACTTCGCCCAGCAATACTGGCCGCTACTTACTAAGTGGGCCGACTATCTACTGAAGAACGGCCTCGACCCCGAGAACCAGCTCTCAACAGACGACTTCGCCGGCCACCTCGCCCACAACGCCAACCTCTCCATCAAGGCTATCGACGCCCTCGGAGCCTACTCTGAAATGGCCCGCGCCCTCAACCACACCGCCGAAGCCAACCAATACTCAGCCGCGGCCAAACAGATGGCCGACAAATGGCAGACCATGGCCATCGACGGAGACCACTACAAGCTCGCCTTCGACACCCCCGGCTCCTGGAGCCAGAAATACAACCTCGTCTGGGACAAGCTCCTCAACCTCAACCTATTCCCCGCCAAAGTCCACAACACCGAGCTCGACTTCTACCTCAAACACCTCAACCAATACGGACTACCCCTCGACTCCCGCGCCGACTACACCAAGTTAGATTGGGAAATCTGGACCGCAACCCTCGCCGATAACTCCACTCAGTTCAATCAGTTACTTGCGCCCATAACCAAGTGGGTCAGCGAAACCCCAACCCGCGTCCCACTCACCGACTGGTACGACACCAAAACCGGCAAACAAGTGGGCTTCCAAGCCCGCTCCGTAGTCGGAGGCATCTACATCAAGGCCCTGTCCAATCCGGAGATCGCGAAGAAGTGGCAACAGCGGGCCAGTCAATAGATCGCCTGTCGAGCATCGTGCTAACACAGATCTAATTGGTGGATCAGTAGGGTTCCAGATTGGGCGACATCACATCCTTCGGTGACGAAGTTGCCTGCTGAAAGCAATTGATTCGCCCACTCGGATTCACCCAAAGATGCACCGGCTCAGGGCAAGACGTCGGATAGACGACGCCGCCTCCTCGCCTGCCCCCTCCGCTCGGATCGCTGTCGTAATTCAGAGCGTCAACCTTCCCACTCGGGGTGCGAACAATCGCCACGGCAACTGCAGAATCAATTCCTTGCAGATCGTAACGGATACGGAATGGCTTTCCCGCTTCCTGCGCAGCTAACGCGCATGCTGTCGCGGCCTTTGGATCCGCCCGAATTCCCACGCGGCCGCACTCTACTGCACCGGGCCCTGCCAGCTTCTCACTTCGTTTTTCCAACAGGTCGGAGTTCGGATCTCCCTGCCAATCGAAAACGATCCAGGCGATCACTCCGAGCCCCCCAAGCACGGCCGCGAAACACCACATGAGAATCGACCTCCACCGCTGCTTCATGGCCACTTAAACAACCCTTAATCCGAGAGATGACACCCTATCGCCGAGACTTACGACTTACCGGTCATCGAACCCAATCTACCCCCTGCTCGGAGCCACCTTCAACAATTCCCGAGCAATCACCATCCGCTGGATCTCGCTCGTCCCTTCCCCAATCGTGCACAGCTTCACATCCCGATAAAACTTCTCCACCGGATAATCCTTAATAAACCCATACCCGCCGTGAAGCTGTACCGCCTCATCGCAGATCTTCACCGCAACCTCGCTCGCCTTCAACTTCGCCATCGCCGACTCAAGCGTCGTCTTCAACCCTGCATCCTTCATCACCGCGGCACGATGCGTCAGCAGCCGCGCCGCATCCAGCTCCGTCGCCATGTCCGCCAGCTTCCACTGGATCCCCTGGAACTCCGCAATCGCTTTCCCAAACTGCCGCCGCTCCTTCACATACTTCAGCGAAGCCTCCAGCGCTCCCTTCGCCATCCCCAGCGCCAGTGCCGCAATCGAAATCCTTCCACCATCCAATATCCGCATCGAGTCCACAAATCCCTGACCCTCCGCGCCCAGCAAATTCTCCGCCGGAATCTCGCAGTCCTCAAAAATCAGCTCCGAAGTATCGCTGGCCCGCAGCCCAAGCTTGTTCTCCTTCTTCCCCGCGCGAAACCCCGGCGTTCCCTTCTCGATCGCAAACGCCGAAAGCCCGTGCACACCCTTCTCGCGGTCTGTCACCGCAATCACCACGGCAACATCCGCATAATGCCCATTCGTGATGAATGTCTTATTCCCGTTCAGCACCCAGCCCTTGTCCGTTCGAACCGCCGTCGTCCTCGCCCCCGCCGCATCCGAACCCGAACCCGGCTCCGTCAACCCCCACGCGCCCAGCCACTCGCCCGAAGCCATCTTCGGAATAAACCGCCGCCGCTGCTCCTCGTTACCCGCGACAAAGATATGGTTCGTCGCCAGCGAATTATGCGCCGCCACAATAATCCCGATCGACCCATCCACCGCCGACAGCTCCTCGATCGCCAGCACGTAATCCACATAGCCCAGCCCCGAGCCGCCATACTCTACCGGGAAAATAATTCCCAGCAGCCCCATCCGCCCCAGTTCCTTCACCACATCCGCTGGAAACTCGCTCGCCTCATCCCACCGCGATACATTCGGAGCAACCTCGCGCAGCGCAAACTCCCGTACCTCCTTGCGTAATGCCTCCCGGTCCTCCGTCAACGCAAACGGATTCACCACCGCCTCCACTACCGAACTCTCCATCGCCAACTCCTATCCTTTGCAGTCAGGCTAGCACCGCCATTCCACGGCTGTCACAAATGTGCGTCGCGTCTCCGGATTTCCCACATGTTCCTCGGCATCAAAATTTCTCCAAAATAAGAAAGGCGGAACGTCATCAGACGCCCCGCCCGTCCACCCCTTGAATCCCTCATCACGGAGTATTCGCGCAGGCGTGGTAATTATTCGAATACTCGATTTGGACCGCGTAGTTTGTTCCGTTCAAATCGGTGATTGGGTTCAGGAAGTACGGCTGTGCGGGATCGGTCGATTGGCAGAGGTCGCCTATCTCGTCCCCGGCTACGGCCAGCGAATTGAATGCCAGCCACGCGTCGCCATCCGGATCGGTGATCGTCTCCGACATTTCGTGAGATAAAACGCTTGCCGTTGAATCGATCAGCGAACCATTCGGGCTTGGCTGTTCGACCTGGCATCCCACCACGTCCTGATACGGCTCCAGCGTGAACAGCACATGGCCGATGCCGGCAAAGTCGACGCTGCCATGAAAAGCGCAAAAGGCAAATGTCGACGGATTGTCGGGGGAGTAACATGAGCTTCCTTCGCAGAAATCTACTCCCTGCGGCAGAAAGATGTTGTATACATGCCCATACCCCGTGCCCAGCGTCGATGCTGCCGCGTGCAGCATCAGGATGAGATCGTTGTCGCCTAACGTTGTGAAGATCGGATACTCCAGCTTTGCCGCCGTCCCCGCCGGATACCGGTCATCCGCCGTCGACCCAACGTACTGGTCCAGCACATGCACCAGCTGGCTATGCCGCCAGCTCGTCAGAAAGATGCCCGGATCTCCACCATTGTCCATGGTTCCATTGACATAGATGTCGTGCGTTGTCGCTGTCGCCAACACCGCGCCGCCGAAATAAGAAAGGTCGGCTGGGTAGAATCCTGGACTCGGCACCACCGGCGTGTTCACATTCGCTGCCCCTTTCATCGCCAGGCTCTTCACCAATCCCGGCCGCCCTGGCTTCAGCACTGCCTCCGACGCGGCTTTACTCGCCCCTGCCCGGGCCAGCTTGTGAGTGCGAAGATTGGAAAAGTTGGATACCGCTGCGCTGTCAGAGTGGCTGATCTTGAGCGAAACGGTGGCATTGGCCGGCGTGGGCTTCGATTCAGCTCCAGCAACCCCTTGTGAAAACACCAGCATTATCAATGTCGCGAATAAGGTTCCTGCTACACGTTTCCGTTTCATCTGGAATTCCTCCTGAACTGAACAGGCACCTCAGCGTAACCCTGAGATACCGGGCCAGACAACACTTTTTTCCAAGCCTGCGCCGCCTCGATAGGAAGCAATTCCCCACCCAGGCGATGTCCGAGTCAAACGGAATCTTCACCTCCTACCCGCCTTCGCCGCCCCATCCTGTGCTCTTCAGTTAGCATTACTCGTGAAAAGAAAACCACTTATGAACCCGTCCAGACTCCTCACCGCCGCCGCCCTCATCTTCGCCATCGCACAACTCCCCGCCCAGAATCCGCCTGCTGCCACGCCGCCTCCGCCCAAACCACCACCCACCGTCTCAAGCCAGGTCGCCCACATGGAAGACCAGCTCGCAGCCCTGAAAAACGACTGGCCCAACCTCCAGCGCTACGCCGCCGACAACGCCGCCCTGCCGCCGCCCGGAAACCCCTCCGACCCCGCCACCGCCCGCGTCGTCTTTTACGGAGACTCCATCACCGACGGCTGGGGCCGCCAGCCCGGCACCGGAGACTTCTTTCCCGGCAAGCCCTATGTCAACCGCGGCATCAGCGGCCAGACCACCCCGCAAATGCTCGTCCGCTTCCAGCAGGACGTCGTCCATCTCCACCCCGCCGCCGTCCTCATCCTCGCCGGAACCAACGACATCGCCGGCAACACCGGCCCCTCCACCCCGCAGATGATCGAAGACAACTTCACCTCCATGGCCGACATCGCCCGCGCCAGCGGAATCAAAGTGATCCTCGCCTCCATAACTCCCGCCTATAACTACCCCTGGAAACCCGGAATCGACCCCGTCCCAGTAATCCGCGAAGTCAACGCCTGGCTCAAAGACTACTGCGCCAAACAAGCATGCACTTACCTCGACTATTACTCAGCAATGTCCGATGAGAAAGGAGCCATGAAACCCGGCCTCGCCAAAGACGGAGTCCACCCCACCGCCCAAGGCTACGCCATCATGGGACCGTTAGCGGAAGCAGCCATTGCGAAGGCCTTGGGGAAATAGCCAGCCTTGAGTCGACCACATTACGCATCAGAAACTGAGACCGTGATATATTTCTGATGTTTCCTGAAGCTTGGGAGCAAAGGCGACATTACTGGTTTCAGCGGCTATCTCGATTGGGGCAGTTGTTAAGGTCTCCGCAATAGCAATGGCAACTCTCTTTTCTATTTCGGAGGCGAAGACAATGAAAAACCTGATCGCAAAGCACTTGAAACAGGCAGGCGTTTGGTGTGGAGTGGCATTGCTGTGGAGGCCTTGGCGGTTCAACTCCCCCAACCGAGAGCTAGCACTGAACCCCAATTAGTGTCACCTTCCCAGGAGCAATGCGGGAGGTTCGATTCCTCCCCTCCACACCTCGCAGCAAATTCGGCGGGTGGCCCAGATCTCAATTCCTAGCCAATGCGGGTGCCCCACATCTCGCTTTTGAGATGTGGGATAAGTCGGACGAAAGTCCGACTCCCAGGTGGAAGCCGAGGGCTTTAGCCCTCGGAATACCAATACCGCAACGGAGGCCTTTAGGCCCGGGCTCTACTCTTAGACCGGTGGCCCATTCAAGCCATCTGTTGGCTTGAGTGGGGGACAGAACGGCGCGTCTTCCGCGCAGCCGCAATCTCGGCATCGATTTCTTCCATAGAAAGCCGATCGACGCCAAGCGCCTCCGCACTCTCCCAGGACCGGCGCAGCCATTCAGGACCAGCGTCAGAGCCAACCGCACGAATGCTGATCGCCTCATCCTCGCCCAACGAACGACCCAAAAGCCCCTCGATCACCGTCTTCTGGTCAACCGAAAGCTCTTTCGCCCTGAAAGTCATCGCACCCTCCCGGAGTAACCACAAGTTTATTCCAACTACCGCCGACCCTCCAACCCCGCCTCGGCAATAGCCTCTCGAATAACCTCATCCGCAACTCCCCGCCGCCGCAGACTCGCAGTCAAAGCCTCCGCGGACCCGCGCTCCAACCGCGCCAGGTCCTTCCGCAGTCCCTGCCCAACATAAGCCCGGATCAGCGGCTGATACCCGGAGAAGCCCAGCTCCGGCGCAACCTTCTTCAGGTCCTCAATCACATCCTCCGGCACCCGAATGCTGATCGTCGTCATCGGACGGTCCTTCCGCAAACGCCTCAGAACCCGTTCATTCGCCTTCATACTCTCCCCGCTCCCGCGCTGTTGCGATCCGCGCCGAAATGATCCGAATACGCTCTCCCGCGCGAATCAAATGGACCACAAACAGCAGTCTCGAGTCGTCAGCAAGTCCCACCGCTGCATCTCTCGATTCCTCACCACTCCCAGCATCGATCAGCCGAACAAAAGGGCCGAAGAACACCTCGCATGCACTCTCGAACGTCAGTCCATGCTTCCTGAGACTGGCCTTCGCCTTCTCCACGTCCCACTCGAAAAGCTGACCAGGAAGCTCATAGGACGCGTTCCTGGAATCTCACTAAACATATATACGTTGTATATATGTACTGTCAACCGAGCGGCTGGCGTCCCGTCCTCAGAGGCGGATAAATAGCCTTTTTTCCCTTGAAATCCTCCAAAATCTGCGCCACTATTGCCCGCACGGTCGGGAAAATCCGCTATGCAATGTGAGAGAACACCCTTCCTCGCTCATTGCAGAACTCCGACGTCGCCCGTTGCGGCAATGTTAGTAACTGGGGCCTTAGCCCGGTCCCTCGAACGTAGGTCAAGGAGAAAGCCCGTGAGACTTAGCAAGTTACTGTTGTTTTCCGCCGCGATGGTCCTCGCCCTTCCCGCCACTTCACAGAATGCCCCGCAGAATGCAGCCTCCAGCCTCGCCGCCTCTGCGCCAACCGCAGTGCCGCCCCTGGTCCCCTATTCCGGCGCTGTCGCCGCCGTCGCCGGTCGCCCATTGCCGGCCAACGAGAGTGTCACTTTCCTCATTTACAGCGAGGAGCAAGGCGGAGAACCGCTCTTTTCCGAGACCCAATCCATCGCCGTCGATACGACCGGACACTTCAAAGCGCAGATCGGCGCGACCCTGACCAATGGCCTCCCAATCGATCTCTTTGCCAGCGGTGAAGCCCGATGGTTGGCCGTGCAGGTCGCCGGCGAGTTGGCCCAGCCGCGCGTCCTCTTGGCCAGCGTCCCCTACGCCCTCAAGGCCGCCGACGCCGCAACCCTCGGCGGACTGCCTGCCTCCGCCTTTGCCCTCGCCGGAACAAAGAGCTTCGCGTCGTCAGCTCTGACCCCCGACGTGACCCCAACCGCGGGTACCCCGGTCACGGCCACTGGAGGCTTCGCCGGCTATCTCCCCGTCTTCAACAGCGCGTCGTCGCTCGTCAACTCGACCGTCTACCAGAACTCAAACGGCATCGGCATCAACGGCATCCCCTATGCCGCTCTCGACGTCACCGGCCGAACAATCTTCCGTGGCATCATGGTCGTCTCGCGTGCCGGCAATGCCACAGCCAGCACCGGCTATGGCTCGGTGCCCCTGCAGTTCTTCGCCAACGGCTGGAACAGCATCATCAACGGCCCCGTCCAACCCGTAATGCAATGGCAGGCTGAGGTCACCGGCAATAACACTGCCTCGCCCGGCGCAACGCTGAACCTGCTCTACAACAACGGCACCGTCGCCAACGCAGTCGAGACCGGACTCTATTTCAATCCCAATGGCACCATCCACTTCGCCCCCGGCCAGACCTTCCCCGGCGGGGGCGGAGGCGGCGCCATCACCGGAGTCACCGCCGGAACCGCGCTCACCGGCGGCGGCACAACCGGCAACGTCACCCTCAACCTCGACACGACCAAAGTTCCGCTGCTGGGCGCGAACAATATCTTCGCCGGAAACCAGTCAGTGACCGGGAATATCTCGTCCACAGGGGCAGCAAACTTCGATACCGGCGGTAAGGCCAATATCGGATTGTCTGCCACAGGCGTCACCACAGGCGTAAATGGTCAGGCAACCGGGACAGCCACCTACTCTGCCGGCGTGTACGGCGTTGAAAGCGCCACCACCGGCCAGGTCTTTGGCGTGAACGGTAGCACGAACAGTACGACCAACCAGGCCGCGGGAGTGAGTGGCTTCGAAGGCGCAACTGCGGGACAAGTCTATGGCGTGAGTGGGGGCACCACCAGCGCAACCAACTTTGCTGCGGGAGTGAGCGGCTATAACTTCGCTGCTACAGGACAAGTCTTTGGTGTTTCCGGAGGAACGGCCAGCACATCCCCCCAGGCTGCCGGCGTAAGCGGTTCCGAGAGCGCCTTGACCGGTCAGGTCTTTGGTGTGACCGGAAACACCAGCAGTTCAACCAACCTCGCCGCCGGCGTACAAGGAGGAGAGAACGCGTCTACGGGAGTCGTGTACGGAGTCGCCGGATACACCACCAGCGCAACCGCTCAGGCCTCCGGCGTTCGGGGATACGAGACTGCGTTGACCGGGCAAGTCTTCGGCGTCAACGGTGGCACCAACAGCACGACCAACTATGCCGCGGGAGTCAGCGGCTATGAGGGCGCTGCAACAGGAGTAGTCTTCGGAGTGACAGGGGGCACAACAAGCACCACCGAAGGAGCAGCCGGAGTCAGCGGCTCCGCGAACGCGTCGACCGGACAGGTATACGGCGTAAGCGGCAATACCAACAGCACGACCGATTACGCTTCAGGAGTAAACGGGTACGAGAACGCGACCACCGGACAGGTCTGGGGTGTGAACGGAGGCACTGTCAGTACCACGACCGGCGCCGCAGGCGTCAATGGGGCGGATTACGCCACAACTGGACAGGTTTTTGGTGTAAACGGCAGCACGAGCAGCACAACCAACTACGCCGCGGGCGTTTCCGGTTATGAAGGCTCAACTACAGGAGTTGTCTATGGTGTGTCGGGCTCAACCCCAAGCACCGGGGGATACGGCGTGGCCGGAAACGCAACTGCCACCTCCGGCTTTGCCAACGGAGTTTATGGTCAAACAGCCAGCTCGGGCGGGAACGGTGTTTTTGGTTCCAATGGCTCAACGTCAGGCGGCTGGGGCGTCTATGGACTCGCCAACAGCGCGAATGGGGCCGGGACGTTCGGCATGAACAACGGCACGGGTTTCGGAGTTTCAAGCGGCAATAACACTTCTGGTCTTGGAGTAGCCTTAGCAGGTTCCACTGACCTGATTGTCGGATTTCACGGAAGCACGGGATTATTTAGCGTGGATAGCGACGGCAATGGTTTCTTCGCCGGCAATCTCAACGTCACCGGCAAAGTCAGCAAGGGCAGCGGCTCGTTCAAGATCGACGATCCCCTCGATCCCGCCAACAAATATCTCTCCCACTCCTTCGTCGAATCGCCCGACATGATGAACGTCTACAACGGCAACATCACGACAGATAAACATGGCCTCGCCACAGTGGAGTTGCCGCAGTACTTCGAATCCTTGAACAGCGATTTTCGCTACCAGCTCACCGTCATGGGTCAATTCGCCCAGGCAATTGTGGCCACAAAGATCGGACACAACCGCTTCGTCATTCGCACCAGTAAGCCCGCAGTCGAAGTGTCATGGCAGGTCACCGGCATTCGCAAGGACGCTTACGCCAATGCCAACCGAATCCCCACCGAAGAAGATAAGCCCGCCGACGAGCGCGGCTACTATCTGCATCCCGAGGTGTTTGGTGAGCCGGCATCGAAGAGCGTCGTCGCGGCTCACGGAAAACCGTCCGCCCCGGCAACCGTCGCTCAATTGGCGGCAGGGTCCCGTTAGCCGCTTCTAACCTGCGCCACGTGCCAGGGCCAAAAGCGATGAAGGGCGGCTTATCGCCGCCCTTCTATCGAAACCTGCATCTGGCATCCGGTTACGCCGATTGAAACACCGCAACTCCGTGGGCAATCGTCTGCTCGCCCATCAGGTATCTGTAGTTCAGCGTAAGCGTCCCCCGGTCGGGGTCGGCCTTGACGGTCTCCGTGAGCGAGATAATCCCGTTCTTCTTGCCAATGCCGGAGATGGTGTGGCGATCGGTCCGGGTGTAGGCGATCGTATCGACCGCGCGCGCCCCCTCGACCGGGTAATCGGTCCCGTCAAACCGGGCCCGCACATGGCGCACAATCTCCGTCCCGTCCGACCGCACAATATCTTCTCGCACCGCAACCTCATCCGGGCCCGCCTTGATCTCCTGGATCCAGGAATGTGGCGCCGGAAGGCACAAGTTTGAAAGCTGCGGATTGAACCGCCATGTACCGTGAAATGGTTCGACCTGGGTACTCATGCCACCCACCATAGCAGGGAACAGTTACCTTCGCGTGCCCAGAAATCCACAGTGAGCCTAGTTGGTTACCATTGTTCTTATTCGGGAATTACTAGTTCGCAATTGGAACATTTTTGCGAGCCCTAAATCCCCTCCAGCGCTTGCCCGAAGTCGCGAATGAGATCGTCGACATCCTCGATCCCTACCGAAAGCCGCACCATTCCCTCGGTGATCCCGATCTGCGCCCGCCCTTCCGCGCCCAGCCCGGCGTGCGTCATCGACGCCGGATGCGACACCAGCGTCTCCACTCCGCCCAGCGACTCGCCCAGCGTAGCGACCCGCAGCCGGCTGGCAAAGACCTTCGCGCTTTCGAGCGATCCAAGATCGATGGTAATCATCGAGCCAAAACCGGACATCTGCCGCGCCGCCAGTTCATATTGCGGATGAGCATTCGGTCCCGACTTCAGCCCCGGATAAAAGACCCGCGCCACTTTCTTGTGCCCTGCAACGAACTCGGCAACCGCGCGGCCATTTTCGTCGTGCTGCCGCATGCGCACCGCCAGCGTCTTCACCCCGCGCAATATCAGCCAGCTCTCAAACGGCGACAGGATTGCCCCGACTGCTTTCTCCACAAAATCGAACTTCTGCGTATGCTCTGGCTTCGTTCCGACGAGGACCCCGCCTATGCCGTCGCTGTGCCCATTCAGAAACTTCGTCGTTGAATGCATCACGATGTCCGCGCCCAGCTCAATCGGCCGCTGAAAGTAGGGCGACATAAACGTGTTGTCGACCGACATCTCGACGCCGCTTCGGTGGCAGATCTCCGCAACCGCCGCAATATCCGTCATCGCCATCATCGGATTTGTCGGCGTCTCGATATGCACCAGCTTGGTTCCTGGGCGGATTGCCGCCTTCAACGCCTCCAGATCTGAAGTATCGACATATGTGAACTCGATCCCGTAAGGAGCGAAGACCTGGTTGAACAGCCGCGGCGTCCCGCCATACACATTCGACCCGCAGATCACATGGTCGCCCGCCTTCATCTGCGTCACCAGTGCCGCGATCGCCGCCATTCCGCTGCCAAAGGCGTGCGCCGTCAACCCGCTCTCGAGCGAGGCCAGGCACTCTTCGAGCGCCGTGCGCGTCGGGTTCCCCGCCCGCGAATAATCGTATTTTGGCTCGCCGCCAATCTCCGCCTGGGCGTAAGTCGAGGTCAGATACAGCGGCACATTGACTGCGCCCGTCGCCGGATCGGCATCCTGACCCGCATGAATCGCCCGCGTTGCAAAACCACTGGAAGGCTCAATCGACATGCTCAGACTCCGCCTTCAAAGATCTTTTTTGACAGGTAACGCTCAGCCGAGTCTGGAACAATCGTCGCGACCCTCTTCCCCCGCCCCAGACGCCGCGCGATCTCGACCGCCGCAAAGACCATCGCTCCCGCGCTCGAACCGCCCAGCAAACCCTCTTCTGCAGCCAAACGCTTTACCATCGCGAAAGCGTCATCATCCTGGACCATCACGATCTCGTCGGCCACCTCGCGGTCAAAGGTCTTCGGTACGAACGAAGCCCCAATCCCTTCCACCTTGTGATGTCCCGGAGCGCCGCCCTGCAGCACCGAACCCTGCGTCTCGACGGCAACCGTCAGAATGGACGGATTCCGTTCCTTCAGAAAACGCGCGACTCCCGTAAAAGTGCCGCCGGTCCCGATCCCGGCAACGAAGCCGTCGATACGGCCCTCCATCTGTTCCCAGATTTCGACTGCGGTCGTGTCATGATGAAATTGCGGGTTCGCCTGGTTTTCAAATTGCAGCGCCGTGAAGGCGTCGGGAATCTCGGACGCTGCCTTTTTTGCCCGGCGAATCGCCCCCAACATCATCTCCGCCTCGGGCGTTCGCACCACCGTTGCGCCAAAGGCGCGCATCAGAATGCACTTCTCCTCCGCGAAACCTTCGGGCACAAACAGCACTACCTTGTAACCGCGATTCACTCCCACCAGAGCCAGGCCGACTCCCGTGTTGCCGGCCGTTGCCTCGACGATTGTCGAGCCCGGCTTCAGCAGCCCGCGCCGTTCTGCATCGAGGATCATTCCCAGAGCCGCCCGGTCCTTTACGCTGCCGCCGGGGTTGAGGAACTCGAGCTTGGCATAGACCTCCGCCGCCTCCCTGCCGGCAAGCCGGCGCAGATGCAGCATCGGCGTCTGTCCCATCAGTTCGGTGATGTCCTCGGCAACTCTAAGGCCGGTCGCGGTCGCAGGATGATCCATCAAAGCTCGCATACAAAACTCCTAAGTTTAGCAGCCAGGGTGCATGCAGACTCTCGCTATCGCCTTCCATCAACCGATTGCAATCGCCGGCTTGCTGTCTCAGCAGAAGGCGGCCGCTTGAGCTCGGCACTCCCCGTTACTCCCCGTTATTGCGTACCGCCCGGAGGCCGCACACCGGCCTGGCTGCTCTTTTCCTTGGTCGGTGTCCTGGTGGTTGGGTAATAGCCGCTCTTGGTGCGGACGATCAGCTTGCCGTAACCCGAAGCATGGGCCTCGACCTTGACCAGCCGGTATCCGCCCTGGGTGAAGGGCTTCGTCGAGTGGTAGCCAATCGTGTATTGGCTGCGGATGTCTCGCGCCACCTCGGCAGCAATCTCGTCGACGGCGGCGATCGTCTTCGGAAAGTACGCGACGCCGCCGGTTTCGCTCGAGAGCAGTTGCAGCGCCCGCCGCGCGCGGTGCGCCTCGCGACCTCCGCCTTCATCTTTGAATAACAACCCGATCGAATAGACCACCGGCCCCTGCAGCGCCTGGATTCGCTGGATGGTCTGTTCCAGCGACATCACCGACGCATTGTCTTCCCCGTCGGTGATCACCAGCAGCACTTGCTTGGGGCGCTTAGCGCCCTTTGCCAATTGGTCGGCCGAGGCCACCACCGCGTCATATAGCGCTGTTCCGCCCTTGGAATCGATATGCCCGAGCCCGTCGCGAAGCTTGTTGATGTCCGAGGTAAAATCCTGGTCGATGTAGGCTTCATCGGAAAAATTCACAATGAATGCTTCATCGTCCTTGTTCGACGCCTTCACCAAATCAAGCGCCGCCGAGTTCACCGCGATCCGCTTATCGCGCATCGACCCGGAATTGTCGACCAGGATGCCCATCGACACCGGAATGTCCTCATGTTGAAAAGACGTGATGGTCTGTTGGACCCCGTCCTCTGAGACCCTGAAGTCCGGCTTGGTCAGGTTCATGACCAACCTGTCTTTATCGTCGAGAACGGTAGCGTTGAGCACCACCTCTTCCACGTCGCGCCGCAGCACATAGCCGTGGTCGCCCTTGGCGATGGAGTTCGACGCACCTGCGCCGGCGGCCGCTCCTGCGGGCGCAGCCTCAATTCCCGGCTGATTGTCCGGGGCGTCCGGCGTAAGCACCGGGTCGCGGTCGACGTTCAATGGTTTTTGCGGATCCGGGGCCCGCGTCTGGGGGCTGGCCGCCGGACCCAAAAATAGACCGGAGGAGAGAAGCAGAACGGCGGTTTGGACCAGGCGAAGTCGTTTACTGCAAAGGCGCATAGTATCCGGTGCGAGCATGGACGGTGAGCGGTGGCAGCCCCGGCGGGGCGACCAGCTTTACTTTCAATTTACGCCACTTTCCGTCTCGCCTCTCATCCGCCGGCCGGTAACCGAGGACATATTCATTCCTCAACTCCGCGCTGATCTTGGTCGCAATGTCCGCCATGTCCGACACATCGTCGACCCGAAACAGCCGCCCGCCGGTCTCGTCGCTGATGTCGTTGAGCAGTAGCGGGCCCAGTCGCTCCTCAGTAGTCGGGGCATACTCGTCGAAAATCCCTATCGAATAAATCTGCACATCCGACTCGCGGACCGCCGCCCGCACCTCGTTCTCTGTGTACCGGCTGCGATTGTCGCCTCCATCGGAGACAACCAGGAGCGCCTTGCGCGGATATTTCGCCTGCTTCATCTTCTCCAGGCCAAAGTAGATCGCGTCCAGTAGCGCCGTCCGTCGTCCCGCCTTCACCATCTCCAGCCGCGCCTCAATATCGTCAACCGAGGAAGTGAAGTCTTCGATCAGTTCAGGCCGGTCGTTGAACCCGATGACAAAAAACTCGTCCTGCGGGTTGGCCGTCTTCATGAACTGCACAATCGACTCCCGGGAGCGGACCACCTTATTCGTCATGCTGCCGCTCAGGTCCATGATCACCCCGATCGAGACCGGAGCGTCTTCGCTCGAGAAGGTCTTGATCGTCTGCGGACCGTTGTTCTCGTAGAGAAAGAAATTCTCCTTATCCAGGCCCGTAACCAGCCGGTTCAGCGGATCCGTGACCGTCAGTGGCACCAGCACCAGGTTCACATCGACACGGATGCGTTCTCCTTGCTTGGCTCGTGTCGTCAGCGCCGCCTTCGCGTCGACCGGAGCTGGCTGGACCGGCTTGGCAGGAGTGCCCGGAGCCGGCGCGGTCTCAGCCGGAGTCTGCGGCGGCACATGCACCCGGTTCAGCGGGTCATCCTGCGCACGGCATTGGGCGGCCAGAACTAAACCCACCAGGAACACCCAGAAAACGTAGCTCCCCCGAACGCACGCCAGGAAAACACGCGCTGGGGTGCGCGCTCGCTTTTCGCACAGGGTATCTCGTGGCGGGGCGGCGCTGCGGCCGCGATGGAGTGCCATGATACTAGCCTCCGTTGAGCAAATGCTAGCACGGCGCAGCAACGATGCACCCTCTCTAAATTGATGCCTCACCGATTCCCCTTGGCGAGACCAAAACGGTCTTCGTGTGCGTTCGCGCGTCTTCCATTCCCGCATTTGCTGTCCGCGAGCATCTGCCGTCTGCGTTCCCTAACGCCCAATCTCGTTGGTTTACAATCCCCAAAGAGCAACCGCAACAACAACTGGCCGGTCCAACCCATCCTCACCGGCGCACTGGAGTGCAAGCAGCAGCATGGCCCGTATCTATCCCTTCCGCGCACTCCGTTACAACCCCTCCCGGGTCCGCCTTGAAGACGTTGTCACCCAGCCATACGACAAGATCACGCCCTCGATGCAGCAGGCCTACTACCAGCGCAGCCCTTATAACCTGGTGCGCATCATCCTCGGTCTCCCCGAACTCTTCGACGCTCCCGGCGTCGATGGCAAGGACGCCTCCGGCGTCTACAGCCGTGCCGCTCGCGACTTCGCCGACTGGCGCGCCCAGGGCGTCCTCGCCCGCGAAAAAGATCCCTGCATCTTCGCTTATTCGCAGCGCTTTGCACTGCCCGGCTCACCCGGCGTCGTCGCCGAGCGCCGTGGCTTCATCGCTCTCGGCGAACTTTCGCCTTACAGCCACGGCGTTGTCTTCCGCCACGAGCAAACATTAGCCAGGCCGATGTCTGACCGGCTCAACTTGCTCCGCGCGACCCGTGCTCACTTCGGTCAGATTTTCATGTTGTATTCCGACCCTGCCCAGACCGCCGAGCGTCTCCTTTTCAGCGGCAATCCGAGTCCGGACGTCGAAGTCACCGACGAATTCGGCGTCCTGCACCGCCTGTTCCGGATCAGCGATCCCGGCACCATCAATATCCTCTCCGCGGAAATGGAGGACAAGAAGCTCATCATCGCCGACGGCCACCATCGCTACGAGACAGCGCTCGAATACTCCCGCGAACGCGCGCCGGCCACCCCGCCCAGCAGCGAACGCAACTCGTACAGCCTGCCTCAGCCGCCGTTTCCTGAAGCCGCGGTCATGATGACCTTCGTCAACATGGACGCCGAGGGGATCGTGATCCTCCCCGCGCATCGCGTCGTCTTCGGCCTCAAAGACTTTGCCGACCTCGCATTCCTCGAGCGCGCCGCAGCCTGTTTCGAAATCCACGACCTCGACGGCGCCGGCTCCGACGAGATCACTCGCCGCCTCGCCGCCGAGGGCCTAAGCCATACCGCCTTCGCTGCAATCACCGCCAGCGGCCGCTATCTGCTGCAAGCTCGGCCAGAGGCCATCTCCAAAGCACTGCAGGCCATCCCCGAACGCCTGCGCCAGCTCGATATCATCCGCCTGCATTCCATCGTGCTCGAGCAATTGCTCGGCATTACTCCCGAAGCCATCCGCGAACAGCGCAACTTGCGCTACCTCCGCGATCCCGCCGAGGCCATCGAAGAGGTCACCGAAGGCCGCGCCAATATCGCCTTCCTCGTCAATCCCGTACGCCTCGATCAGCTTCGCGAGATCGCCTTTGCCGGCGACGTCATGCCCCAGAAGTCCACCGACTTCTATCCCAAGCTTCTCAGCGGCCTCGCCATCTATGCCCTCGATTGAAGCACCTTTCCCTCAAACGCAAAGGTGTCATCCTGACGACCCTGAACGGAGTGAGGGAGAGGAAGGATCCCGGCAATCTCCCAGATACAGGCGATTCGATAAGTTCCTCCCGAGAACGCTGGCGCTTCTGGCTTTGTCCCTCTTGATCCCGCCGACCACCCACGCCCAACAGACTCCTGCACCGCCCCCACCTCCGCCCGCGACACCTGATCTGCCTCCGCCGCCCCTTCCGCCCGCGAATCGCCCCGCTGTTCAGCCGGCTTTTTCAGTGGTCATCGACGCCGCGCACGGAGGCGTAAACACCGGCGCACGCATCTCCACCAATCTTCTCGAGAAAGACATCACACTGGCGTTCGCCGGCCGCCTGCGCTCCGCTCTCGCCGCCCGGAGCATCGCCGTTGTCATGACCCGCGAATCCGACGCCGACTTGGCCGTCAACCAGCGCGCCGGCATCGCCAACCACGCCCTCGGTGCCGCCTGCCTCGTCCTCCATGCCACCGCCACTGGCAGCGGAGTTCACCTTTTCACTTCCTCGCTTGCTCCTTCATCAACGCTGCCCCTGGCGACAGTTCCCATGCTCCCCTGGCAAACTGCGCAGGCCGCATGGGTCTCGCGCAGTCTTCGTCTCTCCTCCGAGATCAACTCCGCCCTCGGGAAAGCGGGCATTCCCACTAGCCTCGGAGTCGCCCCAGTCCAACCGCTCGACAACCTAGCCTGCCCGGCAGTCGCAATCGAGATCGCCCCGCTCGCAGCCTCCGCTGCCAACAAGGCCCTCCCCATCTCCGATCCTGGCTATCAGGAGCGCATCCTCAACGCACTCACCTCTGCCCTGCTCGAGTGGAGCGCAGACTGGAAGCAGCAGCCATGACCTCCCCCTACCAGCGCGTTTTGTTCTGGGCCCTGCTCCTCGCTTCGGTGCTGATGGCAGTCGTCTTGATCCGGCTCCGCGAACGCACCGCAGACCGCATCTCCGGCCGCTATACAGCAGAAAACAGCCCTCGACTCTCCGAACCGGTCCTCGCCGCTCCCGAAGAAAACGTCACTCTGCTCGAAGCAAGCGACGCCGATGACTCCATTGCTCCCGTCACCCGCAAGATCGCTCTGCCTCAGGAAACCGGTGCTCGCGCGCGGGTTCTGCTTCGCCAGCTCCTCACCGACTATGCGGCGCCCGCATCGAAGCACCCGCTCGCCGCCGGCCTCGGAGTCGAAGAAGTATTCTTCATGCCCGCAACGGCGAGCCAGAGCGGCAATCCCCAGTCCGCCGAACCCGGACAAACGGCCGTGGTCAACCTCACCCGCGATTTCGCCGAGAACCATCCATCCGGCATCGAGCCCGAAACCCTGACTCTGCTCTCGATCATCGGGACGCTCCACGAAACCTTTCCCGAGGTCCGCCAGGTCCGCTTCCTCGTCGACGGCCAGCCCCGTGATACCCTCGCCGGCCACGCCGATCTCAACCGAACTTACCTCGCCGCCAGCGGCGAGATTCAGCCTTGAACTGCTACTCACTCACGCAACTAAAGTTCGCCGCGTCGTTCGTATCGCCACTCCCCTTGTACTTCGCCACCTGGGGATAAGCGCACAGCGGCCGGGTCATCACCACCTTATTCTCGCGGTACTTCGTTGCCACAATGCTCGACGGCGGCGTGCTCTTCTCCACCCAATCCACCAGCGAGTCGAAGATCCCGTACTTTGCCGCACCGGTCGTTGGCAGTCCAAGCTGCCCGAAGAAGCTCGGCCCCGGTCCGCTGGCACAGTGTTCTACCCCCGGCGCCATGTAAAGGCGGACCATCGATTCCGCCCTCTCCGCTCCCATCTGCTTTTTAACGCTCTCGTAGTAGTGAATGCTGTTCCATGGGGAGATCGCCTGGTCGTTCCAGCCGTGATACACGATCAGCTTGCCGCCGTGCGCTGCAAACTTGCTCAAGTCGGCATTCGTCGAATCCAGGTCCGCGCCGGTCTTCGCCACAGCCTGCTCAAGCGACACGTCGACATTTGCCATGAGCACATTCCACTTCGGGTCGCCACTCACCATGTAGCTGAAATAATTTCGGACATAACCATCACCCGAAGCTCCTCCCGGTCCCATACCCACGACCCATTGCCGCCAGCTCGTCTCGTCGCCCGGCACAAATCCCGGGAAGATCGACTTGCCTCGCGAATCCACGCCGCCCTCGTAGAGCTTCTTGAGTGAATTCACCTGCGGCTGGGTCAGGCACTCAATGGACTCCTCGCCCTTGCAGAGCAACACCGCTGGATCGAAGTGGCACTTCACCGGATCGCTGATGATGCCATCCTTCACCCCGTCCTGGGCATCGCATGCCGCCAACGATGCGCGCTGAATTGCCGGCAGCTTCAGGCTCGAAATATAGGATCGCGGGTCGCCCCTGACCGCCTGCGCGACATCCACGCCAGAACTCACCATATGCACCCAGTTATTGGCCGGCGCGCCAGCGAGAATTCCGTCATAGTCCTCAGGAAACCTTTGCGCTTCCATCAGCGCCTCGCGGCCCCCATCGGAGCACGAGTCGAAATAAGCCTTCGTGACAGGCTTGCCGTAATAAGCAGCGACGATGGCTTTCGCCCGCTCCGCCGTCAGATGGACGGCCCGCCACCCAAAGTCCTTGACCTTCTCCGGATGGCCGAAGGCCCAGCTTGCGTCCTCCGCATCGGCCTGATGACCCGCATCGGACCCCGCCGTCGCAAAGCCGCGCTGTAGATTCCCCGCCATTTGCTGGTAGTAGATCGACCCGGCGAAGCCTCCGTTTCCCACCCCGAGAAACCGCCCGTTCCAGCCGTTCTCCGGCATCCACACTTCAAATCGGATCTCCGAATCCTTGGTCGGGCGCAGCACTCCCGTCGCGCGGCAGAATGCGGGCAATCCGTGAAATGGTGTATCAATCCCCGGTTCCTCCACGTCGCCTGACGTAACGAGTTCGGCCTTGCTGATCGTCGTGTCCTGAAGCCGAAGATCCTTCAGCGCCTCGCAGTTTGCGGCGTAGACGAGGCTCGTCGAAAAAGTCATCGTTCCCAGCAGTAAGACACGCAATGACCGCAAATTCATCCTCATTAAGTCGACTCTCCCATTTGGGAGAATTCTAAGTCTTCAACCGCAATCGCCGATAGCTGCGAAGGCGGCTAAGATCAAGAGATGAAAATTGGCGTCTTTGACTCCGGGGTCGGCGGACTCACCGTCCTCCGCGCCCTGCGGCCCCAAATCCCCAACGCCGAATACCTCTATCTTGGCGACACCGCCCGCCTGCCCTATGGCTCCAAGTCACAGGCCACCATCGCCCGCTACGCCGTCTCCAGCTCCCGCTTCCTCATCGATCAGGGCTGCGAATTCCTGGTCATCGCCTGCAACACCGCCAGCGCCCTCGCTCTCGATGAAATCCGTCACACCGCCGCCCCTTTCCGCGTCCCCGTCGTCGGAGTGATCGCCCCCGGGGCAGCCGCCGCTGCCGCTGCTAGCCAGACCCGCGACGCGTTGGTAATTGCCACCTCAGCCACCGTCCAGAGCCACGCTTACGCAGCCGCCTGCCAGGCGCAAGGCCTTCGCAGCCTCGAAAAGGCCTGCCCCCTCCTTGTCCCGCTCGTCGAAGAGGGCTGGATCGACCACCCCGTCACCGCCCAGGTCGTCCAGATTTATCTATCCGAACTTCACCAGCAGGCGGCCGCCGCCGCCCTTGCACCCGACACAATCGTTCTCGGCTGCACTCACTATCCCCTCCTGCGTAAAGTCATCCAGGACGCGGTTTGCAAACTCTGGCCCGGCAATCCCCCCCAGATCATCGACTCCGCCGAAGCCACCGCTGGCGAAGTCCAGCGTCGCTTACATGACGACCGGCCACTCGATGCCTCCGACAGCACCCCACCCCCACCCCGGTTTTACGCCACCGACTCCGTCGCTAAATTCCGCGAGCTGGGGACCCGTTTCCTCGGCCAGCCTATCGCCCAGGTGGAGCTAGTCGACCTCGGAGGCTGATATGCTGTTCGTTTGTGCTTCACCGCTTAAGCGGTAACGGACACAGCGAATGCGGGTACCCAGGGTCGCGCCTTTGAGACTTGGGTTCTCGATCAAGAGCAGATGTAAGGAGTCTTGAAAATGCTTAATCTGGAAGGCCGCACTGCGGTAGTCTTCGGTCTCGCCAATAAACGCAGCATCGCCTGGGCCATCGCCCAGAAGCTCCACGCAGCGGGAGTCAACCTCGCCATCAGCTACCAGAATGAGCGCCTCCGCGCCGACGCCGAAGACCTCGTCGCCGAGCTTCCCGGCGCCCAGCTCTTCCAGTGCGATGTCGCTTTCGACGCCGATGTCGATCGCGTCTTCGGCGAACTCAAAGAGCGCTACGGCAAGCTCCACGTCCTCGTCCACAGCATCGGCTTCGCCCCCGCGGACACGATGCAGAACCCTTTCAGCGAGACCAGCCGTGAAAGCTTCCGCATCGCCCACGACGTCAGCGTTTACTCGCTCATCGCCCTGGCTCGCGGCGCCGCGCCGCTGATGACCGACGGTGGCAGCATCATTACGCTTACCTACTACGGAGCGGAGAAGGTTTTCCCCCGATATAACGTGATGGGAGTGGCCAAGGCGGCACTCGAAGCGTCCGTGCGCTATCTGGCCGCCGATCTTGGCAGCAGAAATATCCGGGTCAACGCCATCTCCGCAGGTCCAATCAAGACCCTCGCGGCCCGCGGCATCGGCAATCTGGGAGATATGCTCAAAGCCCACTCCGACCGCGCGCCTCTTGCCCGCAATGTCGAACAGGCGGAAGTCGGTGGCGCCGCACTCTACCTCGCCTCCGACCTGAGCAGCGCTGTGACGGGAGAAGTCCATTACGTCGACTGCGGCTACAACATCATGGGCTTTTGATCTCTAGTCCGGATCGGCTACGCGCTCTCGGTTTTTGCCGGGTACGACCGCTTCCCAAACAGTGCCGTCCCGATCCGAATGCACGTCGAGCCTTCTTCGATCGCCACGGCGAAGTCGCCCGACATCCCCATCGACAATTGCGAAAAGTCCAGCGCGGGCCACCGTTTCGCCAACTGGTCGCGCAAGCGGCGAAGCTGGCAGAAGTAAGGCCGCGCGTTCTCCGGGTCTTCTGACCATGGCGGCACAGTCATCAGTCCGCGCATCTCCACGCCCTTCAGCTCGGGAATATGCTGCAGCACCTGGACCAGCTCGGGGGACTCCGGGTCAAGTCCGCTCTTCGATTCTTCATGACTCAGCTTGATCTCGATCAGAATGGGAAGAACTCGGTCCAGGCGAAGCGCGGTGTCATTGAGCCGCTCGGCGATCCGCAGTGAATCTACCGAATCGACGCCCGAGAAGATCTCCGCCGCTCTCGCCGACTTGTTCGACTGCAGCTTGCCGATCAGATGGACTCGAATCCCCGCGAGGTCTGCGTTGCCAGCCGCCCCGGCCTTCGCCAGCTCGACTGCCTTTTCCTGGAACTCCTGCACCCGGTTTTCGCCAAACAGCGTCACCCCGGCTGCAGCAGCCTCGACGATCGCGCTCGCCGGATGCATTTTTGACACAGCCATCAGCGCAACCTCCGAGCGCGGGCGTCCAGCGCGGCGGCAGGCGGCGGCGATCTGTTCTTGCACGCGGGCAAGTCTTTCGCTGAAGTCTGGCACTCTTTAAGAGTAGTGCAATCCCGCAAGAGACGGGCGCTTCCGCGCCGTGACCGACACTATTTCAAGAGAGTTATCTCGGCCAGTTACTTCGGACCGTAGTAGATCTCCTGCCGGCAACGCTCGTTACCGTCGTCCACCCAGGTCGTGTTGTCTTCAAATCGGACGCTCTTCAGATAGAGTGTCTCGCCCAGGCGGTGAATGTCGACCTTATCGAACACCAGCCTCCACTCGCTGCTCACCGGCTTGCCCGGGTCCGCCCCTGCGGTGAAACTCAGCCCCTGGTCGTAGGGAACCTGGCTGTTGTCCGGGCCAATGACGATCAGGCCGAACTTGGCGTGGACAATCTTCTTCCGCGTCTCGTTGGTGAACGTCAACTGCACCGTCGGGGTCGAAATTCCTCCCCAGTGCTTATAGGGCATCTGCAACTGCGCATAGCTGATAGGGCAGGGCTCCGGCGGCGCAGCGCTGGCAGACGCCGGGATAACGCCGAGAGCGCAACCGGCAAGCGCCAAAAGCAAGCCGTGGTACCTCATTCGCAGCCTCATAGCCCCAAGTTTACAACGCCTCTCGACGAGGCGGACCGGCGCTTTACCCTGCGTATGGAATTAGGACATTACCAACGGTCGGAGCGCGTTGCGCCAGTTCTGGCATGCAAAATATTTGATCTATGTGGTCATGACTGCTGAAGCGGCGGCGGGTTCGAGTGGGGCTTTACGGCGGAGGACGGCAGCAGAGACGAGGGTAATGATCAGGCCGACCGGCAGGGGCTCGATGAAGGTATAGGCCATGTTGACGAAGGGGTTCTGGTAGAGCTGCTGTGAGTGCTGTATGGCAGCAACCTGCGCGGCGGTGGTAGCGGGGTCAAGTCCACGCGATTGGACCTTGTGAATCTGCGCGGCGAAGTAGCTGTCCATGAAGTGGGGCATGAAGTTGAAGTAGAGGACCTCCCACGTGGCGACGTAGCAGACGATAGTGATGAGGGTGATCAGGATGCCGCAGGCGAAGGCGCGGCCGAAGGAGATCTGGCCGCCAAGATTGTTGTCGCGGTAGCTGCGGATGCCGAAGTAAACGAGCATGAACGACGCCACCATGATGGTGTAGCCGAGAGCCATGCTGTGGCCCGAGCCGATCTTCTTGGAGAGTAGCAGCGAGAAGTCCATCAAGACGGAGATGATGAGGCCGGCGATCAGGCCGAAGGTTACGACGATTTTCTTCATGTGAGGCTCCTGGCGAATAACGATGGATTCACGATGCGGTGGTATCGGGCCGGAAGTCGTCATTCTTTCTAATGATTTCTTGAGGATGGAGCGGAAATCGTGCTTTCGGATGACGCCGTCACGGCAGCAGCCCTAGTTCCTTGCCGCGCTGGACGGCCTGAGTCCGGCGGGCGGCTCCGAGCTTGTCGAAGGTGCGGGCACAGTGTGTCTTGACGGTATTTTCGGAAACGAAAAGCTGCGTGGCGATCTCGCGATTGCTCAAGCCGCCGGCGACCAGGGTGAGAACCTCGAGCTCGCGTGCCGTAATTCCCAGCGTCTGCTGCTGGGCAGTATTGGGAGCGAAGGGCCCAGCGTTCGAAGCTAAGGGAGCTTCCGCCGGCACAAGCACCTCCTTCACCACGATCGTTTCCCGAACCGTTTCGCGAATCGTCTCGCGGCTGCGCGTGATGCGCAGCCCCAGCCAGATGCCGAAGGTCGCGAATAGAATCGCGACCAGCCCGCCATAGAGCTCGACCGAGTGCTCGATGACCACAAAACGGTATTCGGTGTATTGGAGGATGGCGATGAGCAGGCCGCCGACCAGACCGAAGATGAGGACGTGGCGCTTCATGACCGGTTGAGAAAAAGTATAACGGCTGCTATCCCCTTTTGTGAGGCGGGCCGCCGTTCAGACGGTCGGCTTCGCAACCATCGGGCCGTACACCAGGAACGCCATGGCTCCACTGGCTTACCGCCCGTGCTCTTCGAGATACTTCTCCACTTCGAGCGCCGCCATGCATCCCGACCCAGCCGCCGTAATCGCCTGCCGGTAGCGCCGGTCCTGCACGTCGCCGCACGCATAAACGCCAGTGCGACCGCGCGTGAAGACGTTGTCGCGTCGGTCTTGATGTAGCCGTCGTCGTCGAGATCGATCTGCCCGGCAAACATCTTCGCGTTGGGCACGTGGCCGATGCCCAGGAACATCCCGCTCACCGGCAGCATCGACTCTTCGCTGTTCCGACATTCCGCAGCCGCAGCCCGCTGCACTTCCTTCTCCTCCACGCCCAGCACCTCTTCGACCAGCGGTATTGGTGCAGGAATTTGATCTTGCGGATGCGCGATCGCCCGCTCCAGCATGATCTTCGAGGCGCGGAAATTCTCGCGCCGGTGGATCAGCGTCACCTTGCTGGCAAAGCGCGTCAGAAACAGCGCCTCTTCCATCGCCGAATCGCCGCCGCCGATCACCGCAATCTCTTTGCCCATAAAGAAGAAGCCATCGCAGGTCGCGCACGAACTTACCCCGTGGCCAATCAGCGCCTGCTCGCTTGGCAGTCCCAGCCAACGCGCCGACGCGCCACTGGCAATAATCAGCGTCCGCGTATGGATCGTCTCGTGGCCCAGGTTCAGCGCAAATGGGCGTTTGGCAGGTCCACCGAGACCAGGTGGGCCATCGCGCAACTCCGCGCCAAAGCGCGCCGCCTGCTTCTTCATGTTCTCGATCAGTTCCGGCCCCTGGATGCCCTCCGGCCAGCCGGGAAAATTCTCCACCAGCGTCGTGATCGAGAGCTGTCCCCCGGGCTCGTGGCCCTCCAGCACCAGCGGCTTCAGGTTGGCGCGGGCGGTATAAATGGCGGCGGTAAGGCCGGCGCAGCCGGAGCCCAGAATGACGGTATCGCGTACAGGTTTCTAGACATGGTTTTCGCTTTTTCTTTTCGCTTCTGTTCGATTCTACCGGGAGCGCGCCGGATTCAACCCAGGGATCCCTGCCCGGTTGAATCGTACCCGCATCGCTGAGTCTAAACTCGAAGCTATGGCAAATTTGACATTGGTGTACGGAATGCGGCTGCTGCCGGCGGAAGAAATCGCGGAAGTCGGAGAAGCGCCGGTGGCCCTCAAGAACGGCAACGGCGCGCGCGTGACCATGCACATTCTCGAAGGCTCACGCGAACAGATCGAGGCCCAGCTGCGCCAAAGCATCGACGCCTTCTTCGATTTCTACCCCGAGATTTAACGATCTCTCACCCGAAACTCGTCCACTTTGGCACAGTTTTCAGCTAAGGATTGACCTTCTTCTGCAGCGCCGTCACGAGCTCCGCCTGAAAGACCGGATCCAATTCCTGCGCCTGCAGCGCATTCTGATACGCTCCTCGTGCCTCCGCCGACCGGCCTGAAGCTTCCAGTGCGTCACCGACTGCCTTCCAGGCCGTTGCGCTTGCAGGATCGAGATTTTTGGCCAACTCAGCCTCAGCCAACGCCTCAGCATTGTGCCCTTGCGCCAGCAATTTTCCCGAGGCATCCACGTGTTCAATCGCCGCAGCCGGACCTAGATTGAATTGCCCTTCATAGACATACACCCCGCGGTCGACGACTGCCGTCGGCTGCACCGCTCGAAACTGTGCGTAGGGATTTGTCTTTCCAGGAATATCCGCGCCGGCCAAAACACCATCGCTCACCAGCACGATCCCGGAGACGTTCGGGTTGGAACCAAACTGCATCGACTCCATTCCGGTCCAGGCGCCCGAGCCTGTCGGCAAAACCTGGCAGTGGACACCATAATCCCGAAAATCCACCGGGCCCTGCTCGAAGTAGGCAAAGTAGCAGGGTTCATTCCCATGCTCGTCCAGGTAACTCTTCACGTATCTCAATTGCTGGCCCCAGTCGGTGTTCGAATCCGCCAGGTAGAGATGCGTCTTCGAAGGGCCGCCCCAGGCCTCGTTCGCATAAGCAACTAAGCCAGGCCGCGCCACCATCGGCTCAGCGATCTGCCACACCAGCAAAACACCGAAGACATAAGCCAGCCTCCGGTTTCGGCTCGCCAGATGGGTCACGCAGCCGGCGATCAATATGTAAAGCATCGGAAAGATCGGCAGCAGATGTCTGAACCCAATACCGATATCCGAGGTGCTCGCGATGAGGAAAAGCACAGCTGGCGGAACCAGCAGAACGATCACTTCCCGGCCCACCCGCCAACGCTTACTGATCAAAGCTGCGATCGAGATAACTAGCAGGATTAGAAAAGGCAGCGTGGACTTGATGGCCAGGGCCGCCGGGTAATACCAGCGTGACGCCCGGTGCGTTAGGTGTCCGAAGAGATAGCTTGGCAGAGAGGCGGCGGAAATCTTCGTGTCCGCAAGCCCATAAATGTACGCCTCAGGCAACAAGTGATGCCCCGAAACCCAGGACATCGCCGACCGCGTGAACGGCGATGCCAGCTCCTGTAGATATTCGTTCATGCCCGGATTAAGGCTCAAACCCGCCGGCCGTGCTGCATAGCGGAAGCCGTAGATCGCCCAAATGATGAACAATCCAAGGAACGAGGCCGCGAGGACGGAGACGATCAGCGGGCGTACCCGCTTCTTAACACCTTCATCGGCACGCCGGTTCCACAAGTCGAGCGCTGCTATCACCACGATCATGGGCACGATGAAGATCCCGGTGAACTTGGCCGTGAATGTCATCCCCACCGTAATGCCGAGGATGATGATCCGGCCCGCGGAAGGAAGCTTCAGCACACGGTAAAAGCAATAGACAGACAGGAGAAGCGTAAGCGAAGCTCCAACGTCTGTAGTCACAAAACCGCCGTGCGCCAGAAAGTTCGGATCGAAACAAAACAACACCAGGGCAAATAGTCCGGCCTTTTGGCCGAACATTTCCTGAGCAGCCACAAATATCAGTATTGCAAGCAGGGCGCTCAGAAGCGCCGCCATAATTCGGCCCGGGATCAACGTTCTGTCAATGCCGTTCGCCTTCAAAAAGCGCTGTCCAAGAACGAAGCCTTCCTTCTTGAACTCATCACCTGTATACGGCGGCTGAACCATGTCGCGATGAAGCAGCGGGATCGCACACCACATCTTTACCAGCGGCGGCACCTCCGGGTTGTATCCGTGGTCCGCATGCTTCCACGACAGCCATCCCGAATACAGATGCTGCGACTCATCCCAGCTAACCGAATCGGACTTTGCCGTGTATACGCACTGGGCGAAAAATAGCAAGACAATCCCGATCGCCAACGCAAGCCAAAGCTTGCTCGGCCTTGGGCCGGCAATAGCTTTCTGGTCAGCAGGTGAGGTCGCAGCAGGGGCATCCATCATCCAGCCATCTTCTTTGGTGATCGGAGTTTTCGCAAGCAGTCGCAAATCTCCGGCCCGACGCTATCTCTTAGCACAATGTTCAGCCGGTGTTCCAAAGTGGAACGCGACTCACCGACTTCATCCGTTCCGGCACTAACTCTCTTCGAAAACCCTTGGTTTTCCCTCACGCCAGCCGCTTCTCGTGTCGCAATGGATGCATGTGCCTCCGTCGCTCGCTCGCACCGCTCCTCGCGATACTTCTCTACCCCGCTCCTCCAGCCTTCTCCGGCGGACCTCGATGGGTCGCCGGAACGAGTTACTTCAATCCCGCCGTCGCGGGCCACCCGCTGGTATGGAAGTACGGCGTGTTGAATTACTATACCGACCTCGGCGATTTAAGCCCCACTGTCACCCAGGCGCAGGCGAATTCCATGGTCGCCGCCGCCGCCGCGCTGTGGAGCGGCGTCCCCACCGCGGCGCTCCAGATCAACGCCGCCGGCAGTCTCGCCGAAGATGTAAATAGCACAAATTTTTTCAATGGCCCCAGCGGATTGACCGTGCCTCCGGACGTCCAGAGCACTGCTATCGCGACTCCGCTGGGGATTATCTATGACGCCGATGGTTCGGTGATCGACGCTCTCGAAGGCGAGGGAGCAAGCGACCCTATTTCGTGCAACACGAGTGGCGTAATCTCCCTTGTGGATAATTTTGCCACCGACGCCACAATTGCTCACGCGCTAATCATCGTGAATGGCCGCTGCACCGCGGACGCGGCCCACGTCGCGCTGCTGCAATATGAGCTTTTACGCTGCTTTGGACGCGTACTTGGACTCGATTGGTCGCAGGCCAACGACCAGATGTTTCCCGGCAACACAACCCCAGACGGACTGCTCGGATGGCCCCTGATGCACCCGGTGGAAAAACTGTGTAATTCCAACGGAAACCCATGCATGACCGGCACAATTGCGCCGCGCACCGATGACCTCGCTGCACTCAATCGTCTCTATCCCGTAAACCCCGCGAATCTCCCAAATTTCCCCGGAAAGCTTGTAACTGCTGCTGCGACAATTTCCATCCAGGGCACAATCAGGTTTCGTACCGAATTGGGAATGCAGGGAGTCAACATTGTTGCGCGTCCGCTGATTCCCGGGACCGCCGAACCCGACATGCGCTATCCTGCGGCGGCAGTGAGTGGACAGCTCTTTATTGGCAATGCCGGAAATCGCATGAACGGCTTCATCGGTTCCACAGGCCAACCGCTGAATGAATTTGGCGTCGCCACGGCTACAGTGGAAGGCTGGTACGACCTGAGCGGAATTCCCCTGCCCCCCGGGGCAGCCCAGGCCGATTACCAACTCACCTTCGAGCCCATCAACCCCCTCTATACCGGCGGAGAATCGGTCGGCCCATATACTCTCGGCCAGGTCGCTCCCTCCGGAACCATGCCCGTCGTCATCCTGCACGGCCTCATCGCCGGCTCGATAGTCGTGCAGGATGAAACCATCGCTGATTCCGCCGCCGATTCCAACAGCGGCGGCGATGGCATCGAAGACGCCCCGGTCGTCGTCCCCGTGACCGGCGAATGGCTGGCGCGGCTCAGCGGCTACGGCCACACCAGTTGGCTTCGCTGGCACATGCGTGGCGGCCGTCAGGTGACCGTCGAGGGCCAACCCCTCGATGAACGCGGACTCGAAACCGATGGCAAAGCACGAATCGTAACCGGAGTCTGGAATGGCGACGACCCGCTCAACTCCGCACCTGCGGTGAGCACTCCGCAGCCCTTCAACGCCGTGCCGGCCGGCCTGACGACACTGAGTTTCGAGAGTGGCCATGACGGTGACGTGCGCATCGCTCTTGCCGATCAGCGAGGCGACGGCCGCCCCGACTATCTGTATCGCGGACGGCTACTTTATGCGGATTCCGTCGCGCCCCTGCGTATCCCGGCAGCGGGCGGCCCTATCGTCATCGATGGCATGGGCTTCCGGCCGGGCAACGCTGTCTCCGTTGGCGGCATGGCCGCCGCAATCACCAGCATCACTCCCATGGAAATCACCGCGGTCGCTCCTGCCTCTCCCCGTGGTGCGACCGGAAATGTCGATCTCACGGTGACAGATCCCACCACTCACGGCTGGACCACCATTGAGGGTTCATCTGGCACCGGTTTGAGCTACGGTCCTCAGTCTAACGATGGACTCTCCATTGTCACTGCTCCGGCGAATGCCGTCCGTATCGGAGTTCCGCTGCCTTTTACTGTGCGCGCTGTGGGCGCCGACGGCGTCACTCCAGCCGCTGGCGTAACTGTAACTTACACAGTTACAAGAGGGATTGTCGCGCTGGATTGTGGAATGAGCAGTTGCACAACGGTTACGGGCGGCGATGGCCAGGCCACCGTTGTCGTCACCGCGAAGACCGCTGCGCTTGCCGTCGTGACAGCCTCGCTCACCAATGGAGCCACCGTGCTCACGGAGTTCGCCGGCGCCGCCCCGCCTTCGATCGCCGCACTCAGCGGCACGCTCTACCTCGCCGCCGGCACAGTCTTCGCCTGGGACCCGCGAGCGATCGTACTCAGCAACGGCCTTCCCTATCCTGGGCAAACAGTAAACTGGAGCGCCGGGAGCGGTGCAACGGTAGCGACTGCGTCCACCATCACTGACCCCAACGGCACCGCCTGGACGCAATCGAACATTGGGCCGTTGGCCATCGCCGCGTCCGCGACGGTAAACGCCTGTCTCACCGGCGGTGTACCCGGCGGCGGCGGTTGTGCCGTTTTTACGATCGTGGCCGATGATCCTCTCTCCGCCTCGCTTGTCGCCCTGAGCGGAACCAGCCAGAACCTCGGACCCGGTGATGCCCCCGCGCCCATGGTCCTCGACGTCATCGGTCCATCTGGCGAGCCAATGGCCGGCGCTGCCGTGAGCTTCTACGAAACCTTGCGGCCCTGGACGCCGCCCTGCCCCGCGCAAGGCAGTTGCCCCACGGCGCCCATACTCGCCACTCAAACCGTAGTAGCTGTCTCCGCAGCGGATGGTTCAGTCAGCCTGTCGCCGCTCACCGACGGCATTGTGCCTACGCAGCTGGAAGTGCTCGCCGTCACCGGAAACGCGACTCTCGCCGCAACCGTCGACCGCCATCCATAATCACCATGCCGGGTGATCGCCCAGCCACTCCTACTGAACCTGGATCGTGTTCAGCCCCGAATGCAGCGGCAACGTCTTGCCGTGCCACTCAAAAAAGCCGCTCAGCTTCTCCGGCAGCGTCACCGTTCCGCTAATTCCCTCCCCGCTCCGCGCAACGTGAACGCTCACCATGCCCAGAGGATGCGGATACTCCGCCGACACATTCGTCATGCCTCCGAGATGCGGCGCGACCCGCACCGACGAAAACCCCGGCGCCGACGGCTCGATGCCCGCGACCAGTGTCAGCAGGTCGTAAATGGGATGCGAGCTCCATGCGTGAGAATCCGAACGTGTCTCCCCCGGTATCTCCGGCCACGTACTGAAATGCAGCGGCAGCAGCTCTCGCCACACTTTAAGGCTCGCAAGATACTCGTCCGCCATGCCCGCATGGTCCAGTGCTCGCGCCAGATAAAAGCGGAAATAATACGAGCAGCTCAGCACCCCTCCCGGCGCAGTCCCCGGCTCGATCGTCATCATCCGCCCCAACACCCCCTTTTGCTCCTCCGCTGGAACAACATCAAACAGCACGCCCAGAACATTGGTCTGCTGGCTGAACGTTGTCCGCGCCGGATTGTCCGCCAGCAGCTTCCGTTGCCCGTCCCAACACTTCGCATAAATCCCGCTTCTCACATGCCCCGCCCGCTCCATCTCCCGTGCGGCCCGGTCCGAATCCCCTAGCGCGTTCTCCATCTCCGCCGCATCCTTGAGCGCTCCAAGGTACTGGAGCGAAGTCGTGCATGACTCCCCGCTCGCGTCGTAGTTTGGCAACTCCCCCGTCGAGACCCAATCCACAAAGCTCCACCACGGCAGCTTCTTCAGCAATCCATCCGGCTGCTCATGGCCCGCAAACCAATCTAGCACGGTGCGCGTCCCCGGCAGATGCTCCCGCACCACAGCAGTGTCGGGCCGGTACATCCAGTAGTCGTGTAGCATCCCGATCCACAGCAATGAGAACGTCGGGATCATCTGCGGCTGCGAGGTCGGATAGCGGCTCTGCGTCAACCCCTCCGGAATTCGCGAATCGTCAAACGCCGCCAGCGCCTGCTTCGCCAGACGGTCGTCCCCCGCGACCGTATATGAAATCAGCGCCTGGATGCGCGTGTCGCCCACGTACTGCAGCTGCTCCCAATAAGGAGTGTCCATGTACGTCTCATGCGCATCGAGCCGCGCCGTGCGCCAGCTGATCTCCCAGAGCTTCCCCAGATCGCCATCGCCGCCCGCGGAGGTCTTTCCTTGAAATGAAGCCTTTTCCTCAAACGGATACGCCGTAAACTCCGCTTTGAGCGACTCCAGTGTCAACGGAGCGTCGCCGGTCTGAATGTCGAGATCGAGATAGCGCCACGTCCTCCACCACAGCGGCTCAAAGGTGCGATGCTGTCCGCCATCGGGAAGGAATCTGTCCTGAAAACCCAGCGCCTGCCGGTCCTCAACCTCGTCGCGATCGCCTTTCTGATGCTTCGCGTCATACAACGCCTCGGCATAGGTCAGCTCAATATTCGCGCCCGCCCCGCCGGAGACCGTTAGCTCCGGATAACCCGTCGTGAGTGTCTTGCGATCTAGCAGAATGTGCACATGCCGATGCGCCGCAATCTCCACCGGCGACGAAGGAAACACATTCGCCCCCGCCGCGTCGGACCGCACGACCTTCCCCGCATCCGTCGGCGTGTACGTCATGTGTGGAAGCTCATCATTCACCAGCTGCCAGTAGTTGTCGACCTGCTGCCCGGAGAGCCCTGCGCGCGCGGCGTTAGGATAAATATTCTCCCGCATCGGCGAAGCCGCAGCTACCCATGCGCCGCCAGACATGCTCGGGCCGTTCCAGCTCCAATCAAATTTCGCCGCGTCCAGCTCTTCGCCCGGCCCGTTCGCCATGTACTCGTTAAATCCCCCGGACTTCCTCGGCACTGGCCGCTGTCCCGGCTCGACCTCCACCATCCACTTCTTGGGCGTGCTGATCTCGGCTTCGGCGGCGCTGTCGCCCTGCATGAGAAATGCGGCGCGGTCGGTGATCTGCGCTACCGGAGCATAGATCCCATAATTCCACACCGTGGCTGTTACATAATTCGCACCGGCCCTCAGATACTCCGCCAGATCGAATGTCTCGTAACGCCAGTGCGCCAGATCTCCCCGCGCCGGTCCGTCTCCCACACGATGTCCATTCACATAAAGAACGAAGCGGTTGTCCGCGCTCACATGCACCACGTAGTGCGACGGCTTTGAGTCCAACGATAGCGAGCGCCGGAAATGCAGCACCAGCGGTTCACGCAGCGGCGCCGTGGGATGCGTGATCCATCGCGCGTTCCACGCCGGATCGGACGCCGCAGCAGCCGGGATTAGCATTGCCACCATCATCAACACGAGAGCTCCGCGCCGCATGGCACTCCCGCAGCTCCGTGGTTCTTCAATATTTCGCATGGTTGTCCTGTGGCGCAGAAGTTAGAAAGAGTAGCGATACTCAACCCGGAGAAGGTTCTCGTACCACACCTGCGGAGTCAAGGCGTGGCCATACCCTGCGTAGATCGAGCTGCCGTTATGAGCGCTTTTTTCCGCCTCCGGTCTCTCGAACGAATTGGGGCCGGCGCTCATACTTGCTGGGCGAACAAGTCACCTAAAATGTTCAGAGTATAGCAGGGCGGTATCGCCGCAATGGGCCCTCACAGCCCGGCGAATCCGCGCTGGTAGCGCAGCCGCGGTCGCCCGAAACGCCTAGTCAGCCCTTACCGCATGCACCGGATCGACCATCGCCGCCCGCCTCGACGGCATATAGCAAGCCAGATACGCAATCACGACAACTAGCGCGATATCCAGCGAGTTATCCCCGGTCACCATTTGTTTATTAACGGCAGAACAACTAAGCCTTGACATCCCCATATCCCGGTGCCAAGCTGAATCGGTCGCGCCCAGTGGCATTATCGGCCAGCCTTAATTTTGCGGTCCCCGTCCGGGGACTTCGCGAGGAAATCCATGTCTGCCTTCGTACCCCGCCTTTCTTCCGTAGCTCGCCTCTCCTTTCTTGCCATCCTCTTTGCCACCATGACCGCGCTCGGCCAGATAGCCGCTCCTGCGCCATTGCCAGGCGGCCACATCACCCCGAACTCCATTGGCATTGCTTACAGTTCGGGACTCTGGCCCAAGGTCGGAGGCGTCGCTACCGTCTATTACGTCATCGACTCTGCGTCTGACCCGAACGCCACTCCGAAAATTCAGACCGCCATCAGCCAATCCAATTCCGACCTTTCAGGCGTGCTCCAGTGGCTTCAATGGACTTCGTCCGACGGCCCTAACTATGTCGACATCAACTTGAGCGCCTCCGACTTGAGCGGCCAGTGCGAAGCGCTCGAGGGATATGAAGCCAGGCCCGCCCAGCCTATGACTGGATCGACCAACTGCACCGTGGGGACAATCATGCACGAGATGGGGCATATCATCGGCCTCTGGCATGAACAGTCGCGCTCCGACGCCGGGACTTACATCACTACGCATTACAGCAATGTCATCAAGGGTTCCTGGGGTAACTTCCAGCCCCAGCCTGACAACTACGAAAACCTGACCACCTACTATGACTACGCATCGCTGATGCAGTATCCCGCCTTCTCTTTCACCCGCAACGGCGGTCCGGTAATCGAGACCATCCCCGCCGGTATCCCGCTGGGCAGCATCGATGGCGTGCCCGTCCCGGCGAGCGTCCACTATTCCGCCGCAGACATCGAGGGAATCAAGCGCCTCTATGGGGCCGCCCCATCGAAAGTTGTGGTCACGTCAAATCCGGTCGGCCTGAAAGTAATAGTGGACGGTGTGACGATGACCACCCCGCAGAAACTTGCGTGGGCGCTCAACTCCACCCACACTCTCGCCGTAGCCAGCGGCGTGCAGACCCTCACCGGCGACATCGCCGACAGCACCACCTCTGCCACCTTCTACTACACCTATGGCCGCTGGAATGACAGCACCGCACAAAGCCACACCGTTACCGTTACGCCTGGCAATGGGGAGATCGGCTTCCCGTCGACTTCCCCGCAAGTGACAACGTACTCGGCGAATTTCATCCAGCTCGTCCCTTACACTGCTGCGGTATATCCAGCCGCTTCCGGCACAGTCAGCGTCTCGCCTTCGCCGCAGAGCTATTCTGGCGCTGCTGGCAGCTTCTTTGTCGCGCGGCAAGCCGTCACCCTCACCGCGACGCCGGCCTCGGGCTGGAAGTTCTATGAGTTCAACAACGGGCCGTTCTGGCTCCCTGGCGGCCTCGGCCAGGAGCCCAAAGCTTTGTACGTTCCCGACAGCGGCAATCCAATCAACACCACCGCCGAATTCTCCAACCAGGCGGTCTTCACCGTCAGCGTTTCGCCAGCCTCTTCTACCTCCAACCTTTCGATCGATACCGAGGCGGGATTCGCTTATTCGCCGAAGAAATTCTCTTATTACTACGATTCCAGCTGGTATAACGCCAGCAAGCACACCATCGCCTACAACTCGCCCGAATATCCCTATAGCGTCAACTCGCGCTACGCCTTCGATAGCTGGAGCGATGGCGGCGCCGTCTCGCACACCATCACCCGGCCGAGCGGAAGCACAAATTACGTCGCGACAGTCACTCCCGAATTCAGGCCGGCGACCAACTTCAATTTCCCGCCCTGTGGCGGCACGGCGACCATCTCGCCTTCTTCTCCGACCGGGGACGGCTTCTACCCCACCGGCCAGCAGCTCGAATTCAAAGCCACGCCGGCCACTGGCTGGACCTTCGCGGGCTGGACCTACGACCTCACCGGAACCACGAACCCCGCGACCCTCATCGCAAACGACGAGACCCTGGTCTATGCGAACTTCAACATCACCAACACGCCCCTCACCGTGACCAGCCTCAGCCCCGCCAGCGTCAACGCGGGCTCGCCTGCATTCACATTGACGATCAACGGGACCGGCTTCGCGCCGGGATCGCTGGTCGCCTTCAACGGCGACTACCTGCCCATCACCTATGTCAGTTCAACCCAGTTGAAGGTCACCGTGCCCGCCAGCCAGGTCACCACCCGGAACATCGATCAGGTCTTCGTGGAAAACTTCCCCGCCGGATCGACCGGCTGCGCGGTCTTCGGCTACCAGCCCTTCTACGTCGCCAAGCTCTGAGCGCGCTCTCTTCGTTAGCTCGGTGAAAGCAGGGGGCTTTACGCACAGCAATAAACCATTGGCGAAGGAAGGCGCCTGGGCTCTTCAACATCCTGAGAAGTCCAGCTTCTTGAAAAGACGCGGCTTCAGCCGCCGAGGGAACTGGCCTCCATCTGATAGCCTTAAAAGGCCAACCGGAGAAGACATTCCCATGCCAGAACAACGGGCGCGCAAGTACCACCAGGACCGGGTCGCCGGGACCCTTCGCGACGAAATCACTGCCATGATCGAGGGCCAGCTATCCGACCCCCGCATCGCCTTCGCCTACGTCAGCCAGGTCGCCAAGCTCTGAGCGCGCTCTCTTCGTTAGCTCGGTGAAAGCAGGGGGCTTTACGCACAGCAATAAACCATTGGCGAAGGAAGGCGCCTGGGCTCTTCAACATCCTGAGAAGTCCAGCTTCTTGAAAAGACGCGGCTTCAGCCGCCGAGGGAACTGGCCTCCATCTGATAGCCTTAAAAGGCCAACCGGAGAAGACATTCCCATGCCAGAACAACGGGCGCGCAAGTACCACCAGGACCGGGTCGCCGGGACCCTTCGCGACGAAATCACTGCCATGATCGAGGGCCAGCTATCCGACCCCCGCATCGCCTTCGCCTACGTCAGCCAGGTCGCCCTCAACCCCGGCGGCAAGTCCGCTCTCGTCTACATTACCGTCGACGGCGGCGAAAAAGAGGAGCAGGAAACCATCGACGCCCTCATGGCCGCCCGTGGCTACATCCGCCACGAACTCCTCGAGCGCACCGGCAAACGCCACGTCCCCGACCTCAGCTTCCACATCGACCGCTCCGAAAAAATGAAGGCCCGCATCGACGAGCTCATGAGCCGCAAGCGCAACCGCGCCAAACCCGAACCGGCAGCCGAACCATCTGCCGCGACCGCTCCCGAAGCTCCAGCCAAGTAACCACGCGCCGCGCGCCCTAACTCATTCCCACAATTTCCCCCTGCGCATCCACATCGATATCCATGGCCCGCGAACTCTTCGGCAACCCGGGCATCAGCATCATCGCCCCAGAGGTCACCACCAGAAACCCCGCCCCCGCCGAAAGTGAAACATCGCTCACCCCCAGCGTCCACCCCGTCGGCGCGCCACTCACCTTCGGATCGTCCGACAGCGAATACTGCGTCTTCGCAATGCACACCGGAAAACTCCCAAACCCCCATCGCTCCAGCCGTGCAAGATTCTCCTGAGCGCGCTCGCTCAACACAATCCCATCTCCGCCATAAACCGAACGCACCACCTTCTCGATCTTCGTCACCACCGAGTCGCTTTCGGCAAATGTTGAAACCGGCTCCACATCTGGATTCTCATCCAGCACCTCAACCACCTTCGCCGCCAGCGCCGCCGCGCCTTCGCCGCCCTTGGCATACGCCTCAGACAAAGCGAACGCCGCCCCGCGCGCCTCGCAAAATTGCTTCAGGACATCGAGCTCGGCCTCCGTATCTTTAGGAAAGCGGTTAATCGCCACCACAACGGGCAGGCGAAACCCCTGCACGATGCTCATATGCTTTGCCAGGTTCGCCAGCCCGCGATCCAGGTCGCCGTTACCCTGCTGGCGAACGCTCTGCACCGTCGACACCAGCACCGCAATCGATGGCTTGATCCCCGACGAAGGCATCACCAGGTCAAGATACTTCTCAAATCCCAGGTCCGCCCCGAAGCCCGTCTCATTCACCACGTAATCCGCCAGCCGCCGCCCCATCTCCTGCGAGATCACCGAACTCGTGCCATGCGCAATGTTCGCAAATGGCCCGCAGTGTACCAGCGCCGGAGTGCCCTCCGTCGTCTGCACCAGGTTCGGCAGCAGCGCCTCGCTGAGCAGCGCCATCATCGGCCCCACCGCGCCTAGCTGCGCCGCCCGCACCGACTCGCCTGCCCGGTTCGAGCCAACAACAATCCGCGCCAGCCGCGCCCTCAGGTCCTCGCGGTCCTTCGCCAGCGCCAGGATCGCCATAATCTCCGACGCCGCCGTAATGACGAACCCCGCAGCCCGATTGCTTCCATCCCTCACCTTCTCAGCGGCCGTCACGCTCACCACAATGTTCCGCAGCGCACGATCGTTCATATCCAGCGCCCGAGGCCAGGTGATCGCCGCCGGATCCAGATCCAGTGCATTGCCATGAAACAAATGCGAATCGATCAGCGCCGCCAGTAAGTTATGCGCAGACGTGATCGCGTGAAAGTCGCCATGGAAGTGAAGGTTGATCTTCTCCGCAGGCTCGACCTGCGAACGACCTCCGCCCGCCGCGCCGCCCTTCATGCCAAAGACCGGCCCGAGCGAAGGCTCGCGCGAGGTGAGGATCGCCCGCTTGCCGATCTTCTCCAGCCCCTGCACCAGCCCGATCGAGGTGACCGTCTTCCCTTCGCCCGAAGTCGTCGGCGTCGTCGCCGTCACCAGGATCACTTTGCCCAAACGGCCGTGCGCTGGCGTTGACTTGAGCACGTCCAGGCTCAGCTTCGCGCTTACCGGACTACGCTTTTCATACATCTGCTCGGAAAGATGCAGCTTGGCCGCGATCTCCTCGATGGGTAACAGGTTCTTCAAACTGCCCTCCGGAAGGAATACTCCTCCCTCAGCATAACGACCGCTGCTGATTCCGGCATCTCGCCCCCAAATTCGCTCGGCCGACGCAAAATAATACGTCACGATCCGTTCGCTTCCTGCGCCTCCCTCAGTAACGGAGTCGGACCACACACCCCGCCTCCGTCACTATCCGAAGCCAGAAGGTTTTCCCATGCCCGCAACGGTCGGAGTAGAATTCGCCCGGTCGGCACGGGTCTGGGTCTCACACCTGGCAGTGCTGCCACAAAACTCACCCTGGACTCGCCCAAGGAGAATCTCTTATGCGCAAGTTGCTGCTGCTTAGTATCGCCTGCTTTCTCTCCATTCCATCCGTCCGTGCCATGTCTTTTCAAGACTTCGTGACATGCGTGAGCGCGCAGGGCAAGGCTGCGGTATGCCAGCTCGATGCCGGCTCGTACCCGGTCAGCCAGACGATCCAGATCGGCAGATCCAATTTCACAATCGAAGGCACGCTTCACAACTCATCCCGTGCGACCACGCTGCTGCGGGCGCCTGGCTTTGAGGGCGCACTGCTCACCGACGTGAACTCGTTGTCTACACCTCTGAAGCTCATCACCATCCGGGACCTGACCTTCGATGGCGACCGGGCGAGGAACAGCGGCCCTTATTACTCCTACAATCCGGAGCTCAGCATCTTCACGATCCAACAGTTACAGGTCCTGAACTCCGGATTTATCAACTCCCCTAACATCGGCCTCGCTCTGTATGCCGGGGGGACCTCCAATGTGGTCATCAACCACTCCTACTTCAATAACCCCGTCATATATGGCCTGTGGTCCGATGCCTTGGGAGACAACAGCAACCTTACCTACCTTGGTTGCTCCACTACGCAATTCGTCCACCACGTCACCGTGACAAACTCCACCTTCGAGAACGCGGGCGAGCCTGCGATCCTTGGCAATTTCGTCGACCTCCAGCTCACTGGGAACGTTTTCACCAACAACCACTCCAATTCCTTCCCCTTCAATGACGACGGCGGCCAGATCGATCTGACCGTCTGCTCTGACAACGCCTTGATCTCGAGAAACACCTTCCAGGATGGTTCGGCAAGCTTCAACGGCCATGTAGCGGACGGGATCGAGTTGCACGGGACCTACATCACGCTGCTCGACAACACCGTGAAAAATAACTCCGGCGGCGGCATAAGCATGGATGGAGTCGAGCACGTTTATATCGCCAATTGGGACCCGCGCACCGGCAGCTTCGGCAACGGCCATTCAGGCATCGAGATCGCCCACTCGAGCGCCACTTTTCGGACGACGAAATTTATCACGATCGAGTCCGCGATCTCGACCGGAAACGCGCAGCGGGGTGTCTGGAGCGACACCAGCAACACCACTCCGGACCAACCCGTCAGAGATCTCACCATCTCCGACAGCTGCCTGAGCGGCAATGCCTACGGCCCAACATACCTGATCAATCCAGGCGCCGACGTCACTCTTCAAAATAACCAGGCCTCGGGATGTCCCGCAAAATAACTGCCCTGCGGCCCCCGCGCCCAACTGCCATCGGAATCGCTGGCGAGCGCTAGTCTAGCTCTTCCCGCTTGAGGAGGTCCTCGACACGGCTCTTGATTTCATCTCGTATTGACCGAACCTCCTCAATCGGCAGTCCCTTCGGATCGCGGAGCGGCCAGTCGTCCCGGCGCAGGCCGGGGACATAGGGGCATTTGTCTCCGCATCCCATGGTGACCAGCAAGGATGCTTCATTCGCAAGCTCTTGGGTTAGCTTCTGCGGCTTAGCCGCACTGAGATCGATCCCGACCTCCTGCATGACAGATAGCACCTCTGGATGCACCCGCAATCCCGGCTCTGTCCCCGCCGATACCGCCCCGCCCTTCTGCGGGTTTGCCAGCTGATTGAAGAACGCCGCTGCCATCTGCGAACGCCCGGCGTTATGAACGCAAGCGAAGATTACTTTGAGCATGTGTCCTCCAATGGCTCTATGAGCAGCAGCCCGGCGCGCAGCATGGCCCGGCTGTCTTGTCTCTGGCTCCCGCCTTGGGCTTGATGGCATATACCTTCACGCTCGCGGCGGCCGCATTCACGTCATGTTGCGAGAGAAGCGCCGCCAGATCGTCGTGCAGCGAAGGCTCAACCGCTCCCTGGGCGCAGCAAGCTCCCTCGACTACCGCAAGCGGATTGGCCGGGTCCATCGCAGGCGAACAGCAACCCGCCTGGTTTTCGACCTTGGCGTAGGCGTTCAGGTCAGCGCCGCTATCCACGATCTCGACGTGCTCGAAACCCGCTGCGAGTAGTCCCTTCTTGTAGTCCTCAATCTGGATCGCTCCCGCGATGCAGCCGACGTATGCGGCCATGCTTTGTGCGATCGCCTCAGGGAGTTCGTGCTTCAGAGCTATATCGCTTACCGCAACCCTCCCTCCCGGCTTGAGGACGCGGGCAATCTCACGGAAGACCGCAGGCTTATCGGGCGCAAGATTTAGAACGCAATTCGAGATGACACAATCGACCGACCCGTCAGGCATCGGAATGCTGTCGACGGTGGACTGATAGAACTCGACGTTGGTGTATCCGCCAGAGACAGCGTTGGCCCGCGCCCGTTCAATCATGGCCGGGGTCATGTCAATGCCGATAGCCCGGCCCGTAGGCCCTACCGTCTTGGCTGCCAGGAACACGTCCAGCCCGCCGCCTGAACCAAGGTCTACGACAACTTCACCCGGTCGAAGGTGAGCAGTCGCTGTAGGATTGCCGCACGACAATCCCATATTGGCCTCTGCGGGAATCGAGGTCAGTTCCTCTGCGGAGTAGCCGAAGGCTTCCGCCACGGCCTTGACACCCGCATCGTTGCTCGAAAGAGCGCTCTCCGCGACCGCACCGTACTTCGACCGGATGGAATCGAGAACTTCTGCCATACATTGCCCCCTACGTATTCGTCTAGGTGAATATATTCATTGCCAACGCATTCGTCAAGGCGTATATATTAGGCATGGCGAAACAAACGTTCAGTGTCGAGCGATTCTTTCAGGCCCTCGGCGACAACACGCGACTCCGGCTGCTCAATCTCATGGGGGAGCAGGAGGTCTGCGTCTGCTACTTCGTGGAGATTCTGGGCGCTCCTCAGCCAAGGATTTCCCGGCATCTCGCTTATTTGCGTAGCGCTGGAATCGTCTCAGCCCGGCGCGAGGGCAAGTGGATGCACTACCGCATTGTCATGCCGCCGCACATCGGGGCGTCGCAGATACTCCGGCACACCCTCGATACTTTGAAGGAAGAAAAGGCGATGCAGGCGGATCGCGCACGCCTCACAAAAGCTTGCTGCTCCCCTGCGAAGTACGCACTTGACGGTGCTCCGTTACCCGCCGCGGTGTCTGAGCAGTGCTGCGAGGCTTCCTGATGGTCTCGACCGTGACGCAGGGCCGCCAGTGCTCCCCGGCGCAGCGAAAGAAGCTCTCTTTCCTCGACCGATTCCTCACGCTCTGGATATTTCTTGCGATGGCCGTCGGTGTCGGCATCGGGCATTTCGTTCCCGGCTCCGCTGCCTTCGTGAATCGGTTCCAGACCGGGACGACCAATCTCCCCATCGCTATCGGCTTGATCGTAATGATGTTCCCGCCGCTCGCGAAAGTCCGCTACGAGAAACTGGGAGAGGTCTTCCGCAATCGGCGCGTACTGGGACTGTCTCTGGTACAGAACTGGCTTCTCGGCCCGATCCTGATGTTCCTGCTCGCAGTGATCTTTCTAAGAGATAAACCCGCGTACATGCGCGGCCTCATATTGATCGGAATCGCTCGCTGCATTGCGATGGTTCTGGTGTGGAATGAGCTTGCAGAGGGTGACACGGATTACGTCGCCGGCCTCGTCGCCATCAATAGCGTCTTTCAGGTGCTTCTCTACAGCGTCTATGCGTGGGTCTTCCTGACCATCCTTCCCAGGTGGTTTGGCTTGCAGGGAAGCGTTGTCAACATTGGAATTGGCGACATTGCGAAGAGCGTAGGAATTTACCTCGGTATTCCGTTTGTCTCTGGATTCATCACCCGGTTTACCCTCGTCCGGGTCAAGGGCGAGGAATGGTATCGGACCCGCTTCGTGCCATTCATCAGCCCTCTCACGCTGGTGGCGCTGCTCTTCACTATTCTGGTCATGTTCTCTCTGAAGGGCGACCTGATCGTCCGGCTGCCGCTGGACGTGGTGCGCATAGCCATTCCGTTGGTGATCTACTTCCTGGTCATGTTTCTTGCTAGCTTCATGATGGGCAAGAAGCTGGGCGCGGACTATGCCCAGTCGGCCACTCTCTCTTTCACCGCGGCCGGCAACAATTTCGAGCTGGCCATTGCGGTCGCCGTTTCCGTCTTCGGCCTCAATTCGGGAGAAGCATTCGTTGGCGTAGTAGGGCCCTTAATCGAAGTGCCCGCCCTCATCGGATTGGTGAATGTCGCCTTCTGGATGCGACGAAGGTATTTCAGCTCGGAGCGCGCCGGATTCACGCTCCATCCGAGCGAAGACGCCCCTTAAACGCAGAGAAAACCGGCTTCTCCCCGAAAGGTTCCGGCTCGTGGTGCGCTTCCGACTTCCGCGATTTGTTCCCTTCTTAGGCGCCAGCAGCCTTTGGAACCGCATGGCGCCCTCAAAAGGATCGGCAGTTCTACTTTCTTTGTTACTTCTTGATGGTCAGGTCCAGCGAAGCTTTTTTGGCAGTCGTTCCTGCCACGCTGGTTGCGTTGACCGTCACAGTAACTGGTTTCGAGGAAACTGCTGCCGACGCGCCGACCTCCAGCGTCAGCGTAGCAGTGACCGGGTTTACGCCGTTAAGCGTGATGGTCGACTTGCTGAACTTGCAAGTGACATCGGCCGGCAGATTTGCGCAGGCCAGCTTCACCGGGTTGGCAAAGCCCCCCAGCGGGATGAGATTCATTGTGATGTTTGCAGATTGACCTTGCTTCACCGCGATCGACGAAGGAATCACCTGCAGAATGTAGTCGGAGACAGCCACAGCCGCGGGGGCTGAGACCGAGGGCGTCAGTATCGCATCGCCTGAATAGCTTGCCGTCAGGTTGTTAGTGCCTGGCGGGAGTTTATTGGTGACAAAAACAGCGGTCCCGCTCTTCGGCACACTGACCCCTCCGAGCGCGGTCGCACCGTTGAAGAAAGTCACTGTCCCCGTGGCAGCGTGCAGTGGGATGTTCGAGCCGACCGCTGCGCTCAGGGTGACCGGCTGTCCGCCGTACGAATTCGTGACGTTGGTGCTCAAGCTCACGGAGGAATAGTCATTTGCTGTGAACGGCACGTAGTAGGTCTGGGACACCCCTTTGACATTGCTGTCGCCGGTATAGTCCAGCCGCAGGGTGCGCGTCCCCGGCGTCGGAACATTGACCGTGGCCGTCCAATATCCGCCATAGAGCGAGCTATCGACTTTGCCCTTGCCGAGGACGACCTTGGTTCCGGTCGTAATGTCAGAGACGGTAATAGTTCCGCCATAAGGTGCAAAACCTAAACTCGCGAAGCCGACCTGCGCAGCGAGCTGAACCGGCGCGTTCGCTACCGTGTCACCGATCGGGAAAAAGTCTTCGATCACCCCTTGCGCTTGAGTGACATTGTAGGTGTAACTTCCGTGGCTGGCATGGAAGCTCGGATCGCCAGGGTAGCTTGCCACCAGCTGGTGAGTGCCGACCCCGAGCATCTGCGTGGGCAGCACATACGACACCGTGCTCGACTGGCTCGTAGGAAGACCAGCCTTCGTTATGCTCTTCTCGCCATAGTTCAAAGTCATCGTGCTGGGAGCGAAGGTGCCCGACGCATAGTCATAGACGCCGCCGTTAGTGATCGGGGTGCCGTCCGCCGTCATGGTTATTTGCCCGGATGGAAAGCCGTATCCGGAATTTCCCGCCACAATCACGGCCACCGGCCAGGACTCGCCGTAGCCCACCGTGATGGGACCAGTCGCAAACGTTCCGCCGCCAACCGATCCTACGAATGTCTGGCTCTTTTCGGCCGAGACAGTCACAGGGACCGCTTCAGAAACACCAGGGCCTTTTTTGCCATCGCCGCCGTAGCGTGCGGTGACGTTGTATTTGCCGCCGGGCACAACGGAAGTCACGATGTCCGCTACGCTCGAATCGGGTAGCTGCGTCAATTCACCTGAGCCTGCTGCGATCGATGCTCCCGACGAAGAAGTCGCAGTAAGAGCTACAGCTCCGTACGGCGCGCAGGTCTTGGTTCCCAGGCAGGTCACAGTCGCTTCAAAGGCAATCGGCTTTCCGTGGACCACCGTAGCGCTCTGCCCTTTTGCAAGGGCAAGCGCGACCGCAGTTCCGGGGTCCGTGGCAGCAGCCTGCCAGTTGTCGACCAGGGCTGTGACGTCCATCGAGCCCAATCCAGTTGCAAGATCATAGCCTTTGCCGGCGTTGTAACCTACCGTGTATTGTCCGTTCGGATCAGGCACTTTATTGTTGCCCTTCACCGTGTCGTGATACACCCCCGAAACACTGGCGAGGCGGTAAAAGACGTAGTTGGCCATTCCTTGCGGCTTTCCGCCCATCTTTTGATTCACCAGCGCCATGATGCCCGCTGCTGCGGGACTGGAAGCAGACGTCCCGCCAAATTCGTAGAAGTAGTCGCCATAGCCGCAGTTGCCGTTCAGGCACAGGAGATAGCCGTCATGAAGCGACGCGGAGAGTGAGATATCCGGTAGATCGCGAGCTTTGTCATTCGGAACACCGGCGCCGACCTGCCATCTCGGCTTTGCGTACACAGTGCTTACCCCGCCGCCGCCCGCATACAGCAAAACATCGTTCGGATCGTTGCTGCTCTCGTTCCAGGCCATCTCCGGAATGTAGCCGAGCGCCGACTCCCCGGTAGTCGGATCGTTGGTCGCACTCCAATACTTGCCGGGGTCCTGGGTATCGTTGAATTGAGTGCCGCCCACGGCAACGTTGTAGGGAGTCGACGCGATGCCGTTCACCGCGAGAACGCCTGAAGAATAAACGCCGCCCGCCGGCGCGTCGCATCCTGCTCCCCCCGCATCACCTGCGGAGACGAAAGAAGTGATGCCCTGTGCTGCTGCCTGCTGCCATAGCGAATTGTAAAAGGCACTCTCAACCGGGCCCAGGTCAGCCTCGCAGGTCGCATAGCTGGTGCTCATGACCGGCGCTATGTTGTTGTCGACGATATATTCCGCGGAGACATCCACACCATCCGCAAAATTGCTTTGTGAGATGACAAAGTCGATGGTTGCCATGGGTGCGACCGCCCCCGACCAGGTCACGTCCAGGGTGGCCTCGTCAACATCGGGGGTGATGCCAGGATCGTCTCCGTTGACGATGATCTTAGGATCGTTCGCCGGAAGTCCGAGAAGGTTGCGGAAGTCGCGTACGTCTTGGATCTCTATGTTGCTGCGCCCTACGATAGCGATCGACTGGCCGGTTCCGTTGATGCCCGCCTTATAGAGAGGCTCGATGTTGTAGATCTTGGCAAAGTCCGCCGGAGTCATTCCGTGCGATCCATCGTCGAAGGTGAATTGGGCGCCGGATTTCTTGAAGTGGACCTTGGCGCCACCGACCACCGCGGGAGAAGAGGGATTGCTATGCAGCCGAACTACTCCCTTGACCACGTTGCGCAGTGCTGCGGGAAACTGGATCTCGCTGGAGTTCGAAATGAAGGTCTTGTTATTGAACGTATAGGAATGCATTTGCGTCGAGAACGCGCTTTCAACTTGTGTGACATTGCCGCTGAAGACGATAAAACGACGACTTTGCGAGACCTCGTGAACGGTCAGTCCCTGGCTCTCCAGCCACTTGCCAACCTTGGCGGAGTCGGCATCGGCGATACCGAACTGTTGACCGAACTGTGCCGGTGTCAGCCACTTGTGGAACAACGGCGAAGCGGCATCGTGCTGCGCGGCAATAAGGTCAGCCGCAGCCTGCTCCTGCGCCGCCGTGGGCGACAGTAAGAGCACCATCCGTCCGAGATTCTGGCCGCCCGAAAGCCGCCCGTTGTCCTTGCTCATTGCGATAAGCCGGTTCGGGGCGCTTCCCGAAACCTGGACGCGTTCTGTGCTCTGGATGGCTTCGTTGATTTGCGATTGAGCGCGGATCGAGGAACCGAAAAGCACGGCAAGCGCCAACAGGGCGAGGACTCGACAACTTTTATTTCTTTGCATGGAATTCTCCAAGTGAAATGGCGCTGGCCTGCCGTCGATCCCTGCAAGGCCTCAATGCCCCGCCCTCGAACGAAGGGACGAGCAAAATGACAGCTGCCTCAGCGGAGGTTTCCGGCTCCGGGTGAGGACAACATCGAATGGCAAGGCTTTTCTGCTGAAGTTGCCGACAGGAAGAGCTTTTGATGATGTGCGGATTTACTATAGCCCGTCGATCGCGCAGGCGCTTGACTATAATGGACAATCGTCGAATATTCGCCGGGAAGGCTTTGTCGCAGGGCCTCACGAAATGCCTCTAACAGCCTTGCCCGAAAACCTCCAGAGAGTCGGCTTCCTAACTCATTTGCCACCGCTCCTGCGACGTTTTGGTGTCGAGCCGGCGGATGTGTTGACCGCTGCGGAGCTAGGTCCCAACGCTCTCGACGATCCCGACTCAACCATTCCTTACCGGGCGATGGGCCTGCTGGCAGCGGCAGCCTGCGAGAAAACCGGACGCCCCCATTTTGGCCTCGATATCGGTCGCGAAATCCGAACTTCCACCCTGGGAGTTCTGGGCGAACTCATGCGGAATTCGCCCACCCTCCGTATTGCCCTGCAGGACTTCGCCCTCCATCAGCATCGCCACGCCCACGGCGGCGTCGTCTACCTGTTCGAAGATCAGCTGCAGGCGTTCTTCGGCTATGCGGTGTATCAGCCAAACGTCTCCGGAAACGCCATGATCTGCGACGGCGCAGCCATGGGCGCCTTCAACATTATTTGCGAACTGGTCGGCGCGGCGCACGCGCCCCGCCTCGAAGTCCTCATCTCGCAATCCGAACCACCGAACATTCCCTACTATCGCCGTTCCTTCGGGGTGAAAGTTTCCTTCGACGCCGATCAAACCGCAATCGTCTTTCCCCGAAGACTGCTGTCCCTGCCTATTTCAGGAGCCGATGCTCGCCGTCGAGCCGCGCTCGAGCGGCAGATCCGGGCGATCTGGCATGCCGGCGATCACGACATAGCCACTCAGTTGCGGCGAGAGTTGCGAATCGCGCTCATACGCGGCCACGTCTCCGCGACCTCGATTGCTGCGCAGCTGGGCATGAGTCGCCGCACGCTCGACCGCCGGCTCGCTGCCGCGGGGCTGCCTTTTCGCAAGGCCCTCGATGAAGCACGCTGCGAGTATGCCCGGCAGCTGCTCGCCTGCACCAGGCTGGAGATCGCTAAAATCGCAACCATCGTGGGCTATGCCGACCCCAGCATTCTCACCCGGGCCTTCGCCCGATGCTCTGGCGTGACCCCGAGCAGTTGGCGCAAAAATGTGAACTCTCGACGCCCATGATCGCCCAACTTCCGCTTCGTCGTAGTGCGACTGCCGGGCGCCCCATTCCATTGAAATCCACTGCGACGGGTCTCGTCGCTGTGATATTCAAGCCCTCTGTTGGCTTGAGTGGAATTGGCGTAGGTCTCGAATGACTCGCCTCTGCCAGGCCTCAGCCTTGAGCGGCGCTGAGAAAGACCGGCTTCACCATCGCCTCAATCTTGGCGGCCATTTCCTCGGCGGAGATGCGGTCCGGCGTCTGCAACCAGCGCCGCGCGGCGCCAAAGACCGCCCAGGCCGCTGTACTCGCCAGCAGCGCCGTGTCGATTCCGGGTGCCGGCTCGTGACGCGATGCACCCTCCAGGAACATCCCCTCGACGACCGGAATGATGGAGCCTTCCAGGGGCATCTTCGTCAATTGGCTCGGACACCCCGTCGTTTCGGCCAGATAGTCGCAAACGCCAAGCGCAATCGCCCGCAACGCGCCGTCGCAATCCGTGAACGAAAGACCTCGCCGCGCAATGAGCTCGCGGAAGCGGGCAGCTGTCATCGCCTGTAACAGGGCGTTCTTGTCCGGGTAGTGGAGATAAAAGGTCGCCCGGTTCAGCGTCGCCTCGTCCGCGATCTCCTGAATGGAAATCTCGTCGAACTCCTTTTGATCTAACAACCTGACCAGAGCTTCCATCAGCATTCTGCGGCTGCGCAGGATGCGGGGGTCCGTCAACTCGATCACCGTCGCGGATTGGAGCGCCTCTGCCATTCAGCCTTCAGAATACCCTCCTCTGCAAGAGATGCTTAAACGACATATGTCGATTTATTTTGAATCGACACATGTTGCTTAAACGTCAGATGTCGCATAGGAGATTTGCCATGTCCACTTTGCTTCACATCAATTCCAGCCCTCTCTACGGCCACTCCGTCTCCCGTGAGCTCACTGACGCCTTTGTCGCCCAATGGAAGTCATCGCACCCGGACAGCGCCGTAATTGACCGTGACCTCACCTCCACCGTCATCCCGCCGATCAGCGCCGACTGGGTCGGTGCCGTCTACACGCCGGAAGAAGCCCGCACTCCGCAGCAGACCGAGCTGCTCTCGCTCTCCGATTCCCTGATCGCCGAACTGCTGCAGGCCGACGAGTATGTCATCGGGGTCCCGATGCATAACTTCAGCGTGCCCTCTGTCCTCAAACTCTGGATCGACCAGATAAGCCGCGTGGGCAAAACCTTCTCTTACGCTGACGGCACGCCCAAAGGTCTGCTCACCGGCAAGAAGGCGACCTTCATCATCGCCACCGGAGGCATCTACGACGCCCAGACTCAGATGGCCTCGTTCAACTTTGTCGAGCCATACCTGCGCTCACTCTTCGGCTTTCTCGGCGTCACCGACGCGACCTTCCTCACCGCCGGCGGCACCATGTCGCTCCGTCACGGCCAGGATCGCGACTCCTTCCTCGCGCCTCACATCAGGCCGTCACCGCACAAGCCCAGGCCGCATAAGGAGAAACCATGAAAATCACCTCGAACATCGCGCGTTATCTGCTCGGGCTCATGTTTACAGTCTTTGGCCTGAATGGGTTTCTCCAATTCATCCACCAGCCGCCGCCGGCCAATCCACTCGCCATCCAGTTCCTTGTTGCCGTCAGCGCATCGCACTTCGCCGCGTTCTTCTTCGCGGCGCAGCTGCTCGCAGGTCTGCTGCTGCTCTCCGGCTTCTTCGTGCCCCTCGCCCTCACACTGCTTGCGGCCGAGCTCTACAACATCCTCGCTTTCCACCTCACGCTTTCGCCGGGCATCGCTCCAGCGCTGGTGGCCTGTGTTCTGTGGGTGCTGGTCTTCCTTCGCTACCGCGAAAGCTTCCGTAGCATCCTCAGCGCGAAGCCTGCGGAGCAGGCATAACTTGCCATCTCCACCGGAGTGGATCACGGCGCTGCGGTTGATCCGGGCAGGCAGCGTGCTGGGGATTGGGGCGGCTGCTTTTCTGGCCAGGTGGCTATCGAGCATGCTGGTGGGAGTTAGCGGATACGACCCTGTTTCATTCTCCGCAGCCTGGGTGTTAATGACGGCGATCGGGGTGCTGGCTGGCATTCTTCCGGCGGCCCAGGCTGCTCAAACCGATCTGATTTCGGTGCTTCACTCGGAATAAAGCGCCGCGTTCGTAGTCCAGTCTCGCGCCCACCGTCGTCGATTTGCTCGTCCGCAAACGCTGTCAAGCCCCAAAAACGGGTGATTTCCCCTTAAACACTTGATTCTATTCGCTCAAATAAATCTCAAGAGTTGGCATAGTGAATGGGGTCAACTTGATATTCTGAATATAAGGATCAAGTAAGAGAGAACAGGCGGCCCAATCCGCCTGTTTCCGTTTGCCGCTCCCTGAACCTGCTGAAAACATGCATTTAATAACACACCCTCTTAATAGAATCATCGATTTAGCCGATACCCTCTGGCCTAAGTCGATGAAATTAAAGATTTAATAGGAAAATCCTGGGGGGAGGGGGGTCTATAGCGAACAGGCGGCGAACCAGGGTAGGAGGCATCTCCGGAAGATTCAACGGCAGCCATCACCCGCAATTCCCCTTTGCGCCCGGATGGCCCCCCACGTATGGTAGGGATGGTATCGAAAGCGGCCGACGAGCGGGTCGCATCGCCAACGCATCCCAGTGAAGACGGTCTGACCAACGTGGGTATTGCTTCCAGATTCCGGGCTGCCTTCAGCCGGGAAAACCTGAATTCTATTCGCTCCGCCATCCTCCACAACTCTCTGGAGGCGCTCACCCTCATTGGCCTGACCACCTTTTTCCTCTTTTATGGGCTCGTTCCCATCTTTGGCGGCGCCGGCCTCGGCCTCGTCGGCGCCGACGAGCCCCGTTACGCCCAGGTCGCCCGCGAGATGCTCGCCCGCCACGACTTCGTCACGCCGATCCTCTACGGCCAGCCCTGGCTGGAGAAGCCGGCCCTCTATTACTGGCGCGCCATGTTCGCCTTTCGCGAATTCGGCGTCCACGACTGGTCCGCGCGCCTGCCCTCGGCCAGCTTCGCCTTCACGCTGGTCGTGCTCATCTACCTGCACATGCGCCGCTTCCGCCACGGCGGCCAGCTGGATGCCGCGCTCATCACCGCCTCCTGCGCCGGCATCATCGCCTTCGCCCGCGGCGCCTCCACCGACATGCAGCTGGCCGCGCCTTTCTGCATCGGCATGCTCGGCTGGTACGCCTGGTACGAGACCGACAGCAAATTCTGGCTCTTCGACCTCTACTTCTTCGTCGGCGCGGCCACCCTGGCCAAGGGCCCGGTCGCCCCCTTCATGGCCATGGCCATCATCCTCGCCTTCACCGCCCTGCGCCGCGAATGGTCGCTGCTGCGCCGCAGCATCTGGTTTCCCGGCATCGCCCTCTACTTGGCCATGGTGCTGCCCTGGTTCATCGCCGTGCAGCACCGCAACCCTGACTTCCTCCGCGTCTTCTTCCTCGAGCACAACCTGCAGCGCTTCGCCACCGACCTCTACGAGCACGAACAGGCGCATGTGGTACTACTTCCCGGTCGATGCTGCTCGGCCCTCACTCCCTGGGCGGTCATCGCCATCGCCGCGCTCGCCGACGCGCGTCCGCGATCTCCTTCGCCGAATGGCGCGCCCGCCGCGCCAAGGTCCGCTACCTCGGCTTCTCCCGCGCCGGCGACGCCTTCCCCGAATTCCTCGTCCTCTGGGCGCTCTTCCCCATCGTCTTCTTCTCCTTCTCGAAGTCCAAGCTGCCCGGCTACGTGCTCCCCTCCATCCCTCCCCTCACCATCCTTGCCGGCGATTACCTCAACCGCAAGCGCAAGCAGGGCCTTCCCCCTGGCTGCTGCTCGCCCACGCCCTGGTCACCGGAATCCTCACCGCCGTCGTCCTGCTGCTCCCTCGCTACCTGCAGCTTCCCGGAAGGCTGCCGCCCGCACAACGCACTCTTTGCCGCTGGCGTCACCGGCTTCGCAGCCGCCGTTGCTCATCCTTGTCACCGTCGCCCGCTTCGGACTCGAGCGCCTGCGCATCGCCACCCTGGCGCCGATGTCATCGTGCTGCTCTTCTTCTGCTCGGCGTCGGCCCCTTCTTCGGCCTCGGCCCCGTAGCCCGGCTCCAAGCGCATCGCCCAGCTGCTCGACTGAGACCTACTCCGCGCGGCCGCTCTAGCACCATCTCGCGGTGCCATGCAGCCCGGAGAGACCGCTCGCCGTCTACCGTGTCCGCCGCGACATGGAGTACGGCCTCTCCTTCTATCGCAATCACCAGGTCCTGAACTATGAGCAGGACGGCGTTCAGGTCATACCTCCGGAGCAACACATCCTCGTCGCCCGTGAGTCTTATACCGAGGACCTGCGTCAGTTATTAAAGGGCCGATCCTACGAGGCTCTCTTTTACTACCCAACTCAGGGACTAGTCATCTATTCTGTAGCCGCGCAAGTCAAATAACATGGCAGCCTAGGCAAGTTCAACGCCGTTCCACAGACCTATGACTCCGGCACTCCAGTTCGAGATCCTCGACCTTCGCCATTTCTCCGCGAACTCGCTCCGCCCGGTTCTCGAGCAGGAGGTCCGTCTCTGGAATCAGCGCCTCCGCTGGGATTACCGCGCCTCTGCGGACCTGCTCCTGCAATACCTTGATTCCCGCATCCTGCCCGGGTACGTGGCTATCGAAGACGGTCGCATCTCCGGGTATGTCTTCTGCATTTACGAGGAAAATAAGGCGGTGATCGGCGACGCCTTCGCCATCCCCGTTCGCGACCAGGGATATTCAGCCACCGACGTCGAGCTTCGCCTTCTCGATCATCTGGTCGAACTGCTCGTAAACTCACCCGGCATCGACCGCATCGAGTCGCAACTGCTGCTGCACCCCCGCGGGACCCACGCTTCCGTCTTCAACCGCAACGGCTTCCAGATATTTCCCCGCCTCTTTATGGAGCGCGACCTCACGCCCTCCTTCGCCGGGCCCCCGGAAAGCGCCTCCACCACTCCGCGTAAGCCGCTCCCTGAAGGTTTCGAGATTCGCACCTGGCGCGACGAAGACTTCACTCCTGCCGGTCGGCTCATCGCCGCCTGCTACGAAGGCCACCTTGACAGCCACATCAACGACCAGTACCGCTCCGTTGCCGGCTCGCTGCGCTTCCTCCACAACGTCGTCCGCTTTCCCGGCTGCGGCGCCTTCGACCCCGCTGCCTCCAAGGTCGTCGTCAAGAGCAACGGCAAGGAGCTTGTCGGCCTGCTGCTCTGTTCTCGGGTTAGAAATGACGTCGCCCACATTACCCAGGTCTGCGTCGCCAGGCAGTGTCGTGGCCTCGGGCTCGGAACCTTGCTCCTACGGAGCTGCGCCGCCGAACTCCGCAGGCAGAGCTGCGCTACCCTCACCCTGACCGTCACGGAAGGCAATACCGAGGCCGTCTCCCTCTATCAGAACCAGCGCTTCCTCATCAAACACACCTTCGACGCCATGGTCTGGAACCAGAGCGCTGCATAGCCATCGGCTTACCCAGCCGCAACCTCGTATTCCTGCTTCACATCCCGAAAGCCAGTAGACTAATCCCCAATGCAAGCTCGTGTAAGACTCGCCCTCGTCTGCATGCTCGCCCTTCCAGCCGCGCACTTCGTGCCCGCCGAGGCGCGCCGTCCCATGACCTTCGAAGACCTGATGAAGATGCGCCGCCTCGGCGACATCGACCTCTCGCGCGACGGTAAATGGGTGCTCTTCTCCGCCACCGACGTCAGCCTGGAAAAGAACACCCGCACCTCCCATCTCTGGATCGTCCCGACCGCAGGAGGCAAAGAAACCGCCCTCACCGACTCGCTCGCCGGAGAAACCCGCGGCCGCTTCTCCCCCGACGGCAAGCAGATTCTCTTCCTCAGCCCCCGCGAAGACGGCCAGCAGATCTACCTCGCCCCCTTCGACGGCACAACCGGCAAGATAGGCGAAGCCCACAAACTCACCGGCATCTCAACCGAAGCCGATGGCGCAACCTGGTCGCCCGACGGCCAAAGCATCCTCTTCACCTCAAAGGTCTATCCCGACTGCACCGGCCCCGACGCCGACGCCTGCAACAAAACCCGCGACGAAGAGCAAGCAGCCTCCAAGGTCAAAGCAAAGATCTTCACGACTCTTCTCTATCGCCATTGGAACGCCTTCACCGGCGACAAGCGCAGCCATCTCTTCCTCGTCCCCGCCACCGGAGGAGCTCCTCGCGACCTCAACCCCGGCGACACCCACGACGTCCCGCCATTTTCGCTCGGAGGCCCCGACGCCTACGCCTTCGCCCCCGACAGCAAAGAGATCGCCTTCGAAGAAAACCTCGATCCTGTGCCGGCGATCTGCACCCATGTCGACATCTTCACCCTCCGCCTCGACGATCCCTCGGCAAAGCCAGTCAAGATCACTACCAGCCTGGCGGCAACTTCAGCCCCGCCTATTCGCCCGATGGAAAGTACATCGCCTTCCGGTCGCAGGCCCGCGCGGGATACGAGAGCGACAAATTTCGGCTCTTGCTCTACGACCGGCAGTCGAAGCAGATCAATGACCTGCTGCCGAAGTTCGACCGTTGGATCGATGAATTCGTCTGGGCGTCCGGATTCGCAGAGCCATCTACTTCGTTCAGCGGCAAGAAGGCGAGGCACCGATCTTCAAGACTATCCTCGACGGCGTGTCGACGTTGGCCGAGCAGCGGGGAGTGCGAGGCGACATCCACCGATCTGGCAGACGGAAAAACACTGATCGCAGTGCGACAGACCGTTGCGCAACCTGGCGAAGTGTCGACTCGACGCTGTCGAATCGTCTCGCAGGCACAAGACGACAGCTCAGGGAAACCAAATGTTCGCCGCAGATCCCGACCCGTTCCAGTGCCGCCTGCGTCACGACGACTAAATCCACCAGTCTGACCCACCTCAACGACGCTCTTCTCGCTCAGCTCGATCTTCCCAAGCTGGAATCCTTCTGGTTCCCCGCCATCGGCCAGGTCCAAGTCCAGGGCTTCCTCATCAAGCCCCCCGCCTTCGACCCCGACAAGAAATACCCGGTCAAGTTCCTCATCCACGGCGGCCCGCAAGGCGCATGGGGCGACTCCTGGTCCTATCGCTGGAACGCCGAACTCCTCGCCGCCAACGGCTACGTCGTCATCATGATCAACCCCCGCGGCTCGACCGGCTACGGCCAGGCCTTCGTCGACGGAGTCAACGGCGACTGGGGCGGCAAGCCCTTCATCGACCTGATGCGCGGCCTCGACTACGCCGAGCAGCACTACCCCTTCATCGACAAGACCCGCGAGTGCGCGCTGGGCGCCAGCTACGGCGGCTACATGGCCAACTGGATCCTCGGCCACACCGACCGCTTCAAGTGCATCGTCACCCACGACGGCATGTTCAACCCCGAGTCCGCCTACGGCTCGACCGAAGAACTCTGGTTCAACGAGTGGGAGTTCAAAGGCAAACCCTGGGACTACTACGGCAAACGCCGACCGCTCGAATCCCTATCCGCAAGTGGTCGCCCGCCCTATCCGCAAAGAACTTCAAGACGCCAACGCTCGTCATCCACAGCCAGCTCGACTACCGCCTCGACGTCTCGCGAAGGCTTCCAGCTCTTCACCACCCTGCAGCGGCTCAACGTGCCCTCAGAAGATGCTCTACTTCCCCGACGAAGGCCACTGGGTCCTCAAGCCGCAAAACTCCCAGCTCTGGTACAAGACCGTCAACGACTGGGTCGACCAGTACACAAAGCCCGGCCAGCCATGAGCTTCCTCCTTGGGTTGTCATCCTGAGCGAAGGTCGCGAAGCGACCGCAGTCGAAGGACCTGCAGTTAGGGATGCAGGAAGCTCCACAACTCCAGGTTCAGGAGTCAGCGTTTTGCGATCGATAAAGAAAAAGCCCGAGCCCCTCGACGAAGCCGCGCTCTACGAATACGCAGTCCGCGCCCTCGGCCGCCGCATGAGAACCGTCGCCGAGCTCAAGCGCCTGATGCGACCCAAAGTCGAGGTCGGCGAATCCGGCGATGTTAAGTTGTTCGCTGTCACCGAGCGGCTCAAGCAGCACGGCTATCTCAACGACATCTCTTACGCCGCCGATTACACTCGCCTCCGCCAGGACAATGAAAAATTCGGCAAACGCCGCGTCCAGCAGGAACTCTCCCGCAAAGGAATCGACTCAACCATCATCACCACCACCCTCGACTCCGCCTACGAAAACATCGGCGAAGAGGACCTCGCCCGCAAACACCTCGAGCGCAAACGCATCAAGCCACCCACCAACGAGAAAGAATCAGCCCGCATCGTTCGCCAGCTTCTTCGCGCCGGCTTCTCCACCTCGGTCATCTTCAAGGTCCTCAAGAACTGGCGCGTCCCCGACGAAACTCTCGCCGCGCTCGAAACAATCGACACCGCTGACCTGGAGCACGAATAGCCCGGCCCCCCCTGTCATCCTGAGAGTAGCGAAGGATCTGCAGTTCGCCGAAGACAAGAAACCATCTCGGGGTCATCCAGAGCGAAGGTCGCCGTGGCGACGTAGTCGAAGGACCCGCGCAGATGCCGCAGCCGCAATCGCCCCTACGGCCAGAAGTGCCGTAAACTGAAAGTCCCTATGCAATATAAGTCCGGCTCCGATATCCGCAAGATGTTCCTCGACTTTTTTCAGTCCAAGGGACACAAGATCGTCCACTCCTCCTCGCTCGTTCCCCACAACGACCCCACGCTGCTCTTCACCAACGCGGGCATGAACCAGTTCAAAGACGTCTTCCTCGGAAACGAACGCCGCGACTACAACCGCGCCACCACCTCGCAGAAGTGCGTACGCGCCGGAGGCAAGCACAACGACCTCGAAAACGTCGGCTTCACCCGCCGCCACCATACCTTCTTCGAGATGCTCGGCAACTTCAGCTTCGGCGACTACTTCAAACGCGAAGCCATCGCCTACGCCTGGGAACTCGTCACCTCCGACGAGTGGTTCGGCATTCCCAAAGACAAGCTCTACGTCACCATCTTCGAAGGAGCCGAAGGCGTCCCCCGTGACGACGAAGCCGAACGATACTGGATCGAAGTCGGAGTTCCCAAGGAACGCATCTTCGAGATGGGAATGAAAGATAACTTCTGGGCCATGGGCGACACCGGCCCCTGCGGCCCATGCTCGGAGATTTTTTATGACATGGGGATCGAGGCGTCGGAGACTCCGGACAAGGACTTGCCGTTCCCTCAGGACGACGCACGTTATGTTGAGATTTGGAACCTCGTCTTCATGCAGTTCGAACGAGATTCGACGGGCACTCTGAATCTCCTGCCTAAACCATCTATTGATACAGGCATGGGACTCGAGCGAACTGCCGCTGTGTTGCAAGGCAAACTGTCGAACTTCTACACGGATTTGTTCAAACCGTTAATCTACGCGGCCGCAAACCTAGTCGATATATTCAACTCGCCGGCTACGGAACCGGAACTGAACCCTTCATTTCGAATCATCGCCGATCACGCACGAGCAGCGACATTTCTCATATCGGACGGTGTTTTGCCCGCAAACGAAGGCCGCGGCTACGTGTTGCGCAAGATCCTGCGTCGCGCAATTCGACATGGCCGTCTCCTAGGGCAAGAGAAGCCGTTTATGCACAAGATGGTTTACGTCGTCCGGGACGAGATGCGCGACGCGTACCCCGAGCTAGTTGAGAATTCAGAACGTGTATCGAAAATTGTTGAGGCTGAGGAGAAGCAGTTTGCCAGAGTTTTGGCAGACGGCTCTCAACGCCTAGATCACATCATCTCGGAAATTCGGATTAAGTCTCCTCGGTACGAAGAATACTTCTTATTTCAGCTGTCACAGGATGGCGAGGAAGACCTCGCCCTGGCGCTGCATCAGGAACTCGAATCAATGCTGGGCCAAGGGCTGATGAACGCTCCAGTCGAGCAGCAACTAACGAAGGTGTCGGAACTTTTATCCAATCTGGGCGGGGAGCCAGAGTTCGCGACCAAGGTCGTAAAGGACTTAGACCAACCGGCGTATCTGCCCGGCAGCAACGCCTTCCACCTTTACGAAACCTACGGCCTGCCTCTCGACTTCATGATGGATGCCGCGCGCGACGCGGGCATCCACTTCGACCTCGAAGGCTTCGAGCAAGCCCGCGCCGCCGAACAAGCCCGTGCCCGCGCCTCCTGGAAAGGCGGCTCGCAAAAATCCGCCAGCCCCGTCTTCCGCGAACTTCCCAAGACCGACTTCGAAGGCTACAAGCTACTCACCGTCGAAGGCGCAGAAGTCCTCGCCATCATCAAAGACGGCATCGGAGTCCAGCAAGCCACCCCCGGCGAAGAAGTCGAAATCGTCCTCGACCAAACCTCCTTCTACGCCGACTCCGGCGGACAGGTTGGGGACATCGGCTGGCTCTACTCCGACGACCACAACTCCATCGTCGCCGAGGTCAGCGGCTGCACCAAGCCTGTTCAGGGCGTCTTCGCCCATCGGCGCTTCTGCGCCAGCCCATCCGCATCGGCGACAAAGTCGACACCGTCGTCGACGCCGAACTACCGCAACGCCACCCGCCGCAACCACACCGGCACCCACCTGCTCCACGCCGCGCTGCGCGAAGTTCTCGGCAAGCACGTCAAGCAGGCCGGCTCGCTCGTCGACGCCCATCCGCCTGCGCTTCGACTTCTCCCACTTCACCGCCATCGCCGACGAAGAGCTGCAGGACATCGAAGACATCATCAATAAGCGAAGTGCTCGCGAACACCAGCGTCGTCACCCTCGAAGACGTGCCCATCGACGTCGCCGTCAACGAGTACCACGCCATGGCGCTCTTCGGCGAAAAGTACGGCGACAAGGTCCGCGTCGTCAAGATCGGCGACTTCTCGACCGAGCTCTGCGGAGGCACCCACACCGCCGCCACCGGCGAGATCGGCGTCATCAAGCTCCTCGGCGAAGGCAGCGTCTCTTCAGGCGTGCGCCGCGTCGAAGCCGTCACGGGATTAGGCGCGCTCAAAGAATTCCGCCGCGACTACGCCGTCGCGCAGCTCGCCAACCAACTCGCGCCCAGCGTTGAGCTCTCGCCAGCCGACGCGCTCCGCAACAAGCTCGCTGCCAAGGAAGAAGAGCTGAAGAAGCTCCGCCGCGAACTCGATGAAGCCCGCATGAAATCCGCCGCCTCATCGCGTCAGCTCCGCCGCCGATCAGGCCGTTGAAGTCAAGGGCATCAAAGTCCTCGCGCAAAGCGTCGGAGCGCTCGATCGCGGCCAGATCCGCTGCCCTCGTCGACAACCTCCGCAACAAATTAGGTTCGGGAGTCGTCGTGCTCGGCTCCGCGCAGGAAGACGGCAAAGTCGCGCATCATCGTCGGAGTCACCAAAGACCTCACCGCCAGACTCCAGGCGGGCAAGATCATCGCGCCGGTGGCCAAACTCGTCGGAGGCTCCGGCGGCGGACGTCCCGACATGGCCGAAGCAGGCGGCAAAGACGCCGAACATCTCGACGCCGCGCTCGCAAGCGTTCCCGAAGTAGTCGTGTCTTTGCTCGGATAAGGCGCGAGGCCGCGAATGCCTGGACGGCTAGTCCTCCCGTTTTGCTTCAGGTTCCTTCCGTGAATTGACCGACTGTTTCCGGTTTTGCCGCTTCGCGCAAACCTATAATGAGAGAGTCTCTGGTGGGGAGCCTCTCCAGCATTTATGGTGCGTTCCACTCGCAATCGAGCCTGCCCACCCCGCCTCCGCCACAGGGCTGCAGCGGCACGCTGCGTAGTTGGTTTGAGGCGATCGTGCTTTCCGTTGGTTCCGTGGCTAGTCGCCTTCCTGGGAATTTTCGCGGCTGCGAGCTCCGCATCGGCATCCTCCACACATAGGCCCGTCTCCCCCTACACGCAAGCCGAACTTGCCCGACAATCACTAGAGTCTGGTCCCGAAGATCAACGCACCCGGCGCGATTACGAACGTGTCCTCGATCTTTACCGCGCTATCTATCACGATGATCCCGCCTCGCCCAAGGCAGATGCAAGTATCTTTGCTGTCGCCCAATTGCTCGCCGAACAGGGACGCCTTCTCAGAGATGAAAAGTCTCTCCACGATGCGATTGGCCAATATGAATTTCTCCGCCGCGAATACCCCGGCAGCCACTATCGCGCTGACGCGTTGTTCGCTGAAGGAAATATTTACTTTCGCGATCTGAATGACGACTCATCCGCTAAAGCGACATATCAAGCATTCCTGAAGCAATATCCACACGGCCCCCTCGCGACCGAAGCTCGCATAAACCTTAAAGAGCTCCATACCAGCGAAGTCGCGGCCAGACACCTAGCGGTCCAACCGAGTCCCGCCGTGCCCTTGGCTGGGAGTGCCTCGATGCCGACCGCCCACCCAAAACATTCGAACCCGGTGTTGACCGCGGCGATACAGTCGCAAGCAGTCGAAACACCGCAGCCGCCGCCGGCGCCAGCAGTCTCTGCACCTGCAGCCAGAACTCCAACAACTCCGCCCCCGATTTTTCCAGCGGCGCAACAAACGCCAAATCCGCCCCACACTTCCCCACCCGAGGCTGCGCCTGGAACCAACCCTGCTCAGCCCGTCTTTTCTGCAAACTACGTCGAACCTACCCGCCGCAAGGGCAAGCTTGTGCAGGTCACCGGAGTCCGCCACTGGTCGACCTCGATCTACACCCGCGTGGCCATCGATCTCGGCGATGAAGTGCAATACGAGGCCGCCCGAGTTCCCGATCCCGACCGCATCTTCTTCGATCTGCACGGAACCAGGCTCTCGCCCGAACTGATCGGCAAGTCGATGAATGTCACCGACGATGGATTCCTTAAGCGCATTCGCATTGCTCAATTTTCGAATGACGTGACCCGCGTCGTCCTCGATGTGAGCGACGTCAGCGACTACTCGGCCTTCTTGCTGCCAAACCCTTACCGTCTCATCATTGACATTCACGGGCGCAAACCTGGAGCACCCACGCAACAGGCTGCACAAGTTCCCCCACCGCCAACCGCGGATTCCGCCCCCCCAAAGCCGCAGGCGAGTGCCGCTTCTGGACCATCTGCCGGCGCCTCAAATCGCCCACAATCCCCGCCAGCAAAAGCGAGCAGGCCATCTGCCACCGCAACCGTTACAAATCAAGCTTCGGGCTCCGCCGACGCGGGCGCCACGCAGGACATAGCCTCGCTGAGCCATCAACCTGACCGGATTAAAGCGACCAGTCATCCCACCAGCGCCCCCATCGCCGCCTCGGTCGCCGGGACCACGCCGGCATCTCAGCCAGACCTCACACAGTCAAAACCCATCACGCCTCCCAAACCGAAGCGAAGCAGAACCGCCGAAACCTCCGGCATCACGGACACTGCTTCGTCGACCATTCACGAAGCGGAGCCCACTGCCGATGGCGGACGCTCGATGGTCCGCGCTCTCGGCCTGAAGATCGGCCGCATCGTCATCGACGCCGGCCATGGTGGCCACGATTCCGGCACGCTCGGCCCCGAGGGCATCGAAGAAAAAGATGTTGTGCTCGACGTCTCCCTTCGCCTTGGCAAGCTGCTTAAACAACGGCTTGGCGCGGACGTCATCTTCACTCGCAGCGACGACACCTTCATCCCTCTTGAAACCCGTACCGCAATCGCCAACAAGGCCCAGGCCGATCTGTTTGTCTCTGTGCACGCGAACTCAAGCCCCGACCCAAGCGCTCGCGGCGTCGAAACGTATTACCTCAACTTCACCTCTTCGCCCGAGTCACTGGAGCTGGCCGCCAGAGAAAACGCCGTCTCCCAGCAGTCCATCCATCAACTCTCTGACCTGGTAAAGAAGATCGCGCTGCACGACAAGATTGACGAGTCTCGCGAGTTCGCCTCTAACGTCCAGAAATATCTCTATGACGGGCTCGAACAGGGCAATCCGGGCCTCAAAGATCGCGGCGTCAAACAGGCGCCGTTCGTAGTACTGATCGGCGCAAACATGCCCTCCATCCTCGCCGAGATTTCTTTCCTCACCAACCCCGACGATGCCCACCAGCTACGTGACCCCAATTATCGGCAACGCATTGCCGAGTCGCTTTATCGCGGCGTCGCCCGCTATGTCAGCGGATTGAGTGGAGTCCGTCTCGCTGAAAACTCCAGCCATCTGCCAGGAAACTAACTTCTGCCCAACAAACTTAGCTAACCATAAGTCCTCCATTTACAATTACGCAGAAAACGTTTTCACAGCCCGACTTCCCCGACCGAGGCCATCGACCCATGCGCTGCCCGCGATTCGCCAAAGAGCCCCTTCCTCTCGCGCTCCTTTCCTTTGGCTTCCTGCTTCATGCCCAGCAGACTCCATCTGCCCCCACCGCGACGCTGGACATCCAGGTCGACAAACCGGTCGCCAGGGTGAGCTCAACCCTTTATGGCCTCATGACCGAGGAGATCAATTACTCCTATGACGGCGGTCTCTACGCCGAACTCGTCAACGGCCGCGCCATCGGCAACCGTTGGGGCTCGCTGGAGCACTGGGTCCCGGTAACCCAGGGAAACGCACTGGCTTCGATCGAGGTCGACGCGAAGAATGGGCCGAGCGCTGCGTTACCGAGCAGCCTGAAGCTCACTATCAAAGAAGCCGGCCCCGGCGAAGAGGCCGGCGTTCAGAATGACGGTTTCTGGGGCATCCCGGTTCGCCCGCAGACTACCTATCAGGCTTCGTTTTATGCCAAATCCGACACTCCCGCGGTCGGTCCGGTCAAGATCGCCATTGTCAACAACGAGAGCGGCGAGACCATCGCCAGCGCAACCATACCCGGGATTGGCGCCGAATGGAAGCAATACAGCACTACCCTTAAAACCGGCCCCTTAGTAGCGGTTTCCGCAACCAATCATCTGGTCCTGTCGACGCAGAAGCCCGGTACGCTGTGGCTCGATCTGGTCTCGCTCTTTCCTCCGACCTACAAAGATCGCGAACATGGCTTCCGCATCGATCTGATGGACAAGATGGCCGCGATGCGTCCCGCCTTCCTGCGCTTCCCCGGCGGAAACTATCTTGAGGGCGACCACATCTCTGAGCGCTTCGAATGGAAGAAGACCATCGGGCCCTGGGTTGATCGCCCCACCCATCCCAGCCCGTGGGGTTACCACTCCTCCGACGGCATGGGCCTGCTCGAGTTCCTCGAATGGTGCGAAGACCTCAAGATGCAACCGGTGCTCGCCGTCTACGCCGGATATTCGATGCGCCAGGAACATGTCGATCCCGGTCCAGCGCTTGATCCCTATGTTCAGGACGCCCTCGACGAAATCGAGTACGTCGCCGGCGCCACGGATACGAAATGGGGCGCCGAACGCGCCAAAGATGGCCACCCCGCCCCATTCGTCCTGAACTACGTCGAGATCGGTAACGAAGACTGGTTCGATAAGTCAGGTAGCTACGATGGCCGTTACGCGCAGTTCTACAAAGCCATCAAGGCGAAATACCCGCAACCTGCAGCTCATCGCCACCACGCCGGTCAAAGAGCATCACGCCCGATGTCATTGACGATCACTACTACAAACAGGCCGAGCAGTTCTTTGCCGACGTCCACCACTACGACAAGACCGACCGCAACGGACCGAAAATCTTCGTCGGCGAATGGGCGACCCGCGAAGGCGGCCCCACCCCCAACTTCGGCGCGGCGCTCGGCGACGCCGCCTGGATGACCGGCATGGAGCGCAACAGCGACATCGTGGTCATGGCCAGCTACGCTCCCCTGCTCGTCAATGTGAACCCCGGCGGCATGCAGTGGCGCACCGACCTGATCGGCTACGACGCCCTCACCAGCTACGGCTCGCCAAGCTACTATGCGCAGGTGCTCTTCAGTAGCTACCTGGGGAAAGAGATAGTCGGCTCGACGGTCACGGGCGGAGGGCCTAGATTTTTCTATTCCGTCACCAAAGACGCCGACAAAGGGACACTCTATCTCAAGCTGGTGAATGCGTCGTCCATCCCGCAGCCCATTGATATCAAGTTGAGTGGCGCTGCTTCCCTCTCGCCGAGTGCACGCGTCATCAGCCTGAGCGCGGGAACGACCCAGGACACCAACACCATCGCAGACCCGAAGCACATCGTTCCGCAGGAGACCTCCTTCGACGGCGTGAAAACCAGCTTCCAATACACCGTGCCGAAGTATGCGATTCAGGTGCTGGAGCTCAAGCTGAAGTAGATCTCTTTTGGCATCGCAGTCAGGCGAGAGGGGCCGCTAGCCGCAGAAGTGGGTAACCATCCCATTCCGGTGGTAGTCTCAACAGCAAATGAGTATGTTTCACCGCATCCTTCGAGCGCTGCCGGCTCTCGCCTTTACAGTTGCTGTTTCCAGCAGCATCGCCGTCGCCAAAACCGAACCCAAGCCTGCTCCGCCCCCGCCGATCCTCCCCTCGGATTTCGCCGGTTGGCATCTTGCCGCACCAGCCACATCGAGCGTGGCCGCAGACGCAGCGGATGCCGCCAATGCAGACCTGCTCAAGGAAGACGGCTTCGCCCAGTTCGCCTCCGCCACCTACACACGCAACGGCGACAAACTCACCGTGCGCGCGATCCGATTTGACGACGCCTCCGGCGCGTATGCGGCCTACACCTTCTACCGGCGTCCCGGGCTGCCCAAGCAGGAGGTCGGCTTCGGCGGCGTTTTTGATGGTACCCGAGTCCTCTTTTGGCAGAGCGCCACGGTGGTAGACGCGACCTTCGACCACCTTACCGGCATGTCCGCCGCAGAACTGCGCGAGTTGGCCGGTTATTTGCCTAAGGCCGCCGGAGGCGCGGGCATACCCCCGCCACTGCCGGGATATCTGCCGCAAGCCGGCCTTGACGCTCAATCCTCTCGCTATGCGCTCGGGCCGATCGGCTATGTCCGCGGTGGTGGCCTCCTGCCCCCATCTCTGGTGGATTTCGCCCGCGGTGCCGAAGTCCTCACCGCCAGCTATTCTCGCCACGAGGGCGACGGCAATTTGACCCTCATCGACTACCCTACTCCGCAAATCTCCGCGGAGCGCGAGCGCGCTGTAGCCGCCTTTCTGGCCGCGGGAAACTCTCCGGCAGCCCAGTGGCCCGGCCAACTCGCCGGAAGCGCCGCACCGGCCTTGCAGACGCGCCGCAGCGGGCCTCTGGTCGCGATCACCAGCGGATCTTTCTCATCGGATGATGCACACAAGCTGCTGTCCGACGTAAACTACAGCGCCGATGTGACCTGGAACCATCCTCAGGGCTATATTAGCGAGGTCTCCAAGACCGCGAAGCTGCTGGAGAGCATCGCCATACTTTTTGGAGTCCTCGGCGGGGCCGCTGTCCTTCTCGGAATCTTCTTCGGGGGCGGCCGCGCGCTTTACCGCAGGCTTCGAGGCAAACCTGTTTCGACACTGGCGGACGCCGAGTTCATTAGCCTGCATTTGCGGGAATGAGTTCTTCTTTGAACAACGATCGGTGCAACTTCTCCTCTAAATGAATGATTTTATTTGGTCTTCTTCGAAGTCTTACAGTTCTCCACATGAACAAAAGGCGAAAATGTCAGCCGCTGTTCCTTCCGAGGTCTCTCCAGAACCCTCCGGAAATCAGCGTGTTAGCGAGGCCCCGATTTTGCCTTGACACCCGGTTTTCTCAACCATAGTATGTCGCCAGAAAGTTCTGATGGCTTTGCCTCCGTTGGAACTGTTCTCCCTAAGCGAAAGGGCCACCCTGTTGCCGGGTGGCCTTTTCCTTCTCCAACCGATGAGATTTCGGCGAAAAGGCGTCACGGCAGATTGGGCCCATCCTCGACCCTCCCGGCTTTACGCCGCTCCGCGCGGGACGATACAATCGGCAAGGTAAGGCCGACGTAGCTCAGTTGGTAGAGCAGCCGATTCGTAATCGGCAGGTCAGCGGTTCAAGTCCGCTCGTCGGCTCCAACTGCCTGAAAACAAATCCTTTCCCAGTTTAGCATTCAGGGCAAAGTGCGAAGCTCGCTAATGTCTCTGAACTCCATATCGTGGGGCGCTACCGGCGCATTCTGCGGATGCCTCCAGTCGTGATACTGATGGCAAAGGAAGCAGCCGCTCTCGGCGTGACCTGAGGCGAGCGCGGGGCCTTGCGGGCTGCTCTTGCCGTCGTGGCACTTCTGGCATGAGGCAATACCCGGCAACAGAATGTCGCTGCCCTGGTTGCTGATTCGCGTCCGCGCATGGCAAGACTCGCAGCTCACAGCTGTGTGCGCCTGGTGGCTGAATACCGCATCGGTGAACCAGCGCACCTTCTGTTCAGTCGGCGCAACGGTCGGCAGCGTGATGCTGTCTTGCGGAAGGGTCGCGACGGTCATCGTGTGCACCGTGTGCGTGTCGAACTGCACCGACCTTAGGCTGGCCGCGACCACAGTCGGTGAGTCGTCAGGGATCTTCATCACGTGGCACAGATTGCAGGACTGATACCAGAGCCGCCGCTCCGCCTGGCGACTGCGAACCGCGACCCATTCCTGAGCGTTGCGCGGAGCCGGCATCGGCCGGTATTGCGGAACCTGGGCCAACGGATCATTCGCCCAATTCTGTATCTCTGCCGTAACGACTGACGGGTTTGCCGCAGCATAGGCCTGAAGCTTTTCGCGAATGAACGCCCGCACTTCCGCCGGTGCAGCATGAGGCGCTTCGTCAGCAACGTGCTTGTCGAACTTCAACGCGTGGCAGTCGTGACAGTTTTTCGCATAGGCGGTTGGGGCCATATAAGCGCGGTTATCGGTGGGGTGCAACGGGTCCTGGATCAACGAGTTTGCGCCGCCTGGTCCCGCCAGAGTCACCTCCAGCGAAGCCTCGCGCAGCTGCGGCATCGACCCGAAGCGCCACGGCGTCAGCGCTTGTGCCGCCGGAGTGCGATGGCAATCCGCGCAATTCAGAGTGACGATTCCGTTCGGGCCTTTGAGGCCTGCCTGCAGATGAGCCTGGTGGTTGAACTTGATCTTCTGATTGTCCTCGTACCCCCTCCGAAGAGGAGCAAACTGCGGGTGGCCCTCGACGAATGAGTGAATGCTCGATGCGTAATGCGAACTCCTGAGGTCGGCATGGCAAGTCGTGCAGCCCTTATCCGAAGTGTCGGCGATCCTTATCGAGCCGGCATGCTCGACGTGACAGCTCCCGCACTCCGGAGTTGTCAACGAAGCTAATGCCAGCTTCGCCTGATGGTCGGGCACCTGATGGCAGCTCTGGCAGGCCGCATCGGGAACGTGGCGGCGGAAACTCGAGGCCCGTGATAGATCGCTCCTCACAGGAACATGGCAGGCTTCGCACTTTGCGCCGAAGACTGCGTGCGACGACGAGATCGGCCCCTTCGAGAGTAGCTGGCTGCCGTGCGAGAGCGAGACGACGGCGACCCAAATGAGGCTGGCGGCGATCGCGCCCAGCGCCAGCTTCCACTGCCAATGCCGGATCGGCGACCCTTTCTTGAAATAGTTCAGGTCGTGCCGCCGGGCCACTGCTTTCTGGGAACGCTTGCGTATCTCCATATCCAGCCTAGTAGCGCATCGCTCCGATCGCGTGGATAAGTCCAAGCAAAATCAAGGCAAGCGATAGTGGAAGGTGGCACAGCAGCCAGCCATGCAGGGTGCGATGAAGAATGATCTGGCGATCGAGTTGCCGCTTTTCCTCGCAAATCTCTTCTAACGCCCGCAGCGTTTTGTGGCTGCCTTCAGGTAGCAGGACACGGATTCGCTCAAACTCGGCCGTCGAGTAATCGCGCGCCTTCAGAGGCGATTTCCTGTTCTCATTGCGCAGGTAGGGTCTTAGCTGCTTCTCGTAGAAAGCGCTATAAGCCGCGAGTTCGGTGTGCAGCTCGGGAACGGTGTCGATGTAGGTCAGCACCACCGTCGCCCCGGCGCCGGTGCTCGGCGCCATCTCTTCGGTGATGCTTTGAAAGCGCTGTTCCGCCTCAGTGATCAGACCCTCGCGAATGTGATCGATCTGGTCATAGATGGTTTCGTAGCCGATTTCATGCATCATCCGCGTCGGCAGCGTGTGTTGCAGGTAAGCGCCAACGAGCCCGCTGACGGTGACGAGTATCAACAGCACCATCAGCAATGTCGTGAGCCATCCCCCGAAGTGGAACGCGCCATGGAGAAAAATGACCGGCAGCGCCATGGTGCCGAGCCACAGATGGCCGCGCATCCAGTGCTGCGCCCGGCCAATTCTCCAGATCGGAAAGCGCTTGCGGATGCCAAGCGCCGCCGCGAAGAGCATGAAGCCGAAACCGATGACTCCGTAGAGAATTCCTAGCGGAGTTCCGCCGCCAACTTGAGTCGACAGCAGAGCGTACGGAATATAAATCAACAGCAGAATGCCCAGAAGGAGGCAGCTTCCGATCAGCCACGGTCGATGAGTGCGGTCGATGCGCATCTAGTCTCCCGGGGTTTGAAGTCCTTCAGATTGCGACTTCAGGAAGTCGGCGAAGAACTCTTCCGGCTTTACGCGATGGGCCGCATCGTGCGGGCAGGCGTAGACGCAGCTGGGTTCAGGCAGGTTGTGACAAAGGTCGCATGAGGTCGCTTTTCGCACCACTTGGCGGGGCGCGGCCCCAATGCTGTTTTCCTGGGCGATCTGCTGCAGGTTGATGTTGCCGTAAGGGCAATTGGTAGCGCAGAGGCCGCAACCAACGCACCAGTCCTCAATGATGACCTCGAGCGAGTTGCGCCGCCGAATTGATCCCACCGGGCAGCCGACCATGCATAGCGGATCTTTGCATTGCCGGCAAGAAGTCGCGACCAGAAAGTGGTCGAAGCGCAGGCCGTCGCGCAACAGCCGCGTCACGCCGTCATGCGCGTCGGCGCAGGCGCGGACGCACTGATCGCAGCGGGTGCATTTTTCCAGATCGAGCACAAGCAGGCTCTGCGCATCCATCAGCCCCTGGGCGAGATAGCTGTCCAGCGGGACGTTTCTCTCCGCACGCCGCTGTTGGGCAAGGTTCTCCGCTGCACGCTGGCGGGCGACCTGCTCGAGGCTCTGGCGAACCTCGGGAAAGCGCTGCAGCATTTCATGAAAGTCGTCGGCTGATATCTTGACCACTTCGACATGGTCAAGCGCGGTGCAGGTGGCATTGCGCTTGTTGGTGCTGGAACCGTTTTCCAGCGAAAGCAAGCCCATCTCGCCAAAATAGCCGCCTCTCGGCAGATAGGCGAGAACCAGATCCTCGCCGCGATGCGTCTGCGAAACCTTCACAAAGCCGATGCGGACGAGATAGAAGGCGTCGGCATCCGCGCCTTCCTCTGTGATCACCTGACCTGGAGCGAAACGCACCAGCTCCACGCGGTCCTGCAGGTATGTAATGAACTCTTCGTCGAGCGAGGCAAAGATAGGCACGCTCAAGAGGTGAGTGCGCAGCGCGCGGGTCCGGTAGTTGCGGTCGAGTTGTTCGCGAAATGTTTTGTTCTTCTGCAGCACGTCGAGCACATTGCGCAACATCTCGAGCATGATGCAATCCGTCGTGGCGCGCACCGTCGCCGAGCGCGGATAGAAGCTCATGCATGTCATCTCGCCAAACAGATCACCGCGGCCGAGTTCGGCGATGGGATTGTCGTAAGGCAGATCGACCGAGGCGTCGATGGGAATAAAAGTCCGATTGCCCGATTCGCCTTCGCGCCTTTCCTCTTTCTTCGAGAGCAGCTTGCTGGCGATGCGGCCAATCAATCCCTGCTTTTGTTCGGCATTGCTGACATGGGCGCGCGGCGACGAGATGTAAACGTCAGCCTTGCCATCGATAATGTAAAAGGCCGTCGAGCCGTTCTCGCCCTCGCGCACGACAATCTCCCCGGCCTTGATGCGGCGCTGAATGATTGCGCCGCGGTTGAGTTCCAGGAAGGTGCCGGAGACGTTCTTGAAGATGGGCATCGCCAACAGCGCTTCAACTTCCGGGCTGAGCGCCTCCGGATGCAACTCGAGAAGGTTCTGGCCGAGAACGCGCTTGTTGGTCAAAGCGCCGGTCGGACATGACACCATGCATTCGCCGCAGGAGACACAGCTGGAATTCCCCATCGGCTTGTTGTCATCGAAGGCGATCGCCGCGTGGTATCCCTTGCCCTGGCGCGCGATGACAAAGTTATGTCTAATCTCCGAGCAGCCGCGCACACAGCGGTCACAGAGAATGCAGGCTGCATAATCCACATGAATCGAAAGCGAAGAATCGTCAGCACTAAGCACCGGCACAGAGCGCTTGAGAAACGGCGTCGGCGTAAGGCCGTGGAAGTCGCCATGATCGATGCCGATGCCGGCCTTGGCCGCCTGCGTTTCGAGTTCGCAGTCACCGCTATTCTGCTGGCGAATGCACGGTGCTGGATGGTCCGACAGCAGCAGCTCGTAGAGCGTTTTCCGCGCGGCGATCACCCCCGGCGAGGCGGTCTGTACTTTCATGTCCGGCTCGCACTCCCGGATGCACGCCGCCTGATAGGCACGCTCCCCGCAATCGACAACGCAGATACGGCAGACGGCGACTGGCGTCTGGTTCTGCTGATGACAGAGCGTCGGAATCGGAATGCCGTTCAATCGCGCGGCATCGAAAATCGTAGTGCCGTGAGGCACCGTAATCGATTGCCCGTCGATCGTTAAGGTCAGTGTCGCTGAGTGGCCATGTTCGTGCACCGGGGCAGTCGGAGCTGCTGCGGAAGCGACTGGCGGCGGATCGAGCGGAGGTGTTGGTGGAGACGGCGGATTTTCGTTCATCGCCGCGCTCCCGTGGTCGAAAAGCACACTCCCGCGCGACAGCGGCGCTTCTCAAGATGGTCGTTCACCTCTTCGGGAAAGTGCTTGATGACCGATTGAATCGGCACGGGCGCAATCTGGCCGAGGCCGCAAATCGAAGTTTGCTTGAGCGTGTGCGAAAGCTCCTCGAGCAGCCCGTAATCTCCGGCGACGGTCGTGCCGTGCATCCAGGCGTCGAGCATCTCGACCATCTTCTGCGTGCCGATCCGGCAAGGCACGCACTTGCCGCAGGATTCGTTGCGGAAGAAGCGCACCGAGTTGAAGGCCATATCCAACATGCAGGCTCGATTGGTGCAAACTACGACGGCTCCCGAGCCAACCATTGATCCCAACTTGGATAGTGTCGCCCAGTCGAGCGGCGTATCAAGCATCGACGCGGGGAGATACCCCGACGAAGGCCCGGACGGAGCGAAGCCGACGACCTCTTCGCCCGGCGGCGGTCCGCCGGCGAGATCGAAGATGAGTTCGCGGTAGGTGATCCCCATAGGCACTTCGAAGGCCCCTGGAGAAACGACTCCGCCGGTAACGCCGACAAACTTCAACCCCGGAAATCCAGGCCGGCCCTGCGCTTTGTACCAATCCGGGCCAAGGTTCAGGATGCTGCTGGCGAGCGCAAACGTCTCAACGTTGTTGAGCGCCGTCGGTTTGTTCCAGACCCCGCTGGTGACCGTGCGCGGTGGCTTGTTGCGCGGCTCGCCGCGGTGGCCCTGGATCGCCTCCATCAGCGCGGTCTCCTCGCCGCAGATATATCCCCCCGGGCTCACGAAGACTTCCAGCTCAAAGCTGAGACCCGAGCCGAGAATATTCTGCCCGCACAAGCCGAGCGAATAGATGCGGGCCAGCTCGGTGCGCAGGACTTCGATCTGCTGTTCGTATTCGTGGCGGCAGTAGAGGTAGCCGCGCTGCGCACCGACGATAAGTCCGCAGACAATCATCCCCTCAAAGACCAGATAAGGCAGGTGCTGCAAGATAAAGCGGTCTTTGATCGTGCCCGGTTCGCTCTCGTCGGCATTGCATACGACAAATTTCTCTGTTCCGGGAGCGCTGCGCGCGCCGCTCCATTTGATGTGGGCGGGAAAACCGGCGCCTCCCATGCCGCGGAGACCGCCGTCCTTGAGAATATTCAAAACGCCGTCATAGTCGCGAGTTTCGACGAGTTTGCGCACCGCCGCGTAACGGCTTGCCTCATCGGTGTAAGGGTCGGCCTTGAGACGCAACCCGCGCTCGGCATAGCTTCGCGGCAGATGAGCTTCGCGCTCCGGAACGTTGGCGCCAAGTTCCTCAAGGATCATGCCCGTAGTCGAGGCCAGATCGGCCTCCTGATGAACGTGTTCGTTGACGCTCACCACCAGCGGATGATCGCAGCGCCCGACGCACGAAACGTCGCGGATCAGCACGTCCGCCTGTCCCGCGAAGCGCTGCTCTAGCGACTCGCGCAACTGCCTTGCGCCATGCAGGTGACAGGTCATATCGTCGCAGACGCGAACGTCGGCGCGGGCCAGCGGCTTGAGCCGAAAATGCGGAAAGAAGCTCGCGACCGTATGCACGTCTTTCACGTGAAGGCCGCGGCGGCGCGCGATCACTTCAAACTCGGCCGGGGAAATATAGCCCTTCTGTTCCTGGGCAGTGCGCAGGTCTTCGACAATGTCCCCCGTCTCGCGTCCCGGAATGTGGGCGCCGTGGGCTACCTCCGGCGAAAGACCTGCCATCGTTCACTCCAACCTTGAGACCGTTTGTTACTGGACTTTCATCGATTCGGCGCGCTCGAACGTCGTTTCAATTGAGTACCTGTGTTGTATCTCAAGTACACCAGCCAGCGCCAGTAAGAAATGATTGCAAAGTCCTCGCAATTACGGTTAGATGAGCGGGATGAAATTTTCCTGGTCGGTCTACTCCCGTGGAGTCTCGGCGCCTCTACCCGCGCTGCTTCTTTGCGCGGGTGCCGTGGCTGTGCCGGCCCAATCGACCAATTCCTCCGCTCCCGTGCTCAGGATGTTGCACGCCTCGGCGCTCCCGGCCGATGCCGCTTCCAGCTATAAGTATGTGGGCCCAGGCTCTTGCAGCGCCTCCGCGTGCCACGGCGGAATTCAACCCAGGGATACCACCAAAGTCTTGCAGAACGAATACAGCACCTGGATCGTCCAGGACCGCCATTCCCGCGCCTACACCGTCCTTACCCAGCCGCTCGCGCAGCGCATGGCAAAGATACTCAAGATCGGCGACCCAACGAGGGCCCAGAAATGCCTCGTGTGCCACGCACTCTCCGTTCCCGCCGAACAACGTGGTACGCAGTTCGATATCGCCGAGGGAGTAAGCTGCGAGAGCTGTCATGGGCCGGCAGAGAAATGGCTCGGTCCGCACGTCGAGGCGAACGCCAAACACGCCGACATGGTGCGACTCGGCCTGGTAGACAATAAAGACCTCGCCATCCGCTCGGAGAAATGCCTGACCTGCCATCTGGGCGCGCCTGGGCTCGAGGTCGACCATGAGATGCTGGCCGCCGGCCATCCCGACCTGACCTTCGAGCTAGACTCCTTCAGCTCGATCGAGCCTCCGCACTGGGTCGAGAAGGCTCCTGACTCGAAGCAACTTCTAACCGATAAGCTCATTGGTGTTCGAATCTGGAGCATCGGCCAGGCTACCCAGCTGCAGCAAAGCATGCTGCGGCTCGCTCGCCACGCGCGCGGCCCGGTCTGGCCCGAATACACAGAGATGGACTGCTTCACCTGCCATCACAGCCTCACCAAGCCTGAAGACAGCTGGCGGCAGCAGGTCGGCTATGGCTCGCGCCGGCCAGGAAATCCCCCCTATAATCCCGCCCGCTACGTGGTTTTCCGTCACGTTGCCCGCAGCGCAGATCCCGCGACCACGGCAGAGCTTGAAAAGACCTTGGACGAGATATCGGCGCTAGTCGCCCAGCTGCAACCCGACCGCGCCGAGCTTGCAGCCAAATCCGACCGCGGAGCCCAGCTGGCTGATGAGCTCGCCCGCAAAATGCGCAACATGAACTACGATCGCGCCCAGACCGAGCAGCTTATGCGCGAGATCGCCAACGATGCAGACGGCATTTCCATGCAAGGCGAGCGCTCCGCCGAGCAGGCAGCAATGGCGCTCGATTCTCTCTACCTTGCCTACGCCGGCCTCGGCGCTCCGAATCCCGACCTGAAGGGCGATATCGACCAGATGTACCGGATGCTCGACAATCCCTCCGCCTACAACGCGCCGAAATTCGCAGCTCAGATGAAGAAGACCTCGGCCGCGATCCGATAGCCGAGCCACCAGCGCAATGCCTTGGTGATTGGGGCTAGTCTTCCGGATTCCTCGGGAACTTCTGATAGGGCAGGCGCACTCCCCGGTCGATGATCTGATCCGCCCGAATGTTCGCCGGCGCCTGGAACGCGGCCGCGCCACCCGCCGCCGCCCAATCATCCTGATCGATACCATCGCCTGAGACGCCGAGGCCTCCGACTAACTTGCCGTTGGCGAACAGCGGCACGCCGCCGGCAAAGAACACCACACCGTTCTGGTTTGCGTTCTTTGGCTGATGGCCTTGCGTGCATGGATTGGCGACGTCGTACTGGAACAGATCGAAGAATGGGCCAGGAGTAGTTCCGTCGATCCCCGATGGATAGAACGGCTGGGCGCCAAAGCCAATGGTCCGGGTAGTGACCGCCGTGCCCGTCGGCACTCCCGCCAGTTCCCCGCTCGCGGTCGAGAAATAAATCACGTTCCGCGCCTTCGCCGCCGCGACATCGACCGAAAACATAGCGGCATCCTGCATTCGGTACAGCGCGAGGAGGTTTCCATTGAGGTCGGCGACGGCAATGCTGAATTTCGTTCGGGCGCCCTCGGGTAGACGGACGGCTGACCGCGTCAGATTGGCCGTGGCGATCGTGTTCTGCACAATCGTCTGCACTTGTGCGAGGGTCAGGCCGCCTTGGGTGCTTCCAGTTTCGGCGATTAGATCGCCCACCGGCGTAGGTCCGGGCGGAATCTGCGGCGGCGTTAGCTCATAGCTGCCATCCGCCGTGCCGGGAGTTTCCCCAGCCGGAATGGTCGTCTGCGCCACGAAAGGCAGCGCAAATCCGTCCAAGAAGACCGCACCCGGCGATGGCACGATCGGGGCGAAGCCGTTCAGCACAGTACCGGCGTACGCCGCATACTCCGCCGTCGCGGGGTCGGGGCCGGCAACCCCGACGCCACCCGCGACCAGAGTCGCTCCGGTTGCCGGGTCTGTCTTATAAATCGGAACACCGCCCGGATTGACCGTCAGGTTGTTGGAGTCAAGGTCGTCCGGCTTACCGGTAACGATTCCCAGGCCAGGCCCTCCCGTGAGCGCCGTCTGTGCCGGCAATTTCTGGCCGGGAAGATACGTTACATTGAGGCCGCATCCCCGATTGGTGTTTTCAATCCCATAGAGTGGGCCACTCCCGGCAAACGACGTAGCTGGGGGAAAGTGGCTCGCCGAGATGAACCGGATCGTCCGGGTTGAGTCCGGGGCCTGATCGTTGGAGAAAAACGCGGTGCTCATCGCTAATGAGACCGCGACCTGGTCGGAGGGCTCCACCATGCCAAAGTTGGCGATCGCGGTCCCTGGCGCGTTCGCCTTCTTATAAATCGCCAGCACGTTTCCTGATCGGTCGGTCACGCCGATCACCATCGGAACATTCACCGCGGCAGCTGTTGCGGTAACGATCGACTCAACTTCCGCTGCGGTAAGCACACTGGCAGACGGTTCGCTGGTTGGGGTTGAGGAAGACGGGTCGGAGTTGAGCTTCGCTGGATTTGTCGTCACGCCGCATCCTACTGTAGCGATCACCGCGAGTAGCGCGACCGCGAACCGGCAATTGCTGCGGCCATCTCTTCGCCGATCGTTTCTCCGAGGCTTCATCGAAGTTTTCATTCCGCCGAAGGCGCAGGTCGTTGCGACTCCCAAGTATCCCTTAAATCAAATGACTTAACCATCCCATTTTGTCGCCATAATAGTACAAGGTCGTTAGCTCTCCACTTCACCGCCGATGTGCTAAGTAGTTCTACGAGGAGTCAGATCGATGCGCCGTCCCCCCGATCGCCTGCTGGTCTCCATTGTCCTTTCCGGGGCGATCTGCGCATTGGTGGCTCTGCTCTCAAACTGGGTTCCCTACACCGACCTGGAAAATTGGACCTACGATTTCCTGGTCAACCATGGACGCTACGCCCAACCCTCCCCCGACGTAGTTTTCGTGGACTTCGACGACCAGACCTTCGCCAAAGTCCAGCAGTATCCCATGCCTCGCTCGATCATCGCTCAGGTGATCCAGCAGGTTGGCAATGCTAAACCGGCGGTCATCGGCCTCGATGTCCTTCTCTCCGAGCCCCGCGATCCGGAGGAAGACCGGGTAATGCAGGATGCGCTAACCGCGGCGGGTAACGTTATCCTGGCGGCTCAGGCTTCGGCCGGACAGATACCGGGGGTCCTCCCGATGGCCCAGTTTTGCCAGCCGGAAGACAGCGCATCGCCCACGGGATATTGCGTTGAGGGGCGGCCAGGCGCATTGGGCTATGCCTCCGTGAACATGCCCATCGACAGTGATGGCTTTATCCGCAAGATGTACGTTGAGGCCTATGACGAGAAGACGAAGAAGACCCGGGCTTCCTTTCCGGTCTTTCTCGCCGAGCAATATCTGGCCTCCGTCGAACCGGGTTGCAAAGACTGCGAACTCAAGCCGCTCGACGCCAAACACGCCTCCTTCCACGGCTACTCCATTCCTTACGACGATCCGCAGACGGTCAAGATTGGCCACTGGTCGCCAGATCCCGTAACGCATGTCTCCGCATGGGATGTCCTAAGCGGTCAGGCCCCGGAAAGCGAATTCCGCAACAAGCTGGTGCTGATCGGCCAGGGAAGCGATGCGGCGCGCGACCAACACTTTACCCCGATCTTTCGCGTTGCCCAGCCGGACGGCCGTCGAGAGCGGATTCCCGGCACCGCTCTGCACGCCGCTGCGATCGAGACACTGCTGGACGGAACCGCGATTGCATCGGTCCCGAACTGGCTGCTTTGGACGGTGAACTTTGCCGTCGTCGCTTGCGCCGCCTACCTCGTCATGATTCTCTCCCTGCGGGGCGGATTTCTCTCCAACTTCCTCTTGTTACTTGGCATTTATCTGATCGCCCAATATCTGTTCACCGTCGCCAGGATCTGGTATCCCTATCTGACCACCGTCATCGCAACTGCTGTGGCGATGCCTCTCGGTCTCGCCTACCAATATTTCAGCGAGCGCATCCTGCATTCCGAGAGCGAAGAGCAGCGCGCCCAGCTTATGGGACTCTTCTCCAAATATGTCGACCCGGAAGTTGCCCAGACCATCTGGAGCCGTCGCAACGAGTTGAGCCTTCTCGGCCAGGAGAAAGTGGCGACCGTGCTCTTCACCGACATCCGCAGCTTCACCCACATGACCGCCGGCATGGCCTCGCAAACCGTCCTGCGCTGGCTCAACGAATACTTTACCGAGATGGACAGTATTATCCGGGCCCACGGCGGCCTGCTGAACAAGTTCATCGGCGACGGCCTGCTGGTCGTCTACGGAGTTCCTTTGTCTCGCGGGCTGGAGGAGGACACTTGCGCCGCAATGCAGACCGCTTTCGCGATGTTGCACCGTCTCGAGGAAATGAATCGCCAGCGCGATCCTCGATCGCCCTTTCCCGAAGTACACATCGGAATCGGGGTCCACACCGGCCCCTTGACCTGTGGAAGCGTCGGCTCGGCAAGCCGCTTGGAGTATTCTGTGATCGGTGAGACTGTCAACCTCGCCTCCAGGCTGGAAAGCCTCAATAAAGACTTTCATACCGAAATCATTCTCTCCGGAGAGACTTACGAGATTGTGAAAAACGTCTTTCCAAATCTGTATCCGCTGGGATCAACCCCGGTGCGAGGTTTCGACCAGCCCTTGCTCATCTATTCGGCGAAGACCCAGACATCCGGTACCAAGCCTAATTCGTTATCTACAAGAGAAGTTGGAGAAGCAGCGGTATGAAGACAAGAATCGTTGTTCGAATTGGCGCCGGATTCATCTTCGGCGCGGCCCTTGCGGCCGTCGGTCAGAACGCAACTCCTTCCTCATCTGCTCAGGCAACTCCTTCACAGGCCCATCCCGCTCGCGTAAGGGTGAAGCTCGACGGCTTCGACCTGGCAGCTGGCGCGAAGCACACGAGCGCTAACCAGATCGGCGGGGCCTCGCGCGGCATTGGCGCGGTGACGCTCTTCGCTCCGAACAAGGGCCTCGCCTATTCGCTTCATCCCACCCTCCAATGGAGCGGCTCGCCTGACACCAAGTACAAGCTCGAGATCGAAGACCTCGCCGCCCACACGACCTTCAACGTCACCGTGGAAGGCACGTCTTTTACCTATCCTGAAACCGCCGCCCCCTTGAAGCCGAGCAACACCTACTCCTGGAAAGTGGCGCCCGAGGTAGAGCTTATGGGCGGATCGTCGGATTCTGTGCTGATGGTCATCGTGGGTGGTGCGGAGCGCGAGCAGATCGCGGCAGCTCTGGCTGCGATTACTCAAACCGCGGAGGGCGGCGATCGCGCTCGGGCCCAGGTCTACTACGACAATCGCATCTGGTATGACGCCGTTCAGGCGTACTCGATACTGATCGCATCCCACCCTCAGGATGCCGAACTCCATCGCATGCGCGGCAACATCTATGACCAGGTCGAGGTCACGCAAAAGCTGGCGAACCAGGATTTCGCGGCGGCCAAGTAAATTTCTCGGTGTCGCGAAGACTTGCTCCCGTCATGCAGCCAGTTCTCGACTCTCTCCGCGTAGTCGAACTTACCGAAGCCCTGGCCGGCCCATATTGCGCGATGCTGCTGGGCGATTTTGGCGCCGACGTCATTAAAGTAGAGCGCCGAACGACCGGCGATCACGCTCGTGGCTGGGGCCCTCCATTTGTTTCCGGCGAGTCCGCTTACTTTCTCGCGGCCAATCGCAATAAGCGCTCCCTCACCCTCGATTACGATCACCCCCGCGGTCGCGAATTGCTCGAAAAACTGATCGCCGCCGCGGATGTTTTAATCATCAACCAGCCGTCCCTCGATTCGCTCCAGAAGCGCGGCCTTGATCCTGAAACGCTGCGGCTGCGATATCCCCGGCTGATCTATTGCGCCATCTCGGGCTACGGACTGCGCTCCTCGCCGAAAGTGGGCTCGGCGGGCTACGACATCGTCGCCCAAGCCGAAGCTGGGCTGATGAGTTTTACCGGCGAACCGCAGAGCGAACCAATGCGTTACCCAGTCGCCATCGCCGATATGACTTGCGGCATCTATGCGGCCATGGGGATCTTCGCCGCGTTGCTCGCTCGCGAGAAGTCGGGGCGCGGCCAGTTTCTCGATATGGCGCTCTTCGATTCGCAGCTTACTTGGCTGGTAAATGTTGGCAGCAACTGGCTTAATTGCGGTGAGGAGCCCCAACGATGGGGAAATGCGCATCCCAGCATCGTGCCCTACGACGTATTCACCGGCTCTGATGGACGCTCCTTTGTGCTCGGTGTTGGCAGCGACCCCCTTTGGATTCGCCTGACTGCGCTCCTCGGAGACGAATCGGGGTTAGCGAGCGAAGCCACATTCGCGACCAATGCCGGCAGAATCGAACACCGGCGCGAACTTCTTTCTCGGCTGCGGCAGAGCTTCGCGCAACGCGCCGCCAGCTTCTGGCTGGAGAAACTCGCGGAAGCACGAATTCCAGCAGCCGCGATCCAGAGCGTTCCCGAGGCGCTGAGCGGTCCTCATGTGCAGGACCGCGCTTTGATCGTGGAGATCGACCACCCGCTGCTGGGCATCGCAAGAAGCATTGCGAATCCCGTGCGGATGTCGGAATCCCCGCCTGCCTACCGGCTGCCCCCGCCGCTGCTCGGCCAGCACACCAGCGATATTCTGGAGGAACTGGGCTTCGATTCGGTGCAGGTTGCAAAACTCAGACAGGACTTGGCAATCTAAACTGTAAGGAACACCATGCAAACCACCTCGCGGGACGTGCTTGTCGTCATCGACGTGCAAAATGATTTCTGTCCCGGCGGCGCCCTGGCCATCGCCGATGGAGACGGCGTCGTTGACGCCATTCAGCGGGTTGCGTCCAGCTTCGAGCACATCGTGCTCACCCAGGACTGGCACCCTCCCGAACATCTCTCTTTTGCCAGCGCGCATGAGGGTAAGCGGCCCTTTGAGTCGGTCGAGCTTCCCTACGGCGTTCAGACGCTTTGGCCTGACCACTGCGTCCAGGGAACAAGAGGAGCCGGGTTTCATCCATCGCTCTATCTGCCCCAGGCAGAGCTCGTTCTACGCAAAGGCTTTCGCCCTGAGATCGATTCGTATTCCGCATTTTTCGAGAATGACCGCGTCACTCCGACGGGCTTTGCTGGTTATCTGCGCGAGCGCGGCTTGCGGCGCGTCTTCCTTGCCGGCCTCGCCTACGACTACTGCGTCGGCTACTCGGCGCTCGACGCTCGCGCACTCGGATTCGAGGCGGTGGTGCTTCGCGATGCCTGCCGGGCGATCGACTTGGATGGATCGGTCGCGGCCATCGAAGCCGAATTTGCTCGGGCCACAGTCGCCATGATCGAAAGCCCGGCCGTCCTCGTCTAGATTCCCCATTTACGGCAATGCGAACGCTACGTACGCTGCCCCCTGCGGCCCTTTTCGATCTCTCGCGCCGCTGGTTGCAATTACGATGTATTGCTTGCCGTCGATCATGTAGGTTGCCGGGGTCGCATTTCCCGCGAACGGCAACTCCGCCTCCCACAGCAGTTCGCCGGTGTCGCTGTTGAACGCCCGGATCTTTCGGTCGTAGATTGTCGCGCTGATAATGACCAGGCCGCCTGCCGTCAGGACTGGGCCGCCGTAGTTCTCCGATCCGGTATCGCCCATGCCTTTGGCCGCCAGTTCTGGATACTGGCCGAACGGAATCTTCCAGAGATATTTCCCCGTGTTCAAGTCGATCGCATTCAGAGTTCCCCACGGAGGGGCAACTGCAGGATACCCGTCCGGATCGAGGAATTTCTTATATCCAGTAAACCGGTATTTTAGGTTGTCGCCAGAATTCTGCCCACGAGACCGTGCCTCGACCTTATCGCCCTTCTCAGCGGACGCGGGCTTAGGAGTTGCGGCCGTGCCCATCGCGCTCGCACCGAGAAAATGCAGCAGCGCGGCCATCTCTTTGTCAGTAATCTGAGTGGGCGGCATTCTCTTCTTTCCGTCACGGACGATGCCGACAATCTGCGCGTCGTCGAGCCGACCCCGGACGCCGACGAGCGCGGGATAGTTTGATGGAGCACCCATCAGGTCGTCTTGATGACAGATCGCGCAATGGTCTGAGTAAACCTGAGCGCCAAGCGGATCTCGTGCTCCTCCCGCAGCGGCGGCCGAGAGGGGCATCGCGGCTGCGCTGGCAGTTGTATCTGCCGGAGTATGCAGATACGCGATCACCGCGCTCAGACTATCGCCGTGTAGATTTGGAAACGAAGACATTCGCCCTTTGCCATTGCGAATCATCGACTCGATGGCGGCGTCGGAAAGCCGCTGGTCGACTCCGATCAGCGCGGGAAACTGCGGCGGCGAGCCTCTGCGATCCTCGCCATGACAAACCGCGCATTGACTTTGATAAAGATTGAAACCGGCGCTGCCGCCGGGTTTGTTCTCCGCCAGTTCCCCCCTCCATGCGACATCGTTGGCGTTGATGTAGATCACTGCCCGTCGCGGATCAACCGCCGCGCCTCCCCACTCCGCGCCACCATCGTAGCCAGGAAAGACAATCGTCTCTTTGCCAGCCGTGAGAGGAATGAACTGTCCGTCGCTTCGAAACCGGCTGAACTCCTCCTCCGCCCAGGCATGCGCCTCGGGCGTGCGATTGGTGAGCATCTCGGCGGTCAGACGTTGCCTCGCAAACGGCGCTGGAACAAGCGGCAACGGCTGGGTCGCCGAAGCCACTTCGCCTGGAACATCGGATGCCGGATACGGCTTCTCTTCGATCGGGAACAATGGTCTGCCGGTTGCGCGCTCAAACAGGTAGACGAAACCTTGTTTCGTCGTCTGGGCCAACGCGTCGATTGGCTTGCCATCGCGCGTCACCGTCAGCAGCACCGGCGGCGCAGGAAAGTCGCGGTCCCAGATATCGTGGTGAACTCCCTGAAAGTGCCAAAGAAGTTTTCCGGTATTCGCGTCGAGCGCCAGCAGCGTGTTGGCGTATAGGTCATTGCCAACACGGTCAGCGCCATAGAAGTCGTCGACCGCGGACCCCGTCGGCGCGAAGACGATCCCCCGCTTCTGGTCGACGACCATGCCCGCCCAGTTATTTGCCGCACCGGCCGTCTTCCACGCGTCTTTCGGCCACGTCTCGTAACCTGGTTCGCCGGGATGAGGGATTGTATGGAAGCTCCAGCGCAGCTTGCCGGTATGCACGTCGTAGGCGCGAATGTCCCCGTGCGGCGCGGGATGCGTCTCCGGCGCGCGGAAACCGACGATGATCATGTCTTTATAAATCGTTCCCGGCGTGGTCAAGACGGCAAAGTTGTCCGCGTAGTCTTCATTCCCGAGCTCTTTCCGCAGATCGACCTTCCCGCCGTCGCCAAAACTCGCGATCGGGTCGCCGGTACTGGGGTTGAGAGCATACAGATGGTCCATCACACCCGCAAAGAGGATGCTTTGCTTGCGATCGCTCCAATAAGAGAAACCCCGGCTTGGCTGCGATGCCAGGACCTTCGGGTCGAAGGTCCATAGTCTCGCGCCCGTAGCCGCGTCCACCGCCATGATCTGTTCAGACGGCGAATATATATACATCGTGCGCCCGATGATGAGCGGATTAGTTTGCAAGCCTCCTTCGGCGCCGACATCGACTCGCCACGCAATCCGCAGTTGCTTAACGTTGTCGCGATTGATCTGGCGTAGAGGCGAATAGCGGTCACCGTTGGCGTCGCCACCGTAGACCGGCCAGCTCTGATCTGCGGCCTTGTTCGAAAGCGCGCTCAGAACGGTCGCGCGTGGAACAATCCACACAGCCGCCGCGACGAAGGCCAGAACGGCAATCCTCAGGCCGGGTCGCTCCAATAAGCTGACCGCCCCGAAGCGAGGCCGCTGTCGATCAGGCATCCTTCACCATTTGCCTCATAGCATAGTGCATTCTCTGTCGCCGATGACACCGCTCCCGGAACACGGAACGATGCTCACTTAGGGCGCATGCGACTCCAGGCAATATAATCGACGATTGCACCGGATTGAAATGCCGACGCTCTACAACAAATTCCAGGGGCAGAGCCTCGAACGGCTCGCCGCGCTCAGCGACGGTATCTTTGCCGTCGCCATGACCCTGCTCGTCCTTGATCTGCATACTCCGGTCAGCGAAGCCGTGCATAGCGAAACGCAGCTGCGCGCCGCGCTCATCGCACTCGCACCGCAGTTTGTCTCCTACCTCATGAGCTTTCTCACGCTGGGGATATTTTGGGCGGGGCAGCAGACCCAGCTCAACCACTTCGAGCGCGGCAATCGCGACCTCACTTGGATCCATCTCGCGTTTCTCTTCGCGGTTTCGGTGCTTCCATTCTCGACTCGGCTGCTGGCCGAGTTCATCAGCTTTCGCACCGCCCTGCTGCTGTATTGGACAAATATCTTGGCGTTGGGCGCAATCCTCTACGCGAGCTGGCGTTATGCAACTCGCTCTGGCCTGTTGAAAGAGGACATTCCTTTTGAAATCCGGCGCGCCGTGCGCCGCCGCATCGTGATTGCGCAGGCACTCTACGCCTTCGGCGCCTCTCTTTGTTTTTTCAGTACCTACTGGAGCATCGCCTGCATCGTGCTGGTGCAGCTCAACTACGCCATCGCACCGCGCCTTGGCAAGCGAAGCTCTGAGGGGACCGAGCCAGCCGGGACTTCTCAAAGCTAATACCCGTCGCGCCCGAACTACGCGCCGAATGGCGCTTCCAGCGAATAACTGGGCCCGGTAAACAGCTTCGCCCCCTCGGCCGTGATGTGCATATCGTCTTCGAGGCGAATGCCAAACTCTCCGCGAATGTAAATGCCGGGCTCATCGGAGAAGGTCATGCCGTCGGCCAGTGGAAGCGTATTCCCCTCCACCAGGTAGGGCCACTCATGACCATCCATGCCGATTCCGTGCCCGACGCGATGGCTGAAATGCGCGTATCCCGGGCCGTAGCCGGCGTCGATAATCACCTTGCGCGCCGCCGCATCGACGGCTTCGCACGCGGCCCCGGGGCGGGCCGCAGCCAGCGCCGCCGCCTGCGCCTGATGCACGGTATCGAAGCACCGTTTCATTTTGTCTGACGGCTTGCCGTAAACGAAGGTGCGCGTGATGTCGGATTCATACCCCTCGACCACGCAGCCATCATCGATCATCACGATCGCGCCCTCACGGATGGTCTGCGCCTTGATCGAGCCATGCGGCAGCGCAGAATATTCCCCCGTCTCGCAACTCGCCTCGCCGGGAAATCCCACGCGCTCATACCCGGTTCCGATTAGAGCCGAGAAATCGCGCGTCGACATGCCCGGATGGCCGGAGCGCCACGCTGCTTCATACACCTGCAGCGTAACCGAGTTCGCCAGCTGCATCAGCGCCAGCTCGGCGGGTGACTTAATGCTTCGGCAGCCAGCCGTGATCGGCCTTGCATTGGCAATCGAGGCGCTGGGCAGCGCCCGCCCGATACCTTCCGCATAGACATACGGCATGGTCTCTTCTATCCCCATAGTGCCGCTGACCGTCCCAAGTTCTTTCAGCCCGGCGGCAACTCGATTGTAGGGGTTTTCGTTCTCCTGCCACGTGTAGACACGGGTCTCCGCCATCGCCGGCACCAAAGCGAGACGCTCGCGCAGGCGTTCTTCCTCAAACGCCGGGCACACCGCGAAAGGCTGGCCTTTCGCCGGAAGGACCACCAGCGTCATCCGCTCGCTGTTGTACCAGCGAATGCCGGTGAAGTAATTCAGCGTCGTGCCGGCGGCAATGCAGATCGCCGCGAAGCCCTTCTGCCCCATCAACTCCCGCGCGCGGGCGATTCGCGCCTCGCGTTCCGCTGTGGCGATTGGCGTGGCCTCCGACCGCCGGTCCCGCAATGCGGCAATCGCCGGAGGCAGCGAAGGGCCGGAAGCTCCGCCCTCCGCCCTCTGGGCCTGAAGAGGAAGTGCTGGCGCCAGTGCAACCGGAATCGCGCCGCCGAGGAAAGCACGCCGTGTTGTGCAATTGGAAATCATGGACATGTAACCGCATCATATCGCCATCCACGGGAAAAGCGTCTCAGGCTATGCTGTTGCTCCCCATGGTGCGGCGCATCACCTTGTCTTCCACCCACGCTCGCACACGGTCCGTCTTGAACTCAGTCACGCTTGCCAACAGCCACGCATACGCGACAACAACTGCCAAAACCGCCAGCGCCAGGCTGCCTGACTTTACTCCGGGGACCCATCTCGTATCGTGGGCGAGGACCGCAACCAGGAATAACAAAATCGGCGTATGCGCGACATACAGCGTGAAGGAGAATCGCGCTGTCGCCCGGGAAAGTTTGCCCGCTAGTGAAGGCTTCGCCTCGTGCATCGCGCCTAGCAATATCCAAAGGAATAGGAAAGTGAAGATTCCCAGGATCAGATCGCTGAGCGCCGCTGGAGCTCGCCACCCCTTGCGACCCACAATCGCAATGCCGAAGAACACTACGCCATAGCCAACGCTGGCGGCGCTTCGCATCCCCAGGCTCGTTGGCTTGCGCGGCACGGCATGAAGAAGCGCCCCCAGCAGCCACACCGGAAATGCAAACAAAATGTCTCGAGTCACAAAAGTGGCAATCGCGCAAAATGCAACTCCGCAAACCACCACGCCCACCGACCTCCGATAGACGCGCGCCGCGACACACGCCGCCAGCGGAAACAAAATGTAATACCAAAACTCGTTTGCCAGGCTCCAGAGGGCGCCATTCGATCCCAGCGGGGGGACCAGGATAGTCTGCACAAAGGCCGCATTTCCCAGAAAATCCTTCCACGAGAGCGCCTGCACGATGTCGGAGGTCATGTGATTGTAGTCCGCTCCCGAATACAACCCCGGCGCAAGGTGAGAATGAATCCCCAACTGGTCCCAGCAAGCGCCAAGAACGAGCGCCGGCAACAACACGATCCACAATCGCACGAGGCGGTGGCTCAGATATTGCCTCCAGCTCCATTCCCTCTTTTCAAAGGCCCGCAGCACAGACCCGCTGATGAGATACCCGCTCAACACAAAGAAGATCACCACCGCCTGGTGGCCAACGGCACAAAGCAGATAAAGAGCGCTGAGCGGCACACGATGAACGTGAATCTGCGGAAAATCCACGAAGAACGCATTCCGCCAATGCTCCAGCAGTACAAGGACAGCGGCGATACCGCGCACGGCGTCCAGCAGGACGGAAGCCGTCGTTTCAGTGAATCGCAGCTGTTTCGTCGCGAGCATTTCGTCCACTATAGCCCCACCATCGCCCCTGCCGCGCACTCGCTTCTTGCGGCTGGATATACACTGCACTGATGAGGAAGGCATTACTGCGATGAACGCCGCCGACAGTGCTCAACAAAACGCCGTAGAGATCCAGCGCGCCTATTACGCCAGGACCGCACAGCACTATGACGAAGTGCATCTCCATGAACAGAGCGAACACGAGTTTGCAATGCGCTTCATGATCTCAATGGTCCGGTATTTGGGGATCACCTCAATCTTGGACATCGGGAGCGGCACCGGCCGATGCCTGATCGACGTGACGAAAGAAGTTCCAGGCATTACGGCGGTCGGCGTCGAACCCTCGGCAGCGCTCAGGGAGATCGGCTATTCCAAGGGCTTGTCGGCGACCCAACTCATCGACGGAGACGCGATGAGTCTGCCTTTCGCCGACAACTCTTTTGACCTGGTCTGCGAATTTGCCGCACTGCACCACATCCCAGCGCCAGACAAGGCAGTCTCGGAGATGTTACGCGTCTCGCGCAAGGCGATTTTCATCTCCGACAGCAACAACTTCGGTCAGGGTGGCAGTTTGTCCCGGCTCTTCAAGCAAGCGCTCAATGCCGCTGGCCTCTGGCCTTTGACCGTCTTCATCAAGACGCGCGGCAAAGGCTATTCGGTGACGGAAGGCGATGGGTTGGGCTATTCCTATTCGGTCTTCAACAGTTACGAGCAGATCCGAGCGGCCTGTGAGTCGGTGCATCTGCTCAACACGACCGACGGGTCGTCCCCGAATCTCTATCGAAGCGCCTCTCATGTCGCGCTATTGGGAATCAAGCCTCAAGCGAAGACGACCATCTAAGAAGAAGAAGCGTTGGCATCATCCTCAAACGAGGGAGCTCAGGAACGATGAGTATCGCTCGCCGTAGTCGCTCCATCCGCCTAGGCTCTGGACCCGCAACTGGGCGGCAGTGCTCATCCGCCCTTGCAACTCCGGGTCGGCCGCCAATTGCGCTAGGCCCTCATGGATCGCTTCCGGAGAGCGGATCGGTACCAGAAAACCTTCCACTCCATCTTGAAAAAGGTCCTGACCCCCGGTATTGAGCGAGCTGATTACCGGGCAGCCGCAGGCCATCGCCTGCGCCTGAACCATGCCAAACCCATCTTCGATCGACGGTAAGACCATCACGTGGCTGCCGCTCATGCATTCCGCCAGCTTCTCCTGAGGCATCGGCCCCAGCAACTCCACGTTACTCATGTCCAGCTTTTCCAGAATCGGTCTGATCTCTGGCTCGATCGGCCCAGCCAGGCGCAATCGCTTACGCGGATGGTCGAGCATCTGAAAAGCCTGGATCAAATAAGGAATTCCCTTGCGCAGGCTGACAGTTCCGGCGAACAAAACCTCAAAGCTGTCTTGCGGCGGCCGCAGGCTGGGCCGAAAGCGGCTCAGCAGAACGCCGAGCGGCACCTTGACGATCTTTCCATCGGCGACTCCCATCTCCAGGAAGGAACGCCTCGCAAACTCCGAAGGCACGGTAATCGCGTCCGCCGCCGCGTACTCGGCCTCCTCGCGGGCAATGATCCGAGGGTCGCAACCCTTGACCGGCACTCCCCAACGCAGGTATTCCTCCCTGACAATCGCATCCTGGTAGCGAATGTGCGAAGACCCGCGATCGCATACATATTTCCCCCCGCGGCTCTGCACCAGCTTGCCGGCCTTGAGGCCAGATCCAGACAAGCCGACGAAGACCTCGCAGTCTTCGACCCGGGAAGCAACCCACCGGTCGAAAAGAACAAAATCCTTATATGCGAGGTAGTTCTCCACAGACCGCGGAATCTGCCAATAGCGCCCGATCATGAAGAGCGGCGTGTGCACCCACGGAAAGGTCTCGACCAAATGGCGCGAGACTCCTTCGCGCTGAAGCCGCCGCCACGGAAAGCTTGAGTAAATCCGCTTGAGATACCCGCGCGCCTCAAGCTCGCGAGCTAGATCGAAATGATGAAATGCGCCATTGACGGCCTGGATGACTTGCAAGTGACCAGGCCCTCCCCGAGCCTCGCTATCAACGGGAGAAGATCCGCGACATGAAACTCTTCGGCTCGGGCTCTTCATTCACGCTGTCCGGCTCCGGCTGCGGCGGCATCGCTTCACCATAGAAAACCGCCCTCGGGTTGTGGATGCACAACCGGTCGGCGATCTCCTGGCCGTAGTCCTTCACGAGGGCTTGATGTCCATCGCCCAGATTGGGCGGCCGTGAGGTCAAATTGTGGGCGTCGCTGGCCAGCAGGTGAACCCATTTGCGTCGTAGCAGCTGATGTGCGGCAGCCTCGGCGCGCGAGCCGAACCTGCCCAGCAAGGACCCTGCCGTCACCTGTACCACGCACCCGCTGCTTATCCAGTCCCACATCATCTCCGGCTTTGCCTGCAGGGTGGCATTGCGCTCGGGATGAGTGATGATCGGCACCACTCCGCCGGCGACAAACTCGTACAGCGTCTCCCCGATCGTCGATTGAATGCCATAGTCGGGAAACTCCACCAGTAGGTAGTTGAGGCCATTAATGGTGTATTTCGACATATGGCGAAACTGGTCCTGAATGTTGTCATAGGAAAGATGGAAGTCACAGCCGAGTCCCAGCTTGACTCTCCCGCCAGCGCAGCTTTCGATGGCCGCCAGCTTCTCCCGGTTGACCTCTGGGTCATATTTCCAGCGATCGTTGGAGTGGGGGGTACACGCAATGTGAGTGATGCCATTGGCGACCGCAAGATCGACCATGGCGCACGACATCTCCAGGTCCCTGGCGCCGTCGTCGAGTCCGAAAAGCAGATGATGATGAATGTCGATCATGGTCGCTGCGCCTTAGACTGCAACCCCCAACACTCCCACCATCGACTCGAAGATGTGAAAACCGTCCGCCGAGCCCAGCAGTTCCTCACTCGATCGGTCAGGATGCGGCATCATTCCCAGCACGTTTCTTCCCTCATTCAGAATTCCGGCAATATTGTCCAGCGAGCCATTTGGGTTCGCGGCTGCGGTAATCGCACCGTCCGTCTCCGAATACCTGAATACGATGCGGTCATCAGCCCTGAGAGCCGCCAGCGTCTCCGCATCGCAGAAGTAGTTCCCTTCCATGTGACCAATCGGAATCTTCACCACCTGTCCCTTGGTCAACGTCTGGGTAAACGGCGAATCGCTCGTCTCGGTGCGCAGATGCACTTGCTTGCAGATGTATTTCAGTCCCGCGTTACGCATGAGCGCACCCGGCAGCAATCCCGCCTCGCAGAGTATCTGGAAGCCGTTACAAATACCCAGCACCAGCCCTCCTGCGGAGGCGAACTTCTTCACCGACTGCATCACCGGCGAGAAGCGCGCGATCGCACCCGTTCGCAGGTAGTCGCCGTAAGCGAAACCGCCGGGGACAAGAATGGCGTCGCAGTCCTCCAGCTCCGCTGAATCATGCCACAGAAAAGTGACCGGCTGGCGGGCAATCTCCGCGATCACGTTGTAGCTGTCATGGTCGCAATTCGATCCAGGAAAAACCAAAACCCCGAATTTCATACAAAAACCCGAACCCTGTATTTCATAGAATAAGGGTATCAGGGGTGTACCATGCTGTCCGACCTCAAGACGACCGGAACCACAGCCGGTAAAGCACTCATCAACTGGTGGCGCGCCGTCTCGATAGAGGCATTCTGCTGCGCCATCCTTTGGCTGGTCGGCCTGCTGTTGATTCGGGTGCCGCTGGCGCCCCTGTGGGCGCTGATCGCCGGGCTCATGACTTTCATCCCGAACTTCGGACCCGTCATCGGCCTGCTCGGCCCGGTCTTCGCCATCCTGCTCAGCGGTCGCGACATGGAGCGGCTCCTCTATCTTCTGGGCCTCTATGCCGTCATCGTCGTCATCGATCAGCTCCTGCTCCAGCCGCTGCTGATGAAGCGCGTGACCCGGGTACCGATCTGGGCCTCGCTGTTGGTCCCGTTGGTTCTTGGGGTAGTGATCCCGTTCTGGGGAGTCTTGCTGGCGCCGCCGTTGCTGGCTGTGATCTACGCCTTCCGCAAGTCGCCAAAGAAGAACCAGGCCGAGCTATTGCCTCCGGCCGGTCCTGGTCCACTCTGAGAAGCAATGAAACGGGATTTTATGACTGCGTAGGAGCGGCGCTCTGCTCGGCTGCGGCAGGCGGAGCCGCAGCCGGTGCCTTTGGTGTCGCTGCGGTGGCAGCTTTGGCGCGGGCCGCCTCGATCTTCTTGCCCGGTGCAAGGATCGCGTGAAGCGTTGTTCCTTCCATGCGCGGCATGAATTCCACCACGCCATTGTCGCCGATGTCCTGAATCAGCCGGTTCACGATCGCATAGCCCAACTCACGGTGGGCCATCTGCCGGCCCTTGAAGCGCAGCGAGGCCTTCACCTTGTCGCCTTCCGTCAGAAAGCGTACCGCTTGGTTCTTCTTGGTCTGGTAATCGTGCTCGTCGACGGTGACCGAGAACTTGACTTCCTTGACGACGATGATCTTCTGCTTCTTGCGGGCGGCGCGGTCGCTCTTGTCTTTCTCGTAGAGAAACTTGCCGTAGTCCTGAATGCGGCAAACCGGCGGCACTGCGCTCGGTGAAACTTCCACCAGATCGAGCCCGCGCTCGCGGGCGATCTTCAACGCCTCGAAGGGAGGCAGGATGCCGAGCTGATTGCCGGCGTCGTCGATGACGCGCACTTCGCGCGCGCGTATTTTTTCGTTAATGCGGATAAATGATTTTGCCGAACGCTTGTCGATGAGTCCTCCATTGCACGAGAAACCTTCCCCTCGCGTCGTAAGTATACCAGTTTGAGATGAGGGCGGCCTGGACGGCTTTCGCCGCACTTCTCCGCCCTTTAAGATGCCGTCAGAGCTGCCCCGGCGACGCCATCCGCGGTCAATTTCTCGACCCGGACGCGCATCGAATGGTTAGAGGCATAACAGTCCGCGAGCGAGACTCGCAGAAAGTTGTCGGAAAGCGCCTCGGTCGAGCGCGAATCTCCTCCGTCGAGCGTCACCACCGAAAGCTCCTCACCCACAAACCGCGCCCGGAACGCCTCATTCTTCCTCGAAATCAGCGCCTTCAAAGCAGCCTTCCGCTCCTTCACCGCCTCCCCATGCACCGGATTCGCCTCATGCATCGCAAAAGCCGCCGTCCCCGGCCGCGCTGAAAACGGAAAGACATGCAAATAAGTGAAAGGCAGCCGCTCAATAAACTCGTAAGTCTCCCGAAAGAGAGCCTCGCTCTCGCCCGGAAAGCCAATCATCACATCTGCGCCAATCGCCGCATCCGGCAGCGCCGCGCGGATCTCCTCCACCTTCGCCGCATAGTGCCAGGGACGATACCGCCGATGCATCGCCCGCAGCACCGCATCCGAACCCGACTGCAGCGGAAGATGCGCATGACGAGCCACCCGCGGACCATCACCAACATCCACGCCATACTGCCGAAACAGCCCGATCAGATCCGAAGACCAATCCATCGGCTCAACCGAGCTGATCCGCAAACGCGGCAACGCAGTCCGCTCCAGAATCGCCGCCACCAGTTCCTCAAACCGCGCTACCGGAGAAAGATCCCGACCCCAACGCCCAAGGTTGATGCCCGAAAGCACCAACTCCTTCCCGCCCGACTCGACGAATTCCCCCACAGACCGCAAACACTCATTCATCGAAACCGAACGGCTCGGCCCCCGCGTCACGGGAATAATGCAAAACGAGCACCGGTTTCCACACCCATCCTGCATCTTCAAATTAGGCCGCGTCTGATGAGCATCAGCAGCAAAAGGAAGCGCTGCAATCTCGCTATGAGCAAAGAGCGGATCATGCCACACACTCGCACTCCGCAACACCGACCAGGTCTTCGCCAGCAGCGAGTCAACCGATATCAGCGTTTCCGGGGAACGCTTCCGTACCAGCCCCAGCGCCGCATCCACCACAAGAGATTTATGGCTATTGCCAACGACAGCATCGACGCCATCCAGCGCCGCCACTTCTTCCGGCGCGCGCTGTGCGTAGCATCCAGTGAAGACGATCCGGCAGTTAGGATTGGCCCGCCGCGCTTTGCGCAGAAAAGCCCGGGCGCCACGGTCTGCCTCCGCCGTTACGCTGCAGGTGTTCAAGATCACGACCGTCGCCGACGCTAAATCGCCAGCTTCGGCTAGCCCGGCGCCGCGCAACCCGGCGGCAATCGCCTCGCCATCGGCTCGACTTGCCCGGCACCCGAAGTTCTCAACGTGATATTCTGCCACGTTGACAAGTCTATCAACGGGATAGACGCCCGGCCCGGGTCGCGGGCTTTGTACCTGAGTCGCGGGCGACACCTCACCGCTCCAGGACCGCACTCAACCACCTCATTCTGAACTCTCCGGAGCAGTCACCATGATCAAACGGCGAATTTTGCTGGTAGACGACGAACTGGCTATCCTGCTCACCCTCAAGGCAGTTCTCGAAATCAACGGCTTCGAAGTCGAAACCGCCGCCTCCGCCAAAGAGGCAAAGCTGAAAATCCGCTCCCACACCTACCACATGGTCATCACCGACATGCGGATGGAAAGCGAGACCGCCGGCAACGAAGTCGTCGCCGCCGCACGCAAGGCGCCGTACCAGCCGGCAGTTGCCATGCTCACCGCCTTCCCGCTTCCCGACTCAGAATGGCAGGAAGACGGTGCCGACGAGATGCTCGTCAAGCCGATGAACACCTCCGACCTCGTCCGCCAACTGGAAGCGCTGTTGATCTCGCATGAGGACAAAAAACAACGGAGTCAGGCTGTCCCCGTGCCGCAAAAGGCCTCGTCCGCACGCCGCTCCGTGGCGGAGCCGGGCTTGGTTTAAGCGGGTCCAGTCAACTCCTCTTTATCGAAAAAGGCTTTGCTGGCTCAGACGCAAGCGCTATTGGGAGCCCTTCGACCCCTGGTCAGTAATCAGCAGCACATTCGAGATCGACTGCTCCCGCAGTACAACCATCTGACTTCCGTCCGGCGACCAGCCATAGTCGCGGATTGGGATAGGCGAAAGCTCGGTAATCACCTTCCCAGGGCTTCCGTCCGCAGGCTGAGAAAACAGCGACCACTGCCCTTTCTCGATGATCGGATACACCAGATTCTTCCCGTCTGGAGAGAGATGCCAGCGATTGATCGACCAACGCAAGTCGATGTTCATCTGCTTCGACGGCGAATCGGGATGCGCCAAATCGTGCGCCTCCGCCAATATTCTCTCCTCTTGCACATTGCTTCCGCCGATACGCGCGACAGCTGCCATCCCATTCTGTGAAAACGCAACAGGGTTGGTCGACGACGCCGAAAAGAGTTTGCGCGGTGCGCCGCCCGCCAGCGGCATGCTCCACGCTGTGGCGACCGTGCCAGTTACCTCGGTGTAGCTCACTACGTCGCCCGCCACGCATTGCGGTCCGCGAACCAGTTTGCCTGAGGTGAGCCGCGATACACCCGTACCATCTGCGTTCACCCGGAACGCCTCGGAGTGGTCGATGCCCTTAGGGATACCGGTAAACACAAGCTTTCCATCCGCACAGGCTGAGATGAACCCGCCCACCTGGACGTCCCCGGTATCGACCGTCGCCACCGCTTGCTTCTCGCGATCGTATAAGTCGATTCGTCCGTGACCAATAAACGCGATATGGTTCGGGTCCTGCCACGCCAAATTCACTGGAGAGATGCGCAGGTTGACAGTCGACGCGACAGTTCCACCCTCGCCCTTGTAGAAGGAGAGTTCCGAATCTTCCGTCGAAGAGACAGTCGCAAAGCTGCGTCCGTCAGCGGCAAGACCTAGCCAACTATAGGTGTTTAAGTCGTTGGTAATGGGCTTGATGCGGTCCGAAGAAATATCCAGCAGCCCAATTTGGAAAAGGTCGGAGCGGTCCTTGTAGTACGTCGTCACCAGGCTTGAGCTGTCCGGCATCCAGGCCTGATAGATATGGAAATTCAGTCCAGCCGGAGGCGATAGCGTGCGGGTCTGTTTCGACTCCACATCGTAGATAAGTTCATGGGTCTCTCGGCCACTCTTCAATTCGCTCCAGGCAATCTTCTTTCCGTCCGGTGACCATTTCGGAAACGATGCCGGGTTTACACCCTGGTAAACAATCACGTCCCCGCTCAGGTCTGCATTGACCACATGCATCTCGGAAAAGTGGTCCTTGAGCTGCGGGGTCTGACGCAGAAAGACAAGGCGCTGCCCGTCCGGAGAGAAGCTCGGCCCGCTATCTACATCGCGGATCAACGCCTTGGGCGTCCCACCGAAGACCGGAATCGAATAGAGCGTGCGGATGTAGGAGCTCGCCTCCGAACTCCGCGAGAAATAGAGGTTGTTTCCATCCACCGAGAAGGCCACCCCGACGAAATGGGCTCCGGACGGCGGCAGAATCTGCGTTTCAGCATTGGTCGGAATATTGCGGATCCAGAGTGATTCTTGGCCTTTGTCATCTTTTACCTGCGCCAGCGTACGACCGTCCGGAGACATCGCCAGGATCGACGCGTCCCCGCTATCGGTGATCTGCCGCAGACTCACGTTCGAAAAGGGGCTGTTCCGGGGAATGAAATACCACACCGCCAGAGCCAGCGCCGCCACAACAACCGCGGCCACTGCACCAATCACCCAAGTCTTGCCGCGACCCGCCGGTTTCGCGGCGCCACCAATACCGGAACCTGCCCCCGCCGCGCTCGAAGCCGAGCTCGCCGCACTTACCCCCGAAGCCGAAGCCCCGCCAGCCACAGTCGTCCCCGAGGAACCCGTCGCAATTGCCCGGTCCGAAGTCGTCTCCCGCCGCAGGCGCTTAAGGTCCGCCCGCAGATCGGCGGCTGACTGGTAGCGCAAATCTGGGTCTTTATCCAGGGCCTTGTTCAGAATGCGACCGAATTCCGCCGGCAGCGTTGCGTTCAACTCCAGCGGGGCGATCGGTGCATGATTAAGGATGTTGTCAAAGATCACTGCGGTCGTCGTGCCGCCAAAGGGATGCCGCGCGGTTGCCAATTGATAGATCACCACGCCAAGCGAAAACAAGTCTGACCGCGCGTCCAGCTTCTCACCCCGCGCCTGCTCCGGCGACATGTAGGCAACCGTGCCGACCGCCGACCCGGCGCTGGTCAGTGAATTGACTGCGGTAGCATCGCTCGCCAGGCCGGTCGCGTCCATGGTGACGCCGGGCGCCTCAACTTCAGTCAGCTTTGCAAGTCCAAAATCGAGTACTTTCAGCTGGCTCGATGGTGTCAGGAACAGGTTTGCCGGCTTGATATCCCGGTGCACGATCCCTTTGCGATGAGCTGCGTCGAGGGCGTCGGCCGCCTGGATGGCGAGGTCGAGCAGCCGCTCGAGCTGCATCGGCTGGCTGGTTTGTACCTTGTCCAGGCTGCGGCCTTCGAGAAACTCCATCGCCAGGAACGAACGCCCCTCATGCTCGCCAAACTCATAGATCGTGCAGATGTTGGGGTGATTCAGCGCTGATGCCGCCCGCGCCTCGCGCAGAAAGCGCTCCAGCGTTGCCGCGTCGGTCCGTGTCTTCTCGGGCAGAAACTTCAACGCCGCCCGCCGGCTAAGGGTGATGTCCTCGGCCAGATAGACGACACCCATGCCCCCCTCGCCAAGCGGCGAGAGAATGCGATAGTGCGAGACAACGGAATCGGACGCAATCTCAGTCATGCGATCTCAAGACAAGAGCCAATGCAGAAAACGGTCGCCGTCAAAAAACATTCGCAGGGGCGATCCATAAGTTATGTAATCTGATTGAGAAGTCTACACGATGCGGCGTAAATCGCGGCCAGCAAATTCGACCGCGACAGGGCGCAGTGTCGAGACTTGAGACATTTCCGAAAAACCGCAGAAAATACTAGGGGCGCCCTCGGCGGACGCCCCTTGGTTCAATCAACGATTGGAACTACTGCAGCAGCGTCCCATCCTCCAGCTCGGCCTTCGCCTCTTCCGGAGGAATCACGACCGCCGCCGCGACCTTATCGTCCTCTTCGAGATTGAGCAGCTTCACTCCCTGGGTCGAGCGCCCCGCCGCACGCACCGTCTTCGTATCGATGCGAATGATCTTCCCATACTGGCTGATCACCATCAGCTCCGACGTATCGTCGACAAGATTAATCGACTGCACCTTGCCGTTCCTCGTCGTCGTTTTGACGTTGATGACGCCTTTGCCGCCGCGAGTCTGCAGCCGGTACTCGTCGACGTCTGTCCGCTTGCCGAAGCCGTTGCTGGTGACCGACAAAATCAAGCTCGAAGTATTTCCGCCCTTGCCGTTGGCCACCCGTTCTTTCGGAGTCGCCGCCAGGCCGACGACATAATCGTTCTTGCCTAGATCGATTCCGCGAACGCCGTAAGCCGGACGCCCCATCGAACGCACATCGTTCTCGTCGAAGCGGATCGCCATGCCCTCATGCGTCGCCAGGAAAACAACCTGGCTGCCGTCGGTGATGCGCACGCCAACCAGCTCATCATCCGTATCGATGCCAATCGCGATAATTCCCCGGGCCATCACGTTGCAGAAGTCCTTCAGCGGCGTCTTCTTCACCGTGCCCTTCTGCGTCGCGAAGAAGATATATTTGCCCTCTTCCTCCAGGTTGCGGACCGGCAGAATATTGCGCACCTGCTCGCCCGGCAACAGATTCAGCAGGCTGGCGATCGCCTTGCCCTTCCCTGCCGCGCCCACATCCGGCACTTCATAGACCTTCAGCCAGAAAACTCGGCCCGTGTTGGTGAAGCACAACAGGTAGGCATGAGTGGAGTCGATGATGAGTTGCGAGACGAAATCCTCCTCGCGTGTCTTCATACCCAGCCGTCCCGTGCCTCCGCGCCGCTGCTGGCGGTAGGTAGAGATCGGCGTACGCTTCAGGTATCCCGAATGCGAGACTGTCACCGCAACCTGCTCGTCGGCGATCAGGTCTTCCAACTGAAGCTCCGCGCTCTCGTCGACAATCTGCGTACGACGCGCGTCGCCGTAGAGCTTCTTGACCTCTTCCAGCTCCTTAACGATCACGCCGCGCAGCTTCTTTTCAGAGGCAAGAATCGACTCGTACTCCGCGATATTCTCGCGAACCAGACCCAGTTCCTTTAACAATTCGTCGATTGAGAGCTGCGTAAGCCTGTAGAGTTGCAACTCAAGCACCGCATCGATTTGCCGGTAGCTCATTCCCGGAGAAACGTTAAGGTTCGTCGTGTCCTTATCGAGATTAATGACAATCTCGCTTCCGAGCGACCAGGTGCGTAGGTTCTCCCGCGCCTCGGCGCGGCTGCCCGATCCGCGAATGATCTTGATCACGCGGTCAAGGTTGTCGAGAGCGATCTTGTAGCCCTCGAGAATGTGCTCGCGCTCCCGCGCCTTGCGCAACAGGAAAGCCGTCCGCCGCCGCACCACATCGACGCGATGATCGATGAAGTGCTGGATCGCCACATGCAGAGGAAGCTCTTTCGGCTGGCCGTTGACGACCGCCAAAAAGATCATCGAGAAGCTTTCCTGCATCTGGGTGTGCTTGTAGAGCTGGTTCAGCACGATCTGCGCTTCGGCGCCGCGCCGCAGCTCGATCACGATCCGCATGCCGTCACGGTCGCTCTCATCGCGAACGTCGGTGATATCGTCGATCACCTTCTCGTGGTAAAGCTCGGCGATGCGCTCGATGAGCTTCATCTTGTTGACCTGGTACGGAATCTCGCTGACGATGATCGCCTGCTTTTCCTTGGTCAGGTTTTCCGTCGACACCTTCGCTCGTATCAGGAAGCGGCCGCGCCCTGTCGAGTAGGCCTGCGCAATGCCGCTGCGCCCATACAGAAATCCGCCTGTTGGAAAATCCGGACCCTGCACATGCTTCAACACGTCGATCAACCCGGCGTGCGGATTGTTGATCATCTCGATCGTCGCGTTCACAACTTCTGTGAGATTATGCGGCGGAATGTTTGTCGCCATGCCCACGGCGATTCCGTTCGAACCATTCACGATCAGGTTCGGAATCCGCGTCGGCATCACTGTCGGCTCAAACGTCGACTCGTCATAGTTCGGCGTGAAGTCCACCGTCTCCATGTCGATGTCCGCCAGTAGCTCGCTCGCAATGCGCATCATGCGGGCTTCGGTGTAACGCATCGCGGCCGGCGGATCGCCGTCAACCGAGCCGAAGTTTCCCTGCCCGTCGATCATCGGGTAACGAAGGCTGAACGGCTGCGCCAGGCGCACCATCGTGTCATAAATCGCCGAGTCCCCATGCGGATGGAAGACGCCCATCGCCTGTCCCACGACCTTGGCGCACTTGGCGTACTTCTTGTTGTACTGCAAGCCCATGTCGTGCATCGTGTAGAGGATGCGCCGATGAACCGGCTTCAACCCGTCGCGAACATCGGGCAGCGCACGCCCGATAATGACCGACATCGAGTAATCGAGATACGAACGCCGCATCTCGTCTTCGATATTGATCGGGATAATGCTCGACGCGCCCGTCGGACCGCCGGTTCCATCATTCCCGCCGTCATTTCCATTGGGGCCGCCCAAAGGAAGCAGGGGATTTTCGTCATTTGCCATAGTTGGGTTCCATCGAAAGCTTCGACTTCCCGAGAAGAACTTGGCCCCGAAGTCGAACATCGACCGGGCCTTTCAGGTGTGTAAATTACTACCTCTCGGAAAGGTCTATCTCTATGATACGCAATTACTTAGCTCGTTGCAAGCTGGCTCCAGCGACATAAGTCCAATGCTGCCACAAACTTGGGCCGCTACTCAGCCAGTCCCGGCAAAGAAGCGACGCACAATGCCGCTTGCATCAACAAAATCCCTGCCGTCGCCGCCAGAAAAATCCGCCTCTGCGGCGTCTCCAAAGCATCCGCAAAAACGCCCCCGATAAACGTCAGTAGGAACGGGAGCGCCCAAAGCCACGGCTGCGCTTGAACTCCGGTCGTGATCGCTACGAGCAGCGGGGCCGCTACCAGCAGGGCAGCAAAGTTCCCAAAATAGCGCGACCGCTTCACCGCCAAAAACAACAACAACGCAATCGCTGCGGCCAGCGTCACGCCCGCACTCGGCAGCGATGAAAAGAGCATCTTAGCCGGCTGCAGCGAGAACCACATCCGCGCCGCCGCGCTGCGAAAGACATAACTGAACGCATCCGGTCGGAAGCCATACGAGGCAAAGAGCAGCAACAGCGTCCCAATCGCCGAATGCAAAAAGATCGGAATCAGATAGGCGCGAAGTCGCTCCGCGAGGTAGATCATGAAGCCAATCGCGAACAGAAAAGCCAGCAGCACCGCCGAGATGTGCGCCGCTGCCGTAAACCCAAACGCCGCCGTGAGCAGCACAATCCGCGGCCGCCATTTCTTTCGAGGCCCCTGCATCGCATGAGCAACGCCGATCGCCGTATACACCGCCGCGAAAAACCCGAACGCCGCCAGTATCTCCGCATTCGGATACGTGCAGGCATGGACGATCTCCGGCGAAAAGCAATAGAGCGTGAGCGCGACAAAGCCGCCCTCATTGCCAAACAGCCGCCGCGTCACCCACCACAGCGCCGCGCCCAGGCACAGCCCGCAGAAAATGAAAGGCAGCCGCATCAGCAACAGAACGTAACTCAGCTGGTGACGCAGTTCCCATGGCGAACTGGCCGAAGGCTTGCCCGCCAGAATGCGCTCGATGGTGAGTGGCAGGCCGGCCGCTCGATATGCCAGGGTTCCATCGTGGATATTGCCGCAGCTGGTGAAATAGCCGGCCAGCGGCGAGGGCTTCTCCCACGTCTCGCGCCCGCAGCGGGCATAGTCATAGTCGCGCTCTGTTAGCGTCTGATGGCGCGTCACCCAATAGCATTGGCACAGCAGCATCAGCAGGAGTGCCGCTGCAATCCGTTGCGGCCGGTCGAAGCGGAACCTGCGGAGTCGCTGTGCGAAAGACATCGTTCGACTTTGAGTCTACTAGAGGTGACCACCGCCTCCCGCCGAGTTGGGCTCGGGCCTTGAAGGCATGAAAATCCCGTCACGGCCCTCAATCTACCGCGACGACCATTCCCCGCCCAAGCAACAGCTCGGCGCGATCAAAGAACGCCCGGTCGGCGCCAACCGTCACTCCAGCCGGCTCCATGACCACGACGTATTTGCCCTCCTGTTCCATGCTGAACATCACCCGCCCCGGCCCCGGCGATTCGCCAATCATCACCTTGAGCTCAGGAAGCGTCGCTTCACTTGCCCTATCAAGAGCCACACGGATCTTCACATTCTGCGGCAGCCGAAGCTTCACGTCTTCCAGCGCCTGGATCGACGAGACACTCAACTTCGGCGCTGCATCTTCTTCTGCGCGAAGCTGGCCTCTCACCAGCACTGGAACCTCGATCTTGAGGTTCGCCGCCAGCTTCTCATAGTCCTTCGGGAAGCAAATCAGGTCGATCTTTCCGACCGTGTCTTCGAGCGAAGCCTGCGCGTATAACTCGCCGGAACGCTTCGATTTGGCAACCTTGAGTCCAACGATCACTCCCGCAATAGCTATGTCGTTCTCGGTCGAGGGCTGTCCACGGCGATAGTTCACCGGCGCGGGCTTCATCTCCAGCGCCGTCGCCGTATCGACCACGCCGGGCAGATTGCGCAGCTTCTCGGCATACTTGTCCAGCGGATGACCGGAAACAAAAAATCCCAAGACTTCCTTCTCGCCCTGCAGGCGCTGGTTCTCGTCCCAGTCAGGAATATTTGGCAGATCGTTGGCCGCCCGAGAAGTGGATGGTCCGTCATCGAATATGCCGAACAAGCCATGTTGTCCCGCCGCCGAATCGCGCTGCGCCTTCTGCGCCTGCTCCATGGCCTTGTCGGCTGCCGCCAGCAACTGTGAGCGCCGCCCCAAAGAATCCAGCGCGCCAGCTTTGATCAGCGATTCGAGCACTCTCTTGTTCATCAAGCGCAGATCGACCTTCTCGCAGAACTCCCAATACGAGGCGAAGCTCTTGCCTTCCGCTTCTAGCGCCCCGCGCGCCGCCAGGATCGAATCGATGGCGTTGCGGCCCACGTTCTTGATCGCAGTCAGCCCGAACCGGATCGCCTTGCCGTGAGGGGTAAAGTTAGCGCCGCTGAACAGGACATCGGGTGGCTCAACCGCGATCCCCATCTCGCGGCATTCCTTGATGTACTTCACAACATTTTCCGGCTTCGAAATTTCGGAGGTCAGCAGCGCTGACATGAACTCGATCGGATAATAAGTCTTGAGATAAGCGGTCTGGAAAGCCAGCAACGCATACGCTGCGGAGTGAGACTTGTTGAAGCCATACCCCGCGAACTGCTCCATGAGGTCGAAGATGCGCGTAATCGTGTCTTTGGGATACTTCTTCAGCGCTGCGCCGGAGACAAACCGCTCACGCTGCTTCGCCATCTCCTCGGCATTCTTCTTGCCCATCGCGCGGCGCAGCAGATCGGCATCACCAAGCGAATAGCCCGCTAGCACGTTGGCGATCTGCATCACCTGTTCCTGATAAACGATGACCCCCAGCGTCTCCTTCAGCAGCACTTCAAGATCGGGCAGCAGATACTCTACCTTGCGCCGTCCCCACTTACGCTCAATGAAGTCGTCGATCATTCCGCCCTGGATCGGCCCCGGCCGATACAACGCATTGAGCGCCGTCAGATCTTCGACGGATGTTGGCTTATAGCGCCGCAGTACATCGCGCATGCCGCCCGACTCAAACTGAAATATCCCCGAAGTCAGCGCACGATGAAAGACCTGCTCATACGTCCGCTGGTCGTCTAACGGAATCGTCTCCAGATCGAGCTCAACCTCTTGATTTGACCTGATCAGTTTCAGACAGTCATTGATGACCGTCAGCGTCGTCAGCCCTAGAAAGTCCATCTTCAGGAGCCCCAACTTTTCGATGGCCTTCATGTCATACGACGTAACGATTTCCTCGTTCTTGCTGCGGCTCACTGGCACCAGGTCAGTCAGCGGACGAGGCGCAATCACCACTCCGGCTGCATGTACGCCTGCCCCGCGCACCAGACCCTCGAGTTTTCTCGCGGTATCGATCAGTTCTCGTGTCTGCGGGTCTTTGTCGTAGGCCTCTTGCAGCGGAGGCGAGTCCTTCAGCGCCTGCTCGATCGTTACTCCGATTGTTGCCGGCACCATCTTCGCAATGCGGTCGACATCGCCATAAGGCAGGTCGAGCGCGCGGCCCACGTCCTTGATCGCCGCCTTCGCCGCCATCGTGTTGAACGTAATGATCTGTGCAACCTGTTCGCGGCCATACTTCCGCGTCACGTACTCGATCACTTCGCCGCGCCGGTTCATATCGAAATCGATATCGATATCCGGCATCGACACCCGCTCCGGATTCAGAAACCGCTCGAAAAGCAGTACATTCTGCAGCGGATCGATATTGGTGATCTCCATCACATACGAGACCAGCGAACCCGCGGCCGAACCGCGCCCTGGCCCCACCGGAATGTCATGGTCGCGCGCATATTTGATGAAGTCCCAGACAATCAGGAAATATCCGGCGAACTTCATCGCCTTGATGCAATCGATCTCCCTCTCCAGCCGGGCCTCGTAGTCTGCGATCGGAAAACGCAGCAAGCCACGGTCTTGCAAATGGCGCACCGCCGTATCCATCCGCTTGCGATAACCCTCGCGGCAAATTTGTTCAAAGTAGCTGTCGATCGTATGCCCATCCGGCACCGCAAACTCAGGAAACGGATTATCGACTTTGTTGATCTTGAGCGAGCACCGCTCTGCGAACTGCATCGTCCGGCTGACCACCTGCGGCGCATGTGAGAAGAGCTTCTCCATCTGCGCCGCCGACTTCACAAAAAACTGGTCCGAGTCGAACTTGAACCGCTTGGGATCATGAATCGATCCCGCGGTCTGCACGCATAGCAACACTTCGTGAGCGTGATGGTCGTCTTCGCAGAGATAATGGCTGTCGTTGGTCGCCACTAACGGAATATTCAGCTCGCTCTCCAGCTTGAAGAGATCTGCGTGGATCTTTTTCTCTAGCTCCAGTCCCTGGTCCTGGATCTCCAGAAAGAAATTCCCTTTGCCGAAAATATCCTGATATTCGCTGGCGGTGTGCTTTGCCTCATCGTATTTTCCAGCGATCAGCTCCTGGCAGAGTTCGCCCGCCAGGCAGCCCGAAAACCCGACCAGTCCCGCCGCATGTTCCGCCAGATACTTCTTACTAATGCGCGGCTTCCGGTAGAAACCGTGCAGCGATGCCTCCGAGGTAATGCGGACGAGGTTCCGGTAGCCCTCCTCGTTCTCCGCCAGCACCAGCAAGTGGTTGTAGTCGTCTCCTTGGGGATCGGCGCGATGGTCCTCCTTTTGGCAGATGTACAGCTCACAGCCGAGGATCGGCTTGATGCCGCGCTTCTTCGCCGCCTCAAAAAAATGCACCGCGCCATAAATGTTGCCGTGGTCGGTGATCGCAACCGCCTGCTGGCCGATGTCGGCGACGTGGTTGACCAGTTTCTCAACGTCGCAGGCGCCATCGAGGAGGGAATAATCCGTATGAAGATGAAGATGAGTAAATTCGGCCATTGTGCTGCTCTCATTTTAGAGCGGCACACGCATCTCTTCACTGTGCCAAAACGAGGCGAAGGAGGAAGCTGAGGAAAACCTAGGACAGAATGCTCTAGCTTGGGAGATGATAAGCGGAATGCCGTGGTATTTTGGCTACCTCAAATATCGTCTAATTGGGATTCTCTGGTCGCTCCCTGCATTCGCAATCGCCGTTACCCTACATTCAACAGGCGAGAATTGGCTGATTCGGCCATTTTTTGCGGTGTACTTCGTAGCACTTCTTCGCCTTTACGCCAAGGATTTCTCTAGAGTTCTTGCTGGCGGATTTAGACCGTCCTTCACAAATATTCTTGGATTGATAATCGAAATTAGCGCCTACGCTCTCACGGCCGTGGCGATGCTAACGGCAAATCCGAATCATACAGTGACGGTCGTGTCGTACATCTTCGCCGTCTTCGGATTGCTTCTCGTCGCGGAATTCGCGCCCGATCCGAACCGCCGAACACGAAGGATAGGCTGCAAGTCTTTGAATGACCGCGCTGATCACTTCACCTGAAAGATCAAAAAATAATCCTGCCCATCCGACTTGGTGAAATCGTAAGACCCAACCAACTTGAACCCCGCCTCACCCATCTCCCGCTTCAACACATCGCTGTTCAAACCATGGTCCGTCCCATCGCCATTGCGGTCGATAATGCCAACCTTCGCACCCGGTTTCAGCGCCGGCTTCAAATTCGCTAGCAACACCAGCGGATGCGCAATCTCGTGATAAACCTTCAACATCAACACCGCGTCAACCGACTGCGCAGGCAGCTTCGGATCATCCGCTGTCCCCAGCACCGTGCGAACGTTGGCCAGCTTTTCTTTCTGAAGACGCTGATCGATATATTGGATCGCCTGCGGGTTAATGTCCTCGGCAAACACCGTTCCAGTGGAACCCACCCTCGCCGAGGCCCGCACCGTAAACCATCCCGAACCCGCCCCCAGATCAGCAACGCCCGAGCCCTGCTTGATGCCAAGCAGATCCATCACTCGCTGAATCTGCAGCCGCTCATCGCGACCCTTGGTCTCGAAAATCGACAGATCGCCGCTATACGGAGTGCTCGTCGGACGCTGTGTCTGCGGACTCTGCGCGCGAACCAGCAAGCCACCTGACATCACAAGCAGCAACGCGCCGAAAGCCATCAGTCGGCGAAACAAATATACAACGCTCATATATCCAGAATGCCCGAAGCCACTCGCCCAAGACGCGATCTTGCCTTTGCTCATGCGAACATCCCCAACACACCGATGCCCGAGTGGCATGGCCCCGCTCATTGCCCGCCCGCAGCAGCCGCCGGAGTTCCCCGCCCAGTCAGCTCCCGAATCAAATCCACTTCATGTTGCCGATACGGAGTGTCATCCTGCTTGAAGACCTCATGAAACCAAACCGTAGGCTGCACCAGCACATACGGCCGCTGCCATGAGTCCCAAGGCAGGTATGTCTGCGTCTTCCCCGCCACCAACCCCCAGTTGATCGCGCCAACGTTATATTTCTTCGCGATCGGCAGGCTATTGTCGAAAGTGCTCCCCGCTCCGCGCGCCATATATTCCGTGCAAATAATCGGCCGGTTGTACTTCTGCAATTGTTGGATCCGCGCCTCAAACCCTTCAGGCCATTCGTAGTTGTGGAAGGTGATGATGTCCGACTCGGAGAGCTGTATTTTAGTCATCGCGCTCTCTTTCTCCGGATTCACCCAATCCCCCTGCCACACTCCGCTCGTCAACGGCTGCATTGGATGCATCTCCCGCGCCCACGCGAACGCCTTCGGCAGCAATGCGCCCACCAGCTCCGCCTTGCTCTTCGCTCCCTTCACCGGATACGAAGATTCATTGCCATTGTCCGGCTCATTCCAGATGTCCCATCCAAGAATCCGATCGTCATTCGCAAACGCACCGACCACCCCCTGCACATAAGCCTTCAACTTCGGCTCATACGCCGGATCCATGATCCCCTTCGCTCCGGGGCTCTGCACCCACCCCGAGTTATGCACTCCGGGAATCGGGGGATGCTGGGGACCGAGCTTCGGATAAGGGTCCCAGCACGAATCGAACAACACCAGCAACGGCCGAATATGATGCTTCGCCGCGATCGCCAGGAAATCATCCAATCGCTTCGTGAAGCCCTTCGGGTCCTGCTCCCAAAGCTGGTCCTGCAAGAAGACGCGCATCGTGTTCATGCCGATACTTTCGCCGAGCCCAAGCTCTTTGTCGTTCAGTGCCGGATTGAAGGTCGCCGCTTGAAACATTTCGAGCTCATTGATCGCGTCGGAGGGAACGTAGTTCGCTCCCACCAGCCACGGCTGCTGCGCATACCATTCATTCGCCTTCTCCTCAGACCAACGCTGCGCCTGCGCACTGCGGGCGGCGCATATTACAGAGGCAACTACGAACACCCCGCGAGCCAATAACCGAATATTGGCCCGTTTAATCTCGGCCCTACCTTGCTGGCTCATGAACGATTTCCTCTCTAAGAAACTGGCGCACTGAAAATCAAATGTAGATCGGCTTACCCCGCTGCTTTCGGCAAGTTCCAATGGAACCAGATCGCCGCCATCCGCAGCAGGAAGCAGCCCAGCCCTCCGCCTATACCCATTGCAACACGAGGCAAGTTCAGCCTGATGCCAATCACCAGAATCGCCGCACCGAGCAGCGCTGCCGTCGCGTAGACGTCCGCGCGCAGCACCGTAGGCACCTGGGCGAGCAGCAGGTCCCGCAGTGTGCCTCCACCGACTCCGGTGATCCCGCCCATTACGACGGCCATAGCCGGATGGATCTCATGTTCAAGGGCCTTGCCTGCGCCCGACAACGCGAAGAGCGAGAGTCCGGCGGCATCCAGCGTAAGCATCAGCATAGTCGGGACCTCCTGCACAAATTGGTGAAAGAAAAACGCCGTCGCCGCGCCGGCCAGGGCAATTGCGCCGTATCGCCAATCCTGGATCGCTCCTGGGGGAACGTCGCCGATCAGCAGGTCGCGGATGATCCCGCCGCCTACTGCTGTCACAAAGGCGAGCACGACCATCCCCAGAAAATCGAGGTTGCCATGAATAGCTGCCATGGCGCCCTCGACCGCAAACAGAAAGGTGCCCGCAAGGTCGACCGTAGTTAGCAGTGCGTCGGCTTTTGTTTTCACGTCTCTCCGAGATTATGGCCGAACAGCGCTTGCCCGTGCCGCCCCGCCGCAAATCGGCTAGGATGCACAATAGAACTAGGCGCAACACACCGCTGCAACCAGAATCTAATTGAACCGGCGAGAGCGCGCAATTTCATCGTTGAAGCGATCGCTGCAAGCGGTCTCACAGACGAGAAGCGACCGGAGTCGCCGCAGATGAGATCCGCCACCGAAACGGTTTTCAGACTTGCGCTGAAGCCACACAGACATTTATGAGACCGCTTCTATGTTGAGCCTTTATCAAAGACTGGTCCTCGGTTGCTTTCTGTTGCTGACCATCGTCTTCGGCATGACCCTCTTCGTGAGGAGCTCGCTGCGCCAGATGGCCTCTACGGATGTGGTCCTCTCGCAAACCGCGCGTGTGGAGGTCAATCTCTCCGCCCAGCATCAGGCCGCCGAAACCCGCGCCGCGCTCGCCCGCCGCATGCGCATCGTAGTCGCCGCCTGTGCGCTGCTGGCTCTCATTCTCACTCCGCTGATTGTGTACTCGGTGATCTCTCCGGTGCGCGAGGTCGCTCGGGGCGCGCGGCGTATCGGGAAAGGCGACCTGCAGGCACGCATCGAGTGGCGGGCCCACGACGATCTGGGCGAGATCGCTACCGAAGTCAACCGCCTGGCGGTCCGCATGCGCGACCTGCGCGAGACCGAGTCCGGCCGCCGCCAGATGGAACATCAACTAAGCGACGCCGTCCTGCAGTCTATCTTCGAGCCAATCATCGTGACCGACGGCAAGGGGCAACTGCTCAAGCTCAACCAGGCCGCCGTTGAACTGCTCGGCGAGGTCGCAAGCGATCGCATGGCGCTCACCAACACCCCCGGAGGCGACAAGATCCTTAAAGCGGTGCGCGATGCCGTCTCTATGCAGCGTGCCGTGGCCAATGAGGGCGAGGCGGCGCTGTTGCCCATGCGCATTGGCGAGGCGCAGCGCAGCTACCGGTTGCGCACCACTCCCATGCGCGATGAAGACGGAAAGCTCCTTGGAGCGGTAACCGTGCTTGAAGATGTCACCCAAATGCAGGAAGTCGACCGATTCAAGACCCGCTTCATCTCCGTCGCCTCGCAGAAGCTGCGCGATCCTTTGCAAAGAATCCGCTTGAGCCTGTACACGCTGGCCAAGGGCTTCGGCGGCGAACTTCGTCCCCTGCAAGCCGACCTGCTGCAAGGTGCCGAAGACGAAGCTGAGGCTCTCAACGACCTGATGTCCGACCTCATCGACGTCGCCGAGCTCGACACCGGTCGTCGCGAAATGCAGCTGGAACGCCTGCGGCCCATCGACATCCTGCAGGACGCGCACGACCGATGGATCGACGAGGCCTGCGCCAGGCAGATCGACATCGAAGTCCGCGCCTTTTCCGATCTCGCCCATGTAAACGCCGATCGCCGCGCCCTGCGCAGCATCTTCGACAACCTGCTCAGCAACGCGATCCGCTATACGCCCACCGGCGGTTCGATTCTGCTGCGGGCCGAGGAAATCAAAGACCGGGTGCAGTTCTTCGTCCGCGACAGCGGACGCGGCATCGAAACGGAGCGGCTGCCGCTGATCTTTGGCCGCTTCGACACCTCCGGCGGGACCGGCGATGGCACCGGGCTTGGTCTCGCTCTGGTGCGCCGCCTGGTCGAATCTCTCGGCGGTCAGGTCGCCGTCGAGAGCCGGCTCGGAGCCGGCACCACATTCAACTTCACCGTCCCCATGGCAACATTCCAGGCAACGCGCCATCCCGTCGAGGTCGGCTGATGTCCGCCTCCCCGGCTGGTCCGGACCCGGCGTCGCCCCTCGACGCCCCAGAGCCACGCCCTCTCTCGCTGAGCGACCCCGACCTCGCTCTCGCCCCCGAGCCGGCGAAACTGCGCATCTACATCGGGGCAGCCCCCGGCGTCGGCAAGACCTTCCAGATGCTCGAGACCGCGCATGCAATGCGCAACCAGGGTATCGACGTCGTGATTGGGCTCATTGAAACCCACGGCCGCGCCGAAACCGCCGCGATGATCCAGGACCTCGAGGTCGTCCCGCAAAAGGAGATCCCGTATCGCTCCGTGGTCCTGCGCGAGATGGACCTGGACGCTGTGCTCAGGCGTCATCCCCATACCGTAATCGTCGACGAGCTCGCCCACACCAACGTTCCCGGCTCGCGCAATCGCAAACGCTATGAAGACGTGTTGGAGCTGCTCGACGCGGGCATCAATGTAATGACCGCGGTCAATGTCCAGCACCTCGAAACCTTGAATGACGCGGTCGCGCGCTCTGCAAGCACCGTGATACGCGAGACGGTCCCCGACAGCCTGCTCAAGCGCGCCGATGAAGTCGTCAACGTCGATGTAACCGTAGACGAGCTGCGTGACCGCCTCCGCCAGGGCAAAATTTATGCTCCGGAAAAAGTTGAACAGTCGCTGGCGAACTTTTTCCGCAAGGGCAATCTGAATATGTTGCGCGAGCTGGCGCTGCGGGCGACCGCCGAACAGGTGGGTTCGGCCGCATCGGAATACCGCCGCACCCAGGGCCTCGAGCAGGCCCCGATGCCGGAGAAAGTGATGGTCTGCATATCCGCCCGTTCTGGCACCGAGCGCCTGCTGCGCGTGGGCGCACGCATCGCCGGGCGGCTGGCCACCAACTGGTACGCCGTGTATGTCGAGCCTCCCGATCAAGGCAGCCGGCATAACGATCCCGAAGCCTTTCAGCGCATGGAAGAGTATACGAAGCTCGCCCGCGATCTCGGTGCGAAGACCGTGATACTCAAGAACAAGCGCGTCGCTGACGCCCTGATTGCCTTCGCCCAGCAGGAGAACATTTCCCACGTGGTCTTCGGCCAGTCGGCCCGCTCTCGTTTCGACATCCTGCTGCGCGGCTCGGTCCTCAATCGCTTTCTCTCCGAGGTGCGGGACGTAACCGTCCAGGTCGTCCCCATGAGCAAAATCAAACGCTGATAATCATCAGGGTCGCCGCTCAGAATTTCGCGACCAAAGCAACGCCCGCTACCAGAAATACCCCTCCGGCCACCCGCCAGAGACTGAGTGGATGCTGTTCCATTCGAAGCCAGCCAAAATGGTCAATGACCAGCGATGTGATCGAAGCTGCCGTCACGGTGAGTCCCATGAACGCCCCGGTGCCCACCTTGTGCACCAGCGTTAGCCCGGCGTACACCTGTACCGCCCCCACCAACCCCCAGGGGCGCCCACCACGGCATTGTGGAAAGGTCTTTGTTCGTTGGCAGTGGATGCGGCAGGACCAGGAACGCGCCCGCGGAGAAGAAAGTGATCAGCGCGACGAAACCGCCGAAGCCAGCCAGGGGTTCACCAGCGACTTGTTGAGCTGCCCGTTCATGGCCGCGCCGCATGTTTGCAACGCGCCTCCGAGGATGATGAATGGAATGATCCAGCCGGCGTTCATCGCTTGTCTCCTGTCATTGAGATGGCATTAGAGTGTGCGTCGCTATCGCTGCTCCTGTTGCCAGCAGAAGGGCGATCGGCATCGCAACCGCCCCGACCTTCAAGAACTTCCAGAAGCTGACATCCAGACCCTCCCTGCGCAGCGCAAGCAGCCAGAGGATCGTCGCCAGCGACCCGGTTACCGAGAGATTCGGCCCCAGGTCCACTCCGATCAGCACCGCGTTCGCGATCAGGCCCTTGGTGCCCGCGGCCTTAAGCGTCGCCCCAGCAATCAGGCCCAGGGGAAGATTGTTAATGAGATTGTTGCCGACTCCCACGGTGAACCCTGCGACGAGCGCACCGGCGGCTGGCTCAAGCCCCTGTACCCACAGCAGCGCGCGCCTGGTCAGATCGAGGGCTCCGATGCTCTCGATTGCCTCCACCATGACGAAGAGCCCCGCGACCAGCGCAATTGTCCCCCAGCTGACCTCCTTCGCCAAACGAATAGGGTTGGTACGGGCGCGGATGCACACCACTGCGGTCACCGCTAAAGCAGCTAGGCATGTTGGTAGCCCAAGGTCCCACTTCTGCGAAGACGCAACCAGCAGCACCAACACCACCAATCCAAGCCCGGCGAGCACCAGTTTGCCGTCCCCGCTTAGCTCCTCGGCCTCCGCTCGAATCTCGATCGTCGCGCGAAGCTCCTTACGAAAGATCCATCGCATCACCCCGTAGGTAGCGAGGATCGAGAGAACCGATGGAAGCCCAAAGGCTAAGAGCCATTGTCCGAGCGGTGGCACCCCCGTATGAAAGACCACCAGGTTGGCGGGATTCGAAATCGGCAGCACGAAGGAGGCGGCATTGGCGATCAGCGCACAGACGAAGAGGTAGGGCAGAGGCTCGACCTTTGCCTTTCGAACTGCGGTCAGAATCGCCGGCGTCAGCACCACTGCCGTCGCGTCGTTCGACATGAAGATCGTGACTGCCGTACCAACCGCGTAAACCAGGGTAAACAGGCGCGAACACGATCCCTCCGCGCCGCGCACGGTAACTGAGGCCAGCCAATCGAAGACCCCCTGCTCCCGCGCCACCTCCGATAGCAGCATCATCCCGATGAGGAAGAGGTAAACGTCCAGGCCTTCAGCCACCGCATGTCCCGCCAACTTGAGCGGAACCAGCCGCAGGACGATCAGCAGGGCCGCGCCGCCTCCAATCCAGTAAACCTCGGCGATGCCGCGAGGGCGCACCAGCATCAACACAATGCTCATGGCCACAATGAGCGGCAGCAGAAAGTGCGCAAAGGCGGGCGAGATCATTGGTTAGATTATCCCGCCGGGCTGTTGGACGCCGGGATAAACAAGCAGGTTCAAGCGGAAGCCTTCTTTGCAAGAGTGAGTATCGCTGCGCTGTTCGAGGTGGCCAGGGTCTCCGGCACAGCAAAAAAAAGCAGCGTTACCGCGACGGTCGCCACCCCACCCAACGCGAGAAACGAGACGCGGTAGCTATAGTGCTGGATGAGTGCGCCACCAAAGGTAGTGCTGAGCGCCGCGCCCAGTCCGACTGCCGTCGCGAGCGCGCCCTGGACCAGATTGAAGCGTCCCGTTCCGCGCGTGCGGTCCGCGACGACGAGCACTGAGACGACCCCGAAAATGGCATTGGCGACGCCGTCCAGTAACTGCATGGCGATTAGCGCTTCGGTGTTGTGGGTAAGCGCGTACAGCAACGCGCGGAGCGGGAGTACGCCGAATCCGAGCAGCAGGAGGGGTTTACGGCCGTGCAGGTTCGCGTATCGGCCGATGGCTGCGGCCGAACACATAATCACTAGCTGTGTGACGATGATGCAGCCTGACATGAACGGCGCCGCGCTCGCCTTCACTCCTTTGGTCAACATTTCCCCAAGCTGTGGCAGCATTGCGGCGTTCGCAAAATGGAAGAAAAAGGCGCAAACACAAAAAATCAATAGGACACGGTCCCCGAAGAGTGTATGGACGACCGACGCCTGCTTCTCACTGGGTGCGCCTGCCTCGCCCCGGCCCCCGCTCGCGAGGGTCTCGTCGATATCCCGGCCCCGAATGAAAACCACCGAAGCTACCGTCGGGATTGTCAATACCGCCGCGGTGAGAAAGATCGCCCGATTGCCGAAGAGGCGGCTGACCAGGATGATGAGCAGAGCGCACGCGACGTTGCCGGCAGCGTTGAACGACTGGTTCTTCCCGAACTGCCGGTCGAATAGCTTGGCGCCCACCAGTCCCATGGTGATCGCTGCCAGCGTCAGCCCAAGAAATGGTACCGTCCCGCCGATGAGAAACTGCGCGGCGTAGACCGCCCAGGGGCGTGTCGTAACCGAAAGCAGCAGCGCCCCGACCGCCAGCACCACGCACGCAACAACCAGGATCAGCCGCCTGGAACGGACGCGGTCGACGAGCGCGCCCGCTGGCGTCTGCAATAAGAGGGTGACGACACCTCCCAGGGTCAACACGACACCGACACGGCCGGGATTCCAGCCCGCCCCGGCAAGATACGCTGCCACGAAGGGGCCGAGGCCAGTCTGCACGTCGGCCAGAAAAAAATTCGTGATCAGAAGGGCTCGTAGGCTTGCCCCCTTTTCGGATTCAACATCTGCAACGCTGCTCACGAGGAGCTGAGATGCGGCCCTCGGCAGTCGCGCTGCCTCTTGCACTCCCCTTCCCCGGCTGCGATGATCGCATCGAATTTATTCTGGAGTTTCCAAACATGCGCAAGCGCTTCATGCTCATTCTCGCTGTCGCAACCGCCCTCGGTGCCACCGCACAAACTTCAAGCTGGCCTCCCCCTGCAAATCTGACCACCACTCCCTTGTGGCCGCATGGAGCGCCCGGAGCGCCCGCAAATCCACCTCCAGAGGGCAATACAACCACCGCCAAAGATCACACCGTCGCCGGCAGGCCCGTGATAAGGATCGGCAACGTCTCCGCGCCGACCCTCACACTCTATCCTCCCAGGTCGGCGAATAGCGGCGCGGCGATCGTGGTCTTTCCTGGCGGCGGATACAACATCCTCGCGATCGACCTCGAGGGCACCGAGGTTTGCGACTGGCTGAACTCCGCAGGAATCACCTGCGTGCTGGTGAAATATCGCGTACCTGGAACCGGACCTTACCCCAAATCTGATGCCGCACTCCAGGACGCTCAGCGAGCGATGGGTATCGTTCGAGAACACGCGGCCGAATGGAAAATCGATCCGAAGCGCGTCGGTGTGCTGGGATTCTCCGCTGGCGCGCATCTCGCCGCTGCGCTGAGCACCCACTATGACAAGCGGCTCTACGAACCCGTCGATGCGGCCGACCAGCTGAGCTGCCGCCCCGACTTCGCGGCGATCATCTACCCCGGCTACCTGGCTCTGGCCGATAAGGATTTCGCGCCTAACGCCGACATCAATCCCACCGTCGACACGCCGCCCACGTTCATCGTGCAGGCGGAGGACGACTCCGTCCATGTCGAAAATGCGGTAGTGTATTTTCTGCAGCTCAAGAAGGCAAGGGTGCCCGCGGAGCTGCACATTTACGCCGAGGGTGGTCACGGTTACGGATTGCGCAAGACCGGTCTGCCAGTCACAACCTGGCCGCAGAGTGCCGAGGTCTGGCTGCACACCATCAAGGTGCTACCGCCGCACTAGCGTTCGCTATGAGGCGAACAACTTCGTCAAATTGGCAAGGCTGAGAAGCTCCTTGATACGCGGCGTCAGATTCTCCAGTTCGAGCCGGCCCAGTCCCTTGTTGACGGCAGAGACCTTCAGCCCGACCAGCGCGCCGAGGCCCGAACTGTCTACGTAGCTCACATCGTTGAGATCGATGATGACATGGCGACCGCCCGCACCAAGGAGCGGCTTTACAGCATCTTTGAGTTTGCCTGACGTCTCATTGGTCAATCGGCCGTGACACAGAAACGTGGTCACATCCACACCGAGGGCTTCGTTGCGCGACTCAACGACATCAAAATGGAAGGACTGTTCGGGACTCATCGTGAAGCAATCTCCCTTAAGGAAAGCATGTTAGCAGACCCTCCCCCCATATTCCCACGCGCCTTCTTTTCCAATTTCCATTGAGCCGCTACTCCCTCATCCCGAAGTTTTCGGCGGCCACGCAATCTGCCCCTTGCCGAGGTAAGCCAGGTTGGCAATCTGACCCGCACGAGCGGCGGCAACTCCTGCCTCGACCGGGGCATTCGGCTCTTTGCGGCTCTTGACGCACTCGAAAAAGTTCTGCATATGGGTAATCGTGCCGTCGCGAAAGCTGTCGGCCTTGAGCACCGGATTCTCTTTTCCCGGAACACCCTCGCGGTAGACGCTGAAGCCGCTGCGGTTGAGCTTGAGGGTCGCCTCCGTGCCTCGGAACTCCAGCCCTCCGTCGTCGATGGACGACGCCATCATACCCTCGTACACGACATCGAAGCCCGGATAGCGCAGCGCTGCTTGCACCGTGTCCGGGCAGTCCCACTGCTCGAAGATATATTTGTCCCCAAGCATCTGCGCCACCCGCGGCGTATCGGATTTCATGGCCCAGTGCACGACGTCGATCCAATGAGTAAAGAGGTCCGTCATCGCGCCGCCGCCGAAATTCCAGAACCAGCGCCAGCGATAGTACTTCTCCAGGCTGAAGGGTTGATCGGGAGCGCCACCCAGCCACTGCTTCCAGTCGAGCGCCTCCGTATTGATGGGCTTCGGTACCCAACTCACATTGTAGTTTTGCCACCAGTAGGTCCTCACTTGAGGAATGCGCCCCAGGCTGCCTCCCTGGATGAGGTCGACCGCGTCGCGGAAATGGGTCCAGCTCCGTTGCTGCATTCCGCACTGCAAAATCTGTTTGCTCGACCGCACCGCGCGGGTGAGCGTCACGCCCTCCTCAATCGTGTGGGTTACCGGCTTTTCGAGATACACGTCCTTGCTGGCTGCCAAAGCATCGACTGCCATCCGCACGTGCCAGTGGTCGGGCGAGGCGATAAAGACCGCATCGATCTCCTGCTGCAGGACTTCGTGATAATCGACATGGGTTGTGGCAAGGCCGCCGGATCGCACTTTGACCGCGTCGCGGTGCGGCCCATAGACGTCGCTGACCGCGACAATCTGGTAGGACCCAAGCTTGTCGGCCGCATCGAGCAGGTTGCCCATGCGGCCGCCGGCTCCAATCACTCCCACACGCAGGGTATCGTTGGCGCCAAGCACTCGGGTGGACGCCAGGGCGGTCACTCCCCCGGCAATCAGAAAACTGCGGCGATTCAGGGCAAAGGGCATGGCGACCATCTTAGCCATTCATGAGCGATCAGGAAAGTAGCTGTCTGTGGCCCGAGAACGCTGGCCACCGGCCTACAGCGCCGTGTCCAGCAGGGAAGCATGAAACAAGGCCCTGTAAATCACCCCAGGATGAGTTGGGTTCGCTCCGAAGTTCCAGGCAAATTAATTAAGAGACACTCGTATACCCGCGGCCTATACTTGCCCGGCTGTTACTTTACTCAGGAAAGAGAAACTCCATAAATGAAAGAGATGTTCGCTCGCACTTTCACATCGGCTTTGCTCGCAGGCGTTGTTTTGTTAACCGTATTCGGAGCTTCCGCCCTCGCTGAACCGCCGAACAATAAGAAAATCCTTGCCGGGTATTTCGAGGAATGGAGCATCTATTACGCGGGCTACAACCTGGCCACACTCGAAAGCAACGGCTCGGCCAAGAAGCTCTCGCACCTGATCTACGCCTTTGGAAATGTCTCTGCGAATGCCTCGGATCCCACCGCCAATACTTGCGCCGTTGCGGACGCGTGGGCTGACTTTGAGAACAATAATCTGCCTCCCGTTGGCGGAATACCGAGCTCCTGGCCTCTCTTCGGCAACTTCGCCGAGATACTCAAACTGAAGCAGCTGCACCCTCATCTGAAGACGGTTATTTCGCTAGGTGGCGCAGGCGATGTGGCAGCGCAGGCCTTCTCGACTGCTGCCAGTACATCTGCCGGCCGCCAGGCGCTCGTCGCATCATGCATCGACATGTTTGTGGTCGGGAATGTTGGTAGCGATTGGAATGGAAACATTACGGCGCCCGGCCTCTTTGACGGCTTCAACATCGACTGGGAATTCCCCGCTGCCGCTGACAAACAAAACTTCACGCTTCTCTTGAAGGAATTTCGTAAGCAGCTCGACGAACTCAGCACCCAGACCGGCAAGACCTACTCCCTCAGTTTTGACGGGCCGGCGGGCGCGCAGAATTACGTCAACATCGACCTTGAAAAGGCCTCCAAAGAGGTCGATTTCATCACCATCGATGGCTACAACTATGCAGGGACATGGGAGACTTCAACCAATCATGCGTCGCCCTTATTTGATGACCGCCGCGATCCAGATTATGGGCAGGGGCTCGACATTGAATCCACCGTCTCAGCCTATCTCAAGGCCGGCGTCCCTCCCGGAAAATACCTGATGGGCGTGCCTCTGTACGGCGCCGGATGGACCGGAGTTCCCTCCAAAAATCACGGCCTCTACCAGACTGCCACCGGCCCGTCGGCAGTACTACTAGCCAGCGGCACTGGCCCATGCACCGATCTGAGCGGGGCCACTCCTGGATGCGATACGCTCCTTACTCCAGGCACCCTCACTTATTCCACGCTTTCAACCCTGCAGTCGAATGGATATAAGAGCTATTTCGATTGGTGCAGAATTGCGACAACACTCTATAACCCAACCACTGAAACCTTTTACACACTCGACGATCCTGAAACCGCCCAATTCAAGACGCTATACATTAACTACCGCGTGCCTGGCGGCCTTGGGGGCGCCTTTGTCTGGGCGCTCAAAGATGACGACTCCAATGGAACGATGGTGAAAACGCTGGCCGCAGGTCTCGGCCGCTAGCGCTATTGGCAAAGCAGAAATCCGGCCCGTAAGGGCCGGATTTCTCTGACGAAGGGCGGTTTGCGGCACTAGATCTCAGCCGCCATCGCCTCGACCGTATCGTCTCTACTTTCCGCACGCTCCTCGTGATACTCCATCTCGGTATTCACCGCCCAGATGTTCTCTTTGTCCTCCCGCCCCGCGAGGATGTTATCCACCGCCGTCATCGCGGTGAGCATGGAGTGGTCCTGGTTGTTGTATTTGTGCATGCCGTTGCGGCCGACGAGGAAGAGGTTGGGAAATTCGTCGAGATAGCGGCGAAGTTCGTCGAAGCGCTCATAGGCGCCGAAGTAGGCGGGGTAAGTCTTGGGTACGCGGATCACGGTCGCATCCAAAACGTCGGCTTGCTTGAGTATCCCGATCTGCTCCAGTTCCCTCTTCGCCAGCGCCGCGATCTCGTCGTCATTCTGCTTCCAGATCGCGTCGGACTCATAACAGAAATATTCGACACCAATCCAGACGGTGTCTGGATCGCGCACGAGGAATGGGCTCCAGTTGTTGAATATCTGCAGACGGCCGGCGGTTACGTCCGGCTCCTGTATGTAAATCCAGTTGTCTCTGATTAACGAGTTTGGCGCGCCCTTGTCGTGAACGCTTAACCTGCTCGCCAGCAAACCTACCGTAATAAAATCGCGATATTGAAGGCCCTCGCTGACCTCCAGCACGTTGGAAGGGACCGCGACATCGAGGGCGCGAACAAGCTCCTGCATGGGCATCGTGGAGAAGAAGTAATCGCCGCGAAATTCGCAGCGCTCCCCGTTCGCATCGACTCCGCCAACGCTCTTCACTTCCCCGCCCTGGCAATGAATTCGATTCACATCAATGTCGGTTACGATCTCGCCGCCCATGGCCAGCACCTTCTCCGCCACCAGTTCCCAAAGCTGGCCTGGCCCGAGCTTCGGATACATGAAGTTTTCGATCAAACTGGTTTCTGTATCCTTTTGCCCAACATCGCCATCGGCTTTTCGCGCCGTCAAGGTCTTTAGGAAATGGATAAGGCTTTTTCTTACCGAAAGCCCCTTAATGCGCTGCGACCCCCATTCGGCACTGATCTTGTCGCAGGGAATCCCCCAGACCTTCTCGGTATATGACTTGAAGAACGTCAAGTAGAGTTCGCGCCCGAATCTCCGAATAAAGAAGTCTTCTAGATTTTCAACTTTCTTCGGCGGGAATAGCACCGTCTTCAGATAGCTCAACCCGATCTTCGCGGAGCGAAAGTACCCGAGCTTCCACAGCGTCTGGGCACTCAGGCGAATCGGATAGTCGAAGAATTTCCGCAGGAAGTAGATGCGTGACTTGCGCTGGCGGATGAGCATCTGTGCTTCACCATTGCTGCTGCCGGTCGCAGCCTGAACATCCCGCCTCTGCCCGTGGTAGGAGATCTTCTGCTTGGCTTCTGCATCGATGGGCATGTGGCTAAGCCACCAGTTCATCACCCGGTCGCTCTTGGAGAAAAAGCGGTGCCCGCCAATGTCGATGCGGTTGCCCTTATACTGAACGGTCCGCGAGAGACCGCCCATCGCCGCACTCTTCTCGATGATGATCGGGTGAATGTCGCTGCGAGTGAGCAGTTCGTAGGCGGCGGTAAGCCCGGCGGGTCCTGCTCCTATGATGACGGCGCTTTTCTTCATTCCATCCAGATGCTAAGGCTATAGCAAAAGCCGGGCGGGTGTGCTTTCAAACAACACCCGGCAAGCCCTTCACACAACCCGGTCCTCATTAAAGGCTTAGACGGCGGTCGTCAGCACTCCGTCGTGTGCAAACATCTGCCGGATGCCGCGTAGCGCCTGCCTCGTCCGGGCTTCGTTCTCGATCAGTGAGAAACGAACGTGCTGGTCGCCGAACTCGCCGAAGCCTATGCCTGGGCTGACAGCAACCTTGGCGTCAAGCAGTAATTTACGCGAGAACTCGAGCGATCCTAAATGCCGGTACGGCTCCGGAATCTGCGCCCAGACAAACATCGTCGCCTTCGGCAACGGCACGCTCCATCCCGCTTTGTCCAGCCCCTGCACGAGCACGTCGCGGCGGCGGCGATAGTTCTCTACGATCTCGGTGACACAATCTTGCGGCCCTTCGAGAGCGAGGATTGACGCCACCTGGATCGGGGTAAAAGTCCCGTAATCAAAGTAGCTCTTCAGGCGGGCCAGAGCGGCTACAAGTTTGCGGTTGCCGACCATAAAACCCACTCGCCAGCCCGGCATGTTGTAGCTCTTCGAAAGAGTGAAAAACTCGACCGCGATCTCCTTCGCGCCCGGGACCTCGAGCACCGACGGCGCACGATAACCATCGAATGTCAGGTCGGCATACGCAAGGTCATGGACGAGATAAATTCCGTGTTCCCGGCAAAGCGCGACAACTCGCTCGAAGAAGGCCAGGTCGACACATTGGGTCGTCGGGTTTGCGGGAAAATTCAGAATCAGCATCTTCGGCCGCGGGTACATAAGTGGAATGGAATGCTCGAGTTCGGCGAGAAATTCGTCCGTGTTGTGCACTGCCACGCTGCGCACATTGGCCCCGGCAATGATAGGGCCATAGATGTGGATTGGGTAGCTGGGGTTGGGCACGACTACCACGTCCCCGCGGTCCATCGTCGCCAGGCAGAGGTGGGCGATTCCTTCTTTGGAGCCAATCGTCACGATCGCCTCGGTCTCGGGATCGAGCGAGACCCCATAACGGCGGTCATACCAGCCGCAAATCGCCTTGCGCAATCGCGGCAGCCCCTTCGATACGGAGTAGCGATGCGTAACCGGCTTTTGCGCCGCCTCGACCATCTTGTCGACGATGTGCTTTGGGGTGGCGCCGTCCGGATTGCCCATCCCGAAATCGATGATGTCTTCACCGCGCCGCCGGGCAGTGGCCTTCAGTTCGCTGGTGATGTTGAAAACGTACGCGGGCAGGCGCGTCAACCGAGGGAATTCTTCCATGACCTTCTCATTCTAAGGGATATCCGCCGATGAGCGGACGTCTCGGATTTCTATTGGTTGGATCGTTCCTGCTGAGTAAACGAGAGCTTACCAGGTTGCAGAGTAGAGAACTGACGAGGCCACCCTTGCCCGCCCACCCGAATCTATGGACACAGGAAGGAAAATCATGACCATGAGACTCTATCGCTCCGCTGGTATCGCAGCTTTAGGGATGGTGCTTGCAGGTGCTGCATTTTCACAATCAAGCACCACGCCCGGCAGTCCGACTTCCACCCAGGAAACCAACCAAACCAGGAAAGAGCTGAAACAGCAGCAAAAGGCCGACAAAGCACAGGCGAAGGCAGACAAGTCCGAGCAGAAGGCCTTGAGCACCAAGCAGCAAAAGAAGGCCGACAAGGACCAGGACAAGGCGAATAAAGCTGCCGACAAAGCGGCCGTGCCACCATCTTAGGTTGAACGCCTCCACGTCCGTTCTGAGAGATATTTCATCGCGAGGTCCACACAGACATCGAGCGGCTGCGAGGTATCGATCTCCTCGTAGGGATAGGAGATTGGCTCGAAGCGCTTCTTGACCTCGCGGTACATTGCAGCAGTACGGTTCGCAGCGGGATGGTCGATGTCTTCCGCCAATCTGGCCTCGGCAATGGCCTCGGGACAGACCGTATGAAGAATCTTCCACTTGCAGCCCGTTGACTCGGCAGCGCGGATCGCCTCTTCGATCTGTTCGCGGCGTGAGAAAGTGCGCCCGTCCAAAAATATAAAATCGGCCCGGCTGCGCTCGGCAAGATAGTTTGCTGCCTGTAAGGCCATCTCGAAACAAAGATCGTCCTGTTCGAGGGTGTAATCGGTGAGCTGACCAGGAAAGAGCGCCGCTCGAATCGTGTCCTTGCTAAGCACGACGCCGTTCAGCTCTCGCGCAAGCGCCTGGGCCAAAGTGGATTTCCCGCTCCCCGGGAGTCCTGCCATCAGCACGTAGGTGGCGGTCAATGGATTCGTCATCTTGAGGTTCACTCCTTCCCGCCAGCGTTCAGGACGATGAACTGAGCGAAGCTCCGAGCGGAAGCCAGAACGTGAACGACGCGCCGTGGCCAGCATTGTTCGTGACCTCAATGCCGCCTCCGTGGGCCCGCAGAATCGCTTTAGCGATTGCCAGGCCCATCCCTGAGCCTTGCACCCGCTCCCTTTGCTTTCCCCGGAAGAACTTGTCGAACACAAACGGATGATCGGATGCATCGATGCCCGGGCCGCAGTCGCTCACCGTCACCGATAAGCGATCTTCCATGAGCTCCCCCGAGACCGTGATTGGCTGGCTGGCAGCAGAATATTTCGCTGCGTTCTCGATCAACTGGCGCAGGACGCGGCGGACCAGTTCTCGATCGATGGGTACGGGCGGTTGATCCTCGGGAACCAGGATCTCGACCGTTCGGCCGCGCAGCAGCGGGCGAATATCATCGAGGGCAAGGTCGATGACTTCGCGGAGGCTCTGGGGGCGCGCCCTCACCTGCAGGCTCTCCGAATCGAGCTGCGCCATCTCGACCGCCTGGCCGATCAGTCGATCGAGTCGCGCACTCTCCTCATCGAGCACCGCATACATCTCGCGGCGATCGCTCTCTCCGATCGTCGGCTGGCTGATGAGCATGGTCGCGGCGGCACGAATCGCGGTCAGCGGTGTACGCAGCTCATGGGTGACAGAATCGAGCAGCGCACTGCGCAAGCGTTCCCCTTCGCGGGAAGCCTCAATATGGCTGAAGCGCTCGAGCGCCGAGGAGCGTTCGAGAGCAATCGCAATCAGGCCGGCGATGGCGTCGTACATCCCCTCGGCATAATCGCCGTCGGTGATGGCCAGCGCTCCGCTGGACTTCATGCCGAAGGCAAGCGGAATTAGCCGGACTCCAGGTGGTGGTTTAACGCCCGCATCGGGGTCCTCGGCAAACTTGCGCAAGTTCGCCACGGGAAGCAATTCGTCCTTCGGGTCGGAGTAATACGCCCTTGCCTCTTCGCGTATGTAGAGTGCAACCCCGCTCACTTTGAAAATCGAGGCAATCAGTGACGGCGCAGTTCGGGCGAGGACGCGAAGGTCTTCCCGCAGCAGCAGCTGTTCGCTGAACTCAAAGAGCCTCTCAACCTCTTCGCGGCGTGTTTCAGATTCGGCCGCAGCACGGCGTTCGCTATTGGAAAGATGGCTCACCAGCACGCTGGCGCAGACAAATGCTGCGAGCGTCACCCAGTTTTGCGGATCGGCGATGTTCAGCGTGCCGATCGGCGGCAGGAAGAAAAAGTTGTAGAGCAGCGTGCAGAGCAGAGACAGATAGATGGAGTACGACAATCGCCAGCGCGTCGCCACCATCAGTACGAGCACCAGGAAGGTCAGTGCGACTGTTGTCTGGTTGACGTGGAAGGCGAAGCGGTAGACGCCCACAACCAGCAGCGCCACCAGGGTAATGAGCGCATAACGAGCAGCGGCCAGGCGAAAGGACGGCGATTCTTTTCTCATCGCGACAGGCCGCATGATACAGCCTTGAGGCCCCCGCTGCGGCTCAGGGATTCGCGTCGGTGCGCAGCTGCGAATCGAACCGATCGCCTGGTCATTCTTCCGGTAACCCCTCCGGCAGGAACCGGTACCCCACCCACGGCTCTGTCTGGAAATACTGCTTGCCCTTTCCATTCTCCAGCTTGCGCCGCAACTGCCCGATGAAGACCCGCAGATATTCCGGCTGATGGACCGACTGCGCTCCCCACACCGCGGTGAGCAACGCCCGATGGGTCAATACCTTCCCCGAGTTACGCGCAAAATGCAGCAACAGTTCGAACTCTTTTGGTGTCAGATGCACCGCATGTCCTGAAACGACCGCAGTATGCGCCTCGGGATCGATGACGAACTCGCCAACCTCGACCGCCTGGTCGGAGTTCCTCTCCGGCGCCCGCCGCAGATGCGCCCGCACCCGCGCCTGCAGCTCCTGAACACTGAAAGGCTTAGTCACATAATCGTCGGCGCCCGCATCGAGCGCCTCAATCTTCGACCGCTCCTGATCCCGCACCGACAGCACGATAATCGGCGTCGATGCCTTTTTGCGGATCGCCCTGCAGACTTCGATCCCGCTCATCCCCGGCATCATCAGATCGGTCACGACCAGGTCGGGGGACCACTCCTCAAACAGGCGCAACGCCTCTTCAGGATCGTTTGCAATCCGCACGTCGTAGGCCTGCGCCGAGAGCGCCGCCCGTAAAACGCGCGTGATCTGCGCCTCGTCGTCGATAATCAGAATCCGTTCCGCCATCCCATCCCCACCATAGCATCCGGTCGCAGTTTCAAAGCAGTCCGAATCCTCCCTTACGACTTCTTTACGGTTCGCTTACGGGACGCTCGTCGCCCCGCGGCTTAAATGAAATAGACGAGTGCCGTCGCGGCACGCGCAAGAGTTCTGCGGCTTTCCTGATGCCGGGGAGAATGCTCGATGTGGGATTTGATTGTCCTTGTTTTGACCATCGTTTTTTTCGCGATCGCGCTCTGGTATGTCCAGGGCTGCGAAAAGTTGAGGTAATTCGCCATGGATATCACGACCATCATCGTCGTTGTACTTACCGTTTTGCTGCTTGCCTATCTCGTTGCAACCTTGCTGCGGCCGGAGAAGTTTTGAAATGACTTGGAATGGGTGGTTGCAGTCCGCACTATTATTCGCTGTCGTTTTGGCACTGATGAAGCCCCTCGGCATTTACATTGCGAGAGTCCTGGAGAGGGAAAAGACCTTCCTCGATCCCGTGCTGAGGCCGGTCGAGCGCCTGATCTATCGGGTGAGCGGCATCGAGGCTGACAAGGAGATGGAGTGGCGCGAATACACCGTCGCGATGCTTCTTTTCAGCGCCGTTTCCCTTCTGCTCACTTACCTGATTGAACGGCTGCAGCACTTCCTGCCTTGGAACCCGCAGGGGCTCGCCGGCGTCGCGCCCGATCTCGCCTGGAACACCGCAGCCTCGTTCACCACCAACACCAACTGGCAGTCTTATGTGCCCGAAGCGGTCATGAGTTACTTCACCGAGATGGTGGGGCTGGCTTATCACAACTTCCTCAGCGCGGCGGTCGGCATCGCCGTCGGCATCGCGCTGGTTCGCGGCATCGCCCGCAAACAATCGCCGACCATTGGCAACTTCTGGGTTGACTCCACGCGCACGATCCTCTGGATTCTGCTCCCGATCTGCCTGATCGTCTCGCCGATCCTCATCCAGCAGGGCGTCCCGCAAAACCTCAAGGCCTACACCATCGCCACGCCGCTGGAAAAGTCCGCGACCCCGCAGACCATCGGCCAGGGTCCGGTTGCTTCCCAGGAAGCGATCAAGATGCTGGGCACCAATGGCGGCGGCTTTTTCAACACCAACAGCGCCCACCCCTTTGAAAACCCGACCCCGCTGACTAACTTCGTCGAGATGCTGCTGATGTTTCTCATACCGGCCGCATTGACCGTCACGCTGGGCAAGATCACCGGCTCACCCGGCCATGGCTGGGCGGTCTTTGCGACTATGTTCGCGTTGCTGATCTTTGGCTTCATCGCCATCTACGCCGCCGAATCGCAGCCGCATCCATTGCTTCACGGCGTCGCGCAGCAGACGACCGCGCTGCAGTCGGGCGGCAACATGGAAGGCAAAGAAGTCCGCTTCGGCATCTCGCAGTCTTCGCTCTTCGCGGCGATCACCACCGATGAAAGCTGCGGCGCAGTCAACTCCATGCACGATTCCTTCACCCCGCTCGGCGGTATGGTGCCGCTCATCAATATCATGTTGGGCGAGATCGTCTTCGGCGGCGTTGGCTCCGGCCTCTACGGCATGCTGATCTACGTGGTGCTCTCGGTCTTCATCGCCGGCCTCATGGTCGGCCGCACTCCAGAATATCTTGGCAAGAAAATCGAAGCTTACGACGTGAAGATGGCGATGCTTTACATACTCATCTTCCCGTTGCTGATTCTTGTGTTTACCGCAGTCTCGGTGCTTTCACCCAATATGGGCCTGTCCGCGTTGAACAACAACGGCCCCCACGGGCTGACAGAAATCCTTTACGCCTTCACTTCAAGCGCCGGAAACAACGGCTCAGCCTTTGGCGGTGTCAGCGTCAACACCCACTGGTACAACGTCAGTCTCGGATTCACCATGCTGGCCGGACGTTTCTTGATGATGATTCCCATGCTGGCGATTGCCGGCAACCTGGCAATGAAGAAGAGCGTGCCGCCATCGCCCGGCACTTTTCCGGTGAACACGACTCTCTTCTCCGTGCTATTGGGCGGCGTCATCTTGATCGTCGGCGCTCTTACCTTCTTTCCCGCACTGAGCCTGGGACCAATCCTCGAACACCTGCTGTTGCGGGCCGGACACCTCTTCTAGAGAAAGCGGAGCAATTTATGGCAACTGAAAAACTAAGTCTCTGGAATCCCGGCATCCTGCGCCAGGCCCTGGTGGGTGCATTCACCAAACTCAACCCCCGCCTGATGATCAAAAACCCCGTGATGTTTGTCGTAGAAGTGGGCAGTGTGCTCACCACTGCGCTTTTCATCCAGGACCTGATCCACCATAAGCCTGGTATCAGCTTCAACCTGCAGATCACTCTCTGGCTCTGGTTCACCGTGTTGTTTGCGAACTTCGCCGAGGCAATGGCCGAGGGCCGCGGCAAGGCGCAGGCCGATACCTTGCGCAAGGCGAAGGGCGAGACTATGGCATATCGCTTCCGTGCCGATGGCACGACCGAAGCCGTCTCGAGCTCGCAGCTTCGTACCGGAGATATTATTCGCGTCGAGGCCGGCCAATTCATCGCTGGCGACGGTGAGGTGATTGAAGGCGTCGCCTCAGTCGACGAGTCTGCCATCACTGGCGAATCGGCCCCTGTAATTCGCGAGGCCGGTGGCGACCGCTCCGCGGTGACCGGTGGCACCCGGGTGCTCTCCGACTGGATCAAGATCAAGATCACCTCCAATCCCGGAGAGACCTTTCTCGACCGTATGATCGCGCTCGTCGAGGGTGCGGAACGGCAAAAGACCCCAAACGAAATCGCACTGAGCATTCTTCTCTCCGGCCTCACAATTGTCTTTCTGCTCGCCGTGGCGACCCTGCAACCCTTCGCGATTTATTCCAACGCGCCACAGACCGTCTTCGTTCTCGTCTCGCTGTTGGTATGCCTGATCCCAACCACCATCGGCGGCTTGCTTTCGGCGATCGGCATAGCGGGCATGGACCGCCTCGTCCAATACAACGTGCTCGCAATGTCAGGCCGCGCCGTCGAGGCCGCCGGCGACGTCAACACATTGCTGCTCGACAAAACCGGCACCATTACCCTCGGCAACCGCCAGGCAACCGAGTTCTTCCCCGCCCCCGAGATCAGTACGGAACGCCTTGCCGACGCAGCCCAACTCGCTTCGTTCTCTGACGAGACTCCCGAGGGCCGCTCCATCGTCGTCCTCGCCAAAGAGAAGTACAACCTGCGTGGCCGTGATCTCACTGGGATGCACGCCGAGTTTGTCCCCTTCACCGCACAAACCCGGATGTCGGGCATCGACCTTCCCGGAACAAAGATCCGCAAAGGCTCCGCTGACGCCATCGCGAAGTATCTTGAGTCGCTCGGCTCATCAATGCCCCGCAAGGTGACCGACAAAGTCGAAGAGATTGCTCGTCTCGGAGGCACGCCGCTCGTCGTGGTCGAGAACGACACCGCGCTCGGCGTGGTCTACCTCAAAGACATCGTCAAAGGCGGTCTGAAAGATCGCCTCGCCCGCCTGCGCGCGATGGGCATTCGCACCATCATGATCACCGGCGATAATCCGCTGACCGCCGCGGTCATCGCCCGCGAGGCCGGCGTCGACGACTTCCTCGCCGAGGCCAAGCCAAAGGACAAGATGGACCTCATCAAACGCGAGCAGGCCAAAGGCAAGCTCGTAGCGATGACCGGCGACGGCACTAACGATGCGCCCGCGCTCGCCCAGGCCGATGTTGGCGTGGCGATGAACTCTGGTACTCAGGCGGCGAAAGAGGCGGGAAATATGGTCGACCTCGACTCCAACCCAACCAAGCTGATCGAGATCGTCGAGATCGGCAAGCAGTTGCTGATGACCCGAGGCGCGCTGACCACATTCTCGATCGCCAATGACGTCGCGAAATACTTCGCCATCATTCCGGCCATGTTCGCCGGCGTTTTCCCCGTGCTCAACGCGTTAAACATCATGCAGCTGAAGACGCCGCATTCGGCGATCTTGTCGGCAGTGATCTTCAATGCGCTGATCATCATCGCGTTGGTGCCGCTGGCGCTCAAGGGCGTGAAATACGAACCAAAGTCCGCGCAGGCATTGTTGCAGCGCAATCTGCTGGTCTATGGAGTGGGCGGCATCATCGTTCCCTTTCTCGGAATCAAGGTAATCGACGTTGTACTGACGACGCTACACCTCGCGTAGCGATGTGCAAGCTATAAGAGGAAACCTGCCATGATTGGAAAGTCTTTCAAGATCGCAATTCGTTTCACACTCTTCACGGCCCTGCTCCTTGGTGTCGCCTACCCTCTGTTCATCACAGGATTCGCGCATCTCGCCTTGCGAAAGCAGGCAGATGGCGAACTCATCGCACGCAGCGGCACAATCATCGGTTCACAACTGATCGGACAGAATTTTTCTTCGGAGAAATACTTCCATAGTCGCCCATCCGCTGCCGGTAACGGCTATGACGCCGGCAACTCCAGCGGGTCGAACTTCGCCCAGTCCAATCAGAAGCTCGTAACACGGATTGAGGGCGATGTCGCCAAAGCGAGCAGCGACAACCCCGGTCAACCGGTGCCAATTGACTTAGTCACTGCTTCGGGCTCCGGGCTCGACCCGGATATCACTCCCGCTGCCGCGCTCTATCAGGTGCATCGCGTCGCGCAGGCGCGCAAGCTCTCCGACCAGGAAGTGACGCAGCTTGTGCAATCGCACATCACACCGCGGCAATTCGGCTTCCTCGGCGAGCCTCGAGTGAATGTACTGGAACTTAATCTCGCGCTGGATGACTTGCGCACCGCATCGCAGGATTAAGTTGGCCTTCGTTTTCACGGGACAAGGATGACCTTGCCTCCGAGACCGCCTGCCTCGGCCAGCCGGTGGGCCTCGCGTATCTCTGAAAGCTTCATCACTCTTGCGATCGGAATTTTGAAGCGCCCGCGCGCGACGTCCTCGGCCAGTTGCGCAAGGCGCGCCGCATCGGGCCGCACCTGGATCGCTTCCGTATGAATGTCGTATTCCTTCGCTTCTCTCGGCAGCCCCACCACGCTTGCATAGACTCCGCCATGGCGTAGGAGCTTGAGCAATTTGATTGCGACCGCTCCCCCAACCGTGTCGGCAAATCCGTCGAGATCGCTTGTCTTCGCCAGCGTCTCTTCGTCTTCCAGCGAAACTACCGCAACTGTTCCGAGGAGCTCCGCGTCAGCCAATTGGTTGGGCCGCACCGCAATCATCACCTGGGCATGATGCTGGGCGGCCACATAGGCTGCCGTGCGTCCAACGCCACCCAGCGCCCCAGTCAGCAGCAGCGACTGTCCTCTCCTCGCCTTGATGCCGCGCTCAATTATCTGCGCGCCCGTCAGCGTCACCAGGGGCAGCGCTGCCCCCTGCTCGAAGCTGAGAGCGGCGGGCATCGCCGCCAGATCCCCGGCATCCACCACGCTGTACTCGGCATAAGCGCGGTTGGCCATCGCCACCACTCGTTGACCAACGGCCACTGAGGTCACGTCCGCGCCGAGTTCGACGACCTCACCGGCGATATCGCGCCCCAGGATTGCCGGAAGCTCTAGCGGCATCACTTGGCGCATGGCGCCGCTACGCAACTTCCAATCGATCGGATTCACGCTGGTTGCGGCGACCCTGACGAGAACTTCGTCCCTTCCCGGACGAGGCGTCTGTACTTCCTCATACGACAACTGGTTCACGTCGCCGAACGCTTTCAAAACGACTGCTTTCATTGACCGCTCCAAGCCCTTTACTCTACACAATTCGCAGCAGAAGTCGACGCTTGCCGCGCGTGCCTCGTAATCCACGCAGCATCGTGATATTTCTCTATGTGCGACCGTCACACGATACTTCGATGAGGAATAGGGAAGAATGAGGATTCACCACCGATGATCATCCCCCCGGCAAATGGCGCTGGCGACGCATTCCTCGACGCTGTCCGGCAGTCCCAGTTGCAACCGGTTTCGCAGCCGAGGCCGATCGTGGTGATTGGCGCCGGCGGCATTGCCCGCGACGCTCACTTGCCTGCCTACCGAAAGGCTTCTTTGCCCGTGGCAGCCGTCGTCGATGCGGATCTCTCGAAGGCTTCGTCTCTGGCCCGGGATTTCGGTGTCCTCTACGCTGCCGACTCCATCCGGGATGCCATCGCCCATACCCCTGGAGACAAGGTCTTTGACGTAGCTGTGCCTGCCCCTGCGCTGCTGAAGGTCTTGCCGCTCATACCCGATGGCGCAGCGGTGCTCATCCAGAAGCCAATGGGCGAAACCCTCGACGAAGCACACCAGATCGTCGACCTTTGCCGTCTCAAAGGGCTGATCGCGGCGGTCAACTTTCAGCTTCGCTGGTCGCCTGTGATGCTTGCGGCTCGGCGCATCACCGACGCCGGCCTGCTCGGTCAGCTTCACGATGTCGAAGTACAGGTGAGCGTACACATGCCGTGGGGGCTCTGGAGCTTCCTCAGCGCCGCGCCTCGGCTGGAGATCCTCTATCACAGCATTCATTACATCGATCTCGTCCGCGCGTGGCTGGGAAACCCCCGTGGCGTCTACGCGAAGACTGTGCGCAGCCCCCGCACACCCGAACTGTCAGCAACCAAGACCATCCTCACGATGGACTATGGCGACTGGATGCGCGTCCATATCTCCACCAACCATAGCCACGACTTCAGCCCCGAGATGCAGAGAAGTTACGTGCAATGGGAGGGCGCTACCGGTGCGATCCGCGCGGTCATGGGGGTCAATCTGGACTACCCTCAAGGTAAACCGGACTCACTCAGTTACATTCACAAGACGGAAACGAGCGATCCTGAATGGCGAACGCTGCCCACCGAAGGCAATTGGTTTCCCGACGCCTTTATCGGCTCAATGACCTCGCTGCAGCGATATGCGGCCGGCGAGTCGGACACGCTGCCAACCCGCGTCGAAGACGCTCTCGATACGATGAGAGTTGTGGAGGCGGCCTATCTCTCTAGCGAACAAGGCGGCGTCCCGCTCCCCGATTAGCCCAAGGATACGCAAGAGGAAAAGGTCCAATGACTGTTACAGAAGCAAATTCGGAGAAACCCGGAGCCTTTCGGTTGGATGGCAAACAGGCTTTGGTCACCGGCGGCGCCAGCGGCATTGGAATGGCAACCTGCCGTGAACTGGTCTTAGCGGGCGCGCGTGTCTTCATCGCCGACCTGAACTTCGAGGGTGCGCAGGCTCTTGCGGCCGAGCTCGGCTCCGCTCATCCCCTGAAGATGGATGTCACCCAGCCGGAGTCGATCGCAGCGGCACTCGAACAGGTCCCGCGACTCGACATCCTCGTCAACAACGCCGGCATCGGCCATGTCGGAGACATCCTGCGCACCGAGGAAGAGGACTTCGACCGCCTGATGAACGTCAACGTCAAATCGATGTTCCTGGTGACCAAAGCGGCGTTTCCCAAGCTTCTCGCGAGCCACGGCTGCATTGTCAACATTGGCTCGGCTGCAGGAATGGTAGGTGTTAAACATCGCCTCGCCTATTGCACCTCCAAAGGCGCCGTGATCGCCATGACCCGTCAGATTGCCGTGGACTATCCCAAAGAGATCCGTATCAATTGCGTGTGCCCGGGCACAGTCGATACTCCGTTCGTCGAAAGTTATCTCAACAAATACCACGCCCACGAAAAAGAAAAGGTGCGCGCAGAGGTTGCGGCCCGGCAACCGGTCGGGCGGCTCGGCAGAGCGGAGGAGATTGCCTCCATGGTGCGCTACCTCTGCTCGAAAGAGGCGGAGTTCATAAACGGCGCCGCACTGCCGATCGACGGCGGATGGACTGCTGCCTAACCTTGGGCGCAGCCTACTTACCAGGATCACCTATTTCGCAAAGTCGATCTTATAGGCGTAGGCATACTTACCTGGGTCTTGCGCGGGTAACTTGATGTGCAGGCCATCGGATTTCTGCTCAAAAGCCAATTGCCCATTCGAGCCCAGCATTGCGATCGATTGAATGGCCTTTCTTCCGGTTTCGGCGCGCAGCGTTTTGATGACCGCTTCGCCGCCGGAGGGCCATCCCATTTCAATTGCATACAGCGTCTCGCCCTTGGTGGTGAAGCGAAAATCCTGCGGCGTGTAGTTCCGTCGCCGTTGGTGTCGTTGAACGATCCGCCCACCACCTTCGTCGGACCCTCGCCATAAATCGTCCAGGCTCGCGTGCCATAGATGGCTTCGCCATTCACCTTCAGCCACTGACCCGACCGCACAGCAGGACCTGCTGCACCTCGTCCGGAATCGTGCCATCGGACCTTGGGCCAATGTTCATCAGCAGATTGCCGTTCTTGCTCACGATGTCGATCAGTTGATGCACGATGAACTCCGGGCGTCTTGAAGGTGTCGTGCTCAATGTATCCCCAGGACTTGTTACTGACCGAGGTGTCCGTCTGCCAGTACATGCGGGCGAATCTCTGCCAGCTGCCCGCGCTCGATGTCCAGCACCGCCGAGTTCGCGTCCAGCGCATAGTCCTTGTAGTTGATCACGCCGACGTGGTCGCCGTATTTCAGCGACTCGTTGTAGTAGAAGGCCGCGAACGTAGTCAGCTGATGACGGAGGCCCGGCCTGCCCGATCCACCAGTCGAAGTACATGATGTCGGGATGATACTTCTCGAACGATCTCCGCCGACCGCGCCAGCCAGTCATTCCCGTAACGTCGCGAGAGATAAGTGAAGTCGTTCGTCAGCGGAGTGTGGTTCTTGTTTTCCAGCCAGGCATGCGCCGGCCCATAGAAGCCGGCGTACTTTGGGATCGTTGATGTCCGAGTCGAACTTCCGGCCTACGCCGAGAAAGAAGTTGTGCTCGACGCGGTGCGACGACGCCCCAGGTGCAGGCCCTCGGCGCGCACCGCCTTCGCCAGTTCGCCGCCGGTATCGCGATGCGGCCCCATCTTCGCCGCCGTCCAGTCTGAGAGCCCGCTGTCATACATCGCGAATCCATCGTGATGCTCAAAGACCGGGACCACGTACTTCGCGCCTGATTCTTTGAATAGGTGCGCCCAGGCCTGCGGATCGAACTTCTCCGCCTTGAACATGGGAATGAAGTCTTTGTAGCCGAACTTGTTCTGCGGCCCATAAGTCGCGACGTGATGCTTGTAAACATCCGCTGCCCTGGATATACATCTCGCGCGGATACCATTCGCTGCCGTAGGCGGGCACGGAGTAAACGCCCCAGTGAATGAAGATGCCGAACTTCGCGTCCTTGTACCATTCGGGCGCCTGGTACTTGTCGAGCGACTCATAATCGGGACGGTACGGACCCTCGTGGCTGACGCGGTCAACCTCTTCCAGGACCTTCTTCCTTTGCTCGTCGTACTTGCTGTTTCCGGCCTCCCATTGCTGATCGAGCAGGGCCGGATCAGTTCCTACGGTGGGTGAGGTTGTTGAGGTCTGGGCGACTCCGCATATCGGAGCTAGTGCGAGCCACGCGAGGGCAACTGTTGAGGCGAGGGAATCGAGCCGAGGCTTCATATCAGGCGCAATAGTAAACGTTAAAGTGACGCCTGTCGAGACAGAGATTTTGAGGCAGAATCTCTAATTGTTCCTATGCAGAGACCACCGTCGGCTGACGGGGTTCCATGACTAAGTCACGCGGCCGATAGGAGCAGCCGACCAGCAGGCACTCGCCCGCTAGGCGAGCGCTAGATTCAGGTTGTCGATGGCCTCGTCGATCTCCGCCGTGTTCTTGTAGCCGACGGTCACGCAATCCACTCCCGCGTTGCGGAAGGCGAACTTCATTGCTTTCTGCCGGTCCTCGCGGTTGAACGTACCCTGACCCACCAGCTTCATGCTGATCACACCCATGCCCGCTTTGCGGACCTGCTTCACATGGCTGACGACTTCATTCACATTTCCGAGTTCATCGGTGGCATAGTCCTCGGCGTCCATGTCGGTGCCCTTATGATTCACCCGGATCATCGCGACTTCGAGCCACTTCGTCTCCGGCACCTGACGCAAAGCCGGAAGCCCATGCACTGACGCCCCGCGCGCCACCACGACCTTCTTCGCCTGCGCTTCCGCGATTCCGTCCTGCCAGCGCAGGCTGTCGGTCGGCCATGTTCCCGTGTGCTGCCAATGGAGCAGCATAATGTCGAAGTATTCGGTATTGGCGAGCTTGCGCAGCTCGTCGATCTTTTGCTGCGGGTCAACCCCCGGGTGAGTGGTCACCTTTGACATCAATTTGTAGCTGTCGCGAGGCACGCCCTGCAGCGCGACACCAAGCATCTTGTGCATCTCGCCGTAAGACTCCGCGGTCTCATAGAAGCGAATGCCTCGTTCGTGTGCATGGCGCACCAGCCGCGTGAACTGGTCCTGCCCGAGATCGCGCTGCACCTGGCCGCTGAAGCTGCCCGTGCCAAAGGCGAGCCGCGTCACTTTAACGCCGGAGTTTCCCAGCGTTACCCAGTCGGTTGCTGTCTGGCGTTCCGCTCGAACCGGAAGGCTGCCCGCGCCGGCGAGCGCGCCCGCGGCAAGTCCGGCCTTCACAAAATCGCGTCTGGAGTAGTGGGCCATCTCTTCCTCCTGCTTACGCGGAATTTTACCGCAAGCCGGCATGGGTTGGCCGCTCGTTGCGCCCTGCTTCCCTAAGTCCAGCACAATGATCGTTTTCCGTTGCTAAAACGAAGCGAAGCAACGGCCGAATTGTTAGAGTGCAGGGAGGAACCTCTACTATGGAAACAACCGGCGACCGTCCCGCATGGAAGACACTCTTGGCCTTCGCGATCATCTATTTCGTGTGGGGCTCGACATTTCTTGCGATCCGCATCGGCGTTAACGAGGTCCCGCCGCTATTGCTCGCGTCGATGCGCTTCTCGGCGGCCGGCTTGGTGCTCTACGGCTGGATGCTCGCACGCGGCGAGCGCTCCCCGTCAGCCCGCCAATGGATGTCGGCATCCGTCCTCGCCCTGTTCATCTTTGTCTGTGATTACGGATTGCTCTTCTGGGCCGAGCAGCGCGTCCCCTCCGGCATCGCGGCGGTCATGTTGGCCACCATCCCGGCATTCATGGCCATCTCTGAGATCGTCTTCCTGCGCACCCAGAGACTCACGATTCGCTTGGCGCTCGCGCTCCTGATCGGCTTTGCTGGCGTCGCGGTCTTGATAAGCCACTCATTAAGTCTGGGCGGAGAACCTATCAGCACCAAAGGCGCCGTAGCTCTCATCTTCGCTTCAATGAGCTGGTCGGTCGCCTCAGTGCTCGCCCGCAAGCTGCCCCTCCCGGAGTCCAAAGTCATGAGCTCCGGCGCGCAGATGCTCGCCGGAGGGTTGTTCCTCGCTCTCTTCGCAGCGGGGTTCGGCGAATTCTCCGATTTTCATCCGTGGGCAGTCTCGCGCCGCGCGTGGCTCGCGCTGCTCTACCTTATCGTCTTCGGCTCGATCATCGGATTCACTGCTTACGTATGGCTGCTTCATCGCGAATCGCCAACCAAGGTTGGCACCTATGCCTATGTCAACCCGGTCGTCGCCGTAATCATCGGCTACTTCCTGGGCGGCGAAGCTCTCGGCCTACGCACCATTCTCGGAACTCTGTGCGTCCTCGGCAGTGTGGTGCTCATCACAACAATGCCTGCGAAGAAGCCGTCGAAAATATCCGCAGCTGAAGATGCCGCTTCACTCCCGTCGGCTAAAGCTAAGACCGGGTGAGCCCGTGCCCCTTTTCCGGAGGCTCGATCTCATGCAAATGAGGACTCGATGGCCCTTCAGCAGGCTAAGGGCCCAGCGAAAAGACAACGTTGATTTGCGTAGCAACCTCGACTGCCGCTCCGTTGACGACGTAGGGGCGGTACTGCCATGTCTTGACCGCATCCACCGCTGCCTGCTGCAAAAGCGGCGGCCCCGAGACAACAGAAAGACCCTCAATCGTTCCGGTCTTGGAAATGGTGGCCTGCAAAACAACTACTCCTTGCACGCGGGCAGCTTTCGCCACTGCCGGGTATTGTGGGTGCGTCTTTACCAGGATATTTCCGGCCATCACCCCGGAAGGAACTGGAATCCTCCCTGAGGAATCTGGCACGCCCGCGGATGCTGACGATGATGCAATTCCGGCGGTCATACGAGACATCATCGCCGATGCATAAGAACCCTCGACACTGCACGGATTATCCGGATCAGTGGGCTTGCCCATAAAATCGAGCGGCGGCCCTGCTGGAGCGGGAACGATATGTATTGTCTTTGGATCTACCGGCCCCCTGGCAGCTCGTGCAGCATCCATCTTTGCCGCCACAGGTGACCAATCCGGCACCAAGGCCGCGCTGTCCAGCTTAGGCGAACGGCAGAAGCCCGCCTTTAATCCATGCCATGCGTCGGCTCGCAGCGGACAAAAGGCCGAACAGGTCGGAACTGGGCCACACGCTGCTTGCAGATTTCCGCTCTTGCACCTCTGGTATTTCACATAGTCTTCCACGCAAGGCCTGGCAGCCTCTGGACACAGCGGCTCCAGTCGGCTGTTCAAGTCGCTGTAGAGCGCCATCGCCTCGGGCACGTCGTTGATGCTGGGCTGATTTTTCGGCGTCACGCCAAATCGCATCTCGGCCGCTAGGTCGTTGATGCGCTTGGAAACAACCTCAAACTGGGTCAGGCTCTGCTGGAACTCTCGATATTCCGAATCGAGTTGAGCTCCCTTATTCGGGTCGATTGGGGAAGTACCTGGCTTACACCCAAGACAAATGGCTTGGAATGCAAATGCGAATTGGCCATCCATCGTTCTAAGGCCCGCTACGACATGCTTGGAATCGTAGCTGAAAGCGATCTGAGACGGCGGCGTATCTGGCATAAGTTGCGCTGACTTACTATCGTTCGGAGTAAATCGGACCAGAGAGGTTGAGACCATAAGGACGCCGGGCGTGGGCGCAGCGCTTTGCTGTTTGCCATCAGCCGTCTGAATCCTACCGAAATACGCCGGCCAACAGAGGGCCGGCAGCCCGCTACCTGCGGTTGGAGTGGAATCTTTGGAAGGCGCTGTGCCAATCGGCATCCTGCATGGAAACACGTAATGAAAGTCGCCCGGGGCCTCTTCATAGCGCACACCCGCATTCCCCTGCAGAAAAGCCGATTCTTGTGCCAGCATAGCTGCGGTCGCCGTCAAAATCGAAAAGAAAAGGAGGATATCCAGCGCGGTAATCTTGCCTTTCATGCGCGTGCACCCAGCCCTGGCAAAGTCAAGCCTTTTAAGTAGGGTAAAGAATGGCACCCGGGCATTGAAAGGTCAACTTATTTCTGCGCAAAGGTCGTTCGGTGTACTAAGTCCAGCCTTCCTGGGCTACGTTGCCTTGATCGCCGATCGGAGTCGTCGCAGGCCGCCCGGCGCTTCCCTCGAAAAAACGCTTGCTCAGCGAACCACTCAGCGATGAATCTCAATCAGCAGCACCCAGGCGTCGAGCAATGCGGCGATAAAGGAAAAGACTGTTCCTGCCAGCAGCCAGTAAAGACCGCCTCCGTGCCCGAAAGTAAGAGTAATACCCCCAGCGATGAAGGGAAGCGCGGAGAGTTCGGTAAGCACCAGTTGATATATCTTCTGCCGCACATCAACATACGGATTGTGATGAGTGGCGGCTTGGTAGCAGGTCGAAGTCAGCAGCCAGAAAAGCATTCCTGTCGCCGTCAGTTCCCAACCCAGGTACTTTGCCGACTGCCCGGGCGCCATGCAGAGCGTCGACGCGATCAGTACGCCTACCAGAGTAAAGAGTGCCTTCGCGGCCCGCGCGATCAGAAGTTTCAGCGCTACGATTTTTGAGAGGTTGATGGAAACGGCGACAAATATCAGGCCGGTGAGTGTGGCCGACGCACCCGCTTCGGCCGAGAAGAAATTCGACCAGATCGCCGGGTCGTAACCGCTGCTCGCATTCAGCATGAGCGCAAGCTTAACAGGCGAGAACGCAGAAAAGGCCTGCTGGTTGGCAGGCCCTTCAGATTGCGCTGACCAGGAGAATTACGCGTGAGCGTGCGCAAGTACCTCTTCACGGATCTCCTCATCATGCCGCGCTTCGCTGGCCGACTTCGGCAGCGCGATCGCGAGCACGTCCTCGATCCTCCGTGCATAGTGGATCGTTACACCCTCGATCTGGTCCGGCGTCAGGTCTTCGAGCACGTTCTGCCGATTTTCCGCCGGCAGGATCACCTCTTTAACACCAGCCCGCTTGGCCGCGAGGAATTTCTCCTTGATACCGCCCACGGGAAGTACATTGCCGCTAAGAGTGATCTCGCCGGTCATCGCGGTCAGCGGATGTACCGCCTTGTCCGTCAGCAGCGAGACGAGGGCCGTCGCCATCGTCACGCCTGCTGACGGGCCATCCTTGGGAATGGCGCCTGCGGGAACGTGGATGTGTAGGTCGATCTCCTTGGTGAAGTCCTCATCGAGCCCAACCAGCGATGCATTGGAGCGCACCCAGGTCAGCGCCGCCTGCATCGACTCCTGCATGACCTCGCCTATCTGCCCCGTCATGGTGAAGGAGCCCTTCCCCTTCATCTTGTTTGCCTCGATGAAGAGCACGTCGCCTCCAGCAGGTGTCCAGGCCAGGCCCACTGCCACTCCGGCGCGCTGCGTGCGCTCCGCAATTTCAGTGTCCACGCGGACCTTGATCCCGCCAAGGAATTCGTTGATGATCTCCTTGCTGACCACAAGCTTTTCCGGATGACCCTCCGCAATCCGCCTGGCTTGTTTGCGGCAGACGGTGCCGATGAGCTGTTCGAGCTTTCTCACGCCGGCTTCTCGAGTGTAGTGGCGAACTATATAGTTCACACTTTCTTCGGGAAACTCGATGTTGTCCGGCTGGATCCCGTTCTCCTTGATCTGGCGCGGAATCAGGTACCGGAAGGCGATGTGCTTCTTCTCCTCCTCGGTATAGCCGGAGAGATCTATGATCTCCATACGATCGCGCAGCGGCTCGGGGATCGGGTCGAGCACGTTCGCGGTGCAGATGAAGAGCACCTTCGACAGATCGAACTGGACGTCGAGATAGTTATCGCGGAAGGTGTTGTTCTGTTCCGGATCGAGGATCTCGAGCAGCGCCGAAGACGGATCCCCGCGGAAGTCGCGGCCTAACTTGTCGACCTCGTCGAGCATAAAGACCGGATCGTTCGTCTCCGCCCGGCGTAGGTTCTGGATGATTTGCCCCGGCAGCGCGCCAATATAGGTCCGGCGATGGCCGCGTAGTTCAGCCTCATCGTGCATACCGCCCAGAGAGATGCGCTGGAACTTGCGTCCCAGGGAGCGCGCGATGGAACGGCCGAGCGAGGTTTTCCCCACTCCCGGAGGTCCGACGAAACACAGGATTGGCCCCTTCATGTCCGGCTTCAGGCGACGAACGCTAAGGTAATCGAGGATGCGGTCCTTGACCTTCTTCAGGTCGTAATGGTCCTCGTCAAGGATCTCCTTGGCTTTGACAATGTCCACTTCCTCGCCCGAAGACTTCGCCCAGGGCAGCACGGCCAGCCACTCAATATAGTTGCGCGTGAGGGAGTAGTCGGCGGCCATGGGAGACATCCTCGAAAGACGGTTCAACTCCTTGACCGCATCTTTCTTGGTGTCCTCGGGCATGCCCGCGTTTTCGATCTTCTGGCGCAGCTCTTCGATGTCCTTTTGGCCCTCGTCCATCTCGCCGAGTTCCTTCTGGATCGCCTTCAGCTGTTCGCGCAGGTAATAGTCGCGCTGCGACTGCTGTACTTGGTCCTGGACCTCAGACTGGATCTTGTTGCGCAGCTGCTGGACTTCCAGCTCCGTCGCCAGATGCTTGTTGATGCGCTCCAGCCGTGCCGTCACATCCGGGGTTTCGAGCAGCTCCTGCTTGTCCGACGTGGCGAGAAAAGGCAGGGACGAGGCAATAAAATCGACCAGCCTTCCCGGCTCCTCGATGTTGAGCGCGATCGTTTGCAGCTCGTCGGAGAGCGTCGGCGACGCCGTCACGATCCCCTGAAATTCGGAGTGAACATTTCGTAGCAGTGCCTCGAGTTCGCTCCCCGCAGCCGGAGCAACGTCCATGACCGGCTCAATCGTGGCGGTCATGAAGGGCTCGATCTGGGAGAATTCTCCGAGCTTGACCCTTTCCGTGCCCTCGGTAAATACGAACAGGCTCTGGTTGGGCATCTTGACGACTTTATGGACGGTCGCCAGAGTGCCAATCGTATGCAGGTCGCTCGGCTGGGGGGAGTCGATCCGGGCGTCACGCTGGGCAACAACGATGATCGTCTTCTCCTCGCCAAGCGATTGAATCAGCTGAATCGAGCTCTCGCGTCCAACGGTCAAGGGCAGCACTGCATGAGGGAACAAGACCGTGTCGCGCACCGGAAGGACGGGAAATACCCGTTCGCCGGAGCCTTCCCCGCGCTTAGCCGGGTCGCTCGGATGGATAATACTTAAGAAATCGCTTGCCATGAGTATCCTTCTATCAAGTTATCAGATATTAGACGCCGCACATCCTGGAAAGTCGCAAGCTCTTCAATAGCCCCCCGCCATGCCTCCCCGAACCGGGCCCTCGGCCTTTCAATTCAACACTTACGCCTCGACCAGGCTTCCCGTCATGGCGTTGTCAACCCTAGGATGCCGATACGGGGTGCTCGCACGACAAGTTCCAGCGAAAAGCTTATCGGCGGCCACCCTGCGGAATTGATCGTTGCCGCCAAAAGGGTTTCTCCTGCCGAGGCAAGCTCGCGCGGCCTCGGGAATTACCCCTACCCCGTCAAATCAGCTTCAACGGGGGCCGAGCGGTATCGGCCGAGTTCCTTGACCATCGAACACGATGAACCCAGCAATCTGGCAATAGTATCGGCGGTAGACAGCCTGGACAGCTGATAGTCGACGAAGAAGATGTACTGCCACGGTTTACCTTGAACGGGCCGGGACTCAATCTTAGTCAGATTCGTCCCTTGGCCTGCAAAGACCTCGAGCGCTTCCACGAGTGTGCCAGGACGGTTCTCAACCGTAAACGCAATCGAGACCTTGTCTGCCGCGGGGTCGGGCCGGACGTGCCGCCTGCTCCGCACCAGAAAAAAGCGCGTGAAATTAGCCGGGTTGTCTTCAATGCCGGCAGCCAGTATCTCTCCGCCATATTGCTCCGCCGCCCGGCTGCTGGCAATCGCGGCGGCGCCGCGCTCCCCCGACTCGATCACCTGCCTCACGCTGCCCGCGGTATCGTAGAACGGCACCGCCCGAATCGCTGAATGACCGTCCAAAAACCGCCGGCATTGCGCCAGTGCGACCGGGTGGGAGAACACCCGTTCGATCCCGTCCAGGTCCGATCCCGGTACCGCGATCAAATTATGCCGGATGCGCAGCAACGTCTCACGTTCGATGGACACATCCTGATCGAGCAGGAGATCATAGTGCTCCGCCACTGGGCCCGCGAGTGAGTTCTCGATCGGAATCACCGCGGCATCGACCCCGCCCTCGGCGAGCGCCCGGAATACATCCGCCGAGATCGCACACGGAATCACTCTGGTAGCGTCAGCAGTCTCGGCGTCCAACGCCTGCGCCATGCGCAGTGCGGCTTCATGACTGAAGGAACCTAACTCGCCCTGGATGGCAATGCGCATCGGCAGTACCGAACTCCGATTTTCTTGGTTGAGAACGGCAACCTTCATCGCCACCTGCGCAACCTATTAGAAGTGTAACGATCTGACGGATGCAAGGGAGAACGAAATGCTTTGGACGATTTTCGTAGTTTTGCTGGTTCTGTGGCTGGTCGGGTTGGTGAGCTTCCATGCGGTCGGAGCCTATATCCACATATTGTTGGTGCTGGCCCTCGTGGTCTTGCTGATCCAGTTAATCGGCGGCAGGCGAACAGTAGTCTAACGCCAACCAACGGGTGCTCTCTTTCAGTTATTAGGAGCGAGCGCCCAGTAGTACAACATTCGTCGTAGAAGGGATTTCCTTATGAATACGGATCAGGTAAGTGGAAAATTCGAACAGGTAGCGGGCAAAGTAAAGCAGGGAGTCGGCGAGGCCATTGGCAATCAGCGCCTCGCGAACGATGGCGTTGTGGACCAGGTGAAGGGCTCCGCGAAGGAAGTCTGGGGCAATGCAAAGGATGCGGTTCGGCATAACGCTGAGGAGAGCCGTCTGGCTGCGGAAGAGCGCGCCAACAACGCACGCGCGAATGTGGTCGAGCATACCGACGCCGCGCGGCACAATGCCAATGCAGTGATTGATCGCCACAAATAGCTCGACCGTCTCCCTTGCAGCACGGAAAACCCCTTGCCCTTGGCAGGGGGTTTTTGCGTGGGCTAGGTCTTCCGAAATCTCGAAAATCGAGCCAGGCTATTTAGGTGGCAGCCCGGTGGCCTTTTGCCGCGTCGCCGCATCCGCCGCCGCCAGCTTGTAGGCGACATAATATTTGTAGATATTTGCTACGTAAGTGACCGTCTCTTGGCCAATGTCCTTGGCCGCAACCATTTCGACATTGTTGAACCATACATTGGGGTCGAGGCCTTCATCGGCCGCCTCCTTGCGCAACCTCGCAATCCGATTCGGCCCCGCGTTATACCCGGCAAAGATAAACAGCGTCTTATTCAATCGATCGATCTTGGGGTCGTTGAAATACTTGTCTTCGATATTGCGGAGCATCTTTACTCCGGCGTGGATGTTCCCGTCGGCGGTGCTGACGTTGGGAACGCTGATGGGAGGGGCGGCCGCGTACTTGGGGATCACCTGCATGATTCCTACTGCGCCGCTGGGATTTTTCCGGCTCTGATCGAGCAGCGATTCCTGATACCCCTGTGCGGCAATCATCAGGTAATCGAAGTCATACTCTCCGGCATATTTCTGGAAGAGCGCAATGTTCGCCTGGAACTTCTTCATCTCCTCACCCGAAGTTGAATCCGTGACCCACTTTGCATTCTTCAGGTAACGCTGCAGCACTGTATTGCCGAAAGATGTTCCGACGGCGTGGGAGGAGATAAACTCGTCGACCAGCTGCTTAAACTGCGGATTGTTTTTCCGCATCGCCCAGGCCATTTGAGCGCCGCTGGCAATCACAATATCCGGGTGAGGCTGAATGTGGTCGAGCACCTTGGCCCAAAGAGTGGCCCGTGTATTTGTGGTCACAGTTGCGGGAATCAACCCTGCATTCACCATCTGCACTAGATCGTCATCAGTCAGGTTCTTGTCCGCCGCCTGGACGACCATCGGCGTCTTCCCTTCCTTCTTGAGCTCCTCGTTGGCCTTCAACAGGTTGTCGTAAGCGGTGCCGAGCGGGTTCGCATACACCTCTTTGCCGCCCAGGTCCGCAAGTGTCGCGACCGCGCCGGAGTTCGGCCCGGTGACCACGATTTGAGAAACATTGCTCATGATCGGCGTCGAGAACGCCACCCGCTTTTCCCGCTCCGGTGTCACAATCAGCCCATAGGCGACCAGGTCGCCCACACCTGCGTTCAGCGCCGCTTCAATCTGATCGGGCCGCACCGGGATGAAAGTCACCGTGACCTTCAGCGTGCCCGTCTTCAGCTTCTGGTTAACGAACTTCTGGAACTCTTCCAGCGCCTCGTACATCGCCCCCCGCGGATGCCCCTTGTCATAGAAAAAGCCGACCGGGTTGAGGATTACCAGCGCGCGAATATTGCGATGCTTCGCCATATCGTCGAGGTCGCCAGTACGGCGTCCGAAGCTAAGCGGCAACGATACCCCGGTCGGCGTCTCGGGGCCTTCGTCGACCGCCGCGGCTGCAGGGGCTGCGGCCTTCTCTTTTGCTGCCTCAGCCGCTGGAGGAGTAGCCGGCTTACTGCAGGAAGCGAGCATCAGAAAAGCGGATGAAATCGCCGCGCACACGAGACCGCGGCGGATTGACTGCACGGAGACATCGGACATGGCTTACCTTACTTTCTTTCGGAATGCGGCACTCATCATACATTGACGACGCTATTGATTCACGCCGCTGGCAAGGAACCCGCCATCCACGACCAACACTTCGCCGTTAGTGTAAGAAGCGGCATCGGAAGCCAAAAAAATGGCGGCTCCGGCCACCTCTTCGACCGCGCCGAAGCGGCCGATCGGCGTCCTCAGCTTCAGTTCCTTGCCGCGCTCGGTTCCGTCGAGCAGACCAGAGTTAAGTGGCGTTCGGAAGACCCCCGGAGCAATGGCATTCACATTTACCCCATGCTTCGACCATTCCACCGCAAGAGACTTTGTCAGTGATGCCACGGCAGCCTTGCTTGCGGCATAAGCGGCTACTTCGTTGAGCGCGACAAAGCTATTCAGCGAGGCTATGTTGATGATGCGTCCGTAGCCGCGCTCCAGCATGTGCCTGCCAAACACCTGGCACCCCCGGAGAGTGCCGGTCAGGTTGGTCTCCATGATTGCGTCCCACACATCCTCGGGGAAATCGATGGTGGGAGCGCGCTTGATCATGCCGGCACAATTGATCAATATGTCGACTTTCCCAAAGGCCTTGATCGAGGCCGCGAGCAGGCCTTCCAGCGAAGCGCGGTCGGCCACATCCGATGTCACGCGCAGGCTCCGCTTCCCGATCGCTTCAATCTGCGCCGCCGTCTCATCGACCTGCTCCTGTCGCCGTGAACTTGCCGCTACATCTGCCCCGGCGTTGGCCAGTCCAAGCGAGAGCGCCTTGCCGATCCCCGAGGTGCCCCCCACGATGACGGCGCTCTTCCCTTCCAGGCTCAATCCCGTTTTCTCGAATCCCATTTCTCCTCTTTCTCAGGGCATCGCCAAATCGGCGAGCATAAATGTCAGGCCGTGCAGGAATATCATACGAGCTGGGAGTAAAGGCCGGTACTTCTGCCGTGTCCGTCCTCCAATCTAACTTGGGGCCTTCATGCCGACACTCGATTTGCCTATTGCGCCGCTTGGCGATCTCGCCATTATCGTCAATCCCCGCGACAATGTTGCCGTTGCGAAGCAGCCGATCAGCGACGGCCAGCAGGTTCAGCTTGCCGACGGTCGCGTGGTCCTCGTCCAGGGTGAAGTAACTCCCGGCCATCGCTTCGCAACCGCCGTGATTCCAGCAGGGGAATTTGTCCGGCAGTACGCACAGCCGATCGGGACCTCCTGCGGCATCGCATTGGGCGAGGCAGTGACTCCGGCAAACATGAGCAGCGAAGTCCCCGTCGTTCGCGACGTTGACGAGCGCCAGTCCGTCCCCCCGCCCGATTACTTACCTGCCGCTGCGTTGACAAGCTTCCTCGGCTATCGCCGGGCCGACGGCCGTGTCGGCACCCGCAATTTTGTTCTCATCGCGCCCACCAGCATGTGCGCCAGCCACGAGGCGCTGCAGATCTCTATGCTGGCCGAGTTCCAACATTTCGGCGCAGCCAAATACCCGAACGTCGACGGCGTGACCGCCATCCCGCATAACAAAGGCTGCGGCTGCCAGTCCGGCGAAAACCTCACCGTGCTGATGCGCACCCTCGCCAACTACGCCGCCCATCCCAACGTCGGTGGCGTGGTCATGCTCGACCTCGGCTGCGAGAAGACCAACCTCCACATCATGGAGAAATTCCTGATCGAGCGCACCAGAGCTCTGCAAAAGCCGCTGGTGCGCATCGGCATCCAGGAGTCGGGTGGTACAGCGGATACCATCCAGCGCGGCCTCAAGGCAGTCGAAGAGATGCTGCCAGTCGTCAACCTGGCGCAGCGCGAGCCCTTCCCCATCAGCGAGCTCATCCTGGGAGTCAAATGCGGCAGCTCCGATGGCCTCTCCGGCCTCTCGGCAAACCCCAGTCTCGGCTACGCCGCAGACCTGCTCGTCCGCTCTCATGGGACCGTTCTGATGACCGAGGTGCCGGAGTTCTGCGGCGCCGAACACGTGCTCGCTGCTCGCGCCAAAGACGCCGCGACAGCGCACGCCGTCTACGAGATGGTCGATTGGTATAAGGATTACGCGGCAACTGCTGGCGCAGTCCTGAACGAGAATCCCAGCCCCGGCAACGTCGCCGGCGGCCTGCTCAATATCGCGATTAAGAGTCTCGGAGCCATCGCCAAGGGTGGAACGACACGCATCGAAGGCGTCACCGACTACGCCGAGCCGGCCAAAGGACGCGGCTTGCAACTGATGCAGGGTCCCGGCTACGACCAGGAATCCACGCCAGGACTAGTCGCAGCTGGAGCGACGGTCGTCGTTTTCACCACCGGCAACGGGACAACCATCGGGAACGCGATCGCTCCCGTCATCAAGTTGGCCTCGAATGACAAGACTTTCAAGCGCATGAGCTCCGACATCGACCTCTCCGCCGGAAGCGTTATCAACGGCACTGAATCTATCGAGGAATGCGGCACGAGGATCTTTGAGCATGTGCGGAAAGTCGCGAGCGGCGAACTCCCCGCTCTCGCGGAAAAGCACAAGCACCGCGAATTCCAGGTCTGGGGCGAAAAGGCGATTGCGCTTTAAACGTAGGCCGGACTATCCCTCAATGTCATCGAGCGAGCGATACATCACATAGGCATCGACGTAGCCCAGTTCCCGATGCAGGAACGCTTCCGGTAGTGTTCCCACAATTGAAAAACCCAATCTCTTCCAAAGCGAAACTGCAGCCTCATTTGTACTTACCACGATGTTGAATTGCATGGCGCGAAAGCCGGCTCGCTTCGCCTCGCGCAGGCAATGCAGACCCATCGCTCGCCCGACGCCTTTACCGCTGTAGCTCGGATCGACCATGAAAGCGGCATTCGCCACATGAGAACCGCGGTCGCGATGGTTAGCGGAGAACTTGTACATGCCGAGAATCATTCCTTCCTCTTCCGCGACGAAGGAAGGACTCCCGGGACTAAACCAGAAGGCACGCCCCTCCGCATAGCTGGTCTCAGCGGCAAAGACGTAAGTGGTTCCATCGGCAACAATGGCCTCAAAGATCGGCCACATCGCTGCGAAGTCCGACTCAACGGCCCCTCGAATCTCCACGAGATCACCGCCGCCAAAGCAAATCGGTCGCCACAAAGGCGAAGAACAGAATCGCGATCACGCCGTTCATCGTGAAGAACGCCGCATTCAGCCGGCGCAGATCACGCGGCGAGACGATCAGATGTTCATAGAGCAGCAGACCGCCCACGACTGCAATTCCCACCCACGCCGCCGTCCCCAGCGCGAACACCTTCACCAGCACCGCCAGAAATACCAGCGCCGCGGCATGCATGGCGTTTGAAACCCAAAAAGCGGCGGGAATGCCAATCGCCGCCGGAATGCTGTTCAGCCCCACTCTGCGATCGTGCTCAACATCCTGGCAGGCGTAGAGCACGTCAAAGCCTGCGCCCCAGAAAAGCACCGCCGCAGTCAGCAGTAGAATCCGGAGATCGAACGAGCCGCGCACCGCAACCCACGCCGCCGAAGGAGCCGTGCCCATCGCCAGCCCGAGAAAAAGATGCGACCAGCGGGTGAACCGCTTCGTATACGAATAAGTAAGCACGATCGCCAGCGCAACCGGAGAGAGCAGCAGCGTGACGTGGTTCAGCCGCGAGGCGGCCAGCACGAAAATTGCCGCCATCGCGACCGTAAACCCACCCACAAAACCCCGGCTAAGCAATCCTGCGGGAATAGCGCGGCTTGCCGTGCGAGGATTCGCCGCGTCGATGTCGGCATCGGCCCAGCGATTGAAGGCCATCGCCGCCGAGCGCGCGCTCACCATGCACACGATGATCCAGAGCAGTTTGCTCGCTGGCGGCCGGCCGCCAGCTGCCAGCATCGCGCCGATCATGGCAAAGGGGAGCACAAAAATCGAGTGCTCCCACTTGATCATTTCGAGCGTCGTGCCAATTTTGCGCAGCAAACCCAAGCCAGCCCTCTTCTCTTAGTCTACCGGGAGAGCGCCTCTGAAGAACGCGGGCACACAGGTGTCAGTTTCGAGATTAAAAAGCGCATCGGCAGCTCGCGCCAACTACGAAAATAAGAGTCGCTCAAAATCTGTCAATACCCCCATCCGAAAATACTTTGTAACTCCCTCATTCCATTGATAAGAAACTTAGGCTAACTTGGCGTAGTGAATGGGTTCAAATTGGTAAACTGGAAATATGGGTTAGCAAATCAAAGATCGCAGTCAGGCGCGCGAGCGCCCCACCGCGATCCCCAATAACATCAATACCCTGACCCCAACCGCAATAAAATGAACACTTTGCGGTCAAACGCGTCAAGCCGCTGAAAAGAAGTAACTTACCGGATAGGGGGGTCCACCCAGAAGATTTACAATGCGAGCATAGGAAAGCTACCATGCCCGCCATCAAAATCACCACCGAACTCCCCGGCCCCAAGTCCAAAGCCTGGCTCGACCGCCGCGCCGCCGCCATCCCCCGCGGAGTCTACGCCGGCACCCCCATCTTCATCCGCTCCGCCGAGGGCGCGACCTTTGAAGACCTCGACGGAAACCGCTTCATCGACCTCTGCGGAGGCATCGGCTGCATCAACGTCGGCCATCGCAACCCCCGCGTCGTCGCCGCCATCCGCCGCCAGCTCGACGCCTTCCTGCACATGTGCTTCCAGGTCACCGGATACGAGAACTACGTCGAGCTCGCCGAAAAGCTCAACCAGCTAACTCCCGGTAACTTCCCCAAGAAGACCTTCTTCGTCAACTCCGGCGCCGAGGCCGTCGAGAACGCCGTCAAGATCGCCCGCAGCCACACTGGCCGCTCCGCCGTGATCTGCTTCGAAGACGGCTTCCACGGCCGCACCATGATGGGCCTCTCGCTCACCAGCAAAACCCATCCGTACAAGTCCGGCTTCGGCCCCTTCATCAACGACGTCTACCGCATCCCCTACGGCGTGCCAGCGCGCGAGCGCTCCACCGCCGTCCCTGACGCAGCCTACTTCGAGCGCATGCTCTCGGACATCTTCGCCCGAGTCGTCGCCGCCGACCACGTTGCCGCCGTCATCATCGAGCCTGTCCTCGGCGAGGGCGGATTCGTCGTCCCGCCAGCGGGCTTCCTCGAGGTCCTCGACGCCACCTGCAAGAAGCACGGCATCGTCTTCGTCGCCGACGAGGTCCAGACCGGCTTCGGCCGTACCGGAACCCTCTTCGCCTCCGAGCAATTCGCCATCGAGCCCGACCTCATCCTCACCGCCAAGTCCCTCGGCGGCGGACTCCCGCTCGCCGCCATCACCGGCCGCGCCGAGATCATGGACGCCCCCGGCCCCGGCGGCCTCGGCGGAACCTTCGGCGGAAACCCCGCCTCCTGCGCCGCCGCGCTCGCGTTCATCGAAGAGTTCGCCGACGGCCATCTCCTTCGCCGCGCCAACGAGTTAGGCAAGCACTTCCGCCAGCGGGCCTTGGCGTGGCAGAAGGAGTACGACTTCATCTCAGACGTCCGCGGCCTCGGAGCCATGCAAGCCATCGAATTCAGCCAACCCGGCCACCCATCCGAGCCAAGCGCAGCCGCAGCCAAAAAGGTCATCCAATACGCACTCAAACACGGAGTCCTCCTCCTCGGCGCCGGAACCCACGACAACGTAATCCGCATCCTCATGCCGCTAACAATCAGCGATGAAGAGTTTAGTGAGGCGATGAATGTGATTGAGGACGGCTTGGAGTACGCGGCGAGTGAAATGGGACTGATGGCCGCTGCTAAGCAATAAAGTGATGTCCAACGACAGGCCATTCAACTGTCTATCCGAAGGCCCTAAGTGATTTCATATCAGGAAGGCCATAAGGTCGTTCTATGTCGCTTAAATCGTAGACTTCAAGGCAAGTCAGATAACCACCGCTTTGAAGAAGCATGACGCCAACCATTTTCCCGTTGACTTCACCAGTTGCGTCACCGACGGGATTGTCTACTGGTTCAGCCCGTAACGTTTCGGACGAAATCTTTAGGTCTACAGTCGGACATCCGCAAGAACATTGGCCTGTGATGCGTGCTGCCTCAAGTTGAGGAAGATATGACGCTCCATGCTTGCTGGCGTTATGCAAAAGCCACTCGGCGATCGATCGTTCCTCCGCAGAGAGAGGACGATCAAGCGGCACGGTCGTGGCCCTTTCAGCCTCGTTCGAGAGCTTGATCTTGGATTTCCGTCTAAAGAGGAGCCTACGGCCTGTCAGCAAACCCATAACGCAATCTTAGCTCGGATGCTACCGCTTGCGCTAAGCGTAGGTATATCCTGATGCTATGGAACAGCTACAAGAGTCCGTAATCATCGACTGGTCCAACTGCTCGCTGGTCGAGGTGAAGCCGCACAAAGTCAGTGGGGTGCCGATACTCAAGGAAACACGAGTGCCAGCGGACACAATCGTAATCAACTATGTAGGCGGTTCGCCCATCGAAGAAATCTCAGAAAATTTTGCGATTCCCGAATCGACGATCCGGCAGCTGTTGAGCTACGCGGCTAGGCAAGAAAAACATATTCGGCTGTGAAGGTTCTCTTCGATCACAATGTACCTCACAAGCTGCGCCGATCGCTCATCGGCCACGATGTATACACAGCCGACGAAATGGGCTGGGCAACACTCGAAAATGGAGAACTGCTCAGAGCCGCCGAAGAAAGTGGTTTCGCAGTCATCGTGACCGGAGATAAGAACATCTCCTGCCAGCAAAACCTCGCAGGTAGGAAGCTCGCTCTAATCGTGCTTGAAAACACGGATTGGAACGTAATCAAACCGAATCCAAATCCTGTAGCAGAAGCGCTGAATTCGGCAACGCCAGGTAGCTTTCAGGTTGTCAGCTTTCGCGGTTGAGACTCAGAAGTACGCCAGTTCAAAACTTTCGCGAATGCGTCTCCACCCACCGTTCCACCACAATCTTCTTCTCGGTATAAAACTCAATCGCATCCCGACCCTGCGCATGCATGATGCCGAAAAAGCTGTCCTTCCATCCGCTAAACGGAAAGTAAGCCATCGGAGCGGCGACACCGATGTTGATCCCAATGTTCCCTGCCGGAGCCTCGTAGCGAAAGCGCCGCGCCGCCGCGCCGCTTGAGGTAAACAGCGAAGCCTGGTTCCCATAAGGGCTCCGCTCCAGAAACGCGATCGCCTCATCCATCGAGTCGGCATGGACCAGGCTCAACACCGGCCCAAAGATCTCGGTATGCGTCAGCTCGCTGTCGGCAGGAAGCCCATCGAGCAGCGTCGGCGTGAGAAACGACCCAGCCTCATACTTCGGGACCTTCGTGCCACGCCCGTCCAGCAATACCTTCGCGCCGTCTTTCTCGCCAACGCCAATCAGCGACTCAATCCGAGACTTACTCTGCGCCGAAATAACCGGCCCCATCTGCACGCCTTCATCCAGCCCATTGCCAACCATGAGTTTCGAGGCAGATTCGGCAATCGCATCCCGAAAAGTCTTCTGCGCCTCGCCAATCGTCACCGCAACCGAGACAGCCAAGCACCGCTGCCCCGCGCAGCCAAAAGCGCTGTCAGTAACGATCTGCGTCGCCATCTTCATGTCCGCATCGGGAAGCACAATCACATGGTTCTTCGCGCCCCCCTGGCACTGCGCCCGCTTGCCATTCGCGCCGGCGCGTGCATAGACCGCTCGCGCCACCGCCGTCGAACCCACAAAGCTGATCGCGCGCACTTTCGGATGATCGATCAGCGCATCGACCGACTCGCGTCCGCCATTGACGAGGTTCACGACACCGGCAGGCAGCCCGGTCTTCTCCAGCAACTCAAAGATATACTTCATCGTCAGCGGAACCCGCTCCGATGGCTTCAGGATGAAGGTGTTTCCCGTCGCAATCGCGTAGGGCAGGAACCAGAACGGAATCATCCCCGGAAAGTTCGACGGCGTAATCGCAGCAACCACACCCAGCGGCTGCCGGATCATCATCTCGTCAATGCCGCGAGCCACGTCCTCAAGGTTGTAGCCCTGCATCATCATCGGAATGCCGCAGGCAACCTCGACGTTCTCGATCGCCCGGCGCATCTCCGCCTTGGCCTCGGTAAAGGTCTTGCCGTTCTCCGTCGAGATGATGCGCGCAATCTCTTCGATGTGTTCTTCAAGCAAGAACTTCAGCTTGAAAAGCGGCTGGATACGGTCTGCCGGCGGCGTTCTGCGCCAAGCCGGAAAAGCCGCGGCAGCCGCTTCTACCGCAGCGGCCACTTCAGCGCTGGTGGCCATAGGGACGCTTGCTATCGCATCGCCTGTCGCCGGATTGACGACGTGAATCCATTCGGAGGCGGTGGAATCGACCCACTCCCCATTGATGTAGTTCGGAACTTTGGTCGGGGCCACAACTGCAGTGCTCATAATCTCTTCCTGAAAACAAAATCAAAACCGGACTTCCGCCGGTATCTTGCAGCGGAAATCCGGTCTGTTTATCGTTCCTAATCTTACATCCTGAAGCGAATTGCGAATTGGATCTGACGCGGAGGACGCGCGCGCGTCACCTGCCCAAACAGGGCTCCATCGCCAATCTGCCCGTCTGGGTTCAGGAACTGGGTGTGGTTGAAGATGTTAAAAGTCTGGAAAGTGAACTCCAGGCTCTTGGTCTCTCCCAGCGGTGTGAGCTTTTGGAAAGCGAGATCGGTGTTGTCGATTCCCGGTCCGCAGCACTGGCTGCGCGAAGCCGACCCCAGGCTGCCCAGCGGAGCAACCGCAAAAATGTTTGGGTTGAAGTAGTAGCCCCCGTTCGACCTCGGGTTCTGGTGGGTAAACGGCGCCACGATGTCCGGCTTGCCGGGGTTTTCAAAGTCGCCGCTGCCCTGCAACTCCTGATCGAGGTTCGACTGCATGCGGATCGGGAATCCGTCCTGGAAGGCGACGATCGTTGAAACCGTCCAGCCGTCGGCAACCACACCCAGCGCGCCGCTGTACTTCGGCACCGGGAGGTCCCAGACTCCGCTGAAGACGAAGCGATTGGTCGCGCCATAGAGCGACAACGCGCGGCTGCGGCTGAAATCATTCGGATCGAGACTCTGCTCGAAGCTCGATGCGTTGTCGATCGATTTGCTCCACGTATAGGCCCCGAGGAATTGGAATCCCTGCGAGAAGCGCTTTTCAATCGACGCCTGCAGAGAGTTGTAGTTGGAGTTTGCGACCACATCCTGGGCAAAGATGCTGGAGAACACCGGGATGCCATCAGCCGGGCAGTTACTTCCGTCGATCGGATTGCAATACGGCGAGGAGTACTGCCGCAACCCGACCAGGTTGATCGGCGCGGCGAGGGTCGTCCCGCCGGCGATGAAGGGAGTGGGGCCATAAGGTAGGTGTAGGCCCTGCGGCGCGATCGTCTCGCCGGCCGGAATGATGTACTGGGCGTCCTCGGAATACGGCCCGCAACTATAACTCGAATCATTGTTATATGCGGACGTCGCGATCAGATCCAGGCAGCTTTGTGGGTTGCCGTGATTAAGATCGTAAGTCGCGAGCAACCTATGCCCCTGCGAGCCCACATAGCCCAGCGTATATACGAAGTTATTCCCAAACTGCTGTTGTACCTGCAGGTTGTACTGTTCGGTATACTGCGTCCTCAGGTTCGGCTGCAATTCGCCATAAAGCACTATCGGCCGAAAGACCGACCAGTCCACCGCCGAACCGCGCGCCGGATTTAGAAATCCGTTGAAGGCGTTTGGGCTGATGGAGCCGGACTGGCTGACAAACGGTGTCTGAAACAAACCTTCGCCGACGGAGCTGCTGCCGCCGAATGGCGGTTCGCCCTGGAACTGCTCCAGCACCAGCTGCTCGATCGGATTATAAAAGAGCCCGAAGCCGCCGCGAATTACCATCTTATTGTTGAAGCGGGCCGGACTCCATGCCATGCCGATACGCGGGGCCCATGCCTTGTAGTAAGTCGCCGTAAGTCCCTTGGGCACGCCTTTGTCACCGGGCACCACGAGTCCTAGCGGAAAATATGCCTCGTTGGGGCTGCCCGGCCCGCAAGCCGAAGTACCGCCTCCGATCGTCGCCGTATTTTCGGCATTGAGTTCACAGGGGAATATCTGCGTAGCCTGCCCCGGGCGAAACGTCTGCACTCGCTGCGCGGCATCGGCCAGCGGCTCGTTCAGCTCCCAACGCAAGCCGTAGTTCAAAGTCACGTTCGGCTTGACTTTGAAACTGTCCTGCGCAAAGAGATAGAGCGCATTGGCGCGTATATTCTCCGTTTGCGGAGAGCCTTGCGAGTAATTGTCGGGAAGGCCGAGAAGATAGTTCGGGAAAAGCGAACTCGCGCCTGTTGAGTCGGTCGCCTGAAGGTCGTTGGAACCGCCTCCGCTGTAGGAGTAATACCCGTTCACGTTGTAATAGAGCGTCTGGTCAAAATGCTGAATGCGAAAGTCGCCGCCAAACTTCAAGCTATGCCTGCCGACAACCTTTGAATAGTTATCGGTGAAAGAGTAAGTGTTTCCGACCTGGGGCAATGAGCCTTCTGAGTCGTTCCCGATCGTGAAACCGCCGCTTACGTCGATATACGGAACGCCTTCACGGTTGGCCGGCAATCCCGGAGTAATGCCTAACTTCGCGTTCGGTGTCGCGATCGGGTTGCCATTGTCGTCAATCAGCGAAGTATCCGGGTTGCCGTTGAAGCAGAACTGGGCCGCTGCTCCGGTACACGAATCGGTCACCAACCCTGTGCGCTGGAAGGCGAGAAAGGTCAGTTGGCCCTCGCGATAGTAGGTGATCCTCGCTTCGTTCTGGGTCGTGGGGCTGATCGTCCAGGTGTCAGAAAGATTGATCTGCTGATTGCGCTGCGCGTTGTTGCTGCCAAACCCGGGCAGCAGGTTTGTCGTCACCGCCTGAAAGCGAGTAAAGGGATTCTCGTCAAATCCGTCGTCGACGTAATAGTAACCGGTGAAGGTGTTGTGGTCGTTGAAGGTGTGATCGATTCGCACCGTCCCCTGGTTTTCCCGGCTGTGCTGATTGGGAGAAGCCTGGTAGTAGAGGCCGCCGACGTTAGGCAGCGGAACATAGTTCTGGACTAGGTTGGCTGCCACAGGGTCTTGGCACGCGACCGGAATCGTATTGGGAAAAACGCTGGCCCATGGCGTCGCCACGAAAGCTGCAGGATCGACGGAAGGAAGAACGCCACCCTCGTTAGCAATCGCAGCAGCGCAACCGGGACGCGTCTGCAGGATATTCGCGACCGTAAGATCGTTCAGCGTGCCCGCAAAGCCCGCATACTGCCCCTGACGCTCGGCCAGCGTCGGAACGCGCGTCTTGTCCCCTGCTATGCCCTGGACCAGTTGCTTTCCACTATAGGAGACAAAGAAGAACGTCTTGTCCTTCCGGATTGGGCCGCCGATAGTGGCGCCGTACTGGTTCTGCGTATCGTCGGGCGTCGTCAGGTTGAAGTAGCCCTTGGCGTCGAAGACCGAGTTGCGAACGTAGTCATAGATGCTGCCATGAAACTGGTTCGTTCCCGATTTTGTGACCACATTAATCACTGCGCCGGAATTGCGCCCATACTCCGCGTCGAAGGTGTTTGTAATGACCCGAAACTCCTGCACCGCATCGGGCGATGGCTCGATTCCTGGCGAGTTCACGAACAGGTCATTGCCGTCGCCACCGTTCACGCTGAAATTGTTGGAGCGGCCGCGGCCGCCGTTGACTGACACTGCCCCAGCCTTGTCGCTGCCGTAGAAAAGATCCGAGCCGCCAACCCCCTGCACGCCGGGCTGCAGTTGCAGCAGTTGGTAGGTGTCGCGGCTATTCAAGGGCAGAGTCGAAACCGCTCGCTCGCCGATCACCGCGCCGAGTTGGGTCGTCGTCGTGTCTACCAGCGGGGCCTCCGCTGTGACCTGAATGGCCTCGGTGTTCGCGCCGACCGTCAGCTTTACATCGTAGGTTACAGTCGCGTTCAGGTTGACCAGAATGCCGTTCGCGACAAAATTCTGAAATCCCTGCCCCTGCGCTTCCAGATGGTAAGTACCGACCGGGACGGCGGGAAAGATGTAATCGCCGGAACCGGAGGACTTTCCCGTCAGCTTTGCGCCCGAGGCGTCGTTGATCAGATTGAGAGTGACGTCCGGCACCACCGCGTCGGTCGAGTCAAGCACTCGGCCAAGCACACGCCCGCCGGTAGATTGTGCGTCGGCCTGTGATGTGAAGGAAATGAAGATCAGGATGGCGAGGGTAATGAGCGCACAGCGGGGAGAAATGCGCGGAAACGGCTATAGCCAGCCGGGGATCCTGGGGAGAATTGCATGACTTACTGCCTCCAGAGCAATACGAAGAATCGACCAAGAGAAATGAAACCATGCTGTGTCTTTCCCGAGCGGAAAGGCGGAACCGACTGCGACGCCTCGCAATGGTAAACCTGCGTGCTGGTTACGATTTAGTTCACAGTAGTGAAAGTGAGTTTTCGTGTCAAGGTAAAGTTGGTCCGGCGCAGCGATGCCCACTCTAGCCTTAACATGAGGAGACAATGCGCCGATAAAAATAAGTAATCCGGCGCATAGTAGTTGCTTGCGATAAATGACAGGAGGCAGCGTGACGGAGAGCGTAGATTACAGGATCGACCTCGCAGTTGCCGCCGACGTCACCGAGCTTGCCGGCCTCTTCGACGCCTACCGCGTCTTTTATAAAGCCGTTTCGATGTCCGCAGAATCGGAGGCCTTCGTCCGCGGACTCGTCGCCCACGGCCACACCCGATTCTTCCTCGCCCGCGAGACTGAGGGCAGGCCAGCCCTGGGCTTCGTCCACCTGATGCCCTCGATCAATACCGTCGCCATGCGTCCGATCTGGCTCCTCGAGGACCTCTACGTCGCCCCCAGCGGCCGGCGCCGCGGAGTCGCCTCAGCACTCATGCGCCACGCAGAAAACTTCGCCCGCGAAACCGGCGCCGAACGCCTAACCCTCGCCACCGCGCACAACAACAAGAAAGCCCAGTCCCTCTACCAGCGCCTCGGCTACGCAAAAGAAGAGCATTTCTGGTACTACCACCGAATGCTCGATTGACCGCAAATACAGACGCACCCGTTTGGGAACACTCGCCCAAACAAAAGCCTCGAAAACATCCGGCCAACGAACAACAAGCTAGCAGCCCGCACCCCACACTCGTAGAATAAAACCATGCCGATCACCCGCCAGCAAGCTCTCGACTGCTTCGCCTCCGACGACCTCATCGGCATCGGCATGGAAGCCGACGCCGTCCGCCGCCGCCTCCACCCCGAAGGCGTCGTCAGCTACATCATCGACCGCAACATCAACTACACCAACTTCTGCACCGAGTACTGCACCTTCTGCGCCTTCTACCGGCCGCTCAAGGGCAAGCTCGCCGCCGAAGGCTACATCCTCGACTTCGACACCATCTACGACAAGATCCGCGAGACCGTCGAGATGGGCGGCACCGGCGTCCTGATGCAGGGCGGCATCCACCCCGACCTCAAGATCGACTGGTTCGAGCGCCTCTTCACCGGCATCAAGCAGCGCTTCCCGTCAGATCTGGCTGCACTGCCTCTCCGCCTCCGAGATCCTCGCCATCGCCGAGTACTCCGAGCTCTCCCTCCACGACACCATCACGCGCCTCCGCGACGCCGGCCTCGACTCCATCCCCGGCGGCGGCGCCGAGATCCTCGACGACGAAGTCCGCCACCGCATCGCCCGCCTCAAGTGCCGCACCGAAGACTGGGTCAGCGTCCACCGCACCGCCCACGCGCTCGGCATGCGCACCACCGCCACCATGATGTTCGGCGTCGGCGAAACCATGGAGCACCGCGTCAACCACTTCGAAGTCGTCCGCCACCTCCAGGAAGAAACCGGCGGCTTCACCGCCTTCATCCCCTGGAGCTTCCAACCCGGCAACACCGCCCTCGGCGGCCGCGGCTGGGACGAGGCCACCTCCGTCGAGTACCTCAAGACCCTCGCCATCAGCCGCATGTACCTCGACAACATCGAAAACGTGCAATCCAGCTGGGTCACTCAAGGGTTCAAGGTACTGCAGATGGGCCTCCGCTTCGGCGGCAACGACGTCGGTTCGGTGATGCTCGAAGAAAACGTAGTCAAAGCCGCCGGAACCTCCAACTGCACCACCGAAGAAGAACTACGCCGCGTCATCCGCGACGCCGGGTTTAAGCCGGTGCAAAGAGATACGTTGTATCGGACGATGTTTTTGAATTAGTGAGCAAGGAGCCAGGCGTGGGCCAGCGTGGAATCGATCAAGCACAACCAGATGATCGAATGGATTATGCAGAAAGGATGGCGAAGTTCATTCTTGAAGCGACGCTGCCGGGAACGACTCTTGGCTATAGGGTCAGCCAATCCAATGGAGAACATGATTTCTACCTCACTTATCCCGATGGCGCAGTCGCAGCCGTGGAAGTCACTGCATCTATAGAGCGCCGCTACATTGAGGCGGCTTTCGCAGTCCGCAATCCAAGTAGGGGCGGCTCGATAATCTCAACCGTCCGATGCAAGAACAGTTGGATCGTCTTTTTCTCGATGGGCGCCCGAATCAATTCGGTCAGAGGTAAGATCGACCAGTTTCTTTCTGAACTGGAGCAAGCTGAAATTGACGAATTCCACTGTGTCAAAGGCGGGCCTTATGCGGTTCAAAATGTTCGCGTTGGCCTGAACATCGTCTGGGCTCGAACGATCGACCTCGGTGAGCCACCTAAAATCTTGATGAACATTGCTGCCATCGCGGGCGCGGTCGGCGCCCAAGCAGCAGTCGCGGCGGGCGAAGCAGAGGCTTCGAAGCCTGACATTCAACAGAAGCTCGGTAAAGCCGGGACGACTGAACGGCACCTCGTCGTATACATCGGGTCGAGGCAGGGATCCGCGCTTACAGCGTTCGACCCGCCAAATACGATACCAAGCCTCCCCGAGGAGATCACTGATCTCTGGCTATTCACAAACGGCTCACAAGCGAATGAGTTTTTCGTCTGGCGAGCAAGAAGGGGGGAGCCTTGGCATGGCATGGGCACGGCGCTCCCCGTGGGGTAGCGTCCTATTTGTGCGTTGCTGCCTTGCAGGGGAAGGCAGTGTGCAAGGCGTCAATTACTAAATATTGCGGCGAATTATGGAGTGTCTCTGGATGCTGGTTTAAGTATTTCGACACTACGAGAGACAGTTCGCCCAAGCTGGCCTCGTCTGGAATGCAGATTTTGGTCGCGTTGTCTCCGATCTGATATCCATCCAAAACCCCCGAGACGTAGAACAGGCATATATTTTCGTGGCTGTACTCTTCCTCGGATAACTTCGCTTGGTCCGAGCCGACGAATGCGCAATATTCGTGCAGTTTCAGGCCCGTCAGGAATTTCCCGTCTTGAGACTGGCCTTTAGCAATAAGCGAAAGATATAGAGTCATAGCGTATACGATCCATTTGACACGCAATATGTACCCTCCGGCCACTGGCAGTATGGTAGCGCAAGGCAAGAACCCCGCTGACGGCCGCCGGTGCTTTGAGGTGAACACGGCTGCCCTGATAAGCTAAAAAATTGAGGACTGGCCCAATGCCCACCACCCGCATCACCCAAGCCGGAGCCATCGAACTCCCCGCCGACCTCCGCCAGCGCCTCGGCCTCCTGGGAGGCGACGAGGTCGTCCTCGAAGAGCGCGAAGGCGGAATCTTCCTCCGCCCCGTGATCGAAAAGTGGACGCAAGAAGAAATCGCCGGCTACCTGCTCAACAACGCGATCACCAAGGAAAGCTACGACGAGGCCTGCGAAGAGGTTCGCCAGATGGGCCTCGACCCCGCCGCCATTCCCGGAACCGACAGGCCAGAAGTCCGCGAGACCCTCCCCACCAACGTGGAGTTCACCGCTCGCATGGACGCGCTAGCTCAGCGGACGCTCGCCCGCAAGTCCGCCTGAACCCGCAAAGAAATGGGGCAGCCGGAACGCATCTTCCTCGACGCCAATGTTCTATTTTCAGCCTCGTACAAGTTTCCTCATCCGTTTCTCCGCTTCTGGACGGAGGTTCGGCTCTATCCCGTCAGCTCGGACTACGTCGCCGCAGAGGCAAGACGCCATGTGGTGAGCGAGGCCCATCGAAGCCGGCTCGAAAGCCTCTTGGCAAAGACAGAACTTATCGCAACTCAAGGAGACGAGTTGCCCCCAGGTGTCATCCTGCCGAAAAAAGACCGACCCATCTTGTGCGGTGCGCTGGCCGCCCGCGCTCAATATCTCGTCACAGGAGACAAGGTTCACTTCGGAAGGTATTTTGGGTTGGCATTCCCCAACGAAAGTGGTCCGCTAACGATAGTCTCTCCGCGCGCTCTGCTCGACATCCTGGAATCCCTCGAATAACCCCGGCATCCCTTACAATCAACCTTAGTTTCTAGCGGAGGCTTGCCCCTGCTCCACCTCGCCCCATCGGTCGCAACCCAATCGCTGCCTCACTTCCTCGCGAACGGCGTGAGCACCGTGGCCCTTTGGCTCGCGGCTCCCCACGGCTTGCAGCACTACCTCCGCACCCACTACGGCGACAAGACCTTCGAACATCTCTATCGGTGGAACAGCTTCGATACGCTGCTCCTCATCCCCTATTTCACGGTGATGATCGTGCTCGCTTTCTACGGCATCCATCGTTACCAGCTCGTCTACCTGTATTACAAGCACAAAAAGAACGCGACCACCGTGCCGCCCTCGCACTTTGCCGAGCTGCCCCGGGTCACCATTCAGCTACCCATCTTTAATGAGCAGTTCGTCATCGACCGCCTCATCGACGCCTGCTGCCGCATGGAATATCCGCCAGGCAAACTCGAGATCCAGGTCCTCGATGACTCCACTGATGAGACCGTCAAAGTGGCCGCCGAGATCGTCGAACGCTATCGCGCCCTCGGCCATCCAATCGTCTATAGCCATCGCTCTAACCGCTATGGCTACAAGGCCGGAGCGCTCGACGCCGGGCTCAAGACCACCACCGGCGAGTTTGTCGCCATCTTCGACGCCGACTTCGTGCCTCCTGAAGACTGGCTCATGAAGGTCATCCACCACTTCGCCGAGCCGGAAATCGGCATGGTGCAGACCCGCTGGACTCACCTCAACCGCGACTACAGCATCCTCACCCAGATCGAGGGCATTCTGCTCGATGGCCACTTTGTTCTCGAACACGGGGGCCGCGCTCGCGCCGGCGTCTTCTTCAACTTCAACGGAACGGCCGGTATGTGGAGGCGTACCGCCATCGAAGCTGCGGGCGGCTGGCAGCACGACACCCTCACCGAAGACACCGACCTCAGCTACCGCGCCCAGCTCGCTGGCTGGAAGTTCAAATATCTTCCCCATGTCGAGTGCCCGGCCGAGCTACCCATCGAGATGACCGCCTTCAAGACACAGCAGGCGCGGTGGGCTAAAGGCCTCATCCAGACCTCGAAGAAAATCCTGCCCCAGGTCTTCGCCAGCAAGCAGCCCTTCCACACCAAGCTTGAGGCGTTCTACCATCTCACTGCGAACCTGAGCTATCCGCTCATGATCGTGCTCTCGGTGCTGCTCATGCCCGCCATGATCATCCGCTTCTACCAGGGATGGTTCCAGATGTTGATCATCGACATGCCGCTCTTCATGGCGTCCACTTTTTCAATCTCGACCTTTTATCTGGTCTCGCAGAAGGAGCTCTATCCCAAGTCCTGGCTCAAGACCTTCCTCTATCTGCCATTCCTCATGTCGCTCGGCATCGGCCTCACTATCACCAACACACGCGCCGTCCTGGAGGCACTCTTTGGTATCAAGAGCGCCTTTAAGCGAACGCCCAAATACCGTGTCGAAAAGAAGGGCGAAAGATCGCAGGCCGCCAAGTACCGCAAACGTCTCGGCATCGTCCCTTGGATCGAGCTGCTCATCGGCTGCTACTTTGCCGCCACCATTTATTACACGCTGGTCAACGAGAACTACTTCACCGTGCCCTTTCTGCTGCTCTTTGTTGTCGGCTACTGGTACACCGGCTTGATGTCGCTCTTCCAGGGCCGCTTCGAACGCTTTCGTCTGGGCGGTGCAAATACCGACGAATCTTCGCCGAAGCCGTTTCCGGTTGGAGTTTAGTCCTCATGGTTTCCCGTCATTTCTTTGACGCACCCAGGAGAAATTAAGAATGCGCAAGACCTTGATTACATCTTTACTGCTACTTGTTTCGCTGTCTTCCCTTGCCCTCGAGCGCCAGCCCACCCCTATCTACCACGCCCGCCGCGAGGCTCTCGCCAAGAAACTCAACGGCGGCATCGCCATCCTCTTCGCCGCAAACGAGCCTGCGCTCGAGTATCAGGAATACCGCCAGGACGAAGACTTCTACTACCTCACCGGATGGAACGAGCCCGGCGCGGCGCTACTGATCGAGTCCGCAGCTGATGCCCGTGGTCAGGTTCCGGCGCGCCCCTATCGCGAAGTCATGCTCCTGCCCATCCGCAACCTCCGCATGGAGCGATACACCGGTGTCAAGCTCGATGCCACCGCCGCCGATGCTCCGAAGATCACCGGCGTCGATGAAGTCAAATCCATGTCCGATCTACCAATCATCCTCAGCACACTCGCCGCCACAGATCGCGCCGCCCTCTATCGCATCTGGAGCCAGACCGACGTCGTGCAATCGAAGCCGGCTCTCAACTGGACCGCGATCACCCTCGGCGAGGGCCAGGCACCCGAATTCGCCGACGCCCGCCAGCCTGTCGCCGAACTCCGCGCCGTCAAAGATCCCGGCGAAGTGGAGCTGATTCGCAAAGCAACCGACGCCTCCATCACCGCCCAGTTAGCCATGATCCACGCAGTCAAGCCGGGCGTCTCCGAGCGCGCCATCGAGGGCCTGCTCATCGAGAAAATGCTCGATGGCGGATGCGAGCGTCCCTCCTATCCCCCAATCGTAGGTTCAGGCTTGAACTCGACCGTGCTTCACTATTCCAGCAACGAAAACACTATGAAGGACGGAGATGTCGTAGTCGTCGATGCAGCCGGAGAATATTCCATGTACGCCTCCGACATCACGCGTACGCCGCCGGTGAGCGGCCATTACACCGACAGGCAACGTGAAATTTACAACATCGTCCTCGGCGCACAGCGTGCTGCCGAAGCCGCCTTCGTTGCTGGCAAGTCGCATGAGAACGATCCATCCCGCAAGTATCCTGACTCGCTCGACACCATCGCCTGGAAGTATATGAACGAGCACGGCAAAGACCTGCACGGCGAGCCGCTCGGCAAGTACTTCATCCACGGCATCGGGCACCTCGTCGGCATCGACGTGCATGATCCCTACGACTACTCCAAGCCGCTCGAAAAGAACATGGTCTTTACCATCGAGCCGGGAATCTACATCCCTGAAGAGAAGATCGGCGTGCGGATCGAGGACATCTACTACGCCGATTCTGATGGAAAGCTCAATCAGCTCACCAAGGCATTGCCCCACTCCGCCGAAGAGGTCGAAGCCGAAATGAGCAAGGGCAAGTAGGGTGTCGATGAATCACTTTCACTTCGCAACCATCGAACGCTCGTTTCTCGCCATTCTTGCTGGCTTCGCGACGATGGCAGTCCTTGTGACGGTAGCAACGGCGGCCATAACGAAGTCCTTCCCTCGCTTGGTTGGCGATCCGGGCCATCCGCGACGCCGCTATATGCTCTTGAACCTCATTTACAGCGCCGCCTTCGCAGCCTCAGGCGGATATGTAACCGCGATCGTTGCAAAAGACGATCCGTTGCGCAATGTCTTCATGCTTGCCATCGTGGTCCTCGTGCTGAGCGGGCTCTCCGCCCTCCAGCTTCGCGGCCAACAACCAATCGCCTACCAGTTCGCGCTGATCGTGCTCACTCCCATCGCCGCGTTGGCTGGCGGTTTGTTGCGGATGCACGAAGCTGGCTATCGTTTCTAACCGGCCTCAACTCCTCTGCCTTCACCATCGAATGCCAAAGGTCACCGGAACGATCTGCGTCGAATGACCCGGTGTAGCCAGCCACTCATAGCGCGCCTCGGCAAAGAACTTCGCCTGATTCCAGCTGCCAAAAGTAAGCCCTGTCCCAATATTCAAACCGCCCTGGTTGCTCGAATAGTGGCTGACCACGGCGTTGGTCTCGTAATACACCGGAAAGCAATAGAAGAAATTGCAATAGATTCCCTGCGCCAGCACCGGCTCGGTAAACGAAGTCAGCTGCCGATAAAAGCCGCCCCCGCCAATGATGTATCCGCCCCAATTACCGCCGGTCTTGTACTTCCACTCCGGGTCGAGCGTCAGCGACCAGGTATGCACGTTGCCGCCCGGCGTGCCCACTTGCTGCAGAATTGCTGCTGGAATCTTGTTGTGGTCGAACTCATACTCGCCCAATACGGCGAACTTCTTGTTGACGTTGTAGCCGAGGCCGCCGCGGAAATTCCAGCCCCATGTCAGATCCCCGCTCGAGTTCCCCAGTGGCGCCGTGAATCCTCCGCCCGCCTCGACAGCCAGCCGGTCCCACCGGCTCTGATATACAGAGCGGTTTGCGCCGTTTGTGCCTCCGTATTGAGGCGCCGACGCCGCGTTCAGAGGCGGCGCCGGCGCCAGGCCTCCGATTCCGTCGTCATCAGGCAAGAAGCGATAATCAGCCGAACTGGATGAATCCCCAGTGCTGGATGCTGTTTGCGTTGGTGTTTGCCCGTAGAGCGGAGCAAGGAACATCGTAGCCAGTGAGAACACGAGACAGAACCTTCCCAGAAAACGAATGACAACGTGACTGCGCGAAACCATCGCGATATAATCTCTGTGCTTAAGATGCGGGATAGAGCTTTCCCCATTGAGATCAGACCCGGCTTACAATTTTTCGACTCGCAATCAAGTAAGAGCGTAACCAAAGAAAATGGGCCGGATCGAAATCCGGCCCCGCGTAATTTGTAACAGCAATTCGAGTGAATACCCGAACTGCGTCTTAGTGAATGTCGAACTGCTCCGGATGCAGCGCCGGATCGCTCTTCACGATGATCGTCTTGCCCGTCATCTCTTCCAGTTCATTCAGCCACTTGGCATTGTTCGCCTTCAGTGCCTTCACCACCTCAGGGTTGACCCGCAACAGCACGTCCCCACGCTCCAGATGACGCTGCATCTTGCGCAGTTCGGTATAGATCTCGTTGCAGACCGTCGTCGGGCTCTTTACCATTCCAGTGCCAGCGCAGACCTCGCACTGTACGCTCAGGGTCCGCTCGAGCGACTGCTTGACGCGCTTGCGGGTGATTGCCACCAGGCCGAAGTCGTTGAACTGCAGTACCTTCGAAGGCGCGCGGTCTGTCTTCAGCTCTTCTTCCAGGGCCGCCATCACCTTGTGCCGGTTCTTACGCTCATCCATATCGATAAAATCGATCACGATAATGCCGCCCAGATCGCGCAGTCTGATCTGGCGCACAATCTCCGGAATGGCGTCGAGGTTCGTCTTGAGGATCGTGTCCTCCAGCCGCGCCGTCTTGCCGACATACTTCCCGGTGTTGATGTCGATGGCGACCAACGCTTCCGTCTGGTTGATCACGATCGAGCCGCCCGACTTCAGCCAAACCTTCGACTTGAGGGCCTTGCCAATTTCTTCCTGTATCCCGAACTGCTCAAAGAGTGGGGTTTCTTTCGTGTACAGCTTCACCCGACGAACCAGCGACGGTTCGAAGCGGCTCAGGAAGCGAACGATGCGCTCGTACTCAGCCTCGTTGTCGACCCAGATCGTCGCAAAGTTTGCCGAAACCTGGTCGCGCAACACCCGCTCAATCAGGTTGAGATCGTGATAAATCAGCGCCGGAGCCTTTCCATCGTCAGCGCGTTGCTTGATGTCGTTCCACAGGCCGATCAGGAAGCGAATGTCCGCTCGCAGATCGTCCTCGCTCGCGCCATCGGCTGCGGTGCGAACGATGAATCCGCCGGAAGCCGCTCCCTTTTCGCTGATCAGAATCCGCTTCAGCCGCTGCCGTTCTTCGTCCGAGGATATCTTTCGCGAAACCCCTACGTGGCTCACCGTCGGCATGAAGACCAGAAAGCGCCCCGGCAACGCGATGTGGCTGGTGATCCGCGCGCCCTTCTTGGCGATCGGCTCCTTCGCGATCTGGACCAGAATCTCCTGTCCCTGTTTCAGCAGTTCGCTGATGATCGGCAGGTCGGAGAGTTGTGACTGCGCCCTGCGGCTGCCTCCACCGCCTCCACCATTCGGCCGGCCGCGCCGCCTCGGACCACGACCACCCTGCCGGCCATCATCCGTACGTCCACCTCGCCGTGCCGGCGCAGGCGAAGAAGCCGCCACCTGCTCCGACCCGGTCTCTTCTTCTCCATCCTCTTCGTCGAGGTCGCTCTCCGCCTCGCCGTATTCGACGTCTGATTCTTCCTCTTCCGTTACGCCATCAGGCGATGCCCCAATACGCTGGTTGAGGTGGGCATCACGAACCATTTCACTGAGTTCCGCCCCGGCGAGATTGTCGAGGGTCTCTTCTTCAAGGTCATCGATATCGTGTTCGTCCGCGTAGGCGTGAATCGGTTCAGAGTCGTATTCCTCCTCCTCGATGATTTCTTCTTCGATCGTGCCCGCGCCGGGTGCAAACCCTTGCGGGCCGCTCAGGTCGTCCTCGCTGTCTTCGAAGAACTCGGTTTCGGAGGTATGAGGCAGCTCCTCAACCGCAGTCGAAGCAGCACCCTTCGAGCTAACCTCCAGCAACGGATCGGCCGCTTCAAGTGATGAATCGACGGGAATGGGCGGCTTTACCTCATCCTCATAAGCAATCGCAGTAATCTCTTCCGGCATGCTCGCTGTCTCACCAGCGCCCACTGCGTGGGCGTGCTCTTCGATGACCGGAGCGACCGGTTCCTCAACCTCAGGCTCCAGTACCGAAGAGACCCGGTATTCGCTCGGTGCCGCCGTATCGACCCGGTGAGAAGCAGACGCATTCTCGGGCTCGAAGTGGCTTTCGGCTTCAGCATGAACTTCGGCCGCAGCAATCTCTTCGTGATGCGCCGGGACCGCGGCCTCTACCACTGGCGCTTCAGCTTCAGCCCGATGCTCGACACCCATCTCTGGTTCGATATCTACCGGATACTGGCCGATCGCGGAATGCTCTTCAGAAGAAGAAGACTCGCCCGCAGCTTGCGGCACTTCCCATGCATGCTCCACGATCTCCGGTGCTGCGGGAATCGGGTCGACGACAGGCGCGGCCGACTTGGCGCGATGACGAGAAAGCGATTCGCCCGGCAACTCTGCGCCGCCGTCCCATCCGGGAACTACCTCGACCAAAGTGGAAGGCTTATAGGTAGAGACCGACCCAGCCACGAAGGCGGGCGCGGCGCCGCGGCCCTCGTTCCGCGACGCAACCTCGGCAGGCTTCCCGCCGTATCTGGACAGCGACTCGCCCGGAAGGACGATTGGCTGGCTCGCCGCGCTTTTCGCTGGAGCCGGTTCGTGATAGAAGTCTATGTCCGCGCCCGCAACACCTGACTCCGTGAGATAAACCGGCTCTGCCGCAATCCGGTCGCCGCTCATTCGCTCGTCGGCGACGCTCGTGCTCATCGGCGATTGGCTAAAGTTCGCGTTCTTGTGCCTGGTTCTGGTCGGCGGACTCGCGAGCACCCTGGGGCTTGCCACCACGGCGGCGGCCGCGGCGACCACGCCATCGGCGCGTTCCTTGTCCGGATTCGGCGTCGCCGCTCTCGGCTTCCCGTCCGGAGCCGCCATCCGCGTTTCGAGGCTCGGCTTCAACCGCTATCGCCGCCCGCGGCGCACGGGCTTCGCGCGGCGCATGAGGATCTCTTGCCGCCTGGGGCTCTCTCGCTCCCTGAGGCTCGCGGCGGCCTCCGCCGTTTCCATTGGGAATCTTTCTCAAAATCTGCCCCGTCTTCCTGCTCCTCCATGAAGTCGGTGACATACAGGAACGCGTCGCGCTCCAGACCCAGATCCACGAAGGCGGACTGCATGCCGGGGAGCACGCGCGTCACGCGGCCCTTGTAAATGGAACCTGCTAGGGTGTATTCATTTTCCCGCTCATAGTAGATCTCGGTGAGCTGGTCGTCTTCCAGGATCGCCAGCCGCGTCTCATGCGGCGTGCTGGAAATACATATTTCTTTTGCCATACTGCCTCTCTTGCCGCCGGCGTCCGCCGGAACGGCAACCAGCGAGGCAGATCAGAACAGGATCGCTCCCGTTCCCGGAAAACCGGAGAGGCTTGGGGCAGACGGACTTTGCCGTTCGCTGGGCATTCCTGCCCTCGAACTGGCTTGGCTTGCGGGGCTTTTCGCGAAGGTAGGCGCGAACCCCGGCCCGAAACGCGGCCGAAGGCTCACTGCATCACGTGACTGACTTGTAAAGGCAATCCCATCAAGACATTCCGGGCGCGCAAGAGCTTGTGACCACTACAGCCGTTCGATCTGGCGGGGTCGTTCCCAATCTCTGCGCGTTCATTCCCAATCCTGTCCGGCCCCGGTGATCCACCTGGCCGGCTCAATCTTTCAAACTTGTACTGCCGAACTTCCTTCCACGCCGATGGCGCCTCAGGAGTAAACTCTCGCCTTGCTCTCAGTTCACGAACCGGGACATGCGGACGTTCATCACCATCCCCAGCGCCAGGAACGTAAACAACACTGACGAACCCCCGTAACTCATTAACGGCAAAGGGATTCCGGTGACCGGCATCAACCCGACCACCATGCCGATGTTGACCGCGATCTGAAAGATCAAAACGGCCACCACGCCCATCACCAGGAACGTACCCGGCAGGTCGGCAGCGGTTTGAGCGTTTTGAATCAAACGCATCAATATGAAAAAGTATAGCAGCAGAACGACCACCGCGCCGAGGAAGCCATGCTCCTCGCAGAACGCCGCAAAGATGAAATCCGTGTACGGAATCGGCAGAAAATCCCCCTGCGTCTGCGTCCCCTTGGTCGCCCCCTGGCCCAAAACGCCGCCTGCACCCACCGCAATCCGCGATTGGCGGATCTGGTAGCCGGACCCCTGCGGGTCATCGTCCGGATTGATAAAGCTCGTCAGCCGCGCCTTCTGGTACGGCTTCAGCACCTTCCCGCTCGCCCAGATCGCCACCGATCGCGATCACCCCGACCAACGTGATAATCAGCCCCTTGCGCCAGCTGATCCCGCCCAGAAACAACCCCATCAGCAAAATCGGCGAATAGGTCAGCGCGGTCCCCAGATCCGGCTGCTTCAGCACCAGCAGCATCGGAACGCCCACCATCGCCATCCCCTTGAAGACGTCCCTCCATGTCAGCTCTCTTCCCGCCAGGTTCGCGAAATACTGCGCCACCGCGACAATCAAAATCAGCTTCACCCACTCCGACGGCTGAAAGTGAATGCCCGCCCGGCAGCTTGATCCAGCGCCGCGCGCCCAGCACCTTGGTTCCGACCACCATCACCGCCACCAGCGAGACCAGCCCGACGCCGTAGGCCCAGACGGCGATGTTCGAGCAGCCGGTGATAATTGATCAGCGAAATCAGCGAACATCGCCGCCATCCCGCCAAGCAGCCAAAGCACCTGGTTTCGGTCAAATCCCGACAAACTTGGTATGCAGCGTCGCGCTGTAGATCTCCAGTACGCTGATCACCGAGAGCACCAACACCAGGCCGAGCAACACCCAGTCAAAGTCATTAAAGGAAAGAAAACGGCGCATAGAGCTATCTGCCCCTTCCTGCCGCCGGCTCTGTGTCGACAGCAGCGACCATGCCGGCGCAGCCCTGGCGACATCGATAAAGAAATGTCCGGCATGGAGTTCAGCAAGCTGCACGACCCGGCAGCCGCGCCCGCCTTCGGAGCCGACCAGATCGCCCCAACCTCAACCGGAGCGGGCTTCTTCTTCGCTTCCTGAAGGTTGTTGTCCAGCCGCCGCTGCTTGTTGACGTAAGCGGCAATCACCTGCGCCGCCAGCCGCCCCGCAAACCTTCCGTGTTCGCCGGACTCCATAAGCGTGCAGACTACGATGTCCGGGTTCCGGCGAGGCGAAACCCCTACAAACCAGGCATTGTCTTTGACCTTGTTGGTCTGGCCAGTGCGCGCCAGAAACTCGTTGCTCGCCGTCTGGGCGCTTCCGGTTTTGCCGGCAAAATCGATCCCCTCGAGATGAGCGCTGGGATCAGTCCCACCAGGATCGAGCACTTTGACCATGGCATCTGTAATGGTCTCCCAATTCTCGGCATCGACAGGAAACGTCTTGTTTCCGCTTCCCGGATAAGAATCGAGCACCGCCTGCTCGTAATCGGGTGGGACCTCATCGGAAAAGACCACATGTGGCCGCACGAGCGCACCGCCCGAGGTAATGCCAGCGATCGCCCGCATCATCTGCACCGGGGTCGCCGCGATCGCGCCCTGGCCTATCCCCACTGAAATCGTCTCGCCCGCGTACCACTTCTGGTGGTAGTTCCTCATCTTCCATTCGGACGAAGGCATCGTCCCCGCGACCTCGCCCGGCAGATCGATACCGGTCTTCGATCCCAGTCCTAGCCGCTGCGCCCACAGGGCTATCTTGTCGATGCCTAGCTTTTCCGCCAGCGTGTAGAAAAAAACGTCGCAGGACTGGTAGATGGCCTTAGTAATGTCCACTTCCCCGTGGCCGCCCTTCTGCCAGCACTTGAAATAGCGCCCATAAAAGCTCGCTCCACCGGAACAGTGCACGCGCAGGTCTTGGGCGACGCCTTCCTGCAACCCGGCCAGTGACATGATGATCTTGAACGTCGATCCCGGAGCAAGCTGCGCCTGGATCGCCTTGTTCAGCAGCGGATGATCGGGGTCGGTGATCAGCTTGTTCCATTCGTTGCGCCGGATGCGCACCGAAAACTCATTGGGATCGAACGTCGGCCGGCTTACCAGCGCGAGAATCTCACCTGTATGCGGATCCATCGCGATCATCGCGCCGTTCCGGTCGCCGAGCGCGATCTCTGCCGCCTTCTGAATATCCAGGTCGATCGTCAGCTTCAGGCTTTTTCCCGGAGTCGCGGGTTCGGTTCCCAGCCTGCCCACCTCCCGCCCATGGCTGTCGACAATCACGTCGCTCGACCCATCCATGCCGCGTAGCACCTGGTCATAGCTCTGCTCGACCCCGGATTTTCCAACCACATCGCCCGGCTCGTAATAGGCATAGTTCGGGTCGTTCAGCATCTCCTCGCTGACCTCGCCAACATATCCGATCAGGTGCGCGGCAAAGCCGTCGCGCGGATAAAGCCTACGCTCCTCGTCCACCGTTTCGAGCTCCGGGAACTCGTCGCGATGCGCCTCGATGAACTCCAGTTCATCGGGAGTAATATCTTGTTTTAGCGGTAGGGGCTGATATTTCGGTGCCAGCCGGTAGTGCTTCAGAATGCCGTCCAGCTGTTCCACGGTCATGTGCAGCCCGCGCGCGATCAGCGGCAGGTCTTGGGCATAGTCATGGCCCTGTTCGCGAACAAGAAAGGCGGAAACCGAGGGATAATTGTCGACGATTAATCGCCCTTCGCGATCGAAGAGTTTGCCCCGCGGCGCGAGGATCGGAACCTTGCGAATGCGGTTCTGTTCTGCCAGCGCGCGATAATCCTTCGCACCCAGAATCTGCAGCCGCCACAGGCCGGAGAGGAGGATCACCAACACCCCGACAATCACGTACTGGACGACCGTCAGCTTGAGCGCCGCGAGTTTCTCGTCTTTATTGTTTAGTACGGGCTGATCCAGCATCGTCGGACCCTACTCCCTAAGAATACCGCTGATTTCGCGCCGAATCCCTAACGGTCCCGTTGCTTGGCGAGGTCCAGCAACTCAAACAGTCCCACCCCGACGACTGCGTTGACCAATCCGCGAATCAACTCATGCAGCCAGCTCCAGTCCACCTCGAGCGCAAGCAGACGGCTGGTAATCACCAGAAAGATCACCGAGTGCAGCAGCGCAAAAACAAAGCACAGCAGCAGCCGCGTTAAATAGTTCTCGGTATCGATGCGAACTCCCAGGGACGCCGTCAGGTATCCGACCACCGCTTTGGCAATGCCATTCACTCCGATTGGTCTGTGAGTCAGTGCGTCCTGGGCCAGCCCAATCAACGTTCCCGCGAGCGTCGCGGCGATTGGGCTGCGGCTGACGATGGCGAAGTATATTGTCACCAGGAGCGGCAGATCAAGGATGGAAAATCGAGCGAAGTGCAGCGTCACAAACGACTGCAACCCAATCGCGATCACTGGAACCGTGACGTAAAGAAGCAGCGGATAGGGCCGCCGCTCAATCTCCCGCCGCGGATTGGCGGCTAGAATCGGCACGCTAAGCCCCTCCAGGCGGCGCGCCCGTTGGTTGATTGGATGGCGCGTTCTGTGTCTTCGGCGTTGGAGTAGTCGTCGTCCCCGGCGCCGTCTTCGGGACCGCCGGCTTGGCGGTCGCCGCCGGTCGCGGCGTTGTGGAAATGGTCCCCATGCCTGCGGGAGTAAGAATACCGTCCGTACTCTCCGATGAGACTACTGGCCTTTTCGGCGCATTCGCTGCCAGCGGCTGGCCCGCCGAGGTAGTCGGTGAAGGGCGAGTCGGGGCCCCCACGCCAGAAGTTGTTGTAACCGAAGCTGGCGTTCCCGCGGCAGCCAATCCGGACGTCGGCTTGGCTAGCGGCTTCGGTATCGAAGGGCTCGTACCGGCCGCAGTTGCTGCCCGCACCGGCGTAGTCCCGGTCGTTCCCCCAGCGCCGGCCCCTGTTGTCGTTCCCGTTGCTGATGTTCTCGTTGACGCCGTTCCTGTTGCTGGCGTCTTCACCGCCGTCGATCCCGGCAACGTTGTGCCCCCGGCCCCCGTGCTAATCGCCGACGATGCCGCTGCGGTCGCCCCTGCCTTCGGTGGGAACCGGTTCGTCGGAGCAACTACCTTGGCGGCATCTCCTGTATCTGTTGTAGACCCAGTCGTTGCCTTCGGTGCATGGGAGACAGCGGGCAAGCTTGCCTCGGTCGACGTCTCGCGATGTAATCCCGGTGGCGCGGCCCCTGGCGTCAGACTCTCTGCCGGCGGGGCCGCACCGGGAGAATATCGGTCGGGATGCAAAGCCGACGGCGGACGCATCGGTCGCGCCGGATCCCCACCTCCCGCGGTCGCCTCACTGTCGGCCTCCGAACCCGTTACTGTCTCGGGTGTATTCGCGTCGCGGATACTCGGCAGCTTCTCCGAAAGTATGTCCGCCGCACGTTGCTTTTGTTGCTCCGCGTCGACTTCGCTCTGTTGAATGTCTCTCTCCTGAGCAAAGGGCATCTTGTCTGAGAATGCGGTGACAATCAACACCTCTTCGAGCCTGGACAGGTCGGCATTTGGCTTGATGACCACATTCACGTACGAGGTGTCAGGGTCGGCGACCACCCGGTCCACCACACCCACCGGCATTCCCGGGGGATACACCTGGTCCCCCCCGCTGGTCACCACCGGCTCGCCGGGCTGAATCCGCTCGTCCGGCGAGATATTGACCATCTGCGGCTGCCCCGAGGCATTACCCTTCATCACCCCGCGAATCCGCGTCGTCTGCAGCACCACACCCGTCCCGCTCGTCTGGTCGGAGATAAGCAGCACCTGGGCGGTATGAGGGAAGACATTCTTCACCTTGCCGACAATGCCGTCCGGAGTAATCACCGGCATTTGCACCTGCAAGCCGTCTTTATAACCTTTGTCGATGAGGATCACCCTGGCCGTGTCGGTGCCGGAGGTGCCGACCACCTGGGAAGGAAGCGTCTTGTCGATATAGCGGCCGCGAAAGTCCAGCATCTCCCGCAGCCGCTGGCCGGCGCGGGCGTCCTCGGCGAGGCTGGCCTGCTCCAGTCGCAGGCGGTCGTTCTCCGCCTGCAGGCTCTCGTTTTTCTCCCGCAGATGACGCAGATTGATGTAGTTGGACCAGACTCCGCGAACACTCAAGCCGATACCATGAGCAAGCTTCCCCGGCGGCGCGACCACGTCCGCGATCAGAGAACGCCACAGTCGCACATTGTGCCCATCGGGCATGTCCGGCGCCGGCCGCCGGACCTGCATCGCCAGCAGCACCACCTGGGCGAGCACGACCAGCATCAGCACCAGGGCGTTCTTGTAGCGGCTGAAAAAGGATTCCATAAACCCTGAACAAGCTCCGCCTCATTTTAGCTGTCATCCTGACCGGCCTCTGAGCGGGAATCGAAGGGTGAGGGACCTGCATTGAAGCGAGAGTGCCATCCCTCACAACCGGCGACTAATCGATTTTGATCTTCCTTAGCAGCCCGAAGTCGCTCAACATCTTCCCAGTCCCCAGCACCACGCTGGCCAACGGGTCGTCGGCAATCGAAACCGGCAGTCCGGTCTCTTCACGAATCCGCTTGTCGAGGTTCTTGATCAGCGCTCCGCCGCCGGTGAGCACGATGCCGCGATCGCTGATGTCCGCGCTGAGCTCCGGTGGCGTCCGCTCCAGCGCTACCCGGATTGCATTCAGAATCGTCGAGATGCACTCCGTCAGGGACTCCCGAATCTCGCTGTCATCAATGGTAATCGTCTTCGGAACGCCTTCGATCAGGTTTCGGCCTTTGATCTCCATGGTTATCGGCTTGTCCAGCGGATACGCCGAGCCGATCTCGATCTTGATCTGTTCCGCCGTTCGCTCGCCAATCAGCAGGTTGTACTTGCGCTTGAGGTAATTCATGATGGCCTCGTCCATCTGGTTGCCGGCCATCCGTACCGATCTGGAATAGACGATTCCCGAAAGAGAAATCACCGCGATATCGGTCGTGCCGCCGCCAATATCGACCACCATGTTGCCGCTTGGCTCGGTAATCGGCAGCCCGGCGCCGATCGCCGCGACCATCGCCTGCTCCACCAGAAATACCTCGCTCGCCTTGGCGCGATACGCCGAATCCTCGACCGCGCGCTTTTCAACCTGGGTAATCTCCGAAGGCACGCCAATCACGATCCGCGGATGCACCAGCATCTTGCGGTTGTGCGCCTTCTGGATGAAGTAGTTCAACATCTTCTCGGTGACCTTGAAATCGGCGATCACCCCGTCTTTCATCGGCTTGATGGCGACAATGTTGCCTGGAGTACGCCCAAGCATCTCCTTGGCTTCCTTGCCGACAGCCTCAACCTCGCCTGTGTTTTTGTTGATCGCTACGATCGAGGGCTCGTTGACGACGATGCCCTTGCCCGCCGCGAAAACCAGCGTGTTCGCCGTGCCCAGATCGATGGCCAGATCACTGGAAAAAAGACTGAAGAGCGAGCGCACACCGCGCCGCGAAGACCGCGAATAGCCGTTAGATGACATGTAAGAGGACTTTTCTTTCTGACTCAGCCTTATTGTAAGGCCAGAAACCGATTGCCGCGTATAGAGCGCGGAAATCGAAGAGAAAGCCCGTGTCGGTTGGCTGATCACCTCGATGATTGCGAACCGATACGGGCTTCTCCGGCAGATCAGTTGCTCACGAGTTTGCCGGCTGACGGAGTCTTTTGGTCCTCGCTCACCGTACTGAGGCGTGCAGCGGCTGCGGGCGGCCTCTCCATCCGGTCTGTTTCTCCGCGGGTTGGCCATAGAGTTCGGGGTGAATATAACGGCCCTTCTCATTAGCTGGTTTCTCCGGCTCGACAATCAACGGATTCGCCTTGGCGTAAGCGTCCTGGCGCACGGCGGTGATCTGCCACGACACCTTCACGCGGGTCGCGTTCGTGGCAATCTGAAACTGCCCGTTCCCAACCTCTTGGGCAATCCAGGCATGGGCATCTCGTCCGATCGTAGTGAGCTGGTAGCGGAAGTCGGTATTCTCCACATCGAACCAGTCTGGCAACTTGACGGTTGCCAGGCCGAGTTCGTCGGTGGTGACGTTGCCGGAGTAGATGTTCATCATCTCTGACGATTCGACCGATGCGTGAACGAGATACTTGTTGGCCGGATCGAGAGGATCGTCAATTCTGAAATTCTTGACCGAGGCGGTCAAGGTGCCGGTCACATTGACATTGCCGGAGAAAGTGCCAGCGATGCCCACGCCCCCGGTGCCGCCTTGAGCGTAGATGCCGAAGCCCCCGAAATTTCCACCGTTCCCGGCGTAGAAGTCCCCTCCATCGCCGCCCAAACTAAAACCTGTGCCACCCGTAAAGACTCCACCCGAGCCGCCGGTATCAGTGCTCTGACCGGTCCCGCCGGTGCCTCGGACTCCAACACCCCCGATTCCTGCGTAGGTGTTCGAGCCATTGACGATGGCGCCTCCTGTGAAGTCGCCGCCATCCCCGCCGTCGCCCTGACCAATGATCTTTGTCCCCCCAGTTGCGGAGATCGCAGGGTTTCCGCTCTCGCTCGGCGCCGTCACAATCAGCTGCGCGGAGCCGCTCACTGCCGGAATTCCCACCTGCCCAATATTGGTAACCGATAGCCGCGGCACGAAGTCGGTATAAATGTCGATCCCGTTAGTGTTGACCGTTCCAGTTCGATCCGAAGAGATAGCCTCGCCAGTGGAACCGGTACCGAAGCGGATGCCGGGGGTGAAGCTTCCTCTGTTGAGACCCTCCGCATCTACCCGCAAGTCGCTATTGAAAAAAGCGCTTGTGTTGAACGTGTTGGAGGTTCCGGTGAACGTGTTCGCTGCACTCAGTTCCGGCACGATCGCAGGGTTCACCGCCAGCGTTACATTTCCGGTAGTTCCGCCGCCGGTGAGGCCGGTGCCGGCGGTCACTCCGGTGATGGTGCTCACACCCGGGAAGGTCTGCCCCGGCGCAAAGTTAATCGTGCCGTTGGCATTGAAGTAAAAGCCCGTCTGGGTGGGCGCCGCGCTCGTGGTCGATGAGAGCAGATTAAAGGTCGCGCTGGGCGAAGCGGTGTTGTTGCCCACCGGCTCGGCCTGAAGAAGAAAGCGCGGAGTGACAACCGCCTTGGTCGAAGAGTTGTAGGCCGAGGTCGACATCTTGAAGTACTGGGAGGGGTATCCCGTGGCGGCGGTGGCCGTGCCCTGCGCCGGAAACAGGGCAATGCCGTTGAAGGTCGAGTTGCCGTTCATCGTCAACCCCGTCGCGGTCACCGTGCCGTTGACGTCAAGCGGCGAGATGGGGGTGATCGTCCCGATGCCCACATTTGCGCCGGTGACGAAGAGCGGCGAGTCGACGATACTGCTCACTCCGGAAAACTCGGCCAGATACCCGGCAGTGCCGCCGGTTGTCGTGACGTTCGAGGTCAGGTTGGGTGTGATCGCGGGCGATAGCGCCGCACCTGCCTCGGAGGCAGGGCGTGCCAAGGCGAATGCGGAGGGCGGTAAACCGCCAAGGGTCGCGGCGTCAGCGGCTTTGAGTGCGTACGGCACACTTACCAGCAGCACACGCGGTTGTGGCGCTTCACCGGCTACCTGAACTTCGAGCCAGCGGGCTTCGCCCGAGGCGAAGAGATCGGCAGGCAGGCCGTTCGGGCTGGTCGCGCCGAGCTGCACCTTGTAGTGTCCGGTGGAGTCGATGGCGATGGTCTGGCTTTCTGTCCAGAGGGCTTCTCCGCCAACTTCGTCTTTATATATCTGAAAGGTAACGCCGGATTCAGCGGCAAAGGTCTTGCCGTCGCTAGAAATTACCGCGCCCGAATACGGAACGAGGGCGGGCACGGCGGTTGGCGCCGATGCGGCAATCGGCGTTCCGGTTTGCGGCCAGGCGGCGCTTGGTAGAACCAGCACAACGAGAGCGAGTAGCAGGACCTTCGAAACTGGCATGACACTTCTCCTTGAGACCGGTTTAGGGTTGGGAGATTGCTCGAGGCTTTCGGCAGCGGCAGCGGTAGTCTCAAGAGAAGGATTCTGCACAACCGGGAATCTTCATAGTTCCGCGACCTGCGGCTCCCGTTGGTACGCAAACATAGTGCGACCAATGCACTGTCCGTTTCAATAAAATTGACCTTTTCTTCCAGGTGGCTTCGCAGAAACTCGGCCAGCTTCCGGTTGCCGCGCGGAAGATCATTCCTTCGCGCAAGTGAATCAGCTGCCTGGCGCCAGATCGACCTACGATTCAGGAGTCTTCGGGACGGAAGGCAGCTGCCCCACTTTGGGTTTTGATTCTCCCTCTTGATCGGCCCCTGCCTGCGACCAATAGCGGCCCGCAGCGCGTCCAAACTCCTCGATCGATCTCGTCGGGTACCCCGAAACCTTACCCCCGATCTGGTCCACGATCCACGAACCAAGATGGCGATAGCTCTCAAACTGCGATTCGTTATAGAACTGGTTGGCCGTCCCCTCGTGCGGAAACGTCGGGTGGGTCTTGGCGTATTGCAGAATGTCTACCGGCTCCCCGCCGTTGAGACCTGCCTTGACATAAATGAGTTCGCCGTCGAGCGAGTCCGGATGTCTCCCATGCTCCGCGCTATCGACGCAGCTGTACCGTATTTTGCCGATCGCGCAATGTGAGTTCTGCGGATTCATTCCCGGCTTCATCTTCAAGTCCTCCGGAAATTCAATCGGGATGCCGAAGTCGATATAAATCTTGCGCAGCGCGTTACCCAGGTCCTCGAACTGGCACTTCGGATCGGCCCCGGCGTCGATGACGATGATCCGCTTGCATCGCCGCATCACCATTTCATATAAGCCTAGGTTTTCAAAGTGGCCGCCGTCGGTCAGCTCCACCCAGCGAAAGGTGTCATTGGTAAGTCCCAACGCTTCTTCAATCATCGGTTGCAAAGCAAAACTCGGCCCCGGCTTGCTGAAGAAGGTGGCGCCCTGGGCCGCCAGTCGCCCCAAGCTCGAGTGGGGACGAGATGGGTTGGGCAGCCAGAAGCCGAGGCGCAGATTGAAAAAGGTCATCAACAGGGCAAGAAGCGGCGACGATTGATATCCCATGTTGGGGTTGAACGCCGCGCCGCTGATAGATAGCGCTGTTGCCAGCGAGACCCCCCGGCTCCCGCCATAGAGGTTCGCCGGCACATAGCCCACACGCCAGCAACCGCAGTGAATCGGGCTAAACGTGAAGCACTCCGCTTTGCGTTGCAGCCACGCCGTGTTTCTCGTTCCCACCAGGTTCAGCGTCGTATTGATGACGTGTAGCGGGACTCCGGGCGCGCTCGGCAGATCCGCCTCGTGCGGCGTGTCATTCGGATCAAACTTGGTGAACGGGTTGGGCTGGCGAAAGCCATTGGAAGCGCCGAGGAAGGCGCGCATCAGCCGCATCCGGTACATGCCGTGCAACGAGAAGATATTGATGTTGATCGCGCAATTCACCAGCACCGCGCACGCCGCGAAGATCACAAACATCAATAAGCTACTCCGCAGCTCCACCAGCACCGGATTGCCCGAAGCCGGTAGATACATCATGCGCAGCTTTTCCTCGGCGTCCACCACGCCCATCGCAATCAACCCCAGCGAAACAACCGCGACCGTTGGCATGACCAGGTTGTGCTTGGCCAGGAATTTCGACACCGCGCCCATCTGCGCCGCTTTGGCCGGCCTCGGCCCGGCCGCGGTCGCTGTGCTAAAGCCGATTGAGCTGCCCAGGAAACCCAGTACCATGCCCGAGACGCCGGCGATTACGCGCTTCATGCCTCCGCCGCCGTAAAGCGCAACGCCGTGAGCCAGAATCCAAATGACATTGAATGCCAGCAGCCATCCCCCGCAGCGCACCCACCATTCGCGGTCTTCTTCCATCTCGTACAACCCCAGCAGGGCACAGAACAGCGACGCGCTGACCAGCAGGGCCGAGATGACCAGCGGCAATGCGAACACTACAAACAAGCGATTGCCGTTCCCCAGGTCGAACTGCTCCCACCCCGTCGGAGGCATTAAATGTCGAAAAACCTTCTCCTGCACCAGCACTAACAGCGAGCTGGTAATGGCCCCGATCACCATCGCCGCCAGAGTCACCATCACTACCGCGATCGCTTTCCGCCCCCTCCGATTGAGATTGTGCTGGGCAATGCGTCTCTTGTAAGCGAGAAAGATCGATAGGCTGACTGCGCCGAAACCCAGCAGCGCGATCGGCGTTGTAGCGAGGTCGATGCGGACGGCAGCCGGAAGATGGCGCAGAAGACGCACGATCCCCATTGGCAGTACATCCGACCAGTGCATGATCTGGCGCTGCGGCTCCCACGACGCGGTAAGCAACCACGAACCAAGCAGTATCGCCCAGAGGAATATCCACACACCGTAACGGCGAAACCAGTCCACCGGCGCGAAGCGGAAGGGCATCTCGTGATGAGACGGCAGTGCAACCGCAGCCGCCGTAGCCGCCACCAGAAAGATCAGCGTGATAACAGCTCCCAGTACCGGACCGCTATGGGACGAGAGCCATGCGTGGACCACTGGAAGCAGAAACCGGCTGCACTGCGGCAGCGCTACCAGCGCAAAGAGCACCGGGATCAGCATCGTCCAGTTAATGATGAGATTGCGCAACACGATGGCAGCAAGCGTAAACGTGTCCAGAGTCAGGCCGAGGGTTGGCGCAAGGAACGATGTGTATGACCGAAGATGGTGTACCGAAGCGGGTTCGGGATCGCCTCCCGTAACCGGCACTTTGCCGGCAAGCGCGGCAATTACCTCGCGATAGGCAATCTGCCAATCGCGGTTTCTGGTAAACATCTCAAGCGCCGCGGCCAAAGCGTTGACTAGCTGCTCCAGAACATCAACCAGGTCGTTACTCACTGGAAGTGGAGCGGGCTTCGCGCCGTGTATCTTCCGCAAAAGGTCGCCTAGCCTCGGCCCTACGCCAGGCTTTTTGTCTGTAAAAGTCTTTCTCGCCTTCGAGATCGAGTTGGCCGTTTCTTCTGCCGCTGCGGCGAGGGACTGGTATTCAGCCCCCTCCTCCGGGCAGATTGCCGCAAGATCTCTAGCCTTGTTCGCGGCGGACGAGGCATTCTCGACCGTTTCATCGCAAGCGTGAGTCAATTCATCGAGCTGATCGAGAAACGCCTTGGCATTTTCTCCTCTTACGGCCCATTGTGGATATGAAGGCTCCAGGTACTCTCCAATCTGCCCGCAGGCTGCCTGGGCAGTCTGGATATTCTCTTCGGCTAGATCAAGCGCCTGGGTCAAATCAGAAGCCCTGCGAGTAGCCATCCGGCGGTAGACCCAGGACATCATCCAGCTCCCGATGTAGCCGCCCCCAGAAACGGTAGAAAGGTAGTCCAACTTGTCCATCAGGCCCGATTCCTGACTGCCGCAGCGGCTGAACCGCGACAGACCCTCCAGCACGCCCAGGCAAAAACTTGCGCTGCGAATGCCGCCACCAGAGAGACAAAGCGCTGAGGCTCCCATCAGGTGCAATATCTGTTTGAGAGGGCGATCGGCTTCTTCGCAATCCTCCAACAAGGAATCCAGATTTGGGCGCTTACCTGATTCGATTTGCTCGCTGGCCTCTTTCAGCTTTTCGTAGGCCGACTCCTGTTCCCGGATCTTCTCTCGAAGAGCCGCTGCGACAACGGAGTCCTTTGGAGTCTCGTTAGGCCGAAACAGGACTCTCCTTGCATTGCCCATCAACTCAGGATTTCGACGCCGCCGATGCTCTTCAAGAATCACGCGAAAAGGCAGCGCTTCCGGCTCTGCGAGTTGTACCGGGGATTTGAGTAGCGACTCCATGAGAGAGCCTCGAAGAACTGGACTGACAACATAGCATCCATTCGTCCCCGCCTTGTACAAAAATCGACAACTGCCGTTTCACCCCGCCTCGCCTTCTCAGCGACAGCGTTCCATGCTGCCTGCACCAAATACCCGCGATTGGCGTATCCTTTATCTTTCCGGAGTCTGAATGCGCCTCGTTTTATCGAAATCCATGGCCCTCTCAGCAGGGCTCCTGCTCGCAATGAACTCTATCTCGCCCGCCCAGACCGCCGATCTCGCCGCACGTCGCCAGCAGCTCAATCAGTTACTCGACGAACAGTGGCAATACACGCTTCGCGAATCACCCGAGACCGCAACCACCATCGGTGACCTTCGCTACAACGACAAGCTCAGCGATTACTCCCTCGCTCACATCGAGCAGCAGCGGAAAGACGCCGAAGTCTTCCTCAAACGCTTTGAAGCCATCGACACCGCCGGCTTTCCCGAGCAGGAAGCCCTCAACCAGCAGCTCATGGTGCGCAACCTCAAGGAAGGCCTCGAGTCCACCTCGCTGAAGCTATACCTCATGCCTGAGGACCAATTCGCGGGCGTTCATCTCTCCTTGGCCGACTTCGTCCAGCAGGTCCCCTTCGACAATACAAAGGAGTATGAGGACTACATCGCCCGCCTCCACCAGGTGCCGCGAATCGTCGACCAGGTCATCGAAGTGCTGCACGAGGGCAAGCGGCAGGGCATGATGCCGCCCAAATTCCTCCTCGAAAAAGTCGTCACCCAGACCCGCTCCATCGCCGGGCCGGCAGGCGTGGCAAACGCCTTCGGCATCCCGGCGGCACAATTTCCCAGCGCCGTGCCGGTGGCCGACCAGAAGCGCCTGCGCGACGCCATCGTCCAGGCCGTTGACACCGAGGTCCGCCCCGCCTACACCAAACTCGCCGATTACATCGCCAAAGATTATGTCCCCTTCGGACGCAAAGATCCCGGATACTGGGCGCTGCCCAACGGCGACGCTCTCTATCGTTTCGCCGTCAAGCAACAGACCACAACCGCCCTCGACCCGCAGACGATCCACGACCTGGGACTGAAAGAAGTCGCGCGCATTCACGCTGAAATGCTGGTCATCGCCAAAGGTCAGGGCTTCTCCGATCTGAAGAGCTTCCAGGCCTCGCTGAAGACCAATCCGAAGCTCATCCCCACATCGCGCGAAGACATTCTGAACTCCTACCGCACCTACATCGCCGGCATGCAGCCTGAGCTGCCCAAGCTATTCGGTCTGCTGCCCAAGACCCCGGTTGAAGTTCGCCCCACCCAGGAATATCGCGAAAAAGAAGCTGCCGCAGCCGAATACAACCAGGGCACCCCCGATGGCTCCCGCCCCGGAGCCGTCTACGTGAACACCGGCGACTACGCCAGCCGCTCCAGGCTGACCATGGAATCGACTGCCTACCACGAAGCGATTCCCGGCCACCACATGCAGATTGCGATCGCGCAAACCCTTCCCGGCCTGCCCCCCTTCCGCCAGCAAGCCGGCTACACCGCCTACGTCGAAGGCTGGGCGCTCTACTCCGAACGCCTCGGCAAAGACGTTGGCTTCTACAAGGATCCGCTCAGCGACTACGGCCGTCTTAGCGACGAACTGCTGCGCGCCTGCCGCCTGGTGCTCGACACCGGCGTCCACTATAAGCACTGGACTCGCGACCAGATGATCGCCTACTTCCGCGACAACTCCAACGAAGATGAACCCGACATCCAGGCCGAAACCGACCGCTACATCGCCATGCCCGGCCAGGCCCTCGCCTACAAACTCGGCCAGTTGAAGATCTCCGAACTCCGCTCCCGCGCCCAGCAACAACTCGGCCCCAAGTACGATATCCGCGCCTTCCACGACGAAATCCTCGACGGCGGCGCGCTCCCTCTCGATGTCCTCGATACCCGCACCACCGCCTGGATGCAGGCCGTCAAGGCAGGCACAGCCCCGGCCCATCCCCAAACCGCAGGAGACTAAACCAACCGCACCCCGATCCACTGGTCCCTAGTCCCCAGTCCCTAATAGCCATCCAATCATCCCGAAAATTAAACGTCACCACCGCCCCGCCCAACACCCCTAACCCCACCGTCCCATCAAACATCCCATCCGGAACATGCACTCCCGGCGTCGCAAAATACACCGCCGGCCCGTCCACCAGCGACAGCCCATCAAACGAAACATTCTTCGCCGCCGCCTTCAACATATCCACGCCGCCATCCGTATACGCAAAGAACTCCTTCGCCGTCGTCTTGCTCGCCTCCTCCAGCCCCAGCCGCGCCACCGCCGGCGGATACACCAGCAGCGTCCCCGTATAGCACGTGTCCACCTGCACGCTCATCGCCTTGCCATCGACCGTGAAGCTCTTCGTCACCACAATCGGTGGCCCCTGCTTGCCGAACGTCGGATACTTGATCGCCCCGCAACTCCCTTTGCACGCCACCGCGCTCTCGAGCACCGCCGACACGCCCACCGTCTTATGCACAAAATCAATCCGCACCAGCCGCCCCTTCAGCACCGGATACGCCAGAAACCCATCCGCATCCGGAGCGCGATTGTTCGTCACCGCCTTCAAATCCGCCACCAGCACGCCGAAGTCGCCCAACACCGCCGTCCCAATCTTCACCCCGGAGAGCTTCGCCATCTTCATCCCCGCCACCGGCTTCCCATCCGCGCCCTTAATCTCCTTCAACTCCAGCCCCGCCGCCACCGCCGCCTGCTCCGAAAGGATCGACTGCGCATCTCCCGAATCAATCAGCATCCGAACTTTCCTTCCGTTTCCAACCACCGCCTCCACACACGGCATGCCGCTACACGAGAGCAACGGAACCGTAACCATAGCCGGCTCCTCCGCCCGCAACACCCCCGCTCCACATGCGACTAGCATCGAAACCGCGAATACCCAAATCGCTCCGCCTCTAACGCGTCGCCTCACTCTGCACTCCATAATCACCAGCTCCTTTGGCAGACCCATACCTAATTCCCGTTGGACGAACCAATCCTAGAGACAGCTCCCCAACCACCCATCCAGGAATCATCCAACTTCCGTCAATCTCTCCCTCCGAGCGGAGGTCGATGGCGCGAGATCGCAGCGATACCATCACCTACAAGACGCTCCCCCGATTTGGCTCCCCGCGACCGACTGAACATCAAACCCAAAAAGGAACAACCTAAGCGAAAAAAAGCACGTGCTATTTGTTAAACCCAAGCGCTTGGGTTAACATAGTCCCTTATGGGGTCTATGACATTCGATGGCGTGCGCTTCTCCGTATATTCGAATGATCACGCGCCTCCCCATGTTCATGGCCTCCTCGGTGGCACTCGAGTGATCATCGATCTGTTGCCGAGTGGCGACGTCGACCTGGCGAAACGCCAGAACCCAATTAAGCCTTGCAACGCAAAGAGGGCGGATGTTCGCAAGGTGCTGTCCTCTGCTGCCGACAATTTTGAAGCCTTACTCACACTCTGGGAGCGAACACATGGGAAATCACAAGGTTCTCACTAGTAACGAAGATATTGATCGCGCGCTATCCATGGCAGCGCCGACCGCTGAAGACCCTCGCGTTTTGACCGCGAAATTGGCGTACTTAGGCGACGAGCCCATTTTCATCCTAGGGATGGGCGACGGAAGCCGTTTTTTGATACCAAAGGCGCACCTGGAGGGGTTGGAGGATGTTACGGATGAGGTCGCCTCGAAGGTAGAAATTGGACAAGACGGCCTTGACATTCGTTGGCCCAACCTTGACCTCGATTTTTATGTCCCTTATTTGCTTCAGGGGATCTACGGCACGAAGTCGTGGATGGCAACGATCGGGCAGAAAGGAGGCATGGCCACGACTGACGCCAAGCGCGACGCGGCTCGCAAAAATGGCCTGAAAGGGGGACGACCGCGCAAAGCCGCGAATCGCCGGGCACTATCCTCCAGCCCTATGCGATCTGGAACGGAATTCGTCGTACAAACGATAAAGATCGTCACTGGCCCAACAACGCATCGGGAAGCGGCCCCCTCCTACCTGACAGTGCGACATAGCAGAGCAGAGTATGCGGTACTGTTCAATCTTCCTGAAAATGCGCGATCACGCGCGTTGCCGAGGATCGCGTAAATGTCATACTACGTAACGTTTTACTCGTACAAAGGTGGAGTCGGTCGCACGCTGGCCCTCGCGAACGTGGCGTGGCTCTTGGCCAATCATGCATCAGAGCCAGCACGGGTATTGGTCGTCGATTTCGACCTAGGGGCGCCGGGACTATTTCAGGTTTTTGGAATGAAGGCGCCTAAGTCCTCTCCGGGAATAGTAGATTACGTCACTGATTACCTAGATCAGGCATCAATTCCATCAATTTCGCGATACATCCACAAGACCTCCCACCCGGGAATTGACATCCTTCCCGCAGGAAAAATGGACCACCGCTATCAGAAGAAGCTCGAAGCTGTAGATTGGAAAGCTCTCTATGAGGGAGCGTTTGGCTACGAATTGGTTGAAAGATTGAAGGCGGATATCTCCTCGATAGAGCCTCAGTACGACTATGTTTTTATAGACTCGCTCACGGGCTATAGCGATGTCGGAGGAATATGCGTCAAGCAACTCCCAGATCTCCTCGTCCTACTATTCCGATTAAACAACCAAAACCTGGACGGTATTGGCACGGTTTATCGCGCGTTAAAGGAGCCTGAAGCCAGCGGCGCTAGAAAGCCCGTTCTACCAGTCCTAACCCCCTCATGGCCGTTCTTGGACGAGGCAGCAGGACACTGGATACTAAAGGCCCAAGCGTTATTTCCTGAGGATAAGCTCCTTGAGATTTCATTTGATAGTGGGCTGAGCTTTGGAGAAAGCATCATTTCGAAGTCCGCGACCAAGCTGCCCTTCAGCCCAAAGGTTTTTGAAGACTACAAGACGCTCACGGAGCGAATCCGAGAGAGGAATGCGTCCGATCCGCACACGATGTGGCGCACTGTTCTACATAGCCGACACTTCTACCCCGGCGACCGACCATCTATTGCTGGCGAGCCTAGTGAGATCTATCTAAACCTACTCAAGCGAAGGCCACACGTCCTTCATTACTGGAGCGAATTGACGTTCGTGGTTAGCGACTCGGGCCTTATGAGGAGTCCCGCATCGCCTCGACCCGAAGGACGAACCCGGCTAGTTGAGTTTATCAACCAGCAATGCGCGGCTGGTAACAAGTATGCACTTTTTGGCCGCTCGCTGATCGGCCGGTCGACAGGCGGAGAAGGGGGAGAGCCATCCGCAATGGCGGATTTGGACAGCGCACTCCGAATCGATCCCTCATTTTTCGAGGCGCGGCTCAGTCGAGCAGAACTCGCAATCCGCGCTCGAAACTATAAGGAGGGTCTCCGAGACCTATCAAAATGTCTGAATGGTCTATCCGGGAACAAGAATCTCGAGCGAGCACGACTGCACAGCCAGATTGCCAGCGTTCATTTGAACCTTCTTGATCCCGCAAAAGCACTTACCCACATCAACTCAGCACTGGAAGAGAATCCGTCAGAAGTTTATCAATACCTTATTCGGGGAAAGGCCCTATATCTTCTCGGACGCTATGAAGCAGCTCTCGCTGACGTCCGCCGATTTAATAAATCTGGCATGGGATATGAAGCTGCTCTTCTGTTGCCCAGCCAGCTCCTTGCCGCGATGGGTCGGATTGCTGACGGGCTTGAAGAACTAGACGGCATCACAAACAACTCCGACAAGATTTCCATTGGAAACATGGCGGAAGCATACCTTGCAGTAAATCCTGCAAAAACTTTGGAGCTCCTCAATGCGAAGAGCGATTCCCCCAGACCCAAGGTCCGCGAATTACTTAAGCAGCTCGCGCGTATCTTCTCCGGAGAGGATATTGAAAGCATCGAAGCTGACATCTCCTCCCACTCATCCAGTCACGATTCGCAATGGGATTGCTTTGAAGTAATCGCTATGCTTTGGTCGAAGGAGCGAGCTGAAACATTGAGCCAAGAGCACCTAGCATTGGCTTACCGGGCAATACGACAATGGCTGGGACCGGAGGAGGCGAAACATCTGAGACTTCGAGCCTAATAACAGACCCGATATCGTTGCAACTTGGCGGATGCTTGACTCGGTCATCCATCCGCCAACTGCGAGGGAGTGTTCTCATGTCAACCCCTCATTCCCCTCCCAAGACCACCCAACTCCCTCATTCCAAGCACAATAAAAAATCCCAAAAGTTGGCATAGTGAATAGGGTCAACTTGATATCCTAGATATAGGGGCTAAATAATTACGCGTAACCCAGGGCGGCGAAAGCCGCCTTTTTCCATTTCCGCCACTTTCAGAGGGGGAAAACATGGTTCTGGAATGCCGTCACATCAAGCTCTCAGGCGGAAAATGCGGCTCACCCGCCCTGAGAGGCAAGCCTTACTGCTACTTTCACTCCCGTATGAAGGAGCACGCCAAGAGGCTGCACCGCAAATACCCCTCCAATGGAATCATGGATTTAGCCGGTATCAAACGCCGCAACCCGAAGAAAACAGGGATTTAACCGGAAAATCTGAGGGGGGTAGGGGCTCTAAGCGAAGATTCGGCGAAAACGGCGGCCCCATCGTCCGATTCGAAGGCATCTGACATCTTTCAATTTCAAGAAATGCGGGTGCCCTGGAGCCTGTCCTGAGCGAAGTCGGCCTCAATGGCTTGCTTCGATTCCCTCCCCTGCGGCATCTATTGCTCACAGGAGAGAAACATTCATGCCACAAGACAAGAAAGTCGCCCTCATCACCGGGGCCAACCGGGGAATCGGATTCGAGACCGCGAAACAATTGGGAGAAAAGGGAGTCACCGTCGTCCTCGGCTCGCGCAAGCTGGCCGATGCCGAAGCCGCCGCAGCCAAGCTGAAGGCCTCCGGAGCCGACGCCCACGCCGTCAAGCTCGACGTGACCAGCGCCGCGGACCTGGCTTCTGCAGCGCAATATGTCGAGAAGACCTTTGGCAAACTCGACATCCTGATCAACAATGCCGGCGTCGCTTCCTCGCACGGATTTACTCCAGTCGTCATCGATACCAGCGCAGAGGAATTGCAAACCATCTTTAATACCAACTTATTTTCCGTCATCGCCACTACCAAAGCGTTTCTGCCACTTCTGAAGAAGAGTCCTGCCGGAAGAATCGTCAACCTGTCGAGCATCCTCGGTTCGAATACGCTTCATGCCGACCCCAACAGCCCAATCTACGGCTTCAAGAGCTTCGCTTACGACGCGTCAAAGACTGCCCTCAACGCCTTCACCGTCCATCTGGCATGGGAGTTGAAAGACACCCCGATCAAGGTGAACTCCGCCCACCCCGGCTGGGTCAAGACGGAGATGGGCACCGACGCCGCGCCCATGGAAATTCCCGACGGCGCCAAGACCAGCGTCGAACTCGCCCTGCTCGGGCCCGACGGCCCCAACGGCCGCTTCATTCACATGGGTCAGGAATTGCCCTGGTAAACCGCTGAAACTGCCGGGAGCCGCCGCACCTCAAAGTGGCTCCCGACAGCGATTTATAGGTTCGGTCAATTAGAATGAGAGGAACAACTTAGGACCTCTTATCACCATGACCACGAACCTCGAAACATCCCTCACCGAAGCTCTGGGCACCGCTGCCCGCGACGCCGGCCTGCAAATTCTTTCGATCGAATCCGGCACAGACTTCCACGGCGAGCCCACCGCCCGCTTCCAGCTCGCGCTGACCCCCGACGCCGGCCCGCAGCACTCGCTTTTGCTCGAACTCAGCCACGGCTTCGACTTCCACCGCACCGGTTCGAACGGCGAGGACCTGCTGCCCGCCATGACCGAGCATCTCCGCGAGGCTGCCAGCCGCCTGCGCAACCCGCGTCCCGACGCCTACGTCACCGTCGCCGGGTTGCCCGTCAGCATGGGCGAGTTCGCCTGGCCCTTTCATCGCTCCGTCTCCGGCTCCGACACTTATATCGTCCACGGGGTCGTCCGTCTCGAGGACGGCAGCGCCCCCGCACTGCATGCAAAGATTTCGGCCAGCATGACCGTTACCTTCGCCGAGATCGTCCCCGCTCCCGAGCAGCCTTATGCCGAGACCTTTATCTACAACGCCGTCCGCAAAACCCTCGACTATGGCCAGCTCGAACTGGTCAAGAGCGGCAATCGCCAGCCCGTCCCGGTGACCACCCGCTATTACAGCCGCTGGCAGAACAAGTTCTTCTTCACCGACACCGACGAAGCCACGCGCACCGAATTTCTCAAGTCGAAGATCTACTGGCTCTCCGCCGTCCTCGGCGGCAACGACCCCGTCTGGATCGCCGATCCCCGCGACGCACAGTACCTCAACACGACGAGCGACGAATTGAAAAGCGTGGCCGCCGCTCTTGAAGAGAGTGAATTCTTCAAGCTCACTGCCGATTACGCGGCGCCCACGCCGAAGCTGATCGACCTGGCGGGCGAGTTCAAAGCGAAGATGGAAGCCGCGCTCCTGGCAATCAAGCCCGCCTTCAACGAAGAGATGCGTCATGGCCACACAAATATGTAATCGCCGTAAACTTCGTTGCACCTCTTTAATTCTGCACAAATGACGAACCGCGAATGATGGTCGACCGACCTTCATTCGCTAAATCTGTGCCCCTCTGCCAGACTTTTCTCGCCCAGCTCCGACGTTCTTCCTCTTGACAGTCTAGATGAGTGGGCGTACCACTAGATTACCAAGAGGAGCTAATGGCCGAATCCAGTGAACTCGTGCAGGGAACCCTCGAAATGCTCATCCTGAAGACGCTCGCCCTCGAGCCGATGCACGGCTACGGAATCGCCCTGCGCATTGAGCAAATCAGCAGCGGCGTCTTTCACGTCAATCCGGGCTCGCTCTTCCCCGCTCTTAGCCGCATGGAGCGCGCGGGTCGGATTAAAGCAGAGTGGCGGGCAACGGAAAACAACCGCCGCGCGAAGTATTACCTGCTCACCGCCGCCGGCCGAAAAGCCCTCAACCAGGAAATCAACCAGTGGGGACGGCAGATCGCCGCGATCGCCCGAATTATCGAAGCCTGAAAGGAAACATCATGGCCATTTTGCGAAGCCTTGCAAGCGGCATCAGGGCGCTCTTTCATCGCGAACAACGGAACGGGGAAATTGGCGAAGAGCTGCGCAGCTACGTCGATTCTGCCGTCGCCGAAAACATGCGCCGTGGCATGAGCCGCGAAGATGCGCTCCGCGCAGCAAGAGTCGACGTCGGCAGCGCGGAGTTCGTCCGCCACCAGGTCTGGTCGGCAGGTTGGGAGTCGACCGCAGAGTCGCTCTGGCTAGACCTCCGCTATGCTGCTCGCCAATTGTGGAAGTCCCCCGGCTTCGCCATCGTTGCGATCCTGTCGCTCGCCCTCGGCATCGGCGCCAACACCGCCATCTTCACCCTGATCAACGATCTGTTGCTTAAGTCGTTGCCGGTCCGCGATCCCGGCCAACTCGTATCCTTCGGCAAGGCAACCGGCGGCGGCATTCTCGGCGGCGTCAAAGTCGGCGCGATAGATATCTTCCCCTATGACTTCTACAAGCGAGTGGAACGGGGAAATGCACAAGCCGGCAAGCTTGAAGGAGTCTGCGCATTTTCCAGCTTTCCAATCGAGGTGAGCGTCCGTTCCGGCACTGGTTCGAGCGCTGCCGCGACGCAGGCGGTAAGCCATCTCGTCTCCGGGGCCTTCTTCTCTGTACTCGGTGTCGATCCCATTTTGGGCCGCTCAATCAATCCCGCGGACGCTAGCACTTCCGGTAGCACTCCAGTCGCGGTGATCAGCTATCGGTATTGGCAACAAGTTCTCTCTGCGGACCCCGCCGTCATCGGCCGGACGATCACCATTAACGGAACCCTCTTCACCGTTATCGGGGTTATGCCCGCCAGCTTTTATGGCGTCGATCTCAACGAACAATCCGCGGACATGTGGGTCCCCATCACCATGCAACCCCAGGTCATGCTGCAGCCCGCCATGCTCGACTCGTCAGAGCTGTATTGGATCCATATGCTGGCGCGGCGCAAACCCGGCGTCAGCGTACCGGAGGCGCAAGCCTGGGTGAGCACTCAGTTGCAGCAATTCATGGTCGATCATGAAGGCACCCAAATCACTGAGGCGCGCCGGAAGGAGATCATCCGCAACTACATCCCCCTGTTGCCTGCCGGAGCCGGCATCTCTCATCTGCGCGACGCCTACGAAGGACCGCTCGCGATTCTGATGGGAATCGTCGCCATCGTATTGCTGATCGCCTGCGCGAACCTCGCAAACTTTCTCCTTGCCAAGGCGGCCTCACGCCAGCGGGAATTCTCTACCCGCCTCGCCCTCGGATCCAGCCGCTCGCGCATCGTTCGGCAGGTGCTCACCGAGACGCTGCTCCTCGCCTTCACCGGCGGAGCGCTCGGACTCATCCTCGCCTTCGCCGGAACTCGAGCCCTGATCAAGTTCATCGTCGGGCCTGAGTCGCACACCGCTCTCGCTGCCACTCCCGACCTGCGCGTCCTCGCCTTCACCTCCGCCATCTGCGTCTTCACCGGCCTGCTCTTCGGCCTCGCTCCAGCTTTACGCGTTTCGCGGACCAACGTCGCCGGCGCGCTCAGCGCCGGCGCACGCACCGCCGCCAGCGCCGGCGGCCGCTCGGGTCGATTCCTGCCGAACCTTTTAGTCACCACGCAGATCATGCTCTCGCTGGTGTTGCTCGCCGTCGCCGGCCTCTTTTTGCGCAGCCTGCACAATCTCGACTCCCAGAACCTCGGCTTCAACCGCACCAACGTTCTCCTCATTAGGACCAACTTCAAGTTCGCCGGATACAAGCCTGAGCAGCTCAACGCGCTCTATGAACGAATCCTCCACCGCGTCGACGCGCTCCCCGGCGTCCGCTCGGCTACGCTCTCCGGCGGCCCTCCCATGTGGCGTGGCAACTGGGGATCACCTATCACCATCCTCGGCAGGCCGACGAAGCCTAACGATGACGTCAGCACGCTTCTCAACCGCGTGACGCCCAACTACTTCGAGACTTTGAATATTGCGCTGCTACGCGGTCGAACGATCGGCGTGCAAGACACCGCAACATCGACCAAGGCAGTAGTCGTCAACAAGACACTCGCCGACCAGTATTTCCCCAAGGGCGACGCGATCGGTCACAGCTTCACCGTCGCCGACCCCAGCGTGAAGGGTACGTGGCAGATCGTTGGCATCGTCCGCGATGCAACCTACGGCCACGCCGGAGAGGAGCCCACGCCCATGGCTTACCTGGCCGCAGAGCAACTCACTGAGGACGATCAGTACACCTCATGGCTGCAGGTGCAGAGCAGCGGCGACCCGGGCGCGGTTGCCGGAGAGGTCCGCTCCGCGCTCGCGGAGATCGACCCCAATCTTCCTGTGCTCGATGTTCAGACCATCAGCGAACTACTCGATGAGCTGATCGGCCAGCAGCGTCTGGTCTCGCAGCTGGCCGGGTTCTTTGCGCTGCTTGCGCTGTCGCTCTGCGCGATCGGCCTTTATGGAGTCATGACTTATAGCGTCGTCCGCCGCACCAGCGAGATCGGCGTGCGCATCGCGCTCGGCGCTCCTGCTCGCGGTGTGATATGGATGGTGATCAAGGAATCGATGTGGCTGCTCGGCATCGGCATCGTGCTCGGAGTGCCCGCCTCGTTAGCGGCTAGTCGAGCCATACGATCGGGCCTGTTTGGATTGAGTCCCTCAGACCCTTCCACATTGATAGCCGCCGTCGCCGTCATCGCCGCCGTAACCATTGTCGCGACTTACTTCCCGGCCCGGCGCGCGACCAGAATCAACCCCATCGTTGCGCTTCGCGAGGAATAGAGACCTTTAAGACCCCAGCACCGCGCCACAGTGACCGCAGAACTTCGCTCCCGGTACAGCAGTCGTACCGCAAGCAGCGCACACCACGGCCCGTGAAATCGCCGCGCTCGACACCCCCGCCGCCGGCCCGAGCGAAGCAGCAATATGCGCCGCCTGCTCCGCGTTATAGCGCCGCACCCGTCCCGGCATAAAGAATGCTTCAAGTAATCCAATCAGCCCTGGTATGCCCGTCCAGAAGAAAATTGCATACAGAATGCCCAGCCCGTTTTGCTTGAGATAAAAATGGTGCAGTCCAAAGCTTCCCAAAAAGATCGCCAGCAATACTCCCAGCACTTCATCCTTCTGCACGGCCGACATCTGGTAATAGAACGTGGCGCGTTGCTGGTCGCTCCAGTCCGGCCCTACGCTAAGCAGATCGCTCACGGCATCACTCTCCTCAGGCACAGCTCGAAGCGCGCTGCCCATATCAGAACATACGCTTTCCTCAGCTGTGAGGTTCCGCCACGTGGCGGCTTCCGATCCTAATCGCAACGCAGAGCCACGATCGGGTTCACTTTGGTAGCCGACCGTGCTGGAATCAAGCTCGCTAGCACCGCGACAAAACTCAGCATCAACGTCACAGCCGCAAACGTAACCGGATCGCGCGGCCCCGTATTAAACAGCAGGCTCGACAACACCCGTGACAGAGCGCCAGCTATGAGTAGGCCGAGAGCTATACCCGCGAAAATCAACCGCAGGCTCTTGCTCAGCACAAGGCGCAGAATGTCCCCTCGAGTCGCTCCCATCGCCATCCGAACCCCGATCTCTTGCGTGCGCTGGATCACCAGGAATGAAATCACCCCGTAAAGCCCAATCACCGCCATCACCAATCCGCTCACGGCAAACGCGCTCACCAGCACCGTTTGGAACCTTGGCCCGTCGGCAAGCTTGCTCACCCTCTGGCGCAGCGTCGCGATATCGACAGGCAGAACCGGGTCAAGCGTCGCGACCTGCGCGCGAATCCAGCCCGCCATTGTCTCCGGAGGAAGCGTACTTCTCACCACGATTGCGAAGCTCCTGCCCCAGGCGCCGTTGTTGTCCCAATCCTCGGGACGATTGCGGCGAAGCCGGTAATATTCCGGCTCCTGCTCACCCGTCAGGCCGCCATTCTTCACATTCGCCGCCACGCCAACGACCGTGTACCAGACGGCATTCGGATCCGGATAATCGAATCGCAAGCGTTGGCCGACAGCGTTCTTCCCTTGGAACAAACGCGTCGCAAGTTCTTGGCTCAGCACTGCGAAATGATCGCTGGATGTAAGTTGCGCTTCACTGAAGCTCTCGCCCTGAACGACCGGGATATCCAAAGCGCGAAAATACTCCGGCGAGACCCAGCGATAAGTCACCGTCCCGCCACTTCCTGCAGTCGAAGGTGGTCTCCCAGAGACAACGATCGAGTCATAACGCTCATCATTATGATTTGCCGCTGGAGGCAGCGAGTCGCTCACCGCAACCATGCTCACTCCTGGCCCGTACTGCAGACTTTGCCGCAGCTGCTGAATGAAGCTCATCAGCCTCTCGGCGTTCGGGTAGCTATGGTCCCCCAGGGTAATGCTCATTGCCACGGTATTGTCGGCGCTCATCCCGAGTCGTTGATGCTCGAGATTCCAATAGCTCCTCAGCAGCAACGTCGCGCCCACCAGCAGCACTACACTCGAAGCGATCTGCCCCACCACCAGCCACTGCCGCAACCCATCATGAATGACAGACGTGAGCGAGCGCCCAGCCAGCATCTCCGCGTTCGGTCTTTGCATTGCAGGCACAAGAGCAAAGAGCGCTCCACACGCAATTGAAGCACCGACGCTAAAGCAAATGATCCGCAGATCGATCTGCGCCCTACTTATGAACGGGATGTTTGCGGGCGCTATCGCAATAAACAAGCGCAGCAGTCCCTCGGCAAGCGCGCAACCCGCCACCACCCCAGCCAGCGACATCAGTAGCGCCTCTGTCAGCATCTGTCGGGCCAGTCTCGCTCGACTCGCGCCCAGCGCAGAACGAACCGCCAACTCTCGCGCTCGCATCGCGCCGCGCGCCACTAGCAAGCTCGCAACATTGGCGCACGCAATCAGCAGCACAGCGATCGCCGAGCCAAGCAGTATCCACGCCGTCACGCGCACATCCTGCATCTGGCGGTCGCGAAGCGAACGAACTTTAAGATGAAAGTCGTTACGAATCGGCGCCGGAATCGTCTTCTGCGTTTGCTGGAAGAGCGGCAGCAGCTCAGCCTGTGCCTGCTGCACACTCACTCCCGGCCTAAGCCGCGCGAAAGCTCGCTTTGGCCCGCCCAGTCCCGAATTTCGAGTGCGGTCCGTTGCCTCATCCGTCGCCAAAGGGCGAAGTACATCGGCAGCCTGTAGTCGCGGCATCTCGAAATCTTTTGGCAACACGCCAACGACCCGCGTCGGAGTTCCGTCGATATCGATGGTCTTGTTCAGAATGCCCGGATCGAGACTGTAGCGCGTTCTCCACAACCCATACGAGAGAAGCGCTACCTTAGGACCGTTCGGGCGGTCTTCTTCCGGCAGAAAGTTGCGCCCCAGAATTGGCGCGACACCCAGCGTGTCCAGAAAGTTGGCTTCGACCCAAGGGCAGCTGAGTTGCGCTGGATTGTGCTCGGTTAAGTCACACTCCGGCGTGACCGCTCCCTCTGAGGTCATCGCATCAAAAGCCTCTTGGTTCTTGCGCCAGTCGTAATAAAAACTGCCCAGCATAAACTCTTGGGTTTCGAGCGACTGAACCAGTCCCACCGAAACAAGCCGGTCAGCATGCCCATAAGGCAGGCTTCGAAACAATATCCGATCCACCACGCTGAAGACAGCTGTCGTCGCTCCAATCCCCAGCATCAATGTCACGACAACAGTGATCGTGAAGGTCGGACTGCGGCGAAAACCGCGCAACGCGTAGCGCACATCCTGCAGCAGCGTCTCCAGCCAATAGCCCGGCCGTTGTTCGCGGCATTCCTCGCGCGCCCGCTCCACGCCTCCGAAGGCGATCGTCGCTTGCCGCCGTGCCTCACTCGCAGACATTCCGCTGGCAAGGTTCGCCTCGATCTGTTGCTCCAGATGAAAGCGAAGCTCCTCGTCGACTTCCCCGTAGGAGCGGCGCAGAAATAAGTATCGAAGGCGGCTGAGAAAAGTCTTCAGCATGAAATCTCCTCAAGCTCTCTTAAGCACCAGCGCGATCGCCGTCGACAGCCGGTCCCAGTTTTCCAACTCGGCGTCCAGCTGCTTCTTACCTGTCTTTGTGAGGGAGTAGTACTTGGCCCGGCGGTTGTTCTCCGAGGCGCCCCACTCGGCCTCAATCCAACCCTTGTATTCCAGCCGATGCAGCGCCGGATACAGCGAGCCCTGGCCGATCTGCAACGCATCTTTCGAAACTTGCTGGATGCGTAATGCGATCCCCCAGCCATGCATCGGCTCAAGAGCCAGCGTCTTCAAAATGAGCAGATCGAGCGTGCCCTGCAACAGATCGGTAGACGGAGTCACGTTCCCCTCGACATTCAACAAGAGAAAGAATGAACCTCGCTCCTGTCGGATGTCAAGGGGACAACTTCAGCTAGCGCGAATCAGTCTTCGTCGCTCTCGTCGTGGCCGTGATGTTTGTGCCCATGCAACGCCAGGTCTTCGACGACGTTTTCGTCTGTGTCCTTCAACTCTTTGAGCAGGCCCTCATCGGAAAGATCCAGCCCCTTCGAGTTTGCCCAATCGCCCTGCAGCACCTCGTCGAGGCGGCTGATCACTCGCTGGTCCTTCACCTCGATGGCCAGTTCACGGCGCGTGTCAAAACTGCCCGGAGCAAGATTGATCGAGCCGACGATGGCGCGGTTCCCATCCGCTAGAAGCGTCTTGGCGTGCAGCTTCACATGTCTCAGCTTATGGACCTTGACGCCGCAGTCCTGCAGAATACGCAGGCCACTGACCCCCTCGCTTAGCTTCTCCTTCTTCAGCTTATGCGGCGGCCGCGCCATCACGTGGACCTTGACCCCGCGGTGCGCGGCGCGAACCAGGTGCTCGATCATCACCGAGTCCTGGTAGCGCTCGTTCTGTAGAAACAGGGAATGCTTCGCGTCATCGATCAGTTGCCCCAATCGTTGGCGGCCATTGCCCACGCACCAGATCAGGTGCGAGTGGTCCCCGGGGGTAAAATCGGTCCGATGCCAGTCGGCCTCGAAGCACTCGATGATCTCGTCGACCTCGTGCTGATGGGTCGTCACCACCGCATAGTCGCGCGTCACTGTCAGGTTTTTGGTCTGCCAGTTGAGCGATTTCACGTAGGCAGTAGTGTCGTCGATGACCATCGACTTCTCATGCGTCAGGTCGAATTTTGGATTGCTGTCCAAGACACTAACCCCCGCCTCGGTCAGGATCCGTCGCGTCTCTTCATTCTCCTGCTCGCCGCTGCGCCTCGCCGGATTGAGCATGATCCGCACCTGAACCTTGCGGTGATGGGCGTCAAGAACCGCCTGAATGAGGCCGGGATCGGAAAAAAGAAACATCTTGATCCGCAGCGACTTGGTCGCAGCGTTGACAGCGTCGACGATCGGCTTGCCGGTGTCATCGGGTAGGACAATGATGGAGCGGGACATTGCTGGTTCCTTCGAGAGTGGGGCTTGTCTGGTTTTACAGGTGGCGTGCCGCGGATGACAAGCAGACGGCTCGCGATTGAATCATGAAGATTGCTTGAACGCCTTAGAGTGATCGCCGGAATGGGATCGCGATCCACGCACCCCACTCGTATGCCAGTAATGGCTAACGAAAGTGTATGCCAGACGCGAGCGTCCGCAAATAGCACGTTGCAGATACCATTCAAATTCGCGGCATTCAAACTTTTCGGCCGCGGATAGGATTAGAACTCAGTTCGGGCGAAAACGGTATTCTGGTCGTCGCATGACTTTACCCGACGCCTCGTTCCTTTCGCTTCTGCAAGAAGCCCTTCCGCAACTCGAGCAGGGATTCGCCCATCTCCCTCCAGACGAGCTCACCCCCGCGGACAATCTGTTAGCAATGTCGGCTGTCCTAACCGACGTCGCCGCAAAGTTGGCCAACAACTACCCCTACTTCCATCCGCTCTATGCCGGCCAAATGATGAAGCCGCCCCACCCCATCGCACGCGCCGCCTACGCCATGGCCATGGGCATCAATCCCAACAATCATTCGCTCGACGGAGGCCGCGCCAGCTCGCGCTTCGAGGCCGAGGCCGTCGCCGAGATCGCCGCCATGTTCGGCTGGAAACTACATCTCGGTCACCTCACCGGAGGAGGCACTGTCGCCAATCTCGAAGCCCTATGGGTCGCCGGCAAACTGCATCCCGGCAAGAGAATCGTCGCCTCGTCGCAAGCGCACTACACCCACAGCCGGATCAGCGGCGTTCTCGGTCTGCGGTTCTCCAGCATTCCCGTCGACCAGCGCGGGCGCATGGACCTCAATCAACTCGAAGCCGAGCTGCAGCAGGGAGACGTCGGCACCGTCGTTGCCACACTCGGCACAACCGCCATCGGCTCCGTCGATCCGCTCGATCAAATCGTCGCCCTGCGCGAAAAATTCAGCTTCCGCCTGCACGTCGACGCTGCCTACGGCGGATATTTCAAACTCGTTCCCGGAATCTCCGCCGAAGCGGTCACGGCTTTCGCCGCAATCGGCGAGGCCGATTCAATCGTCATCGATCCTCACAAACACGGCCTGCAGCCCTACGGATGCGGCTGCGTACTCTTTCGCGATCCCGCCGTCGGCAGCTTCTACAAACACGACTCCCCGTACACCTATTTTTCGTCATCCGACTTGCATCTCGGCGAGATCACCCTCGAGTGTTCGCGCCCCGGAGCAGCAGCCGTCGCTCTCTGGACCACACAGCGGCTGTTACCGCTAACACCAGATGGCGAATTCGCCCATAGCTTGGGCCGCTGCCGCGAAGCCGCACTGCAAATGCACGCCCGCATCGAGGCCGACGGCCGTTTCGTCACGCCCTTCACTCCGGAGCTCGACATCCTCGTGTGGGGCGTCAAGGCCGCCTCTGTCGCCGAAGCGTCAAGGCTCGCGCAAGCCATCTTCGAGGAGGCAGCGCGACGCGATCTTCATCTGGCGCTCGCCCAGATCCCTCTGAATCTCTTCCCCGCAGGCAGCTGGCCGGATGCCGCGTCGGCCTCCACCGTCACCTGTTTGCGCTCGGTCCTCATGAAGCCCGAACACCTCGACTGGCTGGATAGAATTTGGAAGATCTTCACGTCGGCTGCCGAAGTCTCATTACACTCGCCGATCTCGTTTTAGCTGCCGCCGGCCGAACCACCACCAACCTGGACTGGCATATCCAATGTGCCTAACCGGCGGTCGCTGAGATCGCTCACTCCAAGCCGAAGCCGGTATCGCCCAGGCGGTAGCTTCAGCTGCTGAGTAAAGGCAACTCCGTTGGTCACCGCCCCCTGGTACTGCGCCTGGTCAAAGTTAATGTTCAACACGGCGGAAGTCTGCGGCGGTGCCTCCGGCTGCGTCGCGCCCGGAGCATCCTGCAGCGCCACCAGCAAAACCAGCAGCTTCCCATGCCAGTGCCCATCTGCCGAAGGTGTGAGCGAAAGACTCTGCGCTGTGACCGCTGAGCTCACCCGCACCATCCCGCTCCCGCCAGGCGGCAGCTCCACCTTGGACCGCAGCGTCAGCATCGTCGCCTGCGGCATCTGCGGCTGCAGTGCCGCATTCAACTCGGTCACGTTTGTCGCCGCCGCCGGCAGCTTGGCATACGCAAAGTATCCCCGCCGGTAGCTCAGCGAATATCCCGGCCGTGTCAACCGCACCTTCAGTCGGCGAAACTGCCCCTTCCAGTCCTGATTGCTCGGCCGGTAAGCCAGGCTGTAGTAGTTCGAGCCGTCATTCATGCTCCGCTGCAGCGCCCGCGCAAAATCATTCGTGCCGGCAAACGCCTCGCCGCCCGTCTGGTCGGCAATGTCGTTCATCGCTGTCCTGAGTGCGCTGCGGCCATTGAACTGGCTCGCAATCGTGCCGCCATTACCGCCGCCCAGCGAAACCTGCCCAACGCCGCCGGACGCTGCGCCCACCCCCTCAACCTCAAGGCCCAGCAGGCTGATCGGATAAACCGCAATCTGCGCGCTTGCGATCATCGCCGCGACTTCCCGGGCGCCTGGCACGAACGAGAGCTCGGAATAATGTGTTCTCTGCTCGACTTGCGCGCCTAGACCGATCGGGAAACTTCCGGCCAGCCAGAGCAGGTTCTTCCGTCCCGGATAGCCGCCTATATCCTGCGCAAGTTGGGCCATGGCAGCGAGGGTAATGCCGGATCGAGTGCCAATGTCGTCGGCGGCATTGATCGCCTGCTGACTCGCCATCGCCCCGCCGCCGCCCGGGCCTCCTCCAGACTGAAGTCCGAACTCTGCAACCGTACTCTCACCCTGCATCTGAGTGGCTTTCGAGAGAATGAATCCAGTATCCTTGGGATTAATCTGCTTCGCCGCTTCGATCAGCCGATCGGAGCTTCCCGTGAAGTTCTGGATCATCGTCAGCTTGGTGGTCAGAGAGAAGAGCGTTACCTGCTGACCGGGTGGCAACGCACGCAGAAAGCTCACTAATTGCTTGTATGCATACGGCTGGTCCTCCGCCGAGGTATTGGCCAGATCGAAGAGGATGATGTTGACCGCACCCGCCTGTACGCCTTCTTCCGGAGCGTTGGTGAATTCGAGCTTTGGCTTAGTCTGCGTGCCAGGCGCCACTGGCTGCGCACGGGCGGCCATGTCATTCGTGTGCGGGGCGAAGAAATCTATCGTCTGCGGCTTGCCGTCCTCTTCCAGACGGAAGTCCTGCTGGGTGAGGCCGCGAGCGATCCGCCCATACTCATCCCTGACCACCACGTCGACATAAACCAGTCGACTCGTCACCCGAATCGTCGTCTCGCCGCCAGGTACGGCGGTCTGAGAGAGCGCCAGCATCGGGCAAAGAAGAAACGCGAGAAGGCAGATGGCCATTCCCCTCTGCATTCGCCCCGCACCTCGCAACGTCATGGTATCTAAGACGTGTCCTTGCCGGAATAGACGCTCCGCTTCTTCGCAACCTGGCTCACGGAAATTCCGGCCGAATCCATTCAGCCGTTGACTTCTGGGTAGACTCCTATCGATTTCCTTCTGTATAAGGTTCTTATGCTGAATGTAACCGCTACCAAAGAAGGTCATTTCCAGCGGTTCGGAGCACATCCGTCGGTCTTTGTCGCACCCGGCCGGGTGAACCTCATCGGGGAACACACCGACTACTCCGAGGGTTTCGTCATGCCTGCGGCCATTGATTTCGCCACTCTGGCGGCAATCAGCCCGCGCGGCGACGATCAGATTTCCATTTATTCCCAGAATTTTGACGACCGGGTGGATTTCGACCTGAACTATTTGCCCCATCATCCCCGCCATCATTGGAGCGATTATCCGGTCGGCGTCCTGAGCGTGCTCCGGGAGGCCGGAGTAAAGCCGCGCGGCTTCGATCTGACCCTGTGCGGCGATGTCCCATTAGGGTCCGGCTTGAGCTCGTCGGCCTCGGTCGAGGTCGCCGTGGCGATGGCAATTCTCGGCATCTTCCCCGGCGCGACTGAATTTTCTCCACCCGAAATCGCCCGGCTTTGCCAGAGGGCCGAAAACCACTTTGTCGGCACGCAAAGCGGTATCATGGATCAGTTCGTCTCCTGTTGCGGCGCCGCCGGCCACGCCCTGCTCCTCGACTGCCGCGATCTCTCGTACCGCCTTTCGCCCATTCCAGAGAGCCTCAGCATCGTGATCTGCAACTCCATGATCAAGCACTCCCACGCCGGCGGCGAATACAACACCCGGCGCGCCGAGATCGAGGCAGGCACCCAAATCATCCGTATGCATCGCCCCGAAGTTCGTTTTCTACGCGACGTCACGGTTGTCGACCTCGAGAGCTGGGGCGACGAAATGCTTCCCAATGTGCTGAAACGGTGTCGCCACGTAGTGACCGAGAACGCACGCACCGTCGCCGCGGCCCACGCCCTGGAAGAGAACGACCTTGCAACGCTGGGACAGTTAATGGCAGAATCCCACGCCAGCTATCGTGACGACTTCGAAGCCTCCTGCAAGGAGGCAGATATCCTCGTCGAACTGGCCTCTCACGAGCCCGCCTGCGTCGGGGCGCGCCTCACCGGTGGGGGTTTCGGTGGATGCACCGTCAATCTGGTTGAGGCCGGCGAAGCAGAAGGCTTCGCCGAACGGCTCCTCAAGGCCTATCTCGCATCCACAGGCATCGCCGCCGAGGCTTACCACTGCCGCGCCGCCGCCGGTGCTCACAAACTCTGAACCATCCTTCCTTCCGCGGAGCCAATATGCTCAAAAAGCGAAGATCAAGCGTAATAAACGGTGACATCCGTAATCCAGCGTGTTCTTTCGGAGGACTTTCTCATACCTTCGGCGGAGGGAAATTGCTAAACTTCATGGATTGCCCTAGTCGCGATCAGGCCGACGGTCGATAAATTGGGGCGGCCTCTGGCTCCCATGTGGGGCGGTCAAGGTTCGTCCAGGGTAGGTGCCTGTTTGGCCTGGTTCAAGCACGAAGTGCGGAGAAAAGCTTAATGCGTTTTCCTATTTTGACTGATGAAGATGCTTCCTTGGAGATTGCCGACGAAAGCGGAATGGTCGCCTACTTTTCGATGGAGATCGCCATCCTGCCGACGATGCCAACCTATAGCGGGGGGCTTGGCGTCCTTGCCGGAGATACACTCCGTTCCGCTGCAGACAGGGGCCTGAACCTCGCCGCCGTGACGCTGGTTCACCGTAAGGGCTATTTTCGTCAGATCCTCGGCCCGGACGGCAACCAGACCGCGGCCGAACAGCCCTGGTCGCCGGAGGAAACTCTGACCGCCGAAAAAGCGGTCGTCACTGTGACCATCGAAGGGCGTCCCGTAGCCATCAAGGCATGGCGTTACGACATGGAGGGAGTTACCGGCAAGGTGGTGCCCATCTTCATGCTCGACACCGACCTTCCTGAGAATGACAAGCTCGACCGCCAACTCACCGACCACCTCTATGGAGGCGACAGCGACTATCGCCTTCGCCAGGAAGCCGTGCTTGGGATTGGGGGCGCCCTGATCCTCGAAGCCCTCGGCTACGCCCCCGCCGTCTACCATATGAACGAGGGCCACGCTGCGCTCCTCACCGTGGCGCTGATGGAGATGCAGCTCTCCGGTGCCTCGCTGACCCGGATCTCCGACGACGATGTCGCGGCGATCCGCCGGCATTGCGTCTTCACCACTCATACCCCGGTACCTGCCGGCCACGACCGCTTCTCGATGGAGCAAGCCAGGCGCATCCTCGGCGAGGACTGTGCCGCCACGCTTGAACGGTTGGGTTGTTGTCACGAAAACCTGTTGAACATGACTTACATCGCCCTCCGTTTTTCGCGTTTCGTCAATGGCGTCGCCATGCAGCACGGCATCGTCTCGCGATTGATGTTTCCCGAGTACGCGATTGACGCAATCACCAATGGAGTTCATGCAGTCACCTGGACCGCCCCCTCGTTTCAAAAAGTCTTCGACCAGGCGCTGCCCCGCTGGCGGACAGACAATCTCGCCCTGCGCTACGCGATCGACATCCCTCAACAGGAAATCGCCGGCGCTCACTCCACCTCTAAGCAGGCCCTGTTTGACGAGGTCGCTAAACGCACGGGCATCACCCTCGATCCGAACGTCTTCACCATCGGCTTCGCCCGCCGCGTCGCCACCTACAAACGCGCAGACCTCCTCTTTTCTCAGCCCGAACGAATCGTCGAACTGGCGGAGAAGTTCGGCGGACTGCAGATCCTATACGCCGGCAAGGCCCATCCCGCCGACGACCCGGGCAAAGCCCTCATTCGACGCGTCGTTGAGTTGGCCAAAGGCCTCGAATCTGCAAAACTGCACGTCATTTACTTGGAAAACTATGAATGGATACTTGGCGGCCTGCTCACCGGCGGCGTCGACCTGTGGCTGAACAATCCCAAGCGCCCTTACGAGGCTTCCGGCACCAGCGGCATGAAAGCGGCGCTGAATGGCGTTCCGAGCCTGAGTGTCCTTGACGGCTGGTGGATCGAGGGCTGCATTGAAGGCGTCACTGGTTGGGCAATTCCCGACTTTGATCAAGAAGCCCAGGAGAGTGCCTCGATCTACGAGCATCTCGAAAAAACTATCCTGCCGCTGTATTACGAGCAGCCGGATTCATGGCATGAACTCATGCGCTCCACAATCGCGCTGAACGGCTCCTTCTTCAATACCCAGCGGATGCTCGGACAGTATGTGCTGAACGCCTACTTTCCGCAGAAGAGCATGAACCACGCTGCGGTCGCTCTGGAGCACGCCCTGGCTCAGTAGCGGACGCCTGCCGCTATATTATTTTTGCTCCGGGTAGTGCTCTGGATGACGATGCCCCATTGCGTCACTCACCCTCCGCAAAGGTTACTTTCGCTATCCCGGAAGCAAGATTTCGCCTCGAAATGACCCTCCAAACTGTAAAATAAGAGGTAGAGCGATGCTCAGTAGCCGAGAGTGAAGTTCACTCTGCCCTGCCGGGCGCGGACTTTTCAGACCCTGTCGGCTGGACAAGCTCGCTGAGAAACAAGCTCTTAAGGATTTTCTGGCTCGAACCAGTTACGACAAATTCGCCTGTCCTGGATGAACAATTCTTGCATCGAATAACTGGGAGCTTTCCCCCCGGGGAAGGTGCCTTCGCGAGGCCCATTTTGACCTCAGTGCTGGAATTATTTGAAGATAAGGCCCGCTCACAACCAGAGGCCATCGCTGTATCTTTCGCCGGCAGACGCGTGACCTATGCCGAGCTGAATCAGCGTGCAAACAAGATTGGCCGCGTTCTGCGGCAGGCGGGGGTTGGTTCCGGGGATCTCGTCGCTGTTTACCTGGACCGCTCGCCCAATCTGGTCGCAAGTCTGTTAGGCGTGTGGAAGGCCGGAGGCGCCTATCTGCCAATCGACCCCGAGAATCCTACTCAGCGAGTCTGTTTCACCCTGGAAGATGCCCGGGCTGCCTACCTTTTGACCCATCGCAGCCTGCTTGGATCGCTGCCGCCCACCTCCGCGAAGGTTCTCTGTGTGGAAGACCTGCTTCGTGGCCCCGGAACGGCCTCGGAGACTCCGCAGCCCTCCTGTCCGCCTGCCGCCGGACAGCTCGCTTACGTGATCTACACTTCTGGCTCGACCGGCAAGCCCAAGGGTGCGGCGGTCTGCCACGGCGGTCTGCTTAACGTCGTTCAATCGATAGGTCGCGATTTGGACTTGCATCCGAAGCAGGTGGTGCTGGCCACTGCCAGCATCGCCTTCGATATCTCCAACCTTGAGCTGTTTGTCCCTCTGAGCTCCGGCGCAACCATCCACCTGATGGATCGCCACTTCGCCGGAGACGCGCCCAAACTGATCGAAACCATCCGCGTTACCAATGCGGCCTTGGTCTTTGGAACGCCGACCTCATGGCGGTTAATGCTCGAGGCGGGCTGGCAGGGAAGTCCGAACCTGCAAATCATCACTGGCGGCGAAATCCTTCCCCTCGCCCTGGCAAAGACCCTGGCCGGAATGACTCGCGCCCTGTGGAACCACTACGGCCCAACCGAAACCTCCATTTGCGCCACCCGCGAACGCGTCCTTTTGGATGCGGAGGCCATCACCCTCGGCTTGCCGATCGACAACGTGCATATCTATGTCCTTGACGAAGAGTTGCGGCAGGCAGGCGTTGGAAAAACCGGGGAGATTTACATTGGCGGCGCCGGAGTAGGCCTTGGCTACCTGAATCAGCCCGAATTGACCGCCCGCACCTTTGTTCCCGATCCGTTTGCAGCCAGCCCTGGCGCGCGCATGTATAAGACTGGCGACCTCGGCTGTTTGCTTCCGGATGGGCGGCTCGACTTCCTCGGACGCGCCGACAATCAAATCAAACTTCGCGGCTTCCGCATTGAGCTGGAAGAGATCGAGGCCGCCGTCCGCGAGTTCGACGGCGTCCACGCCGCGTGCGTCCAACTCGTGGAATACGGAGCTGACGATCAACGGCTGGTCGCCTATTTTCTGAGCGAGGGCGAGATCGACGGCAGCCGCCTGCGCGGCTTCCTGCGTGAGCAACTGCCCTTCTACATGCTGCCGGCGGAATTAATCCCCCTGGAATCCCTGCCCATGACCATCAATGGAAAGATTGACCGTCAGGCGCTCGACGCTATCCGGATTCGATTTGAGTCGGAGGCTCAGCCGGAGAACGCACAGCCTCCTTCCGATGCCTTGGAAGCCCGGCTGCGAGCGATCTGGAAGAAGCTGCTGAAAGTCCGCAACGTCGGGCCTGCCGACGACTTCTTCGACCTCGGCGGCCACTCCCTGCTGGCGACGCGGATGTTCGCCGAGATCGAAAAGCTGACCGGTCAGAAGATTCCGCTCTCCGTCCTCATTCAAAACCCGACTGTTTCAAAACTTGCAGCCTATATCCACAGCCGGCCAGAGGCTGGCTGGCCCGGCCTGGTGCCAATTCACGATCAGGGCAGCTTGCCCCCGCTCTTTATCGCCCACGGTCTAGGCAGCAATCTCCTGTTGTTCCGCGACCTTGCGGAGTGGCTCGGCCCCGAACAACCAGTATATGGAATTCAACTTGCGGCGTCGCCTCAAGCTAAGGTAGAGGAGCTGAAGCTGCAAGCGTTTGCCGCGCGGTATGTGGAAGAAATCGGCGCCGTCGATCCAGTCGGCCCTTACTATTTGGCTGGCCATTCGCTCGGCGGCTTGCTCGTCTTCGAAATCGCCCGCCAGCTCCGCAACCGCGGCAAGGAGATCGGGCTCCTCGCGCTGCTTGATTGCAACCTTCACGTCGCCCAGCGCGGCAGAAATGCCGCCAGCCGCCGGCCCGTTGCGCTGCGCGACAATCTCGTCCACTGGCAAAAAAAGCTTGCTCGCTTCTTCCAGGCCGGCATGGTCAACTCTATCTGGAGAAAGATCCTCTACAACAAGCTGATGTTGAAGATCTGGGTGCTTCGCCGCATTCACAGCGAAGGATCCTTCCATCCCCAGGTCTTTGGGCAAGACCCGTATATAGCGCTCTTCGCCGAGAATTACCGGCCGGAGCCGATCGACGATGGCGCCGTCTTGTATGTTGCGGGAGATGAACTGGCGCCGGAATTCGCAGGGATCGCGTGGTCGCAGTTCATCAAAGGGCCACTCGAGGTGTGCAGAATTCCCGGGTCGCATCAGACCATCTTCCAGCTCCCGCACGTTTCGGTGCTCGCCCGAGAACTAGCCCGGCGGATGGATGCATCCTCGAGACTGGGCTTCAGCCACCTCTCGATACTGGCACCGCCGCCGATGAAACCGTTGCTGGAGTGCCATGGAGACTGAAGGGACGCAAACTTGGCGCCTCCATACTCCTTGGAATTCTCTCGATTCGCATGGAACGCCGGCTCGCGACTATCCGCGAGCAGCGCAGACTTCCCCTTTCCCACGCCACGGAGGCCAATGATAAGAACCGATGCGGAGCAAACCGGGATGCCGTCGGATTTCGTCATCGCCCCCGGCGGCGTAAGGGTAGATCTCTACAACGCTGACGAAGTGCGCGCGCTCAAGCCCGGCACCGCGAACGATCTGCTGAAGCAGACCGTAGACTGGTGCGAGAACTTTCTCGGCAAGCCTAGCGGGCTGATGGGCCGTAGCGGCAATGTGTGCCCGTTTGTCCCCGAAGCTATGATGCGCGGTTCGCTGAAATTCGCGATCGTCCCGCTCAAGAACCGGGGCGAGGACGCGATCGGCGAGATCGAAGAGATTGCTACTGCCTTTCGCGAACACTTCCTCGAAAATGAGAAGACCCATGGAAAGATCGATATCTTTGGCTCCTGGGTTATGCTCTTTCCCGATGTCGCCCCCGAAGAGGCCTCGCAGGTCATCGATGTTCCGCAAAGAGACCTGAAACCCGGCTTCGTAAAAGAAGGCCTGATGATCGGGGAATTTCACCCTTTGAGCCCGTCGCCTGGGCTCCGAAGTCTCGCCTTCCGTCCCCTGCGAAGTCCGGTTCCGCTCCTCGCCATCCGCCACATGGTCGAATCCGACATCGACTTCCTCTCCCGTCCCGTCGATCCGCCCCATATCCGCATCCAGTCGCTCAAGGCTTATCTCCAATTTCTTGGCTCCTCGATGAGCGTCGTCAGCCAGGCAAAGGCAAGAGACGGACTAAGAGCGGCGGAAGCCGAGGCAGAATCCGATCAGCCCAGCGGAATAGCGTCGGCCAACTTGGCTGCTCACTCGATTGCCGGCTAAAAATTCCCTCGAGGACGAATGAGCGAATATTCGGAACGATATCTGGAGGGAATCAAAACGATCGCCGCCGCGATCGATCCCGCAGCCATCGACCGAATCGTTGATCGGCTCTGCGTTGTCCGCGACAGGAACGGCCGCGTCTTCTTCCTAGGCGTTGGCGGTGGCGCAAGTCACGCAAGTCACGCCGTCAATGACCTGAGAAAAGTCGCCGGTATCGAGTCGTATTCGCCCAGCGATCATGCCGCAGAACTGACCGCTCGCATCAACGACGACGGCTGGGAAGCGGCCTACGCCGACTGGCTCCGAGGCAGCCGCGTCAACTCCATGGATGCCGTCTTCGTCTTTTCCGTCGGTGGCGGGAACCTCGAAAAAAACATCAGCGTCAACCTGGTGAACTGCCTCAAGCTTGCCAAAGAGGTGGGTGCCGCAATCGTTGGGGTCGTAGGCCGCGATGGGGGATACACCGCGCAGGTCGGCCACGAAGTCATCATCATCCCCGCTTCTTTCCCCGACATGGTCACCGCTCACATCGAATCCTTTCAATCGGTAGTCTGGCACGCCATCGTCTCCCATCCCGCCCTCCGAAAGAACGAATTGAAGTGGGAATCCGTGAAGTGACTTCTCGCGCTGGCGTCTTTCTCGATCGCGACGGCGTGATCAACCGCAACGTCCTCGATCGCAGGACCGGCGAGTTCGGCGCGCCCCGCAAACCAGGCGAATTTGAGCTGGTGCCGGGCGCGATCCCAGCTCTCCTCGCCTTGCAACAGGCCGGTCTCCCGCTCTTTCTCGTCTCCAATCAGCCAAACTACGCGAAGGGCAAGAGCAGCCTCGAAGATCTTGCCGCAATTCATCAAAGACTCGAAGCGGAACTCAAAAGTGCGGGGATCGAATTCGCTGACTCCTACTACTGCTATCACCATCCGCAGGGAGTGGTCCCTGAATACTCCGGACCTTGCCAATGCCGTAAGCCCTCCCCGCATTTCCTCCTCCATGCGCGCGACGCCTTTAGGCTGGCGCTCGAAGCCTCATGGATGATCGGCGACCGCGCCACCGATATCGAATGCGGCCGAGCTGCAGGAGTGCGCACCATTCGCGTCGCTGAAGATCATCCAGCGACCCGGGGGGGCCAATGAAGCGTTGGCCCATTTCGAAGCCCGCGATCTGGCACATGCCGCGGAGATAATCCTGAGTTTATCCGAGACACGCTACCCGGGGCCTGTCACCGCGATCCTCGCCGGTGGACTCGCGACCCGGCTAGGCGCTCTCACCTCCGCAATGCCGAAATCACTGCTTCCCGTTGGCGGCGAACCATTCATCGCTCACCAGCTGCGCCGCCTCGCCGAGCAGCGTCTCACCGAGGTCGTCATCTGCGCCGGACATCTCGGCCGCCAGATCGAGAACTTCGTTGGCGACGGATCAGCCTTCGGCTGCCACGTCCGCTATTCATTCGATGGCGAGCAGTTGCTCGGCACCGGCGGTGCGCTGCTTCGGGCACTTCCCCTGCTCGGCGAGAGTTTCATCGTGATGTATGGCGACAGTTATCTACGCGAACCCTTCCTTCCCGTCTGGCGAGGATTTCTCGCTTCGGGAAAAGCCTCACTAATGACCGTCTTCCGCAACGAAAACCGGTGGGACGAGAGCAATGTAGAATTCGCCGACCGCCCGAACGGGGGAGAGATTCTACGCTACGACAAGACTTCCGCCGGCTCCCAACCGGCGGCCGCTATGCGCCACATCGACTACGGACTCGGCTGCATTCGCAGCGAAGCGTTGGCTGACTGGGCCGCCGATCACAACTCTACGGTCGGCTTCGACCTCGCGTTGTTTTACCGCGCCATGCTCGAACAGGGGCAGCTTGCCGCCTTCGAAGTGAAGGAACGCTTCTATGAGATCGGCTCCCCGGCCGGTCTGGCAGAGACCAATGCCCTGTTTACGCAAAAGTGACAAGCAAAATCGGTAAAAGAGAGTTTGCTAAGAACTCTTAGCCGGTGTGCCGTCGTATTCAATATGTTTCTCCAGCGCAACCCGCACCAGTTGACTTCTGGTTCTCACTCCAGTCTTGGCGAATAGCTGCTGCAGGACGGCTTTAACGTAGCTCTCCGAGATATCAAGGTCGGTGCCAATCTCCTTGTTCGTCAATCCCTCGAAAACACCCTTGAGCACCGCCTGTTCTCGCTTACTCAGCATGCCATCCGGCTGCGGTTTGACCCCGTTGGACGCGGCGCCGATCAGCGAGCCGAAGCTGCCCGCATCGATCCACGGCTCGCCGCTGGCGACCCGATGGATGGCAAGAATCAGATCGGCGGGAGGATTGTGCTTCAGAAAAATGCCCGCCGCGCCGCTCTGCAATGCCAAAAGCGCATCCGCTTCCGGCATACCGGCAGTCACCATTAGAATCTTCCCCTCGAATCCCCTTTCCCGCGATTCACGAATGAAGCTCAATCCCCGCTTTTCTCCCAGGTCGAAATCAAGAAGAACGACGTGGACCGAATTCAGCTCAGCCGCCGTCAACGCCTCGGCCGCGGAGGAAAAGTGACCAACCAGTTCCAGCCCCGTCTCGGCCTCTAACAATCTGGCCAGACCTTCTCGGAAGAGGGTATGGTCGTCAATCAGCAGAAGCCTGATCTTATCTCCCATCGCTCAGGCCGCCGTTCCATTACCCACGCCGGCTCTGTTCATACCGGCTGTGTCAACCCCCGTAGCGTTGATCATCGACGCAATCTCAACGATGAAGGTCGCGCCCCCCTCGCCGGGCTGATACCGCAAGTCTCCTCCGAAGGAGCGCATCAGCGCACGCGAAAGATACAAGCCCAGCCCTGTCGCCTGGGCAAGCTGCTGGAACGGCTTAAAGAGTTGCTCCGGGTTCTTCACACCTCCGCCATTGTCGCTCAGCGAGATCAGCACGCGCTGCTCTTCTGCCCTCGCAGCGACGCGGACGCAAGGAGCTACGGTCTTTTCCATTGCCCGCTCGCTGTTCTTGGTCAAATTCAGGAAGACCTGCATGAGGCTGTGAGGATCGGCCCACACGGCGGGCAGATCTGGCGGGATATCCCAATGCGCCTCGATGCCGCCCTCCCGAAATGAAGGCCCGGTCACGATCCTTAGCTCTTCGAGAAACGGCCCCAGATCGACCGTCGTCGCCTGATTGGTCGTCTGGCGCAGTTCCACCGCAGCGATTTTCTCCAGCGCCAGCACCAGGTTTCCTAGGGCCTCAAAATCCTTGTCGAGCGAGAGAGCGCCGCGCCTCGCCAGGTTCTCGTGGACGAGGGCAATCGCTCCACAGATGTTGCGGATTTCATGGGTCACCGCCACAACGAGAATGCGGGAGCCTGTCAGCAGTTGATGCAGACCCGCCTCTTCGCGTTCGCGCAGTTCTTCTGAGGCGTCCACGACCATCGCCGCCAGCCTCGGCCCGGCGCTGGTGCGATACGTCGAAAACCATACGTCGGCAATAAACATCTCGCCGTCCTTGCGATGCCCTTTGCACTGCATGACCGTGCGGAACGAGAGTTGTCCCGTGCGCAGGTCGGGGATATTCACCAGCGAAGGCAGATGGGGAGTAATCGGCTGTCCGTAGAGGCTACCGGGATCCAGCTCAAACAGCCGATGCGCAGCGTCGTTCGCCAGCAGAACCAGGCCACTGGCGTCGGTTGTCAGGATTGCAATCGGGCTGCTCTCCACCAGCACTTCAAGCTGCTCCTCGGCGTCGCGCCGTGCCCTGTTCTCCTGCTCGAGGTCATTCACGTGAATTACTGCTGCCCGGCGTCCTGCGACCACCTCGCGCGCGAAAAGGCCGGTGCCCGAAAAGGCAGCCAGGTACAACAGGTCGCGAGGCACTCCCGACATCAGACCCCACGGGATGCTGTCGAATGCCTCTGCCAGAATCGTGCAGGCCGCCCCCAGCAGCGCGATCTGACCACGGTTCAGCACCCGGCTCGCCACCACGATCGGAAGAAGGTAAAGAAATCCCACCGGAACTTCCGCATTGATCTTCCAGTCCGCCGCCGCAATCAGCGCAATGAGCAGCGCGACCTGAAACAGTAGTTTGCGTCGGTTAGGGATGGGGACCATTTAGTTCGCTTCCATTCGAGCTTCTGACTCAGCCTATCGGGATTTCCGCCGAAAGAGAACGACTGCGGGCGCCGTCCAAAGGCGATTGTCCGAAAGATAGTCCAGCGCTGTCCGAAAGATAGAGCGGCCTGCGTCGCCCCGCGAAATAGACTTCACTTGCATGCGAAGTTTCAACGGCGACGAGGTGGTGCTTCACCGCCAATCCCGGATTCACGAAAAGAGCGCACGTTCCGAGCATAGTATCCTCGCAAAATGACCCATCTTTGAAGGACCGGTTGCGGTAGCAAGCGCTTCGGATTTTCGTGAAAATTCTGTGTCGAATGTCTTTATTCCGTCTTTACGCTTGGAGTTTTAACCTACAGTAAAGACGGGCTCAGGCGAACAAGTTGATTTGTTTCCGCGAGTTGCGAGGCCAGTGAATGAAGCAGGAACTTTGGAAAGCTAGGGCTGCGTCTCTTACAGCAGCCGTGCTCAGTGCCTCGTTCGTCGCTATGTTTTTGGGCGGGTGCGAAAAGGCAAAGAGCGACCCGGCGGCAGAAGCGCCGCCCGCGGCGACAGTCGAGCACCAGAATGACCTGAACCTCGTCAAGGTCGATAAACCGGAGCGATTTCCTCTGGTCGAAGCGACCGCTCATGAAGCGACTTCGACCCTCAACGTCACCGGCTCCGTCAATCCCGACGTCTCGCGGGAGATCCCCATCGTCTCCATCGCATCCGGGCGGGTCGTCGCGCTGCATGTTCGTCTCGGAGATTACGTGCACAAGGGCCAGTTGGTCATGGAAATACAAAGCACCGACATCACTGGCGCCTTCAATCAATATCTGAAGGCGGTCAACGACGAGCATCTGGCGAACACCCAGCTGGAGCGCGCGAAGATCCTTTACGACAAAGGCGCGATCGCCCGCAGCCAGCTTGAAATCGCGCAGGACGGTGAAGACGATGCCAAGGCCGACCTGGTCGCCGCCGAGCAGCAGCTTCATGTTCTCGGCATCGACAAGAACCACCCCGGCGAGACCGTCAAAGTCTATTCACCCGCCTCCGGCTTCATCATTCAACAGAACGTGACCGAAGCAGCCACCGCGGGCGTCACCTATTCCGGCTCGGCGAACGCCTTTACGATCGCCGATCTCTCCCACGTCTGGGTCATCTGCGACGTCTATGAGAACGACCTGTCGAGCGTTCACATCGGGCAGCAAGCCGACATCCGGCTGAACGCCTATCCCGACCGCGTGCTGAAAGGGACGATCTCCGACATTGGCGCCGTTTTGGACCCCAACATTCGTACCGCCAAGGTACGCATTCAAGTCGAAAATCCCGACAACCTGATGCGCATCGGGATGTTCGTCACCGCCAACTTCCACGGCAAAACAATGGAGGCCCACACTGTGGTGCCCGCGGCGGCCGTGCTGCATCTGCATGATCGCGACTCCGTCTTCGTTCCGGCGGGTGACGGCAAATTTCGTCGTGTAGCGGTTGAGGGCGGTCCGATGTTGCCGGGCAACATGCAGGAGATCATTGCCGGGCTGAAACCCGGCCAGCAGGTAGTGTCTAACGCCCTTGAGTTGGAAAACTCGGCGGACCAATAGATGAGGCCAGATAGATGATCAAGGGCCTCGTCGATTTTGCCCTCAACAACCGCTGGTTGGTGCTGGGCTTCGCAATTCTCCTTTTTGCGTGGGGTATTGTCTCGTTCCACAACCTCCCGGTGGAGGCCTACCCTGACGTAGCCAATAACTACGTCGAGATCATCACCCAGTGGCCGGGACGATCGGCGGAGGACGTCGAGCAGCAGGTCACGGTTCCCATCGAAATCCAGATGGCTGGCATCCCGCACATGCAGCATCTGCGTTCCTTTTCGCTGGGCGGCCTTTCCGACGTCAAGCTGATCTTCGACGATGACTCCGTTAACGACTGGAACCGCGAAAAGGTACTGGAGCGCCTCTCCCAGGTGACCCTGCCCGCCGGGCTCCAGCCCCAGATGGGTACCGACTGGAGTCCGGTTGGCCAGATCTACTGGTACACGCTGACCAGCACCAATCCCCAGTACGACAATATGGAGCTGAAGTCCATCCAGGACTGGCAGCTGCAGAAGCAATTCAAGTCGGTTCCAGGAGTGGTCGACGTCGCCAGCTTCGGAGGCATGACGCGCGAGTACCAGGTGCGCGTGGACCCCGACAAACTCATCTCCTACGGCATCACCATCGGCCAGGTCGAGCAGCAACTGGCCAACAACAACGTCAACGCTGGCGGCGAGTTTATCGAGCAAGGTATGCAGCAGATCAATGTCCAGGAAGCCGGCCTCGTCCAGACCGTCCAGGACATCGAGAACACGCTGCTCAAGACGCAAGCCGGCACCCCCCTGCATCTCCGCGATATCGCCACCGTCTCGCAGGGCCCAAAGATCCGCCTCGGGCAGATCGGCAAAGCAATCCATAAGGTTGATGGCAAAATCATCGACATCGACGACACCGTCGAAGGCATCGTCCTCTTGCAAAAGGGCGACGACTCCGACAAGGTTCTCGAAGGCATTCACGCCAAGGTCGACGAACTCAACAATCACTTCCTGCCGCCGGGTGTGAAGATCGTTCCCTTCCTCGACCGCAGCGACTTGCTGCACTTCACCACCCACACGGTGCTCCATAACCTCACCGAGGGCATCGTCCTCGTCGTCATCATTCTTTTCTTCTTCCTCGGGAACATTCGCGCCGCGCTGATCGTCTCCATCACCATCCCCTTTGCACTGCTCTTCGCTTCAATTTGCCTAGACCTGCGCCATATTCCGGCCAACCTCTTGTCTTTGGGCGCGTTGGATTTCGGCATGGTTGTCGACGGCGCAGTCGTGATCGTCGAAAACGTTGTTCGCCACCTGAATCGGCGCAATGACAAGCATGAGACCGTCCTGGAACAGATACGAGATGCCGTCCACGAAGTGCAGCGGCCCGTCTTTTACGCAATCGGCATCATCATTACCGCCTATCTGCCGATCTTTACCCTGCAGGCCGTCGAAGGCCGCCTGTTTCGGCCGATGGCATGGACGGTCGCCTTTGCCCTGCTCGGCGCGCTGATCTTTTCCCTTCTCCTGGCGCCGGTCTTGTCGAGTATTCTCTTCGCCAAAGGCGCGAAGGAATGGCATAACCCCTTCATGGCGTGGCTCACTGAGCGCTATCGGCATGCCGTAACCTGGGCGGTCGAACACCGTTACGCCACCGTCGGCGCGGCCGTATTCGCGTTAATCCTTACCGCCTTTCTCGCCTTCAGCGGAATCATCGGATCGGAATTCCTGCCCCACCTCGACGAGGGCGCGATCTGGGCCCGCGGCACCCTCGCCCCCAGCACCGGGCCTACCGAAGGCATCGAGGTCATGAACAAGGCGCGCGTCGTTCTAGCGGCTTTCCCTGAGGTAAAACAGGTCGTCAGCCAGGTCGGTCGTCCCGACGATGGCACCGATACCACCGGCTTTTTCAACACCGAATACTTTGTCGATCTCAAGCCCAAATCGGAGTGGCGGCCCGTCTTCCGCGAGGACAAGGAAGAGCTGATCGGGGCGATGGACCGCGAACTGGAGAAGATGCCTGGTGTGATCTGGAACTTCTCTCAGCCGATCTCCGACAACGTCGAAGAAGCGGTCAGCGGCGTGAAGGGCGAACTCGCGGTCAAGCTTTACGGCGAAGATCTAAAAACGCTCGAGGCGACCGCGGATAAAGTACAGCAGGTGATGAGCACCGTGCGCGGCGTCGCCGACCTCGGGCTTTTCCGTGTTATCGGGCAGCCGAACCTGACCTATACCGTCGATCGGACTGCAGCAGCGCGCTACGGCATTAATGTCTCCGATGTGCAGGACGCAATCCAGACCGCCGTCGGCGGCGGCGCAGTCAGCCAGGTGCTGATCGGAGAAGCGCGTTACGACATTGTGGTCCGCTATCAGAAGCCCTACCGCGATACTCCAGAAGCCATCGACGATATCCGCCTCCTTTCGCCCTCAGGCGAACGCGTCTCGCTCTCCCAGGTCACCAGGGTCAAGACCGAAGACGGTGCTGAAGAGATCTATCGCGAAGCCGGCCAGCGGTACGTCGCTATCAAGTACAGCGTGCGCGGCCGCGATCTCGGCAGCACGGTCGAAGAAGCAATCGCCAAGGTGAATGCGCAGGTCAAGCTCCCCCCGGTTACAAGTTCGACTGGGCGGGCGAATACGAGAGCCAGAAGCGGTCGTCGAAGCGTCTCGCGTTGGTGCTGCCCATCACAATCCTCATCATCTTCGTCATCCTCTACACCATGTTCAGCTCCGGCAAGTGGGCGCTCCTGATCCTCTGTAACGTGGCCATGGCGCCTCTGGGCGGAATGCTCGCCTTGCTCTTGACCCACACCAACTTCAGCGTCTCTTCCGGCGTTGGCTTCCTGGCGCTCTTCGGCGTCTCGGTGCAGACCGGCGTCATCATGCTCGAGTACATCAACCAGCTGCGAGTGCGCGGACGCTCGATTGAGGAGTCGGCGGTCGAGGGCGCAGTCCTCAGACTTCGTCCCATCATGATGACCATGCTGGTCGCGACCCTTGGCCTGCTGCCGGCCGCAACCTCGCACGGCATCGGCTCCGATTCGCAGCGGCCCTTTGCCATCGTCATCGTCGGCGGGCTGCTCGCAGCGCTCAGCATCAACGTCTTCCTCCTGCCGACCCTCTATGTCTGGATCGCGGGCGACGGCGACGTGCTGCCGACGCCGGAAACGGAGTTTGAAAACTGATGGGCAAACTTTGTCTTCGGCTCAAACAAACTCTGCTCCGTTTCGTGTTCATTGGGGCGGTCGCAGCAAGTGCATGGGCGCAAACGCCGTCATCCGCTCCGCTGAACCTTCAGCAGGTCGTCGATCTGGCGCGAACGAAAAATCCCAACCTGCTCGCCGCCCAGCAGAATCTCCTGTCAGTCAAGGCACAAGAGATTCAGGCGGGATTGCGCGTGAATCCCAACCTGGCGGTGACCGGAACCAACGTGAGCCTGCCAACCAACAATCCTGCTGGTCCTTACGCGTATAGCGCCCAGCTCTCCCGGCTGTTTGAGCGCGGCGAGAAGCGCCGCTGGCGGCTAGACATCGCACGGTCTACGACTGACCAGACCAAAGACCAGTACACCCTGCAAGAGCAGCAGACCATCCTCGCTGTGAAGCAGGCATTCACCTCGATGCTCCTGGCAAAATCGGCGCTGCAACTCGCCCAGCAGAACCTGAAGGACTTTCAGCACGAGTTGGACATTAACAAGGCGCGATACGATGCCGGGGATATCGGTAAGCTCGATTACGAACGCCTCGATCTGCAACTGGCGCAATTTGAAACCGACGAGTCAAGCGCGGAAGCTGCCCTGAGCGAAACAAGCTACCAGCTTCAGACTCTGATCGGTATCGACCATCCGGGCAACAACTTTGACATCGCCGGCGACATCGTTCCTCCGGCACTGACGACCACGATGACCGACCTCGAGCAGCGAGCGCTTGCAGATCGGCCCGACTACAAGGCTGCGCAGGATGCGATCCGTGTCGCCGACGCAAACGTAAAGCTGGCCTATGCGAATGGCACCACTGACCCGACCCTCGAAGGCGAATATGATCGTTCCGGCACCTACAATTCGGCCGGTTTCAATATCAGCATCCCGCTGCGCATCTTCGACCGCAATCAGGGAAACAAGGAGACGAGCAAGTTCGTCGCGCAGGCGAGCCGCTTCTCCGAAGTCGCGGCGCGCAATCAGGTCTTCTCCGATGTCGATCAGGCATGGGTCGCCTACACCACATCCAAGACCCTCGCCGACCGTTACAACGGCCACTATCTTGACGAAGCCAAAGACGTGCTCTCGATCGCGCAGTTCGCTTACGAACACGGTGGCCTGGCGTTGCTCGATTACCTCAGCGCCGTTCAGGATGATCGCACCACTACCCTCAATGCGTTGAATGCCTACGCCCAGACATGGATGGCCATCCATCAGCTCAGCTATGCGACAGCCACCGAAGTCGCACCTTAGAATTAAGCTGGGAGCTTTGATTGAGCAAGCACGAACACGTCGCCATTCTTAGTTGGCTTGAAAGCGTCATCGCCGCTTCACCCGCCGCCACCGACTTGTTGCAGCAGACGGTCGAAGCCATTCACGCCCGGTTGCCAACCTATAACTGGGTCGGCTTCTACATGCTCGACCCCGCCGACTCCAACATGCTGGTTCTAGGGCCGTTCGCTGGTGCTGCGACTCCGCATACCCGGATCCCCGTCTCCGAAGGAATCTGTGGCGCAGCCGTCGCGCAGGGAGAGACCGTCGTCGTCGACGATGTGAACTCCGACCCCCGCTACCTCTCTTGTTCGATCGAAACAAAGTCGGAGATAGTGGTGCCAGTCCGGGTGCATGGCGTGATCGTCGGAGAAATCGACATCGACAGCCACGCCGCGGCAGCCTTCGGCCGTGAAGACCGCGAATTCGTCGAGCGCTGCGCAGAGATGATCGGCGCCTACCTGGAGTCCTCGAAATAGAGGTGATAGTGCTTGCGGCAGCCCGGATTGAACGGCGCTGTGCAGTTCGGGCAGCGGTCTCCCGACTCCATATATTCGTTCACCGACATCTCGGTATCGCAGACTCCGCAGAGCACAGCCTTGAAATCCCACTCCTCCCGCCGCCAGACCTGGGCCGAGTGCCCAGCCAGTGCCGCATGGCAATCGATGCACGCATAATACGCTTCACAGCATCTCATCTTGATGGCAATCACATCTATCTGGCTGTGGTAGTGCAGGCAGCGGGTGTTCGGGTCGAGTTCGACCCCGCTTACCGAAATTCGAGGTCCGATCATCTTCATAAGCGCACCTTTAATTGTTGCCGAATCGCGATCTTCCGAGCGTGGAATTTCGCTGCGCGGGGTTAATATTCCCTGTGCATAGCATCCAAGAAAAAAGACCCCGCTCAAACCGGGCAGTGGGCAGGAAAGTCGAGAGACCGATGAAGACATTCGCATTGTTTGCCGCAATCGCGCTGCTGGCAACATCGGCCGTCGCCGAGAAGCGCACCGAACAGGGAACCATTCAGGACCTGCAACCGACCAATTTTGCCGTTGCGAAGAAGAAGCACCAGCAATACGACTTTTCAATCGTCACTACCGGCCATAGCTACTCATGCCGGACGCCTGATAACAAGAGCCTGAACGCCAGCGACTTCGTCATCGGGTCCCCTGTCACCTTTATTGCGAACGGAAAGAACGGCGAAGTCAAGGCCCCCCGCGGAAAGTCCGCCAAGTGCCTCATCACTCGTGTTGCCGACGCCCCCACGCCCTGAGAAAAGGCTGCAACCGACCGTAGTTTCGGCATGACCTCCTCAGGCACTACAATTGGCGGAGCTTATGCCCGCGGATTTGCGACTGCCTTGAACATCGACGCGCAACAGGGTCTACCGGAATCCGCGGTCCCCAGACGCCGGTGGGGCATCGCATTCTTGCTCGGCCTTGGCGTCCTGATTAGCTACGTCGACCGCGTCAATCTGTCGGTCTCCCGAGACGCGCTTCACGACACCTTCGGCATCAATGCCGCTACTTTTGGCTGGCTGCTCAGCGCTTACAGCTGGACCTACGCCATGCTGCAACTGCCCAGCGGAGTTCTGCTCGACCGCTTCGGCGTCCGTCTCGTCGCTCGCGTCAGTATCTTTCTTTGGAGCGTGGCCTCCTTTGCCGCCGCTCTATCGCCCGGACTGGCATCGTTCTTTGCCGCCCGCTTCTTACTAGGCGTTGGCGAGGCGTCGACCTTCCCCGCAAATTCCAAAGCGACTGGCTACTGGTTTCCAATAAAAGAGCGCGGCTTGGCGACCGCGATCTTTGACTCGTCCGCGAAACTTGCCTCCGCCGTCGGCGTGCCGCTGGTCGGCATCATGATGTACCACTTCGGTTGGCGCATCAGCTTCGCCGCGACCGGCGTTCTGAGCCTAGCCTACTTCGCACTCTTTTATCGCCTCTATCGCAACCCCAGCGAAGACCACCATCTCTCTGAGATCGAACGCGCCTTCATCGCCGAGGGCGGGGCACGCCCTGAAGGCGCGACTCGGGCTGCCAAAGGTGCTTCCCTCGCCTATCTTGCACGTCAGAAGAAGGTAATCGGCGTTTCCATCGGCTTCGCTTCCTACAATTACACCTTCTACCTGCTGCTCACCTGGCTGCCCAGCTACCTCTCGTCAGCGATGCATATCGACATGCTCCACTCGGCGTTTTATACCGGCGTACCCTGGATGTTCGCATTTATCGTCGAAATGCTGGTCGGCGGCTGGCTAGTGGATAAACTGGTGCAGTCCGGCCGAGACTCGATCCGGGTGAGAAGAGCGGTCCTGATCGGCGGAACCGCGCTAGGCTTGGGAATTCTGGGCGCGGCCTTTTCGTCCACCACTGCGTTAGCCCTCTTCTGGATCAGCATCTCGATTGGCGGCCTCTCGGCAGCGGCCGCCGTCGGTTGGTCGATCCCCGCCCTCATCGCGCCCCGCGAGAGCGTCGGCAGCGTTGGAGGCATTATGAACTTCGTGACTCAGCTCTCAGCCATATCGGCGCCGATCGTCACCGGATACATCGTCGGCCGCACCCACTCCTTCGCCTGGGCCTTCGGCGTAGCGGCCATCTATCTGGCAATCGGGGTGGCGAGTTATATTTTCCTCTTGGGGAAGATCGAGCCGATCGCCGAGCCGATGACTCAGCAGATTTAAGATTCGAGTTCTACGAATTAGCTTTGCCACGGGATTTGGGGGATTTTGGGATGGGAGTCACGCAACGTAATCTGACGATCTGGGTATGTGCAATATTGCTGCTGGCAACGCTGACGGCAAGAGCCACTGCTCAAAATGCAAACGCTTCCATCACTTACAACGATCAAACCAAAGTTTTCCGCCTCGACGCTGCCGATGTCTCATATATCTTCGGCATCAATGAGAACGGTGATCTACAGGCCCTCTACTGGGGCGGAAAGCTCGGCGCGAGCGATGCGATCCCAGCAGCGCACTCAGGCCGACCCTGGTCTGGTCAGGATACCTCGGTCAACCTTACACCCATGGAATTTACCGGCTGGGGCGGCGGTCTCGTCCTCGAACCCAGCTTAAAAATCTCCTTCCCGGATGGCAACCGTGACCTCGTCTTGCACTACGTCTCCCATCACATCGACGGGCCGTCGCTGACCGTGACGGTGAAGGACATCTTGCGCGATGTCTTCGTCGAGCTTCGCTACCAGATCGATCCCGGAACAGGCGTGCTTGCCCGCTCTGCCGTGATCCAGAACAAGACCAAAGAACCCCTGATCATCGAACAGGCTGCCTCCGCCTCCTGGAACCTTCCCCGAGGCACGGACTATTCGCTGTACTATCTGACCGGGCGTTGGGCCTCTGAATTCGCGCTGCAGCATGAAACGCTGACTCCCACCGCGCGCGTGCTCGAAAGCCGTCGCGGTTCCAGCAGCGCCCAGACGAATCCCTGGTTTGCGATCGAACGCGGTCCCACCGACGACCAGGACAAAGGCAGCGTATGGTTCGGCGCGCTCGGCTGGAGCGGCTCATGGCGCATCACCGTCGAAAAGGACGTCGACCAGCAGGTGCGGGTCACCGGTGGTTTCAATCCCTTCGATTTCGGATACAAACTCGCGCCCGGCGAATCCCTCAAGACTCCAGTCTTCTACGGCGGCTATTCACATGAGGGAGTCGGCGGCGCCTCACGCTTGCTGCATCGCTACGAAGTCACGAATATCCTTCCCGAGAAGCCGAATCCCAAGCCGCGCCCCGTCGATTACGACTCCTGGGAAGCTACCTTCTTCAACGTCGACGAAGCCGGGCAAAGTGCGCTGGCGGAGAAAGCCGCAGCCCTGGGCGTCGAGCGTCTCACGATGGACGACGGCTGGTTCGGCGCCCGCAACGACGACCACGCCGGACTCGGCGACTGGACCGTCAACCCGAAGAAATTCCCCAACGGCCTGAAGCCGCTCATCGACAAGGTCCACTCTCTCGGCATGGATTTCGGTATCTGGGTCGAGCCGGAAATGGTCAACGCGAACAGCGACCTCTACCGCGCTCATCCCGATTGGATCTTGAATTTCACCGGACGCCCGCGCAGCGAGGGTCGCACCCAACTCGTCCTCAACCTCGCACGTCCGGACGTTCGCGACTACGTCTTCAACTTCCTCGACAAGCTCTTAAACGAAAACGATATCGCCTTCTTCAAGTGGGACTACAACCGCGTCTGGTCCGAGCCGGGCTGGCCGGCCGTCGCGCCCGATGAGCAAAAAGAGGTCTACGTCAAATACATCGAGAACCTCTATTCAATCCTCGCTGAATTGCGCGCCAAGCATCCCAAGCTCGAGATCGAAGATTGCTCCAGCGGCGGCGCCCGCACCGACCTCGGCATTCTTCGCTACACCGACCAGGTGTGGACCTCAGACAATAGCGATCCCTTCGACCGCCTGACGATTCAGGACGGCTTCACCTACGGCTATACTCCCGGCGTGATGATGCAGCGAGTGCCTGACAGCCCCAGCTCGATGAATCACCGCGTGACCTCGATGGAATACCGCATGCTCTCAGGCATGCAAGGTTCCCTCGGCCTCGGCGGCGACCTCAATAAGTGGACGCCCGCCGAACTCGCCACCGTCAAGACGCTCATCGCGGAATACAAGCTGGTGCGTGAGACGATCCAGCACGGCTCACTTTATCGCCTCGTCTCGCCGCGCGACGGGAGCGAGCAATCTGTAACTGAGTCGGTTGCATTAGATAAACGCCAGGCCGTTGTCTTCACTTTTCTCCATTCAAGCGGCTTCGGATACCCGTATCCGCGGGTCTTCCTTCGCGGCCTCGACGCCGGCGCGGAATACACAATGACTCCCATCGCCGGCAAGGCAGTAAAGGACACACCGGCGACCGCGACCGGCGCGTATTGGATGTCTCACGGCTTCGATCCTGTATTGGTTGGAGATTTTCAGGCAGCGGCGTTCAAGTTCGAAAAGACCGCCCAGTAAAGTTACGCTTGCCGGGTCATTCTAAGGTGTGACTACCGCGGGCGGAGCCTTTGCTCAGCGATGTCCACTACATAAGCGGTCTTGGGTTCGAAGGCGCGGGCTGCGGACTCGAGCACCGCTAGGCCGGCCGCGTCTCTGTTGTGTTTCGCGGCGGCTTGTTCGAGCGCGATCTCCCTGAGGCGGGCATGGTGGGGAACGCTCGCGCCTGGCATCGCCGAGAAATGGTGTACTTGAACCACGTCCCCGGTCTTGGCGTCATACACGACAAATGTGTGCGTCGGCTTGAGTTTCATCTTCGTGCCCTCAGTCGAAAACGAATACCGTGGCGAGAGAGTATGCCTCGGCACCCACAGCATTCAGCGCAAAAGTGACCGCGATGCAGTCGTCAATCCACATTGAGTTGTACTTGAAATCATTAAACTCTGCATCTGGCCCAAACGGCGGCGTGTAACTGTGCACCGCAGCACCCGCGCCGTCGCCCGAGAGCGTCGCCAGGTAGGAAAGAGAAGTCTGGGCTAGCACAGATTGTCCATTGATCGCTGGTTCGCGCGGTCCCGAAACGAAAACAGTGTAATGCGTATCCGCCTGCTCGTCGCCGGCAGGTGAGTATGCATACAGCCATGCTGTGCTCATCGAGTAGATCATCGCGGTCCTCCGGCAAATGTCGTGTTGAGCATAATGGTTAGTCTGCGCTATGGTCTACCTCTACTAAATGTCGGCTTTCGACCGAGCCTCTCTTACCTGCCCACGTTTAAACCGCATCACCGCGCAGCAATATCCTTCAGCACCGCCATCGCCGCATTTCTCCCATTGATGCCAATGACGCTGCCTCCAGGATGCGTGCATGCGCCACAGAGATAAACCCCGGCCATCGGCGTGCGTGGCGAGAGCCGCTTCGACCACATATATTGCGGCAGGCATTCCCCCTGAAAGATATGGCCGCCCGTCAGCCCGACCTTCGTCTCGATGTCCGGCGGCCCCAGCACCTGCGCATCGATCACTGCCGCCGGAATATTGCTCGCGAAGCGTCCCAATGACGCGAAGACGCGCTGCTTCACCGCCTCGCGATGTTCGTCCCAATTCCCTTCTTTGAACTGGTAAGGAACATACTGCGCGAAGATACTCATCATATGTTGCCCCTCAGGCGCCACGCTGGGATCGTGAGCGCTCTGAAAGTAAAGCTCGCACCACAGGTGGTCAGCCACCTCGCCGCCGCTTGCCGCGGCAAAGCCGGCCTTCCACTCTGACTTGGTGAGCGGAGCATTGATCTGGCCATAATGGTGCGGCTGATCGGTTCCCGGACGCGCCTTGAAGTCCGGTAGTTCGCTGAGCAACACATTCAGCTTCACCGTACAGCCTCGAATCGGCACCGACCTAATCCGCGTTTTCCAATCCACATCAGCGGCATCGCCCAGCAGAGATGCCGTCACATACGGGTCGGCATTCGAGATAACAATCGGCGCCGCGATGCGTTCGCCACCCTCGAGCTCGACCCCCTCGCCGGGCAGTATCCTCGCCACGGCGACGCCTGCCGCAACCGTAGCTCCCGCCTCGCGGGCGGCATCGCAAAGGTAGAACGACACCATCCCCATCCCGCCCTTCACATACCCCCACATGCCCGGCATCCCGCCAAGCCGTCCCGAACTGTGATGGAAACGAATCGAAGCAGTGCCGGCATCGAACGGGCTGGCATTGGTGCCAATGACACCTTGCCCCAGGTACGCCGTCTGCAGCTGTTCGTCGCTAAGATAACGCTCGACGAACTCCGCCATCGACCATTCGAAAAGCACCCCCTTGGCTTCCTGATCGTCACCAAGCCGCTCCTCGATTTGCTCCCAAGTCGGCGCTTCGCCGATCCACATATCACGCTCGCCCGCCGGTCGCAGCTTGTCGCGCAGCCGCCCAAGCACCGCGTTCATCGCCTTCCAGCCCTCGACGTCCTTCGGCGAAAATTGCCGGACTTCCTCTTCGCACCTCGCATCGTCATCCCAAAGCTGGATGCTGCTGCCATTAAGAAACGGCACAAAGAGTCCGTTGACCGCCGGAGTCCACGTAAATCCCCTGCGAACTAGCTCCAGCTCCTCAATGATCAGCGGATGGAGCAGCCCCGCCAGATACGCGCAGGGCGACATGCGCACTCCTGGAAACGGCTCTTCAATCGTGCAGGCGCCACCGATGCGTTCGCGGCTCTCGATCACCAGCACCCGCTTGTCCGCACGCGCAAGATAGGCGGCACAGGCGAGACCATTATGGCCGGCGCCCACCACGATCGCGTCCCAAGACCGCGCAGCCAGCTCCCTCACCGGAGCAGGAAGGCCGATCTTGCCGAGCGAGTCGGCCGCTGGCGCGGGCTGGTAGTTCTTATTCATTCAGGAATTGCGGCTGTTACAGTTATAACGAAATCTTCAATCGGTTACTGATTCTGTAGGAGGGACATTCTCGTGAACCGCCTGTCTCGCATCGCCGTTGCAATTCTGCTGACCAGTTTGACCGTACCTGTCGTGACGCTGGGCCAGACCCCAACCCCTCCTCTGCGCACCATCGGCTTCATGACCGACTTCGACGTCAAGGACGATGCCGTGGGCATTTGCAAAGCCGTCATGGATGGCGTTGCGCCGGGCGTACGGATCATCGACATCACCCAGCAGGTCACGCCCTTCGACATCGAAGAAGGCGCGCGCTTTCTCGGCGGCTCCGCGCCGTACTTTCCCAAAGACGCCGTCTTTGTCGTCGTCGTCGATCCGACTGTCGGTAGCACACGCAAGGCAATCATCGCCCAGTCCAAGGTCGGCCAGTTCTTCGTTCTGCCCGACAACGGACTGCTCACGCTCGTCCAGGATCGCGACGGCATCGTGGCCGCGCGCGAGATCACCAATCCGCAGTGGATGATCGGCGCAGCGCTCTCCTCAACTTTCCACGGCCGCGATATCTTCTCGCCCGCCGGGGCACACCTCGCGCGCGGCGACGATTGGACGACCGCCGGCCCGGCAATCGATGTCTCGAAGCTTGTGCGCCTCGATATTCAGTCCGCCAAAATCGACGCTAGCGGCCTGCACGGCAAGGTCATTGGCACCGACGGTCCCTTCGGCAACCTGGTACTCAACGTCCCCGCCGACACCTTCGCACAGCTCGGCTATAAACGCGGCGACTCCGTGCCTATCACTCTCGGCGGCAAAGAATATCGCTTCCCTCTGGTGAAAACCTTCAGCGATGTACCGGTCGGCTCACCGCTCTTCTACATCGACTCACGCCGAAGACTCAGCCTGGGCATCAATCAGCGCAATTTCTCCGAGACCTACAGCGTCAATCCGGGAACTGAGTTTTCCATCCCAGCGAAGAAGTAACTTTCAGTACTCAGAGTTTTATTTAGCTGCAGCGTTAGGGTTCGCAGCATTTCTTGTCGCGAGCATTCCCTCGGCATCCAGCCAATTCAGAAACATCTGCGGCCAAGCCGCAACGCCCGCAGGATTGCTCGCCCGAATTCCGAAACCATGACCTGTGTTCGCGAAGATCACAAGCTCTGCCGACACCCCCGCATCTTTCAGCGCGAGGTAGAGCTTCGGCAAGCCAAGGGAAATGTCCGCCCGGTCCTTCTCGCCGCAAACCAAGAACGCCGGCGGAGTCTTCGCGGAAAGCGGCATATCCTCCGGTATCGCGGGATACATGAGCGCCTGGAAAGCGGGCCTGGAACTTTGCAGGTCGACCGGATCAGCCGCCCCCGCAGCTCCCTCATCAAAGTGCGTGCTCGCCAGGGCAGCCAACTCACCGCCCGCGGAAAAACCCATCACGCCGATGCGTGCGGGATCGATCTTCTCCTCCGCCGCGCGGCTGCGCACCAATCGGATCGCCCGCTGCATATCGCCTAGCTCGGTCCCTTGAATGCTGTAGGTCGATCCCTGCTCCCGCGCCAGCCTGTACTTGAGAACAAACGCAGCGACTCCGTGCTGCTGCAGCCATAGCGCCACGTTGTAGCCTTCGTGATCGATCCAGAGTTCGCTATGGCCCCCGCCCGGCGCGATGATCACCGCGACCCCGGTCCCCGAACCATGCGCTGGAAGATACGGAGTGATCGACGGCTGACTGATTCCGCTCACCACATGGTCGCCCTGCGGAGACATGCGCACCTTTTCCGGCGGCGCGTTTGCTGGCGATCCCGGCGCACCCGCTGGCCAAAGCCGCCAAGGCTCGCCCGCCTGCGCGCTCGCAAGGTTCGCACAGAGGCAAAGCAGAAGTCCCGCGAAACTCATCCCACGTTCCATTCGCAGCCCTCTGCGCTCGATGCTGAATCGGCCGCGACAAGGAGACGCCACCACTGTTTTAGCCATTTAGAACTTGGGCAACTGCGACGTATCCCACCCGCCGCCAAGCGCGCGCACCAGCTGGACGCTCGCCGCGAACTGCTTCGTGGTCAGATCGGCCTGCGTCCGTTCGTTCGAGAGCTGCGCGGTCTGGGCGGTCAGCACTTCGAGATACGTGGTCACTCCGCCCTTGTACCGATTGGTCGAGATGCGCGTGGAATTTCGGGCCGACACAACCGCCGCCTGCTGGCTGACCGACTCCTGCTGGTAAATCCTGATCGCGGCCAGGCTGTCTTCAACCTCTTGGAACGCGTTCAGAACGCTCTCGCGGTAATTTGCGGCGTTTACCTCATAGTTGTCCCGCGCCTGTTGGGTGAGTGCGTGCCGTCGGCCCGCGTCAAAGAGCAACTCCGCAGCGGAACCGCCAATGGACCACAAAGCCGCTGGCCCTTGAAAGAGATTGCCGATGCGCTGGCTCTCAAACCCTCCGCTCCCGCTGAGAGTCACATTCGGATAGTATGCAGCGATAGCGACTCCAATCTGCGCATTGGCCGCCTGCGTGCGGCGCTCCGCCGCGGAGATGTCCGGACGCCGCTCCAGCAGCGTCGACGGCACCCCGGCTGGAAACTGCGGCAGCGGCAGGTTCAGTGGCTGCGCCGCAAGACTGAAGGTCGAGGCCGGTACGCCAATCAGCGTCGCGATGGCGTGCTCATACTGGGCGCGCGCCACCCCAATATCAACGCTTTGCGCGATCGTCTGCTGCAACTGGGTCTGCGCAAGAGCAACATCGGAATCGGTCGCGATCCCCCCCTTAAAACGGTGCATGGTCAGGTCGTACGACGCCTGGTAGCTCTTGACCGTGTCGTTGAGTAATTGCTGATCGGTATCCAGGCCGCGCAGCTCAAAGTAGTCGCTGGCCAGCTCGGCGCGAATACTCAGCTCCAGGTTGGCCAGATCGGCTGCGCTTGCCTGCGCATTCGAGCGCGAGGCTTCAACGGTGCGGCGAACGCTGCCCCACAGGTCTGGCTCCCACGATGCCTGCCCGGCAATCACGATGTCGCTGAACGTGGTCAGTTGTCCCGGAACGTACAACGCCCGATCTGCCGACTGACGGTTCCGCGCCGCTTGGGGCGTCAGGGAAAGCGTCGGATAGTAGGCAGCACGGCTCACCTGCACCTGTTCCCGCGCGGCAAAGTACTGCTCCGTCGCCGCCTTCAGGCTCTGGTTCGATAAGGCGACTTTGTCTTCGAGCGCATTGAGTTGAGGGTCGCCATACAGCTCCCACCACTTTCCTTTGAGGACCCCGTCTGCTGGTTGGGCCTGCGTCCAGGTGCCATTCGGAGGATTCGGCGGTGGCACCGTCGCGGTCGTCGCGCTGCCCTCCTTATAGGCTGGTGCCGTCGGAGCATCGGGGCGCTTGTAATTGGGTCCGACCGTGCAGCCTGCGAGTGACAGTCCCGCAGCAAGCGCTGCGCAGAGACCGCGCAACGCCTTTCCCCGCAGATCGAATAGACTCATTTCCCCGCCCCTCATTTCTGCGCATTCCCTCCGTTACCGGCGGGCGGCACGCCGGACTTCGGCTTGGCGATCTGCACGCTTTCGCCATCGATGAGCGAATCCGGAGGATCCAGAATCACGCGTGAATCGGCGTTGAGGCCGTTGATGACCTGCACCGTCGCCCCATCGTCGTGTCCCAAAATCACCGGGATGAGCCTCGCCTTGTTGTCCTGGTCCACCACCGCGACTCGCAGTCCCTCCGAGCGGAACATCAGCGCCGAGACCGGAACGATAAACGACGGTGCCGTGGTGTTGGTTTTGAAATGCGCCTCGGTATATGCGCCGGGAAAGAGCTCGCCCGACCGATTATCTACGTCGAACTCGACCAGCAGAGTGCGCGACGTGGGGTCGATCTGTTTCGAGGTTCTCACCAGCTTGCCGGTAAACTTCTTGCCCGGATATTCGTTGAACGTGAGATCGGCCGTCATCCCCGGCTTCAGCGCCGGCGAATAAATCTGCGGCACGTTTACATAGAGGCGCAGAGTGTTCGACGCCGCCATGTGGAAGAGTTCGGTCGAATTGATTCCCGTCGCCGCGCCTGCGCCGGCGTTGATCAACTGGCCGATGTCAGTGTTTCTCGCCGTAACGATGCCGTCGAAGGGGGCGTAAATCTTCTCGAAGCCGACTAGTTCTTGCAGCCGCTGAACGTTGGCGAGAGCCGACTTCACCGTGGTATTCCCCGCCGCTGCCTGAGTGTTGAAATTGTCTGTGTCGATCTTCGAAACGGAGTCGGTCTTCAGCAATTCCTGATAGCGCGCGGACTGCGTTTGGGCGTTGCCCGAATTCGTCTCCGCCGTGGCCAGGTCAGCCTTCGCCTGGGCGAGTTCCTGGTCCACTTCGGGCGATTCGATCTCCGCCAGCAACTGGCCCTTGCGCACGTGGGCGCCGATATCGAAATACCACTTTTTTAGATAGCCCGTGGTGCGCGCGTAAATCGGCGAATCGATATACGCTTGCAGATTGCCGGGAAGAACCACTTCCTGTTGCGGCTGCCCATGTGTTGGCGGATTGACAATCACCGTCGGCGCCGCAAGCGCATTCGTGTTGTCGGCGACCTCGGTCCGCGCGTGGATACGGGTAATGATCCCCGTCCCCGCCAACACCGCTGCGACGACTACAAGCACGATTAGCAGCAGCACCGCGCGACCGGCCGATAGCGCCTTGGGCCGCCGCTGCCCACTCTGCGGGGCTGGATTCTCTTCTTGGCGCGGCTGTTGTTGTTCGCTCATCGTATGCAGCCTCTCCGAACAGATGTGTTATTCATCTTCTTCGACCTTGGGCGGTGCCTTTTCACGGCGCTTCCTCTCGATGCGGCCATGCAGCACGCTGAAAAAAGTTGGGACAAATAGCAGGGTTGAGACAGTCGCGAAAAGCAGGCCGCCAATTACCGCGCGCCCCAGCGGCGCATTCTGTTCCCCGCCGTCGCCCAGTCCGAGCGCCATCGGCACCATGCCGATGATCATTGCGAGGGCGGTCATAATGACCGGACGAAAGCGGGTAAAGCCCGCGTCCAGCGCGGATTGCTTTGCGTCGCCGACATTCACCTCAAGTTGCTCGCGGGCGAAGCTCACCACCAGAATCGAATTCGCTGTCGCCACGCCCATGCACATGATTGAGCCGGTAAGCGCGGGAACGCTGATATGGGTATGCGTAACGAATAGCATCCAGACGATCCCGGCGAGCGCCGAGGGCAGCGCGGAAATAATAATGAACGGATCGAGCCAAGACTGGAAGTTCACCACGATCAGCAGATAGACCAGCAGGATCGAGAAAGCGAGTCCGCCCAGCAGTCCGATGAAGGAGGTCTTCATCGTCAGCACCTGGCCGCGGACAACCAGCTGCGAACCGCGCGGCAACTGCTTCCGATACCGGTCGACGATCACTTCGAGCTTCTTGTCCACGCTGGCCAGATCGGTATTGACGACATTGCCGTAAATATCGATCACCGGCGCGATGTTGAAATGGCTGACCGTGCCGAGGTCTTGGCCGCGATGGAACGAAGAGACGTTCCCAAGGATCTGCACCGGCGTACCGCCGCGCTGATACGGGGAGGGCACGCCGAGCGTGCCGCCGACTGCGCCCGCTCCGCTGCCCGCAGTGAGCGGAATATTGTTCAGGTCTTGCAGCGAGTCGAGGTTATATTGCGGCGACTGCACGGCGATGTTGTAGCTGACTCCGTTCGCCGGATTGAGCCAATAGGTTGGCGTCGTCTGAAAGCTGCCGCTGGTCGCGACCAGCAGGCTTTGCGCCACATCACGCTGCTGCAAGCCTATCTGCTGCGACTTCGTGCGGTCCACGTCGACATCGAACTTGGGATTATCAAAAGGCTGCTGGATGCGCAGATCAGTGGCTCCGGGAACGTACTTGATCTCATTCATCATCCGCTCGGCGATCTCGCGATTGGCCTGTTGTTGCGCGCCGATGATCTGGATGTCCAGCGGAGCCGGCAATCCAAAGTTCAAAATCTGGGTCACGATGTCCACTGGGAGCGTATAAAACGTCACTCCAGGAAACTGCTTCGGCAGGCTTGCCCGGAGCGACTGCACATAGCCGTCTGTCGGGTGGTGCTTTTCGGTAAGCGAAACCAGGATGTCGGCATCGGCTGGTCCGACGGGCGCAGAGTTGCTGTACGAGAGATTGAGACCGCTGTAGGGCAGGCCGATGTTGTCGATAATCGTGACCAGCTCGTTCTTGGGTATCTCCTCGCGGATGGCGCGGTCTATCTCATCACAAAGACGAGCTGTCTCTTCAATCCGGGTGCCGGTGCGGGCGCGAACATGTAGCTTGAACTGACCGCTATCGGAGTTGGGAAAGAAATCCTGCCCTAGCCACGGGTATAGGAGAGCGAAGGAACCGATGCAGAATATGAAGAAGATCAGGATGAAGATCGCGGAGTGTTCAATGCACAGCTCCAGGACGCTCTGATAGCCGAGGCGCAGCTTCTCGAACAAATGCTCGAAGAGCTGCTGACCTTTGACCAGTGGATTGCGACTTCTTGCTTTCTTCTCTTCGGCAGCGTGGTCATGCTCCTTGAGCAAATACTTCGCCATCGTCGGAACGATCGTCCTGGAAAGCAGGTATGAGGCGAGCATGGCGAAGACCACCGCCTCGGCCAGCGGCACAAATAAATACTTCGCTACGCCGGTCAGGAAAAACATTGGTACGAAGACAATACAAATTGAAAGTGTCGAAACAAAAGCGGGAATCGCAATCTGCGCCGCACCATCGAGGATCGCCTGTTCGATCTCCTTGCCTTCTTCGAGGTTGCGGTTGATGTTCTCAATCTCGACCGTTGCATCGTCAACCAAAATTCCCACCGCTAGCGCCAGGCCGCCGAGCGTCATGATGTTGATCGTCTCGCCCAGCGCCCCCAGCATGAGCAACGAGCAGATGATCGACAGCGGGATGGAAACCGCGATGATGATCGTGCTGCGCCAGCTTCCCAGAAAGACCAGGATCATGATCGCCGTCAGGCAGGCGGCAATCAGCGCTTCGCGGACCACGCCGCTGATTGCGCCGCGAACGAAGATCGACTGGTCAGAGAGCGGAGTGATCTTCAGCTGCGGCGGCAGCTGCGAGGCGATGAGCGGCAGCTTGTCGAAGACGCCCTTAATGATGTCCAGGGTCGAGGCGCTTCCGGTTTTCTGAATGGTCAGCAATGAAGCGCGCTGGCCGTCGACCCGCACGATATTGGTTTGCGGCGGAAAGCCATCCCGTACATGAGCCACGTCATGGATGTAGACCATCGCTCCGTTGACCTGGCGGATCGGCAGGTCGTTCAAGCCCGCAATTGTGGTCGGCGCGCTGTTGGTCTGCACCTCATACTCAAAGCGGTCGATCTTGGCTGTACCGGCCGGCAGGATGAGGTTTTGCGCAGAAACCGCGTTGACCACGTCCGACGGGGAGAGACCCTTGGCCTGGAGTGCCTGCAGGTTGATGTCCACCTGGACCTGGCGCTGCTTGCCGCCGTACGGATAAGGAATCTGCGCGCCCTCGACGGTCGCCAATTGAGTGCGGATAAAGTTTAGGCCAAAGTCGTTGAGTTGCTGCTCGGAGAGCCCTTGCCCTGACAGGCCCAGCTGCAGAATCGGGACGCTCGATGCGTTGAATTGGATCACCAGTGGCGGCGTCGTGCCCACGGGGAGGGTGCGTAAGGCAGTCTGCGAGACGGCCGTGAGCTGGGCGACTGCGTTCGCAATCTGCACCTTCGGCTGGAAATAGACCTTAACCACCGCGACGCCATTCAGCGACTGGGATTCGATGTGCTCAATATCGTTCACCGTGGTCGTCAGAGTGCGCTCGGTGATGGTGACAATCCGATTCGCCATGTCCGAGGGCGAGAATCCGGAGTAGTTCCAGACAATACTGACTACCGGAATATCGATATTCGGGAAAATGTCGGTAGGTGTATTGAGGACTGAGATCGGACCCAGAATCAACAGCAGAATCGCAAAGACGACAAAGGTGTAAGGCCGTCGCAGGGCAAGGCGGACAATCCACATTTCTTAAAGACTCTCCTCGAACACCGAAACTAGCCGGTGGCGTCGTCGCTCAGGACAAGGTCGCCGTAAACTGCCTCGCGGCCTGTCGGATTACGGTTGAAAACTGCGCGGAATTCAGGAACAGGCCGGATCAGTTCTGCGGTTTTCTTTTGCTGGTGGCCCGGGGCCGTGCTACAACGAAGTACGCTTTAGCCCGAGTTTCTGGAGTCCAACTTCTCCGACTCCATTATAAAAGTGCAAATCGGATTGCCGAGGAGACGCTCCTCTTGCCTACTACCTTGACGCATGCCAGACGAAAAAGACTCGCCACAGTATGATTCGTACATAGAGAGATGAACCAAGCGGGCGAACCGATGCACGGAGTGCCCGTCGGAAACTTTGCCGCCTTCGCAAGGCGGTGAAAACTATGACCCAGGAAACTCGATGAGCACAGTACGGCCCTTGGGGCACGTTGAAAATCCGGCCTTGATGGAATATTTCCTCGATCACGCCTTCGACGAAATGTTCTTCGGGAACGGCGAAATACGCCCCCAGTACCGCGAGTTGTTGGAAGCCCTGACCACGATCCCCCGCGACGAGTTGCAGCGCCGCAAACGCTCCGCCGACGTCTCGTTCCTCACCCAGGGAATCACCTTCACCGTCTACGGCCGCGAAGAAGGTACCGAGCGTATCTTTCCCTACGATCTGCTGCCTCGGGTCGTCACCAGCCAGGAATGGGAGCATATCGAGCGCGGTCTGACCCAGCGCATTACTGCGCTGAACCTCTTTCTGCACGACATCTACAACGACGGCAAGATCCTGGAGCAGGGTTTCGTGCCCCGCGAAATCGTCTACAGCTGCATGCATTTCCGCCGCCAGATGCGCGGACTGCAGGTGCCCCGCAACGTCTACATCGCGGTCGCCGGCACCGACCTCCTGCGCATGCAAAACGGCGAATTCGTCGTTCTCGAAGACAATCTGCGCGTTCCCAGCGGCGTCTCCTACATGCTCACCAACCGGCGCATCATGAAGCGGACCTTCCCCCAGCTCTTCCGTGCCTACGGCGTCCGCCCCATCGAGCACTATACCCAGGCCCTGCTCAGCACCTTGCGGTCGCTCGCGCCCGAGGGGCGCCCCGAGCCTTCGATCGTGCTGCTCACCCCCGGCGTCTACAACTCCGCCTACTTCGAGCACACCTACCTCGCCCGCCAGATGGGCATCGAACTGGTCGAGGGCCGCGACCTCGTCATCCACGACAATATCGTCTACATGCGGACGACCACCGGCCTTAAGCGCGTCGACGTCATCTACCGCCGCGTCGACGACGACTTCATCGACCCGCTCGCCTTTCGCGAGGACTCGATCCTCGGCGTTGCCGGCCTCTTTAACGCCTATCGGGCTGGCAATGTCAGCCTCGCCAACGCCTTCGGCACCGGCGTGGCCGACGACAAGGCGCTGTATGCCTATGTGCCGCAGATCATCAAGTACTACCTCAACGAAGATCCGATTCTGAACAACGTCGAAACCTACCTGCTCACCGATCCCGTCCAGCGCCGTCACGTGCTCGACAACATCGACAAGCTGGTGGTGAAGGCGGTCGGCGAATCGGGCGGCTACGGCATGCTGATCGGGCCGCATAGCTCAAAGGCCCAGCAGGAAGAGTTCAAGCGCCACATTCAGGCCAACCCGCGCAACTATATCGCCCAGCCGACGCTCGATTTCTCCCGGGCCCCCTGCCTGCAGGAAGATGGGAGCATTCAGCCCCGGCATGTCGATCTTCGCCCTTATATTTTGTTCGGCGACAAGGTGACCATCGTCCCCGGCGGGCTGACCCGAGTCGCGCTGCGCAAGGGTTCGCTGGTCGTCAACTCGTCGCAGGGCGGCGGCAGCAAAGATACCTGGGTGTTGAGTTATTAAAGGAAGCGCTTTCCGCTGAAAGATGGACCTTGGTTAATTTCTATGGCCTACGAACGTCCGAAAAATAGGTTGCCGCTGTCTCCAAAGGAAAAGTCCCTTCTCCTCCAGGAATACGTCAAATTCTACGGAGACCTCTACTCGAAAAATACAAAGTCTTTGAACGCGAAGCTTCCTATGGGTGTATTCAGCGACCTCCTTAATGAGCTGGGAGAAATGCTCCTGGCGAAGTCAAAAGGTCTTGCGTTTACCGACGGCCCGGTCGGAACTTTCTTAGACCAAAACCCGCTGCCTCCGGCGATCGAGCAGCGCCTGCCGCGCGAATATCGGGTGTTCTGTTTGGCGCTGAACGCGATAAAGCAATGGGTCGCTGCCGAGCAAAGTGCTACAGACCGCTATTTGCTCGGAGGCAAGTCACGCGAACTTTGCCGTGCAGCAGCTAAGACCTGCGTAGTTACTGGAGATAGCCTTGCCTCAGGTTGTGAACTCCACCATCCGGTCCGCGATGGACGTCCTGCGATTCCACTGAGTAAACGCGGGCACGGCTCGATAGAAGGTCAGCTTTTAGCCGAGGGCGATGACCCGTTCGGGCAGGCTCTGTTCGAGCTTCGTGGCAAGGGCAATCGATCATGGGCGCAACTGCGGCTAGGGTGTTTGGATTTGCTCGGCCAACTAGCACCGGTATCTGCGAAACGCGGATCCGCAAATGCTCGATCGTTCGCGAAGAAGGCGGTCGTCGACACCGGCAGGGGGTATGAAGAAATCCTCGAGTGGTTAGACAAGAAGAAACTAGGAAAATAGTGAGATGCCTCTTCGGGGGTACGCGATCAGTCGATCGCATACTGGGCTTACCGGACGTGAGGCTAGGGGACTAACAAATTGAGGCTTCCACACCACCGCTTACTATAGGAAGAGCATGCTTTCACGCGTAGCCGACAGCTTGTACTGGATGAGCCGCTATCTCGAGCGGGCCGAAAATACCGTGCGCCTGCTCGACACCAACATGGGCATGATGCTCGACAAGTCCTCGACCAGCGCCGAGCGTCGCTGGCAGCGGGTTCTCGCCACCATCGGCCAGCCCGAGGGCCTCGAATGGAACGGCGATGTCTTTGAGTTCGTCGACACCCTCTGCTTCGACGACGAAAAAGGCGCCTCGGTCATCTCCTGCATCGTGCAGGCCCGCGAAAATGCCCGCCAGGTGCGCGAAGAGATCAGCTCGGAGCAATGGCAGCGCCTCAACCGGCTCTATCACGAAGTCACCCGCCAGACCGGCTCCGACCGCACCGAACTTCGCCTCTCCGAGTTTCTGCCGTCGGTCGTCGATGGCATCCACCTCTTTCAGGGAGTTACCGACACCACCCTCAGCCATGGCGAGGGCTGGCAGTTCATCCAGATCGGCCGCTATATCGAGCGCGCTTCCTCAACCGCGCGGCTCCTCGAGATTTACCACCACGACAGCTTTAAGTCGCCCGACGAAGCCCATGACGGATTCGAATACCTCGAATGGATCGGCCTCTTGCGAACCTGCACCGCCTTCGAAGCCTACTGCAAGGTCTATACTGCCGACCTCACCTACGATCGCATTCTTGAGTTCCTCGTCCTCGACCCGGATTTTCCCCATTCCATTCGCTTCTGTATCGATAGTCTGGTCAACTCCCTTGGCACCATCCAGCAGGATAGCCGCGGCCATCACGCCGAGGAGCTGATGCGACTCTCGGGAAGGCTTCAGGCTTCGCTCCGCTATGGCCAGATCTCCGAGATCCTCGAGCGCGACGCCGGAACCTATCTGCGCCGCATCCTCGACCTTTGCCTGCAAATTCATGAACTGATCTACGAGGTATACATCCGCTATTCGGTGCAGACCGCTCTGGCGATGTAGGGGGAATATGCTTTTCTACTCAATACGGCACTTGACGAAGTTCCAGTACGGCAAGCCGGTGAGCGAGAGCGTGATGGAGATGCGCATGCACCCGCGCAGCGACAGCAACCAGCGCTGCCTCAGCTTCACCCTTTCCGTCAGCCCGCGATGCCGCGTCTTCTCTTACCGCGATCATCTCGGCAACAACATTCATCACTTCGATATCCCTGGCGAGCACCAGCAACTGGTGATCGTCGCCGAGTCGCTCGTCGAACAGCAGCCGCTATCCGCCGTCCCTTTGAGTCTCGAACCCGCAGCATGGAAAGAGCTCGATGCCCTCGTCGCCAGCGGCGACTACTGGGAGATGCTGCTGCCCAGCGAATTTGCCTGCCCCACCGATTCGCTGAAGAAGCTCGCCGACGAGCTGGACGTGGTGCGACGCGACGATCCCCTCGGCATGTTGCACGAACTGAACAAGCAGCTCTACGATCACTTCGACTACGTGCCCAAATCCACGAAGGTCGACTCGCCCATCGACGTTGCCATTGAATCCCGAAAAGGCGTCTGCCAGGACTTCGCCCACATCATGATCGCTCTCGTCCGGCAGCTTGGAATTCCCTGCCGCTACGTCAGCGGCTATCTGCACCACAACAAGGAAATGCTCGATCGCTCGACCTCGGACGCAACCCACGCCTGGGTCGAAGCGCTGCTGCCCCAGCTCGGCTGGGTCGGCTTTGACCCTACAAACTGCCTCGTCGCCACCGACCGCCATATCCGCACCGCAATCGGCCGTGACTACTCCGATGTGCCACCAACCAAAGGTACCTACCGCGGCCGCACCAGCAGCGATCTCTACGTCGCGGTGCGCGTCTCCGCCTCGGAACAGCCGCCCGCGCTTGACCAGGACCTGCCTATTCCCGAAGATTGGTCGATGCTGGTCGAAAAGGCGCAAGCACCGCCTCCGCCGCCCGCCGCTCCGCTACTTGCATTGCAGCAAGCCCAACAGCAGCAACAATAAAGACGGATAATATCTGGGAAACATGGGGAGAGCATGGCCGAGCAACTGCATATCGCTCAAAGCACGGAGCCGCTATATCTACTATCCAATCTGGCCAACCGCCACGGCCTCGTCGCCGGCGCCACCGGCACCGGCAAGACCGTGACGTTGCAGGTCATGGCCGAGAGCTTCAGCCGCATCGGCGTCCCCGTCTTTGCCGCCGACATTAAAGGCGACCTCTCCGGCATCAGCCAGCCCGGCACCGAAAATGCCAAGATTGCCGACCGCGTCAAGCAACTGAAGCTCACCGACTTCGCCTTCAGCAGCTGCCCCGTCACCTTCTGGGACGTCTTCGGCGAGCAAGGCCACCCCATCCGCGCCACCGTTTCAGAGATGGGGCCGCTGCTCTTCAGCCGCCTGCTCGGCCTCAACGACACCCAGGAGGGCGTCCTCTCGCTGGTCTTCAAGATCGCTGACGACAACGGACTTCTACTGCTCGACTTAAAAGACCTCCAAGCGATGCTGCGGAATGTGGGCGACAATGCCAAGCAATATCAGACCCAGTACGGCAACATCTCCGCCGCTAGCATCGGCGCGATCCAGCGCGGCCTAGTGGCCCTGGAACAACAAGGCGGAGACAAATTTCTCGGCGAGCCCGCCCTCAACCTCGACGACCTCATGCAGACCGACGCCAATGGTCACGGCGTCGTCAACATCCTCGCCGCCGACAAACTCGTCAACTCGCCGAAGCTCTACGCGACCTTCCTCCTCTGGCTGCTCACCGAGCTATTCGAGAAACTCCCCGAGACCGGCGACCCCGACAAGCCAAAGCTCGTCTTCTTCTTCGACGAAGCCCACCTGCTCTTCACCGATCTGCCCAAAACCATCCAGGACAAAGTCCAGCAGGTGGTGCGCCTCATTCGTTCTAAGGGAGTCGGCATCTACTTCGTCACCCAGAATCCCATCGACATTCCCGACGAGGTCCTCGGGCAGCTTGGCAATCGCGTGCAGCACGCGCTGCGCGCCTTTACGCCCCGCGACCAGAAGGCCGTCCGCGCCGCGGCTCAGACCTTTCGCGCCAATCCGAAGATCAACATTGAAACCACCATCACCGAGTTGGGCGTAGGCGAGGCGCTCGTCTCGTTCCTCGATGAAAAAGGCACGCCCAACATCGTCGAGCGCGCCCTCGTCTGTCCGCCGCGCAGCAAGATCGGCGCCATCACCCCTGAAGAGCGCAAGCAGATCATAGCCAGCTCAATTGTGGCCGGCGTCTACGAGCAAGTCGTCGATCGCGAATCCGCATACGAAATGCTGCAAGCCCGCGCCGCTCAGGCGACAGCGCAGGCCCCGGCGCAATCGCCAGCCCCGGCCGCCGGACAAGGAACTGCGGTAGCCCCTACAACCGCCGATCGCCCCTGGTACGACATCCCTGGCGTCACCACCCGTAGCGGCCGCAGCGACTCGCTTGTCGAAACCATGGCCAAGACCGCGGTTCGCACCATGGGCACAACCGTGGGCCGCCAACTCGTCCGCGGCATCATGGGCTCGCTCCTCGGCGCAGCGACGACCAAGCGCCGGTGAGCTAGCTCCTCGGAACGGTTTCGAAATGGGGCTCACCGAGATACCACAGAACCCCGTCTAACACTCTCACCTTGTAGGGATATCCTCTAAGGTCAGCTGCATCGATAACTGGCCTGACCTTCTCATAGACTTGAAGCCAGACATATGCGTAACTATCGTAGTTTTCTTCGCGAGTTTCAGGCCCAATACGACAAAGCCTGCCAATTACCTGAAGCGCCCTCAACGCGTTGCCATCGTATATAGGGATGTCCTGAGGATAACAACACCACAGAGCTTTTGAAGCGAGCGAGGTAATAACAGGTGGCTTCCCGGATCTCAGCGAAATCGGAATCACAGGCTGAATGCAGCTCGTAAGCCGATGGAACTCGGACACAATGAGCGCTCTATTCATTTCTAGGGAATTTGGCCGCGGCTCATCAGCGAATTCAATAATCCGCTTCGCAATTTCTCTGCTCTTCTCCAGCGGGAAAAAGCGAATGACCTTATAGTATGCGAGCCATTTTCGAACCTGTTCTTCTCGTTCGATTGGCTCCATCTCGCCCGCTGCGACCGCTTTCACCGTCGCTTCATCAGGAGCGGTGTCTTTCTTAAATAACTCAAGTCTATTTTCAATAAACTCTTCCGTAAGTCTCCTTAAATCCAGCATTGGGCTTCCACATACCTCCGAGTTTGTCTTTTTGGCAATGACACAATCTAACACCAATGCAGAACTCCTCGGGCCTAATATCCTGTTTAATAAGCAACTATTTCACCGCTCCCCGAATTTCATCGGGACTCGCCTTTTCCAGCTCCGCGATCTTCTGCCGCTCCGCCTCCGCCTCAGAAGTGCGCCCCGACCGCGCCAGCGCATCAGCCAGACCCCGATGCGCCTCAACATAGCTCGGATCGCTGGCCACCGCCTCCTGATAGCGCGCCACCGCGTCCGAAATCTTTCCCTGCTGCAGCAACAGATTGCCGGAGTTCACCGCAAATGTAGCTCGCTGGCGATTTGTCGCCGTCTTAGTCAGGTCAGCCGCAATCTTGCGTTCTGCGGCAGCTTCGTCTTTCTGTCCTTCCTGGGCCAGCACTCCGGCAAGGGTAATATGCGGTCCCGGTTGATTCGGCATCAGCCGCACTGCTTCGCGGAGCGCGCTCGTGGCCTCCGGCAGGTTGTTCTGCTGCTTGTAAACGCTGCCCAGAATCGCCCACGCGTCGCCGTTCTCCGGGCGCATCTTCAGCGTCAACTTGAGATTTTGAACAGCCGCGTCGAACTCGCCCGTCTGCATCTTCAAAATCCCCAGCGTGAACGGCGGATCGGGCGACTCCGGGTTCAGCCGCGCCGCCTGCTCCAGCTCGGCCGCCGCCCCTGGGACGTCATCCTTCAACTTGAGCGCGAGCCCAAGGTTGTAATGCAGCTCATACGCGTCGGGGCTGAGCTTCAACCCCGTCCGGAACTCGCGGATAGCGTCCTCAAGATCGCTCTGCTGCAGATACGCCACCCCCAGGTCTTGATGAATCAGCGGATCGTTCGGCGTCTCGGCCAGAGCCCGCTGATAGAGCGGAATCGCCTCCTTCGACTTGCCCGTCTGCACCAGCGCAAGCGCCAGGTTGTTCAAGGCCCCGGCATTCTTCGGCTGCGCCGCCACTACCTGCTGAAAGAGCGGGATCGATTCCTGCTCCTGCCCCGTGCCTTGCAGCGCCAGCGCGAGCTGGTTCTTCGCTTCGACAAAGTCGGGCGCAAGCTCGACCGCCCTCCGCAGCACCGGAATCGCCTCTTCGTCTCGCCCCGCAGCAATCAGCGCCCGTCCCAGCTCCATCTGCGCCGCCCCGCTTTGCGGCGAAAGCCGGCTCGCCGTCGTGAGCTCCTGGATTGCCTCGGATGTTCGGTGCTCCGCGAGGAGCGTAATTCCAAGATGTTCATGTGCCGCGGCGAAATTGGCATCGATCGCCAGCGCCTGCTCAAAATGGGCTTGCGCCGCCGGCCACTCCTCACGCTGTGCCTCGAGCGAGCCCAGAGTATCGTCGAGCGTTGCAGCGTCGGGCGAGCCAGCCGCGGCGTCGGCGACCGCCTTCTGCATTCGGCCCATCGCCTGATCACCCAATTGGGTTGCGCTCAGTGCCCGCACATAGCTGATCAGTGCGCTAGCGGGCATCGGGTTTGAGGCGTCCTGGTCAAGTTCGCGAAACAGCGCCAGCGACTTGTCGTAGGCGCGCGTCTCTTCGTAGGCAACTGCTAGATTGATCTGTGCGGAACGGTCGTCCGCCTTAATCGCCAGGGCGCGTTCCAGTTCCGGGATGGCCGCCGACGGTTGGCTAAGCTGGAGTAGCACCGAGCCCAGGGCGCTATGCCCCTCGGAGATCTCCGGCGCGAGTCGCGCCACCTTCTGAAAATCGTCTTTCGCCGCCGCGAGGTCGCCATTTTGCACGGCCGCATAGCCCGCGTGGAATGCGGCGTCCGCCTCCCGAAGCTCGTCTTCGTGGCCGGCCGGGGCCTGACTCCGCGCGCTATGAAATGGCACAAGCAGCAGGAGAGCTAACCCGAACTTCCAATGCTGGCAACGTATCGGCATTCAGTGAGCAACGAATAATTTTATCGTGCCTGCGAACCGCCTGTCCGGCTCGACTCCAGGTTCGCCGCGCATTGCGACAGCATTTTCTCTAGCGCATGCACGTCTTTCTCCGCCAGATCGTGCAGCATCAGCTCGTAGAGTTGCCCTATCGCGGTCCGCGACCTCGTCAGAATCCGCTTTCCCGAAGGCGTGAGCGTGGCCAGCAGGATGCGGTCGTTCTCAGGATGCTTCTTGCGTACCACCCAGCCATTCTTTTCGACACTGCGCAGCAGCACCTGGGTCGTCTGCGGCGTGACCATGCATGTGCGGGCAAGGGTCGCGCCGGAAATCCCCGGCTCCTGCTCCAGCTTTGCCAGCACGTGCATCTGCGCCGCCGTCACACCCCACGGGCGCAGCTTCTCGTCCAGCACATCGCGGAAGAGATGCAACACCCGCTTCGTCAGCAAGGCGATCGGATAGTTGTTCGTATTTTCTTTTGCGGCGCGTCCCGGCATATATCAGTCTGCTGATACTATATCAGCAGACTGATACGAATCCATTTTTGAACTGCTCGATCTAATCACAAATGCCACGAGCGGCCGAGGCGCGTTTTGCCTGACATACACGACTGGAAGCCGAGCCATAATCCCTGGGCTGTCGCGCTTACCGTGACCCTCGCGACCTTCATGGAGGTCCTCGACACCTCCATCGCCAATGTGGCCCTCCCGCATATGGCCGGTTCGCTCGGCGCCAGCCAGGACGAGGCAACCTGGGTGCTCACCAGCTATCTCGTCGCCAGCGCCATCGTCCTGCCCATCTCCGGCTGGCTGGCGACGCGCTTCGGACGCAAGCGTTTCTACATGACCTGTGTCGTCATCTTCACCGTCTGCTCATTCCTCTGCGGAATCGCCCAGACGCTGCCCATGTTAATTCTCGCTCGCGTGCTTCAGGGATTGGGCGGCGGCGGCCTCGCTCCCAGCGAACAAGCAATCCTCGCCGATAGTTTTCCAGTCAACAAGCGTGGCCAGGCCTTCGCACTTTACGGCATGGCTGTTGTCGTCGCGCCCGCCATCGGACCTACGCTCGGCGGCTACATTACTGACAACTTCAACTGGCACTGGATCTTCTTCATCAACATCCCCTTCGGCCTGTTGTCCCTCTTCCTCAGCAACCGTATGGTCGAAGACCCGCCTTACCTGCAGGCACAGCGCGCCGCCATCAGCCGCGAAAAACCCAAGGTCGACTTCACCGGCCTCGGCCTCGTCGCCATCGGCGTCGGCTGCCTCGAATTCGTGCTCGACAAGGGCCAGGAGAAAGACTGGTTCGGCGATTCGATGATCACCGGTTTCTTCATCGTCGCTGTCGTCCTTCTGGTGGTGTTCGTCTTCTGGGAGTGGCGCCATCCCGACCCGATCGTCGATCTCAAGCTGCTCAAGAATCGAAACTTTGGAACAGCTGTCTTCCTGCAGTTTGTGCTCGGTATCGTGCTCTTCAGCACCACTGTGCTTATTCCTCAATTTCTTCAGGTGTTGCTCGGCTACACCGCGGAACGGTCCGGCATGGTGCTGTCGCCGGGCGGCCTTGCGCTCGTCTTCCTCATGCCCGTCGCCGGAATATTGGTATCCCGGATGGACGCGCGCATTCTCGTCTCGTTCGGCTACACGATTACCGCGCTCATGCTCTTCAACCTCACCCGCATCAGCCTCGATGTCAGCTTCGGCCAGATCACCCTCTGGCGAGTCTTGCAGGTGCTCGGCCTGCCCTTCATCTTTATCCCGATAAGCACGCTGAATTACGTCGGCGTGCCTCGCGACAAAAGTAATCAGATCTCCAGCTTCTCCAACTTCGCCCGCAACCTGGGCGGCAGCATGGGCACTGCCATGCTGACCACCTTCCTCACCCGCACTGCGCAGACCCACCAGAACACGCTGGCCGCGAACACCGCCAACAGCATGGCCTACAACATGTATATCGACAAGACCAAGGCCGCGCTCATGGCCCTCGGTCAGGGTGCCGACCAGGCAAAACAGGCGGCGGTAGGGCATGCCTATCAGCAAATGCTGCGCGAGGCCTCTATGCTGAGTTATATGAACGCCTTCTGGGTCTTGGCAGTGGTCATCGCCTGCCTCATTCCGCTGCCCTTCATCATGAGAAAGCCGCCACCGCGGATGGCCGCACCCGCAGAAGCAGCCGGGCACTGAGCCCTTCCATCAGGCCGCGATTCATCTTTCAGGTAACGTATTTTGCACCACCCTAGCGCACTTAGTCGATACTTATAAGTTACCAAAGTAACTTACCATACGCAAGCCACTCGTGTGCTGAGAGCTTTGGCCCGGATTGCCTTTTCCCCTGTGCGAGAGGCGAATCTCGGCACTCCATTAAGAACTCCAAATCCTTCCTCACTTGGATCACATTGCATTAGTCTGCAAGCTTTTTGTTAGGTGCGAAGTAATGGGTAATCTGGCGAAGATATCACTTGCAAATCCGGGAATCCGTGAGATAGTAATCTCAACAATTGACGTATTTGCTTCCCTGGATTGATGCGGGCGATTAACCACTGACCAAAATCACTGCTGGCGTAGCCGCAATCTGTTGTTTCGATTGTGCGCTTGCTCCCGGCCTATTCCCCGCCCGGGGCTCCTTCCACTAAGGAAAACTGATCGTTCCGCCGGCACAGGATGGGCGAGCTTTCGCCGTTCCCCCTCATTGGTGTCGGCCAGATGGGTGATTTGCGCATCAAGCGGCCCGGCTATTGTCTCGTGATGAGCGCGCCACGTTATTAAACGCGCATTTGCAGTCGCCAATATGTCTTGCCACAAGCCCCCAGCCAACGAGGATGTTATGGGCCGTTACGCCAGAACTGCGCCGCTATCGAGACTCGCTGAGTGTCGATTATTAAATTGCTTGACCTTTCGGCGAACTCCCCCGCCTCCCTTTGCACTGCTTGTTCTCTCGGCGCTCAGCGTGATGTGTTCGGCCCAAGTCAGCGTCATCACGCAGCACAACGACATCTCGCGCACCGGTCAAAACACAAACGAATCGATTCTCGCACCCTCCAACGTCAATAGCTCCCAGTTTGGTCAGCTCTTCTCGTTGCCCGTTGACGGCCAGATTTATGCCCAACCGTTATATATGTCGGGTTTGCAGATAAATGGCGGCACTCACAATGTAGTCTTCGTCGCGACCGAGCACGACAGCGTCTATGCCTTCGACGCGGACTCCAACGGCGTCAGTAATGCGGGCCCGTTGTGGCAGGCAAGTCTCCTCAGCGCCGCCCATGGTGCCGCGGCCGGAGCCACCACCGTCTCCAGCCTCGTCATTTGCGACGACATCGTTCCCGAATACGGCATCACCGGCACGCCGGTCATCGATCCCGTCGCGGGCATTCTCTATGTGGTCAGCTTCACAGCCGAGAACGGGACATTCTTCCTGCGCCTGCACGCGCTTAGCGTCACTACCGGCGCCGAGATGCTGGGCGGCCCGGTCGCCATCCAGGCGCAGGTCTCCGGCGTCGGTAACGGCAGCTCCGGCGGCGTACTCACTTTCGATCCGAAATGGGAAAACCAGCGCCCCGGCTTGCTGCTGCTCAACGGCATTCTCTACGTCGGATTCGCATCGCACGCCGACAATGGCGACTGGCATGGATGGATTCTCTCCTATAACCCATCGACGCTGACGCAGATCGGCGCATATTCGACTTCTCCTAATGGCACTGGCTCGGGTATCTGGATGGGCGGGGATGGACTCGCCGCAGATGTCGTCGACCCCACCGGGCACCCCTTCGGTCGGATGTTTGTCTCGACCGGGAACGGCGACTACAACGCCGCCACCCCCTACACCAATGCCCTCGACTATGGCGATAGCATCCTGAATCTGGATCTAACCAACGGCAAGCTCACCGTCCAGGATGAATTCACCCCTTATAACCAGGCCGCTCTTGACGGCAGCGACGGAGACCTTGGCGCCGGCGGTGTCGTGATCTTGCCCGACCAGGCTGGCCCCTACAAGCATCTGCTCGCGCAGGAAGGTAAAGGCGGCACGCTCTATCTGGTCAATCGCGACGCAATGGGGGGTTACAACACCGTCGCCGACAGCGTCGTCCAGGAGATTAGAAGCACTTACGCCGGAGCTGGTATCTGGGGAAGCCCGGGATATTGGAATGGCTATGTCTATGTCGGGGAACAGGCTCAAAACCCGCTCAAGGCCTACTCTCTGACGAATGGTGTCCTGTCGACCAAGCCCAGCAGCGTCACTCCAGAGACCTTTACCTTTCCCGGACCCTCGCAATCCATATCGTCTTTGGGGAACACCAACGGCATCCTTTGGGCGGTCGAGGCGGACGGCTACGACACCGGCGGAGTCTCCATACTCCACGCCTACGATGCCACCAACCTGGCCAACGAATTCTACTCGAGCAATCAGGTGCCGCAGCGCGACAGCGCCGGCCCCGCGGTGAAATTCGCCGCGCCCACGGTCGCCAACGGCAAAGTGTACGTCGGCACTGGCGGACAATTGAACGTATACGGCTTATTTAGTTCCGAACCCCTGATCGCCGCTCCCGTAATCAGCCCCGGTTCGACGACCTTCACCTCGACCATCCAGGTGACCATCACCGACGCAACGCCGAATTCGACGATTTACTACACCACCGACGGCACTGCGCCGAGCACCACTTCCACCCAGTACACTGGTCAGATCACCGTCAATTCCACCGAAACCATCACCGCCATTGCGGTCGCGCCCGGATACGTTTGGATCACCTCGGTTTCAGCGACATTTACTTCGCTGAACAACACGGCAAATCCGGTCTTCTCTCCCCCGGCGGATCCTTCTCCACCTCGCCGGTGGTCACGATCACCGATGCAAGTCCGAACGCCTCGATCTATTACACGACGGACGGCTCCCAGCCGAGCAACGCTTCCACTCTGTATGGTGGTCCCATCGCCGTCACCGGCGCCGAGACTATTAGCGCCATCGCCTACTCTCCCGGGCTCAGCGGCAGTGCGATCGTCAGCCAGAGTTATGCCACGCAATCGCAGGTTAATTTCAGCGAAGGTTTCGGTCAGGCGCAGGCCTCAATGACCTTCAACGGCAGCACCGGCCTCGACGATAGCCGCCTCCAGCTGACCAACGGCTATACCTCCGACACGGGTACGGCCTTCACCACCAACCCGCTCAACATCCAGGCCTTCACCACCGACTTCCTCTTCCAGCTTTCCAACCCCCAGGCCGACGGCATTACGTTCATGATCCAGAACTATAAGCCCAATGTGGTTGGCGGAACCACGGCCGGACTCGCTTCCGCAACCATTCCCAATAGCCTTGCGATCAAATTCGACTTCTTCAACGATGCCGGCGAGGGGGCTGACTCGACCGGCGTCTACGTCAATGGCGCCACACCCACAATCCCTGCCATCAATCTCACTGGCGCCGGAATCAACCTGCTCAGTGGCGATTCGATACTGGCCCATGTCACCTACGACGGAACCAATCTGGCGATGACCCTCACCGATCAGGTGACCGCCGCGACCTGGTCCGGCGTCTGGCAGGAGAATATCCCCCAAATCGTCGGCGGCAACACCGCCTTCATCGGCTTCACTGGCGCGACCCAGATCCTGACCGCCAGTCAGAAGATCGCGACGTGGACTTACACCGCCACCACTCCCGGCCAGCCTTCCACCACCGCGACGCCTGCGATCAGTCCGGGAACCGGCTCCTACTCAGGCCCGCAGATGGTGTCGCTCAGCGATACCACCACTGGCGCGAAGATCTACTACACCACCGATGGAACCGCCCCGACGACTTCGTCAAACCTCTACTCGGCGCCATTCTCTGTCTCCTCGAGCGAAACCATTCAGGTCATGGCGGTCGTGCCGGGCAGTGCCGTCAGCGCCGAGGCCTCGGCGACCCTGGCGATCGCCTCCGGCATCACTAACGCCGCACCGGCTTATACTGCCGCCGGCAAGGGTTTCACCTACGGCTCCATGATCCTGAATGGCGCGACTTACGTGGCCGATTCTCAAAAGGTAAATGGCGCGACCCTCCCCGGCCAGGCGCTTCAACTCACCGACGGCAGCCTCAACGAGGCCCGGAGCGCTTACTTTGCAAACCCTGTGAACGTCCAGAAGTTCACCACCGACTTCGATTTCCAGCTGAGCAACGCTGTCGCCAACGGCTTTACCTTCGTTATCCAGAATCAGGGTCTGAATGCGCTGGGCAGCAACGGCGCCGGTCTCGGTTATGGGCTCAGCCCCCAGGGTACCGGAGCCTCGATCGCCAACAGCGTCGCGGTGAAGTTCGACGTCTACAACAGCAACGGAGAAGGCGCCGACTCGGTTGGACTCTACGTCGACGGCGCCTCGCCGACCGTGCCCGCCACCGATTTGAGTACCACAGGCATCGTCTTGGCCAGTGGCAATATCATTCACGCCCATATCGCCTATGACGGCGCCAACCTCACTCTCACCCTCACCGACGCCACTGCGAATGCGACTGCAACCTCAACCTATCCCGTAAACATCCCCGCCGTGGTTGGCGGCAACATCGCGTATGTCGGCTTCACCGGCTCGACCGGCAGTACCGCCGGCGCAACACAAAACATCCTGGATTGGACCTACGCTGTAATCCTTCCGCCCACCGCGGTCCCCGTGATCTCCCCCAGCACCGGACCATACGCGACGCCAACCAGCGTCACCATCACTGACAGCACTCCGAATGCGGTAATCTACTACACCACCGACGGCACGACTCCGACCGTAGCTTCAGCCGTCTATAACGGGGCGATCCCGATCAACGCCACAGGAACGATCCAGGCCACTGCGCAGGCGCCCGGTGACGGGCTAAGCGCGGTTGCCAGCGCCACCTATACGATTCAATCGCCCGCCGTCGCCTATCCCTCAGGCTTTGCCACCACCCAGGGGCTGGCGTTCAATGGCGGAGCCGGCATCAGGGGTGGTGTCCTGCAACTCACCGACGGGGGCGCCAACGAGGCACGCAGCGCCTTCTTCACCAGCCCGATGAACGTGCAGGCCTTCACCACCGACTTTGACTTCCAGATGCTCAAAGCCCAGGCCGACGGGTTCACCTTTGTCATCCAGAGCCAGGGACTCACCGCTCTGGGTACCGCAGGCAGCGGCCTTGGCTACGGGGCCTCTCCTACCACGTTGACCGGCGCATCGATCGGCAAGAGCGTTGCTATCAAGTTCGACTTCTTCAACAATGTAGGCGAAGGCCCCGACTCCACCGGCATCTATCAAAATGGCGCTCCCCCGGCGACGCCGGCAACGACCCTCGTCGGCACAGGCATCGTGCTCAACAACGGGGATGTCATTCACGCGCACATCGTCTACGACGGCACAAACCTGACTCTCACCCTCACCGACGCGACCGCTAAGGCGACTGCCAGCGTGGTCTTCCCGGTCAACATTCCCTCAGTTGTGGGCGCTAACACCGCTTATGTTGGATTCACAGGAGGCGCTGGCGGGAGTTCATCCATTCAGGACATTCTTGACTGGACGTTTGTCCCGGCAGCCACAACCCAGACTGCGACCCCCGTGATCAGCCCCGGCACGAACAGTTACGCGACTTCCACGGCCGTCACAATCAGTGATGCGACCCCCGGCGCGGTCATTTATTACACGACCGACGGCACTGTGCCGACTGCGGCGTCGGCCGTCTACAGCGGACAGGTTCCCGTAAACGCAACCGGAACAATCCAGGCTGTCGCCCAGGCCCCGGGGTTCGGTCTGAGCGGAGTGGCAACCGCTACCCTCACCATCCAGGCTCCCTCCCCGGCTTACCCTTCGGGGTTCAATGCTCTGGGACTCACTCTGAATGCCGGCGCCAGGGTCAGCGGCACGGCGCTCCAACTGACCGACGGCGGCGCCAACGAGGCTCGTAGCGCCTACTTCACCACCGCCATGAATGTGCAGGCATTCGTTACCGACTTTGACTTCCAGGCCGTGAGCGCAACCGCCGACGGCTTTACCTTCGTCATCCAAAATCAAGGGTTGAATGCGGTAGGCAGCACCGGCGGCGCGCTCGGCTATGGCGTATCGCCCTCCTCCGGAACCGGAGCCTCCGTCGGTAAGAGCGTCGCGCTCAAGTTCGATTTCTACAGCAACAGCGGCGAGGGCGCGGACTCGACCGGCGTCTACGTCAACGGTGCCGTACCCACCCTGCCCGCGACCAACCTGACCGGCACCGGAATTCAGTTGAAGAGCGGGCACGCACTTCATGCTCACATCGTCTATGACGGCGTCCATCTCACCCTGACCCTCACCGACCCCACGACCAGCCCAGTAACAACCGTGACTGAGTCCTACGCAATCAACATCCCTGCCACCGTCGGAGCCAACACGGCCTTTGTCGGATTTACCGCTGGCACCGGCGGTCTGTCTGCTACCCAGAACATCCTCGACTGGAACTACACAGTCGAAATTCCGCCGTCCACTGTCACCGCGCTGCCCGTCATCAGCCCCGGCACCGCCTCCTACCCGACTCCCGCTATAGTGACCATTGCCGACGCGACCTCCAACGCGGTCATCTACTACACGACTGACGGAAGCACTCCCACGCTCACATCAAAGATCTATAACGCACCGATCCCGATAAATGTAACCACGACAATCCAGGCCATGGCCCAGGCCCCAGGCGACAGCCCGAGCGGAGCCGCCAGCGCCACACTCACCATTCAGTCGCCGACTGTCTCGTATCCGCCCGCCTCGGGATTCGCTGGTCAGGGACTCACGCTGAACGGCGGAGCCACCGTCAACGGCACGGTGCTGCAATTGACTGACGGCGGCATTTACGAAGCTCGAAGTGCATTCTTCAACAGCCCCGTAAACGTGCAGGCGTTCACCAGCGACTTTGATTTCCAGGTGCTGAATGCCTCCGCCGACGGCTTTGCCTTTGTCATCCAGAACCAGGGACTCAACGCCGTAGGCAGCTCGGGAGGTGCCCTTGGCTATGGCGTATCGCCGTCTACCGGGACCGGGGCCTCGATCGGCAAGAGCGTCGCGCTCAAGTTCGATATCTTCAGCAACAGCGGCGAGGGCAACGATTCAACCGGAATTTATACCAACGGCTCAGCTCCCACCCTGCCCTCAACCAACCTGAGCAACACCGGCGTCGTCCTGAAGAGCGGGCATCCGATTCGTGCCCACATCGTCTACGACGGAACCAACCTGACGCTCACCCTCACAGACGCCACAGCGAACGCGACCGCCACCGCAGTCTTCCCGGTCAACATTCCCTCCATCGTCGGCGGCAGCACTGCTTACGTGGGGTTCACCGGAGGCGCGGGGGGCACCTCCGCGGTGCAGAATATCCTCGACTGGTCCTTCAATTCCACCGCCCCTTTTACCGCGGCGCCCTCCTTCGGCCTGCCCGCCGGAACCTACCTCGGCCCGCAGTCGATAACCATCAACGACGCTACCCCAGGGGCAGTGACTTACTACACGACCAATGGCACCACGCCGGGGACATCCTCCACTGTTTATTCGCCCGGCACCCCCATTGTCATCTCTTCAACGACCACTCTGCAGGCCATCGCCATGGCCCCCGGAGAACCGTTGAGCACCGTAACCTCCGCTACCTACGCGATCCAGTCCAACACTCCGAACTATGTCAGCGGCTTCCAATCGCCCGCTCCGATTCTCAACGGAGGTGCGGCCGTCGTCGGCAACCTTCTACAGTTGACCGACGGCGGCAAATACGAGGCCCACACCGCATACTTCCCCATTCCTCTCAATATCCAGGCATTCACCACCGACTTCGACTTCCAGATATTGAACGCCTCCGCCGACGGATTCGCCTTTGTGATTCAGAACCAGGGGCCAAACGCTGCGGGCAGCTCGGGAGGCTCCCTCGGCTACAGTGGCTCCGTCTCCGCCGGGACAGGCCCCTCGATCCGCACCAGCGTCGCCGTTAAGTTCGACATCTTCAGCAACAGCGGCGAAGGAACCGACTCCACCGGCCTCTATCTGAACGGTGCAACTCCGACCCTGCCCGCCACCAACCTGGCCGGCACCGGAATCGTGCTCAAGAGCGGGGACGAGATTCATGCCCACATCGTCTATGACGGGACCAACCTCACTCTGACCCTCACCGACGCCACCGTGAACGCCACCGCGACGGCCGTCTTCCCGGTGAATATCCCCTCAAATGTCGGCGGCAACACGGCCTATGTAGGATTCAGCGGAGGTACCGGCGGCACCTCCGCAACGCAGAACATTCTGGACTGGACCTTCACCAATCCCTAGTGTGGTGAATGGTTAATTCACCACACACAAACTTTGTCATTCATAGCGATCCTGACCCTGAGCTCCGCGAAGGGGAAGGGAGTCGAAGAGCCTGTCCTGAGCGCAGTCGAAGGAACCTGAATTTGAAGGATGTCCGCCCTTCATCAGTCCAGCCAGCGGCCCTCTACTTTGCCGCTTGCGCGGACATCAGATCAACAAACATCTTCTGGAACTTCGGCAGGTCGAGGTCAGTTTGCGCATGCACCAGCCGCACACCCGTCTGCGGTTTTAGCGCCTCCGTCCAGGTCAGCGTGTCGCCGTAAGTCGGACTATGACTCACGTCGACATCCATATAAAGCAGGCGCTCTTTCGTGATGATCGTCGGATCGAGCCACGCACAGGCAGCCAGCTCGTCCCACATGTAGTACCGATCCTGCGAATATTTCGCGATGTATTGCGCAGCGGGAGTAGGCGACTTCGCGATCGCGTCGAGCATCGCCTCCGTAAACGGCGCCTTGATCGACACGTCGACAGTGGTCACATCGACCCGCGGCCACGCAGCCCGAAGCGTAATCCGCGCCGCCTCTGGGTCAAACCAGAAATTGAATTCGTGCCGCGGGCTGGTGGAGAACTCGGGATCGTCAGTCTGCGGATCGAGGCTTCCTCCCATTAACACAATGCCCTGCGTCAGTTCCGCAAACTGCGGATCGATCGAGATGGCAAGCGCGATGTTTGTCATCGGCCCTCCCGCATAGATCGTCACCTGGTGCGGATGCGCGCGCACTTGCCGCACCAGGAACTGCGCCGCGTCTTCCGCGAGCGGCTTCGTATGCGGCCCGCCCTCGGGCATCGGCGGAACGAAATACGGATCGTCAGGATTAGGCTTTGGAATCGTCGGATTCGCTACCACCGTCGGAACCACCCCGCTGGCCGATGGAGTCAGCGTCGTCGGCCCCTGTCCCCACGCGCCAAGCCAGACCACCTTGCCATCAATCGCCGCAGCAAGCCGCGTCTCCTGCTCAGTCCGCACCAGCGGAAACACCGCCCCCGGAACCACCGGAACATCCGTGCGGCCAATCATCTCCAGCATGCGCAGAGTGTGCTGCACCTCATCATCGCGCCACGCATTGCCCGTCACCATCGTGATTCCGAGCACCTCAACCTTCGGCGATTGCAAAAAGACCATCATCGCCATCTGGTTCGACCCGCCCGGCCCCGAACCATCCTGATCTATGAGGACGAGTCGCTTCTGCGCAAGAGCGGAATGCACGGCGAGTGCAGTAAGCAGGAAGGTTGCGAGGATGGCTTTCATTGGTTGGATTATTTTTGCATACGGCGATCGCATACTAGAGAAATGGGTTCTCGATCTTAATTCCGGCGATTTTCTGACCTGGATTTAGATCCTCCGAAAGGACACGACGTGCGCCGCTCTTTAATGCCATCGCGAAGATGACCGCATCCCTAAAACTAATGCGTGCTTCATCCTCGATGCGAAAGGCGGTCACAATGTCCGCCGGAGCGATCTCCACGCACCAACTCGAGTAGAGGTCGACGGCGCGCCGGGCTGCGGGTTTCGATAAGCGTGCGGCGAGCTTCCGGGTCACTGACACATAGAACTCCTGCAAGACTTGTGTGCTGAGACGCCCATCCCTATCTCTCCAAAGCTCAGCCAGCACTTCAATCGCCCTGTCCTGCTTCGCTCCGGCGTCGGCGTCGAAGGCGTAGACAAGCAGATTTGTATCGACAAACGTTTTAGCGCTCATGCAGGGCATCCCGGTCCAGCGTATGCTTGCCCCCAAGATGCAGCCCCTTCTTCATCAGAGCGAGGGCCTCGTGCATCGCCCGTTCATAGGCCTCTTCCTCCCCGACTAGCGCTTCAATCTGCTCGGCGAGCAATCTGCTGACGGACGTTGAACGCCGCGCCGCCAGAACCTTTGCCTTCTGCAAGGTGTCTCTGTTGAGACTTACGGTGAGATTCTGCTTCTTTGCAATTTCCAGAAGAGCCATCGAAACACCTCATTCACGTATTTTACGTGCTACACGTGAATCTGTGCAACCGATCGCCAATAGGTCTCAACTGTATTCGTCGCCAGCGCTGCCCCTTCGTCTAAGATGATCTTTCCAGACGGAGGCTAACGAATTGCCCGATCCCGCCCCATCCTTCCAGCCCTATATCCTGGCCAACGAAACCCGTCCGGAGCTGACTTTTCGCGCCATCCTCCTCGGCTCGCTCTTCGGCATTCTCTTCGGAGCCGTCACCGTTTATGTCGGGCTCCGGGCCGGCCTGACCGTTGCCGCATCGATCCCCATCTCGGTGCTCTCAATCAGCGTGTTGCGGGCGCTCGGGCGCGCCTCGATCCTCGAGAACAACATCGTCCAAACCACCGGCAATGCCGGGCAATCGATCGCCTCGGGCGTCATCTTCACCCTGCCTGCGCTGGTCTTTCTCGGCTTCGATCTCGAATACTCGCGCATCTTCCTGCTCGCGCTCATCGGCGGATGGCTCGGCGTCTTCTTCATGATCCCCCTGCGCCGCCAGCTGATCGTGAAAGAGCACGGCACGCTCACCTACCCCGAAGGCACCGCCTGCGCCGACGTCCTGCTCGCCGGCGAACGCGGCGGATCATTCGCCAGCCGCGTCTTCTTCGGTCTCGGCCTCGGCGGCGTGTACACGCTCTTCCAAAACGAAAACCTCTTTGGCGCATGGCCCGGCACACCCGACTACCAGCCCGACTTCGGCCCGCAACACATCTTCAAAGGCGCAGCCATTCGCGCCGACGTCACCCCCGAATATCTCGGCGTCGGCTACATCATCGGCCCGCGTGTCGCAGGAGTCATCTTCGCCGGCGGCGTCTTCTCCTGGCTGGTACTGATGCCCGCGATTTATTTCTTCGGCTCGCACTACGCCCTGCCGCTCTACCCAGCAACCAAGCCCATCGCCGCCATGTCGCCAAGCGAACTCTGGTCGACCTACATCCGCCCAATGGGCGCAGGCGCGGTTGCCGCAGCCGGCCTGATTACGCTGCTCAAGACAATGCCCACCATCATCGGCGCACTCAGCTCCGGCATCAAGAACATGAAAGGCGGCGGCGAAAGGCCCACCGTCCTGCGCACCGATCACGACCTGCCGCAGAGTGTGGTCATTCGGCGGATCGATCCTGCTAGTCCTGATGATGTTTTTCTTTCTCACTTTCAAGCCCGTGCCCGGAGCGCAGGTCGGCATCGGCGCAAATCTGGCCGCGTCAGCTGCTGGTCATCATCTTCGGGTTTTTGTTTGTCACCGTCTCCTCGCGAATCGTCGGATTGATCGGAAGTTCCGCCAGCCCAGTCTCCGGCATGACCATCGCCACGCTCATGGCCACCTCCGCGATCTTCCTCCTCAAAGGCTGGACCGCACCCGCATTTGGCGCCCTCGCCATCACCATCGGTGGCGTAGTCTGCATCGCCGCATCGAACTCCGGCGACACTTCGCAGGACCTCAAAACCGGCTTCCTCATCGGCGCGACCCCCTGGAAGCAACAGGTTGCCCTGCTCATCGGCGTCTCGTCTCGACGGTCGTCATCGGCATCACCCTCAACGCGATGAACAAGGGCCTCGAGGAATTCCGCACCGCCTCGCAGCCCTGGGACATCAACGCCCCGCATTCCGGAGTCCAGAACCAGGGCGTCTTCACCCGCAAGACATTCCAGATCGCTCATAGCGACAAGTCGGCAACTCCGCTCCAGGGCAGCAACTACATCCTGCTCAACGCGCTCGGTTCGCCCGAGTTAGCCGACGGCAAGTATCTCTACGATCCTGCAACTCAGCGAATCGAAGTGCAGTGGATCCAAGGCATCGGCAGCGAAAAGGCCGCCGCCCCGCAGGCGCGCCTCATGGCCACCGTTATCAACGGCATCCTCACTCGCAAGCTCCCCTGGGGACTGGTGCTGCTCGGCGTCTTCCTCGTAATCGCCGTCGAGCTGCTCGGCATTCGCTCGCTGTCGTTTGCCGTCGGCGCATATCTCTCGATCGCCACGACATTAGCGATTTTCGTTGGAGGCGTAGTGCGCTGGATGGTCGACAGCGCCGTCGCCAAAGCCGGCGGTGGAACCGACACCGACAGCGAGATCAGCCCCGGCTCACTCTACGCCAGCGGCCTGATCGCCGCCGGCGGAATCGTCGGCCTCATGGGCGTCGCCCTCAAACTCTACGAGGCCGCAACCGGACACATCGACATCATCAAGTTCCCGCGAACACTTCTCTTCAACGATTGGATTTCGGTAGGGATGTTCGCGCTGCTGGCGTTCTCGCTCTATTACTTCGCACGCAAGCCGTTGGACAACGGCAAGCCATAGCCCCCTGAGCAGGCGCGGGTGCTGTGCCGCACCGGGCAGACCGATTATGTCAGCGCGTCGCCACGGTGTAGCCCAATACTTGCATCAGCACTTCGACCGATCCGAGCAGGAGGCAGGAGCAGGCAATAAGCAGGCGCTTACGGACTTCCGGCATAACATCCCTCCTCGTTCAGCCTTCTAAACACTGTGACGAGTTAGATGTTGCGAAAGTTGTAAGTATTCAGAAATGGGATAGCCGACTGGCTAACGTTCTTCCTTGATGAATAAGGTCCGGCAGCCCAACCCCATGAAAGGCATTCCCTATCAGGTGCAGCCCAGGGACTTCCCCGGCCATCGCTTCAATCTTGGCGACTCTGGCGCGATGGCCGACCGCATACTGCGGCAGCGAACGCGGCCAGCGGCGAACCAGAGCAATTTCGTGCGCAGGCAGTTTCCCGAATATCCTTCCGAGTTGCCGCCGTGCGATATCCAGAATCGCCTCATCGGACCAATCCAGGAGCGCCGGCGCGGACTTACCACCAAAGTAGGCTCGCAGCAGCACGCACCCCTCCGGAACACGGTACGCGAATTTCTGATCGACAAACGTGCAGGCGAGGAGCTCCGGCTCGCCACCCTCAACTGTGAGCTGATCGCGCTGCGGAACAAGAAATCCGAATCCCTCCGGAATCTTGATCCGCTCCGAAGCTTCGCGATCAAAAGCCAACGCAGCAACCACCGCCGACGAGGCCTCAATGTCCAGAAGCTCTCCTAGCTCTGGATTCCATGGCGCGACCAGCGCTCTCGTCACGTCCACCGGCGTCGCCAGCACCACCTGATCGAACGCGGCCAAACCGGTGACGCTCGCCACCTCCCACCTCCCCGCCTTCGGCGTCACCGAAAAAACAGGCTCGCTCAGCCGAATGGCCGCGGGCGGAATCCTGGCTGTCATCCCCTCGATTAGCGTCTGCAAACCACCCTTCAGCGAGGTGAAGACAGACTGGGCCGGTGCGGGGGTGCCCCATTCAAGCCTTCCTTTGGCTTGAGTGGGAGAGAACATCTCCGCACCGCTCCTCTTACCCGCGCGCTGCCGTTGTTGCAACGCCAGAATCAGGCTGCCGTGCTCTCGCTCCATCGCGACAAACGGCGCCATTACTGCCGTTGCGCTGAGCTGGCGGGTATCTCCGCCAAAGACCCCGGCCAGTAACGGCCCGGCGATCTTCTCCGCAACCTCAACTCCAAAGTGCCTCTCCACAAAGCTGGCGACCGACTCGTCCTCGCCTTCCGGCCGAGCCGCAGCAAAAGCCTTCAGCTCCGCGGCCCTCGCTGGCTCTTCGCGATAAGCCTGCCTCGCCTTCTCGCTGAACAGGGGCGACCTTTCAATCGCCTCAAGATCAGTCGGGACCATCATCCGCATGCCATCGGGCATGGGAACTAGCTGATCGCCTTCGAGCAGATATGTCCTTCGCCGTTCGTCATTCGACGGAATGATCTCCGCCTCCAGCCCCAGCTCGATCGCGAGCTCGCGCGCCCACGGCTTCTCCGTCACCCACGAGTCCGGCCCGCATTCGATCACGAAGCCGTCCCGCCGCACCGTCTCGACAGTGCCACCGAGCCGCGACGAAGCTTCGTAGAGAACGAAATCTGTTTGGCCCCTTTGACTTAGCTCATAGGCGGTTGCGACCCCGCTGATGCCTCCGCCGATAATCGCGATGCGCGGCATTAGCTGCCTGCGGCGACCGCCTGGCTTGTCTTCTCCGCCAGGCGCTCAAGGGCAAGATGGCTCAGCTCGGCGAGCGCCTCGGTGAGCGTCGACGATCCATTCAGCGACTCCGGCCGCTCCAGCCTCATGCCCAGCCCGTCAGCAAATTCGCGAAATGCAATATCGATGTCGTAAAGAATCTCGACGTGATCGCAGAGAAACCCGATCGGCTGCACAATGACTGCCTTGTGACCCTGCCTGCTCAGCGCAGTCAATGTGTCCTCAACCGTCGGCCCAATCCACGGGCCGCCCGACTGACCCTGGCTCTGGAAGGCAAAGAACCAGTTCGCCTCGTCCAGACCGGCTTGCTCCGCAACCAGTCGCGCCGTAGTCTTCGCGTCGACCGCGTACGGATCAGGAATCGCCGGATCCGCAACCGGCCAGAATATCTTCTCCCGCTCCGCCGGAGTCGCTGCCGCCGCCTGCGGAGCCGGAGTCTGAATCGTCCGGCACGGGACACTATGCGCGGTGAAAAGCACCGGTACCTCGCCGCCCGTCTCCGCAACCAGCCGCTTGCGAACCGGAATCAGCCGTTCCGCGAAAGCCTTCGCCAAAAGCGGATGGTCCGCCCACCCCTCGACAAACTCAATCCGGATCGCATCCCCAGCCTCGGCAAACGTCGCCCGCCGATAGAGACCAACGCTCGTCCGCGAGTTCTGCGGCGCAAGGCAGATCGCCACGGCCGAGGTGATCCCGTCCGCACGCATCTGTCCGCCCACGTCGGCGATATACGGCTTCCAGTTGCGCATGCCAATGTACACCGGCAGACCCAGCCGCTTCGACAGCAGCTCGCCCTGCTCCATCGTTATCTCGGTCAACGGACTCTTCTCCCGATCAACGAATACCGATGACGAATCTCTTCGACCACCGCGTCCGGCATCGGCCGTCCGCTAACCACATTGCGCAAATAGGCAGGGATATCGTCCAGCGTCTCCGGCGTCCCATGCGCCAGCAACAGGATTGCAGTCTTGCCAACCACGTCAGCCACGAGGAACTCCCGCGAGCCCGGCTGGCTGCACAAATTCCCGCACGAACTTGACCACCGCCTGCACATTTTCTACCGGCGTTCCCGGCACAATCCCGTGGCCCAGATTGAAGACATGCCCCGGCCGCCCCCCAGCTTGCGCAAGTATCTGGTGCACCCGCCGCCGAATCAGCTCCGGCTCGGCGAAAAGCGTAATCGGATCAAGATTCCCCTGCACCGCAACAGAGTAGTCAAGGTTGCGCCAACCTTCGTCGAGCGGAACCCGCCAATCCAGTCCCAGCACATCCGCGCCCGTCTCGCGCATCGCCGGCAGCAAGCTCGCCGTGTCGACGCCGAAATAAATCACCGGCACCCCGAGCGCCTGCACCTCCCGCACCAGGATCTTCGTCGCCGGCAAAACATATTCTCGATAGTCCGCAACGCTCAATGCGCCCGCCCAGCTGTCGAAGATCTGAATCACGTCCGCGCCCGCCGTCACCTGCTGCGCCGCATATTCGCGCAGCACCGTGATCAGCTTGTCCAACAGCTGTTGCCAAACCGCAGGCTGCCGGTACATCATCGTCTTCGTGTGGATGTAATTCCGCGACCCGCCGCCCTCGATCATGTAACTCGCCAGCGTAAACGGCGCTCCGCAGAAGCCGATAATCCCCAGCCTGTCGTGAAATGCGCAGCGACCCTCTCGATCGCCTGCGGCAACGTAGCCAAGCTCCGCAGGCACGGTCAATCCTCAACCGCTGCACGTCCTCGCCGTCCGCACTGGATGATGCACCACCGGCCCCTCGCCGGCCAGAACTCAAACGTCCAGCCCCATGGCTCAAGCGGCAGCAGCAGGTCGGCGAAGATGATCGCCGCATCCACGCCCAGCTTCTCCGCGGCAGTGATCGTGACCTCGGCCGCCAGCTTCGGCTGCTTGCAGATTTCGACCAGCGTATGGTGCTTCCGCACCTCGCGGTACTCCGCCATGTACCGCCCCGCCTGGCGCAGAAACCACACCGGCGTACGATCGACCGGCCGCCGCAGGCAGGCGCGCACGAACCGTGTGCCCGAGCTCAGGCCTGATAATTCTGTAACTGGATCGCCGCCGGACCCTGCTTTAATTAGCGGTGCAGGAGAAACTCTCGTCATAGTCAACTCATCTTCGAGGTTAGCATTCTGGGCATGCAACAGAACGCCTCAGCCCACTCACCTCGCGCCAGTCAGCAGAAACCCTTCGTCACGCCATACATCCCCGCCATATAATTGACCGCGATGAAGATACTTGCGCCCGTCCTGCTCGCCCTGACCGCGTTACCCGCCGTCGCCCAGATGGCAATGGACCATCCCATGCCGTCCGCCGATGCCGCCGTCTCTGAAAAGCTCGGCGTGGTCTCCTTCCCCGTCTCCTGCTCGCCGTCAACCCAGGCGCCGTTCAATCGCGGAGTCGCCCTGCTGCACGATTTTTGGTACGCCGAAGCCAAAGTTCAGTTTGAACAAATCGCGAAAGCCGATCCAACCTGCGCCATGGCCTACTGGGGAATCGCCATGAGCCACTTCCACCAGATCTGGAACCGCCCCGACGAGGCGACCCGGAAACTGGCATGGGCGGAGATGCAGAAGGCGCAGTCTCTCAACGCAAAGACGCCGCGCGAACGCGAATACATCGCCGCGTTGAGCGATTTCTTCAAGCCGGGCAAAGACGACTTCCAGCCGCGCATCGAAGCCTACTCCGCAGCGATGGCTAGGCTCTACAAAGACAATTCCGGCGACGTCGACGCCGGCGCTTTCTACGCTCTGTCGCTCCTGGCTTCAGAGAAGCCGACCGACACCACCCAGACCAACGAACACGAAGCGATGGCTGTCCTCACCCCGCTCTTCGCGAAGTATCCCGACAATCCCGGCGTCGTCCACTACATCATCCACTCCTGCGACAACCCCGCCATGGCAGCCGATGGACTCGCCGCCTCGGACCACTATGGCGCGATCGCGCCCTCCGGCTCGCATGCCTACCATATGCCCGGCCACATCTACTCCCGCCTCGGCCTGTGGCCGCAGGACATCCAGTCGCAGCTCGGCTCTATCGCCGCCGCCGAGGCCGCTGAGAAGCGCGGCGAGAGCAGCATCATGGATGAGCCCCACTCCTACGACTTTCTCTCCTACGCCTATCTGCAGAGCGGCCAGGAAGCAAAGTCCAAAGCCGCGGTCGAAGCAGTTGCCCCGGTGCTGACCCGCATCGCCGCAATGCCTCAGATGTCGGCCCATCGCGAAGGCATGGTTCCCTACTACCAGACCGAGATGCCCGCCTTTTACATGCTCGAGATGCGCGACTGGAATTCCGCGGCCAAGATCGAGCCCGCCGCCGGTTCGCCCCCTCAGGTCGCCACCGTAGCCTATTGGGCGCGCGCCATCGCCGATGGCCATCTCCGCCATGCAAAGGAAGCCGAGGCCGATCTCGCCAGGTTTGACGCGCTGGTCGCTGAAATCAAAAAGGGCAAGGATGCCTACATGGCCGACGGCACTGGAGCGCAGATCGATCGTCACGAGATGCTCGGCTGGGCCGCCTTCGCTGCCGGCAAGTCCGACGAAGCAACCAAGCACATGCGCGAAGCCGCCGACCTGCAGGACAAAGTCGGCCAGGGCGAAGTGGACATCCCCGCACGCGAGATGCTCGCCGACATGTTCCTCGAGCTCCACCAACCCCAGCAGGCGCTGGCCGAGTACGAAGTATCTTTGAAGCTCAGCCCCAACCGTTTCAACGGCCTCTACAATGCAGGACTCGCTGCCGAGCAGACCGGAGACAAGGCCAAAGCACAACAGTTCTACGCCGCGCTCCTCAAATCGACCGACAACGGCGCGCAATCGACACGGCCTGAACTGGCCCACGTCAAGAACTTCGTCTCCTCCACCCAACTCGCCGCGAAGTAGCTCGATGGTCTGCCCAATCGACGCAATGAAAACCTGTGCGCTGAAGACGATCTGCGCTTTTGATGGCCTGCGCCAAATGGCTATAGCATCGGAGTGTGGTCACTCGCAGGCAACTTCTGAAGATCGGCAGCATGGCCGCAGCATCGGCGGCCATGCCCTCGGCGCTCGCCACAGTCGACTACACCCTCGATATTGCGCCTTATTCGCTGCAGGTCTCCGCAAAGCATTCCGTCAAGACCACTGCCTACAACCAGCAGGTTCCCGGGCCGCTCCTGCGCTTCAAAGAGGGCCAGCCCGTCACCATCGCCATCACCAACCACACCGCAAATGAAGAGGTCGTCCACTGGCACGGCCTCTTTCTGCCTTCTGAGGTCGACGGCGCGATGGAAGAAGGCACGCCCTCGATCGCTCCGGGCGGTCACGCGACTCTCACCTTCACCCCGCGTCCAGCCGGCTTTCGCTGGTATCACACTCACGTCTTTGCCGGAGGCGATCTAAAAAAAGGCCAGTACACCGGCCAGCACGGATTTCTCATGATCGAGCCGCGCGAAAGTCCCGCCCGCTACGACCAGGAGTTCTTTCTCGCCCTGCACGACTGGGACGGCCAGCTCCTGGCCAGCAGCGACGGCTCGATGAACCCCGACTACAACTTCTCTACCGTCAACGGTAGAGTCCTCGGCTACGGCGATCCGCTGCGCGTCAAGCAAGGCGAGCATGTGTTGCTGCATATCCTGAACTCGAGCCCCACCGAGCCGCATTGGCTCGCCCTCGCCGGCCATCAGTTTCGTGTGATCGCGTTGGACGGCAACCCCGTACCCCAGCCGCAAAGCCTCCCCATGCTCAGGCTCGCCCCTGCCGAACGCGTCTGCGCCGTCGTCGAGATGAGCAACCCCGGAGTCTGGGTGTTAGGCGAAGTCCGCAAACACATCCAGGCTGCCGGCATGGGCATCGTCGTCGAATATGCGGGAAGCTCGGGCAAACCCGTCTGGCAGCAGCCGCAAACTCTGCTCTGGAATTATTACCAGTTCGCCGCGCCATCTCCCGCGTCAACCCCATCCGCGCAGCCCATTGAGATCCCGTTGGTCTTCGAATCCAGATTCGCAGGACACGGTGCTCTCGATCATTGGATGATCAACGGCAAGTCCTTTCCCAACACCGACGCCGTTACCTTACAGCGCGGCCAGCGCTACCGGCTGCAGTTCAAGAATCACAGCACCGACGACCATCCCGTCCATCTCCATCGCCACAGCTTTGAGGTTCGCCGGCTGCCCGGCAACCTGGAGACTCGCGGCATCGTCAAGGACGTTATATTGGTCGACGCCGGAACCGAGGTCGATGTCGACTTCACCGCCGACAACCCGGGAATGACGCTCTTTCACTGTCACCAGCAGGACCACATGGATATGGGCTTCATGATGCTCTTTCGCTATGCGTAAAGAAACTTTATGCCAAAAACGGAGACGCAGATTCGACGTAGTTGGGCGGTGATTGCATTGGCTGCGTTTTGCCTGATGGCCACCGCGCGCGCCCGTGCTCAAGGCAACTACGAAATCCAGGTCTACGGCGCACCCACTATCGAGCCGAAATCCACCATGGTCGAGCTGCACTCGAACTTCACCGCCGTCGGCCAGACCCAAACCATCAACGGCGTCTACCCCACCAACCACCAGCAGCACGAGACGCTCGAAATCACTCAAGGCCTCACCGACTGGTCGGAGGTCGGCTTCTATGTCTTCTCCAGCATCCAGGACGGCTACGGCTGGCAATGGGTCGGCGACCACATTCGCCCCCGTGTCCGCGCGCCGGATTCCTGGCACTGGCCCGTCGGCGCGAGCCTCTCCACCGAAGTCGGCTATCAGCGCGCCGTCTATTCGCCCGATACCTGGACGTGGGAAATTCGTCCCATCTTCGATAAATCTCTCAATCGTTGGTATTTCGCTGTAAATCCGGCCTTCGAACGGACCTTTCATGGCCCTAGCGTAAATCAGGGGTGGCAGTTTGCTCCTGCCGCCAAAGTGGGCTACGACTTCACCAAGGTCGTCAGCGGCGGCATCGAATACTACGGCGACTACGGCGAAGTCGGCAACTTCGCGACACTCCACAACCAGCAGCAACAGGTCTTTGTGGTCACCGACCTCAACGTCTCCCCGAAGTGGGAGATCAACGTCGGCGTCGGCGTCGGCGCGACCGCCTCGACCGATCACTGGATCATCAAAGGCATTCTCGGTCGCCACTTCTCCTGGATCAAACAGCCCGACATCGAATAGCTCTCCCCCGACTTTGCCGGAACGATTCCCCGCTCGCCTCCGTATCCGCCTTTATGGCAAACGACCTGCGCTTCGCTCTGCGGATGGTCCTCTCCCATCGCTGGTTCTCGGCCGCCGTTGTCGCGACTCTCGCCCTGGGCATCGGCCTCAACACCATGATCTTCACCTTGGTCAACGGCGCGTTGTTCAAGCCTGTCCCCGTTCCCGGCGGCGCGCGGCTGGTCTCTATTCGCGACCGCAACCTCACCCAGAGCAACCAGGCAATGCGCGTCTCCTATCCTGACTTCCGCGACTATCGTGCCCAGAGCTCATCATTCGAGGCCATCGAGGCGGCCAGCGACGAGAATGGTGTGCTCAGCGAGCGCGGCAATCCTCCCCAGAGCTACCACCTTGAGCGCGCCTCCTCCGGCATCTTCGAGATGCTTCACATTCCGCCGGTTCTCGGCCGCGGTTTTCTTCCCGCCGATGACACGGCCGGCGCCGAACCAGTTGTCTTGCTCGGCTATGCCATCTGGAGAGATCGCTACGGTAGCTCTCCTACCGTCATCGGCCGCCAGGTCCGAGTCGACGCAAAACCCGCCACGATCATCGGCGTGATGCCCGAAGGCTTCCAGTTCCCAACCACCGCCGAGATGTGGATGGCCCTGCCGCCCACCGCCGATTTGGAAAAGCGCAGCGAACGGCCGCTCGAGCTCTTCGGAATGCTCAAACCGGGAGTCACCCGCCCGCAGGCCGGCGTCGACCTGAATACCATCGCCAAACGCCTCGCGATTCAATACCCCGACACCAACAAAGATATCGGCGTGACCGTCGAGACCTTTCAGGAACGCTATAACGGCGGAAATATCCGCATGGTCTTTCTCCTCATGCTCGCTGCCGTCGGCTTCGTGCTGCTCATCGCCTGTGCCAACGTCGCCAACATGATGCTCAGCCGCGCCATGACCCGCCAGCGTGAGATCTCCATCCGCGCCGCTCTCGGCGCTTCTCGCTGGCGCCTCATCCGCCAACTCCTCATTGAAAGTGTCCTGCTCAGCACTCTTGGCGGTGCACTTGGCCTCGCGCTCGCCTTCTTCGGGGTTCGCTGGTTCAACCTCTCTGTGCAGGATGTCGGCAAGCCCTACTGGGTGCAGTTCCACATGGACTTCGCCGTCTTCGGCTACTTCGCCGCGCTGTGCATTCTCAGCGGTTTGCTCTTCGGCCTTGCTCCCGCGCTGCGCACCTCGGGTGTCCAGTTGAACGAAGTCCTCAAAGAGGGCGCGCGCAGCGTCGGCAAGCATCGCGGAGGCAGGCTCGCCGGCACCCTCGTCGTCCTGCAATTCGCCCTCACCCTCGTCCTGCTCACCGGCGCCGGAGTCTTCGTCCACAGCATCGTCGAGAACCTCTCCGCCAACCGCTCCGTTCCCGCCGAGCAGCTCATGTCCGCCCGCGTTGATCTTCCCGAAGACCGTTACTCTGACACCGACGCTCGCCAGCGCTTCTTCGACCAACTGCTGCCACGCCTCAAAGCAATCCCCGGCGTGACCCACGTTGCACTCGCCTCAGACATGCCCGGCCTCGGTTACAACAGCCGGCAGATCGAGATCGAACGCTCCACCATCGATAACCCTGCCCATCGCCCGGATATATGGTTCCTCGTCCAGTCTCCCGGATATCTCGACGCGATCAACCTGCCGCTTCTGCAGGGGCGGGATTTCCAACAAACGGACGGCGCACCCGGCCGCAAAACCGCCATCCTTACAAAGGAATTCGCTGAACACTTCTGGCCCAACCAATCCGCGCTCGGCAAGCGCTTCCGCCTCTATGACCCGGGCAAGAGTGAGCCGAGCAACAATAAGGAAACGGGCGCCAAAGCAAACGAATGGATCACCGTCGTCGGCGTCTCGGCCAACATCATCCAGCAACTCGACGACCCGTCGCCAAAACCGCTGATGTTCCTCCCTTACCAGCAGGAAGGCTGGAACAGCATGGCGCTCGTCCTCCGCTCCAGCGGCAACAATCCGGCCGCCGCCGTTCGCTCAGCCGTGCAAAGTCTCGATCAGGACCTGCCCTTGCGCCAGGTCTGGACGATGACCGAAGCCGTCGACCACCAGCAATGGTTCCTGCACCTCTTCACCAAACTTTTCTCCGGCTTCGCGCTCATCGGCCTGGTCATGGCCTCGGTCGGCATCTATGCAGTGATCGCCCAGGCGACCAACAGCCGCACCCAGGAGATCGGCGTGCGCATGGCACTCGGAGCAACCTCGCGTAACATTCTCGCCCTGGTGATGACTCGCGGCGTGTGGCAGGTTGGCGCCGGACTGCTTCTCGGCGCCGCCGCCGCAATCCCCGCTGTCCGCGTCATGAGCAGTCTGCATATCAGCGCCTCGCCTCGCGACCCGGTCGTCTTCCTCACCGTCGCCGCCCTGCTCTCCGCCGTCGGACTCTTCGCCTGCTGGCTTCCCGCCCGCCGCGCCACGCACATCGATCCCGCGAAGGCGATCCGTTACGAGTAGAACAGGAGGTGGCCCATTCAACCGGGGTCCCCGTCGACAGGTCTTTGTCGACGGGGTGGAGAAGCCTTCTGTTGGCTTGAGTGGGGCCCCTCTGGCGGACGAAAACCTGTTCATGAGCAAGGTTGACATGTCTGTAATCGTTCGATTACATTTGTCCCATGTTCTCAATCCGTCCTTCGCCCGAATTCACGGCTTGGCTCGACGGGTTGAAGGATGAGGCGGTACGCGGTGGAATCGTCGCCAGAATCAAACGATTGGAACGCGGTTTGATGGGAGACGTTCAGCCGGTGGGTGAGGGCGTTTCGGAGTTGCGCATCCATTTGGGCGCGGGATGGCGTCTGTACTTCACCCAACGCGAGGCGCAGATTATTGTGCTGCTCGTGGGCGGCTCGAAACGAACACAGAAAAAGGACATCAAACGGGCCAAAGCACTGGCCGCATTACTGGACGGAGCGGAGAGAAATCATGAGCAAACGCATCAAGGTCGCTGACCTGCCTGAGTTCGACGCAGCACACTATCTCGACAGTGAGACCGCCATCGCTGCTTATCTGACCGACATTCTGGAAGCCAACGATGCGGCGTTGCTCGCATCGGCGCTGGGGGATATTGCCCGCGCCCGTGGCATGGCAGAGATCGCCAAGACAGCGGGGATCACGCGGGAAGCCCTGTACAAAGCCTTGCGTCCTGATAGCGCACCGCGATTCGATACGGTGAGCCGCGTTTGCGCCGCGCTCGGCGTGCGACTGGTCGCTCAACCCGTCCATTCCGTCTCCGCGATGGAGTAAGACTTTGACCGACGGGTTCCACACTCAGGCCAACAGAAGGCTTGAATGGGCCACCGGACGTCGCCGCCCTACTCTCCGCCGTAGGACTCTTCGCCTGCTGGCTACCAGCCCGCCGCGCAACACACATCGACCCGGCTAAAGCTATACGCTACGAATGATTCGAGCCAAATTGTCCCATTTCCTACGCGCCCAAAAGGCCCTGGAGGTCGATAGGCAGTTTTGCTTCAACGAATTCCTGGGCAAGTTTCGTCCTCCAAGCCCCGGCGGAATCTAATTCGATGTAGACGACTCCTTGATAGTCAGAAGGCAATTCGATCCCCCCTTTGTGAAGAACGCAAACGCGCATCCGACCCAACCGTCCCATGAAGTAACCAAGTTCAAGGATCACGTTTTGGCGGGCGCGGGGACGCAGGTGCTCCTCCTCCTGGTTGGCACACCCTAGGTCATCGGGCGTCAGAAGAACTACGGCGAACGCCACGTCGCTCGATGAGACCTCGAATTTTTCAATAATGGTTCGCCCCTGATTGGGCTGTTCGTGAAGGATAACGGGAGCAAGCCCTAGTTTCTCGAGGAATCGAGCGAGCGTCTCTTTAGCTTCGCCATCGTGCCCGTGAACCACGAAGATACGTCTCGTGTTGAGGCTGGCTGGCAAGGCTTGCTCTCCTGGCATGTTCAAGGCTTCTTGATCGGCAGAGCCAGAGGTGCCGCTGCCGCTGTGCAGCGCAATGAGTCCCTCTATGTGTCCGCGTTGCATCCCAAAGGTGTCAATTGGCTCGGTGCCAGAGAGCGACTCAAATTCTGATGCCGCCTCTGCTCCCAAGACCTTTTCGAGAAACTTTTCAACTCTTGAGCCCCAAGAACTCCATTGGTAATAGCTATCGAGTGGAACCGCCTCGGCCAAATACGTCTCTAACGTCTTTATTGTCTTGTCATTCATCCAGATGGATCCTCCGCACGTCTACTGCGATATATTCCTGCCCGAAGCCGTGCAGGGTAGCGCATAGAATCCGTCGATTCGTGGTAAAGACGCTTCCGGGAAGAGGACTTATCGATAGTAATGTTCGATGATAGTCCAACATCATTAAGTGGTTTCTTGCAGAACCGCTCCGGAGAATCTACGGTGTCAGAGCTGAAACTTAGCCCAGTTGTCGTGAACTGGATCGCATTCAATAAGATGGCGCCGTGGTTAGGGGCCTCCGAGTTTCCACTTTTCACAGACGCCCACATCACGGGCGAGATCGACCTTGGCCCGTATACCTTCATCAATACCATTGCGGCTGGTAATTGGAAAACGATCAAGCCGGGGATAATTCTGCGATACGGTTTCTACTCAGAGTGGGAACACCCCTCCTTTGAAAAGACGGACGCCAGCCTTTACCACGGTGGTTCGCCGCCCGAAGAGCTCGCCGCCATTGCCTCCTTAGCGATGGGCATTCGCCTTAGGGCAGGAAGGTCCGTACGAAGATTCGAGCCACATGGGGACGTGAAGGGAAGGCCCGAGGAACTCGGCGATCAAAACGAGCCGGCCTTCTTTGCACCACGAAACTACATCCTCCCCCGTGCTGCGAATGGGGTACATCCGATGGAAGGACTTGAAATGCTGCGGTCTCTTCCCAATCAAACACCTTCGCAAGTTAATACCTTGATCCGATCAGCGCGTCTCTACCAAGATGCACTCTGGCTTTGCGAGACTGAGCCTGAATTCTCTTGGCTTCTCTTTGTTTCCGCATTGGAGTCAGCCGCAAACGAATGGGCCGGGGATCAAGGAACGAGCATAGAGCGGCTCGAGATCTCTAAGCCAAAGGTCTACGAGGTACTGTGTGCACACACTGACAAGGCACTCCTGCCCCTAATCGCAGACGCCTTTGCGCCAAGCATGGGGGTGACGAAACAATTCCGCGACTTTTGTATGACATTCATGCCAGGAGCTCCAGTGCAGCGCCCTGCAGAGTGGGCGCGGTTCTCGTGGGAGCACAGTTCACTCAAGAAAGCCATTGAGAAAATCTACCGGTATCGTTCGCAGGCCTTGCACGAAGGAAGACCCTTCCCGGCACCGATGTGCTCGGCACCGTCCAGAGACCCTTCTTGGGCGGCCCCTTCAGAGACAATGACCGCTCTGGGGACCCATCAGATGGGCAGTACCTGGTTGAAAGAAGACATCCCCTTCAACCTCCACATGTTTGAGTACATCACCCGAGAGGTTATTCTCGGCTGGTGGCGATCTCTCGTCCCCTCCTAGAGAAAATCTGAAAGAGCATCTGGCTGGCCCAAGTCTTATTTCAGGAAAGATGCGGGTCTCCATGTCCCTGTTTTTGGGGGATGGCTTTCTCTTCAAATCCCAGCCACGCTAGTACCTGTGACGCAGGGCGAAAGCAACCAGCACTGCAAGATACCCCACCGCAAGAACTGCGCCGCCTGAGAACTTCCACCACTTCCTCGCCTCCGTGTCGCACCGCAGAGTCGCCACAAGAGTAGCGAAGATGAGAATGAAATGCCCGAGAGCGCCCACGATTCCCATCATCGGTACGAGCTGCTGCACATGCCCGGTACGCAGCCACGACCACAAGGCGACCGCACCCTTCTGGATGAGGCGCGGGCCGAAAAAATTCATTCCGTTCCACACGATCGCGATCGCGAATCCAGCTCCATATCCCCATGGGCTCTTTCGGCGTGCAAGCGCGATGACGGCAACGTAGATCAGCGCCTGGAAACAGTGAAGAACTCGGAGCGGGGGATCAACAATCGCCGATACGAGCAGCGCCACAAGGAAAAGTGCCGCTCCTACACAGATCCACGGTTCCTGTCGAGAGGAGGCCCTTCGGCCTGCATCGCTCATGGAATCTCGTACGCCAGGGCTAGCCGACAGGTTCCGCAGTTTGGGTTGGTCGGGTCGCTGGGTGGCCCACGCAAGCCTTCCTTTGCCCGAGTGGGGAACATCTAAAGGATTAGCTCCGTCATCCGGACAACTCCCCGCCCACGAAATTCTGTCAATACCTGGCGCCCAAACTTTCTTGTAACTCACTCATTCCATGAACATAAAACTCACCCCAACTTGGCGTAGTGAATGGGGTCAACCTGATAAACTGGAAGTAGAGAGACAGATGAAAAAGAAGGCGGCCACTCGGCCGCCTTTTGCGCTCTGTTTGCCTACTGAAAACAAGGATTCTAGGATACCGCCATGGATCAAACAAAGGATTTGGCTAGATACCCCCCACCGCAACCCACTGAAAATAGGGATTTAATCAGAAAATCCTAGGGGGAGGGGGGTACCGGCGAAACAAAAGCGAACTAGCTCTTCAGCCACGGACTTGCTTCAGCACATTCTCCGTAATCTCCGTCTCGCCGATGCGCGGGAAGATCTTCTCCACGCTGTGTCGATGCGACTCTGCGTCGCGATCGGTCATCGCGTCCGTCACCAGCACCACGTGATAGCCGTGGTCGTAAGCGCTGCGCGCCGTAGCCTCAACCCCAACGCTCGTCGCCACACCTGCCAGCACGATCTGCGTCACGCCTCGCTCCCGCAGGATGCTGTCCAGAGACGTGCCTATAAACGCTCCAATCCGATGTTTCGTCACCAGGTGATCGCTCGGATGTTGATCGAGCTCCGGAGCGAGATCGGTCCAGTCCGGCGGAAACGCAAACGCAGGGCGCGGAGCGTCGGTCCGCCCCGGCGCTCCTCCCGCAACGTTGACCAGAACAACCGGCAGCTCGCGTTCACGGAAGGCCCGCGCCAACATCGCGCTCCGGCCGACGATGTCTCCCATCGGATGTGCTGCCTGCATCGCCGTGATTCCCTTTTGTAAATCGATGATGACTAAGGCAGCATTCTCTTCGAGCTTTGTAAGTGGCATGTAATTTTCCTTTCAGGATTAGTTATGAAGTCCTTTTAAAAATGGTTATAGGTCTTTCTTGAATTGGTCATGTTCCAAGCCGTCGATTCGCTCTCGTCGGGGATCGGATCGATCGCCCGCGCTTGCAGGAGACCCATCTCTTCGTAGATCGGCCGCATGACCGCTCGCATTCCCGGCAGTTTGATCGTGAACCAAATAGACGCCGCTATACAAAACGCGCCCGTAATGAACACCGTGTGCGGCGCTCCAAGGCGGTGCGCCAGCGCACCCGCGAACAGGCTGCCAAACGGCACCGACCCGAAGAACGCCATCGTGTAGTAGCCCATCACCCGCGCGCGTTTGTCTTCCGACACCAGTGTCTGGATGATCGTGTTGGCCACCGACGCCGCCTGCAGCATGCCGAAACCAACAAAGACCATCAGCAGCAGCGACAGCCACAAAGCATGCGACAGGCCAAAGAGAATCAGCGCCGTCCCCAGCATCGCCGCCGAGATCTGCAGCATCCGTGTCAGCCCCACCACCGTCTTCCGTACCGCGAGAGAAATCGCCGACGTCAGCGCGCCTATGCCCGACGCTCCCGTAAGCCAGCCCAGTGTAGTAGCGTTACCGTGCAGCACATCGCCGGCAAAGATCGGAAGCAGCACCTGGTACGAATATCCCATCACGCTCAGCATCGCGAAGAGCAGCAGAATCGTGCGGATCGGCGCGAACGTGCGCACGTAGTCCCATCCTTCCCGCATCTGCTCGAACATGGTGGCCGTAGCGCGTCCCACTTCCATCGGCCGGATCCGCATCATCAGCAACGAAGCAATCACCGCAAAATAGCTGACCCCGTCCAGCAAAAAGCACCAGCCCTCGCCGAAGCCCCCGATCACCAGGCCTGCAAAAACCGGACCGATCAGCCGTGCCAGGTTGGCCATGGACGAGTTGATCGCGATGGCGTTGCTCAGGTCGTTGCGGTCCTCGACCATCTGCACAAGGAAGGACTGCCTCCCCGGCATGTCGAAGGCATTGATCAGCCCCTGCACAGCGGTAAGCGCGATGATCTCCCAGAGATTAATTCGATGGGAAAGCGTGAGCGCGGCCAGGGCCAGCGACTGCGCCGCGGCGAGCGCTTGCGTCCACACCAGCAGCTTGCGGCGCTCCAACCGCTCCACCCAGACCGCCGCAAATGGCCCCAGCAAAAACGAAAGAATCTGCCCGGCGAAGCCGACTACACCCAACATCAATGCCGAATTCGTCAGCCGGTAGACCAGCCATCCCGTCGCCACCCGGGTCATCCAGTTCCCGATCACCGAGATGCTCTGGCCAAAAAAGAAAAGCTGGAAGTTGCGATGCCTTAGCGCTCGCCAAGCGTGCGCTAGCGGCCCGGTGGCAGACGTCTCTTGCTTCCCTGTGACGGCTTCAGCCTTCATCGCCAACCGAGCCTCATTGCGGATCGCCTTCCACCACGCGCCGCATGATCCGCCCTGCCGCAATCAGCGCCTCTCGATCCTGTAATGAGAGTTTCGCGAAAGCGTGCGCCAACCAAGTGCGCTTCGCATCGCCGGCGCTCTTCTCCGCCGCCACGCCCTTGGCGGTCAGCACGATATTCACTTGACGCCCATCGGTGTCGTGGGGCCTGCGCTCGATCATCCCCAACTCTTCCAGCGTCGCCAGAATGGAGCGCATCGACTGCGGCCTCATCCCCTGCGCGCGCGCCAGGTCTGCGGTCGTCGCCGGTCCGTCCACGGCCAGGCGTTTCAGCACACCCGTCTCAGTCCACGAAAGCTCCTGAGAGTTCGCCGCCGCCCGTGCGCGCCGCACCAGCAACCCCACCGCCTGCCCAAACTCGATGGCGGCATCGTCAATAGTCTGTCGCGGCATGTCTTGATCTTAAAGAAGCTAAGCCCATCTTGCAAGCTTACCTTGCAAGTTAAACTGTTTATATAAAGATCGTAAGAGGATGTCGCAAGCTCTCGTCAATGCATCTACTAGGAAGTAAGAAGCCTCAGGCGAGGCCCTCGAGCACTGCCAGCGCTCGCTCCAGCTGAACTCCACGCGAGGCCTTCAGCAGCACCGCGTCCCCGGCCCGCAGTTCGGAGCGCAGCCACTCTCCCGCCACCTCAGGCGACTCAACAAACACCGCCTTTGCTCCCGCCGCCTCTGCGCCGTCGGCGATATGTACCGCGTTGCCCCTCACGCCCACCACCACGTCGATCCCTTTTCTCGCCGCAAACTCTCCGCACGCGCGGTGGAGCTCCGCTGTGTCACGCCCCAGCTCCAGCATCTCCCCTGCAAGCAGGATGCGCCGCCGCGCATCAATCGACGCCAGTGTCGCAATCATCGACTTCAGCGCCTCAGGGTTCGAGTTGTAACAGTCGTCGATAACTGTCGCGCCGCGGATCTGCCTCACCTCGCCGCGCTTCTTCCCCGCCGTCAACCCCTCGACCGCTGCGCCGCACTCCGCCAGCGGAACGCCCGCTTCAATGCCGACCGCGATCGCCGCCATGGCATTCGTGACGTTGTGCCGTCCCATCAGCGAGAGCCGCACTTCCACAGTCTCGTCACCTGCCATCGCTAGAAAGCGGCTGCCCTCTTGCCCCAGATCGACAATCCCTTCCGCGTGAGGCTCGGCGCAGGGCCCCGATCCGAACGACACCGTCTTCCCCGCGAAATCCCGCCCAAACTGCGACACATATGGGTCGCCGCAATTCAGAAACGCGACACCGTCCGGCGGGAGCGCCTCGATCAGCTCGTACTTGGCCCGCGCGATCCCCGAGATTCCCTCCTGAAAATTCTCTGCATGGGCCCACCCCACATTGGTGACTACGCCCCAATTCGGAGCGGCAATCTTCGCCAGCGCCGCAATCTCGCCGGCCTTCGACATGCCCATCTCGATCACCGCAACCTCATCGTGCGTCTCAAGGCGCAGCAACTGCAGCGGCAGCCCGAAACCGTTGTTCAGATTGCCCTCCGACTTCAGCACCCTGAAGCGCTTCGCGAGCACCGCCGCAACAGCTTCCTTCGTCGTCGTCTTCCCCGCGCTGCCGGTAACGCCGACTACCCGTCCGCCCCAATGCCGCCGCACCGCCGCCGCCAACCGCTGCAAAGCTGTGAGCGGATCCTCCTCCACTTCCAGCAGGCTGCCTCCCCTGACCGCCTCGGGCAATGTCGCTACCTTGTCTTTTGAAACCACCACCGCGCCCGCCCCGCGTGCTAGCGCCGCTTCGACAAAATCGTGACCGTCAAACCGCTCTCCCTGCACCGCGAAGAATAAATCCCCGGGAGCAAGTGTCCGCGAGTCAATCGAATATCCCGTCGCTTTCTCTGCGGCGCGCAGCGCCGACGGCATCTCCGCGCCGATCCACTGCCCAATCCGCTTGTAAGAGAGTTTCAAGTCGCAGACTCCGCATTTCCGTTGAAGCCCAAACCTCGCAGCACACCCCGAGCCACCTCAACATCGTCAAAGGGAATCGTGCAATCCCTGAGCACCTGCACCTTCTCGTGCCCTTTGCCCGCAAGCAGGACAATATCTCCAGGCTTCGCCTCATAAATTGCGAGGCAGATCGCCGCTGCGCGATCTGGCTCAACGACGCATGCCGACTTGGTCGAAGCCCCCCCTCCCATCACCTCTTCGATAATCGCCATCGGGTCTTCGCTGCGCGGATTGTCCGAAGTAAACACCACCAAGTCGCTGCCTTCAGCCGCAGCTCGTCCCATCAACGGACGCTTCGTCCTATCGCGGTCCCCGCCGCAGCCAATCAGCGTAATCACCCGTCGCTGGTTCGCCGCAACAAACTCCCGCGCCAATGCGATCAGGTTTTTGAGCGCATCATCCGTGTGCGCGTAGTCCACAACCACCGTGAACGGCTGCCCTGCATCGACGCTCTGAAATCGTCCCGGCACATGGTCGAGCGCCGCTGCGCCTGCGGCCACCTCATCGAGCCTCAGGCCGCGCGCCATCGCCGCTGCCGAGGCTGCGAGCAGGTTGTAGACATTCACCTTGCCCGTCAGCCGCGTCGCGATCTTCACCGTTCCCAGCGGAGTCGCCATCGCGAAGCTCATTCCCGAGGCAGACATCTTCACCTCTTCCGCGCGAAACTTAGCAGCGCCCATTCCATATCCGAATATCTTCGCGCCCGCCTCATGCGCTGCTTCAGCAATCTCGAGGCCAAGCACGTCGTCGCAATTAATTACCGCCACCCGCGGGGCGGCGCCGTTGCGGCCATTGAATAGCCTCTGCTTCGCTGCGAAGTAACTCTCCATCGTGCCGTGAAAGTCGAGGTGATCGCGGGTCAGGTTGGTAAAGATCGCCACGTCATACTTCATCCCCCACACTCTGCCCTGCTCAAGCGCGTGCGACGAGACTTCCATCACCGCCTCCGTCGCCCCCATCTTCACTCCATCGGCAAAAAGCTCGAGCAAATCGCGAGATTCCGGCGTCGTATGGGGCGCGGGCCGCACTTGATTGGCAATATGATATTCAATCGTCCCGACCAGCACCGTCTTGCGGCGCACCCGGTTCAGCATCGCATCCAGCAGAAACGCGGTGGTCGTCTTGCCGTTCGTTCCCGTCACTCCGCTCAGGGCAAGCCGCTCTTCCGGATGTCCAAAGAAATTCGCAGCCACTCCTGCCAGCGCCTTGCGTCCGTGTTCGACTTCGGCTATTGCAAGCTGCGGAAATTCGCGTACCACGGCATCATAGGCCGTTGCGGAATCGGTGACCACCGCAACCGCTCCCTGCTTCACTGCCGCAACGATGTAGCGATTGCCATCGCTCGTCCCGCCCTGCATGGCGACAAACAGCGAACCCGCAACCACGCGCCGCGAATCGTACTCCACGCTGCCGACCACAACATCTGGCCCGGCGCGGCGCAGGCACACCACCCCGTGCAATAGCTGGTTTACGTTGATCATCGCTATCAGAGATTCTATGCCCGGTCACCCGTTCGGGCTCGGGGGGGGGCGTCTACGGCTTGAACACTCAAAGAAGCGAGCTGCGGATCAGCGCGTAAACCGGACCACAACCTTTGTCCCCGCCGGAACCTTCGTCCCCGCAGCGGGTGCCTGCTCCCGGGCGAGGCCGTTACCCATCACCTGCACCGCCAAACCCGTCGTCCCCGCCACTTCGACAACATGCCTCACCGGCTCGCCAAGAAACGACGGTACGGCGACTTGTGCGGCCGAGTTCACAACCACCTCCCGGCTTCCGATCGACGTCGAGGGCGCGCGTTCAATCAACGCGGGAGGTTGACTCACCACCTGCGTTGGAGCAGGCACAGATTGAACCTCGCCCTGCCCCGCAGACCAGGGCGCCGGCAGGATCGCAGGCGGCCGTTTCGATCCCGCTGTCTGCGGCTCGTCGTCTACTGCCTGCCTCGGAGCACGCAGCGGATCGTCCGCCGGCAGGTTGTTCACTTCGGCGAAAAGTTCATTGACGCTTTCGCCTGCGTCGGCTGCGTGCTCTTCAGGGCCGGTGACCGCGAGCGTCTTGGCCATCTGAATCGGCGTCTTCACTTCGATGTCGTGCGGCACGCCAAGATATTCGAGGATTTGCTGAGCCAGATCATGAAAGACCGGAGCGCTCGCTTCGGCGCCGAAGTGCATGCTGTGGTCCGGCGAATCCATAATGACCGCGATCGTCACCGCTGGGCTGTTGACCGGGGCGAAGCCCACGAAGGACGCAACAAACTTCGTCTTCGAATATGTATGCGTGCTGGGATCGATCTTCTCTGCCGTGCCCGTCTTGCCCGCCGCGCTGTAGCCGTTCAGCTGCGCCACGCGGCCGGTGCCAAACAACACCACGCCCTCCATCATCTTGCGCATCTCTGCCGCACTCATCGTCGAGATCACCCGGTGCGCCCCATCCGGCAGCTGGTCGGGCACCGAGTCTTCAGGGTGAAACGTGGCCGGCTTCAGCCTTGGATCACCCTTCACCTCGTCGGTACTCGCCAGCAGGATATGCGGCGGCAGATACATCCCGCCGTTGGCGATGGTCGACGCCATCGTGACCAATTGAATTGGCGTGACCGCGACTTCCTGCCCCATAGGTATCGAGCCGATCGTGTCCGGGTGCCAGCGGTGCACCGGCTTCAGCAACCCGCGCGTCTCGCCAGGAAGCTCGATCCCGCTACGGTCGCCAAAGCCAAAGGCGCGGATGTACTCATAGAAGGTCTCCGGCCCCATACGCTGCGCCAGCCGAATGGCGCCCACGTCGCTCGATTCCTCCAGGGCCTTATGAACTGGCACGTTTCCCATATGCTCGCCCGGCGCGTCATGCACAATACGGCCCGCGACATTGATCTGACCGCCGCCGCAATCCACCATTCCATCCGGGGTAGCGACATTGGAATCGAGGGCGGCCGAATACGTCACTAGCTTAAACGTCGATCCCGGCTCGTAGACATCGCTCACCGCGTGGTTCCGGCGCAGCTCTCCAGTGGCGTGACGAAAATCGTTTGGGTCAAAGGTCGGGCGAATAGCCAGCGCCAGGATCTGCCCGGTATGCGGATCCTGCACGACCACCGTGCCGTTCTGCGCGTGCGTCCTTTCCATGTTTCGGTCGAGCGCCTGCTCGGCCATGAACTGGATGTTCTCATCAAGCGTCAGCACCAGGTTTTCCCCCGGTATCGGCTCGCTTTCATGACTGCCCAGAGCGTGGCGCTTGGCGTCCTGGGCGATCAGCCTCTGCCCGGGGGTACCGTGCAGGTCATCCTCGAAGTTCTGTTCCAGCCCTCCCAGCCCGGTGGCGTCCGTCCCGACATACCCCAGCACCTGCGCAGCACCTCGACCGCCGGGGTAGAAACGCTTGAACTCCTGTTGAACGTGAACGCCCTTGAGATTGAGCGCCTTCACCTGCGTTACCACTGAAGCGTCCAGCCCGCGCGCAACCCACGCATAATCCCGTGACGCCGTCATCCGCGCCTTGATCCGCTCCGCCGAAGTGAAGCTGTCGTCGGGGTCGGTGTGTACAACTTTGGACAACGCTTCGGCCACCGCGGAAAGCTTCGCCTGCGCGACCGGTTCTGGATCGTTGATACTCGTGATCTCGTAGGGAACTACAAATACCGAGTCGGCAAGCACGCTTAACGCGAGTTCATGCAGATTGCGGTCGTACAGAATGCCCCGACGCGGAAGCACTTCAAAGGTCCGTTGCTGCTGCCGGAGTGCCTTGTCCATGTAGTCATGGTGCCTAACCACCTGCAGCCAGATCAGCCGCAGGCAGATAATTGCCGTCCAGAAAGCGAAGGATCCGAGCACATAGAGAAAGCGCGGACGGCTTCGCGCCGAGGCTTTGTCAGCGGCCTTCACTGCTTTATCGGCAGCCTGCGTGGTTTGGAACGGAAGTTTTCCCGGAAGGAACGAGGCCAGGTTCACGACGGCGGAGACCCTCCCGGGAGATGTTCGTGGGGGAAAAAATCAGCGGCGATCGGCCGCCGGTATGACGGAAGAAGCCTGCGCAAGGACCGGCGTGCCTGCATCGACGCTGTTCTCCGGACGGACCACTTGTCCAGGCAGCGGCGCGCTCAAGCCCTGTTGTCGGGCCAGCACGTCGATGCGTCCGGGCGAGGCGAGTTGCGCTTCGGTCAACCGCAAGTGGCGGTTCTGTTCACTGAGCGCCTCGATCTTCTGCTTCTCCGTCTCAATCCGATAGCCGTACTCGATTGCGCTGAAGTGCTGCCACCCATAAACCATGATGAGCACAAATAACAACGCCATGGCGGTCGCGAAGCTGCGCATCTCCTGCGCCCGCTGCGGATCGTTCGCCGTGACCAGACGCGAATTGTCGATGCGCTTCGTGAAGAAGACCTCCGGCGTTGGCCCGCGGCGTCCGCGCTGCTGCGAGGCGAGCAACATCTCGTTGCGCTCCCGCACTGCATTGGCGTCATGCCGGCTGCCATACATCGGCGTCTGCGTCGCGATTACTTGTGTCGCCATGGTTGCTTCTCCAACTACTGAACCACTGTGGGTCGCCCAGGTCCGCATAGCTAACCTGAGTTTCCTTCTTCATTCTTTCTATCCCTCTCCTCACGACCGGGCCTGGGTCGCTTATTAGGAGGAGGGGTACTGCGGATTGTCGTCTTACTTGTTACTTTCGCCGTTGTATTGCGGTAGGACGACCCCGGCCCGATCTTGTGCTACATACTTACCTGGTCCCTGCTTTTTACTTCTTCTCCGCCGCCCTCAGCTTCGCGCTTCGCGATCTCGGATTGCGGTCCATCTCTTCCTGCTCCGCCGTCAGCGGCTTCCGGGTTAAGACTTCGTAAATCCCGGCCTGTGCCCCTTCGCGAAATGCGTCTTTTACCAGCCGGTCCTCTAAAGAATGGAAGCTGATCACCACCAGCCTCCCACCCGGCTTTAATACCTTCGGCGCGAAGTCAAGCAGCGCCTTCAACTCGTCCAATTCCCCATTGACATAAATCCGGAGCGCCTGAAAGGTCCTCGTCGCCGGATGAATCACGTGCTTGCCTCGCTCTCGTTTCATTGGCGGGGCGCAACCCGAAACAACTCTGGCCAATTCCGCCGTCGTCGTAATCGGCCGCGCCCTGACAATGGCTCTGGCGATTCTCCGCGACCTCCTTTCTTCTCCGAATTCGTAAACCAGATCGGCGAGTTCTTTTTCGCCAAACTGATTTACCACTTGTTCGGCGGTCACACCCTGGCGCGGATTCATCCGCATATCCAAGGCTCCGTCCGCCTGAAAACTAAATCCTCTGTCCGCCTCGTCGAGCTGCATCGAGCTCACTCCGACGTCGGCCAGCAACCCGTCAACACTGCTCGCTTCCAACCGGTCAGCTGCCTGCGAAAACTCCACATCGTGCAGCACTACCTCCGGCATGGCGTCGCCCAGCTCTTCTTGCAGCGCATTCAACTTCGCCTTCGCAAATTCCATCGCCTGCGGATCGCGGTCAAACCCGACCAGCTTTCCCTTCGGCCCAAGCAATCGGGCAATCGCGCTTGCATGGCCTGCGAAGCCCAGCGTGGCGTCCACATACGTCCCGCCTCGCCGTACCGCTAAATTCTGCACCGCAATCTCTAAAAGAACCGGCACATGTCTCGGGTTCTCAGCCATGTGCTCCCCCTGGGGGGTTCAACTCTCTCTACAACCCAAAGCCGGCCAGCGACTCTTCGTCTTCCGTCGTCAGCGGATCGTTGTCCATCTTCCGCTTGAACTCTTCACGGTTCGCGATCTCAAAGTAGGTATGCATCCCGAACACATTCACATCCCCGGTTACATTCAGCTCTTCCCGCATCAACTGCGGCATCAGCAGCCGTCCCTGCGTATCCATCTCCGTCGTATGCCCGTAATAGTTGATTCGCTCCATCAGCTTCTTCTTCGCTGGATTGAAGTTCGGCACCGCCGCCAGCTTCGCTTCGAACTTCTCCCACTCCTGCATTGGGTAGATCTCCGCCCGCTTGCCGTCCCGGCTGGTAATGAAGAACTGCGTCCCATAGCTCTCGTCGATCTGGCGCTTGAACTCCGCCGGCAGCTTGAGCCTGCCCTTTTCGTCGATTCGAGTTGGGTTATTTCCACGAAACACTTTGTTAATCCCTCTACGTCGCCGGAGCTGGAGCGTCGAATCGAACCGTGTCCCGCCGTGATGCTTGAAATGGCGCGCATTCGTGTCATTTCCATTGCATTATGGCCACTTTACTCCACTCTTGTCCACCGTTTCCTCACGTCAAAAGATTTTTCCAATAGCAAATCCTGTGTATTTTCGTCGGGAATGGCGGCTTCGAGCGGAACGTCTACGCCCTGATTAAACGCCAGCAGTCGCAAATTCGCAGCCGTAATCCGCGCGTTGCTATTAACTAGTTTGGTTCGCCGCTTCTCTTCGCCCCTTGCCAGAAGCCCGAGGGTTGCGGTTACGCGTCGGCCTAACCGCCACTTCGGGCCGCCCGCGCACGGATCTGCCCCTGTACGTGGAAGATCAGGAAGATCACCACCACGATGTTCAGCAACAGGATGACGACCTTCAGCCCGGTCAGATGGCGAATGATCTCGAAGATCTCCCACGGAAGAAAGCACGCGGTCACGATCAGCGTCAGGTATTCTGCCCAAGGCTTTTCGAGGACCAAACCAGTGCCCTCGATAATGTCCATTGCGGCGTAGCAGAAGATGAAGATACTGATCTCGCGCAGCCGGTGAGGGCTGATCAGTGCGACCTTTTCGAGGATCAGGTTGACCAGATGGCTGTCTGTGTCGAAGTGGAGAGCGACGATAAATCGCGACAACATATCGACGAGGTCTTTGTGCAGCAACCTGAGAGCGCCCAGACCCGCCAGGATGAACAGCAGGGCCTTCAGCAGTTTGAGCGCGCCGATCAGGACAAGCCAGCGATTGTGGGGATGATCGGCGTTAGGCGTCAAAGCTCGGCATTTCTCCGTTCAACAGTTCCAGCCTCGCATTCCGTCATTGCAAATCAGTCCGCGACCGGGAGAATCTTGTACGCGGTTCTTCTCCAGCATATCGTGTTCCATTTCGCGACGAATTCGCGGCGTCCTCCCCAGGGCATTCGCTGAGGTCCTCAGCCCGCATTTGCCGCTGTTCCCCTCACGTCCTCACATTACAGATACGCGACGACTCGCCCGAATGTTCGTCGCGCCCACAAGCAGAGCACAAACTTCCGTCACCCGCATAGTGAGCGCAATGGACACGCCACAAGAGCATAGCTGTCGAAGTACCGTGATTCATGAGCAATCCGTTTCTCCCATGCCTCCGTACTTTCACTGAACACAGAACTCAAGCCTTACAAACCGAAGGGGAAATTGAATGAAGAAGTACTTTGCCGCCTCGCTCCTGACTCTAACCCTCAGCTTCACCGCCGTAACCGCCCACGCCCAGAAGGACCCGATGGTTGGCGGTGCGGCCATGTACCCCACCAAGAACATCGTTGAGAATGCGGTCAACTCCAAAGACCACACCACCCTCGTCGCAGCGGTCAAGGCCGCCGGCCTGGTCGACACCCTCGAAGGCGCCGGACCGTTCACCGTCTTCGCTCCGACCAATGAAGCCTTCGCCAAGCTGCCAGCCGGCACCGTCGATACCCTGCTCAAGCCTGAAAACAAGGACACGCTGGTCAAGATCCTCACCTATCACGTCGTTCCCGGCAAGGTGAGTTCCAAGGACCTGATCAAGTTGATCAAGGCCGGCAGCGGCAAGGCTACCATCAAGACCGTGCAGGGCGAAGACCTCACCGCCGCAATCGTCGACGGCAAGGTCGTTCTCACCGACGCCAAGGGCGGCACCTCCACCGTCACCATCGCCGACGTCTTCCAATCCAACGGTGTCATCCATGTCGTGGATACCGTCCTGATGCCCAACTAACTCAACTTCGCCGAGCAAAGGGATACACAGGAAGGCGCTGCATAAGTGGCGCCTTCCCTTTATTAGTTAACTGACCTCGGGTGCCCATTCTAGCCGACGGCTTTTTGGTCAGCTAGAGTGGGGTTGCAGAAGGTTCTAACTAAAAGATCGTCTTACTGAAGGGGCACGACTTCAGTGTCAATGCATCTTCCAGAGCCAACGAGGCCTTAGCCGCCGAGGGAAAGGCTCCAAGAAAATCCCGTCATGCGACACTCCTTCCAAACCGAGCAATGGGTGCCCCACCCGATTACCACCGTCTTTGCCTTTTTCGCCGATCCAGCCAACCTGCCCCGGCTCATGCCCGCCTGGCAGAAGGCTCACATCGAGCAATCCAATATCATCCCTCCACCTAGAAACGACACGACAAATCCTGATCCAACCGCAGCCGGTGCCGGCTCCGCGATGACCATCGTCTTCCGCCCTTTCCCCTTATCGCCAGTGCTGATGAGGTGGAGGGCCAGGATCGTGGAATTTGAGTGGAACCGTCGCTTCTGCGACGAACAGCCTGAAGGCCCCTTCGCTTACTGGCGTCATTGCCATCATGTTTCAGAAGAGACCAGGAACCGAATCGAAGGTACCCTGGTCGTCGACGATCTCGTCTACGAATTGCCCTTCGGCATCCTCTCCGAGCCCGCCCACACGCTCATCGTGCGCCGCCAGATCGAGAGCATCTTCCGCTATCGCCAACGGCGGCTCCTCGAACTGTTGTAAAAGGAATCAGTCGTCGGTGGCTAGAACCCACTTTGCATCCCATACACCGTAGCCACATTGATCCGGTGTTGCTGGTTTGCTAAGGTCGTGGTCATGTCCGAGCGTTCCACCGAGCAGATCCGCGAATTGCTCGACTCCCTTTATCGCGTGGATTCGGGACGGATCCTGGCCACTCTGATTCGCCTGCTCGGAGATCTCGATATCGCCGAAGAGGCGATGCACGAAGCCTTCGCGGCTGCGCTGAGCGTGTGGCCGCAGAGTGGAGTGCCCGATAACCCGCGACCATGGTTGATCTCGACCGCCCGGTTCAAAGCCATCGATGGTCTGCGTCGACGGGCGCGATTTGACGCTTCGCAAGACGAGCTCGCGCGATTTCTCGAAGCGCAATGGACTTCGGCAGAACACTTCAGGGAAGAAGACAGCCTTGAAGATGATCGGCTGCGGCTGATTTTTACTTGCTGTCATCCATCACTACCGGCAGACGCGCGCGTTGCGCTCACCTTGCGTGAGGTTTGCGGGCTGACTACCGAGGAGATAGCCAAAGCCTTCCTCACCACGCCGCGCACGCTGGCGCAGCGCATTGTGCGCGCAAAAGCGAAGATTCGCGAGACGCGGATTCCCTACGAAGTGCCGTCGCCACGGGAATTGCCGGAACGGCTCGGCGCGGTGCTTCAGGTCATCTATCTCGTCTTTAACGAGGGCTACTCGGCTGCTGCCGGCTCGGAGGTAACCCGCGCCGAGCTGACCGGCGAGGCGATTCGATTAGGCCGCTTACTGGCCGGCCTCCAGCCGGAGCCGGAAGTGATCGGGCTGCTAGCCCTGATGTTGCTTCAGGAATCCCGTCGCGCCGCAAGGTCCTCTCCCACCGGAGAGCTGATTTTGCTGGAGTATCAAGACCGCTCGCTCTGGAAACGGGAGCAGATCGCCGAAGGAGTGGCCTTGGTAGAGAAGGCCCTGAGCTCCCACCGCTTCGGCCCTTACACTCTGCAGGCTGCCATCGCGGCCGTTCACGCAGAGGCGGAAACGTTCGCTGTAACCGACTGGCGGCAGATTGTCGCGCTCTACAACCAACTGTTACGAATTCAGCCTTCGCCGGTGGTCGAGCTCAATCGCGCCGTGGCCATTGCCATGTGCGATGGCCCCGAGGCTGGTCTGGCGCATATCGACTCGATCTTGGATCAAGGCGAATTGGCAGATTATTACCTCGCCCATTCCGCCCGCGCCGATATGTACCGCAGGCTCGGCAGGAGCGTTGAGGCTCGGTCCTCTTATGAGAAAGCTCTGGCGCTGACCCAACAGGAACCGGAGCGGCAGTTCCTGCAAGAGCGGATTCGGCAGTTGAAATAAAAGAAATTCCATCATTGTGGCTTCGCCTGATGCGCCTCGAACCACTTCCGCGCCCGTTCCTGTTCGCGAGACAGATCGGAAGGTGTCAGGTGTGACGCGACATCATCTCGCTCCCCCGCAGCGATCTCCCCAGACGGACCAGCAGCCGCTAGATCAAGCCAAAAGTAGGCTTCCGCGTAGTCTTGGGGTACACTTCGGCCTTTATCGTATAGATACCCGAGATGGAATTGCGCGAAATCCTCTCCCTGCTCAGCAGCCTTGCGGTACCAAAACACGGCTTCAATGTAGTCTTGCGGCACACCCTGGCCGTCGCTGTACAAACCTCCAAGCTGGACCTGCGCGCGGGCGTTCCCCTGTTCGGCAGCCTTGCGATACCAGATTGCGGCTTGAGCGTCGTCCTGGGACACACCATGGCCGCTGCGGTACAAATCCCCAAGCATCCTCTGCGCACTAGGGAGTCCCTGCTCAGCAGCCTTGCGATACCAGATTGCGGCTTGACGATACCAGGTTGCGGCTTGAGCGCGGTCTTGGGGGACACCCTGGCCGTCGTTGTATAAATCACCAAGCATCTTCTGCGTGTAAGCGTCTCCCTGTTCAGCAGCCTTGCGAAACCAGACAGCAGCCTGTGAATAGTCTTGGGGCACACCGTCGCCCATGTAGTACAAAAAGCCGAGGCTCTCCTGCGCGTCCGCATTTCCTTGCTCGGCAGCCTTGCGATACCAGACTGCGGCCTGAGCATAGTCCTGGGCCACACCTTTGCCGTCATCGTACATCGCCCCTAAGCTACATTGCGCTGCTGCGTTGCCATGGACGGCCTGCTGCTTGAGCGTGGCGATATTCTGTGCCCCAAATACTGGCTTACACTGCGCCCGCGCGCCGGACGAGGTAACGACCAAGGCCGAAACAACGAGCCAATAACAGCATCGAGAACTCATAGAATCTCTTTCGCGCTTCCCCGCCGCGCGGGGCAATTGCAGCACTCGAATTGATCTGCTAGAAATGGTACGCCATTGCGCAAATGTAGTTACCTCCGCCGCTCCCGGGCATCGGAGCCGCTGAAGGAAAGCGACTGACGTAGCAAGCGCCAGTAAATTTAGAAAGAGATGAACTGAATGCCGCGACCCGAAACTGAATTCGACGGCGCTGAGGCTGACGTTCTGCTTGAACTCTACGAGAACCCTGACGTTCCATTCTCGTCGTACACGTTGACGCAGCGACTGAATTCCAACCTCCAAATCACCGCCTCCGAGTACCGCACTGCATTTGCTCACGCCAACAGCGTGATAGAGAAACATTATGGTCGCGGGCTTGTTCGAGGCAAACGATCAAAGGGCGCTGATGGGGTCTTCTTCGAGAGTCTGAAGTTGACGTACAAGGGAGAACAAGCCGCCATTCTGGAGCGTGAACAGCGCGCATTGCCGGGGAAGGTCAAAGTGCTCCTGGACGCGGTGCAGGTGGCGAAGGAAACGCAGGCGGCGAGATCGGCTGAGGCGATGAAATCGGTAAGGCGGCGCATGGCTGCGGGTCGTGAGGCGGCGGAAGGCGACGCTGGCCGGCCGACTGATACTTAAATCAATTGTGCTCCCCCCCCAAAAAAAGAGCCTAGCCGAATGCTGGCGGGCTGCTCGCGCTCGACGGGCTGACCCCACCCTCGACTCATACGCCATCGTTTTTTCCCGGACCGCAATTACTTCAACCAATGAATTTTGACTTCCTGCTCAAGCGGCTTGAATTCCGGGTCGCCGGTCACCAGTTCAGCCTTCTTTTCCTTGGCCAGCGCGGCGGCGAAAGCATCGGCCAAACTCAGCTTGAAACGTGCTTTGAAATCGGCGGCGATATCGGCCAACGCGCGGCTGGTGGAATGAAACTCGATGGGCAGGCCCTCAAGAACTTTTGCGGCCTCCGCCCAGGCTGCGACGCCATCTTTCTTCACAATCGAGTACTTCACCTCGGCGTAGTTCACATCGGACATGTGGAGCGGGCTGTCTCTCTTGCTGGCGGAGACGAGCATTTGCTCAACCGCCTCAGCGCCCGATTCGTCGCGGAAGTAGGCGATGAGCGCGAAGCTGTCGAGGACCCTAGCCGGCATGGCGATCTTCGAGCGCGCGTTCCTGCCTTTTGTGCTCGGCCCAATCGCCGCCCGGGTCTTTGGTCAGCAGCCCGCATCCCGGCGCGCGCTTGAGAATGCCGCGCCCCTGTCGGATGAGTGCTGCAGTCACCGGTTTGAGGAGAATGCCTTCCGGCGTCGCCTGAACCACCGCTTTGGTTCCGTCCTCGATTTCGAATTGCTTGCGAAGACGAAGCGGGATCACCACTTGACCTTTTGTCGTAAACCGGACGATATCGAGTTTTTCTGTCACACTCATTCCACTTAGTATGACACATCAAAGCTATCACCCTATGTTAGTTAAGTAGGAATTATTAACCGTAGTAGGAGATCAGAGGCTAAGTCTCAAGAAATCGCTGGTTGAAATAAATTCTCGACAACCTGTCGAATTGCGGTGGATGGTTCGACTATGGAGTGAAGGCAGGGAAACCGGCCCCACACACTCAAGGAGAACACCATGCGCTTCATGATGATCATGTTTCCGAAGATCTACGAAAATGCAAAACCCGGCTGGGCCCCCGACATGAGAAACATGGAGGAAATGGGCAAGTACAACGAGGAACTTGGCAAAGCCGGCGTCCTCGTGGCGCTTGACGGGCTGACCCCGCCCGCGACGATGAGCGCGCGCGTCACCTTCAAAGGCGGAGAATCGACAGTGACCGACGGTCCATTTACCGAAGCCAAGGAAGTGGTCGGCGGCTACTGGATCATCGAGGTGAAGTCCGTCGAAGAGGCGCTCGAATGGGCCTCCCGCATCCCCGGAAAGGACGACGAAATGGTCGAAGTTCGCCGCATGTTTGACGCAACCGACTTCGATCCCGACACCCAGAAGTATATCCAGGAGCGGTTCGGCGATGAGGTTGCCGCCGAGATGGGCATTCAGTAAAAAAACTTTTCGCGCTTTGTCGAATTCGCGGAGCCGGAACGACTACAGGACAACGAACGATGAACTACGGATCCTGCCGGAACCGGAAACGAGTCATCGGGAACAAGCGCAGTATCCCAAGGAGAAACAGCCATGCCGCAATATCTAGTATGTAATTACATCCCCGACAACTTCGACCCGTCCACCGTAACCGAGGCGATGATGGAGGAGATCCACGCGCTTAACCGGGAAATGATTGCTTCCGGCGTCAGGAAGTTCGCCTGCGGCATCGCCCCGCCCGCCAGCGCCAAGACGCTGCAGAGGCAGTCCGACGGCAAGGTGCTCGTCACCGACGGGCCGTACACCGAGACCAAGGAGCACATGGGCGGCTTCTGGATACTCGAATGTGCCAATCTGGACGAGGCGCTGGCATGGGCAAAGAAGGGCGCCATCGCCTGCGATATACCCGGCGAGGTGCGTGAGCTTCTATTCTTCCCGGCGCCGGACGAAACAACGAAATAAGCGCGACTTGAGACGATGCACCAAATGACCGAGACAGCGCGAACCTGGGCAGCTGGCTCTAACCGAAACAAGAGGAGAAGAACCGTGAAATACATCTGTTTGGGCTACTACCAACCTGAGAAGGTCGCCCACATGTCTGAGAACGAGCGCAACGCCATGTTTGACGAGTGTTTTAGCTACGACGACGAGTTGCGGAAGAACGGACACTTTGCCGCTGGCGAAGCTCTTCAGCCTGCCAACACGGCGATGACCGTGTATTGGAAGAACGGAAAGGTTTCAGTGACAGATGGCCCCTACGCAGAAACGAAGGAGCAACTGGGCGGAATTCTGGTGCTGGAAGCGCGAGATCTGAACCATGCCATTCAGCTGATCTCGCAACATCCCGGAGTGAAGAACGGACCGTTCGAGATACGTCCAGCGGCGGATTTAAATGAAATGATCAGGAAGAGCGAGCAGCGACGGCAAAAGGTCACTCACGCTGACAACTGAGGACCGACAACTATCGCGCGACCAGCTTCGTCCGCTTGCTTCGCTTCAGATAGGGAGCAAGCTTCTCCATCGCCGCCTCGACGCTGATTCCATAACGCGCGCGAAGCTGTTCCACCTTGCCATGCTCGATGAACCGGTCAGGCCACCCAACCCGCACCACCGGAACACTCAGATTCAGCTCGCTCAGCACCTCCGCGACCGCGCTCCCGAAGCCGCCCATCAGCACATGGTCTTCAAATGTAACAACGACTGATACTTTCTTGCCGTAGGCCTCCAGCATCTCCCGATCGAGCGGCTTCACGAAGCGCGGATTGATCACCGCGGCCGAATATCCTTCGCTCTCTAACAAACCAGCCAGTTCTTCAGCCATCGGCAGCAGCGCCCCCAGCCCGAAGATCGCCACGTCGCCTCCGTCTTCTATTACCTCAGCTCTTCCGATCTCAAGCGCCGCCGGCTGCGCCTTCACCTTCGCCCCGGGTCCAACCCCGCGCGGATAGCGAATTGCCGCCGGCCCGTCATGCAGCATCGCCGTATACATCATGTCCGCGAGCTCGTCCTCGTCCTTCGGCACCATGTGCACGATATTCGGAATTCCTCGCAGATAGCTGATATCGAAGAGCCCGTGATGCGTCGCGCCATCGTCGCCGCTTAGGCCGCCCCGGTCCATACAAAACACCACCGGCAACTTCTGCAGGCAGACGTCATGCACAATCGGATCGAACGCCCGCTGCAGGAACGTCGAGTAGATCGCGCAAAAAGGTTTGAAGCCCTGGGTCGCCATCCCCGCGGCAAAAATAACTGCGTGCTCTTCGGCAATGCCCACATCGAAATACCGCTTAGGGTGATGCGGCTTGAAGAGATCGAGCGCTGTCCCGTTGGGCATCGCCGCCGTAATGCCCACAACCTTCTCGTTCGCATCGGCCAGCTTCACCAGCGTCTCGGCAAAGATCTCCGAATACGTCTTCTGCCCGACCGGCTTCGTCTCGCCCGTCTCCGCGTCATACGGCCCCAGGCCATGGAATTTCTTTTGCTTGTCGAGCGCCGGCTGAAATCCGCGCCCCTTCTGCGTGATCGCATGAAGCACGACCGGCTTCTCCTGCGTCTTCAGAAACTTGAACGTCTCAATCAACTCGCCCAGGTTGTGTCCATCGAGCGGGCCATAATACGTCAGGCCGAACTCCTCGAAGAACACCGAAGGCCACAGCATTCCTTTCGCCGCCTCTTCTGCACGCCGGACGACCTTGACGGCGGTCTTCCCGGCCAGCCGCTCCAGTACCCTCGCCGCGCTCCCATGCAAGTGGCTCACATGCTCATTGGTCACAATCTTGTGCAGATAGCGTGCGATTGCGCCAACATTGCGGTCGATCGACCACTCGTTGTCGTTCAGCACCACGATCAACCGATTCGTCTGATCGCTGATGTTGTTGAGCGCCTCAAAAGAGATTCCATTGGTGAACGCTGCGTCACCTGCCAGGGCAACCACATGCTCTTTCGAACCCCGAAGGTCGCGCGCGACCGCCATGCCCAGTGCCGCCGACAGCGCCGTCCCCGCGTGCCCGGCTCCATAAGAGTCGTGATCGCTCTCCGTACGCAGCATAAATCCGTTGAGGCCGCCCGGCTGCCGGATCGTGTCAAAGCGGCCCACGCGCCCAGTCAACAGCTTGTGAACATATGCCTGGTGGCTCACATCGAAGACAAACTTGTCCGTTGGCGTGTCAAAGACGAAGTGCATGGCAAGCGTCAACTCCACCACGCCCAGGTTCGGCCCCAGGTGGCCGCCCGTCCGCGACAGCGACTGGATCAGCCGCTCCCGGACCTCCCCGGCGAGCGCCTCCAACTGGGTCAGCGAAAGCCCCTTAATGTCCGCGGGCGATTCGATCTCGTCGAGTAAGTTCCCCATGAATCTCTTCCGTCGGCCATCGCCTAAAATTTGGCCTCTGGCACCTCGACTCTTGAGTATACCGTCCGGTGCACGGGGATATCGACGTGCCGCACCGGCCTTCCGTTTACATATTCCGGTATTCAAGGCGGCGCTGCATCGTCGTCCAACCGACCCCTGCTACCATCGAAGTCGTCGGTTTCACCTCGGAATGCCTTCCATGAAAATAGCTCGGAACGCTCTTGCATCCCTGTTGGCCGTTGCCGCCCTAACTGTATCCCTTGCCCCCTCGTTCGCCATCACCGCCGCGCACGCCCAGCTCACCGTCAATCCTCTCGCCAAGCCGGCCGCGAACCCGCTCACCGACCCAACACTCTCTCCCGGCGCCGCGTTTCTCTTCGGCCTCGAAGCCAAATTCGCAGCCGACACGGCAACTGGAGGCGGCAAGGCCTTCGCCTCATGGTTCGCCGACGACGCCGTCACCCTCGGCACCGGTCAGCCCCCGGTCATCGGCAAGACCGCCATTGCCGCCAAATCTAACTGGGACCCCACCAACTACCAGCTCACCTGGACGCCGCAAGGCGGACAGATGTCCCCCGCCGGAGACATGGGCTTTACCTGGGGCCACTACGAAGGCACCTCCAAAGATCACAACGGCAACCCCGTCAAGACCACTGGCCGCTACATGACGATCTGGAAAAAACTACCCGACGGAAGCTGGAAGGTCGCTCTCGACTCCAGCAACGACGAGCCTCCGTCCGCCGGAGATTGCTGCAAGCTGCCCTAAGCTGTCCCTCGCTTCACACCCATAGGAGAAATCATGCCTTTTGCACGGATCGATCTGCTCAAAGGAAAGCCCTCCGAGTTTCGCGCCGCCGTAGCCGAGATCGTATACAAGGGAATTGTCGACGTCCTGAAGGCGCCGTACGGCGACCGCTTTATCGTCATCACCGAGCATTCGCCAGATAATTTGATTTACGACCAGCACTTTCTGGGCTGGAATCGTTCGGCTGATTTCATCTTGATCCAGGTCACCAGCACCGTCGGAAACAACAAAGAGTCGAAGCTCGCCTTCTTTCGGTTTATCGCCGACGAATTGCAAGGCAAGCTATCCGTCCGCCCCGATGACATCATGATCAATATGGTTTTCGTTGACCGTTCCGATTGGTCATTCGGCAACGGCGAGCCGTGGACTTAGACCGGGCCACAACGGCAACCCTGTCAAAACCACCGGCCGCTACATGACCATCTGGAAAAAACTCCCCGACGGAAGCTGGAAGGTATCGCTCGACTCCAGCAACGACGAGCCCCCCTCCGCCGGTGATTGCTGCAAGCTGCCGTAAGCCATTGCTGCTCGGTTTCCGAAATCCGACTTTCGAAGAACATGTCGGCCTCTCACAGATCGACATGTAATATCGGAATCGCATGCTGAGCACAAACGTGCCGCGCCACTTCCGGAAGGTGAAAGCGCCATGACTATCCTCGCTCGCTTAGATCTCTGGAAGGAGCAAGGTGCAATATCAACTGAGCAGCAGGCCCATCTAGCAAGCCTCTCTCGCGAAGAACCGCTTTCCCTCTCGCTTGAGCTCAACCTCCTGCTCTATGCGGGAGTGGTGGCGTTCGTTGCCGGGCTCGGCTGGACGATCTCGACCTGGTCGCAGCAGCTCGGTGATGTGCTCATCCTGACCATTCTCTCCATCATCCTCGCTGCCTCCTTCTGGTATTGCTTCTCCCGTGCGCCAGCCTGGTCGGCAGCGGAGACGGCTGCACCATCCCCGATCTTTGACTATGTGCTCTATCTCGGCAGCCTCGTCTGGTGCATAGAACTCGCTTACCTGGAGAACCGTTTCCACGTCCTTTCCGGACAGTGGGACCTCTACCTTCTGGCCACGGCCCTGCTGTTCTTCTTCCTTGCTTATCGTTTCGACAATCGCTTCGTGCTGTCTCTTGCCTTGTCATCACTTGCCGGATGGTTCGGGCTCACTATCTCGCATTGGCCGTCTCATCAGGATGCCGCATACCGGCGGTATGCGTTGCTTTACAGCATCTCGATCGGAATAGGTGGCGCGATTCTGCAGCGCCTCAAACTGAAACCGCATTTTTTCACCACGTATCTGAACGTCGCTGCTAATGTTCTCTTCTGGGCAATCATCTTCGGGGTCTTCGATTCGCGAGGCTATGGTCTGTGGTTTTTTGGCCTGCTGATAGCATGTGCCGCGTCGCTGGCCTGGGGGCTGAATCGCCGGCAGTTTGCCTTCGTCGCCTACGCCGCCGTCTATGGCTATATAGGTGTCAGCTGGATGCTGCTCCGTAACGCTTCGGACAGCACCTTTATCTTGGCCTACTTCGTGCTCACCGCAATCGCGATGATTGTGATGCTTACCCAGGTCGCGCGCCGCTTTGGGAGGCTGAAGTGAGAATCTACACGGAATCGAGCGAAGAGACCCTGCGTGCCCGCAAACTTCTGAAGCAGTGGAGCGATGACGGTTTCCTCAGCAAGGAGCAGTATCAGCGCCTTGAGCAAGACACAGTCTCCGACCTGCGCATCACCAACATCTATTTGAGGCTGGTGCTTTTCTTCTTCACCATGCTCGGCGTCGGCGCCGCAGTCGCGCTCTTCTTCACAGTCTTTCTTTCCCGACCGACGCAACAAACCACGGGCATAGTCTTATTGATCTTTTCTGTTGTCTCTTACGCCGCCGCCGAGGTCGTCGTAACCCGAGCCCGCCTGTATCGCCACGGGGTCGAGGAAGCACTCGCCGTCTGTTCTGTTGCCTTTCTGTACGTAGGGCTGGACCTCTTCTTTCTTAATGGCAACCTCCGCCCCTCGCAGGAAATTCGGTCTGTGGTTCCCGCCATGAGCGGCATTGCTTCGCTCTGGATCTGGTACCGCTTCAATCTGTGGTACGCATTTCCCGCCGCGATGATCTTCGCCATCTTCCTGCCCGGCTACTGGACCCCATCTCACTCGGCGCAGCATATCTTTATCTCAGTGTTGTACGCAGCCGGATTGATAGGTATAGCCTTCATTCGCTCCCACCACCGCTTCGATTACCTTGACGATGCCTACTCGGCCGCTGAGGCGTTTCTTTGGCTAGGCATATACCTGATCTTCAACCTCAAGGTTTCTGCTTTGAGCCCGCATGCACACTGGTGGAGCAACACGCAGTCCGCCTTGGAATTCGCTGTCCCGTTCTACTGGACGACCTGGGTGCTTACATGGTGCCTGCCGCCCCTGATACTCGCACGCGGCGTTCGCCAGAAGGACCGCCTCATCCTTGCGGTCGGCGCGATTACTGCCGTTCTCACCCTTGTCACCAACAAACCCTACCTCGGCTGGCCGCGCCACACCTGGGACCCGATGCTTCTCGGTATAGCACTGACTGGCGTTGCATTATTCGTTCGACGCTCGCTTTCTCTGGGGCCGGGCGGAGTTCGCCACGGCTTTACAGCCGCGCGTCTGTCGGGGAGAGACAAACACGCGATCAACGTCGGCTCTGCCGTACTCGGGCTAATCACACCTCAGTCCATCACGCCATCTCCACAACCAACCAATCCAGACTTTCAGTTTGGTGGAGGTAGATCGGGAGGCGGAGGCGCTAGTGACGACTTTTAGCAGGGCTTGCAAGCCGATACAACCGGCTACTCTGCTTCCGCAGCGTTTTATTGAGAGCCTCCAAGCGGCGGCCATACTGTGCGCCCAAGATCCTACGCCGCCCTCTCGCGCAAACTGCTATTCGCGCGAGCCTTCCTCAGCCGGAGACCGCCACAAGCTCCCATAGAAATCCATGACACCGTGAAAATCTCGGCCGAACCCCTTCAAGCATGAAACTCTTTTCGCCAGGCGACATCTCTTGCTATGCCCGATGATGTATCGATCCAGCGAGGAGAATCACCATGCCATCCGTAACAGGCCGCGCCGTCCAGGTTCCATCCGCCAAAGGTGCTTTTGAACTAGTCCAAAAAGAATTCCCCGAGCCCGGCCCGGGCCAGGTCCGCATCCGCGTCCAGGCCTGCGGAGTCTGTCACAGCGACGTCCTCACCAAAGAAGGTCTCTGGCCCGGACTCACCTATCCCCGCGTCCCCGGCCATGAGGTCGCCGGCATCGTCGACGCCGTCGGCCCCGACGTCCCCGTCTTCAAAACCGGACAGAAGGTCGGCCTCGGCTGGCATGGCGGCCACTGCAATTACTGCGAACCCTGTCGTCGCGGTGACTTCATCCTCTGCAAAAACGGCCAGGTCTCCGGAATCTCCTACGACGGCGGCTACGCCGACTACGTGATCGCCCCCGCCAACGCCCTCGCCTTCATGCCCGACGGCCTCTCGCCCGTGGAGGCCGGTCCCCTCATGTGCGCCGGAGTCACCACCTTCAACGCCCTGCGCAACAGCGGGGCCCGCCCCGGCGACACCGTCGCCATCGTCGGAATCGGCGGCCTCGGCCACCTCGCCGTCCAGTTCGCCGCCAAGTCCGGTTATCGCACCGTAGCCATCGGCCGCGGCAGCGACAAGGCAGCCCTCGCCAGCCAACTAGGCTCTCACGTCTACATCGACAACCAGGCCCAGGACCCCGCCGCCGAACTGCAAAAGCTCGGTGGCGCCAAAGTCATCCTCTCCACCGTCACCGCCGCAGCAGCCATCGAGTCCGTCGCCGGCGGACTCAAAGAGTCCGGCAAGCTGATCATCGTCGGCATTCCCGAACGCCCGCTCTCAATCGACGCCATCCCCCTCGTCCTCGGCGAACGCTCCCTCACCGGCTGGCCCTCCGGAACCGGCATGGACTCCGAAGACACCCTCAACTTCAGCGCCCTCACCGGCATCCGCCCCCAAACCGAGGTCTTCCCCCTCGAAAAAGCCGCCGAAGCCTTCGAACGCATGATGAGCGGAAAAGCCCGCTTCCGCGCCGTCATCACCACCGGCGCATAATAGCCGCTTGTCCCGAAGCCTTTAAACTTCCCGTCGAAAGACCTACGACGGGCGCGGCTTTCGCCCAGTGAATCTGTATCTCATTCACACCAGCCGAACCGGGCAAGGATATTCCGCCAAGACCGCATCAACCGTTAGAAGCGTGATCCCCTCCGTGAGTGACTGTGCGACCAGCATCCTGTCAAACGGGTCACGATGCAGTCTTGGCAAACTGTTGATGGCCAGCGCATGTGCTCCCATCACGGGTATTTCATTGTATTTTCGGCGGACCAGTTCGCGTCGCAGCACGTGCGGATCGATCGTAAATTCGGATCGACGAAGGCCACTCTTGATGGCGACCTCCCAGATGCTGATGACACTGAAATAGAGGTCGTTTTCCGGTGAGTCGATAAGCCGTCGAGCTTCTCTCGACAGTCTCGTCGATTCCGACGTAGTCCACACCAGCAAGTGAGTATCCAAGAGAAACGTCATTCGTCTCCGTAGAACATGGCCTCAATCTCCGCCCGGCCGAACTCCTTGTAATCCTCGGGCACATTGAATTGCCCATCGAGAAATCCGATTCTTGCGAGCGGCTTCTCCTCATCCAGCGGAACCACCTTCACCATCGGCTTTCCCGCCTTCGCAATAATGAAAGCCTCACCCTTCGCCGCCTTCTCAACCAACCGCGACAGATGCGTCTTCGCTTCATGAATGTTTACGGTTTCCATCACAAACTCCACCGAACTTAGTCCACTTAGTTTAGTCCACTCCATTCACAGAAGCCAAATTACCGTCGAGTAGTCTAAGTAGCGGAGTTCACACCATGATCCCGAACCGCGCGCCTGCCCGTCGTCACACAGCTCGTCTTCAAATGCTCTTCTTGTTACTATTCGCGTTCTCTTTCGCCGCGGTCTCAACGCACGCCCAAACCTCCCAGGTCCTCACCACAAACAATCCCCCCAACTCCCCCACCCAGCAAGCCAAACACTACGTAGTCCTCGTCTCCCTCGACGGCTTCCGCTACGACTACGCCAATAAATACAGCGCAAAAAACATCCTCGCCCTCGCCAAAGAAGGAGCATCCGCACCCGAAGGAATGGTCCCCTCCTACCCCTCCATCACCTTCCCTAACCACTACTCCCTCGTCACCGGACTCTACCCCGAACACCACGGCATCGTCGCCAACACCTTCTACGATCCCGTCCGCAAACAGCGTTACTCCTACACCGACTTCGCCAGCGAATCCGACGGCACCTGGTACGGCGGAACCCCGCTCTGGGTGCTCGCCGAGCAGCAAGGGATGCGCTCCGCCTGCTTCTTCTGGCCCGGCTCCGAAGCCGCAATCCAGGGCGTCCGCCCCAGCTACTACCTCCATTACGACTCCCACTCCCCTGACGAAAAGCGCATCGACCAGGTCATCGACTGGCTCAAGCTGCCGCCAGACCAGCGCCCCCACTTCATCACCCTCTACTACTACGAGCCCGACCACTCCGGCCACAGCTTCGGCCCCGACAGCCCCGAAGTCCGCGAAGCCGTCCATCACGTCGACGAACTCATCGGAAAGCTCAAGAAAGACCTCGACGCCCTCCACCTGCCCATCGATCTCATCGTCCTCGCCGACCACGGCATGGAAAAGGTGCAGGGCACCTGGATCGACCTCGACCAATACGCCGACCTCTCCAACTTCGACACCGACGGCTTGCTACTCTACCCCAAAGGCAACGCCGCCGAATCCGAATCCTCTGCCGAGAAGGCTTACAACCAACTCAAGAAGGCCGACAGCCGCTTCCTCGTTTACCGCCGCGCCAAAGTCCCCGCCGGCCTCGACTTCAATCAGAACCCCCGCGAAGGCGACCCAGTCATCGTCCCCACCGGCCCCTACCTCATCCGCGCCCACGCCCCAGAAGCTCAAGCCAGCGCAGCCATCGGAACCAGCCCCACCACCACCCCACACGCCGAACGCCCACCACCCCTAGGCATGCACGGCTACGACCCCGCCCAGATGAAAACCATGCGCGCCATCTTCTACGCAGCCGGCCCTGACATCCGCCCCGGCTCCACCGTCAAGCCCTTCGAAAACGTGAACGTCTACCCGCTCGTCGCCCACATCCTCGGCCTCGACCCTCCCAAAGTCGACGGGAGCCTGAATGTTTTGTCAGGAATATTGATCGAGAACCCCATCGCCCCCTGAGAGCAGAAACTGACAGGTCCCCCAACGCTGTGGGCCAACTCAAACTGGCTCGACGTAATTGGCCCAGTGCGGCCGGGCACCGATCCTAAGGCGTATGGGCTCCCGGCAAACAGGCCGGCATGCGCTCGGGGCCGACCGCCTCTCCGTGATCAGGCTGGTGCTCCGCGGAGCATTCCTGCCTATCGCTACTGCTTCACCACATCCAGATCGATCGTCAGGGCCACGTCGTCGCCGACGGCTGCAGTCGGAAATCCCGTCGCAATCCCGAAGTCGGTCCGTTTGATCGTTGTCGACCCGGAGAAGCCGGAATGCGGCTTCTTGTCCATGCCGGTAGCCGGCCCGGTAGGCGCGTCCACCTTTAGCACCACCGGCTTGGTCACGCCATGCAAGGTCAGGTTGCCTGCGACCGTCAGGCCGCTGCCGCTCTTGCTGACGCTCGTGCTGACAAAAGTCGCCGTGGGAAACTGCGCCGCATCGAAGAACTTCGCACTCTTAAGGTCGGTGTCGCGTTGGGTCACGCCCGTGTCCACGGTCGTAACATCGATGGTCACGTTGACCGTCGACTTGGTGATGTCGGCTTCGTTCCACACGACTGTGCCGCCGATATTCCCGAAGTGGCCGCGGACCTTGGAAAGGCTCATGTGCAGGATGGAGAAGTCGACTCCGCTGTGTGCTTTGTCCGGAACCCAGGTGGAGGTTTGCGCAAGCGCCATTGGGGCGGCGAGCGCCAGGATGCCGAGGATTGATGCGAGGCGTCTATTCATTTCCGGGAAGTCCTTTCGTCTGAGAATCAGCCTCTTAGTTATACATGCCCCCCCACCCTGTTAAGTAGCGCATTTTCAACGGCTTGCCGAGTTTGTCCGCAAACTATTGAGAAGATTGGAGTTGCGGGTAAGCTCTTGTAAACGCATCGGTTGCGGCAGCGCCCAGGGGTGAGTCCCGATTCTTTTCGGTGCAATAGAGTTTGGTGAATCCGGGGAGGGGCGCGATCTTCAGGTAGCGAGGCGAGGCCTGCTTCACCGAGGGAGTTCCGGTTCTTTTGCTGAGCGTCAGTTGGAGAGCGTAGAGCATCTGCCCGGCGACGTTGAGGTCGATTTCGTCGAGCAGGATGGCGCGGAAGGTTTCGCTGATGGCGGCCTGGACGGCCCCGCGGTCGTCGAGGAAGGGGAGTTCGAGGAAGTAGCGTGGCTTCATAGCGCGGATGGACTGGGCGGGGCGGCGGCGTTTGGGGTGGTGAAAGTAGCAGTAGTATTCTCCGCGCAGGGCCGGTGAGTGGCACTTCTTACCGTCGGTTTTGATGTGTCTGCATTCTTTTGGCAACATGGTGATCCCCTTTCGAGCACGAAAAAAGGCGGCTTTCGCCGCCTTCTCTTTTCCTGTTTTTTGTCCCTATTTCTATTTTATCAAGTGGAGTGGGTTCACTACGCCAAGTTATGTGAAGTTTATCTCGCTGAATTAGTTGGAGTTATGGAGTGGGGTTACTGGTTTAGCACTTGACAGGAATTGGGAGAACGCCCGGCACTCAGGTTATCGCAGGGAGTCGGCGTCTTTCTCGATGATTCCGCGCTTCACCCAGTTTCGCAGGTGCCATTGCACGGAGTTGCGGACGGATGGCTCTGCTTTGAGAAGTGCGGCATAACGCCGGTACTCGCAATGCTTGACTATTTGGTCCAGAGTGACAGGGCCTGCGCCAAGCTCCTCCATGACGTCGTAAAGGCGCGTTTCCTGGCCGTCCTGCAGTCTTGGTCTTGCTTTGGATGTCAGGGTGTAGGTCTCCGTGGTCGCCTCCAAGGTCTTGCGGTGAGATTCTAGGTCAGCATATTGCCTCATTCAACGAATCGCTCCAAGAGGATTTCCCCACTCAAGCCCAATCGAGGGGCTTGGATGGGCCACCCGCCCTGATATCCATCGCCTTCCAAGCCCTCCCCTCCACACCTCCGCGAGCGCAAAAGTGTAAAGGATCTCCCGGGACAACATGTGAAGCATGTCATGAGGCTGAACAAGGCAGGGACATGGGGCACCCGCATTGGTTAGAAATTTAAGATCTGGGCCGCCCGCTTTCCTAGTATTCGTGTGTCATGGTTTTACTCGATTCAATGGGTTCATCTGCGGTGCCTCGAACGCGGTTGTTAGGCACTCATGCTCTGCAGACATATTGCAAATCTTAAGCAGCTTGCCCCCTCTAAGGCGCACGATCAACTGCATACTCGGCATAAATACTGGCGGGTTGCTCAGTGTCATCACGTAAGCATTAGGTATTAGCGTGCGATTTGTAACCATTTGGTTCCATCCAAATTGGGGGCCTTGAGTCATCCCCGCGTTTTCGTCATGGAGGTACGGGCCCATATGTGAAAGATCGCCATAATCGGGTTCGGTTGGTGCAGAAAAGAAAAGCCCAATGATGGCTCCAGTAATGGGGCTCATCGGGGAGAGCCAGAGCTGATCGCCTTGCATATCGTAATAAAGCGTAGCTGGGGGTGGACTGTTATTAACAACTGTCTGAGTGCCGCTATTGCTTCCTCCGTTACATATCCCACCCGGACACTCTTGATGGATGTTGATCTGAGACGGCTTTAAGGCCAGAGCCAATAACTCATCTAGCTTTGCCTTTATTTGAGAAGCATCCCGCTTCGTAAAGACGGCATTAAGCACAGTCACGATTTGGTCAATCTGCTCTTTATCGATGCTGCAACGTTTGTCAGCAAGGGCCGCAGATGTCACGGTATTGTTGTTTCCAGAGATGGCGATGCTACATTGTCCGCTTGCTATCGCATTTCCGTTTTTCGTTTGTGCTGACGCGGTCGCGACCAACAAAAGTAGCGTGAGGCTTACGAGTGGTCTTTTCATCTTTCGTCACTCCCTCTGTTTTGAATCTCTCCGAATCACTTCACATCGTTACAATTGCCATCTACTGCCTTACTACCCGCCCCGCTTGCTACGGCGTCTCCATTTGATGACTTGCAGTCAGCGTCGCGACGGTGCAAATACAAATAGACCCCTGCCCCAATCATCATCGCTAGAATTATGAGGGCAAGGTATTTACCCGAAATGCCCCTGTTGTGGTGATGCGTGGTCGCGGAAGCGTCGATCATCGACCCGCTGATCGTCGATCCGATAATAGTGGGATTGCTTTGTGCGGACTCTGAAATATGTCCGCTGCTTGGCTCCCCGTTTTCGCCGCTAGCCATATAGAACAACACCGCCGTGGTTATGAAGCTCGCTACTATTGCAAACTCTAGAACATGTGGGTGGAGTTCGTAGAAATGCTGCACCCGAAGAACGAAAAGGCCAATTGTTAGGCTGGCCATTAGCACACTGCCAAGTTGGAAAGCCAGCTTTCGCATCCGCTTGATTTTAGACGCTCCTCTTCCTTCGCACTCATTGTCGCCGGACTGGACATGTGCGTCACGCGGTTTATTGCCGTTGGTGATGGGGCTTACTGGTTCAATACTTGGCAGGTTTTTGGGAGGTTCAGGGCTTTCGAGGTTGGGGTTGCGCTCAAAGTCAGTGGCGGGTCTTGAATCAGGGCACTCGGCGGGACCGACCCTTCGCGAAGGGCGCGAAGGATGGGGCACCTCCTCAAGTGGGGATTGGAGCAACACCGCAGATCCTTCGGCTGCGCCTCAGGATGACATTTGGTTTCGTTACGGTTGACGCTTCTGTGCGGGTCCTTCGACTCGCCCGCTGCGGCGGGCTTGCTCAGGATGACCCCGTTTTGGGTGGCGGTGCGGGCTTTCAACCGCAGATCCTTCGGCTTCGCCTCAGGATGACATTTGTTTTTTGTGCTGGCGGTTTTGGTGGTGTGGGCCAGTCCACCCTACACCCATGGCAAAGGCTGGCGCACTGGGTAATTGCGGATGATTTCGTCGTCGGTGGGGTCGGGGTTCATGGTCTTCCATAGGGCGAGGTAGGGCTTCTGGTGGCAGGCGAGTCCGGTGAAGAGGAGTCCGGTGGAGCGGACGGGGAGGTGTAGGGGCGCTTCGTGGGTTGGGTGGGTGCCGTTGTTGTGATGGGCGGACCCAGGTAAGCCCGCGAAAGGCGCGCGGTCGTACCTGGGGCACCCGGTTCGTGGAGATTGAAAGGAGAGCCCAGGCCTAAAGGCCTTCGTGTCTTGCTCTTTTTCCGAGGGCTAAAGCCCTCGGCTTCCACCGGCGGCGCCTGCGGCGCGAGTTGAAGCAAACTGCAGGTCCTTCGGCTGCGCCTCAGGATGACAGGGTGGGGCTTGAGAGGTTTGCGCCGGTCGGGGTTCATGGTTTTCCATAGGGAGAGGTAGGGTGGCTGGTGGCAGGCGAGGCCGGTGAAGAGGAGTCCGGGGGAGCGGACGGCCTTTCAAACCGCACCGATGGTGCTTATAGTTGATCCTCCCACCCCGTTCGGATGGCATTAGTTGAGAGACTTGACGCCTTGGTGGTTGACTTGGGCATTGCCGGGGGCCTTCGGCTGCGCCTCAGGATGACATTTGTGTTTTGATGCTGGCCATTGTGGTGATTGGGAGGTGAGGACGGGGGCTCTTGATCCTCTCCGATTTTCTCTGTGGGGATTGAGGGGGGGCCGGGCCTAAAGGCCCTTTGTGTCGTGTGCTTTTTTCCGAGGGCTGAGGCCCTCGGCTTCCACCGGCGGCGCCTGCGGCGCGAGTTGAAGCAAACTGCAGGTCCTTCGACTTCGCCTCAGGATGACATTTGTTCTTGATGCTGGCCATTGTGTGGTTGTGAGGTGAGGACGACGCCTTTGATCCTCCCACCCTTCGCCAAGAACGCGAAGAATGGGGCACCCCTTTTTCGTGGATATTGAAACGAGAGCCCAGGCCTAAAGGCCTTCGTGTCTTGCTCTTTTTCCGAGGGCTAAAGCCCTCGGCTTCCACCGGGGCGCCTGCGGCGCGACTTGAAGCAGACTGCAGATCCTTCGGCTGCGCCTCAGCGACTGTCTGTAGTTGTCAAGGTTGAGTTATGGAAAAGGATGGAAAACGGTGCTGCTGTTTTCATCCTTTTCCACAACCCCGGCTGCGGCTGGTGCTGTTTTTAGGCGGTCATGGCAAGAGCTGCTGGGCCGGGACATGGGGTGGAGGTGGTGCGTTGCCGGACTTCTCTGGCTTTGGCGTTGAGGCGTACGAGCAACTTGTGGGCGAGCGCGATGCGGACGACTTTTGGAGGTTTTCCGGCGGCGGCGAGGCGCTCTCGGAAGGCGATGAAGTCGGGTTCGTAGCGGCCCACCACGCTGGCCACGATGAACAGGATTTCGCGTACCGCGGCGCGTCCTCCGCGGACCCGGCGCTTGCCTTGATGTTTGCCGCTATCCCGAGCCAGGGGCGCGAGGCCGGCCAGCTTGGAGATGGTTTTGTTGGAGAGCGTTCCGATCTCCGGCATCTCGGCCATGAGCCGGGCGACGGTGCGGTCGGCCACTCCTTTGATGGAGCGGAAGGCGTGGTCGAGTTCGCGCCACAGCGGATCGGTTTGGATCAGCGTGGCGATGGCGGTGGCCAGCTGCTCGATCTGGCGGTTCAGCACGGCGAGCAGTTCGGTGAACGAGGCTTCGACGTTGCCGTCGGTGATCAACCGCTGCTGATTGAGCTGGGCGGTGCGGATTTCGGTGAGCTGGCGCAGGCGCGTGACCAGGGCGCGCAGATGAAGCTGCGAGGCGGGGGCCAGACATAGCGGCGGGGACTGCTTGACCTCCGCATACCAGGCGATCATGCCAGCGTCGATGGCGTCGGTTTTTTCCAGCCGGCCCATGCTCTCGGCGAAGCGGCGTACGGCGCGCGGGTTCAGGATGGCGACGGGGAGGTCTTGTTGGGAGAGGCCGGCGAAGGCCTGGCGCTCATAGCCGCCGGTGGCTTCCATGGCGACCAGCTCGACTTGATGGAAGTGACAGAAGGCGGCCAGCTGGGCGATGCCTTCCGGGTTGTTGGCAAACGAGGTGAGGGCGCCCTGGCGGCCGAGGCGCGCCTCCAGAGAAGACGATGCGATATCCACTCCACAAATGATGCGTGTCACGGTAACCTGCCTTGTATGTGCGACGGAAGTTGTCATGCGACTGTTCGGTCGTACGTGACTTGGGCAGCGGTCCCGGGGCTGAGCGTCGGTGAGTGATCACCACAGGATGAACGGGAGCCGTCCGCCCGCGGGGAGTCGATCGCTCGACTCCCCACCACAACAGTTTCCTACTCTTACTGTCGCTCTCTTAGAGATACAAGGATGACCCGCGTCTGGGTGGCGGTGCGGGCTTTCAACCGCAGGTTCCTTCGGCTCCGCCTCAGGACAGGCTCTTCGGCTGCGCCTCAGGATGACATTTGTTTTTGATGCTGGCGATTGTGGTGATTGGGAGGTGAGGACGGGGGCTCTTGATCCTCTCCCACCCTTCGCCAAGAACGCGAAGAATGGGGCACCCCTTTTTCGTGGAGATTGAAACGAGAGCCCAGGCCTAAAGGCCTTCGTGTCTTGCTCTTTTTCCGAGGGCTAAAGCCCTCGGCTTCCACCGGGGCGCCTGCGGCGCGACTTCAAGCAGACTGCAGATCCTTCGGCTTCGCCTCAGGATGACATTTGTTAGGAGACTTGACGCCTTTGGTGTTGACTTGGGCATTGCGGCGATCCTTCGGCTGCGCCTCAGGATGACATTTGTTCAGGAGTTAGAGCAGGTTGTCGTTCATGACGAGGGCGACGGCGGAGCGGAGGCGGGCCTTGCTTCCGTCGTGGGCGGGGCGTAGGCGGGGCACGCGGACGAGCGGGTTGCGGCGCATCTCCGCCTCGACGACGTGCCCGAACATGTACCAGACGGTGGTGATGTCGCCGACGACGACAATCTCGCTGGGCGCGAGCGCGGAGGCGATCATGCGAATGCCGCGCCCGAGCGCAACGCACATCTTGTCGAGCGCTTTCCTGGCGGGGCTGTCGCCTGCCTGGGCGAGCTTCAAGACCGCATCGAAGGGCAGCGGCGGTTTCTTCGAGATCTCGGCGTAGTAGCGAACTCCGGCGCGGTTGGAGGCGATGGTCTCCCAGCATCCGCGGTTGCCGCAGCCGCAGGCGAGGCCGTCGGGGTCCATCTGCACGTGGCCGAATTCGCCGGCGAGGCCGGCTTCGCCGCGCAGGATGCGGCCGTTGGCGAAGATTCCGGTGCCGATGCCCTCAGAGACGTTGACGGCGACGAGGTCGTGGGTGCCGTCGCTGTCGCCAAACCAGACCTCTGACAGCGCGCAGGCGTTGGCGACGTTGTCGACGGCGACGGGCAGGCCGGTTGCCTGCTCGACGCGCGCCTTGATGCTGCCGATGGGCCAGTCGATATTCGGCGCGAAGATGAGCTTCTCGAGATGGATGTCGAGCCGGCCGGGCAGGCTCATGCCGATGCCGTCGAAGGAGCGTTCGCTGTTGGCGGCGATCATCTTGCGGATGGCGTCGACGATGGCGGCGATGACCTTCTTCGGGTTTTCGGGAAGGACGACCAGGCTTTGCGCGACGATCTTGCCGCCGAGGTCGGCGACGGCGAGGGTGGTCTGCGAAGGATGGATGTCGAGGGCGATGACTCCACGGTCGTCGTTGAGGTGCAGGAAGGTAGGGCGGCGGCCGCGGGGCAGCTGGCCCATGGAGCCTTCGACGATCCAGCGCTCGGCGAGCAGCTCTTCGACGATGAGCGAGACGGTGCTGCGCTGGAGCTGCGATACCCTCGCGAGGTCGGCGCGGGAGATCGGCTGCCTGGCACGGACCAGATTGAAAATGAGGTTGCGGTTGATCTGGCGGGGCATCTTGTTCGACGCGCTTTGTTTGTTGGTGAACGTGAAACGCTGCACCGGCGCCTTGCCCATTGCATCTCCGCTATAACTCGTAGATCGAACTAAAAGCGGCGGGCCGGGTGAGATCCGTCGACCGCCGCAAGGAGTCTCCTTTATATCACTGCATCCATGTTGGATAGAGGCCGCCTCAGGATGCAGGTTCGGGGGCGGCACCGGAGCGGGCGCTGTAGAGCTTGGCCGAGAGCCACATTACCAGCGGGGCAATGAGCGCATAGCAGGCAACGGTTGGCAGCGCGTCTTTGCTGTGCAGATATTGGCCGGAGAGCAGGAGCGCCAAGCCGACATGGCGGTTGGCGTTGCAGATCGAGAGGGTTTGATCGCGAAGAGCTTCGGTTTGCATGATCCACGGAACGATCGCCATTGAGCCGGCGGCGAGCACGAACACGGCGACCGCAACCCAGGGAGTGATGTGGGCCAGCTGCGCTCTCATTTTGAAGATGACAATGGCCATGAATGCGAACAGGATTGTATTTCCAATGCCGTTCAGTGCCGGCCTGATGCGGGTTGCAAGGGCTGGGGCGAAATACATCAGCAGCATTCCGGCGAGCAGGGGGAGGAATTGCTTTTCGGCGACTTGCTTGAGGAGGACGACGGGGGGAATCCAGACATCCCGGTCATAGAGCTTTGCGGCTGCGTAGACGAGCAACGGAATCATGATGGGCGTGAGCAGCGCGGCCCAGACCTGGTAGACGGCGGCGAGCTGGGCGTCGAAGCCACGCCTGGCGACGTTGCGAGTGAGCAGCGGCGCGCCGGGAGCGACGCCGATCAGGAAGAGGCCGCCGGTTTCGGAGAGAGTCAGTGGCAAGAGACGCGCGAGCCCGAGAGCCAGCGCCGGGGGGATGATGAAGACGGCGAGCAGCAGTCGCAGCCACATCCACGGGCTCATCCGGCGCAGATTCACCCACATTTCCGCGGTGCGAAAGCTCGTGCCGATGGAGACCATCATCAGGAAGATCGCCGCAGGCAGGAGGAGCTTGATCATTGGGATTACACGAAAATAGTGTACACTACTTCAGTATGAAAAATGTCACATTAAGTGCCGACGAAGATTTGATTGAGCGAGCCCGGCTGATTGCGCAGGCCCAGAGGACCACGCTTAACGCTGCTTTTCGCGAGTGGCTGGAGAGCTTCACATCCAGCACCGGAGACGCACAGAGTTTCGACGCATTAATGAAGCGCCTCCGACATGTCGACGCGGGAAGGCATTTCACACGAGACGAGATGAATGAGCGACGGTAGATTCTTCATCGACACGAATATCTTCGTCTATTCCTTTCACCAGACAGCGCCAGCCAAGGCTCGACTAGCCACTCAGCTCATTCGAAGATCTCTGGCAACTCAGAAAGGCGTGATTAGTTTTCAGGTCGTTCAGGAGTTTTTCAATGTCGCCCTGCGGCGATTCACCAGCCCGATGAGCGGCGCTGAGGCCGAACAATACTTCGCGGTTACTCTACGACCCATGCTTGCGGTTCATTCGTCACCGGCACTCTACCTGGAAGCGCTGCATTTGCACTCGCGGAACAAACTCTCCTGGTACGATTCGCTGATCGTTGCAGGGGCGCTGCAAGCGGAATGCGAGATGCTGCTCAGCGAAGACATGCAGCACGGACAGAAGTTCGGCAGTCTTCAGATCAATAATCCATTTCTTTAGTTTTGGGATTCGATTGGTAGCGTCAACGGGGATCGAACCCGTACTCTCCGCCTTGAGAGGGCTAACCAGGCGTATTTGGCTCGTTTTGGATGGGCTGTGCAAAACTCATAATCGTTCAGAGAATTCACATAGATGCTGAGTTTTTGAAGCTATACCCTTTTCGCCTCACTTTGCACCTGCATAAATGCTCTATCGCCCCCGAAGCGTCCCCGGAAAGGTTCCGTCGGTAAGGGTCTTGCATCGGCCTTCGCCATCACAACCGCCTGCCCATTAATTAGCCGACGCTCGCGCACGCGTACCAGCCTACGCAGGGATTCAATTGGTCCTTCGCGGAACGTTGTGAATTCCGGGAGCGAGCGGTTTCTTGGGCTCAATTCGTTTGAAAAGGTCTTGAATTCGATGATCGGCGGGCGCGCCCGAGGACCTCTTCCGGAGGGGAGGCTTACGTTGGTTTGGTGTTTCTTAGCCCAAGCACTCAAGACGTAGAGCCCTTTCGTGCGCGAGGCAATAGATCGAAAGCTCTAGGATCCGCCCAGCGATTGGCTTTCGTCGTGCAGAGCTCGCTCACGTCGAGTCATGTCTAACGCTGCGTCAAGGTCGGCAGGTCATTATGCGCGCGGTAGCAGAGATTGTATGGGCACTACCGCTCGGGCTGTACCAATGCTCGCGCCAGAACTTAAAATCGCAGCCCGTCGCTAGGCATCGGTTCAAGACGGCCGTTGTCTACGCGACCAGGACCCATAGACATCTCCGCGGCTCAGCTACGCTGAAAGGCCATGGCGCTGAATCTTGTACAGTAGGGTCCGGTAGCTTATGTTCAATTCCGTAGCCGCGCGCCGGCGATTCCAGCCCGACGCAGTGAGAGCCTGCTGGATCATCCGCGCCTCTGTCTGCTGCGTGACTCCGCTCACCACGTCCTTCATTCCCGCCGCGTTCTGAATCTTTACATCGGAGGACCTTCGCATCGGAGTGCCGTCGCTGGCGCGAGGGATTTTTGGCTGAGTCTTGCTTCTCAATTCCTCATATGCGGATTTCTCGTCTTGAAGCACTACCGTCCGAGTGACAAAGTTACGTAATTCGCGCAGATTGCCAGGCCAGTGATATTCCTGCGCAGCCTCTATCATGCGACTGGAGAAGCGAAACTGTTCCTCACCCAGGTCAAGCTCTCGACGGCGGATCGCCTGCTCAATCAACAGCGGAATCTCTTCCCGGCGATCGCGGAGCGAAGGAACGGTGATCGTGAAGGCATTGAGCCGGTAATAGAGGTCTTCGCGGAAACACTTGGCGGCAATCGCCTCTTCCATGTTGATATTGGTGGCCGCAAGCACACGGACGTCTACCTGCGTCGAGCAGCGGCCTCCGAGGCGACTGAAGGAACCGTCCTGCAAGACATGAAGGAGCTTGGCCTGCATCTGGGGACTCATCTCCCCGATCTCATCGAGCAGGATCGTGCCCTTGTTGGCGAGCTCGAACTTGCCCGGCTTGGCTTTGACTGCCCCGGTGAATGCCCCCGCCTCGTAACCGAAGAGTTCGCTCTCCAGCAGTTCACTCGGCAGCGCTGCGCAGTTGACGTTGAGGAATTTCTTGTCAGCCCGAGCATGATATTTGTGGAGCATCCGGGCGACGATCTCCTTGCCGACGCCGCTCTCTCCCAGGATCAGTACCGGATGATCGATGGGCCCGAGAATGCGGATGTTCTCGTATATCCTTTTCATCGCCGGGGATGCCGCCAGGAAGAAGCTGCCGTTGCCCAACTCTTCCACGTGCATTCCGGCATCGCTGCTTTTATCTATGAGAGCCTCGAGGGGGGTGGTACCAGCCGGAATCGAGCTGGAAACAAGCTTTTCTATGTCCCAGCGCAATAGCGGCTTGATCAGGATCTTGGTGATCTTCCATTTGTCTACGAGGCTATTCCAAGACGTGTCCCCTATTTCAGAAAGGACGCAGAGCTTCTCGCTGGAGATCGCCTGCAGGAGGGAGGGGGAAAAGAGCAGTTCCTTCGCCGTACTCTTCGCTGCATCGAGGAGAACAAGATTCACCGCTCCGTCTTGATTCAACAAGGCAACAGCATCCCGCGAGGTAGAAACGCATATCGCCTGATGTCCTTCCGCTGCAAGAGAACTTTCGAGCAAGCTCCGCACACAGTCATCTTCGCTGATGACCATAATTCTTACACACTGCGACATCCGCACACCTCGGGAAAGTACATCCGCTACTGCTAAAGACAGGTCTTATCGCTAAAGACAAGGCTATTGACCGCACCACGATAGCTATCGAGGTCGGCTCTACTCATTGGTTTTCCGCTTGGGCCTATGAAACTGCTACCAAGGACTACAACGGGTATTCATCCGGAGTGCGAAAGGTTTACATCACTAAGAGCGAGCACTATGACCATTTCTCGTGCGGTCTAGTAATGCGGTGCACTTACGCTCTGATGCCAAAATTGCGGTCGTTCGACGTCATGCCGCAATTCCTAAGCAGACAAAATCTAATGGCATCACAATGAATTGTCAACAAGAAGTTGCATAGATGGTATATTTTTGCCCTTACAGCAAAAAGGAGACAACAACCGTCTTATTTTCATACATTTAACTCGGCATCACTCCGCTCTCCATCAGTCCTCCTGGGCATATTTTACTGCCCAATCCAAGCTAGTTACCCGGGCACTTAGGTAACCACCGGATCCCTCGGTATCAGCCTTCTTTTCTCGGCCCGATACTATTTTCCAGGGGCTATTTGCGATCAACTTTGCGAGACATTCGGGGCCCCCGGCTTCAAGATGGACGCGAGTTGTTTCCCCGGTGGCGCCTCTCCGAGCGCGTCCTTACATCCGTGCTATAGTCGATCGATTCAAGAACGCTGAATCGCACTCTTTGGTCATTCCTCGCCAGGCATCTCCATCATGACTCCCCGAGTAAACGTAGTTATCATCGGCGCGGGCATCGTAGGCCTGGCCACCGCCCTCGAACTCGTGACGCGCAGTCCGCGCACTTCTCTCGTCGTAGTCGAGAAGGAGTCGGAAGTGGCGAGCCACCAGAGTGGCCACAACAGTGGAGTCATTCACTCCGGCATCTACTACAAACCGGGAACTCTTAAAGCTCGACTCTGTATCGAGGGCGCGGCCGCACTCACGCGATTCTGCCAGGAAACAGGAGTGCCCTACGAACTGTGCGGAAAGATCATTGCTGCAACCAGTGAAAGAGAATGCATTCGCATCGACGAGTTGCATCGCCGAGGTGTCGAAAATGGGCTGCAAGGATTGCAAATGCTCTCCGCGGACGAAATTCGGGAGTTTGAACCCCACGCTGCCGGTCTGCGAGGAATTCGGATTCGGCAAACAGGAATCGTGGATTTCAGACGGGTCGCCGAAAAGTACGCTGACATTATTGCTGAGCGGGGCGGGAGTATCCTCCTTTCGCGGAAGGTCCTCGGTATACGCCGCAGCCATGACCTATCGATCGTGGAAACCACCAAGGGCGAAATTCAGGCGGATTTCGTGGTGAACTGCGCCGGCCTGCAAAGTGATCGCGTAGGACGGATGGCCGGCGTCAGGCTGGATCTCGCGATCGTTCCGTTTCGTGGAGAGTACTACCAGATTGCCCCCGAAAAAGAGCACTACGTGAAGGGACTGCTCTATCCCGTTCCTGACCCGCAACTTCCATTTCTCGGCGTCCACTTTACGCGTCGAATCGGGGGGGGGATTGAGGCAGGGCCCAACGCCGTCCTCGCCTTGAAACGGGAGGGATATTCGAAGACCTCCTTTGCCGTGCGCGACATATTTGGGTACGCGACTTTCCCGGGCTTCTGGCTCATGGCGGCCAAATATTGGAAGACCTCGCTGGATGAATATCACAGGTCATGGAGTAAGGCAGCATTTCTTCGTTCGCTGCAACGCCTTATCCCCGAACTGCAGGCCTCAGATCTGGTTGAGGGAGGATCTGGGGTGCGGGCCCAGGCAATCGGCAGAGATGGACGACTGATCGACGACTTTCACTTTGCCTCTGCCGACGGAATCCTGCATGTGTGTAACGTACCGTCCCCCGCGGCTACCGCCTCGCTCGCAATCGGGCGACACATCGTCGATACGATCGCGCAGCGGCGCGGAAACGCGCTGCCCGGTCTCAGTTAGTCTAGGCAAGCGGCTCACTGTAAATTTCCGTCCCAAAAACGGACCGGGCAGCGTAATTCCCTGCGCCCGAATCGATTTCCATGTACGATTTGGAGAACAGCTAGAAACATTATTCAAGTTTTTTAAAGATTGCCGTTGTGCAACCGAAAGTCATTGCAACGGCTGATAACTGTTCTCCGCTTTTCCCCAAATGACGCAGAAGATCGCGACATGAACATCGACGACCTGCCATCCATAGAGTGGCAGGCATCGGCTAGTCCTGCCCATCAAGTCGCTACGAAGGGGTGGGAAACCGGTCGCACGTAGCTCCCGACAGGACATCGGCCTCATTTTTCTTCTGATCTGCTGAACGATGGAAGTTTTGCCTTTTTTGCGAGGTGGTGGATCTGTGAAGATTTCTCATGATGTTGCGGTCGCTGCTCATCTTGCTTTCCCTACGGAACACGGCTCTGGATTTAACCTTCCTGCTTTCTCTCCTTCATCAACACTCCGTGGAGCTGGCGCGAAATCTCACACTGGCCGGCTGCTCGCCTGCTTGATTCTGGCTCTGGCCTGCCTGCGGGCCTCGGCCAGCATTGCCGTCGACGCTCGAGTTAGCAAGGACCAGAACACCGCCTCAGCGACAGTGACAGCCCCTCAGTTTTCGACGGCTTCCAGCGACGAGCTTTTGCTGGCATTCATCTCGGCAGACTCGCTGGGATCTCCGAATACGTCGGTGAACTCGGTAACCGGTGGTGGGCTTGTCTGGACTCGCGTGATTCGTACCAACGCCCAGGAAGGAACAGCCGAGATCTGGCGTGCCTTTGCACCCTCGCGGCTGTCGGCAATATCCGTGGCGGCGCAACTGTCCCAAAGCGTCGTGTCTTCGATTACCGTTATGACGTTTAGTGGAGTCAACTCGACCGGCACGAACGGTTCGGGCGCGATCGGCGCGGTCGGAACAGGCAATAGCAGTCAGGGGGCACCCTCCGCCAGCGTGATATCGACGCACAACGGTTCCGTGGTCGTGGGTGTGGGTGACGACTACGACGAGGCCATTTCCAGAAACCCCAGCGCTGGACAAACCGTCGTACATCAGGATTTGTCGCCCACAGGAGACACCTATTGGGTGCAGCAAATTACGGCTGCTATCCCGGTCACAGGGACAGAGGTAACGCTGGGCGATTCAGCACCAACCACAGACCGATACAATCTCAGCATCTGCGAAATCGTTCCTGCGCCCAGTATGGAGGTACAGTCCAGCGCAGCCAGCCTGAGCTTCGGCACCGTCACAGATGGAACCGTCGTGACCAAGCCGTGGACGCTCAGCTCCATAGGGACCTCTGCAGTGACGGTCAGTTCCGCGTCGCTGACCGGAACAGGCTTCGCGCTCGAGGCGAGCAGCTTTCCAGTCACCCTCGCACCGGGACACTCACTGACGCTTCAGGTACAGTTCGATCCCACCTCGACCGGCGCGGCCACCGGAAAACTAACCGTGGATAGCAACGCCGCGAATGCAAGCGTGACCACGGTCGCCCTCGGCGGTACTGGGGCAGCGAAGGGGGCGCAGATTGCCTTGAGTGCTTCGAGCGTGGCTTTCGGCAACGTTACCGACGGCTTTTCCGCAACCAAGTCGCTGACGATAAGCTCGATCGGGACTTCCCCATTGACGATCACCTCCGAGACGGAAACAGGAAGCGCTTTTACAGTCGCAGGCAGCACTTACCCACTAACTCTTAGTCCAGGCACAACTGCCAGCCTCGTTGTTACGTTCAAACCCACCGCTACGGCAGCGGACACCGGATTGATGACGATCATGAGCAACTCGGCCCAAAGCAGTACGATCACTGTAGCATTGAGCGGCGCCGGCGTCCCCATCCAGCACTCGGTCTCTCTTTCATGGAGCCCCCCAGCCAGCTCTCCGGTTTCCATTACCGGATACGACATCTATCGTGCCTTGGGCGGCGGAACCTTTGTGCTGCTCAACTCGTCTCCGAGCGTGCAGACCTCATATACAGACTCCACGGTGGCAAGCGGTTCGAGCTACAGCTATGAAATCAAGAGCGTGGCCAGCGACGGTGCCCTAAGCACGGCTTCGAACGAGTCGACAGTGGCGATACCCTCCCCGTAGTCCGCAGTGTGGCCAATACGGCGCGACTGGTCAGGAGCCATCTCACTTGGACGTGAAATTAAGTCCCTTAACGTTGCCAGAAAAGATGAACGTCATCTGGCTGGCCGGGGAGTAGGTGTGTCCCGAACCGCTCGGAGTGACGGTATAGACGCCGTTTGCCAAGCCCGTGAATGTGTACACGCCAGACGAGTTGGCGGTCGTGGTTGCCGTCGCCGAGCCAGCCAGTTTCACGCTCGCTCCACTACCACCGGCGCCGCTGATCGTGCCGGTAATGCTGTAGGTCTGCGTCACCGAACTGAAGTTGGCGGTTGTATTGGCTCCGCTCACCGTTACCGCCTGGGTCGCCGGGGAGTAGACGTATCCAGACTTGTTTACCGCAACCGAGTAGCTACCGTTCGCGAGCCCGGTAAAGGAATAGGCTCCCGAGGCGTTGGTCGTCGTGCTTGCGTTAGACACTCCGCTCAGCTTCACGGTAGCTCCACTGCTTCCCGCACCAGTCACAGTCCCGGACAGGCTATAGGTCTGGGCCACCGACGTAAAATTGCCGGTGACATTCCCAGTGCTCACAGTGACGCTCCGGCTGGCTGGCGTGTATAAGTAGCCGGCCTTCGCGGGCGTGATCGTGTACGTCCCGGCGGCCACGCCAGTAAACGTGTAGACCCCCGATGCGTTCGCGGTTACGAGTGCGTTTGCGGCACCGGAGAGGCTGACGGTCGCTCCGTTGCCGCCAGCGCCGCTGATGGTGCCGGAGATGGTAAAGGTCTGCACAGCGGAAGTGAAGTTTGCCGTTCCGTTGGTGGTGCTCACTGTGACCGATTGGCTAGGCGGCGTAAATGCAAATCCGGTTTTGCTTGCCGTCACCGTGTACGTCCCTTCTGCCAGTCCGGTGAAGGTGTATTGGCTGGAAGCATTCGTGGTCGTCGTCGCCGTCGCCGCACCGGAGAGCTTCATTGTAGTGGCGTTCCCTCCGGGACCGCTCACCGTTCCGGTAATACTGAAGACTTGTGCGGAGCTGAAGTTCTCGGTGAGGTTCGAGGCATTGATTGTGACACTCCGACTGGCAGGCGTGAAGGTAAAACCTCCCGCTTTGCTGGGCGTGATCGTGTAGCTGCCCTTCGGCAATCCGGTGACCGAGTAAACGCCGGAGGCATTTGCCGTCGCAGTTGCCGTTGCTGTGCCGGTTACGCTGATTGTGGCGCCGCTGCCCCCCGCCCCGCTGATCGTCCCCGAGATACTGAAGGTCCGCACCGATGTGAAGTTGGCTGTCGAGTTGGCAGTGAGCGTGACCGCCTGGCTTGTCGGCGTATAGAGGTAATCAGTCTTGCTGGGCGTGACCGTATAGGAGCCCTGAGGAAGAGCAGAGAAGGTGTAAGCGCCGGAGGCGTTGGCGGTAGTGGTGGCGGTGGATGTGCCGCTTACCGTGATCAAAGCGCCGTTGCCCCCCGCCCCCGTGATAGTCCCACTCAGACTGAATGTCTGTACCGCCGATGAAAAGGTGACCGATGCATTCGCGCCATTGACTGCGGCGGCTTGGCTCGCTGGCGTGAAGACGTAGCCGGCGTTCGCGGCAGCTACGGTGTAAGCACCGTTGGCAAGTCCGGCGAACGAGAAGGCTCCGGCAGCGTTCGCGACGCTGATTGCACTCGCGTTGCCACTGAGAGTGACGGTTGCTCCGCTGCCCCCCGGACCGCTAATTGTCCCGGAGAGAGTGTATGTCTGCGCTGCGGACGAGAAGTTTGCCGCGGTGTTCGCTCCATTGACGGTCACTGCCTGGCTCGGCGGCGTGAAAACGAATCCAGAGTTGCTGACAGCGACCGTATAGGTTCCATTTGCCAACCCGGGGAACGAGAAAGACCCATTGCTGCCGGCGACCACCGTACCGGACGCGCTCCCACTCAAGGTCACGGTCGCTCCAGTTGCGCCTGGTCCGCTAATTGTCCCGGAGAGAGTGTATGTCTGCGCTGCGGACGAGAAGTTTGCCGCGGTGTTCGCTCCATTGACGGTCACCGCCTGGCTGGGCGGCGTGAAAACGAATCCAGAGTTGCTGACAGCGACTGTATAGGTTCCATTTGCCAACCCGGGGAACGAGAAAGACCCATTGCTGCCGGCGACCACCGTACCGGACGCGCTCCCACTCAAGGTCACGGTCGCGCCGCTGCCACCGGACCCGCTGATTGAACCTGTGATGGAATAGCTCGCCGCTGCACTTGAAGCGAAGGTCAGCCCGAGTGCGTGGCCGCTCGTGAGGGTCGTGGTTTGTAAAGCAGGACTATACGAGTAGCCGCTCAGGGCCGGCGCAATCGTATAGGATCCGTTTTGCAAACCATCGAATTCAAAGTTGCCGGAGGCGTCAGACGTAGTGGTCGCGGTCGAAGCTCCACTCAGGGAGACTGTCGCTCCGGGACCGCCTGCACCCGAGATACTGCCGGTAATGCTATAGGTCGTCGTGGGCGTGTAGATGACATCGACCCAGTAGTTGATGGCATTTCCCTGGGAAGAAGTTGTCGGGAATCCGCCCGCGGACGTGAGCAAATAGACGCCGTTCGAGCCATCGAAGCCGTCCATCAAAGCGTGAAGCGGCGGAGCATCGGTGGCAGAATTGGCGAAGTACAACAGATCCGCCGCATTATGCCCTACCGGCGCAAAGTATGAGGCGACATACGTCGTATTCGCAGTCACTGGAATCGGCGATGAGAAGAATACCTGCTGCCAGCCGCTGTCGCTTTCATTGATGAAGGTCGCGTTACCCAGCATCGTCCCCGACGACGACCATAGCCGGCCGAGATGAGTTCCTGTATTCGCGATTGCCTTGTAGAAGCGCAACCCGGTGATGTAAGCGTCCGCATCGGCGCGGAACTTCACACCCACCTCAGCCGAGTCAGTATTTCCCCCGTCCGCTGACGCCGGGACTGGCAGTGGATGGCCAGATCGTGTCGCACGGGCAGTTCTGCGGAACGGCAAAATTTACTCCGAATGCGTTGCTCCCATTGAGCACGACCGCGAGACTGCCCGGACTAAAGACCACACCCGGCGAGATCGACGGAGTCACCGTGTAATTGCCCACGGTGAGGCCAGTGAAGCTGTAGTTTCCGGATGAGTCCGCCGTCGTCGTCAGCGTCGAAAGACCATTGAGAGTGACGGTTGCTCCGCCCCCTCCGCTGATCGTTCCACTTATCGAATAGAGCTGCACCGTAGCGCTGAAGTTCAGGCCGCTCACCGGAGCGCCGTTGACCGTCACGCTCTGGCTAGCGGGGCTCACGATAAACCCGGGGCCTGCTGGAGTTAACGTGTAGCCCCCGTTGGGAACGGTCATGAAGCTGAAATTTCCAGAGGAATCGGCGATGGTGGTTTGCGTCGTGGCGCCGGCGAGCGTCACTGCAATGCTGGGAGCTCCCACCACAATGCCCGAGACCGCATATCCGACCACGGACGATGCGAAGCTGATCCCCAGGTCATGTGCACCGCTGATGACAATCGCCTGACTCGATGGATTGAAAACGATTCCGGGCGCGTTCGGGGTCACCGTATAGCTTCCGTCTGCGACACCGTTGAAGCTAAAATTGCCGTTGGCATCGGAGACGGTTGTGGCGATCGTCGGACCATTCAACGTGACGGTCGCTCCGGCTGCTGCCGGACCCGAGAGAGTGCCGGCAACCGTATGAGTCGTCGTCGCTGCGTAGATCACATCGACCCAGTAGTTGTCGGCATTGAAGCTCATCGTCGGCAACGTACTCGTCGCCCCATACGAGAAGACTCCATTCTGCCCATCCACTCCGCTCTGCAAAGCATGCAGTGGAGGGCTGTCCACGCCGCTCGACGTGAAGAAAGAGGAATCGGCGGAGTAGTGGCCCATCGGGGAGAAGTAGGAAGCGATATAGGTCGTATTCGCTATGATCGGCACCGGGTTCGGAAACATGACTTGCTGCCATCCCGAAGAGGCCTCGTTTGTGAACGTGGCGGTGGCAAGCAAGTTTCCCGCCCCGCTGCCTGACCCGGTTTCACCGCTTCCGGCAGAGCCGGTGCCATCGGCCGCCCAGAGATTGCCAATATGGGTGCCGGTATTGGTGGGCGCCCTGTAGTAGCGGACTCCAAGGATGTATCCGTCGAAATCGGCGCGCACTTTGGTTCCTAATTCCACCGGCTGCGGGTCGCCCGCATCGATGAGTGCTGGCGTCGCTGATGTCTGCCAAACCGTTTCGCAGGGGCAGATTGCCGGAACGGTAAAGTTGACCCCGCTGATGTCGTCCTGTGAGATCGAGACGCTTTGATATCCAGGCAAAAAGACGTAGCCCGCACTACTCGGAGTTACCGAATAAGAGCCCGCCAGGACACCGCTGAACGAGAAGCTTCCATTAGCATCCGCAGTGGTTGTAGCGTGGCTGGGGCCGCTCAGCGTTACCGTCGCTCCGGCGCCCCCTGTACCCGAAATGCTGCCCGTGATGTTGTGTGGCTGCGCCGCATAGAGAACGTCCACCCAGTAGTTCGCGGAGTTGAAGCTCCCCGTCGGGAATGCTCCGCTGGAGGAGTAAATGAATACTCCGTTCGCGCCGCTCACTCCGTCTTCGAGAGCGTGCAGAGGCGGCTGGTCCTTGCCGGACGAGGCAAAATAGCCGGTGCTCAGCGAGTAGTGCCCTTGCGGCGCAAAGTAGGAAGCGACATAAGGAGTTCCCGCATTGATTAGGACGGGCGTGGCAAAGTATCCCTGCTGCCATCCGGACGCAGTCTCCCCCGGGAAAGTCGCCGTCCCGAGCAATTGACCGGAATTCGACCAGAGATGCCCGACATGCGTACCCACGTTGGTGCTGGCTTTGTAGAACCGAAGACCGGTCAGATATGCCGGGCTGTCCGCCGTAATCCTGACCCCCAACTCAACGGAGGCTCCGTCACCGCTGTCGATAACCGTTGGAGTATCCGACGGCTGCCAGATCGAGATGCAGTCGCACACCTGTCCCTGGAAGTTCACGTTAGTCGCGTTCGAACCAGAGAGACTAACCGATTGCGTGCTGGGCGCGAAGATCAGGGTAGCTTCAGCCGGAGTGACTGTATACTGGCCCGCCAACAGCCCGGTGAAGCTGTAGTTTCCTGAAGAATCGGCGGTAGTGGTGGTGGTTGCAGCACCGCCCAGCGTAACTGTCGCCCCCGCTCCGCCGCTGATCGTGCCCGAGATGCCGAGCGGGTTCGTCACCGTCGCAACGAAATTGACATTCGACGCTGAGTTGAAACCCACCGTTACCGCTTGGCTCGGTGGAGTGAAGCTTACTCCCGGATTACTGACAGAGACTGTGTAGTTCCCGTTCACCACTCCGGAAAACGCATAGTTCCCTGAGGTGTCTGCAATTGTGGACAAGTTCTCCGTGCCACTCAGTATGACCGTCGACCCTGCTCCGCCGGCGCCGCTGATCGTGCCACCGATACCGTAGGTATTCGACGAGGTGAAGATGACATCGGCCCAGTAATTCGTGGCATTGAAGGCAGATGTTGGAAAGGCTCCCGCAGAGTTGTAAACATAAACGCCATCGCCGCCATCGACCCCATTCGCCAGGGCATGAAGCGGCGGATCATCCGAGCCGGCCTGCTCAAAGAAGAATGAGTCCGCAGAATAGTGGCCAGAAGGCGCGAAATAGGAGGCTATATAGGTGGTGTTGGCTGTGGCGGGGATAGGCGTCGCGAAGTTTACCTGCTGCCATCCCGATGCGCTTTCCGCCGTGAAGGTCGCTGAGCCGAGCAATTGCCCGGTGTCCGACCAGATATGTCCGATGTGCGTGCCTGTGTTGGTGGCGGCCTTGTAGAATCGGACGCCGACGATGGACCCATCAGAATCTGCCCGGAACTTGACCCCGACCTCAATCGCGTTCCCATCTCCGCTATCGGCGTTCGTGGGCGTACTGGAGCCGAATATGGTGCAGGGACACTGCTGCGGTGAAGCGTTTATTTGAACTCCGCTGCCCGGGGTCTCCAGATTTCCACTGTCGTCAACCGCGCGGCTCAACAGCGTGATGGAACCCGTCGCAGTCGGCGTCCAGGTATAACTCCAGGCGCCACGCCCAGTGGCTGGATGCCATGTGGCTCCCCCATCTCCAGAGAACTCCACGCCGGCCACAACTCCCGCGGTGTCTGTCGCCGTCCCGGTGACCGTGAGCGATGTACCACTATTGACACTAGCCCCGACCGACGGAGAAGTTATGACCGATTGTGGGGGGACTGTGTCGGTAGACTTAGTAGCCAGCCTCAGGCCATGCTGGATCGTCGCCGGCTGCGCGCCCATATCTGCGAACAGATTCACCGTCGCCTGCTCCATGTTCACGTCCGGAGCGGGGCTGTCCTCAAATGGACTGTCATGGTTCTGATTCAGGCCATAGGCCCAGTCAATGGTGCCGGCGCCGAATACCAGTGCTCCACTCGGAGCGCGATACATCATCATGTTGTGGGTCGCGGTCCCCGCGCCGTAAGTTCCCCCGTAATCGAGCAACAAGTCTTCAGTGATGGGATACGTCGAAGTGGAGAGATGGAAGGCCCCCGCAGGGCGAAAACCGTTATCGGAATCCACGTCCCATTCGTAACCAAGCGAGCCGGGCACCAGCGCATAACTCGCTCCCGCGGCAAGAGTCGCGACCACTGTGTTGCGCCAGAAACGCATCTGTCCGTCTGCCTGCGGGACATTGATTGTGAGGTCCCCAGGATTGTCAGTTCCAGGCCCGTTCACTTTGAACAATGTTCCGGTTAGCGCATTCTCCGGAAACCCGCCGTCCGCCGGCGGACTGAAAGTTGGGTCTCGCCACGTGCCGGTCCAGGTGGGCGGATCGGCGGGGTCCAGCTTGGCAAACGCAAGCGTTTCCTTGTAGCAGACCATGGTGCGGTATGCCGTATTCGTCCCGTCGATACTGTTCGCCCATCTCGTCTTCCAGAACAGTTCATTGCCCGAAAAGAAAGCCAGATTTACCCCGGCATCCCGGGCGGTCTGGATGTTTGAGCGTGCCTGGGCTGAAACATATTCATCATGACCTGAATCCATGAACACTTTGTGGTTCAGGATCAGCGACCCATTCCGGGCCGAATCGAGACCGGTCGAGTAGCTTACGTCGTAGCCGTTCGCCTCCAGCCACTGCACCATTGCGAACTCTGCGCCAAACACCCACGTCGCCGATTCGGATGCGAAACCACGAGTAAGAAAGGGCCGGTTATAGCTGACCGCAAAGGTGCGGTTGGACAGTCCAAACACCGGCTGGCCGGCGCCGTAAAGGCTGCCATTGCCATAGTAGTTATAAGCCTCCCAGGTCGGATCGGAGGTTTGATAGAGGATGTCCGACTTGCTTGAATCATTTCTAACAATAAACACTATGTGACTGTCTCCGCCGGTGTCATTTCTCGTGAGGTGAGCGAAGTAGATGCCCGACGTCGCGGTAGTTGGTACCTGCCAGGAAGCAGACACCGCCCAGTTACCGCAGTCCGTAAGTCCAGTCGCTGAATCGCTAAGGCACGCTGGTTGGACCTGCGGCAACGACACTGACGGAGTAATCGAGGTCACCTTTCGCGCCCCCATCCCCCCGTAGTAGCCCATACGGAAGATATCGATGGTATAGGCCGATGCTGGCGTGTCGATCTTGAAGTAGATCGTACCGCCCTGGTTCACGCTGATGTCAGTAGCAAATCCTTGGATGGTGAGATCGCCCGTGCCCTGACCATTGATGTCCCAATCGCTGGAATCGGTTCCCGTGAGGCAATTCTCCGCGACAATCGCGTTTGCCGGAGCGCTGCATTGAGAAAGCGCCCGACCACCGAGACCCAGCATCGCAATCACGATCATGCCAAGACCTCGTAGGCAGCTTGGCTTCAGTTTGAGCATCGACATGATCTCTCACTTCCTAAAGTTCATTGGTTGGCTGGGAAATTACAGCACTCGATTTACTTGGTAGCACTTCCCTGAAGAGTCGAGTATGCGCAAGCACGTTGTGTGCCAAGGAGAACTGTCGTCCGCCAACGTTGCTGAAAGGGCTGCATCGGGCACACAGGTTCGCAGGTCGCCGCTATTGACTCCAAGAAGCAGAGTAGTCATCGGGCCGCTTTCCGCCGCGGCATTCCACTTGATGACGGACCTGCGTTTGTAAGTCCATCACTCCATGGGATGTATGACGACCCTTTCAGCCCTCGGCCGTTACACGTTCAACCAGTAACCTCTTAATCCAATCGCGATTGTCGCGCAGATGAATGCTGGATATCTCGAACCCCGCGTAAGGACATGGGCTGATTCGCAGATCAGTAGATAACTTAGGCTCGACACCTCACGAGTACGGTATGGGCTGTATGCAGAGGGCGGTCATTACATGCGCAAACGTCTGCGCACTGGCGAACCCTGACACTCCGGCAGTCACGGGCAAGTGATCTCAGCTCCCGACTGGCCCGGGCAGGGCTCAGACCGATGGTTCGAGAGCCCGAATTGATTCGGTAACATAGTCTTGTTCGTTCTCCGTCATTTGGTGAAAGAGGGGCAGAATGAGTCCTGTATCCGTAACCGCCTCCGTCAGCGGCAAGGACCTCTCCCAACGTTCTGATCGATATGGCGCCTCCCGATGAATGGCCATGATGCCGCGCCGCGTAGAAATCTTGTTTTCGAGCAGCGTCTGCATGATCTGGTCGCGCTTCATTCCGAAGCCATCGATCACGCGGGGCATATACGACTGGAAGTTAGGGCGACAGGTCTCGGGTACAACGGGCACCTGCAGCCAGGGTAGCCCGGAGAGGGCTGCGGTGTAGCGCGCGGCGAGACACCGCCGCCTCTCCAGAAACTCCGGCAGGCGTTGAAGCTGGGCCAGCCCGACGGCCGCCTGCATATCTGTCAGGCGAAAGTTATAGCCGACCTCGTCATAAGTTTCGGCCGCAACCTGCGTCGAGTTGTGGCGGACGACGTCGGACAGGCTCATCGCATGTTGCCTTAACCGCCGCAGCCGCGCCGCCAGTTCGCCATCGTTCGTCGTGATCATTCCTCCCTCCCCGGTCGTCAAGACCTTTCGGGGATGAAAGCTGAAACACGCCAGGATTCCAAGCGGCTTGCCGATAAGTTCGCCGCGGTATTCAGACCCGATGGCGCATGCAGCATCCTCGATCAGAGGAAGTCCATGTTTGGCTGCCAGGGCGAGCAACGCCTCCATCGCCGCGGGCAGGCCTATCTGGTGGACGACAAGGATGGCCTTGGTTCGGGGCGAGATGAGATGCTCGATCTTGTCGGGGTCGAGGTTAAAGGTTTCGGGATCGATCTCTCCGAAGACTGCTGTCGCTCCCGTATAAGTGATTGCATTGGCAGTCGCAATGAAAGACAGACTCGGACAAATTACCTCGTCGCCGGCGCACACCCCGATCGCCGCCAGGGCCAGATGGAGCGCGGTGGTACAGGACGACACTGCTATCGAGTGCGCGCAGCCAATATAGGACGAAAACCTCTCCTCAAACTCAGCAACCCGCGGTCCCTGGGTGACCCAGCCCGAGCGAAGGACATCGACCACGCCTTGCTCCTCTTCCCTTCCGATGAAAGGGCGCGCGACAGGAATCATCGCGGATACTGGCGCCGCCAAGAGGCTCATGCTGCACCTCCGACCGCAATCGCCATCTCCTCCTTGACCTCTTTGCGCCACTCGATCAGGCCTCGTAAACCCGTCTCGAGATCAATGCGTGCGCGAAAGCCAAGCATCCTTTCGGCCTTCTCCGTCCCGGCCAGACGCGCTTGAACGTTATTGACCTTTCTCGCCTCGTGATATTCGGGTCGAAGCGACGATCCGGACACCTTCAAGAGCAGGTCGCATAGCTCATTCAACGTGGTCTGAACGCCCATGCCAACGTTGAAGACCTCGTCCGCAACATCCGAAACCAGCCCTGCGATATTCGCACGGGCAGCGTCTTCAACCGAGACGAAATCCATCGACTGGGAACCATCGCCAAAGATCTTAGGCGGCTGGCCAGCCTCAATCATGTCCAGCCAGCGGATCAGAACTTCGGTATAGACGCCGTCCAGATCCATACGCGGACCGTAGAGATTGAAGTATCGGAAGGCCACATACTGCAGCCCGAACATCTCATAGTAGGCCCGCAGCATCTGCTCATTGGCGATTTTTCCTGCGCCATACAGGGTGCGGTTATTGAAAGGATGATCTTCATCCATCGGCAGATAAGAAGGGTTGCCGTAGACCGAGGCCGAAGAAGCAGCCACGATCTTCTTCACGTTGTTTCTCACCGCACTTTCGAGAACGTTGGCGGTGCCGTTGATCAGCACCTGCACTGCTTCCACTGGAGCTTCTGCGCAGCGGGTGATTCGTAGTGCTGCCTCGTGGAAGATATAGTCAACGCCATCGACAGCGCTTTCGACGGCATCGGCATCGCGGATATCGCCCTCGATTACCACCAGCCGCTCCGTCTCTCGGGCCTTTGCCAGGTTATGCCGGTTGCCGCGCACAAAATTATCCAGCACTCGGACCTCGGCGGCCCCGGCGTCGAGCAACTGGTCGGCGGTCGCGCTGCCAACGAAACCGGCTCCGCCGGTGATCAGTATTGTCGTCCCTTCGATCCGGTTCATCTCTAGATCTCTCCATCTCTCTTAACCCTCTACATGACTTGGTTTCCGAACAAGGCCTGCTGGTTCTCAGGGCACTCCCGGCCAAACGAACCGACGGCTACTTGCGATATCGGATCAACTTTGCGGGAACCCCGCCAACGACAGCGTAGTCGGGAACGTCCACCGTGACGACCGCACCCGCACCTACGATCGAATGAGCACCGACACGCACGCCGGGCAGGATGGTGGCGTTTGTCCCCACATCCGCTCCGTATCCAATGACTACGGGTTTGATGGTGAGCGCCGTGGTGATAATCGGGATGTCCACCGGATCGCCGGTATGCGAAGACCCCAGCACTTTGGCTCCCGGCCCCCAACCGACATAGTCCTCCAACACCAGTGAGCGCGCGTCAAAATAAGCATGAGGACCGATCCAGACACGGTTGCCGATTCGGCAGCTTCCATCGAATCTCCCCTGGATCGTAGTCTGCGCTCCAATGAAGACGGCGTCTCCAAGCTCCATCGTTTCGGGATGCTTGACGACAACTTGCGGACTGATCTGCAAGGCGTTCCCGGCCCGCTTACACAGCGCGCGGAAGAGTATCCTCCGCAACTGAGTCCCAAAGACGCTTTCGTCGTTACGATATCGCGAATACAGCGCAAGTAAGTCCGCCGGTGAATGGACAAGTTTCAGATGGTCCGAGTAGCCCCATTCCCATTCGGGGTCCTTTTGTATCTCGGACCTGCCGAAGACGGCGGCGACCATGCGCGGCGCCGGGCTCTCAATGATTTTCGTTTCAGCTGACGTAGCAGCCCTCCGCAACTTCAGACGCTACGTGGGCCACTGCTTCAGCAGAGATGCCCGGGTACATCGGCAGCGACAAAATCGAGCCACTGATACGTTCGGTGACCGGAAAATCTCCTGGCCCATAACCAAGAGAACGGTAGGCATTCTGCAGATGGAGCGGGATCGGATAATGTAATCCGGAGTCTATACCGGATTCCGACAGGCGCTGTCGCAAGGCATCACGACTCTGTGACAGGACGACGTAAAGATGAAAGACGTGGCGCCCGTAGTCCATCTCGCGGGGAGCGATAATCTCGGACTGGGCGAAGGCCTCATCATATTGCTTCGCCGCATCGCGTCGTTGATCGTTCCATCGATCGAGATGTCGCAGCTTTACCGAAAGGACGCCGCCTTGTATCCCCTCCATACGCATGTTGTGGCCTGCAAACTGATGTTCATACTTCTTCGAAGAGCCGTGATCACGCCACATACGGATGCGCCACGCCAGGTCGGCATCATTGGTGGTGACTGCACCGGCCTCCCCGCACGCGCCCAAATTCTTCCCGGGGTAAAAGCTAAAGCATCCGGCAAGGCCGAGCGATCCGGCCTTCTTCCCTCTGTACGTTGCTCCGTGCGCCTGGCACGCGTCTTCAATCACCGGAATCTTGTGGCGATTCGCGACTTCCAGGATCGGATCCATGTCTGCCACCTGCCCGTACAGGTGTACCGGGATAATGGCGCGCGTCTTTTCGCTGATCACCTTCTCCAGCATGGCCGCGTCCATGGTGAAAGAGACAGGATCGATGTCGACAAAGACTGGCCGCGCCCCCACCGCCGTAATCGCTTCGGCGGTCGCGATGAAGGTATGGGACACAGTGATCACTTCGTCTCCCGGGCCAACCTCGAGTGCCGCCAGCACAAGATGAAGAGCCGCCGTACCGGTGTTAACGCCAACGCAGTGGGCGACACCCGTGTACGCAGCATATTCTTCCTCAAAGCGCTCGACCTCGGGGCCTAAGACGAAGGATGAGTTGCGCAACACTCGCGCAAAAACTTCCTGGAGTTCCGGCTCGATGCCGTCATGTAGCGCGCGCAAATCTACAAATGGAACCTTCATTCGCCCTCAGACTTTCTCAGGAACCGCGCCGGATTCCCGGCTACGATCGCTCCAGGCTCGACATCCCGCGTGACCACGCTGCCGGCGCCAACGATGGCGCGCTCGCCGATCGTGACGCCGCAAAGGATCGTGCTGCCGGTGCCGATCGAGGCGCCGCGCTTGACGACCGTGCGAACCACCTGCCAATCGTCATCCGTCTGTAGCTCTCCACTCGAGGAAGCCGCTCGCGGAAATTTATCGTTGATGAACGAAACATTGTGACCGACAAAGACCTCATCCTCGATCACGACCCCTTCGCAGATGAACGTATGACTGGATATCTTGACGTTCTTCCCTATTTCACTGTTTTTCTGGATCTCAACGAATGTCCCAATCTTGGTGTTTTGTCCGATAGAACAGCCGTAAAGATTCACGAACGCGAATATCTTCACCCCCTCACCCAACTTCACATCGGACGAAATGCGGCAAAACTCGCGCCACTCCTTCTCCGGTCGCGGCGCCGAGATCCCGCTGGAGGAGAACACCTCTGAGCCTTCTATCAACAGTGCGTTGTTCATCTCACGCCGCTCCCGAGCATACCGCCAGGTCGCTTCTTTCGAACTCGACCAGCTTTCCTCGCTGCTTCATGGAGAGGGAGGCACTCTCCAGAATCTGGACCACCGCAAGACCTGCCCTGCCGCCTGTAATCGGTTCGGCGCCGCTCCGGATGCAATCGACGAAGTGCTGAATCTCCACCTTGAGCGCCTCGGCGACATCCAGTTGCGGAGCAAACATATCGCCTGACCGGTAGCCGACCAGGGCGTTGTACAGCGTGTCTGTTCCGGGACTGAGGGTAATTCCCTTGTCGTATACCTTGACCTTCTCGCTCGGCTCCATATCGTCGTAGACGATCATCTGCTTGCTGCCGCCGATGAGGGTCCGCCTGACTTTGACCGGCGAAAGCCAGTTGACATTGATATGAGCGATCAGATTTTCCTCGAAGAACATTGTCAGATACGCGAGATTTTCGGTCCGCCCGAAGACGTGATTGATCCCCGTTGCGGCCACCGCGCATGGCGCGCACGGAAGGACGTAGTTCATAATTGCCAGATCGTGAACCGCGAGGTCCCAGATGACGTCCACGTCGTGCTGGAATAGTCCAAGATTGACCCGCGTGGAATCGTAGTAGTACGATATCGCCGAGTCTGCCGGAATCAACCATGTCCTTGATCTTGCGGACGGCCCCTGTGTAGACGAATGTGTGATCCACCAGGATCGTCAGCCCTCTGCGATCGGCCTCGTCGATCAGGCGCATGGCCTGCTGCGATGTCGAGGTCATTGGCTTCTCGATCATCACGTGCTTGCCATGTTGCAGGGCGCGAAGCGCAAGCTCATAATGGCTGGAGACCGGGGTCGCTATGGCAATAGCATCGATTTCCGGATTGTCGAGCAGTAATTGATAGTCGGTCGTGACTTCCACCGAGGGGTACCGGCTGGCGACCTGCGCTCAACCGCTCCTCGCGCATATCGCTGACCGCGACCACCTGCGTCTCGCGCGACCTCAAACAGGTTGCGGACGAGGTTTGGTCCCCAGTAACCGTAGCCGACTACTCCGAACGTGATCTTTTCTTGCCCCATCCATCACTCCATTCCGCGTTGCCTGATAGAGCATCCGGTTTGCCGAACCGGGACGGCTATCGCCCCGTTGCATTGAAACTCGATGCTCTGTACTTAGCCTGGGCCCAGTGAAAGCACGTCGATAGCCACAGCTTTGCGCGGTCTTCCCCTGAACCTGCAGCGCGGGCTCTACAAGCGATATGGCGCAAGACGAAGCATGCAGGTCTGTATCCGCAAATAAACTTGGAACCTGGAGCGCCCGCGTGTCACCCCGGCTTTGCAACTCTCTAGCGCAGTTTGTGCAAAGCGATGCGCAGCGAGCTGGCGCGACGCCTCGAAGTATCAGCCCGCAGCCCGATAGTCGAAACTGCTGGTCCACCGCACGAAAGCGCAGGCCATAAACTCCGGAGATTTCGTCAGTCGCAAGGCCGGATCAGCCTCCAACGTCGTCTCATGGGCCTCGCCTATCCCTCTTATCCACATGTTGCAGAGGCATCCGCAGCCGGCATAGCCCCATCGCACGCGATTCCCACGGCATGGCCGCGCAAAGCGAAGGTGCAATGATTCGCATACTGCGCAAGACGTTGCATGATTTTGGTTCTTTTCCCCACCAAATCCTGCTCGATTGCGCCATAAGCACGTGAAATGTGGTCGGCCGATGGCCATTCATTTGCTCTGATGGGTCATGCCATTGCCTTCGCTTATGCCTGGAAATCCCATGAAGAGCTATATCAATCTGTTGCTGCTTGGGTGTGGACTCATCAGTTCCCAGTGCCACGCCCAGACTCTCGCCGACGCAGGATCAAGTGGGCTGGCGGCTCCTGCTGACACCCGCACCTCCGCGCAACCGGCTGCCGATCCGGCAACAGCCCCACGCCCGTCTCAATTTGTCCTAGGCGCTTCTGACGTGATTCACGTCAATGTATGGAAGAACACCGACCTCTCGCAGTCGGTCGTCGTCGGGCCGGACGGATTCGTCTCGCTCCCCCTGCTTGGAGAAGTGCATGTCGCTGGAATGACAGCGAATCAGGTGGCTGAAGAGTTGTCGAGACGGTTAAGCGTCTACGTTGTCAGCCCGCAAGTGACCGTGAGCGTCGTTGAGATACGCAGTCGACGGGTCTTCGTGCTTGGGCAAGTCGGCAAGCCCGGGAGTTATCCCCTGCTCGCGCCGACCACCGTACTCCAATTGATCGCCGAAGCGGGAGGCTTAAGCACGTACGCAAACCGCAAAGGCATCCTGATCATTCGCGAAGCCCAGGGAAACACCCAGAAACTTCGCTTCAATTACAGCAGCGCAATCAATGGCGACGACTCACAGAACATCACCCTGCGGCCCGGTGATACTGTTGTCGTCCGCTAGGAAGTAGACCTGTCGGTATGCGCGACTTCATGACGCTCATTAGCGTGATCGCATCGGGTTTGGTCACTGCAAGCCTGTTCGCGCAAACCTCGCCGCAGGAGGGCGCAGAGCCGGCCGTGCGCTATTCGATCCTCGGTAGCGGCGCATCCTCCGCTGACGCCTCCACCGATGCCGAGACAAGAACGGAATACGCGGCATCGCTCGACGGATCGGGCTTGATATCGATGGATAGTACCCGGGCGAGCCGCATCCTGCTTGGCTCCGCGGTCAGTGTCGGATGGGACACAAATCCGGACAACCTGGCTAGCAGTGCTTCCTCAGGGGTGTCTGCCGTCAGCCCGTACCTTGGTTTCCAAAGCAACACCCCGCGGACACAACTCCTTGTGCAGTACCAGCCAACCATAATTACCTATTCCGCAAGCAACTATGGAACACAGACCATGCAAATCGGTTCGTTTCGCGTTGTCAGCAGTCTGAATCAACGCTGGAGCATGGACGGCCGGGCTAACGCGAGTTTCGGGCAGGACTCCGCCCGGTTTGTGGGGCCGCAACAAACGGTAGTCGTAGGCGGGGTTCCCGGGACTGGGCCCGCCGCAGCCGCCTATGTCCAGAACGCCGGAACCGGAACGAACATCAACGCCGCCTTCACCCTGAACTACGCGAAGTCAGACCGGGAAACCTTGAGTTTTTCGGCGGCCGATACCTTGAGCCGCTATTCGGGGCTCGGCGAAAGCAACAGTGTGGCCACCAACTCGTTTAGCTATAATCGCGGTCTGTCGCCCCGCCTGGCGTTCCTCGCTTACGGGCAAACTGCCTACTACTACGGCTCCCTCAACTGTGCCGGCTTCGGCGGAGGCGCTGGAGTCCGGTGGCAGATCCAGAAGGACACCGTTTTCGCCATCAGCGCTGGCCCACAATTTGATACCTCGGCATGCAAGAGTCAGCAAGGGGCGTCTTTTAATGCCTCGCTGGGCACGAGGCTGACGGCTACATCGCAACTTTATTTCCAGACTTCCCGGCTCCCGACCGTCTCTTACCTGGGCGGTGGCTTGTGGCAGACTGGTGTCTCCGCCGGATATCAGCGTCAGATCGGAGCCAGGTCCACGGCCAGCTTCGACGTAAGCCATCTCAACAGCGACACGGTTATAAACACGGCGTCGACATCTAAGTCCGCGGCTGCTTCTTCTTATGGAGGCAGTTACTTTGATGCAGTCTTCGGACGTCGTCTTGGGCGAGGGTTAAATGCTGCGCTGAGCTACCGAAACTATACGGGTAGTCTCGGCGGTTCGTCCCTCACTCGCAATATCGTGGCGTTTTCAATTTCATGGGCCCCCGATTCGGGCCACATTCAGCAATAGAGATTTAACTTCACGGAGAATAATGAATCAGCATCGAGCCGCACCCGCCACTTCAGGAATATCTCCCCAGCAAGTCCTCGCGACGCTGAAAGAACGAGGCCGCGTGGTCTTCCTGGCATGGCTCCTGCTGTCCATAGCCGGCATCGTTATAGTGTCTCTGCTGCCCAACGTTTACCGGGCAACCACAACCATCCTGGTCGACCCACAAAAGATTCCCGAGCGCTATGTCTCCTCGACCGTCACCTCCGATCCGAATGAACGCCTGAACACCCTGACCCAACAGGTTCTGAGTGCCTCGCGGCTCCAGGAAATGATCGACAAGCAACATCTTTACCCGCAATTGCGCGCCAGGATGTCACGAGAAGAACTGCTCGACTTCATACGCGCAAAGACAACCATCGAGCTCAAACAGGGGGCAGACCAGGGGCTCAGCAGCTTCAGCATTTCTTACGAAGACCGGGATCGCTGGCTTGTTGCGCTCGTCGCCAATCAACTCGCTTCCAGCTTTATCGACTGGAACCTAAAGGTGAGACAACAACAGGCACTTGGCACAAGCGAATTTCTCTCCAGCGAACTCGTGGAAGCCAAGAAGAGCCTTGTGCAACAGGAGGCCGCTCTTCAGGCGTTTCGAGTACAGCATCTCGGTGCGACTCCTGACCAATTGGACGGTAACCTGCAAGCGATCTCCCGCCTCCAAGCCGAGTCACAGGCGAATGCGGACGCCATTAGCCGTCTCGACCAGGAGCGCATTCTCCTCAGTCAGGTCAAAGAGCCGGAGACACGCGACACGCGATCGCTTTCTGAGCGCGACAAGGTCGTTCAAGAGAAACGTCGCCTCGAAAATGAACTCTCGAACCTGAAGCGTCAATTCACCGATACCTATCCGGACGTGATCGCGGTGACCGCCGAACTGCAAGACCATAAATAGCCGTCTGGCGGCGATGCCGGAACCTCCGGCCGGATCAACCGACTCCTACGACCAGACAACGCAGTTGCGGCTCAAGATGATTGCCAGGGAGCTGCAACGACGCCAACAAGTGCAGAGCGACGTCCAAGGACGGATCAATGAGTATCAGGGCAGAGTGGATTCCGTTCCGGTCCTCGAGACTCAGCTTGCAGAGTTGACCCGTAACTACGAAGTCTCGAAACAGAACTACCAATCTCTTCTCGATAAGACATTCTCCGCCGGAATGGCCCAGGACCTTGAACAAAAACAGCAGGCAGAGAGGTTTCAGGTTCTGGATGCAGCTAAAACACCGGAAAAACCGGTCAGACCAAAGCGACTGCCGTTCTTTGCCGGAGCCATCGTCGTCAGCCTTCTTCTCTCCTGCGGCACTGTCATCGGTCTTGACATACTGAAGGGTGCAGTCAAATCAGAGTCTGAACTAAAGACGATGTTACCGATGAGAATTCCTGTGTTGGGCACCATACCGCCTATCGTCAGTGCCGTCGACGTCCGGCGCTCGAAGATGATTTGGGTTCAAACCGTCGTTGCGTGTGTGGTAGCTTCCGTTGCTCTTGTCGTGTTCCTATTGCGTGTAAGGCCTATCCTATGAGACTTGGCACAGATTTCGGTGTGATAGATGCGGCAGAATTGACAGACAGGACTCGCTCACAAGGTCTTTCCGCGACGCGGACTATCGTTGTTGAGCCGAGCAAACGATCGCGGCTGGTCTTCGTGAATGATCCGGAAAGTCTTGCGGTCGAGCAATACAGACTGCTATGCCGCCGTCTTTGCACCGCTCACCCTACGGGCGGCGTCATCCTGGTAACTAGCCCCAGTCCCGGGGAAGGAAAGACCCTGACATCGATCAATCTTGCCTGGTGCCTCGCGGAGAGTGGCCACGCAACCGGCCTTGTGGACCTCGATTTCCGGGCGCCAGGCGTCGCTCCTGTTTTAGGCTATGTACCGAGCGATGCGGGTACCGAAGATGTGTTATCCGGAAAGCGGACCCTTATCCAGGCGCTTCGTCGCGTCGAGGGTCTTCCTCTCTACGTGCTCTGTGTCCGTCACCGTATCAATTCTCCTGCTACGCTCCTTCGGCACGAGCCACTTGCCACTGCGGTGAGGAATTTGCGAAACATTTTCGATTGGGTGATCCTCGATCTGGCGCCAGCGATCCCTATGGCGGATGTCGCCGAGGTGGCGCCTCACGTCGACGGAGCCCTCCTTGTGGTCCGCTCTGGAAAGACCGCGAAGGCCCTCATCACACCCACCGTAGATCTGCTTGGTCAAAAGCTCTGGGGAGCTGTGTTGAATGACACCGTAATCAACGGCAGCAGTTACTACGGGTACTACGGCGATCACAATGAAACTCCGCGGTGACCGCGGGTTCTTCCGCATCGCCAGCGCCGTTTACCTGGTTGCAACCTCCGTCGTCGGCCGGACACAGATGCCGATGCACGACTCGGCGTCTAAACCGGCTCTTCAGATCACGTCTGCGCCCTCCGCCCCACAGGCCGGGCGCGACGCGAACAAGCCCGGCGTTGTTCGCACTTACTACATCGCGGCAGACGAAGTGGACTGGGACTACACGCCCCATGGAAGAAATCTCGCTGGCCTGCCGCACATTGAGGCAAGTGACGACGAGAGCGCTCCTATCAAAGGACACCGTGTCTATCACAAAGCGATCTATAGGGAATACACCGGGGCGGACTTCAAGACGCTGAAGCCACGCCCTCCAGAGTGGGAGCATCTTGGAATCCTGGGACCGCTCATACGAGCAGAGGTCGGTGACACAATTCGAGTCGTCTTCAAGAACAACACCCATCTCTCCGTCACCATGCACCCCCACGGTCTGGCCTACAAGAAGGATGCTGAGGGCGCGCTCTACGAAGACGGCACCCGCGGAACCGTCAAAGCAGACGACAGGATCATTCCCGGCGGCACCTACACCTACCTCTGGAGCGTACCCGAGCGGAGTGGCCCCGCCGCCATGGATGGTAGCTCGGTGCTATGGATGTACCATTCGCATTTCGTTGAGTCGACCGACATTAACACCGGCCTGATCGGTCCCATCATCGTTACCAGGAAAGGTTCCGCGCGGCCCGATGGCTCGCCTCGTGACGTCGACCGCGAATTCATCGCCGATTTCTCTGTTTTTGACGAGACAGACAGCTGGTTTTTCGAAGGGAACACCAAGCATCAGCTCGGCTCTGCACGTTTAAGGGTTGCCGACCCAATGCTTCGCGAACAGAATCTCCTCTATTCGATCAATGGCTACATCGAGGGAAACCTGCCGTTGCTGACGATGAGGCGGGGGGAGCATGTCCGATGGTACTTGCTCGCCAACGGCAATGAGGATGATGTTCACATGGCCCATTGGCATGGGAACAACGTGGTATGGAACAGCATGAGGATGGATACGCTGTTTCTCGGCCCTATGGGGATGGCCACCGCTGATATGGAGCCCGACAGTGAAGGCAAATGGCTCTTTCATTGCCATGTCGCCGATCATTATGCAGGCGGCATGGTGGGTCTTTACCAGGTACTTCCCTAAAGGAAAGAAGATTGTGCAATCTGGTTGTCGGAATTCCGCAATGCTCTGCACATATGCACCCCACCGTTGTAAACACCCGGTGAAAGCTCATTACTGGCCTCAACCTTTCAAGCAGATATTTGGGCAGACAGTGGCATGTCTCCAATTTCAAGCCCCGCGGGATCAGCAATGCCCGCCTGACCTGTGAAAGCGGTATAAATCGATCTGGTTGGCACTTCAATTGCTCAGTTGAGTGAGTTGGGATTTCCTGATTGGCTCGGCGGCGCAAGTAGGTCTGGCCCCCAAAAACAATCTGGGAAAGATTCAGCATGCGAGCTTCAGTTGGTCGAGCATCGGATTGAATGGGGTTTTCCACAGTGACGGAATGTAAGTCACCAACGCGAAGCGTTGCCAAAAATACGTTTGAGGTCGAATCTACGAGACTCATGCGTCACCTGCCCGAATCGCTCAGAATCGTCATGCCCTCTTCCGGCCTGGATCACGCGCGCCGTTGGTATGCTGTCTTTACTTGCCCTCGGCACGAGCAATCGGTGGCCAATCGACTCGAATCGAAATTGCTCGAAACGTTTTGTCCTACTTTCGAGCGCGAAAGCCGCCGTCAGGATCGACGCGCACAAGTGCAGGAGCCCATCTTTCCCGGATACCTGTTCACTCGCATTGACCTGAAAGACCGGAATTCAGTCCTCAGCGTTCCTGGTGTCGTCCGTCTCTTGTCTTTTAACGGAAAGCCGGTTCCAATCGACGACCTCGAAATTGAAGGGATGCAACTCTGCCGGGACCGCGGCCTGGCGTTGGAACCACATCCATTCTTGGCAATCGGAGAGCGGGTGCGGGTGACCTCCGGGGCACTTGAGGGTCTGGAAGGTGTAGTGACCCATAGAAAGAATGGCTGCCGGCTGGTAATTTCGATCACCCAGCTGCACCAGGCCGTAGCAGTCCAGATCGATGCCTCGCTCCTGGCCCCGATATAGTCCAGGCGTGCGGAGATAAAGCTTCCTCGTTCCCTGCTCTTCCCCATCTCTTTGCATTCGCCTGACCCGAGGTATTTCTGCATGGCCAACCCCGATTGCCTTATCTCTCCCCCAGACGAGGAATTGTCCCTCGAACTCGATGCACAGGATGAAGCAGGGGCTTCGGCGCCGTCTGTACCCCTCGCGGAGACTCTGTTTGTGAGGTTGCTTCGACTGGAGCGACGCAGGACCGAGCGGTCGGGAAAGCCGTTCCTGCTCGTGCTCATCCGTGGTTCGGAGATCCAGGTCGCTGCACATCCGCCCCTGGCAAACACGATCTCGACCGCACTCTCTTCGCGCATGCGGGAAACGGACATCCTTGGATGGTACAAGCAGAATGAAACGCTGGCGCTCCTCACGACTGAGTTCGGCGAAGCGACCGTCGACGTATCCGTCGCCGCGATTGCTTTGAAGGTGTCTGTTGCACTCGAGAATGCACTGGGCCTGGAGGCCTACCGTCGTCTCACAGTGGAATATCGGATTTTTCCGCAGACGCCGGCCGACGGTCTACGGGATACGGGGGACACCACTCTTTACCCCGATCTCTCGGATCGTCACGAGGGCCACCCTCGCAAGCGCGCTGTCAAGAGACTGATGGACATCATCGGAAGCGTCATCGCACTTATCGCCTTCTCTCCAGTCTTTGCCCTCATCGCGCTCCTGGTCAAACTTACATCGAAAGGGCCCATCCTCTTTTGTCAAACGCGGGTTGGTCAATATCACCGGAACTTCGTTTTTCTGAAATTCCGAACCATGTATGTAGACAACGACCCTGGCATTCATAAGGATTACGTCGCCAAGCTCATAGCCGGAAAAGAAGATACCCGGCAGGATCGCGGATTCTATAAGCTCGTGAACGATCCGAGGGTCACGCCGCTGGGCCGCATCTTGCGCAAGACCAGCCTCGATGAACTGCCTCAGTTTGTAAATGTGCTGCTCAACGACATGTCGCTGGTCGGTCCCCGTCCACCACTCCCCTACGAATACAACCTATATCGGCCGTGGCACCAGCGGCGGGTTACCGAGATCAAGCCCGGCATCACCGGTTTATGGCAGATTAAAGGCCGATCGCTGACCACCTTTGATGAGATGGTCCGTATGGACCTTAGATATTCTCGTGTCGGCTCTGCTTGGTTGGATCTGAAAATCCTGCTGCAAACTCCGGCAGCGATGTTCTCTGGCCGCGGAGCCTGTTAGGGCTCCCCTTCCCCGCAGTCCTGCTCACTTTATGTCCACGGCCAAAGTGTTGATCGAGATACCCGCAAGCGAGTCTGTTGCAGACCGCGCGAAGGCTGCGCCGGATGCTGAAGACAGGACGTGCGGCCAGATTCTGAAATCGTCCGCCCTCGTCGGTGGCTCCTCCGCAATCAACATCGTCATCGGAATCGTTCGCACGAAAGCAATAGCATTGATGCTTGGGCCGGCGGGGTTTGGACTCTTTGGCCTTTATTCGTCGATCGCCAGCCTCGCTCAGACTCTGGCTGGGATGGGCATCAACAGCAGCGGGGTCCGGCAGATCGCCGAAGCCGTCGGAACGAGCGACACCAATAAAATCGATCGGACGACCTTCATTCTTCGACGGGCCTCTCTTTTGCTTGGGCTTCTCGGCGCCGCAGTCCTCTTCCTCGCTTCCGGATTCGCCTCGCGAGTGACATTTGGAGATGACCGGCACACCGGCGCGATTCGCCTCTTATCCTTGGCGGTGCTTTTGGCGCTCGCAGCCGCCGGCCAGTGCGCGTTGCTCCAGGGAATGCGCCGTATCAGCGATCTCGCAAAGGTCGCAGTGGCGGGCGCAGCCGGCGGCACAGTTCTTAGCATCTGCCTCGTGTATTTCCTACGCGACAAAGGAATTGTGCCGGCTCTTATCGCTGTCGCCGCAGCTACGCTCGTCAGTTCCTGGTGGTATAGCCGAAGGCTGAGCGTCTCCGCCGCGGTTATGGATCTCTATGAGGTCCGGCGGCAAGTAGCGCCGCTGCTAAAGCTGGGCTTTGCCTTCATGTCCAGCCAGCTGATGACTCTGGGTGTTGCCTATGTGGTCCGTCTTGTCATTCTCAGAAAGGTCGGAGTCGAGGCAACCGGCCTTTACCAATCGGCCTGGACCATCGGCGGCCTGTATGTTGGATTCATTCTTCAGGCAATGGGCGCGGACTTCTACCCTCGCCTCACCGCGCAGGCAAAGAACAACACAGTGTGCAACCGGCTGGTGAATGAGCAAACCCACGTTGGCTTGCTGCTCGCGGGTCCGGGGATTTTAGCGACGCTCACCTTCGCACCGTTGGTCATCACCATGCTCTACAGCGCAAAATTCGGGGCCGCCGTCGAAGTGCTGCGTTGGATATGCCTCGGGTCGCTCCTTCAGGTTGTCACGTGGCCGATGGGCTTCATCATTATTGCCAAGGGCCATCAAACGACCTTCTTCAGTTGTGAACTGGCCTGGACGCTTGTCAATCTTCTCCTCGGATGGGTCTGCATCCATCTCGCCGGGCTGACCGGCGCCGGGATTGCCTTCTTCGGCTCGTACCTCTTTCACGGACTCATGCTCTACCCGGTCGTGCATCGCCTCAGCGGTTTTCGCTGGTCGGCAACAAACCAGCGGCTCGGGCTCGCCTTCTCTGCAGTCATCGCAGCTGTCTTTGTCGGCTTTCATGTAATTCCCTTCGCATGGGCGGTGGGCTTCGGAGCTGTGTCCTCGCTCCTATGCTCCGTCTACGCGCTTCGAGTCGTGCTCACCCTCGTCTCCATCGACCGCATTCCCTCTTCCATTGCAAATATTTTGAGGCTCTGTGGCCTGGCTCCGGCCCGCGCTTGATAACACTGCTGCTATCCCTGCTACTAGTTTGTAAACGTCGATTGCTCTCAAGAAACCGATGGTCATTCCTTCAATAAAGCCCCGGCTGGTTTTCTTCCAATACCAGTACAATCCGCGCCTGCCCGCATTCCTGTTGGCCCACAAGGACGAGCATGCGCGGTGTCTCTCCCATTTCTTCGATGTCACAGTTGTGCGCGAGAACTGCGATTACCAGGAGGTCTGCGATAAATACCAGCCCGATCTCGCTTTGTTCGAAAGCGGCGTCCCGAATCCGGACTGTCGCCGGCTGACGATCACCAATACTCGCGCCAACCCACAGGTGGCCAAGCTTGGATTCCTGCATTCGGACGGGTTTTGTTGCGGAAGAGCCGGCTTTCTCTCGGATATGGATCATTGGGAAATTGAATCGTTTGTGGCCATCGCCGCGACCGCCCCGGAACACCTTCCTGAAATCGCCGGCAATCTGTTCGTGTGGCCTAATTTTGCGGACCCTGAAATCTATCGGGATTACGGTCAATGGAAGAGTATTCCGGTCCTGTTCACTGGCAATAAAACCTCCATGTACCCGTGGCGCAGGACCATCGTCAAGGCCGTCGCAGACCATTATCCGTCGATGATATGTCCGCATCCCGGATATGCTCCGAATCGAACCGCTCAACAGGCGCCCGTCGGCGAAGCCTACGCCCGCATGCTCAATTCTGCGTGGTTTGTGCCCGCCTGCGGCACGGTTGCAAAGGAAGTGGTACGGAAGCACTTCGAAATTCCAGCAAGCAACGCATGCCTGATCGCTGAGAAATCTCCCGGACTAACCGCCGCCGGCTTCGCCGATATGGAGAATTGTGTCTTCGCCGACGCCGGCAATGTTATCGATAAACTCGACTACCTGTTTCGAAATCCCGATACGCTGAACGCCATTATCGCCAGCGGGCACCATCTGGTGCATTCCACTCACACTCCCGACAAGCGGAGCCAGATCCTTCAGTGGCTTTTACTGAAGAAGATGATGTTGCCTCACCAGCGGATTGTTCAGGGCAATCCGTTCTCCGACCTCACGCTGGCAGATGCCTCCACTTCCACCAGGACATTTTTTCGGGCGAACGGCGATCACCTACTTCTGCTCAAAGCTGGAGATCAGGCGATGCGCAGTCGCAACTTCGAGGAAGCCGAGCGGCTCTATCTCAAAGCTCTGAGCTACATCGGTTACATGCCCGAACCAAAGGTCCGGCTCGCTCTATGCTCACTCTATCGGGGAGATGCCAAACGGGCTCTCTCCTGGGTCAGCGAACCCCTCCAATTCACTCTGGCAGAATATGGGGCCGCAGATCCCGACCCGGTGGAGTGGGCCATCTTCATCGTCACCCTGCTCGCTCTCGGACGGATCGACGATGCCACCCGGCGCTCTGACGAGTTCCCTTCGCTTCATCATCCCCACCTCGATTATGCCCGGCGGGCGACGGCCTGCCTTTCCGGTCGAGCGGCAACGGGTCGGCCCGTATCTGAGCGATTTCCTGGCCGCCGTAGCCTCCACGACCTGCCGCCAGTGAGTTATCCAAAGTGGGTCGACCAACTCTCTACTATTTTGCGGGCATGCGGCAAGAAGGCCCTCGCGGATCGAGTCTCGGGCAACGCGCTTACCTTCCAACGGCATACCCTCATCAGCCATACGATCGGGCCGGTTGAAGACGAGACGCCATCTCCGCCAAAACCAAGCCCCGGCGCCCTTTTATCCAGACCCCACCTGAAAGCCCATACTCTCTTCGGCATTCGTTCACGCTATCGAAATACACTAGCTGTTTGCAGAACCGCCTTCCGCAACGCTCTTCATCGCGCCGAAGACAGATACCGGTATTTTCTTCCTTATCGTTTGTCGCGCGCCAGAGAAGATGCGTTCTTCCGCTCCGTCGAGGAGCTTGCCGGACAAGTGGGGATCACTTCGGCGCTTGTCATCGGTGCTCATTCGCCTCGCGGCTGCTTAGAGGCCCTTTTAGCGGGGGCTCGAAGCAATCCCGGGAATCCCTCTGTCTATCGCCTGGACGAGGTGCCTGGACAGGTGGAAAGCTTCACGACAATCCACAACTCGCCGACGGGTCACGGTTCACGTTCCGGCCGGCAAATCGCAAAAGCGGATGGACTGCTGCGACTCAAAGAGCTTCATCGCATCAATCGCTTCGATCTCATCATGATCAACAGTCCTGTCTCCGCTACTGAGGTGAGTTTTAGCAGCCAACTCTGCGACGAGATGTCCCTGGCACAAGTCGTTCTGCTGCATGGCGTCAATGCCATGCCCAACTTTGACTATCACGCCAGCCTGCTTCGCCAACCCGCGTTTCTCCTAAAAGACCATAATCCTGACCTGCATAACGGCTACTCCATCTTCACGCGGAATTGTGCTGCTACCGGGATCTCCATTGAAGTAACTGAGGCGAGCTGACTCATGCAGACACTGGATTCAAAAACGCGGACCAGGGTCGTCACACCGGGAACGCGGAACGGCAAGAGCCGTCAGATAGCCACTACAGCGGCGGTGGCTGACGCAACAGCCGAACTCCGGGTGCTCGTCGTCATTGCCAGTTATGGCAACGGAAATGATCCTTATTTGCTGCGATTGATCGACGAATATTTGTCCATGCCCCGTCAGGTGGATATCGTTGTACTCTCCAACATTCCGCGCGCTCTGGATCCCAGGATTGAGGTGGTCGTCGGGCTTCCGGCAAGAGACCCATGCTCTCTCCCGTTCGGACACAAGCAGATCATGGCGGATCGGCTCCATAGGTACGACCTCTTTATTTACTCCGAAGACGACACCTTAATCACCTTGAGGAATATCGACGCGTTCTTACATGCGACCTCGCTCCTGCCCGAAAATACGGTTCCTGGCTTTCTTCGCTATGAGACGGGCATGGGTGGAACCATCTCCTATCCCGACGTGCATGGCGCCTATCACTGGGATACACAGTCGGTCACGAAGGCCGGCGACTCGACATTCGCGTTCTTCACCAACGAACATGCTGCGGTCTTCATGCTGACCCGCGCACAACTGGGCAAGGCGATTGATTCGGGAGGGTTTCTCGTCGCTCCCCATCGTGGCGCCTACGGCCTTCTTGAAAGCGCGGCGACCGACCCCTACACGCAATGTGGCCTTACGAAGTTGATTTGTATCTCGGAGCTAGACAGCTTTCTCATTCCACATTTACCTAATAAATATATTGGGAACCTTGGTCTCGGCGCTCACCGTTTCAATCTGCAGGTGAAGGCGCTTCTGGCCATTGCCGCCGGCGATCAGCCAGGCACATCTCTTCTCGCCGATTCAGCCCGCGCAATCGAGCCTTCAGAGTCTCAGAAAAGCTATTACGAACCCGTCCGCAATGACCTGATCGGCATGATACCGGCTACCGCTCGTAACGTCCTGTCGATCGGGTGTGGATGGGGCGCTACGGAGGAGGCGCTCGCCAGAGAAGGCAAGACGGTCGCCACGGTCCCGCTGGATGCAGCCATCTCTGCTTGCGTTGACAACTCCCTTGTCCGGATTGTTCAGGGCGATTTATCCACAGCTGTGTCGCGGCTCTTGGGAGAGACCTTTGATTGCATCCTGATATCCAACATCCTTCATCTCTTCGAGGCTCCGGGCGGCGTTCTCTCACGTCTCGCGCCTCTGCTCGCCCGCCACGCAATCGTCATTATCGCCGTTCCGAATCTCGGTGTGGCACGGACCTTGTGGAGAAAATTTCGAAGCAATGGAGTTCGCGGCCTCCTCGATCTGCGGTCTCTCCCCAGCCGACCGAGGACGTCACGCCGCGTCTTGCACTCATGGCTGACCCAGGGTGGGATGAGACTGGACCGATACGTCGAGATCATACCGGAGAGAGCAAAGGAACCGTGCCGCAAGACTTTCGGCCTTGCGCGGGCGCTTTCCGCAATAGAGCTAATCGTCGTAGCTGGCCGTCATGCCGATCATCATCCCGTCAGGTAACGGAACAGTTCGCGTCACTATTCTTCCCAGAGGACATCATCAAATGCCAACCGGCTCAATCACTCTGCCCACGGTTGTCGATAGCGGTCGTCTATCCGCCGGCTACCCGTCCGCCAAAGCGGGACAGCACCAGACACGCTCGGTTTGGATCGATCTCGACAACTCGCCGCACGTTCCACTCTTCTCTCCGGTTATCAAAGAGTTGCAGCGCCGCGGACATAGCGTTATGGTCACCGCCCGCGACTGCTTCCAGGTCTGCCAGTTGGCGCGCCTTCTCGAAGTCGAGTGTGAGGTCATCGGACGCCACTATGGGCAAAATAAAATACTGAAACTCTCGGGCCTGGGTATCAGGACCGCCGCACTAGTTCCCGCCGTTCTGCGTCAGCGCCCGCATTTAGCGCTCTCGCATGGCTCGCGCTCGCAACTCCTCCTCTGTGCGGCTCTGCGAATTCCCTCCATCGTGATGGTGGACTATGAATTTGTATCCGGTCTGACAGCGCTCAAGCCGCACTGGGTTATGGCTCCTCAAGCAATACCTGCCAGCGCCTTTCGATTGGCTCCCGAGCGCGTTATAGGTTACCCCGGAATCAAGGAGGATATTTATGTTCCCAGCTTTTCTATAAACAACGGCATGCGCAGCAGCCTGGGTCTGGGCGAAGACGACTTAGTGGTAACAATCCGCCCGCCCGCCAATGAGGCGCACTATCACAATCCAGAGAGCGACATTCTTTTTCGTCATCTGATTGACCTTCTGGCTGCTACCCCCGACGTGCGGATTGTGTTGCTCCCGCGTAACGACCGGCAGGCAGAATCGATTCGCGGCTCGTGGCCATACCTGTTCGAGTGCAGGAAGATCACTATCCCCGCCCGGGCAGTTGACGGGTTAAACCTGATTTTTGCTTCTGATCTGGTAGTAAGCGGCGGGGGCACGATGAATCGCGAAGCGGCGGCCCTGGGCGTTCCTGTGTACAGCATTTTTCGAGGAAAGACCGGGGCGGTGGACCGCTACCTGGCCGATGCGGGCCGCATGGTGCTGATCGAAAGACCCGAAGATCTTCGGACCCTCATGCCACTCCGCCGAAGAGATCGGGACTGTGACTATCTGCAGGGGAATCATTCGACGCTGGGCTTTGTTGTCGACAAGGTCCAGGCAATTCTTGCCGGTATCGCTCCAGGCAGACAGCAGGCACTTTATGGTAACTAGTTCACTCGCCGCTCCTCATCCGGCAGAAGCTTTCAGCATGAACATCCCCCAACTGATCGACTTTGCAAGCGATGGCCTGGTGCATATGTTCGATCACGACAGTCGGCTCTTTTACCACCGCCTCACCTACGGACCGGGAGGCGTCGCAAAGGATGGTTTGTCTCACCGCTACACCATGATGACTCTTCTTGGCCTGCACCGTCTGGAAGCGACAGGCATTAAGCCTCCCATCGACGTTCAAACCGTTTTGCAGGGGCTCCTTGCGGATTTAGGTTGGTTGAACAATGTCGGCGACATGGGACTGCTGTTGTGGCTTGTCGCTGTGGTCACACCTGATCGTCTGCGCAGCCTCTATTTTTCGTTGCAAATAGACTCGGCCCTGTCGCGCTGCTCCGCCTTTCGACAAGTGAATACCATGCAGGTCGCGTGGCTGATATCGGGGTTGTCATACGCCGGCATGGCTCTGGGATCGTCCCTTTTCGGATGTCACGATATCTCCTTGAAGTGCTATGAATTACTGGCTCGCAACCAGGGCCCACATGGCTTCTTCGGGCATCAGGCGACGTGGAAGAGCCCGCAAGGACTTCTTCGCGGCCGTATTGGAAGCTTTGCGGATCAGGTATACCCCATCCTCGGCCTGACGCTGTTCGCTAAGGCATATCAGAGCGCCGAGGCCCTCAGAATGGCGCAACGATGTGGTGACGCCATCTGCGAAGCTCAGGGCGCGCAGGGGCAATGGTGGTGGCATTATGACGCTCAGAACGGGAACGTCTTCGATAAGTTCCCCGTCTACAGCGTTCACCAGCACGGCATGGCACCGATGGCCCTCCTCGCCTTGGGAGAGGATACGAACCGGGACTTTAGCGAAGCGATCTTCAAAGGCCTCAGTTGGATCTACGGAAACAATGAGCTTGCCGCGAACATGTTTGAGCCGAATTACTGTGTCGTCTGGAGAAACATTCATCCGCAGAGGTCCGGCTCTTATATGCGTAAGGTTCTCCAACTGGTGCGGCCAGGCGACCTGGCCCGGACCACCGGCACTTTGCAGGTACTCAGAGAGTGCCGCCCCTATGAGCTTGGCTGGCTTCTCTATGCATTTGCTGGGCGGCGCGGTACAGCCATTTCCCGAAATACTGCCGCTTTATAACTGAGGAGAAACGTCGATGAAAGTAATGAGCGTTGTCGGGGCGCGGCCCAATTTCATGAAAGTGGCGCCCATCATTAAGTCGATTCAACGCCATAACGATCTTGTTCGGAGTGGACGGGATGAGGCGCGCCCTCAGGTTGGCCCCATTCATCACGTTCTAGTCCACACCGGGCAGCATTACGACAGGCTCATGTCAGACTCGTTTTTCGCGGACCTCGAAATGCCCGCCCCGGATGTTCATTTGGGCGTTGGCTCTGCATCACATGCGCAACAAACCGCGGAGATCATGCGAAAGTTCGAGCAGGTTCTACTGGAAGCGCTGCCTGACGTACTCATCGTCGTAGGCGACGTCAACTCGACGGTCGCTTGTGCGCTGGTTGCCTCCAAAATATCTTTTGACGCCTCGGGCACCCGTCCATTGGTGGCTCATGTCGAGGCTGGTCTCCGGTCCTTAGACCGAAGCATGCCCGAGGAGATCAATCGCATCTTGACAGACCAGCTATCCGACCTCCTCTTTACCACCGAGGAAAGCGCCCTTCATAACCTCATGCTGGAGGGCGTGAGTGCCGACAAGATCCATTTCGTTGGTAACACGATGATCGATTCCCTTCTTGCTTACAAGCACCGCGCAGATGCCTCGAACATTCGTGAAAAGCTTGGCCTGAAGACGCGGGCGGAGGCACACTTGCCTTACGCGCTGCTCACACTTCACCGTCCCGCAAACGTGGATCGACGCGAACCCTTCCAGGAGATTCTTGAGGGACTTCAGCGACTCGCTTCAGACCATATAGTTGTCTTCCCCGCTCACCCGCGCACACAGAAAAGGATTGCGGAGCTTGGCTTGGGAGACTACTTCTCTTCCGGGCATTCTTCTCGCCCGGCAGATGCCCTGGACATGGTGAACGACGCAGCCGGGATTCGGATGGTTGATCCGCTCAGCTACCTCGACTTCCTTCACTTGATGAGCCACGCCCGGCTCGTCGTGACCGACTCGGGCGGGATTCAGGAGGAGACCACGTGCCTCGGCGTGCCCTGCGTCACAGTTCGAGACAACACCGAGCGCCCGATAACGATTGTCAAAGGTACCAACATACTTGCAAGCGTCCGAAGGGAAGGGATTCAAAGCGCTATAAGTCGTCAGCTCACCTCGCGGCCATCTGGCGCCATTCCCGATAAATGGGATGGCCAGAGCGCGGACAGGATTGTGCAGACAATCAGTCTGAGGTTCCTTGAGATTTCGCCTTCGATTTCGCTACTCGGCCTGTTACCCGTGTAATAGCAGGGTGGCGCATCTCTCGGCCACGAAATGAATGGGTCGTCACTCCGCTGATTTCAGCCGATGCGTGTTCTTTCACTCCGGCGCTGACAGACGAAGGGTTCATCAATCTCACACCGCTGACAACAAGACAGGCAGCCCGAATGCCAACGAATTATCGTTTCGGAGGTGGAGTCGCCGAAACATTCCTCAGTCCGATCGTGTTGGCTGCGATGGTTCTTGCCATCGTATCCATCCTGCTGTTACCTCGTAAATGGGTCCTTGTATCATTCCTGCTCGTCGGCTTTCTGACTCCTTCGGGCCAGACGCTGGTAGTGGCTGGCGTGCATCTATACGTGGTAAGAATCGTCATTCTCGTGGCTTTAGGAAGATTGATTGCGAACCGGCTAGCCGGTGGCCAAGCGCTGTTTGCCAATGGCTGGACCGCGATCGATAAGGTTTTCATTGGTTGGGCACTGACTCGCGCAGTGGCCTTCATATTGCTTTTTGGCCGTGCCGACGCCGTGGCGAACCAATGCGGTTTCCTGTGGGACAGTCTGGGCGGTTACTTGCTCTTGCGATTTTGCATACAGAGCGAAGAGGACATCTTTAGAGCGGCGAAAGTATTCGTTCTGATTGCGGTAGTCGCGGCCATTGGCATGGCCTATGAGCAGCGATCGATGACGAACATATTCGGTTCTCTTGGGGGAGTCACCGCCCCTGATATCCGAGAAGGCAAAGCAAGAAGCCAGGGACCTTTTGCGCATGCGATTACCGCCGGTGTCTTTGGCGCAACCGTCGTCCCTCTGTTCGTGGCGCTTTGGTCGAGGCACAAGTCCAGATTCCTCGCCGCTTGCGGAATTCTAGCTGCGACTACTATGGTTGTGACGTCAGCCTCGAGTACTCCTTTCGGCGCATACGTCGGCGGCATCTTCGCGCTCTGCCTATGGCGTCTTCGCAACAGGATGCGCACGCTCCGTTGGGTCCTGGTCTTCGCACTCTGTGCGATCGGCCTCATCATGAAGGCGCCAATTTGGTTCATTTTGGCCCACGTCGATTTGGTCGGGGGCTCCTCAAGCTACCATCGCGCCATGTTAGTCGATACATGTATCCGCCACTTTAACGACTGGTGGTTGTTTGGCACCCACGACAACCAGACATGGGGATGGGACATGTGGGACATCCAAAATCAGTTTGTTGCCGAGGCGTTCCGGGGCGGCCTCGCTGCATTTGCCCTGTTCCTCCTGGTCATCACGCGCACCTTCAGCCGTGTGGGAACGGTATGTAAATCATCCGATATCGAACCCGAGGCTGCATGGATGACGTGGACAATGGGCGCGATTATCTTTGCCCACGTCGTCGCATTCTTTGGAGCGGACTATTTCGATCAGGTGAGGTTTTGGTGGTATGCGTCACTCGCCTTCGTAAGCGCCTGCTCTGCTCGACTTCTGGTTCCGAGCGATAGATCGACCGCCGAATATTTCGAGGAAGAGCGCGACTATGCAGATCGCCTCGATCAGTCTCCGCGGACGTTGCCCTCTCTCGCAGGCGAGCAGGCGCGCCTTCAACAAGTCTGATGGGTCGGCCTATTCACCCGTTGACTTTCGCGGTTCCACTCCACATCATCATAGGAAAGATTCTTCGCCATGAGTATTTTATTCGAGCGCGTCCCGACTCGGGAAGCAGCGGCTCTCTCCCAGGAACTGTGCCCTATTTGCAAAGATTCTTCCGCAACTCCTTTTCTGGAGGCACCCGACCGCTTCCACGGACGAAAGCAGGTCTATGATCTCGTTCGTTGCAGAACCTGCAATCTGGTACGGCTCTTTCATCCGCCGGATGCCGCCGCGATCGCCTTTCACTACGGAGATGGCTATCACGACATGATCGTTAACGCCGGCGAGACCGAACTCGCCCGTCGTTGGAAAAGACATCGCGAAACCGTTTTGAGTCTTAAATCAGGCGGAGCCATTCTCGACATAGGATGCAGCTCCGGCGCATTTCTGAAGTCGCTTCAATCTCCATCGTGGCAGCTGTACGGAGTAGAAATCTCAGAGGAGGCGGCGGCGGCAGCGAGGAAAGTCGCAGGTGCACAGGTATTTGTCGGCGATCCCCTAGATGCTCCCTTCACACCCGAAAGCTTTGACGTTATAACTTGCTTCCATCTGTTGGAACATGTCTACGATCCGCTTGAACTGATGAAGAGAGCGCGTGCTTGGTTAAGGCCAGGTGGCTTCCTCTATGTAGTTCTCCCTAACATCAACTCCTGGGAGGCACGGATCTTTCGGTCTTACTGGTATGGGTTAGAGTTACCGCGGCACCTGGTCCACTTTTCTCCGCAATCACTCGAGCAAGCAGCCGGTAGCGCCTCCCTCGAAACGACAAAATTGCACACCCTCTTGGACGATAGCTTCGTAGAACATAGTCTTCATTACGTTTTTGAGGATCTGTTGGCGAAAGTCGGCGTATCGAAGGCGCCCCTCAGTTCCGGTTCGCCGACCCCTCTTCTTGTCAAGATCATCAGAAAGCTGTTTCGGTTATCGTTCGTGCTGTCGCTCCGTGCGGTCGCGGCCATCGCTGACCGTGGAGCGTCGATCGAGGGCGTTTTTGTGAAGCATGTCTAAGAGTTTCCTATGCTGCTCGGAGTATCCCGTGGCTGAGTTATCGATCATCGTCGTGAGCTGGAACGCAAAGCGGTACGTTGAGGAGTGTCTCGACTCTCTTGCCCATCAATCTCTCAACATCGTCACTGAGACGATTGTCGTGGATAACGCCTCCAGCGACGGAACCCCTGAGATGGTGAGTTCACGCTTTCCCGGCGTCACGCTCATAAGAAATGACGTAAATCTCGGTTTTGCCACTGCAAACAATATCGGCATTCGGGCCTCGAAAGGTCGATTCGTATGCCTGGTCAATTCCGACGTGAACGTCCCGGAGGGCTGTTTACAGACCATGTACAACTTTATGCAGCAGCATCCCGGTATTGGCGTGTCGGGTCCACGCATGATCGCGCCTGGCGGTTTCGTCGCCCGCTCCTACATGCGGTTTCCCACCGTCTGGAACTCTCTTTGCACCGCTCTCACTCTCGGGTCAATTTTTAAGGGCAGCCCTCGATTCGGCGGCGTCCTCATGAACGATTTTGACAATACCGCCACCTCCGCAGTCGACGTGTTGAATGGCTGGTTCCTCCTCATCCGGCGCGAAGCCCTCAACCAGGTCGGCCTGCTCGACGAAAGCTTTTTCATGTATGGCGAAGATATCGACTGGTCCTATCGTTTTCACCAGGCGGGATGGCCGAGGGTCTATTTCGCTGGTGCGCAGGCCCTCCACTATGGCGGGGCCAGTTCCAAAGCCGCCTCCACGCGCTTCTATATCCAGATGTATAGGGCGAACCTGCAGTACTGGAAAAAGCACCACACGTCCCTCGGCGTCCTGGGCTATTGGCTCACTGCCCTTCTCTATCATCTCCTTCGGGCGGCAGGCCACTCTTTGATGTATATCTTCAGGCGCAGTGAGCATGTCGACGCTCCTCTGAAAGTGAAGAGAAGCGCGTTCTGCCTCGCGTGGCTGATGGGTCTAAGAGCGGAGCAGCCATGACAAGCCAGAGCAAAACCTCTGCGAATGGATACGTTCTTGCGACGGCCGCTTACAACGAACAGGCGTTCCTCGGTCAACTCATTGAGTCCGTTATCGGCCAGACCCTTCGGCCCCAATGCTGGATGATCGTCAGCGACGGTTCGACTGATCGTACCGACGATATAGTGAACAGTTATGCAAGCCGTTATGATTTCATTCAGCTCCATCGGATCACCGAAGACCATCCGCGGAATTTTGTCGCCCAGGTTCACGCAATCAACACCGGCTTTCGCAACCTGAGCGGCTATGATTTTGACTTCATCGGAAACCTGGATGCGGATGTCACGTTAGAGCCAACCTACTTTGAGCGCTTGCTGTCAAAATTTGCGCAGGACCCTTCCCTTGGTCTTGCGGGTGGCTATATTTGCGAACTCGAGAAGGGTGAGTTCCGCAGCCGCAAATCGAACAGTCCTCTATCCGTGGCGCACGCCATTCAATTGTTCCGGCGCGAATGCCTGGAACAGATTGGTGGCGCCTACGTCCCCATGCCTTATGGAGGCCCCGACTGGCAGGCCGAGGTAAATGCCCGCCTGCATGGATGGAAGGTGCAAGCATTCACAGATCTGGAAGTCCGTCATCACCGGCCAACAGGCGCGGTCGCCGGCCTTCTTAAGACCTCGTATCGTGAGGGCCTGATGGACCACTCGCTGGGGAGCCATCCCTACTTCGAAATATTCAGGATCACCCGAAGAGTTGCCAATAGACCCTACATCATCGGCGCGGCCGCTCGTCTTTATGCGTTCCTGAAAGCTTCGCTGCAACGTTCCTCGCGGCCAGTGCCAGAGGAGTTTATCGACTTCCTCCGCAAAGATGAGATGGACCGGCTGAAAAGCTTCCTCACTCTGTCGGAAAAGAACCACACCTGAGCAGTCTCGCCGTCCTCTGGCGGCCATTTGCCGCTCGCTGCCCACTGAAAGGAAGTACCACGGTGACCGAACGTTCCTACACATCACAGTGGCGAGGATGGCGCTCCTTGTCCTCCGACTTATTGAAGGACTATCGCGCTCATCTCCGTCCCGCGCAAGGTGTTTCGCAACGGATTGAAGACGCCCGGGCGATGGAACAGATGCTCTTCGATCGCCGGCTGTCCGATTGCGACATCCTCGATGTCGGGCCCGGCCAGGTCCCCGTGCAGCTGATCTATTTCCAATTGCTCAACCGCGCGATTGGCATTGATGTCAATCGCGTCATCGAGCATCGCACTGCTCGGGCACTGATTGCGCTCGCCCGTCAAGACGGCTGCGTCCGCGCCCTTAAGACACTGGGGCGATGGGCGATTGGCGTGGACACAAGAACTCGCAAGGCGGTCGCCGCCCACCTTGGTCTCGCAGATATTGAATGGCCCACAATTCTTCAGATGGACGTGCGTGACTTGCAGTTTCCCGACGCCTCCTTCGATTTCATATACTCGCGTTCCGTCTTCCAGCACATTCAGGATCCCAGGATTGCACTAGAGGAGATTCGGCGCACGCTGCGCCCTGAGGGATCAGTCCATATCTCGCTGCACCTCTGGACATGCCCGAACGGATACACCTATGTGCCCGCGACCAGCTGGGAGTGGCCCCACCTCCGCGGGCTGGCAAAGCCGTCTGATGTTGACCGGTCACGTAATCGTCTGAGACTCGACGAATGGCGGCAACTCTTTTCCGAGGTAATGCCCGGCGCTCGATTCCTGCTTCGTGGCCCCGACAATGCAGAGATGCTCACGCGGGCAAACGAACTCGCGGCCACTGAACTCCAGGGATACTCCGTGGAGGAACTGGTGAACTACGAATTCACCGCAACCTGGTCACGGAGCACCCCGCAGCAGGCTGCAGGAAGGAAAGCCGTTCTGTAGGCGCGGTCAGTGCACCACAGTCTTCAGATCTACGGGCGCATTGGGCGGGGCCGGCGCTGCAAATTGAAATGCTCCGATGTCCCACCCCCCTGACGTAGGCCTGTTCGCCGCCGGCCGCGTATTTCCCGCCGTCGTCGCGATGCACAATTGCGAGAGTGTCCCCGAGCAGCTTGACGTCAGGTTCTTGCCCGCCCCCACCGTTGGAGCTGAAGTTGAGGCTGGCGCCCACGAGTCCGCCACGGCATACCCTTGCCCGTTCGCAGTGGCCGTTGACTCGAGTAGCAGGTTACTGCTGCTGGGCTTCGATGCGCCGCCGTCATTGAACGCTGTGCCGCCGCTATCGGCGATGCAGTGGAGATTTCTCACGTCTACAACCGAGAGAGAGAGTCCCGCGCGCGAGACGGTGTTGACGCAAATCCCGCCGTTGGTCACATGATAGGTGTTATTCCAATCGTAGATATTCATGGTCAGACCGCCGCCGTTGTATGGGTCGATCTCGTCCCCTATATACGACCCGCCGCCGCCAACAATATTGTTGAAGATGTAATAGCTTACTGAGCTCGAAACTCCGGCGGTCCCTGGATTGGGATAGATAATCGTCGCGCTCGCGTTCGGCCCAGTGTTAGTGATGTAGTTGTTATAGATATATGCGGTCGCGGAAGAAAGCTTGCCTGCACACTGCTGATCGAAGCAGTCGGCATAAAACCCGTTGGTGTGTTCGTTGGGGTCAAAAGTATTTCCCACATTGTTAACCCGGTTATCATGCACCAGGCTGCATCCATGAAGGCAAGCCTGCGAGCAGTCGTGAAGATAATTGTTCACAATTTGCTGAAATCCTCGACTGCAGGCGCCGATGTTCCCTCCGTTTTCAGGATTTCCCACGTTGGAGTTCTCAAGGATCATATTTGTTGGGGACAGGCCGGCAAACATCTGCGCATAGATTCCGCCGCCGCTGCCGGAGTTCGTCGACGCCGACGTCGTCCAGTTGTGCACATCGAGATTGTCGAGAACGATGTTGCCATTCGTCGCTCCGCTGATGAAGATAGTCGCTTCCGCATCGTCTGTGCTGATGTGCATGCCGGTCATCTCGATGCTGTCGACAGTAATGTAAGAAACCCCGCTAGCGGTAGAGAATACTGCCGGAACCTGGTTCCCGCCATTCCAGATCGGACGCACAAAGAGGGCCGCACTGTAAGCCACGCCCGTATGCACTCCGGCGCTCTCCGTAAGAGTGAGCGAGTACGGGCTCTGTACAGATGCGATTTTGTATGAGCCGCCGGAGATGACAATGGTCCCCCCGGTCCAGGATCCGTTGGTCTGGAATGCCTTACCCGATGCCCACACCACTGAGGTCCCATTGGTGCTTACTGTTCCTGTGTTTGTGCCGCTATACCAGGTGGTATCGACTCCGTAATAGATATTGTTCCCGTTTGATCCGCTATAGCGCGCCGTCAGCGGCAGCGTCGAAGATGTCCACGTCGCGCCCCCCTTGAAAATAAAGCGGTCAGCGGCCGCCGGCTTGTATGCCGAGCAGTTACCTGTGCACCCCACCATGCCCGGCGCATGCAGCCAGGGTGCGGTCTTTGCCATGCCGCTGTTCGCGTCATTCCCGCTTCCAGAGTCGATGTAGTGGATCGCTGCGAAACTGGTCTGCGCCAGAAGCATGATGGATAGGGCAAAGGTAAACCCGGCGACAAGGAGCTTTTCTTTCATAATTCCCCTTCTAATCACAATCGGTGACCGCGACTTGGCCGCCCCACAATCTGCTTGGTTGCACACCGTCTTCCGATCCTTAGTCTCATGCCATGGCTCACTTCACCTTGACCTCAGATGACGGATGGCCGGGTCCGCCTGGAATCTGGCCAAGCCATCGGCGCCCCTGTTTCGAACAGGCAGCCATCATATATCGGGCGCACGAACCTGGGCGTGTGGCGAATATGCTCTCAAGCCAGACTTCATTGCTGGATTTTGCGCAACTACATGCAGACCGTTGCATATCTTCCCTCCAGCGCTTCCGTTCTGCATCCGCCCGAACCTTCTCTCTAGTGTCCAGAGATTGAATTCCCGGATCGAGAGAGTGGCAGTTCAGATGCTATATGGTCGGCATGCCGACGATTAGTTGTTCTGCGTTGCCGGAGCACGCCGAGGAATGCCTTCACCGGCTCGAAGCCCATACCGCCCGAATTGGGGTCATTGGAATGGGATACGTAGGCCTGCCCCTCTCGCTGCTATTCTCAGAAGCCGGTTTCGTGGTGACCGGTTTCGATATCGACCTGAAAAAGGTGGACGACCTCGAGGCGGGGCGCTCCTATATATACAGAATTCCCCACACCGAGATTCAGGCGGCCCGCGAGCGCGGTTTTCGCGCTTCCAGCGACCTGTCTCGCCTTGCAGACCAGGACGTCGTCATCCTGTGTGTTCCGACGCCCCTGACTGAACATCGCCAGCCCGATCTCCGCTATATCGAAGAGACTGCCCGATCGCTCGCGCCCTGGATCCATGAAGGACAACTGGTCGTTCTTGAGAGCACCACCTACCCAGGCACCACCGAAGAACTCCTGATCCCGGTCCTTGAGGCGGGAAACACCGCGGGACTCAGGGCCCAGGCAAAAGGGGAAGTCCTCGACAACGGCGTCTTCTACGTTGCCTTTTCTCCAGAGCGCGAAGACCCAGGGAACAACACCATCGCGCGTCGTGACATTCCGAAGGTCGTCGGTGGACATGAGGAGATAGCGACCCGGCTCGCCTCCGCTCTCTACCAGGCCATCTTCACCCGGACTGTTACAGTCTCTTCGACGCGCACCGCCGAAATGACCAAGCTGCTTGAAAATATCTATCGGTGCGTCAACATCGCGCTCGTAAATGAGCTCAAACTGCTTTCCCTGCGTATGAACCTCGACATCTGGGAGGTCATCGATGCAGCCGCCACCAAGCCGTTTGGCTATCACCCCTTTTACCCCGGACCAGGGCTCGGCGGACACTGCATACCGATCGATCCGTTTTACTTGACGTGGAAGGCCAAAGAATACGACTTCTGCACCCGATTCATTGAGCTCGCCGGCGAGGTCAACGAAGCTATGCCTGCTCACGTCGTGCAGTCCGTCGCCAGGGCCCTCAACCAGGAGCACAAGTCCGTAAATGGCTCCAAGCTTCTCGTGCTTGGAATGGCCTACAAGAAGGACGTCGATGACCTGCGAGAGTCCCCTTCACTCAAAATCATTGAACTACTTTGCGAGCAGGGGGCCGATGTTTTCTACAACGATCCCTATTTCCCGACTGTAACCAAAGGCCGACATTACTCATTAAACATGACCTGCCAGCCGCTTGAGAACCTGGAACAGTATGACTGCGTCCTGATCGTCACCGACCATTCCGACTACGACTACCCGGCGATCACCAGCGAGTCACGATTGATCGTGGACTGCCGTAATGCCACCAAAGGAATTCAGTCCCCGAAGATTGTACGTTGCTAGTCGAGGGGCTTCGCTATCCGGATATCGATTCAGCGGCATCGGATGACTCCTTCCAATTTCTGCGTTGCGTAATCTCAGCCCGAACGTGAGTGGAACATGGCAAATGTACTCGTCACCGGAGTGGCCGGCTTTATCGGGTCGGCAATAGCCCGCGAGCTTCTTCTTCGTGGACACCAAGTTCGAGGAATCGACAATCTCTCGACTGGCAGGTTTTCGAATATCTCCGACTTGTTGTCGAATATGCGGTTCGTACAGGGCGATCATTGCGATCAGGATGAGCTCCGGCAGCTCTGTTGCGGGGTGGAAACTGTCTTCCACCAGGGCGCCCTGGCGTCGGTCCCCCATTCGGTGTCAGATCTCCTTGGGAGTCACCAGATTAATGTGAACGGCACTGTTAATGTACTGCTTGCCGCGCGCGACGCGGGAGTGCGCCGGGTAGTATTTGCGTCTTCTTCTGCTGTATACGGTGACTCCCCAAGCCTGCCGAAAAGCGAACTGATGGCGCCCGCCCCCATCTCACCGTACGCCGTGCAGAAACTCACGGGCGAGCTTTACATGCAGACATTCTCGCAAATCTATGACATTGAGACGGTCTGCTTGCGATACTTCAACGTCTTCGGGCCGCGCCAATCCGCGAATTCCCCCTACTCCGGAGTTCTCGCCCGATTCATTACACTGATGCTCGCCGGCATCCGGCCCACGATTTTCGCGGACGGAAGTCAGAGTCGCGACTTCACCTTTGTCGAGGATGTGGTTGCCGCGAACATACTCGCAGCGGAAGCGCCCGCCTCTGCCGCAAGCGGAAAGGTCTTCAATATCGCTTGCGGCGTAAGCCAGTCGCTCCTCAAAACCTACGAGATTGTGGCCGACCTGACAGGCTTCAACAAGCCGCCGCTCTTCGCGACCGCAAGAGCGGGAGACATACAACACTCGCTGGCGGACATCTCGCGCGCAGCATCCGTCCTCGGATATAAACCGGCCGTCACGTTTTCATCGGGACTTCGCCGCACCTTGGATTGGTATCAGCGCGCTGAGCAGTTCGAGGCGGTCGGGCCAAGACTCACAGGTGCCGTATGATCCGTTGCCCGACTCGGTAGAAGCCACACTGCGGCAGCCTAATTCACCCGATCCGCTTTGAGCATCTCGCCGTCCTCATGCCCCTCCATCTCCGCATTCACAAGATTTCGAGACCTGATGGGAGGCAGACCCGCTTCCTTTATCTTGTACAGTAGCGCGCGGTAACTTATGTCCAGCGAACGGGCCGTCTTGGTTCGATTCCACTTGTGGGCCTGGAGCACACCGAGGATAATCCGTCGCTCCAAATGCTGAACCGCCCGTTTGGTTTGTACTCGAAGCGGCGTCGTCAGCTCGACGCTCTCCGGGAACCCCAATGGCACATCGTCGCGCTCGCTCAACGCCGAAGCAATGTGTTCTTCGCCGCCCAGCACGACATACCGTTTTGCCAGGTTTTCGAGTTCCCTGATATTGCCGGGCCAATGATAAAGCTCTAGCAATTTCATGAACGGTGCGCTCAACGGTTCGGGCATCCGTCCGAAGCGCTCACTGTTGAGTCGAATGTAATGGTTCATTAGTAGCGGAATGTCCGACGCACGCGCCCGCAATGGGGGCATCTCGATCCGGAGTACGTTGACTCGATAAAAGAGATCTGCGCGGAACACTCTCCGAGCAACTTCCGCCTCAAGGTCCCGATTGGTTGCACAAATGAGGCGAACATCCACTACACGCTCGTCCAGGCCCCCCAGCCGGGCAATCCTGAAATCCTGTAAAGCATGGAGCAGCTTAGCTTGCATCCCGAGTTCAAGCTCCCCGATCTCATCCAAAAATAAGGTGCCTTTATCGGCCTGCTCGAACTTTCCCGCCCTCGCTGCTTTCGCACCGGTGAATGCGCCTGCTTCATGGCCAAAGAGTTCGCTTTCGAAAAGCTGGTTCGGAATGGCAGGGCAATTGACCCGCAAAAAACTACCGTCGCGCCGTTGGCCTAGCTCGTGCAGCAACCTGGCAGCCAGTTCCTTGCCCGTGCCGCTCTCGCCCGTAATGAGAACGGGAGCCTCAGTCGCCGCTGCTCTTTGGATCTGTTCAAAAACCTTCTGAATTGCTGGCGAGTCCCCTAAGAGTCTGGAGACCGGTCGATTCTCTCGTGTCACACACATTTGACCTCAGTTCGCGTTGATGCAGTGCACGTTGACGGCCAAAGCTATCTTGATTCAAGAATTTAGCCGGGCGCCCCCGCAGAAATCGCCCACCTGCGAACGCAGGCACATCGTCAGGCGGACGCGCTCGAACTCGGGAGATAGCCCGAAAATAGACCACTGGAGTCATTCGAAAAGTTGCAAGCGCAAGCCGCCTCTATGCAACCTGCTGCGCATCAGCAGAGACGGGGTGCCTGCTCAAGGCATGGAGGCTTGCCGGACACGCCCAGCCCGAGTCTAGTTGGGCAACTTTGCCTCGTGGCTGGACTGCGGTCGGGCCTCTGGCGACGCCGAAGCGGCACCGAATCTGAGTTGCTCTGACTTCTCGAATTCGCGAGCGGCGTCCTTCGCGCGTCTGGTCCCGGGGTACGCTGCCCCAGCAGGTAGTGGTTGATATAGTTCCCGGATCCATGCGCAAGGCCCGTTGGAGGTATCCAGTGACGACCAACGGATTCTGCTGCCGTATCAGGACCTTTCCCATCAGGATGTATGGCCCGGTGGAGTTCGGGTCGAGAAGGAGGGCGCGATTGAGCGATTCCCTCGCCTTCTCATCCTCAGCGGCGTGGAAGTAGGCGTCCCCTATCCGTGAAAAGTATTGGACACCAGCGGGTGCAAATAGCAAGGTGGGATTAGGTACAGGTGGCTTCGTGCTCCATGGTCCAGTTCACGGTGCGGTGATTCCACGCGTCATCCGGCCTCGACACCGATCTTGCAGGAGTATTGAGATGAGCCCCATCTTCGATGAACGAAAGCATCCGGGAAAAGTAAACATCTCGACAGGAGCAAGTTGCTGGTCGGAAGGGTCGAGGCGGCAGCGATGTGTCGATCAGTCGTAGGGCGTTGGATTATCTCGTGGCCAACAAACTCTCAGTGAGTCGACGAATCGGAACGCGAGTATTGATAACCCTCGATGAGTTGAAGCGCCTTTCAGGCGCAGATCATCTGCAACGCCTAGCAGGCTAGCTTAGCCACAAGGAATGCTCTCCTATCCCACTCAGTCAACAGCAGCCAGGTAATTCCGGACATTCAGGAGACCTGATTCCTTCGCAAGCGTACCTCTCACTCCGTGTCGGACTGCGGCGCAGCAGAGATGTCCTAAATGCGCCGGGTTCCTAAAAGCGAACCAGGTGGTCTACTTTGCCATCAATCCACGCGAGGGGCGGAAGGAGAAGGATATTTTTGCGGACGAACCGAAAAAACCCACAGAAATCTGCGGAGTATCCATTTTGTATCCATCGACGCGGAAGACGTTCTTGGCGAATCGTCTATCTTATTGATTTGATTGGTAGCGTCAACGGGGATCGAACCCGTACTCTCCGCCTTGAGAGGGCGGCGTGTTAACCAGTTACACCATGACGCCACGAGAGGCCAGGAGGATGGCCGAATGGCTGGTACTTTTCAAGTATATCAACGGATAGGCCTGGTGAGAAAGTTGGACCAAGCAAGCTCACGCATCCAGTTGCGCAGCAAAGGCCGCTAAATGCCGAGCTTTTTGACTTCGTCGTTGTAATACTTTCGATAGAGGATGTCCCATTCCTGACTGCCCTCTTGAATGATCTTGCGCTGCGAGGCGATCTTTTGCTTGGCCGCCACGTCGATCTTCATCTCCGCAAGCAGCAGCGCTTCGAGTGCCTTACGCGCTTCCTGCCGGATGGTGTTGCGATCCTCAAGGAACTCGCACTCGTCAGTTTCGGCCAGGGTATCGGCGACGACGTGGGCCATCTTGTTGAGTTTGTCGCGGGTGACTCTCACAGCACCGCCTTGTACTTGCGCGCCAGCTCGATCTTCACTTTCTTGAACATCTCCATGTAGCTCGCGCCGCTGCGCCGCATGTCGTCCTGATACGCGTCGAGGATTACACGCACTTCTTCGTTGATGCGGTCTTCCAGGGAGAGCTCTTCGATCAGCCCCTGGGCCACGCGATCTTCGACGGCCTTTAGTTTTTCGGTCTGGATCATCTTCGCCTCGACCAGGTGTTTCACCGTCTGGCGGGCCAGGTATCCGACATACTCACGAGAGAAAATCATTGATCCAATTGGGAATATAGCACATTCAGGCGGTTTTTCTGGTCTGTGGCGCGGCGAGACGGTGCGGACATGCTGCGGTATTCAGACACTCCGGAGCAAGCCGCAAGCGCTCGACCGGGCGCCCGTGACGCAGATGCCCCTCGACAATCTCGTCCAGATCCTCCGCCTTCACGAATCCGTACCAGACCTGTTCCGGATATACGACGATCGTCGGCCCGTGTTCGCATTGTTCGAGGCAGCCGGATTTGTTCACCCGCAGCGTTCCGGGGAGCTTCGCCGCCCGGACCTTATCCTTCAACAAGGCATGCAACTGGCCCTTGCCATCAGGGCTGCAGGACGGGCGCGCTGCGCCAGGCTCACGCTGATTGGTGCAGACAAAGATGTGGCGATCGAATTTGGGCAATGAAGCTCCTTGGGAAATTGTCTTCCTTCAGAATAGAGGATTCGCAGACCGGGTCGAATCTGCGACAATACCTGCTTGGACATGCAACCCGACAGCCTGCTCTCACTGAAAGACGACATGGTGGCGTTTATCGAAGGCCACGGAATGCGCCGCTTCCCCGGTTTTGTCGGCGAAGATGTGCCCAGCATTTTGTGGGAGGACGAGACCAATCCAGACAGCTGGAAAGACTTCGTCGAGATGGCGAAGACAGCTGCGTCCTCGTTTGTAACCATGAGCGAAATGGTGCTCGAAAAGGAAGACCTCGAACTGCTCATCGAACACGTCCGCGATCAGAATTTCCCTGACGAAGAGCCGCCCGAACTCGATGAAGTGCAATACCTGATCAACTTTGTGGGCAAGCTGGGATACGTGCAGCTGGGCTTTGCCTATCAGGGCGTAGCCTACATCCATGAAAGCTCCACCCCGTGGTACGACCGTTACCAGCAACTGCTGGAGACCGTCGAGGACTTCGGCGACATCGTCATCGAGAGCGGAAGCGACGAAGACGAAGAGCCGTGAGCGCCTCAACTGGCGCTTCGTCAATACCGGCTTCGCCCGGTGATGTGCCCGGCGGGGCTGTGCGAGCACCGAGTGCGAATGTAACCGCCCGATGGATCGTGCCGGAAACCGACCCGCAAGCTGTCCAATCGCTGGCGCAGGCCCTTTCCATTCCTTCCTTGCTCGCGCAACTGCTTCTCGCCCGCGGCGTCTCCTCTACGGAGCAAGCCCGGCGCTTCCTCAACCCCAGCTTCGATCATCTTCTCGACCCTTACAGCATGACTGACATGACAATCGCGGTCTCGCGTGTCCAGGCGGCCGTCGCCAATCGTGAACCGGTGCTTATCTATGGCGACTACGACGTAGACGGCACTGTCGCCGTTGTGCTGCTCAAGACCGCGATTGAAATGATCGGGAAAGGGAATGGCGGCAGTGATGTCCGCTTCCATGTGCCCCACCGCTTGCGCGAGGGCTACGGAATGAAGAGCGAAGTCGTCGAGGCGGCTGCCGCAGCTGGAGCGCGGCTGATCATCAGCGTCGACACCGGCATTCGCGCCTTCGCTGCGGCAGAAGCGGCCGCTGCACTCGGCATCGATCTCATCGTCACCGACCACCATCTGCCCGACGGCGCGCGCGGCCTGCCGCCCGCGCTGGCTGTGCTCAATCCCAATCAGCAGGACTGCGGCTACGCCTGCAAACACCTGTGCGGAGCCGGAGTCGCCTTCAAGCTTTCCCAGGCGCTTCTGGAAGCGTATGACCCCGTCAAGGCGCGAACCAAAATTCTGCCATCATTCCTGAAACTGCTGGCGATCGCCACCGTCGCCGACGCAGTCCCGCTGCTGGGTGAAAACCGCACTATTGCCGCCCTCGGTATCGAGCAACTCGCCCGCCCAGCGCAGAGTGGCCTTCGCGCTCTGATGGACCTGGCCAAACTCGATCCCAGTCAGCGCCGCCTGACCTCGACGGACATAGCCTTCCGCCTCGCACCGCGCATTAATGCCGCCGGCCGCATGGATATCGCCGCAGAGGTTGTGGAGATGTTCACCACCCATGATGTGACCCGCGCCCAGGGCCTCGCCGAAAAGCTCGACAAGCTCAACTCTGACCGCCGCGACACTGAAGCCGCCGTCCTCGCCCAGATCGAAGTGTTGCTCAAAGACGATCCAGCCCACCGCGAGGCACGCTGCGTCGTGCTTGATGGCGAAGGCTGGCACCGCGGCGTGATCGGCATCCTCGCCTCGCGGGTCGTAGAGCAGACTTCGCGGCCGGCTATCGTGATCGCCCACGAGAATGGCGAGGCGCACGGCTCTGGACGTTCCGTTCCAGGATTTCATCTCCTGCAGGCAATCGAGAGCTGTCACGATCTCTTTACGCGCTTCGGCGGTCATGCTCACGCAGTGGGCTTCTCGCTGCCATCGGCCTCAGTGCCAGAGTTGCGCAGGCGTCTGAAAGAATACGCGGCGATGCATCTGACTTGCGAGAGCCTCGACCCAGCCCTGCAGTGTGACGCATACTTGCCCCTCGACCAGATCACTCCGGAGCTCTATGCCGCCGTGCAGCGTCTCCATCCCACGGGCATGGACAATGAAGACCCGGTTTTCATTGCCACCCGCGTCCAGGTGGCCGCCGAACCTATGCGCCTGAAAGAGCGGCACATGAAGCTGCGACTTCAGACCGGGAAGGGCGAAGCAACCATCGCCGCGCTGGCCTGGCGCTGGGCCGACCGCATCGCAACCCTCGGCATTCAGCGAGGTTCCGTGGTGGATATCGCCTACCGGCTCCGCCACAACGACCATCCGGCGTATGGCGGGATTGAACTGGAAATCGAGGACATCCGCCTGTAACGCTTGACATTGCCGCGTGCCGCAAGCACACTTCGTGAATGCGGAGCAAGAGCACTCCGCCTGGTGACATGGCACCGCCCGAGGGTCAGCGATTGAAGGAATCACAGGCAAGCCGGATTACATATACGCTCGAGTCCTCGCTGGATAGCGTGAACCGGGTGGAGGCGACGGCTGAGGAACTTGCAAAAAAGGCCGGTATCGACGAGGACGAAATCTACCGCATCACCATGGCGGTGCGGGAAGCGGCGGTGAACGCCGTCCTCCATGGCAACTCGTACGATCCGCAGAAACACATCACCGCGTCGTTTGAAAACACCGGCACCGATTTGATTATCCGCATCGCCGACCAGGGAGTCGGCCTCGATCCCGACACTCTTCCCGATCCCCTGGCACCCGAAAATCTTCTCCGCGGCTCCGGCCGCGGCATATTCCTTATCCGCTCATTTATGGATGAGGTACACTTCAAGTTGCTAAATCCAGGCACGGAACTTACCCTGATCAAGCATCTGGGAGCATCTCAGTCGGGGGAATGAAACCGGTGGCCGGCCCCAGAAACTGGAAACCAGCTTAGTTTTACGATATTCAAGGAGGATTTCTAAGTGAGCTTGAAAATCAGCACCCGTCAAGTTGACGGCATCACCATTCTCGACTTAAGCGGACGCATCACCCTCGGCGAGGGAAGCGTGCAGTTGCGCGACGCCACCCGCGACCTCCTCTCCAAGGGCGCAAAACTCATCCTGCTGAACCTGGGCGACGTGAACTACATCGACAGCTCGGGCATCGGGGAATTGGTCAGTGCCTACACGACCGTCCGCAATCAGGGCGGCGAACTGAAGCTTTTGAACCTCACTAAGAAGGTCCACGATCTTCTCCAGATCACCAAGCTGTACACGGTATTCGACGTGAAGGACGACGAAGCTACCGCAATCGCCTCCTTTACGAAATAACCCTTCGACCGCTTGACTTCACCTGAGGCTGCCCTACGGCAGCCTCTTCTCGTTTGGCGATTGCCCGGCGAAGGCTGAATCCAAGACCGGCCATCCCTCGCTCAGAACATCTCAAGGCAACGTAAACGCAACCAGAGCATCGCCTAACTGCTCTTCCGGGATCGCCCGATGTCCGCCGGCGGCGATCACCAGAAACTGCCGATGTTGCGGACCGACGCTGTAGGTCATGGGCGTGGCATGTCCGCTCGCAGGCAGTTCGGCCTGCCACAACTCCCTGCCCGTTTCCGTGTCAAACGCGCGAATCTTCGCATCGGTCGTTCCGGCGATGAAGGCGATCCCTCCGGCGGTAATAATCGGGCCGCCCAAGCTGATCGATCCGGGTGGTACCGGACCATGCTTCCCGCCGAAGTCCTGCATCGTGCCCAGCGGAACCTGCCAGCGAATCTTGCCTTCGTTCATGTCGACCGCCGCCAGAGTGCCCCACGGCGGCGGCCCGCAAGGCAGATCAGACGGGGACTGCAGAAAGCGGCGAAGCATCGCGTAAGGCGCCCCTCGTTGCCGACCCAGGTCCCCATCCTCAGTGTTGTCCTTCACCTTGTCCTGGGGAATCAGCCGGACGCGCGCGGGAAGGCTGTTGGTGTTCACGATGAGCAGGTTGCGCTGCGGATCGAAGGCGTAGCCGCTCCAGTTCATTCCGCCCAGGTTTCCGGGCACGGCGAGCGTTCCCTGAAGGCTCGGAGGTGTGAAAATCCCCTGATTGCGAAGCTTTGCCAGCATGGTCCGGCAAGCCTCGCGGTCGGCGGGAGTCGGACCCCAGGCATCTTCCGGGTCTAGCTTCTGGGGGACAAGCGGCGGCGGCGCGACCGGAAAGGGCTGGGTTGGCGATGTCGCCTCTCCGGGCACGTCGCTTTGCGGGACTGGCCGCTCCTCAACGGGAAATACGGGGACACCAGAGTTGCGGTCGAGCACGTAGATCATGCCAGTCTTGTTGCCCTGGATGACCACCGGAAGCTTCCTGCCGTCATGCAGCACCGTCGCAAGGAGCGGCGCCGACGCAGTGTCATAGTCCCAGAGATCATGGTGGACGAGCTGAAATCCCCAGGCGATCTTGCCCGTCTTTGCGTGCAAAGCAACGATCGAGTTCGCCCACTTGTTGTCGCCGGGCCGCAAGCCGCCGTAATAGTCGGGACTGGCGCTGCCGGTGGGAACAAAGACCAGGTCGCGTCCCGGATCGACGCTCATGACCGACCAGGCGTTGGCCGCGCCGGTATTCCGGGAGGCCAAGGAAGCGGCGCCCGGTGCAGGGTTAGGGGGAATCGGGTCCCAACTCCAACGCAGGACTCCGGTACGCGCGTCAAAGGCACGCACCACTCCGGACGGCATGTCGACCCGGCCGTTATCGTCGATCGCCGACCCGACCACTACCAGATCGTCGATCACGGCGGGAGGCGAGGTCATGTGGTACTGCCCTGGAATATACCTGGACACGTTGCGGAGACTTACCCAGCCTGTGCCGCCAAAGTCGGAACAAGGTTTGCCGGTCGCTGAATCCAGCGCGATCAGCCGCGCGTCCAGCGTGGCCTCGAAGATGCGGCGGTGGCAGGGCTTCCCTGCCGGACGCGACTCGTCCAGCCAGGTGGCAACGCCGCGATTGATGAGTCCGTCGCCATATTCGCCGGCAAGGTCGATCGCCGGATCGTAGGCCCAGAACTGTTTGCCGGTTGCCGGATCCAACGCGATCACCCGGTTGAACGGGGTGGTCAGATAGAGCGTGCCGTCGACCAAAATAGGAGTGGTCTCGAAGCCGCTGCGCCGACGGGCGCCGCTACCGTCGGAAGTCTCGCCGGTATGAAAGACCCAGGCGACTTTGAGCTTCGAGACATTCTCCCGATTGATCTGGTCCAGCGGAGAATATCGCATTCCGCCGGGATCGTTACCGTAGCTGGGCCAGTCGGCGTTGACCGCCTGCTGGGCTGCGGCGGCAAGCGTCCACAGGCAGATTGCTATCGCTGCGATTGGGGCTCGATTCACGGCGGCGCTCATCGCCTCATACTATTGCAGAAACTCAAACCGCATCACGAATCGTCTTCGGTGATTTACGATCAGCGGCAGCACCTCGGAAGCCCGGTCATGACAGAAAAGCCACGCCGCCAGATTCTTCAAACAAAACACGCAGAGATGATCGCGGCGCGAAAGTTCTTTTTACTTTTTGTTTTTCTGCTCGCCAGCCTGGTTTTTTACCCGCTCACCGAGGGCAACGGCTCTCGCTACTATCTGCTTCGCTTCCTGGGCAGCGCGGTCATCGTAGTGAGTGTGTACGCGATCAGCTTCCGCCGGAGCCTGGGCGTTGTCGCGGTCCTGCTTGCGGTCCCGGCCCTCTTGCAGAGGGCATTACTCTATGAGTTCGACGCTGGCGTGCTCTCGTGGGTCAGGATGGTGCTTAGCCTGGCTTTCGACGTTTTCATCGTGGTGACGATCTTTCGGCGCGTCTTCTCTCACGAGAAACCGAACGCCGAGACGGTCTTTGGCGCCCTGTGCATTTATCTGTTGGTCGGCTTTAGTTTCGCGAGCCTTTATGGGATGGTAGCCAGCCTGCAGCCCCACGCCTTCTACCTGGAACCGGCGACCAACGGGCACATCATCCCGGACCGCTTCGACTTCATCTACTACAGCTTCGGTACGATGAGCTCGCTCGGCGCTCCAGGAATTACTCCGGTCTCCGGCGAGGCTCGATCGCTCACGGTCATCGAAGCGATCCTCGGCGTCCTGTATCTGGCCGTGCTGATCTCCAGGCTGATGGGAGCCTACCGCTCCCGGGAGCGCGAATAAACGCCGCCCCTAAGCCGGGGAAGACTTCTCTTTCGTAGCACGGCCGGCAAGCAAAACAGGTATTCCGTTGACGATCGGATAGAGGTTACCGCACCCGAGGCATCGAAGCCCCGCAATCGCATTCGACACCGACTCAACGGCCAGTTTCCCGCGGCACGCGGGGCAAACGATCGATTGCGGCAACTCAGGCCGGAGCCCAACTGAATCAACTTGCCCGGAAGCCGGCTGGTTTACCAAATGTTCGGAAGTGCTCACTCCATCAATCGTATTCTCTTACCCCGGCGGCGGTTTCGATCTGCCGCCGCCCGCCTATCACTTTTAGCGTTTTTGCAAGACTGTCCGTGCAGCGACGGCATCCGGTTTACCGAATCTCCCTTCAGAGGCGACCGCAAGCGGCGCTTCATGAAGCCAGAATTTCTTATTCGCCCTCAGCTGGCTATTCGTCCGGGCAAAGACCACATCCGCCTGGAAAAGCGCGCTGTCCGATTCCCGTCGATGGTCACCGCAGAAGTCGTAGACAACAAAATCAGCATCCGCCATAAAGCTGATTACTTCAGCGAATAGCGGAGCTCCCTGGTTGTACGGCAACAAAGCAGCTTCAAGGATGACAACTTCCGATCTGGCCAGGGTTGCCGGCGCGCCGCGGAGCACTTCCAGCTCAAAACCCTGTACGTCAAGCTTCAACAGAATCGGTTCCGGCATTTTGCGTCCGGCCATAAGATCATCGAGCCGGGTCATCGCTACGACTTTTTTCTGCCCAGCGAAAGGAGTCAACTCCTGGAGAACGGACGAACCCTGGCTTTGAACATGGAAGACCACCTCAGCATCCGACTCAGGACCAAGGACGGCCAGAGCGTACTCGGAATCGTTTAGCTCCCTGGTGGCTGCGACGAGGTGTTCGCGGTTCTCTTCATTGCCCTCTACCATGATGGTTCGAGCATCCGGAAATACGGTTTTTGCCGTCCTGCTCCAGTCGCCGACAAAAGCGCCGGCATCGATGATGGTTTGCGGGAAAAAGCCGTTTGACTTGATATGTTTGAGCAAGCCGGTGTGATCGATAAATCCACACCCGGCTTGCTGCACGAGAGTGGATATTGCAGATTGGATAGGTGCCTTTAGGGGTTTCCGAGCAGATGCGGGAATTGAATGCCACATACGGCGAAGTGCTTTGGAACTCTTCATTCTTGCGTCTCCGGAGATAAGGGATGTGAACCTGAAGCCTTGATTCGCCAATCAGATACAGCCAAATGCTCCCCATATTCTGGGCGTCGAATCCTGAGTTAAGCGCTAGAAACTAGCGGTAAATGTGTACGGCAGTACCTACATTGCAACTATCGGGCCACTCCGAACGCGGCCCTAAAGTATTCCTGGTAAATCAGTTATGACGGCGCGTCCGGTCTTTCCACAGGCATTCGCGCCCCAAGCCGATGCGATTTTTGCAAGCTTCGGCATCCAGTACGATAGAGGCTGCTCCGAGGCCGCTCTGCCGACGGGAGCAAGAAATGCACGGGTGACGTAAAAATGACCAGCGCAAAACTGCTGGATGGGAATGAAATTGCGAGCCAGATCAAGGCGGAAGTGGCTGCCGAGGTTGGGGGCCTGGCTGGACATGGCGTTCGCCCCGGTCTGGCGGCCGTCCTGGTGGGCGATGTGCCCGCTTCGCAGATCTACGTGCGCAGCAAGGTAAAGACCTGCGCCGAGCTGGGCTTGTACAGCGACCTCATCACTCCGCCTGAGACCGTCACTACCGACGAGATGCTGGCGCTCGTCGCGACGCTCAACGCCCGCGAAGACATCGATGGCATCCTGATCCAATTGCCGCTGCCGCCGCAGGTGAACGCCAAGCTGCTGCTCGAGGCGGTCAGCCCGGCCAAGGACGTGGACGGCTTTCACCCGGTCAACGTTGGCAAGGTGCAGTCGGGTCAGCCGGCGCTGGCGCCCTGCACCCCGTTAGGAATGATCCAGATCCTCAAGCGGAGCGGCCTGCCAATCGCCGGGCAGAATGCTGTCGTGATCGGGCGCAGCGACATTGTCGGCAAGCCGATCGCGATGCTGCTGCTGCAGGAAAACGCGACGGTCACCATTTGTCACAGCAAGACGCACGACCTGGCTGGACATTGCCGGAATGCGGACATTCTCGTCGCGGCGATCGGGCGGCCGGGGTTTGTTACGCCGGAGATGGTGAAGCCGGGCGCGACGATTCTCGACGTCGGCATCAACCGCATCACCGAGCGCGAGGAGTTCGAGAGATTCTACCCCGGCGACATCCGGCGCGAAGAGATGTTCCTGCTGAAAGGCTCAACTCTTGTCGGTGACGTCCATCCAGCGGCTTATGCGCTCAGCGGCGCTTACACGCCCGTTCCCGGTGGGGTCGGCCCGCTCACTATCGCCATGCTGATGTCCAATACAGTGCGCGCCGCCAAGATGCGCCGCGGTCTGGCGGTCTGATGCTCCGAGTCGGACTTACCGGCGGCCTTGGCAGCGGCAAGTCGACGGTTGGCCGGATGTTTGCGGAGTTAGGCATTCCCGTCATCGATGCCGATGAGGTCGGGCGATCGCTCATGCAACCGGGCCAGCCGGTCTACGACCGCATCGTGGAGAGCTTTGGACCTGCAGTCATTCGCGAGGATGGAGGGCTGGACCGCCGTGCGCTTGCCGAGCTGGCATTTGGCGGCAGACGAGTGGAGGAGCTGAACCGGATTGTCCACCCGGCGGTGATTGCGGAGCAGGAACGATGGCTGCGCGAGGTCTTCGCCGCCGATCCCGATGCGATTGCCATTATCGAGTCGGCGCTGGTCTTTGAAGCGAGCCGTTCAGGTTCGGTGACTGGCTGGAAGGAACGCTTCGACCGGATCATTCTGGTGACTGCTCCCGACGCGCTGAAGATCCAACGCTTTGTCTCGAGATCGAGTGGGAACCCGGCAGTGCTTGCCGAGGATGCCCGGAAGCGGCTGGCAGCGCAGATTCCGGACGCGGAGAAGGCCCCGCTGTGCGATTGGGTGATCGATAACTCCGGAGAGCTTGAGGCCACCCGTGCCGAGGTCCGTATCGTTCACCGGGAGCTCCTGAAGGCCGGGGTGCGCGTGTAGTGTCGATAAAATAGAGACTCGGGCTTCAGCCCGGCAGGACTCCGCGGCTGCTTTGGCTGGGAAGTTATGCCCGGCCGGTATCCCCCAGGTTGGTGGTTATGAAATTTCGCCATGTTGCACTCGTTGTCTTGATGGTGGGCTCCTTCTGGTATTTCACCAGCCATCGTTCCCCTGCCCGGCTGCCCATTGCCGGCGGTGAGCCGCCGAGCGCCGACCATTCGCCGCTCGAGCTTACCGAGGCCCATGCACAGCCCGCCTACGACTCGGAAGAACTGGCTAACATCGCCGTGTATAAGAAGGCGCTGTCTTCGGTGGTCAACGTGACCGCGACGACGCTGGCGTATGACTTCTTTTACGGCGCGGTACCTCAGCAGGGACAGGGATCGGGGTTCATCCTCGACAAGCAAGGGCGCATTCTGACCAACTATCACGTCGTTGCGGACGCCCGACAAATAGAGGTCACTCTCGGCGACAAGCACAAATACAAAGCCAAACTGGTAGGCAGCGACCGCTCCCACGACCTGGCGCTGTTGCAGATTCAGGCGCCGGACCTGGTGCCGGCGACGTTGTCGGACTCGCGCGGACTGGTGGTCGGGCAAAAGGTGTACGCCATCGGCAACCCCTTCGGACTCAACGGAACCATGACCACCGGAATCATTAGCTCGATCCGCTCGGTCCGAGGGCCACAGGGAGTGCCGATCGAGAACGCTATCCAGACCGACGCGGCCATTAACCCGGGCAACTCCGGCGGACCGCTGCTCAACTCGCGCGGCGAGGTGATCGGCATAACTTCGATGATCGCCAGTAACGGCGCAGACCAGAACTCCGGCATCGGCTTTGCGATTCCGATCAACACCGCGAAGGCGGTGCTCGAGGATTTTGCGAAATATGGCCACGTGCGCCGGCCCACTCTGGGCATCATTCCTCTGGCAATCGGTCCGGAGCTTGCGGAGCAGATGGGCCTCGCAGCCGACTCGGGCGTCCTGATCCTACGGACAGTACCGAACGGCGCCGCCGACAGGGCGGGACTGCGCGGCGGACGGGAGAAGGCTTACCTGGGCAACACCGAGATTTTCCTTGGCGGCGACTTGATTATCGGGGTGGACGATCAACCGGTGACCAGTCCCCAGGATCTCGCGGAGATTATGAATCGTCACGAGGTGGGCGACTCCGTGGTGGTCACTTTCCTGCGCGGCCAGAAGCGGCTTACTGCCAAGGTGGTACTCGGCGAGGTACCCGGCTCACAGACTTAGCTAGCGATTTGCTCCGCCAGGAGGAGGCATCGAGTGTTTCGGCGGTTTTTCAGCCCTCACTCGGCGTCGTTTGACCGGGGGCGCGGAGGTCGGCGGTTTCTTGCGCTGTCCGGCGGCCCGTGCGCCGGGCTGGGTGTCTCCAATTGACTCAATGACCGCCCTGACCCAATAGTCTCCGTCAGCATCGACTTCGATACCGTGGACCTCACGCTCGAAGCCTGGGAAGCGCTTGCCGAACTCCTGCAAAGCAAGAATTAACTTGATCGTGGGGCTTTCGGAGTCTCCGAGGCGCTCGCCCGGCATGCGGATCGGGATGCCCGGAGGATACGGCACCAGCATCACCCCGGTCACCCGGCCTGCTGCCTCAGAGAACTTAATCTTCTCCGTGCCATTTCGTAACAGTTTCTGATACGTATCCGCTGGAGTGAGCACCGGATCGGGGTCGACGTCGCAGGCGGCGTGGAGCAAGTTGGTCAGATCCAGCTCAATCATTGCGGCGTGCATCTCGTCGCTGAGGTCCTTCAACGAGAGCGGGCCGTAGCGCTTGGGATACTTGGCGACCAGTTCGGGGAGGGCTTCTTCGAGAGGAGCCTCGGTGTCGTAGAGTCGCTTGAACTCGAATAAATTCTCCAGCAGGCTGCCCCATTTGCCCTTGCTGGTCCCAATCGAGAACAAGACCAGCACGGTGTAGTCACCGGTGCGGGCGATCTCGACGCGGCGGGCATCGAGGAATTCGGTGAGGATTGCGGCGGGAATGCCGGAGGTGTCGAGCTGGCCCCGAGAGCTGACCCCAGGGGTCAGAATCGTGACCTTGGTCGGATCCAACATGCAGTAGCCGTCGTGGATATCGTCATCGTTGAAGCCGTGCCACTCTTCGCCGGGCTTAAGCGTCCAGCAGGTCGAAGACTCGGAGAGCAGCTCGTCGGGGGCTTCCTCGAAGAGATAGACTTCGCTGTCTTCCGGGTCGGTGACTTGTTCGGGCTGATAGATCTTGAAGAACCAGCCGTCTTCGGCCTGGCGCAGGCGGTGCGCAATCGAGGACATCGCCTTGCGGAACGCGATGGCATCGCCGATGGTGTCGCTCATCAGGGTGGGGCCGGCAGGCTCGTCCATCATGGCGGCGGCCACGTCAAGGGAGGCGATCATCGGATAGAAGGGCGAGGTTGTCCCATGCATCATGAACGACTCATTGAACTGGTCGTATTCGAGCGGGGCGCGCTCGCTGAGCTTGATATGGATCATCGACGCCATGGAGAAGGCGGCGAGCATTTTGTGGGTCGATTGCACCGCGAAAAGCGTGGGACGATCGGGCATGGAGTCGGGCACATCCATCGCGAAGCGGCCACGGTAAATGGGGTGGAATTTCGCGTAGGCGTACCAGGCTTCGTCGAAGTGGATTCTCGGGACGCTCTTGGCCAGCTCGGTTACAACGCGATCGACGTCGTAGCACAGTCCGTCATATGTGGAGTTAGTCACTGCGGCGTAGGTGGGCTGCTGCGATAACGCCCCTTTTGAGAACGGGCTCTTCTCGATGAGGTCGCGAATATATTCGGGAGCGAAGCGGTGCGGCGGCACCAGCCCAATCATGCCATAGCCATTGCGCGTCGGCTTGAAGTAGACCGGTCGCGCGCCAGTGATGGTCAGCGCATAGCAGATGGACTTGTGGCAATTGGAGTCGGCGAGAACAATGTCGTCCTTGCCAATGATCCCGTGGCCAACGATTTGATTCGAGGTGGAAGAGCCGCCGAGGACATAGAAGGTCCAATCCGCGCCAAAGATGCGGGCGGCGTTGCGTTCGGACTCCCCAGGAGGGCCGATGTGGTCGAGCCACGAGCCGAGCGGGGCGGTCGAGATGCCGAGGTCGGAGCGCATCAGGTTTTCACCGAAGAAACGGTGGAATTCCATACCCACCGGATGCTTCAGAAACGCTACGCCGCCCATATGGCCGGGGGCGTCCCAGGAGTAAGCGCCCTGGTCGTTGTACTTCTTCAGTTCGCGGAAGTACGGCGGCAAGAGCCGCTCGTGATAACGCTCGACAGCAAAGTCGACACGGCTGGCGATGAAGGCTGGTGTGTCGCCAAAGAGGTGAATGTATTCGTGGACTTCTTTCACCACCTCAAGAGGCAATTCGTCGACGAGGGTGCGGTCGGCGATGAGAAAGATCGGGATTTTCTTATTGCGGCGGCGGACGGCGCGGATGATCTTGAGCGCGGCGCGTTCGTCGAACTGGTGGTCTTCGGGCAGATCCCAATCGAGCAGGATCGCGGAGTGAGAAGGATCACTTTTGACGAGCGAGAGGCCGTCGTCAGGGGTCGAGGTGCGGACGACCTCGTAGCCTTCCTTGCTGATTGCCTCGATCAGGCGCTCCATGGCGCGGTCGGAGACAGAATCGGTGTTGCCGGCGTCACTGGCAATCAGTAGAACCCAACGCCCTTCGCTTATGTCCATCTATGCATGAGTCTCTTTCATTCATATTACAGGCGTATTGCAGTTGCGCCGGGCAAGCGCCGCGGCCTGCTTTTGGGGAGATTGCTTCGTTTCAGGCGCTAGACTGAAACGATGCAGACCCCGGCCGCCAGCATCGATCGCGAGGCTCATAGAGCCGCGGTTCCTCCCTCGGGCTTTCGGGCGCCCTGGGTCATCTTCGGAGCGGGGTTACTGGCGCGCGTTCTCTACATGACCCTGGCCCATACCTGGCGCGTTCCCTACCGCCAGGATCACTTCGAGTTCGGCTGGGAGGCGGCGCGCATTGCCCGCTCTGTTGCCACTGGCCATGGTTATTCCGATCCATTCATTATTGGAAATACCGGCCCGACCGCCTGGCTTCCGCCGCTATTTCCCTTGATGATTGCCGGGTGCTTCAAGCTCTTCGGCGTCTATACCTCGCTCGCCGCCTGGGCGGTGCTGGCCTTGAACTGTGTGTTTTCTGCCGCCACGGCGCCGGCTGTCTACGAAATCGCGGCCCGCTGCTTCAACCGCAGGGTCGCGGTCTGGTCGGGCTGGCTCTGGGCCCTTTACCCAGCTGCAATGCAGTATTCGGTGAAGTGGGTCTGGGAAATGTCATTGACCGCGATGCTCTTTTCCTGGGCCCTGGTGCTGGCGCTAAGAATGCGCGCTGTCGGGGAATCCGGCACCACCTCTATCGCAGGGTCCGACCAAAAGCAAGGCGATCCGCAGACCCTTGCCCGCTGGCTGTGTTTCGGATTCCTCTGGGGCCTGGTCGGACTATGCAATCCATCGGTGCTGCTGCTTCTACCCATCTGCGGCGTATGGATATTAATGGGAGCGAAGAACCTGCGCCGCGCATTCATCATGGCGACGGCGGCTGGGCTGCTTTTCTTTGCCTGCCTCGCCCCGTGGATGTGGCGAAACTGGAGGGTCTTTCACGCCATTGTCCCGATTCGCGGCAATTTCGGAGTAGAGCTTTACCTCGGCAATGCGCCGGGAGCTCTTGGTTTAGGCTGGGGGGTCTCCGTCGCTTCGCAAAACGATCTCCAGCGGTACAGAGAGATCGGAGAGCTGAGATATGTCCAGGAACACAAGCAGATGGCCGTCGCCAATATCAAAGCCGATCCCGGGCACTTTGCGAGACTATGCCTGAAGAGGTTCTACTTCTTCTGGGCAAGCGTTCCTCACCCCCTCGGAAAATCCGCCTTTCTGGAATACGTTCGCGAGTTCCACTATTGTTTCCTCAGCATCACCGGGCTTTTAGGCCTCGCCTTAATGTTGCGGCGAAGACTCCCGGCAGCCGGTTTGTTTGCGTGCGCCTTCCTGCTATTGCCATTGACTTACTACGTTGTCACTGTGGGGGCGCGCTTCCGTCACCCGCTGGAGCCGCTGATCGCGATCCTGACGGTATATCTCTTTCAGTCGGCGGAGTCACGCACTTCGGTTGCTGCTGCCCGCCAACAAATTTAGACTCCACTTATGCAAGAGGTCTTAATCACCGGAGGATCCGGTTTCTTCGGTGGAGTTCTCAAGCGGCGGCTGCTGGCCGAAGGCTTCCGTTGTGTCAACATCGACCTCGTGCCCGACGCCGATCGGGACGACAAGCTGGAGAGCATCCAGGGCGACCTCCGCGATCAAGACTTGCTGGCCAGGGTCTTCTCTGCCCACAAGTTTGACGCCGTTTTTCATATCGCGGCGATGCTGGCGCATGGCGCCATGGACGAGAAGCTCCTGTGGACCTCGAACGTCGACGGGACACGCAATATAGCCGATGCCTGCCGCGAGTTCGGGGTTCCGACACTCGTTTTCACCTCGACGAACTGCCTGTGGGCCAGCAATGTTGGTCACGCGATCGCCGAGGATGAAAGGCCGAATCCAATCGAGGCCTATGGCCGGTCCAAACTAGCCGCGGAGGAAATACTGGCTGAGTACCGCGATGCCTTGAACGTCGTCATCCTCCGCTGCCCGACAATCATCGACGAGGGCCGGCTCGGCTTGCTGGCGATCCTGTTTGAGTTTATCCAGGACGGGAAAAAAGTGTGGGTCGTCGGGGGCGGCGCAAACCGCTATCAATTCATCTATGCCCAGGATCTGGCAAACGCCTGCCTGCTGGCGATGAATTATCCACGTTCGGACACATTCCACATCGGCTCGGACGAAGTGAAGTCGCTGCGCGCGGTTTACGACGCGGTCATCGCCGAGGCCAAAAGCGGATCGCGAGTCGCCTCACTGCCCAAGGGCCCTACAATCACGGCGATGAAATTGGCGCACGAGCTCGGTATCTCCCCCCTCGGCCCCTACCACTACCAGATGATCGCCGAGGATTTTCTCTTCGACACGGCGAAGATCAAAGCCCGGCTGGGTTGGCGGCCAACGCTTACCAACGAGCAAATGCTGGTGCGAGCTTATCGGTATTACGCAGCACAGCGCGAGGAGATTCATGCGCGGAGAGACGTTTCCGCGCACTCCAAGCCGACCGCCATGGGCATCATCCGGCTACTGAAGTGGATCTCCTGATTCGACATTGAACCGGTAACCGGCGCGGGGCCGCCCCCCTCCATGCGACGTTTCGGTAGAATGAAGGCAAAGGACTTTTCCCACAATGATTCGCAAAACCAGACTGTTCACTCCCGGTCCGACTCCTTTGCTTCCCGCCGCGCAGTTCGCGATGGCTGCTGCCGACATCCATCACCGCACCCCCGAATTTATCGCGCTGAATAAGAAGGTGCTCGCCCAACTGAAGGAATTTGTCGGCACGAGTAACGATGTCATTCTGATGGCCTGCTCTGGAACCGGCGCGATGGAGGCGTCGGTCTCCAATCTGACCTCGCCCGGCGACCGAGTGCTGGTACTCACTGCCGGCAAGTTCGGTGAGCGTTGGGTGAGCCTAACGAAGGCTTTCGGCTGTGAAGTGGACGTAGTGAGCGCGCCCTACGGCAAGACCTTTGACCTCGAAGAAGTACGCAGCGCGCTGAAGACCGAGACGCGTGTGGTCTACATGCAGGGGACCGAGAGCTCGACGGCGGTCCGCCATTGCGTTGCCGGAGTTGCCGACCTGCTCAGGTCAGCGGGCAGCGATGCTCTGCTGGTGGTTGACGGCATCACCGGCCTCGGCACCACCCATATCGACGTGGATGGCTGGGGCGTGGATGTCATCATCGGGGGCTCGCAGAAGGCGGTAATGATTCCCCCCGGCCTGGCTTATCTCAGCGTCAGCGAAAAGGCATTTACACGGATGGCGAGCACGAAGAACCCTCGCTACTATTTCGATCTGCTCAAGGAGCGCAAGAGCGCTCAGAAGGGCGACACGTCTTATACGCCGTCAGTGGCGCTGATCGCCGGACTCGGAGCGGCGCTTGACTATATTGCGGCCCAAGGCGGGGGCGACATGCCCGAAGGACGCAAGAAACTCGTTGAAAATGCCGAGACCTGCGCGGCAATGACCCGTGCTGCCGTGGAGGCGCTGGGATTGAAGCTCTTTGCCCCGGATGCCCCTGCAGCTGCGGTCACCGCCGTGCTGCCGCCCGACGGCGTCGATTCCGGCGTGATCGTGAAAGACCTGAAGGCCCGCTTCGCCGCCGTGATCACCAACGGCCAGGGGGAGATGCAGGGCAAGATCTTCCGCATCGCGCACATTGGCTATTTCGATTACATGGACACGATCGCGCTGATTGGCGCGCTCGAGCATGTTGCGATCAGCACGCTCAAGATTCCCGGCGCGCAGTTTGGCGATGCGCTGGCGGCCGCGCAGACGGTCTTTGCCACGCGGCGGCAGGACGAGGCGGAGCGGATGGAATGTTCGTGCGGACAAGCGGAAGGGCACCGCGCCTCGATGACGGTTTCAGCCGCCCGCTGACTCGCATTTCAACGCAGTCTTCCATTTCCATACCGAGAAGGCTCTGGCATTTTGAGCAAGGAGCAGGATGAAGATCGTTCTAGCGGAGAAGGTTTCTCCAGCAACACTGGCGGTATTTCAGCAGGAACTTGGTTGGGACATTGTCACCCATGACCAGATCAAGAACGGATTAGCCGCGGAGTTGGCGAATGCCGACGCGCTGGTCGTGCGCTCCGCAGTGCAAGTCGACGATGCCCTGCTGGAAGCGGCGCCAAAGGTGCGAGTGATCGGGCGGGCGGGGGTCGGAGTCGACAATATCGATGCCGAAGCGGCCACCCGGCGCGGCATGGTAGTGATGAACACCCCCGGCGCCAACGCCGTCGCCGTCGCGGAGCTCACTATCGGCCTCATGCTGGCGCTCGGACGGCAATTGCCAAAAGCGAACATCGGCATGCATGCCGGCAAGTGGGAGAAGAAATCCCTCAACGGCTCGGAGCTGCGCAACAAGGCGCTCGGCATCCTCGGCCTGGGCCGCGTGGGCCTCGAGGTCGCCAAGCGGGCTCGCGTGTTCGGTATGGAACTGGTAGGGCATGATCCGTTTGTTTCTGCTGCTATTGCGCGTGAAGCGGGGATCAAGCTGGTTTCGGTCGATGAGCTCTTCAAGGTGTCGGATTACCTGACACTGCATGTCGGGCTGACTCCGCAGACGGCTGGGATCATCAATGAGGCGTCGATCGCGACGATGAAGAAGGGTATCTTCATCGTGAACTGCGCGCGCGGCGAGTTGATTGTCGATGAGGCTCTTGTCTCTGGGTTGAAGAGCGGCAAGATTGGCGGCGCGGCGCTCGATGTCTTTCGCGAAGAGCCGCCGAAGGATTCGCCTTATACACAATTTGAAAACGTCATTCTCACTCCGCACATTGCCGGCTCGACGGCTGAGGCGCAGGAGGCGGTTGGCGTTCAGATTGCGATGCAGGTGCGCGAATATCTGAAGCATGGTGTGGTGCAGAATGCCGTGAACCTGCCGTCGCTCTCGCATGAGGAATATCAGGAGGTCGCGCCCTATCTGGAGATGGCCCAGCGCCTGGGTACATTCCTGGGGCATACCCTGCAGGGAAATATTGAGAGCATCCACCTGACTTACAGCGGGCGCCTGGCGGAGACGAAGACCGATCTGGTGCGCAATGCCGCGATCCAGGGAGTGCTGTCGCAGTCTGAAGCGGTCAACCGCATTAATGCGGCGTCGCTCGCCCAGGAACGCGGGATACGGATTCACGAAGAAAAGAACAGCGCCGTCATCGGCGGAGCGGGCAGCGTGCTCAAGATTTCGCTCCACACCAATGCCGGCGAAGCAACCGCGAGCGCGACGGTGTTGCACGGGAATTCCCCTCGCCTGCTGAACCTCGATGGCATCGACATCGAAGCTCCGCTGCAAGGGACGCTGGTAACTCTGCGCAATCTCGACATTCCGGGCGTTATCGGACGAATCGGCACGGTGCTCGGCGAACACCGAATCAACATTGCGAACTTTGCGCTGGGCCGAGCAGGACGGAGCCGTCATATTCCGCAGGGTTCTGCGCTGGCGGTGATCCAGGTGGATGGCGAGGTCACCGCAACGGTGCTGGATGCGCTGCGCGCAGCAGATGGAATCACCCATGCGGGCGTGGTCAGTCTAAACGGGAATTGAAGGTCTTCTTATTTGACACAGTCTTAGTTACAGAAGCAGGAGCACCCCAAGATGCCGCTATACGAATACCGCTGCAAAGCGTGCGGACACCGTTTCGAGAAGATCCAGACCTTTAGCGCGCCGGATGAGAAAGAGTGCCCAGTGTGCAAAGGAGAAGTCGAGCGCCTGATCTCCGCGCCGGCGGTGCATTTCAGCGGGTCGGGGTTCTATTCAACCGACTACAAGGCTTCCTCCGCGCCTCCCAAGCCTTCCGGGGACAGTAGCTCCAAGGAGAGTTCTTCGAGCAAGAGCGACGGAGGGAAGAGTGAGGGCAGTACCTCTTCATCGGGCGATAGCGGATCGAAGTCGGGTTCGGATAGCTCTTCATCGGCGCCAGCCGCGAGTTCCACGCCGGCATCGTCTTCGAGCTCCAGCAAAGAGTAAAGAGAACCGCAATTATTTCTTGACGGCCTTCTTCGTGGAGGCCGTTTTCTTTGGCGCTGGAGGCATCTTCGCTCCTGACTTGCGCGCCTCAGACAGGCCGATCGCGATTGCCTGCTTTGGGTTTGTGACCTTCTCGCCGCTGCTTGATTTCAGCTTGCCTTGCTTCATGGCCTTCATTTCGCGTTCGACAGATTGAGAGGCTTTCGGGCTGTATTTGCGTGTGCTTTTCTTGGCGGCGGTCTTCTTTGCTGTGGGCATGGTTTCTCCTTCAGCTTTGGGAGGCTTGCTGATGAGTTTGGGTTGCACTTGAGGCGACCGTCTGTCCGTGGGAGAGACTTGAGACAGTTCATTCGCCCGACAGATTGCAGGGATCCTTCCTCCTGCGTCGTCAGGATGACACGGTTGTGGAGTGATGCAAAGTTTTAGAAGAGGGAAATTGCTGAACTTGATTCGAGGCTCAGACCGCAGCGGTCGCCGGAAGAATCTCTTCGACATCGACCCATTGCGTTGGATAAATGCCGGTGTAGCAGGCGGTGCAGTACTGGTTGTTCTCTTCGCCGTGGCAGGCCTCTTTGAGGCCGTCGAGCGAGAGGTAGGCAATGGTATCGGCCTCGATGAACTGGCGTATCTCTTCGATGGAGTTGTTGGCGGCGATCAGCTCCTGCTTGCGCGGAGTATCGACTCCGTAGAAACACGGCGAGATCGTGGGCGGACAACTGATGCGCAGATGGACTTCGGTTGCGCCCGCGGCGCGCACCATGCGAACGATCTTGCGGCTGGTTGTTCCGCGGATGATCGAGTCGTCGATGAGAATGATGCGCTTGCCTTCGAGCAGATTGCGGACAGGGTTGAGCTTCAGCTTCACGCCGAAGTCGCGGACGCGCTGCTCGGGCTCGATGAAGGTGCGACCGACATAATGATTGCGGATGAGGCCGAAGTTGAAGGGGATGCCGCTTTCGGCGGAGTAGCCCAATGCTGCTGTCACGCCGGAGTCGGGCACGGGAACGATGAGGTCAGCGTCGACGTGGGACTCGCGGGCGAGGCGGCGGCCCATCTGGTCGCGGCTCTCCTGCACCCAGCGGCCAAAGATGCGACTGTCGGGACGGGCGAAGTAGACGTGCTCGAAGATGCAGCTCGACTGCGGCACTCCGGTGGAGTATTGGCGGGAGGTGACGCCGTCCTGGGTGACCATGACGAGTTCGCCAGGCTTGACGTCGCGCTCCCATTTGGCGCGAAGCAGGTCGAAGGCGCAGGTCTCGGAGGCGAAGACGATGGTGTCGGGGCCATCGGGGTTGGTGATGCGGCCCATGGAGAGGGGGCGAAAGCCCTGCGGATCGCGAGCGGCGAAGATGCGGTCGCGGGTCATCATGACGATGGAGAAGGCTCCGTCAACCTGGGAGAGTGAGTCGGCGATCGCATCGACGAGCGTACCGGCGTGAGAATGCGCGATGAGCTGGACGATGATTTCGGAGTCCGAGGTGGTCTGGAAGAATGCGCCCTCGCGTTCGAGGCGAGTGCGGATGTTGCCGAGGTTCACGAGGTTGCCGTTGTGGGCGATGGCGATGAGGCCCTTGGTCGAGTCGACGCGGATGGGCTGCGCGTTGAGCAACGCCGAGTCTCCGGTGGTCGAGTAGCGGGTGTGGCCGATGGCCATTTCGCCGGGGAGTTTGTTGAGCACCTCGTCGGTAAAGATGTCGGCGACGAGGCCCATGCCCTTAATGTTGGAGAGATTTTTGTAGTCGGCGGTGGCGATGCCGGCGGATTCCTGTCCGCGATGCTGAAGGGCGTAGAGGGCGAGGTAGGCCTGGCGGGCGGCGTCGGGGTGGCCGTGGATGGCGACGACTCCGCACTCTTCGTGGAGGGTGTCTTCTGCGTCCTCTGCGGACTTGTCATCCTGAACGGAGCTCGACGCAGTCGAGCGGAGTCGAAGGATCTGCTGTTCCAGCGGCTCTGCGCCGGGGATGCCTTCCATGAGGAGGCGCGGGGTTTTCACGCGTGAACCTCGGTTAGCTGAGATTCGAGAGTGCCGGACCAGGCTTGCTTCAATTCGGAAATGGAAGCGTCAATCAACTGCCCGAAAGGCTCTTGGTCGCGGTAGGCGATAATTTCCAAACGAACTCTGTCCGCAATGGTAAATCCCCTTTGGAGGACACGAACTCCTCTCTGCCTGGCGAGCGCATGGACACTGGTGACCGCATCTGGAGCGCAGCTAATGATCGCCGCAAAATTCTTTTCAGAGAACATCCCTAGAAGTCCCGCCGGGGGCGGGGAAACCTTATCCGAAAAGCTCACCTCCACGCCGATCCCGTTTGTAAAGGAGGCCTCGGCCAAAGCAACGGCTAGACCTCCGTCCGAAACGTCGCAGGCTGAATGGATCAGGCCACCTTGCGATAGATCTTGCAGAAACTTGATCAGGGATGCCTGACTCAAAAGGTTAATTGCTGGAGGCTCGCCCCATAGTTCCCCTAGCACGGCTGCGGCATATGCGGATGATCCAAAGGCTCTAAGTGTATGCGAGTCAATTCCTTTCATAATCTCGTCATATTCCTGATCGGTTCGAAGCTCAGAGCCGCGTGCGCGCACAAGAAATACAGCATCTCCAACCCGTTGAAAGGCCGCAGGCACGGCCTTGCTTACATCATCAAGAATGCCGACGATGCCGATCACCGGGGTCGGATAAATCCCCTCGCCCTTGGTCTCGTTATAGAGCGAAACATTGCCACCGGTGATTGGGGTTCCGAGGGCGGTGCAGGCTTCGCCGATGCCGTCGATGGCGGCGGAGAGCTGGGCCATGATCTCGGGTTTCTCGGGATTGCCAAAGTTGAGGCAATTGGTGGCGGCGACGGGAGTCGCTCCGGTACAGGCGACCTTGCGGGCGGCTTCGGCGACGGCGTGCATCGCTCCGAGTTTTGGGTCGAGATAGCACCAGCGGCTGTTGCCGTCGAGCGCCATGGCGAGGCCGCGTTCGTGACCTGGCTTTCCTGAGCCTTTAATACGCATCACTCCGGCTTCGCCGCCGGGGCCTTGCACGGTGTTGGTCTGCACCATGGAGTCGTATTGCTCGAAGACCCAGCGTTTTGAGCAGATATTGGATGAGGCGAGCAGCTTCTTGAGGTCGGCGGTGTAGTCGCGGGGCTTGCTGAGTTCGGCGAGGACCTCGGCGGGTGGATCGAGTGGGACTGGTGCTTTCCAGGTGCCGACGGGGCGATGGTAGAGCGGGGCGTCGTCGGTGAGCGATTCGTTGGGAATATCGGCGACGAGCTCGTCGTGATGGCGAACTCTCATGCGGTTTTCGGCGACGACCTGTCCGGCTATCGTCGCGTCGAGGCCCCATTTGGAAAACACATCTAAGACTTCTTTTTCCCGGCCTTTTTCGGCGACGAGGAGCATGCGCTCCTGCGATTCGGAGAGCATGATTTCGTAGGAGGTCATGCCGGTGGCGCGCTGCGGAATGTGGTCGAGCTCGATCTCGACGCCGACGCCGCCGCGCGCGCCCATCTCGCAGGTGGAGCAGGTGAGGCCGGCTGCGCCCATGTCCTGAATGCCGAGCACCGCGCCAGTCTTCATGGCTTCGAGGCAGGCCTCGAGGAGCAGCTTCTCCATGAAGGGGTCGCCCATCTGCACGTTGGGTCGCTTCTGCTCGGAGCCTTCTTTGAACTCTTCGCTGGCCATGGTTGCGCCGTGGATGCCGTCGCGCCCGGTCTTGGCGCCGACGTAGATGACCGGGTTGCCGATGCCGGTGGCCTTGGCGTAGAAGATCTCGTCGAGGCGAACGAGACCGAGGGCAAATGCATTGACCAGCGGGTTGCCGGAGTAGCAGGGCTCGAAGCGGGTTTCGCCGCCGAGGTTGGGAACGCCGAAGCAGTTGCCGTAGCCGGCGATGCCGCTGACGACTCCTTCGACGATGGAGTGATTTTTGCGGATGACGTCGGGCTCGGTTTCGGGCGATTCTTCGGCGGAGATTGGCCCGAAGCGGAGCGAGTCCATGACGGCGAGCGGACGCGCGTTCATGGTGAAGATGTCGCGGAGGATGCCGCCGACCCCGGTAGCCGCGCCCTGGAACGGCTCGATGTAGGAGGGGTGGTTGTGCGACTCGATCTTGAAGGCGCAGCCCCAGCCGTCGCCGACGTCGATGATGCCGGCGTTTTCGCCTGGGCCTTGTACGACGCGATCACTTTTTGTGGGCAGGCGCTTGAGATGGACTTTGGAGGACTTGTAGGAGCAGTGCTCGCTCCACATGACGGAGTAGATGCCGAGTTCGGTGAGGCTGGGGACGCGGCCGAGGGCGGCGAGGATGCGCTGGTATTCGTCTGGCGTGATGCTGTGCTGCGCCAGCAGCTCGGGAGTTACCTGAGTGGGGGCCGGAACTGACTGTGAGGCCGCAATCGGGGAAGCCAGGGCGGGCGACTCTAAATTCATAGCGGTATCTTTATTGTCGCATGGTTACAAAGAATGCTGGGCTCCGCAAGAGCGTGTCATTCTGACGACCAGCGGGAGGACGAATCCCGGTGATTTGGGGGCGCTTCATTGGCGGCAAGACTCTCCGGATTTCGTGGGGTTACGGCCATCGCAGGGATCCTTCCTCCCTGCGGTCGTCAGGATGACACTATCTCTTATGTGAAGGAAGTGGCTACCTATGTGAAGGAAGTGGCTACCCCTCGGATTGCCCGCACGTGTTCGGGGCCGGTGCGGCAGCAGCCTCCGATGATTTGGGCTCCGGCTTTACGCCACTCTCGCACTGATTCGGCAAAGCTGGCGGCGTCGGCAGTGCCGGTCCAGGAGCGGGTATCTGCATCCCATCCCTCGCCGGAGTTGGGGTAGATGACGATCGGCTTGGCGGTCGTGGCCTTGAGGGCGCGAACGAGCGGCGTGATGAAGGTTGGGGCGGTGCAGTTCACTCCCACGGCTGCGACCTGCGGCACGGAGTCGAGCAGGCCTCCGCAGAGGGAGATTGGTTCGCCATGAGCAGTATGCGAACCGTCTCGACAGATAAAGCTGACCCAGGCTGCGATTCCGGGATACGGCTTGAGCGCGGCTACGATGGCGCGGGCCTCTTCGAGTGAGGGGACGGTCTCGAAGGCGATGAGATCGGCGTTGGTTCCGGCGATAACGGCAATGCGGCGGGCGTGGAAGGCGACCAGTTCGTCGAAAGAAATTTCGTAGTTGCCATGGTATTCGGCGCCGTTGTGCAGGGCGGCTCCGTAGGGGCCGAGCGAGGCGGCGATAAGGATGGCGCGGTCAGGGCAGCCCGCGCGCACGTCTTCAGCAATCCGAACAGACTCGCGCAGGTCGGCGGCCGCGTCTCCGGCCGAAAGCCCAACCTCCGCGTAGGCCTCGGCTGAGACCTGGTAGCTGGCGGTGAGGATAATGTCGGCTCCGGCGGCAAGATAGCCGGCGTGGACGACAGCGATTTTCTCTGGCTGGTCGCGCAATATTCGCGCCGACCAGAGCGGGCCGGAGAGATCGCAGCCGAGCTTTTCGAGCTCGGTGGCCATGCCTCCGTCGAGCACCTGCACAGCGGTAAGGTCGAGTTCCTGGGCCGGAGTCATCGAGGCCGCACCTCCGAAGGGCTACGGCTGAGCGCTAAAAGTCCGTCTTCCACTTGTGCGGGTGCCAAGTGATCTGGACGGCGGTCGAGGTGTCGTTTTGGGGCGTCGGCTCCAGCAGCGGCACGTTCCAATGTTCGTACTGCACCCAGGCGTTCAACTCGATATCGTCGCCCAGCCGTTTCACGACGTTCACGCCGATGAGATTTTGAGTTGTACCGCCCTGCGTCGCGTGAGGATTGGTTGCGTTGGGCACGGCGGGGATGAAGTCTTTTCCGGCTTTGGCGTTGCGGTAGTTCAACTGGATAAACTCGCTGGGGCTGAGGTGATAGGTGAGCCACGCCTGGCCGCCGGTGGACTCGCGGCCGATCCAGTCGCCCATGATATTGCTTTTGTTGGTATAGCCCTGGGTCTGGATGACTTCCCAGTACATGAACTGCCCACCGCTGTGGCCGCCATCGTTCGCGACGGTGTTGGTGTAGACGCCCTCCACGCGAAGGTCAAGTTTGGGTTGCCCGGGAAATTGGGTCAGAAAGATACCGGAGCGGACCGACGCGCGGCGTGGCGCACTGATCGGGTTGACGTCGTCATGGGCCTCGGAGTCGGCGTATAAGGTCAGCCATTTGCGCACGTAAGGCAAGCGATAGGTGAAGTCGAAGGCGCCGAAACGCGCTCCCGGATCGTTGCGGCTGTATTTTTCGGTTACGGGGACGTTTTGCACGCTGAAGAAGCTCTTGAGAAAGCTGTGCACGGTGATGGGCACGTGCCCCTGGCCGCCCCAGATTACGGTGCGTTCAAAGCCCATCTCAACATTGACAGTAGGCTTGAACGAGATCTTTTCCATGTGCACCCAGGGCTCGTTGGGGTTGGTGTGGCCCTTGAGGCTGCCGACGAAGAAGTCGTACCTGATGGGTCCGATGATGCGAGACAGACCGGGGATGCGAAAAGGCTCAACGCGATCAATGCGAAAGGAGTAGATGTTCTCAGCGTTATTGCTCCACGCGAAGGCGCCACCCTCGGCCGGGCCGAGCCAGGCATCGGTCTTTCCAAACGAGACTTCATTGCCCAAAAGGTGGTAGGCGATATCGGCCTCCACGATGCGAAAGACGTTCGTGGAAGGAATCGGGCCCTGGGGAATCACGGCCTGATTCAGGCCATAGGGGGTTTCGTCGACGGTGGAGAGCGTCTCCGCAACGGGGATGGAATATCCGGTTGCGGAGGGGGCGTGCTGATATTCGCCCCGGAAGTACATCGAAAAGCGGCCCGACGCAGCGCGTCCGCTGAAACCGGTGATGTTATTGAAGCCGGATTCATAAGGGCGGCCGTAGTCGTTGATGATGGTGAGTCCGACGTGGTAACTGTCGCGAAGAGGGATGCCCGCGATGCCGAGTGGGCGAGTGTAGACAGTTTCAAGCTCGCCGTGACCATGCTTCGAGTTGGAGATGGCTTCGATGTCGGGATTCACTTCGTCCTGCAAGGCCTTGAATATCTCGCGCGCCTCATCATCGTCACTATTGTTGATCTTGTCGGCGGAGAGTTCGAGCATGTGCGCGAGACTCAGGCGCGTCCAGGGACGGAGGTCGAGGAACGCCGAGTCGATATAGCCTTTCGAGAAGAGGCGCAGCGCGGCGGGGTAGACCCAGCTATCGACGGGAATGTAGGTGGAGCCTGCGCGGGTGAGATAGCGCGCAGGAGAAGCCGGAGCATAGGCCGGAGCGGCCTGGGGCGCCGGAGCGGCATCCGCGACGGCAGGGGTGAGGTCCGAGACTGGCTGCAAAGCGGCAGCGGCAAGGTCATCGAGATGGAAGACCGGTGCAGGCTTCGGCACAACAAGCTGTGTTTGGGCGGCGGCCGACTTCAGGAAGCAAAGCGCGGCCATTGCAACCACGGAAAACCAGATACGGACGCTCAAATGCACCTCAGCGGAAAGAACTTTCGACGGACGCGGCCGCCTGGGCAAACACGAGTTGGACAGTAGGACGTCAACATTCCAGTCTAATACCCTGTCGGTTCTACGTTCGCTTGCGCGAGAGCGCGTGCTGCGCGGTCTCGATGGCGGCGTCGAAATCGCGGTTGAACTTCTCGACGAGCTTTCCCTTCCAATCCGGGGAGAAACTCCCCTTTGCCGTCAGGTAGTCTTCCATTCTGGAGATAGCGTCTGGCGCTTTCGCGGCGCGCGCATGGCGCTCCAGTGCACGGAAGTCCGTGGCTTCGATCAGCGTCGGGCCGCCCCCATTTCGAGCCTTATGGATCGATTCGTGGGCGACGCGGTACATCGCGACCGCGTCGTGAGCATCGACCGGGATGACTGGAAATCCGCATGCCTGGCCATCTGAGAGGAGATTGGTTGAAGTCGCTTTGTGCCTTGTGGAGGCGACATCAACTGCTTTCACTTGAACGAGGACCACTAGCGGTAGACAATGTGCACCGGCGAAGGTCAATGCATCTTGCCATGACTTGCCGGTAGTCGATGCGGCGCCGCATAGCGCCACGACGACGCCGTGCTTGCCACTTGCCTTCAGTGCCAACGCAACGCCCGACGCGGCGCTGAGCTGAGCGGAAGGTGTCACCGGCGGAGGGAGGATGTTCGGCGTGAGGTCCTTTCTGCTCTTGGCGCCGATGTCTCTGCCCGCAGCATGAGCCTGGAGTCCAGGGACGATCTCCGCCAGCGAAGCTCTGCTGCGGAGAGCGGCCACAGCGCTCTCGGGTGCAGGGGCAAGCCAATCGCCGCGGCGAAGCTCGATCGCTGCGTCGACCACCGCAGCTTCTTCTCCGAACGAATGCGCATATTTCGCTATCGATTTGGTCGACCCTGTCAGCCGCGGCAGGCGCTCTCTGAGAACGCTGGACTGCAGCATTATCGAATACATGTGCCTGAGCCTGGCGTCGCTGATTAATGGATTGCTGGCTTGAAATTTTTCCGAGTGCGCGGAATCAGGTGAGGCGCCGCGCTGCTTTCCGACACTTGTCGTCATCAGTCTCGATGTCCTTAGGAAGCGCAATTGTAAACCACGAGAAGGAAGACTCCGCACGCGAGAAGGGGCAGACACTCCTTTCGGATTTCAACAGATTTGTGAATAAGCCTGTGTAATTCCGGGTGACAGCGTCTCGAAACGCAGCAATGACAATACGTTCAACACTCTGCACTGCTTTCGATGCGTCTCTCGCGACAATCGAATTTTCCGCTAGGTGGAATAGTCGGCGTTGATTGCGACATACTCTTTCGTCAGGTCGCATGTCCAGAAGCGGCAGGCGCCGGCGCCGATGCCGAGATCGATGCGGACGTGATATTCGCCCTGAGAAAGATGCAGGTGAGCCGCGTGTTCGTCCATCAGCGGCGAGCGGCCTCCACTGCGGCAGATCTCGTGATCGCCAAACCAGATGTTGATCTTGCCGGGATCGATAGCGACGCCGGAATAGCCGATGGCGGCGAGGATGCGGCCCCAGTTCGGGTCATTGCCGGCCCAGGCGGTCTTCACCAGCGGGGAGTGGGCGATCGACCGGGCGACCTGGAGGGCGTCCGCATCGCTGGGCGCGCCCTCGATGCGGAGCTCGACCAGATGAGTCACTCCTTCGCCGTCGGCGACGATCTGCCGGGCGAGATCGGTGCAAACGGCGCTGAGCGCGGTGCGGAAGTCGTTATGGGCAGAGTCGACCGCGACTTCGCTGGCTCCCGAGGCGAGCAGCAGCACGGTGTCGTTGGTCGAAGTATCACCGTCGATGGAGATGCGGTTGAAGCTGGTCTCAGCGGCGTCCTGCAGCAGTCTCTGGAGCTCGGGCGGCTCGATTGCCGCATCGGTGAAGAGGTAGGCGAGCATGGTGGCGTGGGGGACGAGTTGGGGATGGATCATTCCTGCGCCTTTGCAGGCGCCGACGATCTTGACCTGTTGGCCGCCGGGCGCGGTGAAGTGCCGGGCGCTGACCTTGCGGCGCGTGTCGGTGGTGAGGATGGCGTGGGCAAACTGGTCGAAGTGGGAGCTCGATCTGCCGAGTGCAGCTTTCGCCTCGGGCAGCGCGGCGATGAGCTTGTCTCCGGGGAGTGGAACACCGATGATTCCGGTCGAGGAGGGGAAGACTTCGGCTTCGATGCATTGGAAGGCTGAAGCCACTTCGGCGCAGACCTCGCGACAGGTGGAGATTCCGGCTTCACCGGTGGCGCAGTTGGCGTTACCGGCATTGACGGCGACGACTCGGACGACTCCAGATGACTCCTGCAGGTGCTCGCGGCCGACGATGATGGGAGCGGCGACGATCCGATTGCCGGTGAACATCGCTGCGGCGGAGACAGGTTTGTCGGCGACGGCGATGGCGAAGTCGGGCTTGCCGCTGGGCTTGAGACCAGCTTTGACGGCGGCGAACTGGAATCCGGATGGAAGCAGGAAATCGGGCAAATGCGGGGAAGAAATCATTGCTGACTTTTACTGTATCAATAGGGTGAGTGGGAGGAAGAGTGAGGCTGGGATTGAGGGAAGAAGCAATCAGCGTGGGCGCGAGACAAAAGGAAGTCCGGACGGAAGCATTCCTGTCGATGCGGCATGTCGATGTGGCGCGCGGAGAGAGCATCGTGCTGCATGACGTCACCCTGGAGATTGCGGTTGGCGAGCATGTTGCGATTCTGGGACCGAATGGCTGCGGCAAATCGACGCTGATCAAGACGCTGACGTGCGAGTGTTATCCGATTGCGCATCCAGAGACAAGCGTGCGACTTTTTGGCCGGGAGCGCTGGGATGTTTCGCAGCTGCGACGGCGGCTGGGGGTGGTCTCCGCCGATCTGCCGGGTGAGCGGACGCCGGTGACGCTGGGCCGCGACGTGGTCGTCTCGGGATTCTTTTCGGCCTCGACGCTTTGGCCCAATCTGCATGTGACCGCAGAGATGCGGGAGCGCGCGGCGGAGGCGATGGCGCTGATGCAGGCCGAGCCGCTGGCGGACAAATTTGTTGGGCAGATGTCGGCCGGGGAGCAACGGCGGATCATGATCGCCCGCGCACTTGTGCATCGTCCGCAGATGCTGCTGCTCGACGAGCCATCGAACGCGCTCGACCTGGCCGCGCAGCGGGAGCTGCGCGAGGCGCTACGGCGGGTGGCGCAGCAGGGCACGGGCATATTAATGGTGACCCATCATCTGGCGGACATCCTGCCGGAGATCGACCGGGTGATCCTGATGAAGGGTGGAAGAATTTTTGCCGACGGGCCGAAGGAAGAGCTCATTACTCGCGAGGTGCTTCGCGATCTATTCGGGGTCGATCTTGAAGTGACGGTGCGCGAGGGGTATTTTCATTCGTGGTGAGCCGGTTGGCTCCTCTCGGCCTGGCACCTGTTCACGGCATGTCCTCAATTCGTAGCTTCTTCCGGCTATAGGAGACTTATGTACTTCGCGAGCGGTGCTCTTGCCTTGTGCGTTGCAGTGTTCTGTACATTTTTCTCTTTCGCCAGCGGCGCCGGGTGGCCGTTTCTCCTGCCCACATTCATTTCGGTGCTCTGCCTGGTCTGCGGCGTGGGAGTTTCCATTCGCAGACCGCTGACAGGAACCCGCATATCGGGAGTTGGAGCAGTGCTTTGCGCGCTAGCGGTCATTGCAGCCTTCATTCAATTGATTCAGGCCATCCCATTTCGTCAACAGCCCCAGCAGGCTGTAATGCTAGCGGCGCCCGGGTTGTTCCTAGTCGTGATGATTTCGCATTTGTCGGCAGCGTTGTACAAATACAAGCTTAAGAAGAGCCAACAAGGGAAGGACCGCGCAAGAGATGTGGTCTGAGCGTGAGTTCGACGATCGCTTTTCGATGGCGTCGAGGGCCGGGCCAGCTCCCCCTTGACGTGGTGACCAGCTGCTCATACTCTGTGGGTACACGGGAAAGGAGGATGATCCAGCCTATGAAGATTGACAGTAATAGTTGTGGCAGTTCAATACGTGAGGTGACTGAGGCTTAGAGCATTCTCGCTCTCAAGTCCTGGCGATCTTTGCAACGAACTCGCCGAGGCCCGTTCTCAATAAATTGGGTGAGGATGCCTCAAGTCAAACTCAACAGCTCACCGATGGAGGGGCCCGCAGCCGAAACTGGCAGCGGGCCTTTTCAGTTTCGGGTCGCCGCGCCTTCGCTTCATGACTCTACGAAGGAGGTCCCTGGGATGGCGACAACTTGTAAGGACAGTCTCGAGAAGTACCACAAGTTCATTCGGAGCGGAGTGTCGTGATCGGATCGAGGCGCATGGCGCGCAGCACAGGGAGGCAACTGGCGGCGATGGCCACGGCGGTGAGCACGGCGGTGACGCCGGCAAATGTGGAGAGATCGTAGGGCGAGACGCCATAAAGCGGCCCTGCCATCGAGTGCGAGAAAATCAGCGCGCAAACCAGCCCTAATCCGGCGCCGGCGGCGGCCAGGGTGAGGCCCTGGCGCAAAACCATCGTGAGGATATCGCGCCTTTGCGCGCCCAGCGCGAGGCGAATGGCAATCTCGCGCGAGTCGTTGGGCCACCAGGTTCGCGCAAATGCTTCGTTGACGATTGCGACCAGGGGCGCATTCTCGTTGTCCTGGTCCGTGAAGAGACGGCCGTGGACCAGCGGATACCGAGCAGATGGAAATATCCCGGGCTTACGGCTGACGCTTCGACCAAAGGAGGGTCGCTGCCGCGTTGGAAAGCAACAAGAGATTTTGGGCGGGTCGCTAGCGTGCCTTCGGCCTGGTCCTGGTTTTGGAGAGGTTGAGCGCTACTGCGGCGCGGACGAGGTCCTTCAGGGCCGCTTTATCGATGGTTTCGCCTTCGCGGATGTCGATGGCGCGGCGGACGTTTCCGTCGAGGCTGGAGTTGAAGAGGCCGGATGGGTCGGGCAAGGCGGCTCCCCTGGCAAAGGTCATCTTGACGACGCTCTTGTAGGTTTCTCCGGTGCAGACGATGCCGGCGCGGGAGAAGACGGGTGTCCCGGGGTTGGAGGGTTTCACCCACTTCCACTCTTCGACGATCTCAGGGTCTGCCTCAAGGATGATGGTGCGCACATGAGAGAGCGTCTTTCCGCGCCAGTCGCCAAGTTGTTTGATCTTCTCGTCGATCGATATGGAAGGAGACTTCACCCTAGAGGCAGAGTTCAGGGGCGAGGGCGGCGCAGATTTTGCCGGGACGGGCTTCGTCATGGATGGCTCCAACTCTCATGCGTGGTTTTTGGTCCGAGCGTGCCGCAGATATTTTCTGCTGCGCGGGGCGCAGGCTGCAACCTTGGCGGGCCAGTTTACAGTTTTGCAAATCAGGCTTAACGTTTAGGGTTTGCGATCGAGAGTGACGATCGCGGGATTCGAGGACTGGCTATGCGGCCACTTGCTAAAGTTTCTTTCCTACTGATGACCTGTTCCCTTTGGGCTAACGCGCAGGTAGTGCCAGCCGACAAGGCGAACGAGGCGCGAATCGACAGACTGCTCAAGCAGATGACGCTCGAAGAAAAGATGAACCTGATCCGCGGCGACGTCGAGCCGGCAGCGACGAACCAGGGGCAGGCGGGTTATTTGCCGGGAGTGCCGCGGCTGGGGATTCCGCCGCTACGGATGGCCGATGGGCCTCCGGGAGTGCTGACGCGGGTGGCTGGCCAGGCGCAAACGGCGACGATGGGCGTCGCTGCAACGTGGAGCGTCAAGGACGCGGAACAAAATGGCGTGGCCATCGGCCGCGAAGCGCGGTCCCTCGGCATCGATGTCGTCTTGCAGCCGTTCATTAATATCGACCGCGACATCACCTTCGCGCGAGGCTACAACACGCTGGGTGAAGACCCGTTCCTGACCGGTGTGATGGGGGCCGCGGAGATCCGCGGCGAACAGGCGCAGGGCGTGATGTCGCAGGCCAAGCATTATGTGGCGTACGACAGCGACTCGTACAACATCTTCGTCGATCAACAGACCCTGCACGAGGTCTACGTCGCGCCGTTCGACGCGGCGGTGAAGGCCGGCGTCGCATCGATCATGTGTTCTTACAACAAGGTCAATGGCAAGTTTGCCTGCGGCAACCCTGACACGCTGAAGACGATTCTTTTCGATGAGGTTGGCTTCAAGGGCTTTGTTACCTCCGATTGGGGCGGAGTGCACAACGTGCACTTCATCAACGAGGGCCTCACGATGGAGATGCCCGGCGAGGTGGCCGACGACAGCCCGTTTGCCGGGATGATGCGCACTTACTTCCGCACTCGGCAAGAGCATGCGGGCGCGCCGACCAAGCCGAATCTTGCCGCTCTCGCGGGAATGCTGGGCGGCACGATTCCGGAAGAGGCTGGTGCGCCGGGCATGGATCTGGGGGCGTTCCCAATGGATTCCGACCCGATGACGATGCGCGGCGCGCTCAAGGACGGCTCGATTACCGAGGCGACGATAACGGCGGCGGCGCGGCGAGTGCTCTATGAGATCGATCGCTTTGGGTATCTTGACGGGAAACAGAAGCACGAGGTGACTCCGCAGGATTTTGACGGGAACGGAGCGATCATCGAGAAGACGGCGGAGGATGCGGCGGTGCTGCTGAAGAACGAAGGCGGCATTCTGCCTTTGAAGAGCAGTGACAGCATTGCAATGATCGGGCCGACGGCTGGGCAGGTTGCATCGATCGGCACCTTTGGCGAGCGTTCGCCGGGCGTGACTGATCGCCAGGTGAGTCCGCTGGAAGCACTGAAGAAGCTCGCGCCCGATGCGAAGGTAATCTTTGCGGTGGCTGACGACATGACGGGCACGACGATCAGCGCTGCAGCATTTACGCACGATGGCAAGCCGGGCCTCTTACGCACCGACGCCTCGGGGAAAAATACGGTTGACGGCTCGATCGATTTCACCAAGACCAACGGCAAGCCGCTGCCGCCGAATACTGTAGCGACGTGGAAGGGCGAAGTGACAGTTCCGGCCGATGGATCGTACTGGTTTTACCTGCAGGCGCTGGGCACGCGCGCCAAGTTCAGCATCGACGGCAAAGAGGTGGGACGCACCGGTGCGGTGAAGGGCACGGTCCACGGCGATGTGCAACATGCCACGCAGGACAATGGACTGCCGACGACAGACGGCCTGGATAACGTGCGCCGGGCGGTCCAACTCACGAAGGGCGCGCACAAGCTCGAGGTCACGACCTCGGTTGACACCTCAAACGCGCCGGTGCAGGTGCGCCTGAACTGGATGACGCCCGAAGCACGCGAGCAGGCCCACGCCGCTGCGATCGATGCGGCCCGCAATGCAAAGACAGCGGTGGTGTTCGTGTGGACGCGGGACAAGCCGCACTTCGTGCTTCCGGGCGAGCAGGACAAACTCATCGAGGAGATTGCGGCCGCCAATCCGAACACCGTGGTGGTGTTGAATACGAGCCAGCCGGTGGCGATGCCGTGGATCGACAAGGTCAAAGGGGTGCTGGAGATGTGGTGGCCCGGAGACGAAGGCGGCGTGGCGACGGCGAAGACGCTACTCGGGCGGAACGATCCGGCGGGACGGTTGCCGATGACCTGGGCGAAGGCGTTGAGCGATTATCCAGCGACCTCGCCTGCTCACCCGGAGCGGTCAGCGAAGGGCGTCGACGGAAAAACTACATTTTCAGAAGGCGTGCTGGTTGGATATCGCTGGTTCGACGATCAGAAGATCGAGCCGCTGTTCCCGTTCGGGTTTGGATTGTCGTACACCAGTTTTGCGCTGTCGGAACTGAAGGTGACGGCGGGCGCCGATGGTGGCGCGCGTGTTTCTGTTCACGTCAAGAACACGGGCAGCGTAGCAGGCGATGAGGTGCCGCAAGTGTACCTCGATGCTCCCGGAGACAAGCCGCACGGGGTGCAGTTCGCGCCAAAGACGCTGGTGGCCTTCGACCGGATTACGTTGCAGCCAGACGAGGAGCGCGACGTGACGCTCGATATCGCGCCGCGGGCCTTTGAGTACTGGTCGATCGATAAGAAGGCGTGGGTCAAGCCGGCGGGCAGTCGCACGCTTCGCGCCGGATCGTCTTCGCGAGATTTGCCGCTGACGGTCGCGGTGCAATAGCGGATTTGCCGCGGCCGGTACGGGGCGCTACGATATGGCCGGGAGGGAGTATGGTCGCCACGCAGACGCTCGTCCCTGCGGCACAGCTTGCCGCCGCCAACAAGGCCCTTTTCCCGAATGAGAGTGCGGAATATCGCGCGGCCCGAAACAGCCTGCTCGCGGAAGAGATCGAACTGCGCCGCCATATCGAGCGGGTGGCCGCCCAGCGGCGAGCGCTGCCTCTTGGCGGCAAGCTCCCGAAAGACTTTGAACTCGTCTCTGAGAGTGGGCCTATTCTCTTTTCCGGCCTCTTCGGCGATAAAGACACGCTGATGGTTTACAGCATGATGTTCGGCCCACAGCGCAAAGCAGCTTGCCCAAGTTGCACTTCGTTTTTGAGCTCCTGGAATGGCACAGCGATTCATTTACGGGAGCGAGTGGCAATCGCTGTAACGGCGCGTTCGCCGATCGACCGCTTGATGGAGTTCAAGAAGCAGCGCGGCCTCGCGAACCTACCTTTTATGTCTGACATGTCAGGCGATTACACGCGCACCTACGTGAACCCAGACGACGCCGACATGCCGGGCTACAGCGTCTTCGCTCGGCGCAGTGGAAGCATTTTCCATTTCTATAGCGGGGAGATGAGCGGCGCGATGGCCGATCCGGGTCAGGACCCGCGCGGCGCCCCGGACCTCGATCTCCTTTGGCTGATGCTCGATCTGACGCCGGAAGGCCGCGGCGCCGATTGGTACCCGAAGCTGGAGTACGGGCGCCAATAACCGATACGCTCTTTCGCTCGCCATGACTAGATCGGACCGGGACCGTCGAAGTCAAGCCAGCGGAAGATAAAGCGGCTGCCGTGCCGTCGATAGAAAGACTCAAGAGCCGGCAGCCGCTCCCGCGAGGCCCGTTAGTCACGTTCCCAGAAATGCGGCGGCTCAATCCCGAGCGCCCGCAGGTAGACGTAACCCTGGCCGCGATGATGGATCTCATTGTCGATGGCGTACTGAATCGTCGCTATACCCGGCATCGTCCACTGCCCGAAGGCCGTGTCCACCTCGCTGAACCGGTGGGGCGGAATCTTCGGGAACTTCTCGTTCAGCTCTGCGGTTTGCGCGTCCCAAAGTCGGAGAAGCTCGCTTTTCGTCTCAGCCTTCGCCCCCTTGTATTCCTCCCACTTGCCCGTGGATACACCGTCCACGATGGGCACCGCCATGCCGATAAATTCCCGAACCATTTCCGCGAAGGGCCTCATGCCGCCGACTGAGAACTGAAAGAGCTTGTCTTCAGGAAACGCCTCGATCGTTCGGCGCGTGACCCGCCTGTGTCCCTGCCAGTGCGCCAGCACCGCCTCCGCCGTCAGCACATTTTCCGAAATCGTCGCAGTTGCCATTTCTATCCTCCATGTGGCCCGTCTGGGCACTGGCTTAGACTAGGGGGGATTCCCGACAGCCTCTGTCGTATATTCGAGGCAGAATTAAATTCCTATGTACGACCCCATCATGCGCGTGCTCGCGGTGCTCGAGATCTTGCAGGCGCGCGACTCTGTGACGGGAGCGGAGCTGGCCGAGCGCCTGGAAGTAGACCTGCGCACCGTGCAGCGCTACATTGTCCGGCTGAAGGACCTGAGCATTCCCATTCATTCGTCGCGCGGCGTGGGTGGAGCATACCGTCTCCGCCCGGGCTTTCGCCTGCCGCCGCTTCTGCTGACCAATGAGGAGGCCTTCGCCCTCTCTCTTGGGCTTCGGGCCTTGCGCCAGATAGGACTGTCGGGGTTTGCGCCGGCCACGGAGGGGGCGCTGGGCAAACTCGAGCGGGTGCTGCCGGAGGCCTTGCGCGAAAGCATACGAACGGTAGAAGACGTGGTGGCGATCGAGCCCGGTCCCTGGGTGGTCTCGACGTCGGTCGAGAGCCTGGTGCGCGCGGCCTCCGCCATTCGGACGAACCGGCGGCTTCGATTCTCGTATCGGTCTCACTCCGACGCCACTTCACGCCGGCAGATCGAGCCGTATGCGGTGATCCACACCGACGGGCGATGGTACGTGATTGGACACTGCCTTTCGCGGCAGGCTTTGCGCACCTTCCGACTCGACCGCGTGACGGACCTCGAACTGTGCGCTGCGACCTTCCGCCGTCCGAAGGACTTCGATGCACAGCGCTACATGCAGGAACACATGCCGTTCATCCAGTCGGATTATCAGATCGACGTGTGGATCGAGATGCCGGTCGAGGAAGCGCAACTCAGCTTTGCCCCCTTGAGAGTCGCGATCGAAGGGCAAGATGGGGGCACGCGATTGCGCTGCGGCCGCGATCGACTGGAGATGTTCGCGGCAATGCTGCTCAGCATGGGGCGCCGAATCGTTATCTATAATCCACCTGAGTTGAGTGAGACGTTTCGGCAGCTGGCGCAACGGGCGATGCAGGCGGCGGAGGATTCGTCGGCTTTGACGCGATTGTGAGGGAATGTGAGGGATGGCGCGGGGGAGCTTTAGCTTCGAGGGTTATTTTCTGAGGAGACGATGAGAACGGAATTGCTGCGATTGAACGGTGCGGTCGAACGCGACCCAGCGATCGATGCATGGATGAAAGCGCATGGAGGCGAATTAGGAGCCATCGCGCAGGAGTGGTTCGAGGTGATGCGAAGATGCGGGGACGAGGTCCGGGAGCTATTGCACGACGGCTGTCCGGTTGCATGCCTGGGTGATGTGCCCTTCGGCTACGTCAATGTGTTCACTTCGCACGTGAACGTGGGGTTCTTTCAGGGCGCAGCGCTGCCGGACCCGGCACGGTTGTTGCAAGGCACGGGCAAGTTCATGCGCCATGTAAAGCTGAAAGCGGGGACGACGACCGACGCCGCAGCGCTCGCAAACATCATCGAGATGGCATATTCAGACATCAAGGCGCGTGTTGAAAATGGCTAGCCGAGAGACGCCTGAGTGCGCTCCCAGGTAATAGTCTTACGTTAGTTCCAGGGCACAACAGAGCCGTTACAGTGCCGCGCGCATCTTCTTTCGAGGAGAAAACACATGAGCAATCTCGACAGCTTCTTAGAGCGCAACAAAGAGTTTGCCGCGCAGCAGTCGGCGGCGGGAACACTGATGCCCTCACTTCCGGAGGCGACGCCGAATCTAAAGGCGATCATTATTGGCTGCGCAGATATGCGCGTGGACCCCGCCCACCTGCTTGAACTGAAACCGGGCGAGGCGCTGGTGTTGCGGAACATCGGCGGCCGCATCACTCCGGTGCTGCTGGAGGAGTTAGGGATGCTGGGGCGCATCGGCCAGGTTGCGCAAAAGGTTCCGGGAGGCGGCGGGGAGTTTCATCTCATCGTTCTTCATCACACCGACTGCGGCATTACCCGGCTGGCGGGCGACCCGGCGATGCTGGCGCACTATTTTCAGATAGACGAAGGGAAGGTCGGGGCGAAAGCGGTCACCGATCCTCACGCTGCGGTTGCCGGCGATGTTGCTTTCCTTCGGTCGATCCCGGCATTGCCGGGCAAGTGGCTGCTCTCCGGACTCGTCTATGACGTGGCTACGGGACTTGTCGAGATCGTCGTGCCGCCAGCGCCGATTCGGGCAGCATAAGCTGAACGGCTCGGGCATCCGCAGTCGTGAATCATTTCAGGCCCATGCTACCTGCCCGTGTTCAGGCGCGAAAACGGCGGCCGATGCGGCGGCCGCCGTTTCTTGACTTTGGAACACCAGGAGCGCGGCAGCACTCACGGTTGTCGTCTTGACGCAGGTGCCGTCAAGACTAAAAGCGCGTCCTCATCATGGTGGTCTTCATCGTGGATTGCTCAACCTTAGCCGTAGAGGAAGCCTTGGGAGACTTGGTCGGGGTGGTTTTGGCGGCGGGGCTGTTGTCGGCGATCGATTTCTTTGTAACGGCCATGGGAGTGTCCTCGAAATGGAAGATTTGAATTCGATCCTGCACTCTGCCGTAGAGCATGTGGAATGCCAAACTCTCTGGCTTCAGGAGTTTCACTAGTATCAGCCAATTAACTCATTCCGCAGCTGAGGCGGCCCATTTCTTTTCCGTTTGCCTGACTATTTAGGTTAAATAATCACCAATCGTAGGTGAGGAATTAATCCAACGGGCCCTCAGCCTATTGCCGGTGAGCAACCACACAATGCGACCCAGCCTTTGGTGGTCCTAGCACAGAGGAAGTCACTGCCCCGGGAATGCTACGTGGTCAGGAAAAAGGATCTTTGTGAAGTCGCGCACAATTGAATTCGCCACGCCAGGGTCTGGCTTCTCAATCTGCGAGTTCACCAGGACGACAATGGTCGCGTCTTTTGCCGGCAGGTAATACGCTCCGGTGTTGTAACCGGGAATACCGCCCGTGTAGCCATACCATCCTCCGGAGCAACCGACGCCCAGCCCGAATGACATCCCCGGCTTCCCAATGGGAATACAGTCCAGCCTCTGCCGTTGGGTGGCCGCGCTGTTGGTTGTTCCGGCGACATAGTCCTTCACCCAAATCTTCATGTCGGCCATGTCGGAGATCATCACCCCCGCCGCCCATGTCAGCATCGGCGGCAGAGAGACACTTTGGTCCTCCCAGCCTCCGCTCTTGTCCGGCATGTACCCGTGCGCATAGGGCGCTGGCAGGTCGGGGCTCTGAGTCGGGAAACTCGTGTTCTCGAGCTTCAACGGCCGCAGCAATCGGTTTTGGATCTCAATCTGCAGCGGTTGGTGGGTGACCGCCTCGATGATCAGCCCCAACAAAAGATAGTTTGTGTTGCTGTAATTCCATTTGGCGCCCGGCGGAAACAAGGGAGGCTGCTTGACCGCCAGCGCGACCAGTTCCCGAGGGGTGATCTTCGTCTGCGGATTAATGTCCATCTTGTCGAGCTCGGGAGCGTTGTACGCCTCAAACAAGCCGCTTCTCATCTGGCAAAGTTCGCGGACGGTGATGTTCTCCGCGTCCGGCACCTTGACACCGACATCGAATTTACTCAAGGGATCGTCAAGTCTGAGCTTGCCCTCGTCCACCAGTTGCAGCAGCACCGTAACGACAAAGGTCTTGGTGTTACTGCCGATCCTGAACTTGTCGTCCAGTTGCATCTTCTCTGGTGGCGTAAGTCTGCCAAGACCCACCGTGGCGCGCCACGGCGCCTTTCCGGGAATCCAGACGCCCAGCACAGCTCCTGGTATACGCTCCTTGCCGCCAAACGCCTTGAGTTCCTTGTTTGCCGCATCGATTAAGGCCTGCTGTGTCCTGGCATCCAGCGCCGGCAGTGTCGACTCCTGGGCCGATGTCTCCGCCGAGCCAGCCGTAAGCGACAGCATCAGGGCAGCGGCGTAGATTCTGTTTCGTAGCCGCATTTTCCCTCCGGCGAAATCCCTCAACAGGTTGCGGTAGTGCCCTACAGTATTGTCTCTCAGACCTCGGCAGTAACCGGATTTTCGGTGGTGACGGCGGTGAGCGTGTTTTCGATGAAGCCGGGGAGGACCAGCGAGGGAAAGATGGTGGTGGCACCGGCATAGACGAGGAGCCCTCCGAAGAGAGCGTCGTCGATGTGAAACTCCGCGTGGAGGATGTCGGCAATGACCAGAGTAAAAATAAGAGTGGGAGTGAGAGCGACAGCGACACGAATCCCGGCCCGGGCGCTACGGCGCGCCATATAGCGGCTCTGCGGCCAGCTCTGCGCGATGCGGATGGGAATGATGATGAGCGACAGTAAGAGTCCGTAAATAAGGGAGCGAAAGACGAGAGCGCTGCGCGGGACCTCGAAGCCGGCATGAAAGAAATAGAAGGGGATGAAGACCGAGGCGAAGAGGCCAACCGCATGGAGGTTCTCATGGGAGACAAAGGTGGGCATGCGCTTGCGGAGGATTCCGGCGACGAAACCGGCGATGAAGGCGCCGACCAGATAGTAGACGCCGAGAGTCTTGGTGATGACCGCGCAGATGACGCCCATCATAAGCAGCAACGAGAACTCGGAGCCGGGGGCGGAGGGAACGACGTACTTGCCCAATGCGAGGAAGATGATTGGCGTAAAGAGCATGACCAGCAGCAGAGCGCTGCCAGAGACGAGGAGGGTCCGCACGGACGCTGCCTGGGAGATGAAGAAGAAGAGGAAGAGCGCGGTGATCTCGCCGGCGATGGCATTGAGGGAGACCTCGGTTTGCTCGTCCCGGCCGATGCCGGACTGGGGCAGCATGTCGAGAATGAATCCAGTGGAAGGAGTGAAGAGGGCGAGGGCGAGCAGCCACGCCGGCTGCCATGCCACGTGCATATAACGGATGGCAAGCCAGGCGGCGATCGCGAGGAAGACGCCCTGAATGGCGAGACGGCTGAGGAGCTGCGGGAGCTGACGCTGGATTTCGATGAGGTTGACCTCGAGGCCCGCAAAGAGGAAGAGCGACGCGATGCCAAGAGTGGCCAAGCCGGCGACGACGTCCACGACTTCGCTGGAGGGCTTGACCCACAGGGTAACGGCGATACCGAGCGCGAAGCAGGTGAGTGGCGCAGGCAGTCGAAAGCGCTGGAGCGCGCGCGGGCCAACCAGCAGCCCGAAGATGGCCGCAAGATAAATCAGAGTGGCGCTCTTGCCGTGCATGATCGCGCTTCTCCTCAGAGAAAACCCGAAGCGTTTAGGGTTGAGGACAAGCTACTACAGTTGAGCGGGGCCGCCAATCTGAAATTGATCGGAGCGAGCTGGGGACGCACCGCGTTCGTTCGCTGCTTCAGATGTGGGCTGCCTGCGGCGGAAAGACAACCCCAATCCTCCGACTCTCCGGCCGCAGCGCCCACGACGCCGCCGTGAGGCCGCAGATGACCAGAGGTGCGATTACGTGAAAGCCGTAGGCCCCATAACCGCCGACGGCGAGGCAGGAGGCGGCCGCGCCGGTCAGGTCAAAGAAGATGCCGGCATAGGCCCATTCCTTGAGCCGCGGAAAGCGCGGCGCGAGGATGGCAATGGCCCCGAGGAATTTCCAAACTCCCAGGATGGCAAAGAAGTACATCGGGTAGCCGAGGACGGGCACGACAGAGTGCGGGCTGACCTTGTATTGCCAAATCTGCGAGAGGCCGCCGCCTCCGATAAAGAAGGCGACGAGCCCGGTGGTAATCCAGTAGGCGATCTTTTTTCCAATCATCTTTAGTCCACCTCCCCGGCGACGCGCTCCAGATTGCCAAAGAATTTCTGCCAGCCGTAATTGGCGCCCTGATAGGCGGCATTCTGATCGGGGCCAAAGCCGGACTGCTCCATGCGGAGGTGTGTGCCGCCCTCGGCTGGAGTGAGCGTGAAGGCGACGACCCATTGAAGGCCAGATTCGACGCCGCCGACACCCCAGTTATAAGAGAGGCGCTGGAGCGGCTCGACGATCAGCACCTCGCAGTCGACGATGCCGTTCCAGTTGGGCATGGGGTCGGCGCGGAACTGGAAGCTGCGCCCGACGACCGGCTCGAAGTCGTTGTTCATCATCCACTGCGCGAGCAGCGTGCTCTCGGTGAGCGCCCGCCATAATTTCTCGGGCGGATGCGCAAAGACTCTTTCGATCAGCAGCGAACGCGTACCTTCCGTTGCCTTGCTCGCCGTCGGGTCACTCATGGGCTACTCCATCCTCTCCAAAAGAGTTTCAAGACGGTCGAAGCGGTCGCGCCAGAACGCGCCGTACTGATTGAGCCAGTCCACCATCGGGGCGAGGGCGTCGGGCCGTGCGCGATAGTGGGTTTCGCGACCTTCGCGGCGATGCCTCACCAGCCTGGCCCGCTTCAGCACCGTCAGGTGCTTCGAGACAGCAGGCTGCGATACGCCCGCATAGCGAGTCAAAGCGTGGACGGTCTGTTCACCCTGCCGGGTGAGCTCCTCGAAGATGGCCCTGCGCCGCGGATCGGCGAGGGCCTGGAAGACGTGATTGGCGCTGGATTGCTTCACAGGCAAACCATAACCGTTTGGTTATGTTTCGTCAAGAGAATCTTTGCATCGAGTCTGGAGATGCCCGACCCTTCAACCGCGCGACGCCCGCTTCGTTCGCTCGCCGGTGGTACTTTAAGGGCAGTCGTTTGCCCTCCACAATTATGGACAATGCCGCGTGCGCCCGCTTCGATCAAGAGGTTTTGAAGTACATGAATTTAGCCGCAGCTACCGGCCGCAAAGCCGCGGAAGCCACGGTCACCGTCGACTCAAAGCGAAAGTATGAAGCCCTGGGCAGGACCTACCGGATGAAGGCCATGGCCCAGCTGAAATTAGCGATAGAAGCTTGTACCGAAGATGGGTGAGAGCGGTTCACTCGAGGAGCGGATTGCGTAGTTCGGGGACTTTGTCGATGGGCCGGGTGGAGACGAGCTTGATCTCATCTTCGATCAAATGTTGCATCTCGGGGTCGTTGGGCGCGTGCTTGAGTGCGGCGGTAAAGGCCTCCAGCGCCTGGTTGCGCGCGCCGCGCTTGAGCTCGAGATCGCCTAACTCTATGTCGACGAAGAAGGCGCTGGAATCGAGAGCGAGCGATTGCTGCAGGAGCTTTTCTCCGGCGGCGAGGTCGGGCTTTTCGGCGTAGATCTTGCCCAGCGAGCGGTAGTAAAAGGCGGGCGCGAGGAGCGGTCCGCAGGCGCAGGCGCCACGAAAGACGAGGAGATTGCCGAAGCGGGCGGTGGGGATGGTGTTGCGCAGTACGGCGGGGTCCCAGAAGGGCTTTTTACCGAGGTGCGAGGCGCCCACGAAGACCGTTCCGGAGAAGATCGGCGAAGCGAGGCGCGCCTGGTCGCGTTGGGGATCTTTGCCGAGCCAGTCCTCGCCGCGCGCTTTCTTCTCGGGCTCGAGCGAGGAGTAGGCAACGAGAGGGACCTCGCCGGCAGGCTCGAGGACCTGGTGATAATACGCGGCCAGCTCTTTGCCGCGCTGTGCGAGGTCAACCCCCTCGTCGCTGAAGTATTTGTAACCGCTGCTGGCGCCGATGATTTCGTTGAAATATTCCCAGGGACGCATGACAGGGATCGCTGATGCAGCGGCGGCGATTAACGCGACGGCGATGGCGGCCTGGAGCGGGCGCGATCTCAAGGCGAAGGCGCTGTGGATAGCGACACCACCGAAGATGGAGAGCAGGACGACGACGGGGAGAGCGTGACGGATGCCCCCGTAGGTCGAGCCCGAGATGAGTACGAAGAGGAAGAGAGCGGAGGCGGCGAGGATGATGGCGAGTCCGCGGTTGAGGTTGGCGGGCAGGCGGCGGGCGATGAAGAGACCGAGTCCGATGAGGACGAGGATACCGAGGCCGATCGGGAGCTTGAGGGCGATCATGCCGGGGAAGAAGTATTTTGGGCCGGTCCTCATGTAGGAATGGCCGAAGGCGAGGATGGGGAAATAACGGCCTTCCCAGTGGGGGCGACGATGCTGCCGACCCAGAGCTTGACCAGCGGAGGGTGCTCCGGGTTGATGCGGAAATCGGCATGGCGCACATAGGAGACACCAGCGGCGATGTGATAGGCCTCGTCGAAGGTGAAGCCGTCGAGACGCGTCGCGATGGAGGAGCGCAGGACGGCGCCGCCTACCAGGGCGAGGAGCAAGGCAATGAAGAGCGGCAGTCCAATTTCAGAAGGCTTTCGCAGTTCGGACGGGGCGGCTGCGATTTGGGTGCTCAAGCGATCTCCTGACGATCACAAAAATGTCAAGACGAGAGTCGAAATAATGATATGTCAGTTCCACACAGATCTTGCGCCGGATTTTGAGGAGCGCACTGCGGAGCTGGCCAGCGGTATATCTTCTTTGGTGAGGAAAGTGGGGCAGGAGATGCGGGCGATACGAGCTCTGTGGGTTGTGGCGCTTTCGGCTTCGACTTGGGGACAGGCGGTTCAGCCGAGCACCGCTCTGCCGGCAGCTCCGCCGACCGCGCCTTCCTCTAATCCGATCCAACAGCAGGGAGCGGCGGGCACAGGTGCCGCCGACGCGGAGCAGACACAGGGAGGGGTGACGACGCTGAAGGTGGTGACGCGTATCGTGGCGATCTCCGCGGTGGTGAAGAGCAAGGACGGCGAGCCGAAGGCAGGACTGACAAAGGACGACTTCATCTTGAAGCAGGACGGCAAGGAAGAGCCGATTCGCTATTTCTCCCAAGGCTCCGACCTGCCGTTGACGATCGCGCTGATGGTGGATACGAGCGGAAGCCAGAAGACATTTATCGGGGACGAATCGCTGGCGAGCGACGTGTTCTTCCAGACGATGCTGAAGAGCAAGCAAGACCGCGCGATGCTGGTGGAGTTCGGCAACAGTGTGCGGGAGTTGCAGGGTATGACGAATTCACCGGATGCGTTGCACCTGGCGTTGTCGGGGCTGAGTCCTCATGCGGCGGCAGTGGGGGGGACGCTGCTCTACGACGCGGTCTATGCGGTTGCGCAGAAGGCCCTGGCAAAAGAAAAAGGGCGCAAGGCGATGGTGATTCTGAGCGATGGCGGCGACAGGGGAAGCCGGAGGTCGCTCGCCGAAGCGATTGAGCAGGCGCAGCGGAGCGATGTGCAGATTTATTCGATTCTCTACAGCACGTGGAAGCAGACCAGCGGCAACGAAGGAAACCACGTGGGAGCGCCCGATCCAGGATTTGAAGCGCTCAAGACGTTTTCGGAGGACACAGGCGGGAGGGTATTTACGGTTTCGCGCACGATGGGGCTGCGGCAGATCTTCGAAGAGATCGGCGAGGACCTGCGATTGCAATACGAGCTTGGCTATCGGCCGCCCGATGATACGAAGCCGAACAGTTATCACAGGCTGGAGCTGAAGGCGAAGGACAAGAAGCTGACGGTGCAGGCGCGGAAGGGGTTTTTCGAACCACCGTAGGGTCGTACCGCCCAGGGAGATGGCGTCGCTCCTTGACCGCGCGGGTTTTACAATGAAGTCATGGAACCTTTGGTGATTGCGGGCAAGGCTTTTCAGTCGCGGCTGATCGTTGGCACCGGCAAATACAAGGATGGACGGGAGACGCAGGCGGCGATCGAAGCTTCGGGCGCGGAGATGGTGACGGTAGCGGTGCGGCGGGTGAATCTCGACCGGTCGAAGGAATCACTGCTCGATTTTCTCGATCCGCAGCGGTACTTTCTGCTGCCGAATACGGCGGGGTGTTATACGGCGGATGAGGCGATCCGGGCGGCGCGACTGGGGCGCGAGGTGGGCCTGTCGGACTGGGTGAAGATCGAGGTGATCGGCGACCAAGCGACGTTGTATCCCGATGTGCAGGCGACGCTTGAAGCAACGCGGGTGCTGGTGAAGGAAGGGTTCACGGTGCTGCCCTATACGTCGGACGATATCGTCTTTGCGCGGCGGCTGATCGATGTGGGCGCAGCGGCGGTGATGCCGCTGGGCGCTCCGATTGGGAGCGGGCTGGGAATTCAGAATACGGCGAACCTGCAGATATTGCGCGAGCGCATTACGGAGGTGCCGCTGATTATCGATGCGGGTGTGGGGACGGCTTCGGATGCGGCGATTGCGATGGAGCTGGGCGCGGATGCGGTGCTGATGAATACCGGGATCGCAGCGGCGCAGAAGCCGGTGTTGATGGCTGAGGCGATGATGCATGCCGTTCTTGCTGGGCGGCAGGCTTATGTTGCAGGGCGGATGCCGCGGAAGCTGTATGCGACGGCGAGCTCGCCGCTTGAGGGGATTTCGAAGTAGGGTTGTGAAGCCCGGCCTTCCGTGGTGGAATGAAGAACCCAGGTCCCAAACGCAGGGACCTGGGGCACCCGCATTGGTTAGGGCGCCGGCACGAATTCTGGAACGGAGCATGGATGATGCGTAAGTGGATGATGTGGGCCGTTCTGTTGCCGGTTTCGAGTGTGGCTTTTGGCCAGCAGGGCTCTGCAGCGAAGCCGGCGATTACCGGAATTTCGCATGTGACGCTCTTCGCGGACGATATTCCCAAGTCGGAGGAGTTCTACACGAAGTTGCTTGGTTGGGAGCAGGTTCCGACGACTGGGGACAAGTCCGGCGTGCGCTTTTATGCGAACCATCTGCAATATGTCGAGCTGATCGCTCCTCCGAAGCCGGGATTGGCGGACCGGCTGGATATGGTTGCGTTCTCGACGAGCGATGCCGAGGCGTTGCGGAAGTATCTCGGCGCCAATGGCGTTGAGGTACCGAAGGCGGTGACGGTCGAGAAGGACGGCAGCCGGAGCTTCGTGGTGCATGATCCGGAGGGGAACAGGGTTGGATTCACGCAGGCGGGCAAGCATTCGCCGCCGCAGCCGGCGGTGGCTTCAGACCGGGTAAGCTCGCACATCATGCACGCGGGATATCAGGTACACGACCGGGCGGCGCTCGACGGCTTCTATAAGGACCTGCTGGGTTTTCATCTTTACTGGCAGGGCGGCAATCCGGACACGCGCGTCGACTGGGTGATGATGCAGGTGCCGGATGGGACCGACTGGATCGAGTACATGCTGTATCTGCCTGCCAACCCGTCGCTGGCACAGCTGGGTAGCGCGAACCACATTGCGCCTGGCGTAGTGAGTGTTGCAGAGCTGCAGGCGAAGCTGGAGGCGCGGGGCTGGAAGCCGGAGTTGGGGAAAGATCCCAAAGTGCTGGGCGTCGACGGCAAGATGCAACTGGATTTGCACGATCCGGATGGGACGCGCGTGGAGTTTATGGAGTTTGCCCCGGTGAAGGAGCCTTGCTGTTCGCCTTATACGGGACCGCAGCCAAGTCCGGCGGCGAGCTGGTAGCGGCGGGGCGGTTGCGGGCCGGGGCGGGCTGGCATAGACGGAGAGTCATTCCTGCATCATCCGCGGTTCAGAATCGTCAAAGAATAGTTCAGATTTTTTTTCGGAGTTGTCATGCCATTTCCTATCAAAGTTTGTGCCGTCTGTTCGGAGGAGTTCGAACTCAAGCCTGACAAGCCAGGTTTCGCCAACCGCTGCCCGGAGTGCAGCGTTGCCGATGAAACAGAAGCGGGTACGCAGACCAAGATGGATGTCGCTGATCTGACGTCTTCGAGTGAAGTGAATGCCGCGCGGCGGCAGGCGATGCGCGAGCTGCTGTATAGCAAGGACAGCTGATCGGGTCCGACGTTTAAGGATTCTGGCTGTCGCTGTCATCTCCGTCCTCGACGAGGACGGCTGAAAAACCCACGAGTTCATAGCTGACCGGTGGCCCTCCCTTGCTCAGGGTGAAGGTGACCTGTAAGGGTTCGCGCTGCCAGGCGGCGGGACCGCAGGCGGGCGAGGGATGGTCGGCAGGATCCCAGGCAGAGATCTTTTTCATGAGCAGCGGTTTGCGTGCGGCGATCTGGGCGACGACGGCGTAGAGCTGCTTTCCGCCGGAGGAGAGGCCGCAGTAGGCGGCGAAGTCGCGGAACCAGGTGACGCTGGAGACGCTGGGATCGAAGTCCGGCAGATGCAGGGCGGCGACTTTGCCGGAGGTGCGGTCGATGAGCAGCCATGGGCCGCGCTGCCAGATCCAGTGTTCGGTCTTGTCGGCAGGCAGGGCGTCGTTGAGGCGCAGGGCGCGGCGGACGGCGACGCTGCGGTCGGTGACGTCGTGGGCGTCTCCGGTGGTCCACTCCTTGACTTTGCCGTCGACGAGGAGCGGGCGAATTTTGAGCTCGGTCTCTTCGCCGTTGTTGCCTGCGGGGTCACCGGCGACGGAGTAGGGCACCTTCCGAACTGATCCGAAGACGACGGTGTGGACCTTTGGCTTTGTTGCCGCTGCAGGCAGCCTGATCGGCGCGCCCGCGCCAATCAGGGCGAGCGCCGCGCAGACTGCGAGGCGGCGCAGCTTCGGTTTTGGGGGATCCATTGCTGCCAGAGTAGGCTGGCAGCTGCCTGGCCGGCAATGTGTTTGGCGAGGACAGTCGAGCGCAATTCCCGAATTGGGACTGGGCTTGCGGACGGGCCGCTGATAGGCCGGATTCGCTGAAAGCAATTCACCACAGAGAGCACAGAGGACACAGAGAGAGTTCGGGACGCGGGGGACATACAATGCAGCGAGGGCCTTGCGAACGAGCCGGGCCGACGCTAATCGATGCCTGTAAGACTTTCCGTCCCCATCGTCGCATTCAATGAAGCCGCCAACCTGCGGAGGACGCTGGCCAGCGTGAGCTGGGCTGACGAGATCGTCGTGCTTGACTCGGGCTCGACGGACGAGACGCTGGAGATCGCGCGGGAGTTCAATGCACGCATCTTCGTCGAGCCGTGGCGGGGGTATGGGCCGGGGGTCAACTCGGCGATCGACAAGTGCACCGGTGATTGGATCCTGGCAGTGGACGCGGATGAGGTGATCACGCCGGAGCTGAGGGCGGAGATCGAAGCGCTACTGGCCACGGGGCCAAAGCTTGATGCTTATTGGATTCCGCGGCTGAACCTGATTCTGGGGCGGTGGATGCGGCATGGCGGGGTGTATCCCGACCCCAAGCTGCGGTTGTTTCGGCGGGGGACGGCGCGGTTGCGTGAGGACACGGAGCCGCATGCCACTCCGAAGTGGGATGGGCCGACGGGGCGGCTGAAGTCGCACATGCTGCACTATGCCTATCCAAATCTGGCGGTGTATCTCGAACACATGGACCGTTACAGTTCGGCGAGTGTCCCGCTGCTGTTGCGCCGGGGCAAGACGAGCCGAAGTTTGCCGGCGTTTGTCGTGAATGTGTTTCTGAATCCGGTTGCGACATTCATTTACAACTACTTTTTGCGGCTGGGCTTTCTGGATGGGCGAGAGGGGTTTCTCTTCCATCTCTACCATTCGGTTTATGTGAGCTGGAAGTATGCGAAGGCGTGGCAGGCGGCGACTAGCAGAGACTAGCGACCAGGAACCAAGGACAATTTGCGCAGGGCGAGAGTTTCCAGCGCGTCGACTGCCTTGGCGACGCCGTCTTCAGCTTGCACCTGGAAGCCGATGGCTGCGGCGCGGGCGCGGTATTTCGGCTCGGAGAGCATTTCGCGGATGAGGCGGGCGGCGGAGTTGGCGTTGTAGCGATGGCGCTGGATGACTTTGGCGACGCCCAGCTTGCGCACTCGGCGGGCGTTGTCGGGCTGGTCGTGGCTATAGGGCATGACGAGCATCGGCTTGCCGGCGCGGAGGACCTGAGCTACGGTGCCGACTCCGCCCTGGTGGATGATGAGCGAGGCACGGGGAAAGAGTCGCGAATAGGGCGCATATTTCACGACGCAGATGGTGTCGGCGAGTTTGTGCGGCGGCAGATTGCGCGGGTCATCACCGACGAGCAGGACGGCGCGTTCGTTGAGCTGTTCAGCGGCGAGGGCGCTTTGCTCGTAGAAGTTTCCAGCATCGAGGACGGCCGCGGAGCCGAGGGTAAAGACGAGCGGCGGCGGGCCGGCGTTGAGAAATGCTTCGAGCTCAGGCGCAAGGTCGGTTTTGCCGGCGTCTCCGTCGTAGAAGGCGAAGCCTGCGGTCTGCGTGGCGGCCGGCCAATCGGGTTGGGGCGCGCCGAGGACGGGCGAGAAGAGCGCGAGCACCAGTTCGTGCGAGAACTTGGCATCGAAGATCGGATCATTGCCGGGCGGAAGTCCGAGCTGCGAGCGCAGCTGGTAGATAGGCTCTGACCATTCGCGGGTGACGTAGCGTGCGAAGCGGGCGATGATGTGGCCCATGCCGGGAATGATTGCCTGCAGTTTAGCGAGCGTGGGATAGGGCGGCAGCACCGGCGGGTCGTAGGCGGAAAAGAACGAGAACGGCGCGAGGACGTAGGAGGCCCAAGGGATTCCGGTGACCTCGGCGACGATGGGCCCTGCGTAGGCGAGTTCGCCGCTGACGAGAAGATCGGCTCCGCCATTGGCCTGGACGGCGGCGAGCAGGTCTTCGTAGCTGTCGCGGATGGAGGGGAAGAGGAATTCGCGGAGGCCGCGCTCAGTTCCCTTCTTGATGTCGTAGATCATGGCGACGAGGCGGCTGTCGTGGGGGTCCTGATTGGGGCGAATGGGATGAAAGGCGAGGCCGAGCGGCTCGATCTTGGGGCGAAACATTTCAGGGACGGCGAGGACGGGGACGTGGCCGCGGGCGCGCAGCTCGAGGGCAAGCGCGAGCAGCGGATTCACATCACCGAAGGTGCCAAAGGTAGTGAAGACAATCCGCATCCGCGTGGGCGAAGCCTCCCTATGACGGTAGCTTATGGCGAGCACGGCGCGAAGTATGTGAATGGATGTTTACAAGCGGGCGTGATTTAGTTGCGATGCTGGTGCGTTAGTTCTGACCGGGGTTGGGGTTTGGGACCGATGGCGGTGCGGAACTTGGTGGGGCCGCTGGAGCCGGGTCTGCCGGGTCGGCGTCGATCCAGTAGGCGTTGCGGGCGCGAATCTCGAGGTTGGGGCGGTCCTTGAGCTTGAGGTCGAGGGTGTGGAAGCCGGGGTCGGGCGGTTGTGGACTGAAGCTGAGGATGTAGTGATTGGGGACGTCGTTGGAGATGTGGAGCGAGTCTTTGCTCAGGGTCTTGGCGTTCTTGAGGGCAAAATATTCGCCGCCGGTGAGCTGCGCGACTGATTCGGGGATGTTTCGTTTGAATTCGTCGCGCACTGCGAGGTAGGCGAGGCGCGTCAGCCGCAGCGGCGGCAGGAGATCTTCGGCGCAGTCGTATGCCTGGATACCGCGATTGCCGTGCGCGTCGGGGTCGGCATTCGGCTGACGGCTCATGCATCCGCCGGGGGCGTAGGCCTGCCGCGAGTAAGAGCCGCCGGGGCCTTTGGAGCTTCTGCTTGAACCCTCCTCCGCCGGGGAAGCCAAAGCTGTAGATCGACGTGTTGGTATCGTCGACGGCGCGCAGGGCATTCTGAGGGGTGCTCTGGCTGCCGTTATCGAGTGTTTGGCTGAAGAGAAAGAGCACTCGCCGGTAGGTCATGGGTTGCTTGCGCAGGAGATCGATCGAGAAGCTGAGGGCGTCGAGGATGGCGGCGCCGTCGTCTCCGCCGCTGAGGCGGGCGACGGTGCGGACTGCGGCGCTCTTGTCGGCGGTGAAATTTTGGGCGATGCGGGGCGTGCTGTCGAAGCTAACCACAGCGATGCGATAGGGCACGTTTCCGATGAGGGAGTCGAGGACTTCGGTGAGGCCGCCGTAGTCGTTGAGATGCGATGCGCCGGTGTTGCCGTTCTGCAAGAGGAGAACGATGGCGATGGGCTGGGCATCGTTGTCGGCCTCCATGCGGAGTTTTTGAGGAGCTCCGTTGTCGGTGAGGATGAAGTCGTCGGCGGTGAGTTCAAAGACGACTTCGCCGCTCTTGGTGGTGACGAGCGCGGGGACGAGGACGAGGTTGGAGCGGACGGTGATTGTGGTGGTGCCGGTGGCTGGGGTTGCGTCCGCTGCTGGTAGAGCGGGCGGCGGTGAGTTTGCGGGCGCCTGGGCTTTGAGGATTGCGGTGGAGAGCACGAGCATGGTGAAGAGCGCGGCCTTGGCGGCCTGGGTGATGGGCATTCGACGCGAAGGAGCAAAGGCGATCAACGGGAAGCTGGCCTCAAGTATGACGGTAGCATGGCGGGGAGTGGGGGAAATGGGGGTGCGGCGCGTTTCAACTTCGCAGTCAGAATCTCTTGCGTAGAAACTCAAAGATGAGATAGCCGATGAGGGCGGCGGTGACCGCAATGGCAAAGTTGGCTTCGGTAAAGATGTCTTCGACGGCAAAAGTGAGGCCTCTTCCCCGCCCCATGAGGGTGCGGGTGTATTCGCCCATCAATAGATTGGAATAGAAGAGGAAGATGATGAAGCCAATCTCGATCAGCGCTCTCCATATCTTTCGCTTCATGGGTGCACCTCACCCGAATGGAGGCCTCGGGATATCCGAGTCTAGCGCGGAGTCTAAGTCGAGGTAGGCGACGATACGCGGTTCAGTCTCCGCCTTCCAAAATCTGGTGCCTCGCGGGGAGCATGCTCCGGTGAAGAATTCTGCAAATCAGGAGCTCATGCTTGCGGGGCTGATAAAAGATCACATGCTTCCGTTCCTCGATCCTGCGAACGCCTGGGCCGATGCCGTGACACGGTCGTCCCAAGTCAGGCATGCGCACGATGCGAGCGAAGCAGGCAAACAAGCCGTCGAGATACCTAACCGCCTGTTCGGATCCCCATATGTCTGTCGTGTATTCCGCGATATCGATCAGATCGAGTTCGGCCAATGGCGAAAAGCTGCACCCACTCACAGAGTGGATCGTCCAGTCACTTCAGCCCGCCTGCGAATGCGTTCGCGGACCCTCTCATAAACACCGGGCTCTGCGATGCCGCTGTCTAAACCTGCCTGGACGGCGCGGCGAAGTGCATCAAGCTTGGCCTGATCTTCCTTCTCGTCCGCTTCCAGCGCGCGTAGTCCGGCGCGAAGGACTTCGCTGGCGTTGGCGTATTGGCCGCTCTTGATTTTCGCGTCGACAAGTTGGTCCATTTCGGGAGTGAGGTTGATGTTTCTGGTGGGCATTTTCAGTAATCCTCATGCCCAGAATAAGACGATTGGCAACAGTTGGCAACGCCATTGCCTTTACTGGCCCGATGAGCTCGAAAGTCAGAATCTCCTGCGCAGAAACTCGAAGATGAGATACCCGATGAGCGCGGCGATGACGGCAATGGCGAAGTTAGCTTCAGTAAAAATATCTTCGACGGCAAAGGTGAATCCCCTGCCCCGCCCCGCTAGCGTGCGCGTGTATTCGCCCATTAGCAGGTTGGAATAGAAGAGGAAGATAATGAAGCCGATCTCGATCAGCGCTCTCCCGATCCTTCTCTTCATGGCTGCACCTTGTTGAACTCGATCTAGCGACTTATAGGTGTGACGCCGTGTTGGAGGAACTTGCCGGAGAATGGTTCAGCCGAAAAATCGCCGGGATTCTTCCTCCCTAGGGTCGTCAGAATGACACTTCCAATCCAAATCGGCTAGAAGCTCGCCTCAAAGGTCTTGAACCTTCGCTCCAGTTCGAACTGCTGCGTGGCTTTTTCGCTTGCCTTGAGGAAGTCGGCGCACTTCCCTGTTGGTGCGTCTTTGCCGAGTTGTCCGGTGCAGGCGGCGACGGTTTGGGTGAAGCTGCTGCCTGACTTCGGCGTGATCCAGAGGCTTTGGCCGGGGAGGAAGTTGTATTCGAGGCCAGTGCGCGCCATATTCTTCAGCTCCGGATAGGTGAAGTGGTAGGTGTCCACGGCGCGGACGTATTCGTGGGTGAGGTCGATGCGCGAGACGCCTTCGTCGTCGGTTGAAAGGGCGACGGGGACGCTGTATTTGCGATACATGGTGAGGGGGTGGTCGGGGCCCTTGACGTTGAGGATGACGTCGTTGCTGGTGAGGTTGATCTCGACCATGATGTGTTTGGCGGCCATTTCCTTGAGGAGGTCGTAGGGGCGGTCCTCGTCCATGACGTCGACGCCGTGGCCGATGCGCTCGGCGTGGCCGAGATCGATGGCGCTGCGGATGTGGAACTTGAGGCCCTCGGGCGGGACGAGGCCGAGGGCGATCTCCCCGGCATGGAGCGAGATGTGCACCTTGGGATAGAAGGTATGCAGGGCGTCGATCATTTGCATGTGGAGCTGGTAGTCGGTCATGGAGAGGTAGCCGTCCTCGGGCATGACGAGGTTGATGCCGAGGACGCGGGGATCGGCGGCGGCGAGTTCAAAGGCGAGCAGGATTTGCGCGAAGACGCTGTCGGGCGGCATGCCGCGCAGCACCTGGGCGAGATAGCGGACCTCGACTTGGCAGGCGGCCTTGGCAGCCGGAGTGCCGCATCCCTCGAGCTGGTTGCGTTTGGCCTCGCCGCTATCGAAGTCGGCGCGGATGGCGGGCAGCAGATTGCGCAGGCCGGCGTCGAGCATGAGTTGCCGGTACTGGGCAAAGTCGGGGTGGTAGCCGACCTTCTCGCCCATCGCGGCGGCATCTCTCCATTGGTATGGAGTGTGCATGATCTCGAGATATTGTTCGTTCTGAGCGGCGGCGCGGGTGGCGATTTCGTCGACCCATTCGCCGAAGTGGGTGTGGTCGATGCCGCGGAATTTATCGAAGCTGTCGAAGAAGTGGTCGTGGCCAGAGGCTCCGGTGACGGGCACGAAGGTGCGCATGGAGAAGGAGTCGATCAGCTGGTCGTAGAGGTGCTGGTCTTTGGTGACGCTATCGGCGCGAACGAGCCCTTCGCCGCAGACCGGCTGGGGCGGCAGGCTGCGCGTCTGGGCCATTGGCTTGACGAACTTCAGGCCGACGGGATCGACGCAGAGGCCGTCTTCGGAAGCGTCGCGGATGAAAGTCTCGGCGTAGATTTCGCCATCCAGATGGATGTGCAGATCGGCGCCTTTGGGCATTCCATAGAGGAAGCCACGAAGGGCGGCAGGGCCGGTTTTGGCGGCTTCGTCGAGGGCGCGGGCGGTGCGGGATTCGGCGGAGGATGCAGATGGTTTGGCTTGGGCGAGAGCGGTGTGGGTGGTAGAGAACGCGAGGATTGCTGCCAGCGCTAGCATCGCTGGAACTGCAGGTCCTTCCCACCCCAGCGACGAAGACCTGTCGCCGGGGTCCCCGGCTTCGGCGCTCCGCTCGGGATGGCAAGCTGCGTGGAGGATGCGGTGCGTATGGTCAGTTTGAACGCGAGACAGTAGCATAGTGGCCCATGGGGTCTTTCGGAATGCGGGTTCGTTGCTTTGGCACAAGTGTATGGCATTGGGCGGGATATGCGAGAGTCTTCTTTGGCTTGGCGGTACTGGCGGGCGGACTCGCGGCGGGGGCGCAGGAGTGGCTTAAGCCGGTGCCGGAGTTTCCGCTGGCATCGAGCGATCTGACGATCCGCCAGCATGCGGAGATTGGCAAACCCTTCACCGTCGCGGGGAAATGCGGGGCGGTCATGGGCGAGCAGGACGGAGGCTTCGAGGCGTGGGTCTTCCCTATCAAGCTGCTCAGCCACTTTACGATTGCGGCGGAGGTGCAGGGGTATCCGGTGCCGATCGACCTGAATGCCGATGCGGCAGAGATCGAGGTCGCGCCAGACCACACGACGATCACCTATTCGCACATTGCGTTTACGGTGCGGGAGATTCTCTATGCGACGCAATGCGACAGTCCCGAGCAGGCTGGCGCGGGGATCATTGCGCTCTTTCAGATCGATGCGGTGCGCCCGGTGAAGCTTACATTTTCATTCACGCCGGAGGTGCGACGGATGTGGCCGTCGCCGAATTACGGGCCGCCGTCGGCAGAGTGGGTCAGAGGCAAAGGAAGCGACAGCGGCTATTACCTGCTGCATGAGGATTTTCCCGACCTGGCAGGCGCGATCGCCATGCCTGGCACGCGGCCGGGCATCATGCAGCCGTTCCAGGAGAAGCCAAAAGTGTTTCCGCTGCAACTGATTCTGAACTTCGACCCCAAGCGGGATAGCGGGAAGTATTTTCCGCTGACGATGGCGGTTGGCACGAGCGTGCAGACAGCGACCAATGCAGCGCTGACGCAGAAGCTGGCCGATCTGAACACGCAGGCGAAGCAGCTTTACGAGAAGACCGCCGACTACTACGCGCATTTCTTCGACAACAAGCTGACGGTGGAGAGTCCGAACAAGCAGCTGGATACGGCGCTGAAATGGGCGGAGCTGTCGATCGACCAGGTGCAGGTGCGCCATGGAAATGAGGTTGGCCTGGTGGCAGGGTTCTTTTCGTCGGGAGACTCGGCGCGGCCGGGCTTCGGCTGGTACTTTGGCCGCGATACCTTGTACACGACCTACGCGATCAACAGCTACGGCGACTTTGGGCTGACGCGCGAGGCGCTGGATTTCCTGATGAAGCGGCAGCGCGACGACGGCAAGATGCCGCATGAATGGTCGCAAACGGCCGACCTGGTTGATTGGAAGAGCTTTCCTTACGAGTACGCGGCCGCCGACTCGACGCCGCTCTTCATTATGGCGATGGAGGATTACGTCGACACGAGCGGCGATGTCGACTATCTGCGCAAGAACTGGCCGGCGGTCGAGAAGGCGTGGGAGTTCGAGCGCACCCACGACACCGATGGCGACGGCATCTACGACAATTCGCAGGGGACAGCGTGGGTAGAGAGCTGGGGGACGGGGATGCCGCACCAGGAGATCTATCTCGCGGCGCTCGATCAGCAGGCGAGCGGGGCGATGGGGCAGCTGAGCCGGCGGATGGGCGACTCCGCGACGGCACAGGCAGCGCAGGCGCGGGCAACGGCGGTTGCGGCGAAGATCGAATCGGAATATGCGGGGAGCATGTACGCCTTCAGCTATAACGGCGACGGCAAGCTGGACAAGACGGCGACGATCTATCCGACGGTCGCCTGGTGGGACGGGCACTACGCGCTGCAGCAGCCGGACGCGATGTTTTCGCGGTGGGCGTCGCATGAGTTTTCGACCGACTGGGGGCTGCGCGACCTGGGCGAGCATGAGGCGCTTTATGATCCGACGAGCTATCACCAGGGATCGGTGTGGCCGCTGTTTACCGGATGGGCGTCGATCGCCGAGTATCGCACGGGAAGGCCGCTCTCCGGCTACGCCCACCTGATGCAGAACGCCGACCTGACCTGGGCGCAGGACCTCGGCTCGGTCACGGAGCTGCTGTCGGGCGCGTATTTCGACCCGATGGGGCGAAGCACGAGCCACCAGATGTGGTCTTCGGCGATGGTGATTACTCCGGCGGTCCGGGGGCTGTTTGGGATCGGCTTCGATGCGGGCGCGAATCTGTTGACGGTCGATCCGCATCTGCCGGCGGAGTGGGAACAGGCGACGCTGCATAACCTGGCAGTCGGCAGCCAGAAAATTACACTGACGATGAAGCGGGAGGGCGAGACGCTGATCGTGAGCGCGAGTCAATCCTCGCCGCAGATCAAGCTGAAGCAAGCAGGGCGGGCGGAGGCTGGCGTGGCGGAGCTGAGGATTCCTCTGCCTGATGTCGAGGTTGGGATTCCAACCGGGTTGCCGCTGCCAGGCGCGGCAACCGCGCAGTTGAAGGTGCTGAGCGAGAGCCACGAGGCGCGTTCGATGAATCTCCAACTGGAAGCCCAGGGAGGATCGACGTACGATCTGCCGCTGCGACTGAATCGGGCGGCCGGAGCTGAGCCGCACGTTGAGGGGGCCACGATTCAGCCGTCGACGACTGGCCCTGCGATGCGAACTCTGCATGTTGTGTTCCCCACCGGGGCGGGCTATCAGCCGACGACGGTCAAGCTGAGCTGGTAACGGAGCGTCGCGAAAGAGCGCAGGCGGTTTGGCGAGGGCGGTGGGGATTGCTATACTTCATAAGGCGGCTGGTTGATTGCGCCCTGGCGGAAGGCCACTTCCCGCCGAATTCCTTGGATTCCCAAGGCCAGATAGCTCAGTGGTAGAGCGCGGCCCTGAAAAGGCCGGCGTCGGCGGTTCGATCCCGTCTCTGGCCACCACTCAAAATCAATGCCCATACCCTGCGGGAGGCCTCAGCCGCAGCATTTGCGGTGAAGAGAAGGTTCACGCCAATTAATCGGCTGCCACGCTCTCGAGACCCGTCGAGAGCTTCCACTCATATTTCTTTACCCAGCTTTGTACTCCCGGCCTCTCCATGTAGCGTTTTGTCCGGTGAATTTGCGAAATAGCGCGTACCACTGGAGGGCGAGCAGCACCGCAACCCCAACGGGGTGGAGCAGCGCACTCGCTACTCCCTGGCGGAATCTCACAATGGCGATCAGGCGAGGCGTAAAGGCCGCCGCGATAGCTGTGATGGCTAACGCCTGAACCTGCACCGAGGCCGAAACTCGTGAGAAGAGCAGCATGAGTCCGAGGACCAGTGGAGCGATCTGACCGAGGACCAGCAATACGGTGAAAGGAACGATGCGGGCGGGAGCGGCGATGCCTTCCGTGGCGTTCTTTGCGAGGCCGTTCCATACGTCTGCCGCGCTGCGGTACATTCGGCAAGTTGCCAAGTTTGTAAGATCGGCAATGTCGGTGCGGAAGCCATATTGCCGGAAGAGCCGAGGCAAAAACAGCCCGTCATGCATGGTGGAGCGGATGTTGGCGTGGCCACCGCTGTTCTCATAGGCGGCACGGCGAACCATAAGAAACTGCCCGCAGCCTGCCGCGAAACCGGGCGCCCGGAAGAGACGCATTCCGGCAAGGGGCAGATAGGCCAAGAGGACAAAGTGAATGAGCGGCAACAGCAGCCGTTCCAGAAAGGTCTCTGCCTGCTCCAACGGAAAGCCGCTCGCGAGATCGGAGTGAGCGGCATCGAGGAAGGCTGCCATTCTTAAGAGCGCCTCGGGCTGAAGGCGGACATCGGCGTCAAGGAAGCACAACGTGCGATGAGTTGCGAGAGAGGCCAGGACATAACAGGCGTGTTGCTTGCCGTTCCATCCGGCGGGCAAGGGCGGAGCGGTCTTGATAGAGACGCGAGAATCCCGAGCGCCGATTTTCGCGACGATCTCGGAGGTGCGGTCGGTCGAAGAGTCGTCAAGGACGATGACTTCGAAGTCGATACCGCGCGAGCCTAAAATGCTGGCGACAGCGGCCTCGATGGAGGCTTCTTCATTGCGGGCTGGAATAAGAACCGAGACTGGTTCGTAGTGCGCGTTTGCCGGTTTGCCGGGCTCGCGATAGAGAAAGATGTTCCAGACAAACAAGGCGGCCGGAAGCACTGCGCAGAGCCAACTTATTTCTACAAGATGAGCGAAGGTCATGGCCGACGGATGCTCGCGTGTTCGGCGTCGTACGACTTGCCCTGATACCGGGAGCGGATGCGACGCGAGAGATCGTACATTAGGCCGATCCCCGCTTTCCCCTCAAGAATAGTATCGAAACGCGCCGCGTCACGAGTGGCAGCCAGCGCGGCTAGTTCATCCTGTGCGCTGCTGAGACCAGTCGCGAGAGCGGCATTCCACATCTCTTTTGACCTTATGTCACCACCATTGTTACGAATCGGTTCGCCCCAGTTCATGAGGACCTCGGGAAGACGTTCATCCCAATAAGCGTACTCGATCGCCAGCGGGACGACGGTCACGCGAGGCAGCCGTGTGAGGAGCGCGGCCATGCCGTCTTTGAAGACCAGCGGACGCACTCGCGGATCGGCGAAACGGCCCTGGGGGGTGAGCCACAGGACGGAATTAGGAGTCGAGGCGACCCTGGTGGCATAGCGGAGGAATTGAGATGCGCCCCGCGCCGTCTCCTGCTCGACGGGAAAGAGGCCGAGCTTGCGAAAAAATCCGTAGCGCTGAAGAGCGGCCTCGTCCATCGGCGCGTAATGCTCCAATTTCGCTAGAAAATGTTGGGAGAGCATGATGCAGCTTAGTGGGTCCCACCATGATGGATGATTCAAGTAAACGATCAAAGGGCCGTCGACGTCGCGAGGAAGACGTTCGCTGTTGGCGATCCGCAGGCCATGAAAATGTCGCCCCATGTACCAACGCAGATAGAGATGGAAGAGCGCCATCCTCGGCCTTGAGGGCCTGACCAGCTCTATCCGGCTTCCGGCGCTCATGAGGCCGCGGAGACGGTCTCTTCTATGTGCCGGCGGGCCGACGGAGCGCCAGCACTGTAGCGCTGGTCGAGCGCGTCCGCCGCAATCCAGCCGGACATCATGACCATGGGCATGCCGGGGCCGGGGTGGGCGGCGCCGCCCGCGAGGAAGAGTCCTTCCACATCGGGGCTCACGTTTGCTGGCTTGAACGCGCCGGTGAAGCGGCCATGGCTGGAGAGCCCATAAATTGCGCCGTTGAGCACCTTGTAGCGATTGTGAATATCGAGCGGCGTGAGCGAACGCTCGAAGACGATGCGATCCTCTATGTCATGGAGCCCGGCGGTGCGCTTCAGCTTATCGAGAATGACCTGCCGGTAGGCGGGGAAGATCTTCGACCAATCATGCTTCGGCCGCAGATAAGGCGTGTGCACGAGAACATACAGGGCATCGCCGCCGGGCGGCGCCGTCGCCGGTTCGGTCTGGGAGGTGGAGGCGAGATAGCAGGTTGGATCGGGCGCCAGTTCGCCGAGATCGTAAATGTGGTGGAACTCTTCGTGCGGGTCGCGTGAGAAGACGAAGTCATGGTGGGCGAGGTGTTCGTAACGCCGGTTCAGCCCGAGATAGAGCACTACGCCCGAACAAGCTGGTTCATACTTGCCCCGCTTCTCGAAGGCGCCGGCAATATCTCCGCCGATGAGTTCGCGATAGGTCCGCACCGAGTCTTCGTTCGAGACAACGGCGTCGAAGGAGTGCTCTTCTCCGCGGCTGGTAACGAGGCCGCTGATTTTGCCGTGCTCGATACGCAGGCGTTCGATTTCAACGGAAGGGTGAAATCTGACGCCCAACTCCGTACCCAGCTTGACCATCGCTTCGGGAATTGCGCGAGTGCCGCCGGTGGGGTACCAGATGCCTTCCTCGGATTGCATGTGGCCGATCGCGCAGAGAATCGCGGGCGAAGCCTCGGGCGAGGACCCCACGTACTGCACAAAGTGGTCGAGCATCTGTGCGACGTTTGGGTCTTTGATGAAGCCACGAATCGTGCCGCCTACAGTCTGGCCGATTCTCATGCGCATCACATCTTTGAGGACCTTGATATCGAAGGCGCCATTGATGTCGAAGGTGTCCCACATGGAGCCGACGGATTTCCAGAAGAAGAACTTGTCGGAGATGCCATGGAGTTTCTTCGACATCTCCATGAATTGCACGTACCGCTCGCCGAGACCAGGTTCGCGCTGGTTCAGCGAGTCGGCCATCTCCTGAGTTTCGTGCTTCAGATCGAGCACGCTGCCGTCATCGAAGAAGCACCGCCATTGGGGATCGAGGCGCACCATCTTCACATAGTCGGAGAGATCGCGCCCCGCTTCGCGGAATATGCGCTTGAGCACCGAGGGGCGAATGAGGATGGTGGGGCCCATGTCGAAGCGGAAACCATCTTCGCGGAGTTGCGCGGCCTTACCGCCAAGCCAGGGATTTTTTTCGAAGACCTCAACTTCATAGCCGCGCGCAGCGAGGGTGCAGGCCGCACCCAGCCCCCCTAAACCCGAACCGATAACCGCTACCCTCATGCACTTCTCCGCTCGATACCGCTGACAATTGTTTGCATGGCTAGAATCATTCTCTTATCTCAACTTGGTCGCCGCTCTTAGGAACTCGCTGACGCCTTTGATACGCGAACGCCAGACGCCCCCGTGCGACGCCCGCAGATAACCCGAGAATAACGGCACGTGTTGAGAGGTGGTCTGTTGATAAGCGCGCACGTTTGGGGTGCTTCGGGCTTGAATGGTCTTGAGGGTGGTCATTTCCAGAAGGCCCTCGCGCCCCCGGGTAGCTCCGAAGCCGCTGCGCTTGCGGCCACCGAAGGGTGCACGGGGATCAGCGGTCGCCACGATGATGTCATTGATCAGGACCGAACCGGCTGGAATCCTGGCGGCCAGTCTTCGCGCCGGTATTAGAGGGCCGAAGACCGCCGCGGTCAAGGCATAGGGGCAGCGGCGATAGGCAGCCAGTGCGTCTTCGTGGTCGACAACCTCGATTACCGACACAACGGGGGCAAAGATGTCCGCTTGGGTGATGGACATGTCGGGAGTGGCTTTCACCACGAGTGTCGGCCGGACCTCGAAGGCCCCGGAAGTCTCGTTGCGCGATCCATTCAATCCGTTGCGATGGAACCGGGCACCGTTCGCTTCCGCATCGGCAAGCAGATTGAGCAATTTTTCATGGGTAGAGTCGGAGACTGGAGTTGGGCCAATCGAATCGAGGGCTTCAGAGAGGAGATCGATGAAGGTATTTGCAACGGCTCTGGTTGCAAATACTGCGCCGAGGCGCCATGCAGGTTGCCGAACCGTTGAAACGGAGGCCAAAGACCAATGCTTCCACGGCTTTGTTCAAGTCCGCGCCTTCGAGAACGAAGACTGCGTCGCAGCCGGACAGTTCCATGACAGAGGGAGTGAGGGTCTCAGCGAGTTCCCTCATGACCGCCCTGCCCGACGCCTCAGAGCCGGTAAGGAAGACCTTGTCGACGCCATGGCGAATGGCCGAGGTTGCCGTCGAGGGCGATTCGTCGAGGATGTGTACGAGCGATGCATCGATGCCAGCCGCAACCAGCAGCAGCCGCGTCGCTCGCGCGGCGGCGCTCCCTCCGGGGGCTGGTTTCCACAACACGGCGTTGCCTGCGGCGAGGGCCTGCAGCGCCTGGGCTCCGGGAAGAAACAGGGGGTAGTTCGATGGGCCAATGATGAGGACCAGACCCAGCGGCCCGCGATGGATCTCGGTGACGACGCCGCGCAGCCAGAACGGGCGGCTGGAATTGCCTGGCTGTCTCGGAGCAAGTATTCCGGCAGCTTCACGCTCAAGAAAACGGCAGGCCTCGGCGAGCGGCAGGACCTCGGAGACTAAGGTGTCAGCCACAGAGCGGTGCAGGCTGCCGGGCAATTCGCAGGGCACCATCGAGGCAAGGTCTTCGGCCGATTCGGCGAGGGCGTGGCGAAACTTCCGCAGCGTCCGCAGCCGCTCCTTTACAGGAGTCGCTCCCCATGACGATTGCGCGGCCCGCGCGCTTGCGATCGTCGACGCGAGGTCGCCACTCAAGGGTTCGTTCTCCTTAATGGCCGCCTCGACGCGCGCTGCGATCAAGACGCCACCCCGTACATCGGCGCTCTCGGCAAGTCGCTCTGCTCTGCCCACATCGGCTGCACCTGCAAATCCTCCAGCAAGAGTCGCGAGGTAATGCGCGCTGATTCAAAGATCACTGGCAAACCACTGCCCGGGTGAGTGCCTCCGCCGACGAGAAAGACCCCATCGAGATCTTCAAAACGATTATGCGGCCGGAGATGAAGCATCTGGCTCAGGCTGTGCGCCATGCTGAAGGTCGCACCCTGATGAAGAGCGTACTCCGACTCCCAGTCTTTTGGGGTAATGATTTTTTCGAAGCGAATGCGTTCTTCCAGCCCCTCGATGCCAATTTTGCGGAGCTGGTTGAGCACGCGCTTGCGGAAGCCAGCCTGCTCGCGGGACCAGTCAACGTTGGGCGTTTCGTGGGTCACGGGGGCGAGGACATAGAGCGTACTGGCGCCCTTTGGAGCAAGGCCCGGGTCGGTGACGCACGCGTTCTGCACATAGAAGGAGGGGTCGGAGGAGAGTGCATGGCCCTTCTCAATGTCGTGCAGGTTCTGCTTGTAGTCCTCTGCCAGATAGATCGTGTGATGAGCGAGGTCGTCATAACGGCCTTCGATGCCCAGGTACATCATGAATGTCGAACACGAGAAGCGTTTGGAGGCGATGCGCTTATCTGTCCATTTTCGGCGAAGTTCATTGGGCACCATTCGGCGCATAGCTCCGGCGAAATCGGCGTTGATCACGACGGCATCCGCTTTCAGGGTGCGAGAGTCGGTCTTCACTCCGGTGGCCTTGCGTCCCTCGAAGGTCAATCCGTCAACCGGTTCGTCGAGCAAAATTTTGACACCGAGGTCCTGGGCGACGCGCGCCATGGCCTGAGTTACTGCGCCGCAACCACCGATCGGGTGAAAGACCCCGTGCTCATACTCTAGGAACGACAGAATGCTGAACAAGCTAGGACAGCTGAACGGCGACATGCCGAGATACTTCGACTGGAAGCTGAAGCCGAGGCGAATTCTCTCGTCGGAGAAATAGCGGCGCAGGTCGGCGTCGAGCGAACTCCAGGGACGAAGGAGCGGCAGAGTCTTCAGCATTTGCAGTTTGGCCAGGTCGCGCCAACTGTTGAAGGGGTTTTCCAGGAAGGGCAGGAAGCGCTCCAGCTTGTTGCGGTTGTCGGTAAAGAAGCGCATGAAGCCAGCGGCGTCGCGAGGGCAAAGAGCGGCAATGGCAGTCTGCATCCTATCGAGGTTCGGCGTCGCCAAGAGTTCCCCGCCGGCGCCAAAGACCAGCCGGTACTGGGGATCGAGACGCACCATTGGAACCTCGGCGTCAAGATCCCTGCCAGCCGTCGCGAAGATCTCGCGCAAGACGCGCGGATATAGGAAAAAGGTAGGTCCGGTGTCGAACTTGAAGCCTTGGCGCTCGATGGTAGATGTGCGTCCGCCAACCGACGAACGCTTTTCGACAATGGTGACCTGGACACCAGATCTTGCCAGTAGGATTGCCGCGGCCAAACCGCCCGGTCCCGCGCCAACGATTACAACTTCCTGAGTTTTTCTCATTTGACAGGCCTGACGGCGACCTCTCCAAGAAACTGGGGGAGACGCCGATCTTGAAAAGTTGAACGGTATTTCATCTTTTAAATCTGTCATACCCTCGGGGGCGTAACCAGATCGTCGAGCAGTTGATTGAAGTGCCTCAACTCTACTCCTTTTAAAATGTTGGCCCGACGAAACTATTGAGACTGACCACCTTCTCATGCCCGGGCCTCGATTCCGGCCCCAGGGCGCGGTATCGCAAAGCGCAGGAATGGGTGGAGTTGAGTGCGTCGACCTAGCTCTCTCCGCTGTCCTTATCGGAGACAGATCGAACCTCGGTCATATTACGTTGGGGCTGACTTACGTGCTTGAGGTGACTGTGGAGTGGTACTTCCCGGACTCAGCAGGACGATGAAGAGACTACCGAGGGACCTGGCGGCCGGTTGTCCAGGGCACCGAGGAGTCTTCATTCTCCGGGAGAATCAACATGCAGTTTGCGCCCCTTACTCGCCTTTGTGTGACAACCGAACGAGGCGTTGTCGTGCCCTCTACCACTTCTCACGTCGTCACTGGAAGAGGCATCTCCGGCTTTGCCCAACGGGGTACCGCCATGCGGCCAGCCGCCGTCAGCCCGAGTTCCGTGGCCATTGTGCTTCTTGCCCTGTTCTCTTTGCTGGGCGGCACGACAGCCCTGGCCTCCAACCCGGTGTTAGCCACTTACTATGTGTCCAACTCGGGGAACGACTCGAACAACGGAACGAGCCCCAGCACGCCGTGGAAGACGCTTGCCAAGCTCAACACCACGAAGCCTGCCCCAGGAAGCGCCGCCTACCTGCAATGCGGGAGCGTCTTCAGGGAGTCACTTTGGATAACGAACTCAGGAACGGCGACTGCGCCGATCTCCTATGGCTCGTATGGATCGTGCAACGCGACGAACCTTCCAGTCGTTAACGGGGCCGATCTCCTGGCCAGCTGGACTACGGTGTCGGAAGGCGGCTTCGCGGTTTACTATGCGGCCGAGGCCAGCGCGCCCGCAGTGGTGTTTGAGAACAACCATCGCCTCGCGGCCGCGAGTTCAGCTTCTGCCATGACGCCGGGGAGCTTCTTCTACGACAGCGTCAATCTGCTGGTCTACGTGAGGACGATTGAGGACACCCCGCCGGTGACGGATACGATCGAGGCGAGTGTGCGGCCCGATCCAGTGTCGATCCAAGGGGCCAACTACATCAACATATCGGGGATCGAGGCGGACAAGGCCACGCAGAACGACATCCATGGGACGATGAACCTGACCAATGTCAGGCTGACCGGCACGGTGACCAACTACTCCTCTGGCAACGGGATCTGGTTCTCGACCAACGCCGGCCAGACGCAAAACAATATCCTGATCCAAAACTGCGTGGCCAATTACAACGGCGAAGATGGAATCGAAAAGGGCGGCGCGGGGAACAACTTCGTCATCCAGGGTTGCACCACGAACTACAACGCATTCGACACGCAGTACACCTACACCGGGGGCATCCGGTTTATCAGCTCCAGCAGCGGCCTGTACCGGCCGACAAACTCCGGGGCGATTGGAAATACGGCGGCCTTCAACGGAGTCAACCCAGACACGGGAGTGGCGCTGGCCAATAACAGCACGGGGCAACAAGGCACGGGGGTATGGTGCGACACCTGCGGGAACGGATCGTTTCTCACAGGCAACATCGCCCACGACAACGCAATCAACGGCGTATTGCTCGAATTCACCGGAGCGACGGGAAGCCTCACGATGTCCTATAACATCGCCTATAAGAACGGATGGGCGGGAATTGTTCACTCCCGGAGCTCGCACAACGACGTCGTGTCTAACAACACGGGTTACGATAACTGGTATAACTGCCTCTTCCAGGGACAGTTCGGCGGCGGCGACACTACCATCGGAATGGTCAACAACACCTACGAAAACAACATCTGTGCAAGCCAGGTCTCGGGCGTGTACGGGGTGGCGGCGGTGATGCAGTTCGGCGCGGAGAATAACAACCTCGGTACAGGCTCGGGGAACATCTACTCGAACAACTCGTTCGGGTTGGCGACGGCAGCCACGGGGTATTTCGTTATCTTCGGGTCAGGCAATGTGCTCAAGACGTATGCGGCGCTCGATGCGGCTTATGGATCGAGTACCAATTCCATGCAGCTGGACCCGATGCTTGCCAATCCGGCCGGGGGGAACTTTGCTTTGTTGCCAGGCTCGCCGGCGATCGGAGCGGGAGTGGGCGGCCTCGATCTGGGCGCAGTTGCCTTTGCTGCGGCCGCGACGGGCCAGCAGTGATGCAGCGGCATCCCCGCGTTGGGTAAGTCCTGCATTCCTTCTTCATGGACCGGCTAGGGCGCCGCTGCCGGTCTGTGGAGAGTGAGGGGGCCCTGAGCCAGACCCAATGCCGAGGCGATGTTCACAGAACGGTGTTCTGTACACATCGATGCTAGACTGATGGCGGAGGCACCCTGATGGTCACCGCGAAGAGTCACATCCTTCATAAGCACTTCCGGCTCGATTCGATCAAGCTGAAGCGCGCACAAAAGCTGCTCGCGACCGCGACGGAAACCGAGACGGTCGAGCGTGCGCTCGAGCTGGCGATCTCAGAATACGAGCGGAACAAGACAGCTGCGGACGCGAATCAGAAATTCGTCCGAAGCGGCATTGTCATCCGCGATGTTTTTGGAACGCTGGCAGAGTAAGCAATGCCGATTCTCTTCGACTCCTCCATCTATATTTCTGCCTTGCGGAGGGGTGGCGACGCGGCACTTCTCTTGCAGCGATGGGCACAGGAGTCTCCCCTCTGGCTTAGCTCCGTTGTGCTCGAGTAGCTGTATGCCGGGGCGCATCCCAAGGATTATCGAGTTCTGGAAAAGCTGGAACGCGACTTTGAACGCGCGCGAAGGTCGCTCGTGCCAAGTCTCAGCGATTGGACCGCGGCAGGGAAGATCCTCGCCCGGCTAGCGCAAAAGTATGGCTATGAGCGAATTGGACAAGCACGGCTGACCAACGATGCCTTGATTGCAGCAAGTGCAGCCCGCAGCGGGATCACGGTACTTACGGCGAACCAGCGAGACTTTGCCCGGCTGGCGGAGTTTTGCCCCGTGAAGTGGCAGGCTCGATCACTTTAACCAGAATTACTCAAATTTTCGATCGCCATCAGCGACGATAGTAATCCAGGTACCAGCGGACGAACTTTGGTATGCCCTCGTCGATGGTGGTTTTGGGGTGGAAACCAAAATCGTCGATCATCGGCTGGATGTCGGCAAGGCTTTCCTTGACGTCTCCGGGCTGCATGGGGCCGTAGACGATGTCTGCCTTCTTGCCCAGGCTTTCCTCAATAATCGAGATGAAGCGCATCAGGGGCTCAGAGCGGTGGTTGCCGATGTTGTAGACCTTCGCGAGGTTCTCCGGCGCGGCGGCCGGTTTGGCGGCGACGGAGAGAATCCCCTGGACGATGTCGTCGACGAAGGTGAAGTCGCGACGCATGTCGCCGTTGTTGAAGACGGTGATCGGCTGGCCGGCCAGGATCGCCTTGGTGAACAAAAATGCGGCCATATCCGGGCGTCCCCAGGGGCCATATACGGTGAAGAAGCGCAGACCGGTGCTGGGAAATTTGTAGAGATGGCTGTAACTGTGGGCCATGAGCTCGCCGGCGCGCTTGGTTGCGGCGTAGAGAGAGACTGGATTATCGACGCGATCTTCGACGGAAAAGGGCTGCTTCTTGTTCGATCCGTAAACGGAGGATGAGCTCGCATAAACGTAGTGGTCACATTGCTTCAGATTGCGGGCGATCTCCAACATGACGAGCTGGCCCTCGACGTTGGAGTGGGTGTAGGCGTAGGGATTGACGATCGAATAGCGCACTCCGGCGAGAGCGGCGAGGTTAATAATCCGGGTGATATCGGGGTGTTGCGCCTCCACCGCTTCCATCGCCTTGCGGTCGGCGATGTCGACGCGGTGGAGGGTGAAGGCGGGGTATTCCAAAAGGATGCGTAGCCGCGCTTCTTTGAGCGCCGGATCATAGTAGTCGTCGATGACATCGGCCCCGATGACCGTCTCTCCGCGATCCAATAATTTGTGACAGGTGTGAAAGCCGATAAAGCCGGCGGCCCCGGTTACAAGAAATGCCAACGTTCCTCCAAACTATTTTGCGAGCCTCGTGGAGCGGCCCACTTGAAAATTCTATGCCAGACGCTGAGCGGCGTGGAGATCGAGCATGGTATCGCGAAGGGCATCGCGCCAGTGCGGCAAGGCGACGCCGAATTGACGCCGGAGCTTGCTGTTGTCCAACAAGGAATTGGCAGGTCGCTGAGCGGGGGTCGGATACTCACTGGCGGCTATCGGGAAGATCTCGGGTCGCTTGCCGTCGAACAGACCTGCGTCGACGGATGCGTCGAGGATCGCCTGGGCAAATCCATGCCAGGTGGTCTCGCCGCCGCAGGTCATGTGGTAGACGCCAGCCCAGGTTGGGGTGGATGCCGATTTGGCGGCAGCGATGTGCGGACTTTCGAGCACCCGCATGGTAGCGAGGGCGAGGGCGCGTGCGGAGGTGGGTGCGCCGCGCTGGTCGGCGACGATGGTGAGGCGGTCGCGTTCGGCGGCGAGCCGCAGAATGGTCAACAGAAAATTCTTGCCGTGGGGTGCGAAGACCCAACTGGTGCGGAAGATGAGATAGGAGCCGCAATTGGCGGCGATGGCCCGCTCTCCGGCGAGCTTGGTGCGGCCGTAGGCGCTCAGCGGCGCGGTGGCGTCGTCTTCGAGCCACGGAGTTGGCTTGGCGCCGTCAAAGACATAGTCGGTCGAGTAATGCACGAGCAACGCTCCGGAGCGGGCAGACTCTTCGGCAAGGACCGCTGGAGCGCGGGCGTTGATGAGAGCGGCGAGTTCGGGTTCGGACTCGGCCTTGTCGACGGCGGTGTAGGCGGCGGCGTTGACGATGATGTCGGGCTGGAGGTCGCGAAGGATTGGCCGGAGCGTTTCGGGTTGCGAAAGATCGGCGTCGGAGCGAGTTAGAGGATGTAAGTCACAGGTGTTTTCTAACAACGCGCGGAGTTCGCTGCCGAGCTGGCCGTTTGTGCCGAGAAGCACGACCCGCGTGGCCTGCTTCATGGAAAGACCTCGGCGGAACTCCACGGCGTTCCCTGCAGATCTTTGGCCGAGACGATGGCGTCCTTAGCTGAGATGGGCCATTCGATGCCCAGGTCAGGATCGTTCCAAAGCAGGGTGCGGTCACCGGAGGGCTCGTAGAAATCACTGACCTTGTAGGAAAAACAAGCCTCCTCGGAGAGCACGGCGAAGCCATGCGCGAGACCAACGGGGATATAGACGGCCCGGCCGTTGTCGGCGCTGAGTTCGACGGAAATGTGTTTGCCGAAGGTGGCGGAGTCGCGGCGCAAGTCGACGATTACATCGATTACCGTACCGCTGATCGCACGGACAAGCTTGGCCTGCGGCTTGACGATCTGGTAATGGAGTCCGCGGACGACCCGCCTGCGGGAGACGGAGAGATTGTCTTGTTTCCATTCGATCGGCAGGCCGAGCTCGAGAAACTTGCGCTCGTTATAGGCTTCCTGGAAGGAACCGCGGTTATCGCGATGGATAGGCATCTCCACAATGACGACGCCGAGAAGGGCGGTTTCAATCAATTTCAAGCGAGCCCCCCGAGGTCTCCGGATTCGTCGAGCAGTGCGAGCAGATAGAGGCCGTAACCACTCTTGCGCAAGGGCGCGGCGAGCGCGGACAACTGCTCGGCGGTAATGAATTTCATGCGGTAAGCTACCTCCTCAGGGCAGGCGATCTTGAGTCCCTGCCGCCCTTCGATGGTCTGGATAAAAACCCCGGCTTCGAGCAGAGAATCGTGGGTGCCGGTATCGAGCCACGCGGTTCCCCGGCCCATGTGCTGGACGTCGAGGGCGCCGCGCTCCAGATAACAGCGGTTGACGTCGGAGATCTCCAGCTCCCCGCGGGCGGAGGGACGGACGGACTTGGCAATCTCGACGACATCGTTGTCATAGAAATAGAGGCCGGTGATGGCAAAGGAAGATTTGGGCTTGACGGGTTTTTCTTCGATACTGAGCGCCTTGCCTTCGCGATTGAACTCGACGACTCCGTAGCGCTGGGGATCGCTGACGCGGTAGGCGAAGACGGTGGCGCCGGCGGCGTGAGCGGCGGCGCGCTGCAATTGCTGCGACAGCGAGTAGCCGAAGAAGATGTTATCGCCCAGCACCAGGGAGCACGTGTCGCCGGCGAGGAAGTTCTCGCCGATGAGGAAGGCCTGGGCGAGACCGTCCGGGCTGGGCTGCACCGCATATTCAAGGTTGAGTCCCCACTGCGAGCCGTCTCCGAGCAGTCCGGAGAAGCGGGGCGTGTCTTCGGGCGTTGAGATGACCAGGATGTCGCGAATGCCGGCCAGCATCAGGGTGCTGAGCGGATAGTAGATCATCGGTTTGTCGTAGACAGGTAGCAGCTGTTTGGAGACCGCCTGGGTGAGCGGATAGAGTCGCGTTCCCGAACCGCCGGCCAAGATGATGCCCTTGCGCGCCATCTATCGCTCCTTGTAGTTCAGTTCGAGCCAGTCGAGATAGGCGCCGGAGCGCACGTCTCTTACCCAGTTCATATTTGCGAGATACCATTCGATGGTCTTCCGGATGCCGAGTTCGAAGGAGGTCTTCGGAATCCAGCCGAGCTCGCTGCGGATTTTGGTTGCGTCGATCGCGTAGCGCCGGTCGTGACCGGGCCGGTCTTTGACGAAGGTGATGAGCTCTCGCCGCGGACCGATGGCGGAGCTGGGCGTCAATTCGTCCAGAATGTCGCAGATCGTGGTCACTACGTCGATGTTCTTGCGCTCATTGCTACCGCCGATGTTGTAGGTTTCGCCGAGCCTGCCTTCGGCGAGCACGGCGCGAATGCCTTCGCAGTGATCGAGCACGTAGAGCCAGTCGCGAACGTTTTGCCCGTCGCCATAGACCGGCAGCGGCTCGCCTTCGAGGGCCTTGAGCAGAACCAGCGGAACCAACTTCTCGGGAAACTGAAAAGGGCCGTAGTTATTGGAGCAATTGGTCGTCAGAGTGGGAAATCCATAGGTGTGATGCCAGGCGCGGACAAGATGGTCGGAGCCGGCCTTTGACGCCGCATAGGGGCTGTTGGGCGCGTAGGGCGTCTGCTCGCTGAACGCGGGGTCGTCGGGAGCGAGAGTGCCGTAGACCTCGTCGGTCGAGACATGCAGGAAGCGAAAGTTCTCCCGCTCCTGAGAGTCGAGAGCGTCCCAGTAGGTGCGGCTCTGCTGAAGCAGGTTGAGGGTACCGTTCACGTTGGTGCGGACGAATTCGCCGGGGTCGCCGATGGAGCGGTCGACGTGGGTCTCGGCAGCGAAATGGACCACAGCCCACGGTTTGTGCTGGCGCAGAAGAGCAAGCACCAGCTCGGGATCGCAGATGTCGCCGCGGACAAATGTGTGGCGCGGATCGTTTTCCAGAGTCGAGAGATTTGCCAGGTTTCCGGCGTAGGTGAGCTTGTCGAGGGTGACGACCGGGCACGGGCCTTCACGCATCCAGTCGAGAACGAAGTTCGATCCGATGAACCCTGCCCCTCCGGTGACCAGAATCTTTTGCTCAGGGACGATCGGCATTCACATTCTCTCCTTAAAGTCCCGCTGCAGGTCGCGGCCTCAACACAAATACAGCCAAAGCACATTCTATGGTTGTTGCCGCCCTGCCGTCGCGTTTTGGCCGGCAGCGATTGGGATTTTCCGGGCGCGGGGAGTTGAAAGCGCGCTGAACTTGCTAGCTATTCCCAGCCAGCAACGCCTGGACAAAGTCAGCGCGAAGGCGTTCGTCGTGGGGCGGCTCAAGCATGGTGCTATGGGTGCCGGCGGCGGGTATCACTTTCAAGTTGAGGCAGTGACTAGCCCACCCCAGGTCTTCCCCCCCTTCGAAGGGCTGGTGATCTTCGGAGCGAAACAAATATGTGGGCGCCTCGAGCGAGGGCAATTGCCTCAGGAGCGACTTCCACCATTCGGGATGGATGCGCCGCACCAGCTGCATCGTGATCTTACTGTGCAGGTACCTTTCGAAGCGGAAGGGTAACGGGGAGCGGCGATAGCGGGAGAACCGACTGAGAAGCGGGCGGCAGCGTTCGCGGACGAGCAACTTGGCGACGATCGAAGCGATTCCGCCGCGCAGATTGAATGAGAGCAAGTCCTTCAGGCGCTCGCGCAGCCGGACGCGCAACGGTTGGGGCGCGGCATCCAGATGAAGCGGCGCGTCGAGGATCACGACTGAGGTTACGGTGAAACCCTGCGCCTCGAGTTCGGCCGCAGTCGAGTACGCCAGGTGGCCGCCTATCGAATAGCCTGCCATGCGGATGGGGCCCTGCGGGGCCCTGCTCTTGATCTGCTGGTTCACATGGCGGGCCAATGCCTCGCCATCGCAGCGCGCCGCAATCAGGTCGGTCCAATCCAGATAGGCGATGGGCACGAGGTCGAAGACGGAGCGAGTCGGCCCCCAGAAGCCCTCCAGCACCGGGTCCTGGTCTCCGGCGAGCCCAGGAAGCACAAAGACAACCGGCCGGGCGGATGGGTGGAGGGCAGCTTCGCCAGACTGTCCGGCTTTTTCGATGGTCATCGAATGTAATCGTGTCCTTGCAAGAATTATAGGAAATTCCTGCTGCGCCGGTGGCCTTCCGGCATTAACGGTGTGGGGAAGACTGGCCTAGCCGGCAGCCAAGGCCAGCAGTTCTGTGAGATCGAAGACTGAGCTGGATGAAGTGCCTCCGGGAAGGGAGGGGGAAATCGCGACGGCCTGGCCGTGGCCTTCGAACCACACCAGAAATGCCGACTGCTCCGCTCCGGGCAGTCTTTGCTGGTTGATCCAGTGATAATAAGACCCCATGTCGGCGTCGATCAGTGAACCGGTGAAGTCGAGTTCGGGATTGGTGTTGCCGCTCGACAGCAACTCGTTCATCGGCTTCTGCTGCTGACGCGGAGCAAAGCGGACGAGCATGGTGAGCGGCTGAGCGCGGCGGAGGGCCTCACGCGCCGTCCACTGGGCGAAGGTGGTGCTGAATATCTGCGTGCCCGAGCCTTCGGTGAACAATCTGAGGTCAAAGCGGTCGAGAACCGGGTCTCCGGCCATGCCGAGGTCGGCGGGCGTGAGGCGAGCCAGGTAGGTGCGCAGTTCCTCCGGCCCCATTCCGGGCTTCTCGATCTCGGACTGCATCTTGCGCAGCAGAGCGGCGCGGACCGGCTGGAGTTCCTGGTAGGAGACGGTTGTCAGCCTGGGATCGTGATCGGCCGGCTTACCGCCATCAATATACCAGTGGCCGTAGGGAAGGGGATGCGCCGCAGCCCGCGCCGCGACCCCGGCCAGCAGGAGGTCGAGTCCGTTCTCTGGCTTGACGTGCGCAAAATAGGCGCCGTGCTTGCGCAGATTGCGAAAGAGCGCCGCGTCATAGGAGGCGACCCCCTGGCCGATGACGGCGATCCCGAGGCGGCGAGCGGCCATAGTTTCGGGAGGCGCGGCGGAGCGCAGCCGATCTCCATATATGGTCGCGGCTTTGCGAAAGCCGTCGAGCTGGTGGGTGCTCCATAGATACGCCGATAGCTGTTCGACAAACTGAACTGGCTGATTGATCCAGTCGAAGTGTTCCAGCTTCGCCGAAACTGAGATCTGCGAGAAGGCCTGAAAGCATTCCTGTAGCTGCGCGGCAGACAGAGAGCTGAGGTAGCTGAGTTCCCTGTCGATTGCCGCGCGCTCGGCGGGAAACTTGTAATCGTAGTCGATGACTTCGCGCAGCAAGCTCGGCGCAAAGCTCAGCGGAAGCTGCTGGAGCGCGGCGAGGTGATCCAGCACTATCTTCCTGGCCTGAGGAGGATAGGCGGCAAACTGAGCGGCGCTGAGATCAGAGGGGAGCATTATGGCCTACACCAATTCCTTGACGGGGCTGCCCTGCGAGAGCGAAGCGGAGAATCCCATGATCGCTCCCAGAGTGGGTACGAGGTCAATCGATTGCATGGGACGGTCGTAGACGACGCCCTCGCGAACGCCCGCCCCGAGGGCCATCATCCAGGTGGTGCGGGAGGCCGCGTCACCGGTGCGATGATGTTGAAATCCGTTGCCGCCGGCGTCTTCGTCGGCATCGCGGCCAAAGTCGGGAAGAATGAACAGCGTGGTATTGCCGGCGTACTCGGGCTCGGATTGGACGGCCTTCCACAGCTCCGCGCAGAGGCGGTCGGTGCGCCGGATAGCGTCGATATAGAGCGAATACGCACCCGAGTGCGCGATATCGATGTCATGCATGGTGATCCAGAGCAGACTGGGCGCCTGCTCATGCATCAGCCGCCGCGCAATATACATCGACAGCTCATCGGGACTGGAAATGGTCCGCGCGTGCGCCTTGAAGTCGTCGACGGAGAGCTTGAGGATCATCTCCAACTGCTGGAGTTCGAAGTCGCCGCCCACCAGCTGCGGCGTATATAGAGGGGTTTCGTAGTTGTCGCGAAGCAGATGATCGTAGTCGGTGGAACCGCTGGACATGGCGGCGGCGAGGAGATGCTTGGGCAGCACCACTCTTGCGCCCAGACCATCCCCATAGGCACGGGAGTCGCTTTCGCCGATGCGGTTGAAGCCGTTGCTGGGGGCGATCACCCACGCGTCTGACGGCGGGCGCTTGAGGTCCTTGCGAAAGTACTCGAAGACGGTGGGGTGGTCGGGAGGGACTGCGGAAAAGTTGTTCAGCGTCTCGTAGACGCCGGTAGCGAGACTGGCGGTCGCGACGTAGTGGCCAAGGATGCCTTTGTTGGTGACCTGAGTGAAGAAGCTGGACTGCGGGATCATCTCATGAAGCAGGTACGGGATGTTCTCCTGCCCCTCCGGCGCGAAAGTCTCCTGATCGCGAGCGCCTCCTCCAAAGGTGATGACGATGACCTTTCTTTTTCTCAGGGCGGCGGCTCCGCGCACCAAAGGGCTGGCGCTCAGCAGCGCGCCGCCAATTGCCAAGCCGGCTGTGTCGCGCAGGAACTCGCGTCGCGAGCGGCTGAGGAGCTGAACGATGTCGTGATTCGAGGCGCGGTGGATCATGGCTTCGCGGAAGGAGCGGCCTTCGCTGAATATACGAATTGCTGCACTTCCGCCCTCTCTTTATCGACCGCGGCCATATGCTCGGCCTGAAGTTTCTGGTAGATGGCAAACTCTTCCTGGGCGCGATCCTTTTGCCCGACGTGAACATAATACTGACCGAGGCGATAGTGAGCATCGGGCAGACCGGGATTCAGTTGCAGCGCGCGCTCGTACTCGGGAAACGACTTGTCGTATTCATGCTGGTCGGCGTAGAGAATGCCCAACTGAAGATGGGCCTCGGAGAGCGAGCCGTCGAGTGCGATCGACTTTTGCAGCAAGGCCTCGACGGTGTGAAGGTCGGGAGCAGCATCTTCGGTTCGTTTTCCCTTCCACAAGCTCATTGCGTAGTAGTACTGCGCGAGGGCGTTCGATGGCTGGAGTTCGGCATAGCGGCGAAATCTCTGCACTGCGTCTTCGGCCTGGCTCGGGGAGCTGTCGTAGGCCTTGGAAAGATATAAGTAGCAGCGCGGGTCGGAGGGATTAAGGTCCGCTGCCGCAATCAGCGCCTTGACCGCTTCGTCGTATTTGCCCCTGGAGTAGAGCGACATACCCAGGCCGATCAGAATCCGCGGCGAGCCAGGGTAACGCAAGGCGCCCTGCTGGAAGACCTCAATGGCGGGATCGTAAGTGCGATGCAGGAGCAGTTCGCTGCCCCAATCGAAGAGATTCTCTTCGCTGGGATCCATGTGAGCGGCGGTCTCATATTCATTGGCCGCCGCCACGTACTTTCCATCTTTCTCATCGATCTGGGCGAGAAGGTTATGCAGCTCCGCGGTATTTTTCTGCGGGAGAAGCTCCTGGACGAGTTGCGTCGCCTCACTCAAGCGGCCGGTGAGGAAATCCGCCTGCGCCAAATCGTAGCCGTTGTCATAGGAGGCGGGATTGATACGCTGGGCTTCCTCAAGGAAGGGCCGCGCCTCAGCGATCTTTCCGGACTGAATGTAATACTCCCCCAGATCATGGTTGGCCTCATAATCGTGAGGCTCCAATTGAATGGCCTTGCGGAGCTGCTCCCCGGCCAACTCAGGTTTGCCGGAATGCACGAGGCTGGCAGCAAGATTCGTACGCGCGGCAGCGGAGTCGGGTTTGAGACGGACGGCGAGTTCGAGGTGGGTCAGGGCCTTTGAATCCTGCCCCTGGGCGGCGTACACCAGCCCGAGGAGCTCGTGGATTTCATAGCTTCGGGGGGCGTGAGGCAAAAGCTCTTCCAGTTGGGCCGCGGACTCGGCAAAGCGGCCTGCATCGTATTGCGCGACTGCGGATTGAAACTGCTGGTCAAGCTTTTGAGTCTGGCTGTCCTGAGCCGGCGACCAGGTGGCGCAGACCAGAGCGCAGCAAGCCACCATACGAGACCAAAGGCCCTTGCTCACAATGCCCTCATGGTACCACCGGGAGTCGAGGCGGACACAAAACCAATGCCCCGGAGGTCCACCCAAAATGGGTGGCTCTCCGGGGCGAGTGGTGCGATGAACAACCTGCTGGTTAGAAGTACAACTTTAGAGCGAATTGGATCTGCCTTGGACTCGTACGCGTCGACCCGATCTCGCCAAAGTTCGCATTGTTGAAGTTGGTCGAGTTGGAGATCGCGACGACGCCGTTTCCACCGAATCCTGGAGCATTGAAATTCGGGTGGTTGAGGATGTTGAAGAACTCGGCCCGGAATTGCAGCGAGAAGCGCTCGCTTAGCTGCAAGGCCTTGAAGGCGGAGAAGTCGAAGGTTTTGAGGCCAGGGGTTGTGGTGGTCTGGTTAGTGCCGCCCAGAATCTGACGACCGGTATACGGGATGCATCCCTTCGGGGTGTCACCGAGCGGTAAGCCATCAGCCCCCAACTGGCAGGGTTGCTGGAAGGCCTTTGCGTTGCCAAACCAATTGACCTGTCCCTGGCCGTCTGTATAGATATGGAGGTTCTGGCTTTGACCGGCGACCTTCACATCGTAGCAACCGGTTCCTGTCGTGGTCCCGGTCGGGCAACCGAGGGTCATCGGCTGGCCGCCCTGGAGGGTGACGATGGCGTTGACGCTCCACCCGCCGATGAAGCCGTTCTCCAACTTCCCGGCATCGTGAGCGAAGCGCTGGCCAGTGCCGAAGGGCAACTGATATCCGCCGCTTAGGTGGAAGACATTGCGGATGTCGAAGTCAGCCGGGCCCCAATCGAAGCGGGGACCGAAGCCGGGTACGTCTGGGGCGCGGTTGGTGCTGGTATTGCCGCCATTGAGCAGATCGCCGGCGTCGGACATGGTCTTCGACCAGGTATAGGTGGCGAGGAAGTTGAGCCCGTTGCTGAGCTGCTGTTCCAGCTTGGTTTGGAGGCCGTTGTAGATGCTGGCGCCGGTCGTCGTCTGGTAGCTACCCCCCGCACCAAAATCCGGGAAGGGAATGCCGCCCAGGGCCGGCGAGATGGTGTTGGGAACGCTGGCCGGCAGGATTCTGGTTACATTGTTGTTCCCCGTACCCTGCTGAAGATGCATGGCGTCGGTGAAGACATACGAGGCCTGCGCAGACAAGGTGCGTGTCAGCGCATATTGGAGAGTCAAGTTAGCACTCACGGTGCGCGGCGTCGAGTAGTTGAACTGCAGTCCCTGCAAGCCGAGGCCCTGAGCATTGGTTACGGCCAGGGGCACCAGATTAAAGCAAGAGAAGCCAGTATTCAGCACAGCGAGGCCGCAACCTGCATAAGGAGTATTAGCGCTGACCGGCGCGACGCCGTTCAGATAGTTCGGCGGAGTGACCGCGAAAGGCGAGTGGGGCACGTAATCAAAGTTGAAGACGAAAGGATAGTTTTCGCCGATGTTCGGACCATAGCCCTGGTTTTCAAAGGAGTTGAAGAACCAGCCAAGACCACCGCGGGTCACGAGCTTCGGAGTAACCTGATAGGCGAAGCCGATGCGCGGCGCCCAGTTATTTTTCTGGGTCGAGGTTAGCCCTTTGCCATAGGCATTGGTGTAAAGCAGTGCAATGTTGTCTTTGGCAAGCAGATCCGCGAAGCAGGTGGCGCAGCCGGAGGAGACCTGCCGGTTATCCTTGCCGGATGCCGGAATCAGGTAGGTCGGCCCGCTGAAAGGACCTTGGGCGGAAGGAATGAAGTTGGCCTGACCGCCGTTGGACTCTCCGAGCGGTCCGAAATAATCCCAACGAAGTCCGAGATTCAAAGTGAGCTTGGGGCTAACTTTCCAGTCATCCTGGAAGTAGAACGCGAAGTAGTTCTTCAGGTCATAGGTCTTGTTGATATTCGAGGCCCGCGACTCATCGGTACCGCCGGAAAAGTCAACACCGTTGGGCACAGTCGCTGCGATCGGAGACAGGATCATCTGCGCGATACCCGTAGTGCTGCTGTTGGCATTGGGAATATCGGTAAATTCGCCGTTGTAGTCGAACTGGCCGCGGGACCAGGCGGGCTGCAGGGTGGAGAACTTTACGTGCTGGTACTCGATGCCCATCTTGAAGGCGTGGGCGCCGTAGATCTTGGTGAAGTCGTCGACGATCTGAAGGGTCTGGCTGACTTCATCGGAAGGCAGGAAGTTATTGCTGCCGAGGGTCGCCAGTCCGCTAAGGGTAATTGCGGGCAGGCCGCCATTTTCGGAAACCTGCGGGATGTCAGGGATGCCAAATTCCGCCGGAATGCCAAGCTGGCCGCCTACGGGTCCGAAGCGGGTGGTGTGAAGGTGATTAAAGCCAACGCGGGCCACGTTAATCGTGCTGGGGTTGAAGACATGGGTCCAGGCCACAACCGACTGATTGGACTTCAGCGTCTGAACACCTTGCTGGAAGGAACCACCGTCGGCGATGCCGCCGAAAGGCCCAGGAATGAATTGCGGGTTGTCGACGTAGCTGAAGCGGACGAATATTTGCTCTTTTTCGTTCGGATCGAAGTCGCCGCGGACATCGAACTGGTTGCTGATCTGGGTGCTGTTGGGGTTGGAAGAGAAGTTTCCAGTGACGACACTGTCGTTTTTCGGCAGCGGGTAGAGGTTCAAGAGCTTAATGGCGTTGGCATCGATTCTGCCGCCGGGAAGCTGATTCAGGCCGCAGGCTGCGGTATATAGCTTGGTCGCTGCGGGGCAGGCGCCAAATGGATCACGCACATACCCGGATGCCGTGGGCATGTATCCGGTCACAGGATCGGGAGTACCGACCGTCACCTGGCGAGTCGTCGCAGGGTCATAGACTGTGCCTATGGGAGCCGTGCGGCCCAGGAGGTCAGTGTTGGTGTTGCCAGTCAGGCGATCGGCAAGATTGGTAAAGCCGCTGTTGCGCTCGGCAAGGGTGGGGACGCTGGCGAGGCCGGAGCTCTCGCCTTCCACGCGGCGCAAGCCTTCGTAGTCGCCGAAGAAGAAGAGCTTGTTTTTGAGGATCGGGCCGCCGATTGCGCCACCGAACTGATTCAGGCGAAGTTCTCCCTTAGTGACGTCAAAATAATTCTTGGCGTCGAGCACGTTGTTGCGGAAGAATTCCCACGCTGCACCGTGAATGTTGTTGGTACCGGACTTAACGGTTGCGTTGAGCACCGCGCCCGCCGAACGGCCCAGCTGAGCGCTAAAGTCGGCGGTCTGGACGTTAAATTCCTGGATGGCGTCGGGGGGAGGCAGAACGGCGAAGTTCGTGCCGTTGAGGAAGTCCACGGCGTTGTTGTTGTTGTCGATACCGTCGAGCAGGTAGTTGTTTTGCGAAGGACGCAGACCGTTGGCGGTAAATGCGCCCGACGCGGCGTTGCCGCGGGTATCTGCCTGGGGGGTGTTGATGCCGGCGCCAAGCTGGGCGAGGAAGGTAAAGTTACGGCCGTTGAGTGGAAGGCTGTTGATGCTTTGCTCATTGACCACCTGGCCGACAGCGGCATCGTCAGTCTGCAACTGCGGCGGAGCAGTGCTTACCTCGACGGTCTCGGCTGAGCCGCCCGGTTTGAGCTGAACGTTTACCTGAACGCTCTGGCCGACGGAGACGACGATGTGCTCCTGGGTGGTCGTGGAGAAGCCGGGAGCGGTCGCGGAGACCTTGTAGTTGCCGATCCTGACCGGCGAAAAGCTGTAGCTGCCGCCCGCGTCCGTGTTCTTCTCCAGGGTCAAGCCCTGGTCGGTATTCACGAGGGTCACCTTGGCGTTGGTGATGATCGCGCCGGTGGAATCCTGAATCGTACCGCTGATTGCACCTTCGTCGACCTGGCCGAAGAGGCGCTGACCAGGAAGAAGAAAGCACAAACTTAATAGGGCTATGAAGCCAACCCAGCCAAACCTGCTAAATCTAGATTTATTGCGATCAAGGCCCATCCGAATTCCCCCTAATGTTTCTAACCTTCGGTCATGCGCTGTGGCGATACGTGCCACGCCGACTCGATTTCAGTAAACGATTACATGGTTATGCGACCCGAAAACTAGTTCAGTCAAATATCCTTTGTCAACCAAAAGTTTGAGATCGCCCTGGTTGGCCACTTACGGCAGTGTTCAGGTGTCGCGTAACCGGTTACATTCCCATCGCCAGAAAACTAGAACAGGCAGACAACCCTTGTCAACCAAAAGTTTGAGATATTTCCCATCCCCACGCTCCGACTGGCCAATTCCGCCTCAAAATGCAGAGAGAAGGGCCGCGTCGCGCCGGTCGGGGCTCTCGATCTCTGGCCTGAGGGCCAGATTCAGGAGGAGTCTTTAGATCGACAGGCCGCGGGTGCTAGCATTCAAACACCCTCGCCGGATAACGGAAACCGCTACGGATGTCGCGTCACAAGAATGAAATCCAATCCCTTACCCGCCGGGCGCTCCTCAAGAGCATGGGGTTGGCGCCACTTCTTCTAAGGCCGGCGCCTTTGCATGGGTTCCCGTTACTGTTCGGATTCCCAACGCCCGCTCCGGCCGGCGAAAATCCTTTCCGGTTTGCCGATGTACGGCTGATTCCCCACTATCCAGCGCAGTCTCCGTTAGCCGATGTGCTTCGCCTGGTGGCTCCAGGGTCGGACGAGTACGTGACGGAGAAATACGCTTTCGAGATCGGATCGATGCTCGGGGAGTGGGCGCGCAGCCTCAAGGCGAACGGCGAGGATACATCGGGGCTGGGCAGGTTCCTCGATCCAAGGATTGCGGCCTCTTCGCTCGTCGCTGTGAAGGAAGTGCCGCTGCGTTCGGGAGGGGGAATCGAGGTCCTTCGGAGGCAGTTTGGCGGCGAGCTGGTTGCGGGCCGGGAGCGATTTCTTCAGAACATTCAATCGTGGCTGGGGAAGCTTGCACGAGTGGAGACGGCGGAGTTCGAGATTACCGGCATTGAGGAGACAGGGAGCACGCCGGTCACGGTGCGGGCAGATATCCGGTATGACCTGGTTGGCAGCCGAAGCGACCGCCGCGAGGAGCGGGTGGGCTCGTGGCGGACGGAGTGGGCGCGAAACGCTTCGGGAGAGTGGAAGGCGAGCAAGTGGCAAGCCACGGAAGAGACGATTGCTCTGGCAAGCCAGCCGGTATTCGTCGACGTGACCTCGCAGTCGATGAGTGGAGTTCCCTCCTATGCGGGCCAGATGCAGCGCGGCGCCGACTATTGGCGGACGGTGCTCGATGGCGCCTGCGGCATCGACGTGTATGGCAACAATGGCGTGGCGGCGGGGGATTTCGACAATGACGGATTCGACGATCTATATATCTGCCAGCCGGCCGGACTGCCGAACCGCCTCTACCGCAACCGTGGCGACGGGACTTTTGAGGATGTGACGGAGAAAGCGGGAGTCGGGGTGCTCGATGGCACTGCCTGCGCGCTCTTCGCGGATTTCGATAACAAAGGAGTGCAGGACCTGCTGGTGGTCTGCGGCAGCGGGCCATTGCTTTTTCTGAATCAGGGCGATGGGACGTTCGCGCTGAAGAAGGACGCTTTCAAGTTTAAGAACCAGCCGCAGGGAACGTTCACTCATGCCGCGCTGGCCGACTATGACCGCGACGGGCGGCTGGATATTTACTTCTGCCTTTACAGCTACTACGTAGGGCTGGACCAGTATCACTATCCAGTTCCCTATTTTGACGCGCGGAATGGGCCGCCGAATTTTCTGCTGCACAACGAGGGAAACGGGACGTTTGTCGACCGCACGGAGGCAGCTGGGCTGAACGCGGACAACAACCGATACAGCTTCGCCTGCGCATGGGGCGAGGCCGGGGCGAGTGGCTTTCCGGATCTCTATGTGGCGAACGATTTCGGCCGCGGCAACCTGTATCGCAACCATGGCGACGGGCGTTTCACGGCGATCTCAGGCGAGGCGCACGCCGAGGATGTCGGTGCGGGGATGAGCGCAAGCTGGTCTGACTGCGATAACGACGGGCGCGAAGACATCTACGTTGCCAATATGTGGTCGGCCGCGGGCCAGAGAGTCGCGGAACAGAAGCTCTTTCACGACAAGGCTCCGGAGGAGATTCTCGCGCTCTACCGGCGTCATGCGCGGGGCAACTCGCTCTATCGCAACCAAGGGAATCATGAGTTTGAAAACGTCAGCCGCCAGGCTGGGGTGGAGATGGGGCGCTGGTCGTGGTGTTCGGACTTCTGGGACTTCGACCATGATGGCTACCCCGATCTGTACGTCGCGAACGGTTATATTTCGGCGCCGGACCAGGGCGATCTGTCGAGCTTTTTCTGGCGGCAAGTGGTGGGGAGATCACCCAACGACGCGACGCCTACGTCGGCGTATGAGCACGGATGGCAGGCGCTGAATGAGCTGATCCGGTCGGATAGCTCGTGGAGCGGCTACGAAAGAAACGTCATGTTTGCCAATAACCGTGATGGCACATTCTCTGAAGTCTCGGGCGCGGTGGGGCTGGATTTTCCTGAGGACGGCCGGTCGTTTGCGCTTGCCGACCTCGACCACGATGGGAGGCTGGAGATCATTCTGAAGAACCGCAACGCGCCGCAATTGCGGATATTGCACAACACGATGAAGGAGATCGGGCACTCGATCTCGTTCCGGCTGCGGGGGCACAAGAGCAATCGCGACGCGATCGGGGCCGCAATCACCGTCGAAGCCGGGACGCTGCGGCAGACGAAATATTTGCAGGCGGGCTCGGGCTTTCTGGCGCAGCATTCGAAGGAAGTGTTCTTTGGAGTTGGAGCGCACGAGGGAGCAGTGCGAGCAACGGTCCGATGGCCGAACGGACCCTCGCAGAGCTTCGAGAACCTGCCGGTCAACCACCGGATCGAAATCGAAGAAGGCGCGGCAACGGTGGTGAACAAGCCATTCGCCGGACCGGCTGCAATTTATGCACAGGCCGGGGCCGCCGGGGCTGCGGAGGCGTTGCCCGCGGTCGCCGAGACATGGCTGGTTGAGCCGCTGAAGGCTCCGGCTTTTTCGCTGCCCGATGTTGCTGGAACTCTTCGAGAATTGGCGTCGTTTCGCGGCGGACTGTTGCTGCTGAACTTCTGGGCGACAAACGCGCCGGTGAGTTGCGATCAGTTGAAGACGCTGGATCGCAGCAAAACCTCGCTGGCACAGGGCAAGATTACCGTCCTGGCGATCAACGTCGATCAGCCGAGCGACGCTGGAAAGGCAAGGGCATTTGCGACCGATGCGCGACTTTCCTTTCCGGTGATGTTTGCGACGGTGGATGTAGCGGGCATTTACAACATCATCTACCGTTACCTCTTCGATCGCCGCCGCGACCTCGCCATTCCGACATCATTTCTGCTGGACGGCGAGGGCATGATCGTCAAGGTCTACCAGGGGCCGCTCGATCCGCGACGCGTGCTGGAGGATGCGAAGTCGCTGCCAACGACGCCGGCTGAGCGGATGCAGAAGGCGATTCCGCTGGGCGGAGTTCTCTACCAGGGAGCATTTCAACGGAACGATTTTACCTACGGCGTTGCGATGTTCCAGCATGGATACCTGGAGCAAGCGGCAGAGTCGTTTGAGCAGGTCATCGCCGCCAAGCCGGACGACCCAGAGGCTTATTACAACCTGGGCACGCTGAACCTGCGCAGAAACGATTTCGAACAAGCCCGCAAATATCTTGAACAGACCTTGAAGCTAAAGCCAGACTACCCCGAAGCATGGAACAATCTGGGCATGATGGCAGCGCAGCAAGGCCGCGCGGATGAGGCGATCGGGGACTTCCAGCAATCGCTGCAGCTGAGGCCGGGCTATGCGATCGCGTTGCTGAACCTGGGGAATGTCTACCGGCGGCAAGGTTCTTTTGGGAAAGCGCAGGAGAGCCTGGGCCAAGCGTTGTCCTGCAGCCGGACGATGCGGAAACCAACTACAGCCTGGGCATGCTCTACGCCCAGCAAGGCCAGATGGAGCAGGCGTCGAGCTACCTGCAACGCGCGGTCCTCTTGCGCCCGGGCTATCCTGAAGCCTTGAACAACCTCGGCATCCTGTTTGTTCGAAAGAAGGACTATGCGCAGGCAGAGGAGCAATTCAAGACGTGCATCCGGCTGACGCCGAGCTTCGACCAGTCGTATCTCAACCTTGCGCGTCTCTACATGATGCGCGGCGACAAAGAAAATGCGCGACAGATTGTGTCGGAACTGCTGCGCCTTCAGCCCGAGAACGCGGGCGCGAAGCAGGCGCTGGAGGTGCTGCAATGAGCGCCTCGATGGGCATTCGAAAGGGTGCGGACCGCTTGGCTGAACGCACCGAGTTGTTGCATGGAAACGAAGCTTTCACGGCGCGGTGGAGCTTGGGATTCTCTCTCGCGTTCTTGTTACTTCTGATGGCCGCTGGACGAGCTTTCGGGCAACAAACATCGCCCTCCTCCAAAGGCCCAGCTGAGTTTCAGGAGGCCGAAGCGCTGATGCAACAAGGCCATCTCGATGAGGCCAAAGCGAAAGTGCAGGAAGAGCTGCAGCACAACCCGTCGAGCGTTGACGGCTACAACCTGCTTGGGATCATCGAGAGCGCGCAGCAAGACTATACAGGCGCGATCGAGACGCTGCAGCACGCGTTGAAGATTGCCCCCAACGCAACCAAGACGCACAACAACCTGGGCAATGTTTACGTCGCTGAAAAGCAGCCCGAGCTTGCGGAGAACGAATTTCGGACGGTGTTGCGTCTCGATCCGGCCAACGCGGATGGGAATTACAACCTGGGTGTGCTGCTGATGGCCAAAGGAGCGGCGGCTGAAGCGATTCCCCACCTGGAACGCGTGCGCCCGCCAAACGTCGCCACGAGTCTCAACCTGGTGCGCGCCTACCTGCAGACCAAACACACGGCGGAAGCGCTGCGGCTGGCGACGGAGCTTTCGACACAACACAAGGATGACATCCAGGTACACTTCTCTCTTGGCGTGACGCTCGCGGCTGAGAAGCAGTTCAAGGCAGCGGAGCTGGAGCTGGAGAAAGCCGACGCGCTTGAGCCGGGGGCCTTCGAGGTTCTCTACAATCTCGGACGAAGCTACCTGCTGGATGGCGACTATGCCAAAGCGCAGCTGGCGCTTGGTCGTGCACTCAAGCTGCGGCCCGAATCTCCGGAGGCTTTATTTCTGCAGGCGCAGGCGCTCAACGATCAGGGGAAGCCTCTCGACGCGCTGGATCTTCTGGTAAGGGCGCACAAGATCGCGCCGCAAAACACGGACATCATTTACCTGATGGCCCAGGTGAGCATCTCGCAGAACTATTTCGAAGACGCGATCCCGCTGCTGGAGGCGGGCCTTGGGATTGCGCCGCAACGGACCGACCTGCTGGCGTCGCTGGGCGAGAGTTACTTCATGGCTGGTAAGGTCGACAAGGCCCTCGATGTTTTTCAGAGACTCATTGCGGCAGAACACTCTGCGCGCTCTTACGCTTACGTCGGCATCTCCTACCGGGAGCTGGGACGATTTGACGAGGCAAAGGGGTATTTTGAGCAAGGACTCAAGGTGGACCCACATAACAACGTCTGCCTGTTCAACCTGGGTCTTATCGCCGAACGGCAGGGCGACAACGCAGCAGCCGAAGCGCGATTTCAACAAGTATTGCATGCGACTCCCGATTATTCGGAAGCGCTGCTGGAGCTCGCGAACCTGCGCATTGGCGAGAAGAAGTTTGCTGAAGCGGAAGAGCTGCTGAAACGATATGTGAAGGTCAGCCGGCACCCGGCCACCGGCTACTACAAGCTGGCTATGGTGGAGAGGAGTCTGCATGAGACCGCCGCGGCTGACCGCGATCTGAATGTCTTTCAGACGCTCTCCAAGAATGCCTCCGGCGGGGCGTTCCCCTATGAGCACCTGTACGACTATCTCGACAGCCGTTCCAAGCTTGCGCCGGCGCCCGTGCTCAACTGGACATCACCGAACTGACCGACGAGATCAAGAAGCATCCCGACCAGCCGGAGGATTTGTACCTGCTGGCCGAGGCTTATCTGAAAGCGGGAAATGCTGAAGAGGCGAAGAGCACGATTACGCAACTGGATGCGATCAGCAAAGGCGATTACCGCACGCTGACTGGGACCGGGGTCCTGCTTGCCCGTTACCATTTCTATGACGACGCGATTCAGCACTTTCAGGCGGCGCTGCAGGCGAGTCCCGATTCAGATGGGATCAAGTTCGATCTCGCAGATGCCTATTTTCGCAAGCGTCTCTATTCCCAGGCGCTCGCGACTGCCGAGCAAGTTTCGGAAGAGGGTCGCAAGGACGATGCTTATCTTGCGCTGCTCGGAGACATCTATGCGCATCTTGGGGATACGGTGCGCGCTGAAGAGATCTATCGGAACGCGATCAGCCGCAACCCGGATAACGACCAGGATTATTTGGCACTTGCACTGTTACAGTTCCGGCAGAACGATATATCCGGCGCGAAAGAGACGCTGTTGAAAGGCCAGGCCCGCGTACCTGGATCGGGAAAGATTCTCTGGGGACTGGGCATCGCGTCGGTGCTCGAAGGGAACACGGCGCAAGCTGCCGGCGAGTTTGAGCGGGCGATGGATATTCTGCCGGAGTGGCCGGGCAGCTATTCGACGCTGGGCGTTTTTTATTTTGAAACCGGGCAGATCGACAAGGCCAAAGAGGTGCTGGGGCGCTTCAAGAACAGTACAGCGAGCGGGAGCCTGGACGTCAACCGGATTGAACAATTTCTCGCCCAGGCGCCGGCGACCGCACCCGCCGGCGATCAGCCGATGACCGCAGCCAACCGAGCGCAGCTGCTGCAATTGGCGCTGTCGCTCGCCGATCGGACGCTCTAGGATGACGCAGCGGAATCCACTTGCGGTACAGCATAGGCGCGTCACCCTCTGCGGCGCAGCGTTGGCGCTACTCGCACTTCTCGGCGACGTAGTATTCGCACAACAGGCGGCGAAGCCCCAGGAACCTGCGGTCCCCGTGCGCTATACCGATATTCGCAAGGCTGCGGGAATCACGTTTGTGCAGGACTCAACGCAGACCGACCAGAAGTACTACCTCGAGACGATGGGGACGGGCGTGGCGTGGATCGACTACGACCAGGACGGACTGATGGACCTTTACTTTGTCCAGTCCGCGGCCACCGATATTTATAAGCCGCCCGCGCCGTTGCGCTCCGCGCTCTACCACAACAACGGCGATGGAACATTTACCGACGTGACGGCGAAAGCCGGCGTGGGAGGCGAAGGTCACTATGGCCAGGGCGTTGCGGTGGGGGATTTCGACAATGACGGCTATCCCGATCTCTATGTCACCGGCTATGGCAGCGCCATCCTGTATCACAACAATCATGACGGCACGTTCACCGACGTGACCGCCAAGGCGGGGGTCGCGGACGAAGGAGGATGGTCGACGAGCGCCGGATGGTTCGACTATGACAAGGATGGATGGCTCGACCTGGTGGTGACCAACTACATCGACTGGTCGCCGAAGAACAATATCTGGTGCGGAGAGCGCGCACCGGGCTATCGGTCGTATTGCAATCCGGGCAACTACAAAGGGCAGAAGACCAAGCTCTATCACAACAACCACGACGGCACGTTCACCGACGTGAGCGATAAATCGGGAGTTGGCCTGCCGGAATCGAAGGGCATGGGCGTGGTGCTGGCGGACCTGAACGGCGACGGCTGGCCTGACATTGCAATTGCCAACGACACCTGGCCGAATTTCCTTTTCATCAACAATCACGACGGAACATTCAAGGACGTGTCGCTGATCTCCGGGCTCGCCGCGAGTGAAGATGGCGGCTACGAGGCGGGGATGGGCATCGATGCCGCAGATGTGGATGGCGATGGATTGCTCGACGTCTACATCACTCATCTTGATTTCGAACTGAACCGGCTCTACCACAACAACGGGGATGGGACGTTTACTGACGCCACCTACAGCTCAGGAATCGGGGCCAAGGCGCGGCTGCTGAGCGGGATCGCGGCCAAGTTCATCGACTACGACAACGATGGTTGGATTGACATCCTGCAATTGAATGGCGCGATGGTCGACAACGTCGCGCTCTATCACAGTGAGGTGTCGTATAAAGAGCCGCTGCTGATGTTCCGCAATCTTGGGAAGGGGCATTTTGAGAAGACCTCGGACTCTCTGGGGCCAGACTTTATCCGCCCGGTCGCGGGGCGCGGCCTGGCCACGGCGGATTTCGACAACGATGGAGACATCGACATTGCCGTGAACGTTCGAGGGGATTATCCGGAACTGTTGCGCAACGACGGCGGCAATGCCAATCATTGGCTGGAAGTCCTGCTGATCGGCACAAAGTCGAACCGTGACGGCATTGGCGCGGTGTTGAAGCTGACCTCGGACGGCACCACACGCATGCAACAGGCTGAGGGTGGGACGAGCTATATGTCAGCGAGCGATCCGCGCATCCAGTTTGGCCTCGGCAAGAGTACAAAGATCGACTCGCTGGTGATCGCCTGGCCGAGCGGGCAGGTGGATACGCTGACAAATGTGCCGGTCGACAAGATCATCGCGGTCAAAGAGGGCGCGGGGATTGTGCCGCGTCCGTTTCCGAAAGTAACGACTCGATGACACTGCGAACGGCTGATGCGAGGCGCATTTCTGGCGGTTGGACGGGCTCAACACCGACGAGGCGCGGTCTCTATCAACCTCGCCGTCTATCTCTATAATCATCGGAGTCTATGAATTTTCCGCGTCGGCGTTTCCTCGGTTCTTCCCTCTTTCTGCTCGGCGCTAACCTGACCGAAGCTCTCGCGACTCCGCTCTGGAGGTGGAAAGATCCGGCGCTGCTACAAGCCGCGACCTCGGGTCAGACAATTGCGAGTCAGGCTAGTGCGGCATCTCCCGTGCAATATGTCGATGTAGCCGCGAAGGCGGGGCTGACGATCCCCAATGTGTGGGGGGGCATTGACCACAAGCGTTCGATTATCGAGGCCAAGGGGAGCGGACTCGCGTTCTTCGACTTCGACCATGACGGATGGCTGGACATCTATCTGACCAACGGCAATCGGCTCGACACGACTTGGCCCAAGGGGCAAGCGCCGACTTCGCATCTCTACAAGAACAATCGCGACGGCACGTTTACCGACGTGACCGCGAAGTCCGGACTAGGTGTGACAGGATGGCAGACGGGCGTCTGCATTGGCGATTACAACAACGATGGGTGGGACGACCTTTTCTGTTGTTTCTGGGGCCATAACATCCTCTTCCATAACAACGGCAACGGCACCTTTACCGATGTGACCCGCAAGGCGGGCCTGGCGCAGGAACAGGTGCGGTGGGGCGCGGGCTGCAGCTTTCTCGACTACGACCGCGACGGCCATCTCGATCTCTTTGTCTGCAACTACATCAAACTCGACCCGGCGAAGATTGCCGGCCCGAACGATACGAACTTCTGCCAATGGAAGGGCGTGCCGACGATGTGCGGTCCGCGCGGGCTGCCGGGGGACACGAACATCCTCTTTCACAACAACGGCGACGGCACGTTCACCGATGTTTCCGAGAAGGCGGGCATCCTGAAGCCGGGGCCAAGGTATTCGATCACCTCGGTCTCGTATGACTTCGACAACGACGGCTGGCCGGATATCTATGTCGCGGTGGACTCGGAACCGAGCATTCTTTTCCAGAACAATCATGACGGCACGTTTACCGATGTTGCAGTCATGGCGGGATGCGCTTACAGCGATGGCGGCCACGAGCAGGCCGGCATGGGTGTCGCGGTCGCCGATTACGACTGCGATGGATGGTTCGACATTTTCAAAACCAACTTTGCCGACGACACCTGCAACCTCTACCACAACAACGGCGATGGGACTTTCAGCGATGTCACTTACCCGGCCGGGGTTGGAGTCAACAATCGCTATGTAGCCTGGGGCTGCGGCTTTGTCGATTACGACAACGATGGCTGGCCGGACATCCTGCAGATCAACGGGCATGTCTATCCGGAGATCGACAATTACAACTTCGGGCAGACCTTCAAGAACCCGCGGCTGGTCTATCACAACCTCGGCAATGGCCGCTTCAAGGATGTTTCGGCGGATATGGGGCCGGGTATCAGCGAGCATTTCTCCAGCCGCGGCGCCGCCTTTGGCGATTACGACAACGACGGCGGCATGGATGCTCTGGTGCTGAATATGAACGATCCGCCATCGCTGTTGCGTAATGAGGGCGGGAACAAGCAGAACTGGATCAAGATCAAGTTAGTGGGAACGAAGTGCAATCGAACCGCCATCGGGGCGCGGGTGCGGGTGATGACGGGAAAGCACACGCAGATGGATGAGGTACACAGCGGAGACAGCGTGATGTCGCAGAGCGACCTACGGCTTCACTTCGGCGTGGGCAAGATCGAGGCCGTCGACATGATCGAGGTGAAGTGGCCCACCACGCAGAAGGTTGAGAGATTCCCGCAGGTGAAAGCGAACCAGATCCTCACCATTCGCGAGGGCGAGGGGATTGTCGCGACGTGGAAACCTAAGTCCACTTAGGCACGCGGAGAGCAGTGGCCGTCTGCTCGGGCTATTTTTTCAAGAGTGCGTCGAGGCCGGCCTGGGCGATTTGTTCGTCGATTTCGGATTTGGCGCCGCTGGCGGCGATTCCGCCCAGTAACTGGCCGTCAACTTTGATCGGCAGGCCGCCCTGGTTGGGGAAGAAATTGGGATAATCAAGCGCCGCGACGTTGCCATTCTTGACTGCTTCGGCGCCGGCCGCCGATGGACTGCCGAAGGCCGCAGCGTGCCGCGCCTTCTTCTGTGCGAAGTCGACGGTGCCGTTGGTGGCAGTCTCGCCTCTTTCGAGAAAGAGCAGGTTGCCGGTCTCATCGACGACACAGATGGTCACGCTGACGTTGAGCTCTTTGGCCTTCGCCTCTGAGGCGGCAACCATGATCTTGATCGCGTTGAGATCGAGGTACTTCTTGGTCGGGAGATCGGCGGCAGACATTGTCAGAGCTGGAATGAGGGCCAGGGCGAAGAGTTTGAACACGGAAGAGCCTCCTGTCAGTTGTCTTGAGAATCGGACCGCCATGATGCGGCTACCAGCTTAACGGATATTGCGGCTTGTAGCTCAGTGCGCCTGGGGATTCCCGTGCTGCGCTTGCAGAACCACGAGGAACTGCTTCACTTCACGGCGCTGGCTTTCGATGGCCGCCGCCTGTTGATTCTCGATCGCATCATGGATCTGGAATTCCTGTTTGGCTCTGGTTGGATCGCCGGTTCGATCATAAGCGACGCCTAAACGGTAGTGGGCCTCGCCGGATTGCGGATTCGACGCGATCGCCTGTTTGTAGAGGCCAATCGCTTTTTCAAAATCATGTTGGGAATAGTTGAGAATTCCCAGTTGCAGATAGGCGTCACTGCATTTGCTGTCGACGGTCACGGCCCGGGTGAGCAGCGATTCGACTTGTTGCAGATCGTGCGGGTCGGGCGGCTGCGGCTGGCGCTTCCAGATGGCCATGGCGTAGAAGTAGCTGGCGAGTGCGTTATCCGGCTGCTCGCGCGCGAACTGCGCCAGCTTGGGCTCGACGCACGGAAGGGGATCGGGCGCCGCAAGCTGTATCTTGCCGAGGAAGAGATAAGGCCCAGGGTCGGTCGAGTTCAGATCAGAGGCTGCACATAATTTCAGTGCTGCCTGGTCGTAGAGCGCGCCGGCAAAGAGCGCCGCACCGAGCGCGGCGAGCATCCGGGCCGATTTCGGATAGGCCTCGGCACCCGTCTTGAAGACCTGCTGGGCCTGCCAGACGGCGCGATGAAGTAGCAACTCAGAACCCCACGCGAAATAATTCTGCTCGCTCGGGTCGAGGCGGACGGCTTGCTCGTATTCGTGGACAGCCGAAAGAGGATCGCCCGACCGCTCGTCGAGATCACCAGAGTTGCGATGCAGATCCGCGGCGCTCGACTTGCCTGCGTCGGCAGGCTTGGCAGGGGTCGGGCCGTTTCCCGGATCGTTCGGCTTCAGGGTGATGGCATCGCGGGCGAGGGCTTCGCTGGTGCGCAGGGTTGCGTCGGAGCCGTGGCCTCCGACTGCGGTCCAGTCGGTGACGCCGGCGACGGTAAAGTTCGGCGCGTCGGCAAATTCCATTGCCTGGCTTGAAGAGGGCGGCTGGAGAATTAATTCGACCGCAGTTGGTGCTAATTGAGCCACCACTATCGCGGCCTGAGGAGTGTGCATGCCGGATTTTTCGGCAGAGAGCAGGTAGTCGCCGGCAGGTTCGTCTGGAAAGGTGAAGGCGCCTGAAGCATCGGTCACAGCTTCGACGACGACCGTCGGCGAACCCTCATGTTCGAGATGGACTGCGGCGCCCGATTTGATGACGACCGTCGGGGAACTTTTGTGTTCGAGATGGACCACGGCCCCCGTGACCGGCTTGTGGCTGGCGTCGAGGACGGTTCCATGAATGGGGGCTGCCTGGGATGATGGGGGCGAAGAAGGCTGTTGGGCGGACGCGGTCGGGGACGGCGAGACGATCAACGCCATGAGGAAAGCAAGGGCGCACCGATTCCCGGTTTCAGAAGAAGGCCGCACTGGATGTGAACCGTTCGCGATAGAGCTCGTTTCGCTACCGAGAGAATTTTACTTGATGCGATTCGGGCGGCGAAAACGGGCTTCCACCGAGCGGGTTCCCAACGGGTGGATAAAGGCTATAGACTTCATCGCATGAAGCTCCAATTATCTCGCCCCGTCAGGACCGTTGCAGCCTTTTCGTTCCTCTTTCTCAGCACGCTCTCGCTGGTTGCGCAGGAGTGGGCCAAGGCCCGCCTCGACGCGTCGCCGCGGCACCACGAGTATGTGCCGCTGAAGAGCGGGAGTCGCACGGTGCAGGCTTTCGTCGTCTACCCCGAGGTGAAGACCAAGGCGCCGGTGGTGATCCTGATCCACGAGATCTTCGGGCTTACCGACTGGGCCAAGGAGATGGCCGACGAGTTGGCCGCGCAGGGATTTATTGTGATCGCGCCCGATTTGCTGAGCGGACAAGGGCCAAAGGGTGGCGGGTCGAGCGAGTTTCCGAGCCAGGATGCGGCGATCAAGGCCGTCTCCGGACTGGACCCCAACGTCGTTAACGCCGATCTCGATGCCGCAGCGGATTATGCAAAGACGCTGCCGGCGGCCAACGGAAAGATTGCGGTGACCGGCTTTTGCTGGGGCGGGGGTAAGTCGTTCGCCTTTGCCGCCCATCGCAAGGACCTCTCCGCCGCTTTCGTTTTTTACGGCCCCGGGCCGGACGACGTGAGCACAATCGTCGCTCCGGTGTATGGGTTCTACGCGGGGAACGACGCGCGCATCGGCGCGACTATCCCGGCTACGACGGCGGCGATGAAGGCGGCGGGGAAGAAATATGAGCCGGTGACGTATGAGGGAGCGGGGCACGGGTTCATGCGCGCCGGCGAGGACCCCACCAATACTGTCCCCGGCAACAAGACGGCGCGGGAACAGGGATTCACGCGGCTGGTCACGTTGCTCAAGGCGCTCTAAAGGCTTGTGACCCACGGTAGGTCTGAGGACACACATTTGCCGGCGACACGGACGTTGCGCCCCAGGATTGGGTGCGTTGACGGCATTTCTGCGGCTTCGTAAGATAGAAGAGCGTCGCATCGCGGTTCCGGAGTGGCTTGAGCCCGGTTCTGGACTGTTTCGCGGCACCGGCGGCGTAGCTCAGATGGTTAGAGCGACGGACTCATAACCCGTAGGTCGATGGTTCGATTCCATCCGCCGCCACCAGAGGCTTCCCAAACAGTTCAGCGAATTCCCTTTCCGTAGTGGAAGGCCGTCGGCGCTAGGAAGCCAGGGCGCGATCGGCGACCCCGCGAGGACGGCGGACGAAGCGAAGCGATTGCCGGGGAATCAGGCGAAGCTCCTTGTTCACGGAGCGCTCCAGCAGGTGCCCGATGGAGCATTCCCCGCAGAGCCAGTAGTGCTCCAGCCGATGGCCGACCGGACCAGCATTGGAGTCGGCGACTTCGAAGATGTAGACGGTGCCTTCGCGAAGATAATGCAGCGGCTTCATGCATTTCGGATTTGCGCAGTAATCGACCATAGTGCTTACCTTCAATCCGCGCCTGGCAAACCGCGACCTCGGCACTCGGCGAACAACGTCTCAGCGACAGACCGACCGGCAACAATGCCCGGTATCATGCGCTGTTCAGGCGTGTACCTGGGCGTTTAGATTGCGCCGCATCAATCTGAGTTGCCTTTACTTACTCCACGATACTGCTGCTGATTCTGGTTTTCCCATCGGCTGCCGCTGAGCGGGCGCGATTCTTGTCCCGATCTGGAACAAGCGGTCTCTGCGGCACCGGGGACGGGAGAGCGCCTCTCCGGCGGTTACCGCGACGAGCGCTATGCGAGAATGGAAATTCAACGATAGCTATGCCCCTCCTGCGCTCGACCTTTATCGCCTTGTCTCGCAACTCGGCCCTACGCCGCTTCTCCGAGTCCTCCACGATGGGACGGCGGATGTCGTCGCGCTTTGTCGCGGGCATGGAGATTGCAGACGTCCTGAATGCCGCCGAAACGCTGAACTCCCACGGCATCTACGCGACGCTCGACAGCCTGGGCGAGAATGTGGCGACGCCCGATGAGGCGCGCCGCTCAGCCGATATCTATCACCAATTGCTGGATGAAATCGACAAGCGGGGACTCAAGGCGAATGTGAGCGTGAAGCTTACGCAGATGGGCCTGGAGCTCGATCCTGAACTCGCCTACGACATTGCCGCGGAATTAGTCGCTCACGCCGTTGAGCTGGACAACTTCGTTCGCATCGACATGGAGGGCTCGGCGCTGACCCAGGTTACGCTCGACATCGTCAGGCGAATTAACGCTGGAGAGAGCGCTGGTTCCCCGAACCACGGCCATGTCGGGGTGGTCATCCAAGCCTATCTTTACCGCAGTGAGAAAGACATCTGTGAACTGCTTTCCGAGGGCATTCGCATCCGGCTGTGCAAAGGCGCCTACCAGGAGCCACCGGAGATCGCTTTCGCGGCGAAGGCCGATGTGGATGCGAACTTCGTCAAGCTCATGCGCCTGCTGGTGAAGAGCGGGGTGTATAACGGCATCGCGACCCACGACGACGCGATGATCGAGGCGACCCGCCAGTTTGTGCGCGAACGCAAGATCGCCTCCTCGGAGTTCGAGTTCCAGATGCTCTATGGAGTGCGGCGCGACCTGCAGCGCCGCCTGGTGGAAGAGGGGTTCGGAATGCGGGTTTATATCCCGTTTGGCCGCGAGTGGTATCCGTATTTCATGCGCCGTCTGGCGGAACGCCCGGCCAACGTTCTATTTCTCGCCAAGAACTTCCTCAAGAACTGACGCGGCCACCATGAACTGTGAAATCATCGCCATCGGCTCCGAGCTGCTCACCCCGTACCGCTCCGACACCAATTCCCTCTTTCTGACCGAACGGCTCAACAAGCTCGGGGTGCAGGTCGATTTCAAGACGATCGTTGGCGACCGGCAGCGCGACCTGGTCGATGCGGTGCGCATCGCGCTCGGCCGCGCAGACATCGTCATCACCATGGGCGGACTGGGGCCGACGGTCGACGACCTGACCCGCGAAGCAGTCGCCGAGGCGCTCGGCTTCAAACTCAAACGCGACCAGGGGATCGTCGGGGCACTGTATGTCCGCTTCTCTGCCCGGCGCATGACCATGACCGAGAACAACGCCAGGCAAGCGGACATCATCGACGGCGCAACGGTTCTCGAGAATCCTAACGGCACCGCTCCCGGACAGTGGCTCGACATCGTCTACAACGATCACCGCAAGCTGGTGGTGTTGCTGCCCGGGCCTCCGGGCGAGCTCAAGGCGCTCTATGACGGGGAGTGCCAGCACCGGTTTGAGGAGACGCTGCCCAAACGCCACATTGCCACCCGCACCCTGAAGGCAACGATGATTGGTGAATCGGCTGCCGATGCGCGCATTGCGCCGATCTACAGCCAGTACAAGGATGTCGAGACCACGATCCTCGCGCACATGGGCGACATTCAGCTCAATTTGCTATGCAGCAAGTCCCTGATTGAAATGGCCGAGGCGCGAGTGGACGAACTGGCAGGGCGTATCGAAGATGAACTCGGCGACCTGATTTATTCCTCGCAGGGCGAGTCGCTCGAGCAGATTGTGCTGTTTCATCTGGAGATGCGGGGGGCGACGCTGGCAGTCGCCGAGAGCTGCACCGGTGGGATGCTGGCCGAACGGCTGACGAGCATCAGCGGCAGTTCGCGATCGTTTCTGGGTGGAGCTGTGGTTTATTCGAATGAGTTGAAGACGGATTTTGCTGGAGTTCCGCCTGCGATGCTCGCCGAGCATGGAGCGGTGAGCCGCGAGGTAGCGGCGGCGATGGCCGAAGGTATTCGCGAACGCTGCGGATCGACGCTGGGAGTCGGTATCACCGGAATCGCCGGGCCCGGCGGCGGGACGGAGGACAAACCTGTCGGACTGGTTTTCATCGCCGTCGCCGATGAAAAGGGTACCGAGGTGGTCGAGAAACGGTGGCCAACTCAGGGTGATCGGGAGAGAATTCGCCAGTGGTCGACGCAGCAGGCGCTGGACCTGGTGCGCCGGCGGTTGATGTAACGGTGGGGGGCCTCTTCCTGGAAATAGCAATGAAAGCCGAAATAGTCGTTATAACAAATAGATGATAGGGTGCGGCCTCCGATTCGGTTCTTTCAAAGAGCATGGATTAACTTCGGGGCGGATTTTGCAGCAGGAGGGCTTCGACGGCGAGGCGATCTTCTTCGGTGTCGACGCCGATGGAGTCGTACTCGGTCGGCTCAACGTAGATGTCGATGCCGTTTTCGAGGAAGCGAAGCTGCTCGAGGCGTTCGGCGGCTTCAAGAGTGCTGGGCGGCAAGGTGGGAAAGCGGTCGAGCGCGGCCTTGCGATAGGCATAAAGACCGAGGTGCTTGCGATAAGCCGGTTGGCCTGTCTGGTCGCGGTCAAATGGGATGGTGGAGCGAGAAAAATAGAGAGCGCGCCCGTCGGCGGCGGTCACGACTTTGACGGCATTCGGGTTGGCGATCTGGCTTGTGGGGCAGGGAGTGGCAACCGTCGATACCAGCACCTCTGGCCGCACCAAAATCGGTCGCAGAAGGGCGTCGATCTGCTCGGGGCGGACGAGGGGTTCGTCTCCCTGGACGTTGACATAGATGTCTGCGGAAAGTGTCTGGGCAACGAAGTGGACGCGATCGGTGCCGCTGGCGCATTCCGCCGGCGTGAGCATCGCTTCGAAGCCGCTGGCGGCCGCGAAGGCCATGACTTCATCGGAATCGGTGGCGATCAGGACTTGATGCAGTTGCTTGCAATCGCGGGCAGCGCGATAGACCCAGTCGAGCATGGGGCGACCGGCAATCTCGCGCAGCACCTTGCGGGTGAGGCGCGTGGAGGCGAGGCGGGCGGGGATGACGGCGACGATGTGGGGGTGAAGGGACAGAATGGGCTCCGAATATCGATAAGGTTAGCGACTGCCTCAATCAGGTTAGCGCGTTCCAAGCGATGAGCCCGCCAATTAGAAGGGTTCCCAACATAGCCACCGCGAACACCCAGCCCTCGATCGAGCTCGTATGCGTTACACGCCAGAATCAGCGGTCAAAACCTTCCTGTCTGACCTTCGTAAAGAAGTCCGTGTGTCGATAGAGAAGTAGAACCATGACGCTTAACCAAAGGCGACTGCAATCATGGATCGGACGCTGTGATCTGTCGAGGTTGGGAGTCTCACTAAGGGCGACCCTCCAGCCAGTTTTCGTACTTCAGACCCTTGACGCGTGAAAATTCTCGCACGTTTGCAGTGACAAGTACTGCATCGATCGCCAGTGCATGTGCCGCGATCAAGAGATCATTTGCGCCGATGATTTTTCCTGCTCTTTCGAGTTCAACTCGAATCCGCGCATAATGCCCGATGACATCCAGGCCGAGGGGCAAGATCTCAATGTTGGCCATTACTCCGCGGACGTCCGCCGTGGTTTTGGCCAAGGCCTTCTTTTCGGCTCCGTAGTGCATTTCAGCAGCGACGACGACACTTGTAAATATTTTTCGTGGATTTCGATCCGCTGCCACGGCCATTCTCGCCGCCGATTTTCCGGTCGGGTTCTTGAGCAGGTCTGAGAGGATGTTCGCGTCGAGGAGGTAGCTGTCCGCCATTAGAGATCAAATGGTTCGGCTGGCGGTCGCGGAATTTCTGGAAGCGCGTCTTCCTTTGAGAGTGGTTCGAGCGTTGCAAGGAAAGCAAAAATGTCTTTCGGCTGCGACGGTTCGAGGATGAGTCTGCCAGCGGAGTCCCTAGAGAGAATGGCTTCGTCTCCAGGCAGCTCGAACTCACGAGGAATGCGGACGGCCTGATTTCTACCGTTTTTGAAGAGCCGAACGCGGCGGGTTTGTGTTTCTACAGCCATAAGATATCCTGGCCTATGCTGTGGCATATGTCAAGCCTGTTTGATATACCCGTGCCTTAGTTCTTTCCTCGATACCTTTCATCCTCCACCAAAAATTCACAGGTCGGGAAGTTCCCATAACCGGGCTATGATTGCCTTTGGCGATTCTCGCGACCTTGCTCGGGCGTGGGTAAACCTGAAGGACAATCTGGCCGCGCCGCTGCGCGCTTCTCCGCCACCTCAAGCGGACGCGGGGTTGTGCTTGCCGAAGACGAGCTGCTCGACGGGGCGGACGGCGAAGACGCCTTCTACCGCCCTCCAGTGAGAAAGCCGGCGGCGGACTCTGTCTTTGCCGGCCAAGCGCCATTCCGAGAAAACAAGAAACGATCCGGAGCAGACGATGCGGACGATGATGAGCCGTTTTTGCGTTCGCAACGGAGAGTGGCTGTACGCAAGAGCATTCTTCCCCGGGGGCGCTGGGGCAAGATCGGCTTCGCCGCCGGCACAGTCGTTTTGATCGGCGGTCTGGCCTGGCTGGGCTTTGCGATACACAGCTTTGCCGCCCATGACCCGCGCTTCCGCATCGACTCTTCCGACAACATCCAGGTCCTGGGGAATTCCGAGGTCACGAAGGCTGAATTGCTGAGCGTCTTCGGCGGCGACATGGGAAGAAATGTCTTTTTTGTCCCGCTCAGCGAGCGGCGCGCCGACCTGGAGCGCCTGCCGTGGGTCGAAACGGCGACAGTCATGCGGCTGTTGCCTGACCAACTGCGGGTTTCAGTGACGGAGCGCACGCCGGCGGCCTTTGTGCGCAGCGGAAATGAGATTGGGCTGGTCGATCGCGACGGCGTGCTGCTGGCGATGGATCCGGCGACGATGGCGGCGAAGCATTATTCGTTCCCGGTCGTCACGGGAATTGAGGCGGGCGACCCGCCTTCGACCCGGGCAGCGAGGATGAAGATCTATCAGCGCTTCATCAACGACCTGGATTCGAGCGGCGAAAAGCTTTCCAGCCAATTGAGCGAAGTCGACCTCTCTGATCCGGAAGACGTCAGAGCGCTGGTGCCCTCAGGTGGCGCTGAATTGCTGCTTCACCTCGGCGATCAGGATTTTCTGACGCGGTGGCACAACTATCAGCAGCACTTAGCGGAGTGGAAGGCGCAATATCCGCGGCTGGCCTCGATCGATCTGCGTTACGAGCGGCAGGTGGTGCTGGAGATGGAGAAGGGCGCGCCGATACCGCAGAACCAGGATGCCGGGGCCAAAACGACGGACGAGTTAAAGGCCGAGGTGAGTTCGCCGTCGCCCAACGTAGCAAAGCCAGCGGTAGCGAACCGCAGGCGCGCGGCGAAGAAAACCGGGCCTGCAGTCCACTCGCAGCAGGGGGCGCACTAGTCCATGGGACAGAGAGCGGACGAGCTGATCACCGCCATCGATGTGGGCAGCGCGAAGACGCGGGTACTGGCCGCCGAACTGCATGAGGGCGCGCTGCGCTATCGGGGCCATGCGATCGTCGATTCGAAAGGAATGCGCAAGGGACTGATCGCCGATCTCGGGCCCGCGACGGAGTGCATCAATAAGGCCGCGACGCTGGCGGAGAAGCTCTCCGGCGGAATGATCGAGAAATGCGTGGTTGGTGTGGGCGGCCAGCATGTTCGCGGAGTGAACAGCCGCGGCGGCATCAGCCTCGGCACCCGGATGCGCGAGATCACCCGCGAAGACGTACGCGCCGCGGTGGACCGTGCGCGGTCGGTTTCGTTGCCAGCCGATCGTGAGGTCATTCACCTGCTGCCGCAACAGTTTCTGCTCGACGACCAGCCTGGCATCTACGATCCGGTGGGGATGGTCGGTACCCGGCTCGAGGTCAACCTGCACCTCTCGACCTGCGCCGGCGGCGTGTTGCAGAGTATCGTCACCTGCGCCAACAAAGCCGGCTTAGAGGTGACGGAGACGATCTTCGAGGCGATCGCCGCGGCTGAGGCAATCGTGTCTGCGGATGAGCGCGAGCTGGGGGTCTGCCTGATCGATATCGGCGCCGGTTCGACCGAGCTAGTGGTTTTTTTTGAAGGCTCGGTGGCGCATACGGCGGTCATTCCGATTGGCGGAGATCATTTCACCAACGATCTGGCCCTGGGGCTGCATATTGCGGTCCCGGAGGCGGAGTGGCTGAAATGCGAGTTTGGCCATGTGGTGGTGACGGCGGTCCCGAATTCGAGTGAATTGACCTTGCGCGATGAGCGGATGATCCGGCAGCGGCTGATTGCCGAAATGCTGGAGCCTCGGGCGCGGGAGCTCTTTTACATGCTGCGTGACAACCTGCGCCAGGGCGGAGTGCTCGAAGCGCTCGGCGCGGGCTGCATTCTCACGGGAGGGGGCGCGAAGATGGCCGGATTGCTGGAAGTTGCCGAGAGCTTGTTGCGCGTTCCAGCGAGGATCGGCTCGCCGCTCAAGGTATCGCGGATGCCTGAAGACCTGGCCGAACCGGAGTGCGCGGCGCTGGTGGGGATGCTGCTCTACTCCCACCGAACCGGGGTCCTCAGGGCCGCTGAAGACGGCGGGCTGAGGGCCAAATTGAGAGCGATGTTCGCGGGAAGCGTTTAGGGCACGAGATTTGGAGAACGATCAGACTACGAGGCAGATGGGAGATCCACGATGAGTCATCCGGACGAAATTCGCATTCAATATCAGGAAGAGATGCCGCGCAACGCCAAGATCAAGGTGATCGGCGTGGGCGGGGGCGGCGGCAACGCAGTCAACCGGATGATCCAGGCCCGGGTGGAGGGCGTGGAGTTCATCGCCGCCAACACGGACGTCCAGGCGTTGCAGCTCTGCGAGGCGCCGATCAAGCTGCAGCTCGGCGTCAAGCTCACCAGCGGTCTCGGAGCGGGGGCAAACCCGGACGTCGGGCGACGCGCGGCGCTCGAAGACTCGGACAAGATCATCGAGGCCCTCGAAGGCGCGGACATGGTCTTCGTCACTGCCGGCCTTGGCGGCGGCACGGGGACGGGTGCGGCGCCGGTCATTGCCTCGCTGGCGAGTGAAATGGGCGCGCTTACCGTCGCTGTTGTGACGCGGCCCTTCGGCTTTGAAGGAAAGCGACGCATGAAGCAGGCGGAGCGCGGCATGCAGGAACTGCTGGAGTCGGTTGACACGATGATCGTGATCCCCAACGAAAAGCTGCTCGCGGTGGCGAAAGACGCCGGATTCTTCGAGTCCTTTCGGATTGCGGACGATGTTTTGCGGCAGGGCGTGCAGGGAATCTCGGACATCATCACCATTCCGGGGATCATCAATCGCGACTTCGCCGATGTGAAGACGACCATGGCGGGCATGGGCTATGCGGTCATGGGCACGGCGGTGCGCAGCGGGACGAATCGGGCCATTGAAGCGGCGCAGGCGGCAATGGCTTCGCCACTGCTAGAAGATGGAGCGATCGATGGCGCGCGCGGCATCCTCATCAACATCAGCGGATCGAGCACGCTGAAGCTGAGCGAGGTCAACGAGGCTTCCAGCCTCATTCAGGACGCGGCCCACGAGGACGCCAACATTATCTTCGGCGCCGTGTTAGATGAAAGCATGGGAGACGACGTGAAGATCACGGTCATCGCGACAGGCTTCCGGCAGGAGCAGCCGGAGCGCCGCGAACGTATGCTGAATTCAGTCCTGAATGTGCATGTGCCCCCGGTGACATTTGCGCGCGTAGGCCCGAATGGCGCCGTACCCCGCTTTGCCGGCGAGATGCATGACGCCGAAGCGAGCGTTCCGGTGCGCAGGAGCGAGGAACCGCCGCCGATTGTTTACCCGGTCAGCTACGTGAAAGTGGAAGGGAGCGTTCCGGCGGTGGTTGCCACGGAAGAGAAGCACGCGCATGCGACTGAAGAAGATGCGATACAGGCACTTGAGCCGGTCGCGACTGAGCAGCCGGCGATGGTTGCGGCGAGCCCGGACCAGCGCGTCTTCCTGGCGAGATTCGACCTCGATGCAGAGGAGAGCAGCCATGAGGACCTGGACGTTCCGGCGTTTATGCGCCAGGGCGGAATGTAGCCAGAGTCTGCTTTATTGAAAACCTGACTTGGTACAATTGAAAGAGCATATCCAAGCGATTGGCAGCGGGAAGAGCGAGCGTCCACTGAACGCGGAATCGCCTGCTTCCCTCTTCCACGACCGCTGCTTTTCCAGAATTCGTGCTTCGGCGTCGCTGGCAGTGCTCTTTCAGGAACGCGGCCCTGGTATTCGGGGTAGCGTCTGGAGATTTTTCCCCGGAATTGCCGATATTCTTTAAGCTGAATGAAATAGCTGGAGCGAACGGCTGGGCTGGTGGTCCATATTATGTCCAATTCTTCTTTAATGCTTGCGCGGATCGCGCTCCTGTCTGGCTTGGCTGCTCTGCCCCTGGGCGCGACGACAGTTACGACGACCCACCACGTTCATCATCATCCGCACAGCAAGGCGGAGCCGACAGCGCATTCGGCTGCTCCGGCGGAAGCACATCGAGTTCACCACTCCGGGGCCAGCCTGCATCACGCGAGCCTGACCTATACCAAACATCATTCGTATGAGCGATTTACCGGCAACTCCTTCGTTGACGGGGACCTGGGCGCGGGGGACGTGACCGCAGGCGAAGATCCGATCGTGCGCGCGGCGGCGATCGCCGCTCTAGGCAACATGAATGGCACGGTAGTGGCCATCGATCCGAACAGCGGCAGGATACTGGCCATGGTCAACCAGAGGCTGGCGCTGAGCGGCGGCGCTGAGCCCTGCTCGACGATCAAGGTTTCGGTCGCGCTGGCGGCATTGCAGGAAGGCATCATTACCAAGGACACCCCGGTGAACCTGGGCGGCAGCTACCACATGACGCTGACCGAGGCGCTGGCGCACTCCAATAATCTCTATTTCGAGACCCTCGGCCGCACACTAGGCTTTGAGCGGGTGCGGTACTACGCCAACCAGTTTGGCCTGGGAGAGCTCGCCGGCTACCACATCACTGGCGAGACCCTGGGCACGTATCCGGACGCGGCGCTCCCCGAGTCGCAGGGCGGCGTGGGCAGGATGTGCAGCTTCGGCGAGGGCGTTTCGATGACCCCGCTGCAGCTGGGCGCGCTGGTCGCCTCGATCTCGAACGGCGGCACGCTCTATTATCTGCAGCACCCGACGACTCCGCAGGAAGTGCTCGACTTCCAGCCCAAGATCAAGCGCACGCTGGACATCTCGAAGGTCATTCCTGAGATTCAGGACGGGATGCACGCGGCCACTCTCTACGGCACAGCACGCAGCCTGCGGGCGAACTTCAACGAGTTCCCGGTGATGGGCAAGACCGGAACGTGCTCCAATAACGGCACGCGCTACGGCTGGTTCGCGTCCTATGCCGACACGCAATACGGCCGCATCGTGACTGTTTTCTTCCTGGAGGGCGGACGGCCGACTTTCGGTCCCCGCGCCGCCGAGCTCACCGGACTCTTCTACCGCAACCTCTGGGACCACAGCTATTTCGTTCAAAAGACGGCCCCGGAGCAGCCTGCGGCGGCGGCAGGAACAGGGACAGCGCTGGGTGTTTCGCAGTAGGCGGTGCTGTTAAGATTCGGAAGCAATCAGCATCAGGGGCGCCATTTAATGTCTGAGACTTAACAGTTGAACCCGCCCCGGCCTCTACGTGATGCGGAGCGCGATCTGATCCGCGCTCTGCTCGGGACCTAAAAGTGCGCGAACTCTCTTCCCACGCTCTACGATCCGCAGTCGCTTCCTGAAGAGCACGCCCTGCCTGAGATAGCATCCTAAGCGGAATGAAGATACTTACCGCAAGCGAGATGCGCGAAGTCGACCGGGTCATGGTCGAACGTTTTGGCGTGGCTTCCACCACCCTGATGGAGAACGCCGGGGCGGCGGTGGCCCGCTTCGTTCTTCGTGAATTTCCCGGGCACAACCGAATTACAGTTCTCTGCGGCAAGGGTAATAATGGCGGCGATGGATTCGTCGCTGCACGGCATCTTTCCGATGCAGGACTCGCTGTGACGGCCGTGTTGCTAGGCGATCCCGCTGACCTAAAGGGCGATGCCAGAGTCATGTTCGAACGGCTGCGGGCGTTGCCGGCGCCTGCCAAAGACGAAGCGGCGCTTGACTCCGACCCGGTCAGAGCCCTGCTGGAAGACGCAGAGCTAATTCTCGATGCGGTTGTTGGGACGGGCTTTCAGCCTCCGCTGCGTGGAGTGGCGGCGGCACTGGCAGAGCGCGTCAAAAGGTTGAAAGCTCCGGTGGTCGCGGTCGATCTGCCGTCGGGATGGGACGCGGATTCGCGGGATGCGGATTCGCCCGGCGCATTTCGGGCGGACGCGGTCGTCACGTTCACTGCTCCGAAACTAGCGCACCTTTTTGGAAATATGACCCGGGGCGGGATTGTCGTCGCGCCGATTGGCTCGCCGGACGAGGCCATTCAGTCGACGACGGGGCTGACCTGGGCGGGTGAATCCGCGACCATCACGCACAAGCGCCGGATCGCAGACAGCAATAAGGGCATGTATGGGCATGTGCTGGTTGTGGGCGGTGCGCGAGGGACGGGCGGGGCGGCGGCGATGGCTTCCATCGCTGCATTGCGGGCGGGCGCGGGACTGGTAACGGCGGCAATACCGGAGTCTATTTTGCCTATGGTCGCGAGCGCCGCGCTGGAGTTGATGACCGTGCCGATGCTCGAGGGGGAAGCCGGCGAAATCTCCAGCGCCAACCTTGCGCCGGAGCGGATGAAAGCGCTGTTGGATAAGATCACGGTTCTCGCCGTCGGGCCAGGGATCTCGCAGCATCCCGGAACGGCGGAGTTCGTTCTGGGGTTAGTCGGCCAATCGAAGCAGCCGCTGGTACTCGATGCCGACGCGCTGAACATCATCGCTAAAGATCCGGCCAGACTCGACGGTCATGGACGGACGCTGGTGATTACGCCGCATCCGGGCGAGATGGCGCGGCTGATCGGGGGCAGCGTAAAAGACGTTCAAGCAGACCGCGAAGGCGTTGCGCGGAAGTTCGCTACCAGCCACGCGGTTACTGTCGTCCTGAAGGGGTGGCGGACGTTGATCGCCCACCCCGATGGATCGATCGCGGTCAACACCACTGGAAATCCCGGCATGGCCAAAGGGGGGAGCGGCGACATCCTTACCGGGATCGTGGCCGCCATACTTGCGCAGTATGCACGCGACGATCAGCCGGAGAGTGTGGCGCGGGCGGTGGAAGCGGCGGTTTACCTCCACGGACTGGCCGCCGACCTTGCCGTTCTCGAACAAGATGAACACACTTTGCTCGCGACCGACACAGTTTCACGTCTCTGTAACGCATTCCGCTTCCGCTTTGAGGACAAAGGCGGGTATGTTTGGTTACAGGGGGTTTCCAGTTGCCAAAGATCGCAGATGTGACGGCTGAGTCGACCAGCGGCGAACGGCAGGTATTTGAAACCCAAGGCAGCGATGAGACGATCGGCGTCGGCCGCGAGATCGCCAAGCTGCTGGCCCCGCCGAAATTTCTCATCCTGCGCGGCGACCTCGGCGCGGGCAAAACCACGCTGGTGAAGGGCATCGCCGAGGGACTGAATGCCGCCGAGGCAGAAGAAGTGACCAGCCCGACCTTTACGCTCATTCACGAATACGAGGGCGAATTTGCGGGCTCTCCGGTGATGCTGTACCACCTCGATCTCTACCGTATTGAGGGCGAGCGCCAGCTGGAGTCCCTCGGGATCGATGAACTGGCGGGGCCGGACAGTATTGTTCTAGTGGAGTGGGGAGAGAAGTTTCCCAGCGTGGTGAAGCGCAGCGACGGCGAAATTGTCGTGACCTCGGCGGGCGGGGACGCACGGAAGATCACGGTAAAGCTGGGTTGACTGTCCGTGCCTCCGGCCGTCGAATACCCCCCGGGCGACTTAGCCCCTGGGGTGATTCAAAAGAGCGAACGCGAGCAGCCCGATCAATGCCAGTGCCAGCACAACAAATATCCAGGCCCAGGTCTTCACCACCTGGGTGAGCGAGACAATCGCGACAGCGGTTTCCTGCTGCGTGGCTGACTGCCGATCGAGGGAGTCGCTCAGCGAGGTAAGCTGCTCCTGCAGGAGCTTGAGGTCGACCGACTGGGAGGCCAAAGCCGTGCCGATCTCCCGCTGAGCGGCCTGGGTCGCGGCGATGCCGCGATCGAAGTGACTGGTATCGACGCTCGCAGCGGCGTGGCCGCCGCTGATGTTCGTACCGAGAAGCCCTCGCTCGACCAGCGGAAGCACTTTCGCGAGGTAAGGCAGCAAAACTCGAAGCTGGAGCAAAACACGCCACATAGACGGACTCGGGTCCTTTTGATCTTCAAGAGACAACGCACGGGTTGCGCTTACAGGGTGGTCCGCAACGATGGGACCTGGGGGGCGATCGTCTGAAGCCAGTTCAATGAGACGATCAATCTCCGAAACCTGCTTCGATGATTTGCTCATGAGGCATTAGAGCATTTTCACTTCTAGTCTGAATAGCTGGGAGTGGCGAGTCAGCGCGAGCCATTTGCGGCGGGAGCCTTGGTCTGCCGCAGTGCATGGACGACGACGCGCAGCATCTCTTCCTCAGGAGCGGGCTTCCCGGTCCATATTTCGAACTGCCGGGCTCCCTGATGGACGAACATTTCGACGCCGGTGATCACGGGGATTCCTTTTTCCCGGGCGGACTTGATGAGCGGCGTATCGATCGGGTTGTAGACCAGGTCGAAGACCAGGCGAGCGTTGATTTCGTTGGCATCGAGAACCGTCTGCGCCTTCGCACCGCGCATGCCTACCGGCGTGGCGTTCACAATGACGTCGAAGGTGCTCTTGGCCATCTGTTCGCGCTTGACACTCTTGGCCTTTGCCTCGCGGGCAAGCTTTTGCCCGGTTGGCAAGGTGCGGTTGAGGATGAAGATTTCAGCGCCTTTTTCCTGCAGGCCAAAGACCGCGGCGCGAGCGGCGCCGCCGGCCCCAATTACGAGGATTTTTGCTCCGCGCAGTGCAAGGCGCTTCTCTAACGGCCGGACGACCGCGGCGACATCCGTATTGAAGCCGTAAAGTTTGCCATCCTGGGAACGAACGACGGTGTTACAGGCGCCAATTCGCTCCGAGAGCGGGTCGGTCTTCTCCAGGTGCTTGAGAATATCCCGCTTGAAGGGCATGGTGACGCTGAGACCGCCAAGCGGGACTTCGCGGACCAGGGTCATCAGGTCGTTGAGGTTGGAGGTTTGCAGGGGCAGATAGACGGAATTGACCCTTTCGCGGCGAAAGGCGGCATTGATCATCGCCGGGGAGAGCGAGTGGGCGACCGGATTGCCGGCGACCCCGTAAACCTTGGTGGCGGCGTCGAGCTGGTCGATGCGGTAGATATCGAGCAGGGTGCGCGCCGAAAACTGCCCGGGCGCCGTCTCTTCGCCAGCGGTGACCGAGGCAAAGGTGAAGATGCTCCCGGAGCGCGGTCCAAGGATGCGGCTGATGACCCCCTGCTCGCCCATGCAGATGCCGATGACGTTTGCCTTGTCGCGGGCACGCTCCAGGAAGCGAACCATGGCCATGTTGTCGGTGAGACTGCGGGCAGTGGAGACGATCTTGATGAACTCGGGTTCGTGGGGGAGAATCCGCTCAAAGATGCCGTCGAGGTCCTTGGTGGTCATGAAGTCGTGGTACGAGAGAATGAGCGCCGCTCCCCGGGTGCGCAGTTTCTCCAGCTCCTGCGGCTTGACCTGTTCGGCCGTTTGCAACTCGACATCGACGAGGTGGAAGCCGGAGGAGGCGGCTTTCTGCAGAACCTCAAGCTCCGCGGCATTCGTCCCGGCAAATTTGCCCCCGTTCGCCGCCCGGCGGCAGGTGGCGATGGCGGTGACCTCGGGGTGCGCGGCGAGAAACGCCTTCAGCTTCGGCAGCCCGGCGAGCGGCTTGGCGAGGTAATCGAGGCGGAACTCGAGGAAGGGGGTTTCGCGGTAGAGCGCTTCAGCCCGTTCCACCAGTTCGCCAGCGTCGGCGCCGGTGATTGCGACGCAGATCTTCCCGATCCGGGAGCGGAGGTAGTTCGGCGATAGCGTGGCGACGGGAGAATTCATGGACTGACTGCGGCATCTTACCCATGTTTATACCCGGATGCAACTTTCGGGCCTGGGCCGGCGCAGTCGAGCAAAGGGAGAGCAGGCCGAAGGGAGAGCGGGCGCTTACTCGGACTTACGATGAAAGGCACTTACAAGGAGGGGTAGGAAGCCAAGCACGATAAGTACCAGCCCGATACCGAGATAAGTGCGATACTGGGCACCTTCGTTCCAGTAATAAGAGCCAGCGGCCAATACAAAGAAGACTACAGCCATGGCAAACCAAAGCCGGGCGTGCTGACGCGGCGAAAACCGTATAGGAATCGTATTATGCGTCCTCAGCATGGGCGCATTATAGGCCTTAGTCATAAGGATTGTCGTGGTGGGATGTGAATAAATCATAAGGACGGCCCGGCTCCGACGGGAAAGAGACGGAGAGCCGTCAAAGCGGGGCCTTCCCGAATGCGATGGGCTGAATTTTCCCGAGACCAGCCTCCTGGCGGTTGCGACGGAAAAGAGTCTATCTTGAAATCTGGTCCTATTGGCGACCGTTGGAGCAGCCTGAATGAGTACAGAGATGGCGGTAGTGCAAGATCCTGCAGTCGGTATTTGTCCCTGGACCCCGGAAACGAACGGGGAGTCGCTGGAGGGCTGGGCAAAGGCCCGGCTGGAGCAATATCAAGGCAGCATCGACCAGCTTCTGGCGGTAGAAGGCGCGCGGACGGTTGAAAATACACTTCGCCCCTTCGACGACGCCCAGGCGGAGCTGGCGACGGTGGGACAACATGCCTCGCTGCTGGACAGCGTTCACCCGCAGAAGGATGTGCGGGACATGGCCCAGGCGTTGACCCAGAAGGTCTCAGAGATCGGGACGCTGTTGTCGCTGAACCAGGAGGTCTACCACGCCCTCAGCGCCATCGATGCGACCGAGGCGGACGCTGCGACCCGCCATTACCTGGAGCGCACCCTGCTACAGTACCGGCTCTCGGGCGTCGACCGGGATGAGACCACCCGGTCCCGAATCAAGGAGTTGCAGGACAAAGCGACCGAAATCTCGCTGGCCTTCAGCCGCAACGTGCAGGAGGGCGCCAAGCACATCATCGTAAGCAACGGCGACCTGGACGGCCTGCCGGAGGACTATCTCAAGGCGCATCCTCCGTCCGAAGACGGCACGATCTCGCTGAGCACCGATTTCCCCGACATGCAGCCGCTGATGACTTATGCCAAGCAGCGCGGGAGTCCGGCGACTCATGTTTCTGGCTTACCACACCCGGGCGTACCCGCAGAACAAGGAACTACTGCTCGAATTGCTCAAGACCCGGCAGGAGCTGGCGACGATCCTCGGCTACCGGAGCTGGGCCGATCTAGCGACTGCCGACCAGATGATGCAGTCTGCGGAGAACATGCAGAGCTTTCTGAATGAGTTGGAGGAGGCATCGAGAGCGGGAGCGGAGCGCGAATTCGCGATGGTCTTCGATTTCGCCAAGAAGCAGCAGCCCGATCTAAAAGAGATTGACCTGGCGGCACGCGGCTATTGGTACGAGCAGTATCGGCGCTCGGCCTTTCAGTTCGACTCGCAGTCGGTGCGGCCATATTTCCCTTATGCGCAGGTTGAGCCGGGCGATCCTAAGGACGGCTGAAAAGCTGTTCCACGTGCGCTTCGTGCAGGTCCGCGACGCTGAACGTCTGGCATCCTTCGGTGACTGCGTGGCAGGTCTTTGACGCCGCCGATTCCGGCGAAGGCAGACAGATCGGGCTCTTTTACCTGGATATGCATCCTCGCGAGGGGAAGGACAAGTGGTTCAGCGCGGCGTCGCTCGTCCCCGGCATTCGCGGACGGCAGTATCCCGAAGCGGCGCTGATCTGTAACTTCCCCGGCGGCAAGGATGGCGATCCGGGGCTGATGCAATACAGCGACGTGGTTACCTACTTTCACGAGTTCGGCCACCTGATGCATGCCATCCTGGGCGGCGATCAGGCATGGGCAGGGATCAGCGGCATCCGCACCGAGTGGGACTTTGTGGAAGCGCCATCGCAGATGCTGGAGGAGTTTTTCCGCGATCCGAAGCTGCTGGCCAGCTTCGCCCGCCACTATGAGACCGGCGAGGCGCTGCCGGCTGAGACTGTGCAACGCATGAACCGCGCCAGCGCCTTTGGCCGCGCCGACAGCATTCGCACTCAATTGGTTTACACCAGCTATTCGCTCGATACGCACAATATCGATCCGGAGACGCTCGACCTGGATACGCTGCTGCGAATCCGAATACACGCGGTTTTCTCCGTACGCCTGGATCGAGGGCAATCGGATGTATTCGAGCTTCGGCCACCTGGTCGGGTACTCGTCGAACTACTACACCTATCTATTCGACAAGGCGATCGCGCTGGATTTCTTTGCCCAGTTCGACGCGCCACGACCTGCTGGAAGGCCCGGCGGCGATGCGCTATCGTCGAGCGGTGCTCGAACCGGGCGGCGCGAAGCCGGCTAAAGAGCTTGTCCAGGATTTTCTTGGGCGGCAGCAGAGCCTGGAGGCGTTCAAGGCGTGGATTGGGGAGGAATTCGAGGCTCCTGCATAAGCATGCACACACATTGACCTCAGTCCTGGATACGCTGTGCGCGGTGCTCGAGGAGTAGCGCCGCAAGATTTTCCCATGTCCCAAGCACATATGCCGGCAATGCACTCTGAGATAGGAGTTTCATGACCCAAGGTTCAGCAATCCTCCGAAAAGCGTGGCAAGGCAAATGGGCGCTAGTCACGGGAGCGAGCGCCGGAATCGGCGAGGCTTTTGCGGTCGAACTCGCTGCCGCCGGCGTCAATCTCGTCCTGACCGCCCGACGCAAGGAGCGTCTTGAGGCGATCGCCGCACGGCTCGGCGCCGAGCATCGAGTTCAGGCCAAAATTATCGTTGCCGACCTCGAACACCCCGACGCGCCGGAGAAGATCTTTGCCGAGACCGAGGCCGCCGGGCTCCAGATCGATGTGCTGGTCAATAATGCCGGCTTTGGCTACTACGGCGAGTTCGGCAAGGGTGAACCGGCGCGCCAGGCCGCAATGGTGCAGGTCAACTGCACTGCTGTAGTCGCCCTGACCAATCTCTACCTGCCCGGGATGATGGAGCGCAAGCGTGGCGACATCCTGCTGGTCGCGTCGACCGCCTCGTATCAGCCGGTGGCCTACCTGGCGACTTACGCGGCCACGAAGGTGTTCGACCGATTCCTGGCGGAGGCAATCGCCGAAGAGGTAAAGAAATACGGCATCCATGTGAGCGCGCTGTGCCCCGGGCCAACCCAATCGGAGTTCGGTGAGGTAGCCGGGGTCGACCTCAACCAGATGCGCGGATTTCAGACCGCCGACATCGTCGCCCGCCGCGGACTTGAGGGGCTGGCGCGCGGCAAGCACTGGGTGATCCCTTATCTGGTCGGCCAGCTAGGGGTCTTCGGCCAGCGGTTTCTGCCGCGCCGGCTGGTCACTGCCGGCGTAGAGAAGGCGTTTCGCCCCAAGTAGTTCTGCAACGGTGATTCATCGTCGAAGTGAACTTTCCTGTGGCCTGCCCCGTCTTACCGGGTTGATAATTACACCGATCCAGGAGGCGATCCGTGACGCGAACACTATTTACTGCAGGCTTGTTGGCGGTTGCATTTTCCCTTTCAGCCAATGCCCAAAAAGGGGGCGTTGCGCCGGCCGCCGGCTCCGGAGCGCCAGCCAATCCCAACGCAGAACAGTCGAGCGGCGTCGGCAAGTACGCGAATTTCGACCAGACGATGTCGCATCAGCGCGGGTCGATTTACTACCAGGGCAAGGTCGCCGTGGCGGGTGGTCAACTTCCGTGGGACGCGGTCCCAGTCGTGGTGAGCTGCAATGGAGTGACGCGCTATGACACGCGCACCGATCCCAAAGGCATGTTCAAGATTGAACCGGCACCCGCGAATAGCGAGGTCGCCGCGATTAAATCGGACGCCAGCAGGCCGACCCCGACGCAATTGACGGGCTGTGAAGTGAGTGCGCAGCTGGAGGGGTTCAAATCCAGCAAGCTGACGATCACCAACGGCAACATCATGGACAATCCGGACATCGGCACGATCACGCTCAGTGTGGACGAGCACGCCACCGGTTCGGCGATCAGCGCGACGACCGCGGCGGCCCCGAAAGACGCACTGAAGAGCTTCGATAAGGCGCGCGCAGAGGCAATGAGCAATCACCCGGACAGCGCGCAGCACGATCTTGAAAAGGCGGTGAAAACCGATCCGCAGTTTGCGGAGGCCTGGTACCAACTAGGCAAGATTGAGCAAAGCGCAAAGCCGCAGGACGCAATGGACGCGTTCAGCAAGGCCGAGGCGGCGGACCCGAACTTTATCCCCCCGTATCAGCAGGCTGCCACTCTGGCAGCAACGCAGAAGAAATGGCAGGACGTGGTCGATGCAACCGACCATGCGCTGAAGCTGGATCCGGCCGGCACTCCGCAATTGTGGTATCTCAATGCGGTTGGCAACTATAACCTCGGACACGCCGAAGTCGCCGAGACGAGCGCCCGAACATCGCTGGCGATGGACCCGAGCCACGAGGCCCCCAACACCGAGCAGTTGCTGGCGGTGATGCTCGCTGCGCGGCATGACTACCCGGGAGCGCTCGACCATCTGCGCAACTGCCTGACCTACATGCCTCCGGGGCCAAATGCCGACATGATTAAACAGCAGGTTGCGCAGCTGGAGAAAATTGTGACCAAGGCATCCAAGTAGAGGAATGAAGAAATCTCTTCTGTATTTTCTCTTTCTGTGGGCCGGAATGATTTCGAGCCGAGTCTGTACTGCACAATCTGCAGCTTCGAGCGTGCAGCGCCTGCCGGGCCCGGAGGCTTTGGTATGGAGCGACGAATTCAATCGCTCCGCGAAGCAAAGCCAGCCCGATCCGGCAAACTGGACGTACGATTCCGGCGCCCATGGCTTCGGCAACAATGAACTGGAGACCTACTGTGCGTGGGGATCTGGTACCACGCCCTGTGACGCTGCACAGCCCAGCGTTTACGTGGGGGGCGACGGGTACCTGCATATAGTTGCGCGCGACCTCGGAGGCGGCGTCTACACATCGGCGCGGCTCAAGACTTTTGGACTGCAGAGCTTCAAGTATGGCCGCATGGAAGCGCGGATCAAGATTCCGGAGGGGCAAGGAGTCTGGCCGGCTTTCTGGATGCTGGGCGACAATATTGCCACGGTCCCCTGGCCCGCCTGCGGCGAACTCGACATCATGGAGAACATCGGCAAGAAGCCGGCCACGGTCTATGGTTCCATTCACATGACCGGCGCGGACTTCACCGGGCACGCCGATCTTCCCGACGGGCAGAAGTTCGCCTCGGAGTTTCACATTTACGGAATGATCTGGTCTCGCGAGCGGATCCAGTTTTACCTCGATAGCCCAACCAACGTGTATGCCAGCTATACGCCGGCCGACTTGCCGAAGGGTGGCGTGTGGCCGTTTGACGGCGGCAAGTTCTTCATCATCCTGAACTTTGCCGTCGGGGGAAACTGGCCCGGGAATCCCGACGCCACGACCAAATTCCCAAAAGAAATGCTGGTCGATTACGTGCGCGTATACCAACCGGAAGCGCGATAGCCGGGGCGGGACTCGGAACGGTCTTGCCGCGGCTCGCGTAACCACATCCAGCAACAAACCAAGAGGGTAATCGATGCCAGTTCGCTCAGTATTCGTGCTCCTTCTCGCCGCCGCCTGCGGATTGCGCAGCGGACTGGCGATCGAGGCGCAACAACTTCCGGTGACCCACGGGAAGGCGCTTTCCGGCCGGGCGGTGACGCTTCCCGTTCCCGACCGCCCCCAGACTCTCGTCATAGCAGGCTTCAGCAAGGGCTCGTCGGCTGCGGTCAAGGCATGGTCGATCCAGGCCAGAGAGAGCTGTAAGGCGCATCCGGCGGTTGCCTGCATTGACTCGGCGGTGATCGAGGACGCACCCTCTTTCATCCGCGGCATGATCATCAGCGGCATGAAACAGGGCATGACGGCGGAGCTGCAGGACCGGTTCGTCCCGATTGTCGAGAATGAGGCGGCATGGAAGCAGGCCTTCGGCTTCAGCGCCCCGGACGACGCTTATCTCGCCATCTTCGACAAGACAGGAAAGCTGCTGTGGCGAACGAGCGGCGGAGAGAAGGCCGCAAACTCGGCCGTCATCGCCCAGGGATTCGATTCGGCATCCAAATAAATTTTTGGCATGCGGGCGAAGACAAGCGGCGAGCGTAGCGAACTCACAGCCGCGTCGTGGCGACCGGGAAAATCCGCTAATCTGGAACGCAGAGGAACGCCGTTTGGATAGCAGCGCCGAACCAGGGACGCCCGGGCCCGTCTCCCCGCCTCCCATCGAGACGATTGTCGAGAGCGGCGGCGCCGGCCACGCGCAGGAGCGGCTTGACGCGGAATCTGACGGCCTCGTAAAGAAAGTCGCACCGTACATCGCCTTCGAACACGTCTCGAAATCCTTCGGCAGCCTCACAGTGCTCGACGACGTCAGCTTTTTCGTGTTGCCGGGCGAGACGCTTTGCATCCTGGGCCGCTCTGGCGTGGGCAAGTCGGTCTCGCTGCAGCAGATCATGGGCTTTCTCAAGCCAGATTCCGGATCGATTCTGGTCGCGGGTGAGAATATCTCCGGCTTCACCGAAGAGCAAATGCAGGTGGTCCGCAAGAAAGTGACAATGGTCTTCCAGAACGGAGCGCTCTTCGACTCATTGACGGTCGGCGAGAATATCGCATTCCCGCTCCGCGAACGCGGGGAGCTGATCGAAGACCAGATCCTGCAGATCGTTAACGGACTGCTGGAGATGGTCGGCGTCGCCGGCATGGCCGAGCTGCTGCCTTCTGATTTGTCGACGGGGATGAAGCGCTCGGTGGCCATCGCCCGCGCACTCTCGTCGCAACCTGAGGCAATTCTCTATGACGAACCGACGACGATGGTCGATCCGCTCATGGGCCGGCTGCTCGGCGACCTGATCCAGAAGCTCAAGTACCAGCTGAAGCTCACCAGCATCGTCGTCACGCACGACATGCGCTTTGCGCAGAAACTCGCCGACCGCGTTCTCTTCCTGCACGAAGCGAAGGCCCACTTCTTCGGAACCATGCCGGAAATGGAGAAGAGCGATGACCCGGTCATCCGCCAGTTCCTGGAGCTGGATGCGTTGGTGTTGCCGGAGTGAGCAATCCAATCCCCGCATTGCTAAACTGGATCAGTGAAGATCGCGCTGGCACAGATCAATCCGACGGTCGGGGATTTCGAAGGAAACACGGCAAAGATCGTGGATTTTACCCGTCGCGCGGCGGCGGGCGGCGCGGAACTGGTCGTCTTCTCTGAACTCGCAATCTGCGGCTATCCGCCTGCCGACTTTCTCGAGAAAACCTCTTTTGTCGCCCGCGCCGGTGAGGCGATGCAGGAAGTCGCTGACGCAACGGCTTCCCTTCCAATTGCCATCATCTCCGGCTTCGTGACCCCGGCTCCGGAAGGAAGCGGCAAGCACGTCAGGAACTCCGCCGCAGTACTGCGCGGGGGCCAGATTGCATTCACGCAGTCGAAGATGCTGCTGCCCTTCTACGATGTTTTTGACGAGCAGCGTTACTTCGCACCAGCCGAAAAGCAAAAGCCTCTATGCCTGGGCGGGGAACGCATCGCGCTCACTATCTGCGAAGACGCCTGGAACGATAAATGCTTCTGGCCTTCGAGACTGTATGCGGTCGACCCGGTCGAAGAATTGATGCGCGAGATTGGCGACGGGGAGGGGTCGATAGTGATCAACATCTCTGCCTCGCCGTACTGGCGGAACAAGCGGCAACTGCGGTTCGAGATGCTGGAGGCGATTGCGAAGCGACATCGCGTGCCGGTCATCATGGTGAACCAGGTGGGAGGCAACGACAGCCTGATCTTCGACGGATCGAGCCTCGCGATCGGGCCCGACGGCGAGTTACTCGCCCGGGCGCACGCTTTTGAAGAAGACCTGGTCTTCGTGGATACCAAAGCGCTTAGCGGCGACATCCGGCCGAAAGACCATACCCAGGACGCAGGCATCTATGAGGCGCTGGTGCTGGGCACTCGCGATTATGTGCGCAAGTGCGGATTTTCCAAGGCGCTTGTCGGGTTGAGCGGCGGCATTGATTCCGCGCTGGTAGCCTGCATCGCGGTGGACGCACTGGGGAAAGGGAATGTCCGCGGAGTTACGATGCCCAGCCAATATTCGTCGAGCGGCTCGGTCGACGATAGCCGCGTGCTGGCCGACAATCTCGGCATTCATCTGGATCGCATACCGATCGAAGGGCTCTTTCAGAGCTACGAACAGGCGCTCGCGCCAATCTTCGCCGGCGCCAAGGCCGATCTCACTGAAGAGAACATTCAGTCGCGGATTCGCGGCGCCCTGCTCATGGCTATGTCGAACAAGACCGGCGCGCTGGTGCTGACCACGGGCAACAAGTCGGAGATGTCGGTTGGCTACTGCACGCTGTACGGGGATATGGTCGGCGCGCTCGCGGTCATCGGCGATGTGATGAAGACGCGGGTCTACGAGCTATGCCGCTACATCAATCGCGAACGCGAAGTCATTCCCGCGGCGATTCTCGAAAAACCGCCGTCGGCTGAGCTGCGGCCCGGCCAGAAAGACACTGACTCGTTGCCGCCTTACGAGGTGCTCGATCCGATTCTCGAAGGCTATGTGGAACGCTACGAAACGCCGGAGGAGATCGCCGCCGCGCATGGCTTCGATCTCGAACTGGTGCGCTCGGTCGTCAAACTGGTAGAGCGCAGCGAATACAAGCGCCAGCAGGCCGCCCCAGTGCTCAAAGTCACGGAGAAAGCCTTCGGCATGGGACGCCGCTTCCCAATTGCCGTCAAAGTCCAGGTGTAAGAAATTTTCACTTAAGTCAGAGGAAATTGAATGTCATTGAGCTGTTCACTACGCAAATCGCCGGGGAGTTTCTTGCGCCTCGCTGCCGCCGCCTTTTTCGCTATGGTCATACCGATGGCCGTCGCCCAGAGCAGCGCCGCGCAACCAGAGCTGCCAGCCGCGCCTGGGCAAGGCTCCGCCGCGCCGCAAACACTCACTTTCCCTCCGCCGAACCCGGCCAACTTCACCGCAGATAAGCCCACGGTGGACGAGGTGAATACTTTTCTCAAGACGACATGGGGCTATAACGCTGAGCTCGTATGGCAGGTAGAAGCGATCGCCAAGACCCCGGCTGCGGGAATCAGCAAAGTGACCATCAACATCGGGCAGAAGTCGAATCCCTCGCAGGTGGGGCAGCTGGTCTTCTTCGTGCTGCCCGACGGCCAGCACATTATTTCTCAGGACGACATGGTGCCCTTCGGCGCGCATCCCTTCGAGGCGAACCGCAAGATGCTCGATGCCGGGGCGACGGGCCCTGCGCGCGGACCTGCCTCGAAAAATCTCTTGATCGTCGAATTCGCCGACTTTCAATGCCCGCACTGCAAAGAGGCGCAGCCCAACATTACGCGCCTGGTCCAGGACTTTCCCAACGCCCGCTTTGTCTTTGAGAGCTTTCCGCTGCCCATGCATAGCGAGGCCCCCAAGGCAGCCGCTTACGGAGTCTGCGTACAGAAGGCCGCCGGCGATGCGGTCTTCTTCAAGTATGCCGACGAAGTCTTCACCAACCAGGCCGGCCTGACGCCGGAAGCCTCCGATACAACGCTCAACGGCATCGTGACCAAGCTGGGCCTCGATCCGGAACGGATTGCGGAATGTTCGACTTCCAAGGTGGGATTGGACGGCGTCAAGGCCTCCGTCGACCTAGCGCATGAGCTGGATGTGCGCGAGACTCCCTGGCTGTACGTCAACGGCCGCGGCGTGCCGGTGGGCGGGATGCCGTACGAACAGCTGAAGTCGATCATCAACTACCAGATTGGCCTGGACGGGCTTGCAGCAACGACCGCAGCTAAGTAGCGAGCGGGCGTTAGTTCGACCGTTGGGTGGAGGGCTTTGCGGCCGAATTTCCTGCCGCGAGGCCATGAATCCGGTCGACGGGCAGCTCGAAGGAGCCGATGCGGCCGGACTCTGAGTCGCGCACGACAAAGCGGATGCGGGTCGCTCGATCGGGTATGGCAAAGGCGATATTCATGACGACCGCCTTGCGTGCCGGAGACGCGGCCTCGGCCGCGGACTGCAAGGCCTCAAGCTGCGTGGATTGGACTGAGACGACATTGTTTTCCGGCGTAATGCCCGCGACGGCGATCCCGATGCTGGCACTGAGCTTTCCGTTGACCAGCTTTCGCCAGCCGAGAGTCTGAGGGCCAATATAGAGTCGAAAGCCGGCGTCGCGTTCCGGGGCGGCATTGTTGACGTCGGTCTTCGCATCGACGGGAGCGACCGGCTTGGTTGTGCGTGACAGAGCGCCGGGCGCAAGAGCCTGCCCGGAGGCGTCGAAGACGATCTCAGAGTAAATGGATTGCGAGCGGATCGCCTGAACGAGAGCGGCGGCCATGCGCGAGTCGGGGGCGGGTTCGGGGGGCGGCGAAGCCATGTAGCCCGCGGTATAGCGCAACTTCACTCGACCCAGCCTGGCTCGCGCCTGCGGAGTAAGGCGCACCTGCAGATCGTGCTGTTTGCCATCCATGGCCGCAGGTTCGAAGCCCAGTTCGTATCGGCTGTGAAGCTCAGCGACGATGCGCTCGAGCTCGCGGTCGTAGTCGTTATGCCACGCGTCGGCGGCCCGGCCGGCGGTTTTCTCGCTGAGAAAATGAACGAAGTACATCTGCAGCGCGCGCGTGTCAGAGCTGCGCGAAGCCTCCTCTACGACTGCGCCATTGTTAAGCAGATAGACGGTCGCAGAGTTCGCATAGAGATCCTGAAGCATTGCACGGGCCGTCTCGTGGTCGGTTCCTCCAGCATCTCCGTAAAGGAAGACAAGCACGGGAAGGCTACCAGGCGTCATCAGTCCCGAGAGGTCGCCAACGCTCATGATCATGTTCGAGAGGGCCCGCTGGCCGAGACCGTTACCTAGATATTGCTGCCCGGTGGAGGAGCCTCTCATCCCACGGCCGCCCGGGGCCGGCGCCGCACTACCAGCGTTGATGGCAACGTCAATCCCGCTCAGAACGGATTGGATTGTAGCCGCCGGCGCGTTCCGGTCCGCGGTCGGAAACAGATCGACGTTATAAGAACCGTTGTCGCACCAGTGCGCGACGCCCACGGTCTCCTGAGGCGGGAGCTTCTCGAGCGCCGGGGTCAGATGCTCGCTCTTGCCGAGAAGAAATCCGGAGCCAAAGGACTTCGCGTCATAATCTGGACCCTTCTGCGGACACTCCACGATCAGCCAGAAGACAAGCGGCCGGGCGGAGCTTCCTGAAGCATGGGCGAACGAAGCGATCGGCACGCGAACTCGGTTGTCGAGGAGCTGGAAGTCGTCGCGAGTGAGTTCGGTTTCGAGAGGAGCGCTGTGTTTGTCGGTGGCGATCACGTTCACGACAAATGACGCTTTCGAGGGGACTGATTCTGTTGCAGAGGTTCCCTGCCCGAGCGACGCCACGCCGCCGAGAAAGAGACAGCAGGCGAAGCGGGCGATTCCAGAGGGCATGTGCGCAAGTATATCGTGGGCACGACGCGATGAAATCGAACTGCGGGGGCAAAGTTCTTGACCGAAATATCGGAATGCGCTGTACTGCGGGATATGCGGATTGCCCTGCTTCTGGCGTCGTCGATTTTGCTAGTCGCAGGCGCGCGCGCTCAGGAGCCGGCAGACACCGATGCCGCGCCGATCGAGAAGCCCGCGCCTAATCAGGCGATTGTCCACTATGTGCAAAAAGAAATGTGGATACCGGCGCCGCAGTCGGTCCCAAACGGCCTCGACGCCATCGTGGTGTACGCCAATCAGCCCGGGAAACATCCCCTGGTCGTGCTCACCCACGGCACGCCAACCAGGGAAGAGGAGCGCCAGCGGGTCACCCCATGGGGGCAAGCATGGCAGGCAATGTGGTTCGCACAGCGAGGATACGTGGCAATCGCCGTTGTGCGCCGGGGCTACGGGCTCTCAGGGGGCGAACGCGACTCAAACTATGGCGAGTGTCACGCGGGTGGCGGCAACTTCAAGGATGCCGGCAACGCAAGCGCGGACGATTTGCGGGCAGTGATCTCCTACGGGCGGCGCCTGCCGGAAGTCGATTCTTCCACGGTGGTCAGCATAGGTATATCAACTGGGGGAGTTGCCCAGGTGGCACTTTCGTCGAATCCTCCGCCTGGGCTCAAGGCTGCGATCAACTTCGCAGGTAATAGAGGTGCTGACGGCCACGGGCACAATTGTGACCTTCCCGATCTCGTGAACGCGTTCGGCTCCTTCGGCAAGGGAGCGAGGAAGCACGGCGATCTGCCGATGCTCTGGATTTATGCGGAGAATGATCACTATGTCACTCCTGAGATGGCGAAGCAGCTCGAGGCGGCCTATACCAAGGGAGGTGGGGCGGAACAATTTGTCCTTTTTCCTCCGGTCGGAGATGAAGGCCACAATCTGTATGGACAAATTTCGATGTGGTCGGATACCGTCGCCGCCTTCTTGAAAGCTCATGATTTGTTGCCACTCGGAGATCGAGTGCTACCTCCTCCGCAGCCGCCGAATACTCCCGCACCGGTGGGGTTGAACGGACAGGGTGAACAAGCGTGGAAAGAGTTCCTACTCGGTCCACCCTTTAAAGCATTTGCTGTTAACGGCCAAGGCTCAACAGGATTTGTCACAGCGGCCTTTGACCAGAAAATTGCCGACGACGAAGCCATCGACTTTTGCAAGAAGTACGCGGCAGGCATTGGGAGCTGTTCGATTGTGGCGAAGACGCCGGGTGTGAAGTAGAAGTTGGACGATAACCCGCCGGGCGGCGGTTACGCAGACCCAGGGATTCCTTCGCTTGAGCCATACACATAAATGTGCAATCCTTACACATCGGGAAGGATGGAGCTTATGCGGACAAACATCGACATCGACGACGAACTGATCGAAGATGCTATGCGCGAAACTGGCTCTCGCACCAAGAAAGGCGTGGTGGAAGAGGCGCTGCGCTTATTAGTCCAGACCCGCAGGCAAGGATCCATTCGCCAGCTACGGGGCAAGGTCGAGTGGAACGGTGACCTCGAGCAATCTCGCCTTGATCGCGTGCATGATTGGGACTCGAAAGATAAAGCCTGACTATGACCGTCGTGGATTCGACCGTCTGGGTCGACTACTTCTCCGACACCGTCAATCCGCAAACGAATTGGCTTGACGGCACCTTGGGGCGGCAACCTATAGCACTGACAGATATGATCTTGTGCGAGATCCTGAGGGGAATCCGGTACGACTCTCGATTCATCGAAGTCAGACAAGAGCTTTCCAGTCTGGTCGTCTTTGACACCGGAGGTATAAACCTCGCGATAGCAACCGCCCAGAACTACAGGTTTCTTCGCCAACGTGGACACACTGTCCGCAGGACGATCGATTGCTACATCGCTACCTTCTGCATATCAGGCGGCCATTCTCTTCTTCACCGCGACCGCGATTTCGACCCGTTTGAAGAACACCTCGGTCTTCGCGTGGTTCACCCTTAGGGCTCATTGAGCCGGTTGGCTCTCGACAGTCTGCAGGAGCTGGACGATCTTCGGCGCGGCAACATGCTGGTAATCGGGAGATAGCAAGCCATAGGTTTCGACGGAATCGTATTTGCGACCAGCGCCGCTTGATTGCGTGCCATTGAGCGCCCAGTAACTCCAGGCAAGATCGTTGTCTTTCATGTAGCGGATGTACATGACGAACCAGTCGGAGTTCGCGCCGCAATCCAGGTTCTGGCAAGTGCCAAACTCTCCGACCCAGATCGGAATACCAGGCTCAGCATGCAGCAGAAATCCGGCGCGGGCGTTGTAGGCCTGCTTGAGTTCGTCGTAGCTACCGAAGGGATGGCCGTCGATGTTGTAGGCGTGAGGCGAGTAGACGAGCCGGTCCGCGACCTTGAGCTGGACCGGCAGCTTGTCGAAGCCGACAAAGTTAGTCGAGTAATCCGGGCTCTCGACCATGATGAGCAGCCGGGGATTGGCGGCAAGCACCGCGTTGCCTCCGCGTTCGGCGGCGGCATGCCAGTCGAGTTTGGGATCGTTCCCGCCCCAGGCCGCTCCGCTGCGGAGCTCGTTGCGCAGGTCGGCTCCGACCACCCAGCGATTCCTTTTGTAACGGCGGACGATGGTCTGCCAATCGGCGAGCCATTTAGTTTCCGGATATTCGGCGTTGTACCAGAGACCGTTGCCGTCGGTCTCGCTGCAGCACCAGTCCGCGCGGCTGACATGGTTATCGAGGATCACCATCAGGTGCGCGTCGGTCAGCGCGAGAATGACGGCATCCATCACTTCCATTGCGTGCTTGCCTTTGAATTGCGGGTTGACCTTCACGGCGTAATCCGGGACAAGCGGATTGCGTTCCAGGGTTTCGTTGGCCCAGGGAAGGCGAACCGAGTTAACGCCGAGCTCGGTGATCTCTTTCACGATCGCGTCGAGCGGCGCGTGATCGAGGCCGCCAACGACGAACTCCTTCTGGTCGAATCCATACCAATTGACTGAGGTCAGCCGCACTCGATGCCCTTTGGAGTCGAGAATGTTGTGACCGTTCGTATGCAGGGGCGGCGCAAATGGGAGGGTGTGCGCCGCAGCTGCGGTGAGCAGGGGAACCAGGCAGAGCGCGGGCAGGAAGACGCGGATCATCGCGCGGCGAAACTGAAAGCGATTCATGCACCAAAGAATACGCTGCGCATGATGTTGAATGAAGGGGCTTCCTCGATGGGCCTTATGAGGTAGTTTTCAGTCGTGCCGGGGGAGCACGATCTCCCGACCCGCGACGTCTGTGTGGGTGCGGCGGACGATGTGCGGAGTGACGAGCACGATCAGGCTCGAGGCATTGACGTCCTTCGAGTCGTCGGTCGTCGAACGCAGCCCTGGCAACTCGCTGAGGCCGGGGATTCCGACGACGGCCTTGGTCTCCTGCCTGGAGAGACTGCTGACTACAAGCGCACTGCCTCCGTCCTTGAGCGTGATCGTGGCGGTGTACTTCCGGTTGTTCAGGATCGGATTGCCGTCGAGCGTGCTACCGGCAAGCGCGGTGAACTCGAGGTCCAGATCGAGGGTGACGCCTTTATCGTGCTGCACTCGCGGTTTGGCCTTGAGCGTGAGCCCGAGGTCCTGATACTGGATCTGCGGAATGGTCGTTTGCTGGGCGAGGCTGGAGAGGTTGATGCCGAGCCCGTTCAGCGTGCTGGAAAGACCGGCTGTATTGATGCCAGCGACGTTGAGTCCGCTGCCTCCGGACGAAAACGTAGAGGTCACGATGGGGTAGCGGGTGCCAACGCGAAATGTCGCCGTTTCCTGGTCCTGCACGCGCAGATCGATGTCGTCGAGCACCCGGGAATCGCTGGCGTTCAAAGACAGATTGCCGGTGACGGTGCCGGGGATCACGCCGAAGGCGGTGATGCCGCCGCCAAATACAGCGAATCCCTGAGTGAGCAGCGAGCTGGTGATTTGCCCGGTGGCGATCAGGATGCCAAGGATCGCGCCATAATCGCCGGGCGCTGCGAGGCCGCTGGCGATGATCTGCTGGATGGCGGCCTGATTGTTCTGCAAAAGGCTGCTAATCTCGCTGGCCACGTTAAAGGCAGTGACCTGAGGCGGCAAAGTGACACCGATGTTGGTCGTCCGCGTAGTGTTGATGTCGTAGAGGCGGACCTCGATCATGACCTGGGCGCGACCGTCGAGCAACTCCTCCAGCGTGGCATTGAGCGCCTTCATCCGGCTCTCGGGTGCGCGAACGGTCAAGACCCCTCTATCCGCCTGCAAAACCGCGACCGGGGCTTCAAAGACGTTCTTCGCCAGATTGCTGACGTCGGTCTGCTCGGTTGCCGACAAACCGGGAAGGTAGATCGATTCGACAAGGAGACGCTCATATTTCTGGCGGTTGTCCTTTGAGTCTCTCGCTACCAGGACGCGCCGCGGGTCGAGCGGTACGAAAAAGGTGCCGGTCAGCATCTTTGCGATTTGCGTTGCCTGGGCCCAGTCGACATCGTCGGCGTCGAGCCGGACGATCTTTTGACTCACCGAATCGTCCATCACCGGAGTGATCTGGTAGGCTGCCAGAACCTGACGAAGCACTTCCTGCTCAGTGCCTTTGAGGTGGAAGCTATTCTTCAGGGTCGCCGGGGTCAGTTCGATTGGCCCTTCTGCGTCGATGCCCTTGTCGTCGACGGGTTCAACCGAAAGCTTTTGGTCGTCCGCCCAGTCGTTCACATGCTGGGTGATGACGGGGTTCCTGGGATCAAGAGCAAGGGCCTCTTCAAGCTTCTGCCGCGAGACCTCAGGATGCCCGGTGAGCCGCGCCTTTTCCGCCTCCTGCACTAATTGGGTGAGCAAGTGCTGGCGGGCAATCTCCCTCGCGGCTGTGTATTGCTGGTTTCCCGGATCCAGCTTCACGGCGGCGCTAAAGGCCTCGAAGGCCGCACGGGAATTATCCTGCTCGATGAACTTCGCTCCCTGCAGGTAGAGCTTTTCTGCTTTGCGCTGCTCTTTCCCGCCGGGATGGCTGCTTTCAGGCAACGGAGCAGCCGGAGGCACGCTGGCTGCAGCAGTCGCTCCAGCCGCGGGTTGGGCGGCATTTGCCGATGGCGCAGTCGTCGCTGCAGGAAATTGGCGCGTGGACTCCTCGAGCAGCTGCGGCTGAGAGTCAGACGGGGGAGACTGCTGGGCGTCAGCCGCATCCGGCGCCTGCGCGAAGCCTGGGACGGGCAAGGAAGCGATTGCTGCAATGACTCCGGCGCTCATTCCCCAGCCAAGCCAGCTGCGAAGACGATGACGCGCGTGTGTCACTCGCCCTGCCGGGTTTGCTCTAACAGTGCTTCGAGGGTGGTCGCGCATACGTCGGGATTGCAGTCCAAGAGTTCGTTGAAAGAGTATCGCCCGGTGGCTACCGCGATTACGGGAAGATAGTTCGCCTGCGCCGCGGAGATATCAGCGGGCGTGTCCCCCACTACGCAGACAGACGCATCCGAGCCGACAATCGCGCGCGCCATCGCGGCGGCGTGGCCGATCATCTCGGCACGCACCGCAAAGCGGTCGCTGAATCCGCCGAAGGTGAACCAATCGCGCAGCCCGGCGACCTCGATCTTGAGCCAGCCGATCGCTTCGAGGTTGCCGGTAGCCACGCCAAGCGCCGCGCCCTTCGCCTGGAGATGCGCCAACGTCGCAGCGACGCCAGGCATCACGCGCAACTGCATGAGCATCGCGTTTCCCCAGCACATCGGCGCGCATGACATCGAGAATGTCTTCCAGCATCGGATGCCACTCCGCGTCTTCGAGCTTTGCGGCGCGAAAGGCGTCCCTAAGAATGCCGGGATCGGTGTTGCCATGCACGACGACGTCATCGAGCACGAGGTCGCGACCCATCACACTTTTCACGCTGGAGAAGAACGAGGTGTAATGGATGCGGTCCTGGCTGCGAAGCAGGGTGCCGTCGATGTCGAAGAGATAGGCCGGCTCCAAGTCCCATAGGAAGCCCTCGCGCAGGAAGACGCGTGGCTCTTCAGCCGGCGCGGAGGCCAGCGGCCCGGAGGAGGCTGCGGTTGAAGTCGAAATAGGTCGGATCCCCTTCCAATGAAGGCATAGAGCCGCCGCGCGTATGCGCAGCAGCCTCTGGTTTCATTCTATGGGAGAGCTCCCGACGGAGCACTTTTTCAAGAACCGGGTTGGACGGAAGCAAGGCTTGCGGAGGTTCCCGGGAGTGCCATTTCAGGCTAGGAATTTCCCGTCCGCCGCAGATCCATGAGGGGGCGGTCGCTTCTGGGCGGGCGCTTCAGTCCACGGCGTATCTGCGCCGGATTCAGATCAAGCTCGGCAATCGTGCGGCTCAAGGTATTACGGTGCATGCCCAGTTCGCGCGCGGCCTTGCATTGATTACCGCGGTGCCGTGCCAGCACTTCCAGGATGAAGCGTTTCTTGAACTCGCGAACGCCTTCAGCGTAGGTAATGCCCCCGGCTTGCATGTGTGCCACCAGACTGTCCAGCTCTCGCTTCAATGGAACCTCTTTCTTGCCGGTGTTTTGCCCGGCATCCTTCGTCGTTGTCCCGCCGTCCAAATCCATTACCCTGCCGCCGTATTTTCGGCGCCGCATTGCGTCGCGCTCTCGGCGTGCGGACGCAGCCAATCGGGCTGCGCGTCGCGAATAATCCTGACCCCGTCCCGAATCCGCTCGCCGAGCACGACCGGTGTGACCGCGGAAGTGGTGTGCGCAGCAGACAGAAAATAAGGCGCAAATTGCGAATGATCGAGCCAGCCGTTGCGGGGAAGAAACGCGGCGATGGCCATGACCCCGAGAGTGACGACCACGCAACCCTTTAGAAATCCAAACAAGGCCCCGACGAGCCGGTCGAGCCAGCCCAGGCCGATCGAGCGCGCCGACCAGTGCAGCGCGCGCCCCACCAGGCCTGCGAGGACCATGATTGCGAGCGCGATCGCAAGAAAGGCAATCGCCTCGGCGACAGCCGGCGTATGAATCGCGTGCAATATCCAAGGCATCAGTTTCTGGAAATTCCAGCTGGCAATGAGCAAACCAAGCACCACTCCGGCGAGTGAAAAAGCCTCAATAAAAAAACCGTTCCTCGCAGCACCGATGACCGATAGCACGAGTACCGCCGCGATGAACCAGTCGATGAGAGCCATGCCAATCTTCCAAACTGTGAGCAGCAGTAATCGTGCGCTTCAAACGTTCAACGGCGAACCGGTCAACAGCCGATACGCCTCAAAATACTTTTCTCTGGTCCGCGCGACCACGTCTTCCGGCAATGACGGCGCCGGCGCTTTTTTGTTCCAGTGAATCTCTTCCAGATAGTCGCGGACATATTGCTTATCAAAGGATTTCTGCGGGCCGCCGGGCTGATAAGAATCGCTCGGCCAATAGCGTGACGAGTCCGGAGTCAGGGCCTCATCGGCGAGCACGATACCTTTCGCCGTGCGCCCGAATTCAAACTTGGTGTCGGCGAGAATGAGACCACGGGTCTCAGCATAAGCGACCGCTTTGCTATAAATCTCGAGGCTCAGATCCCGGAGGGTCTCAGCGGAGCGGCGGCCGATGCGCGCGGCCATTTCGTCAAAGGAGATGTTCACGTCGTGCTCGCCGTCGAGGCTCTTGGTCGCGGGAGTAAAGATCGGCTCGGGCAATTTCTCCGACTCGCGTAGACCAGCGGGTAGAGGAATGCCGCAAACTTTACCCGTCGCCGTGTAGTCTTTCCATCCTGATCCGGAGATGTATCCGCGCACCACACACTCGACGGGAAACATCTGCGCCTTGGCGACCAGCATCGAACGCCCGCGCAGCTCGTCGGCGTGGGCCGCGATGTCAGGCGGGTACTCATCCACATTTGCAGTGATCAAATGGTTGGGCACAATGCCGGAAAGAAAATCAAACCAAAAGAGAGAGAGCTGGGTGAGGACCTTGCCCTTGCCGGGGATGCCGCTGCCCAGCACATGATCGAAGGCCGAGATGCGATCAGTCGCGACCATCAGCAGAAATTCGCCGGCCGAGTAAAGATCGCGTACCTTGCCACGGGCGTGCAAATGCAAGTCTGCTAATTCGGTTTGGAGTAAAGCTGGCAAGGGTGAGGCCTTTCGGGGGATCGACTGAAGATTCGATTGTGCGGTGATGGAGGGACTTTGTCAACGCAGGAAAAATCGACGCGCCATAAGGACGGCGCAGCCCTTCTCACGCTCGACAAAAGGCTGTCAAGAGCCAACTGCGCATCGCCCGAATATTTTCAACCGGAGGTCGAAGATTGGTCAGATAGTCGCCAGTTGCGCCTCGCCAAGTTCGTCCTCGGCTAACGGCGCGACACGATCGGCAATTGACTCGGCACGAACGCGGCGGTCGTTTCGATCATTGCGATCGCTCTTCTCGGAGCCGCCCAGCCGCACCGATACGACCTTCGAGACGCCCGGTTCCTGCATGGTGACGCCGTAGATCACATCGGCAGCCTGCATCATCCGCTTGGAGTGGGTGACGATCACGAACTGCGTCGTGGCGGCCATGCCCTTGATCATTTCGGCGAGACGGCCGACGTTGGCTTCGTCGAGCGGCGCGTCGACTTCGTCGAGAACGCAGAAGGGGCTGGGCTGATAGCGGAAGATGCCGATGAGCAGCGAGAGCGCGGTCAGCGCCTTTTCGCCGCCGGAGAGCAGCAGTACGTTTTGCAGTTTCTTGCCCGGCGGCTGGGCGACGATATCGATGCCGCTGTCGATGGAGTTCTCTTCGTCGGTGAGCTTCATCAACGCCTGGCCGCCATTGAAGAGCTGAGCAAAAGTCACGCTGAAGTTCTCATTGATGCGGGCAAAGGCCTCGTCGAATTTCGTGCGTGAGATCTGGTCGATCTCTTTGATCGTCGACTGCGTATTCTCAATCGAATCGAGCAGGTCTTTACGCTGCGTCTCGAGGAACTCGTGGCGCTGCGACGCTTCCTGATATTCCTCAAGCGCCATCATGTTGACCGGGCCCATTGCTTCGAGCTTCTGCCTCAGGCCGCGGCACGCCTCCTCTTCCTCGGGAAGTGCGCCGGCTTCGATGCGGACGATTTCCTGGTCTTCGCGCAAGGCCACTGCTTCGACGCCAAGGTCGTTGATGCAGGCTTCTTCGATGTGCTGAAGATCGGAGGCGAGTTTGGCCGCGGCTGCGCTCCGCTGGCTTCGGGTTTCGCGGAGAGCGTCGGTCTGCGCACGCGCAGTTTTGAGTGTCTGCTCGATCTCGACAAGCGCAGTCCGCAACGCTTCCGCTTCCCGGGTCCAGCGTGCCGTCTCTTCGAGCGCCTGCTCGCGGAGCTGCGTAAGCTGTTCGCGTGTTACGGCAAGCTGCTCATTCTCACGGAGCCGCTGGTCGCGTTCGGCGTTCGCCGCGCTCAACTGCTGCTCAAGCTGCTGGACGCGGGCCGCGAGGTCGCCGTACATGCGATCAATACGCGCGAAAGCGGCCTCCGCGCCGCGGCGGCGCTCTTCGAGCCCGGCCAATTCTGCGGAGACCGTCGAAGCTTCGTTTTGCGCAGCCTCGCGGGCGTTGCGCAACTCCTCGACCGACTGCCGCAAGGCAGCGAGTGCGGATTCAGCGGACTCCTGCTGGGCCTCAAGCTGCTGGGTTTCTTCGCGCTTGTGCGCGATGAACTCGTGTTTTGCGCGCCGCGCATCGCGGTTGCGCTCGCTCTCGAGGGTCGATTCCTGCGAACGCCGCTCGAGCCTTTGCACCTCGGTATCCATTTGGCGCAGCGCGGCGGTGTGGTTGGCGCTCTCGCGCTCGGCGGTGCGACGCTCCTCGCTCTTCGCCTCCGAGATGCGAGTCAACTCGGCGATCGACTTTGCCAGCGAGGCGGCGGCGAAGTCAGCCTGACTCAACTCGACTTCGACCTTTTCCAGCTTCTTTTGCGCATCGCGGAGTTCGCGCTTGAGCGCCAGCGGCCCCTCGATGCTCGGCTTGCCGCCGGTCACGGTGACGTTATGGAAGCACTCGCCCGAAGGCGCGAGGAAAAACGCGTGGGGATTTTCGAGCGCCAGAGTCCGCGCGGTATCCGCATCGGGGGTGACGTAACCCTCGCGCAACTTGGGCAGGATCACTTCCAGCGAGGAGCCAAATCCGTCGAGTACGCGAATGCAGTCTTTCAGGCGCACGACGCCCTGCCGCGCTTCATAGCTGCCCAGTGCGGCGCCGGCGGCGAAAGAAAACTTTGCCTGCGCATCATCGGGATGCACGAGGAAAGTCGCGCGGCCGTCGACATCGTGCTTGAGCAGGCGCATGCCCTCATCGGCCGACTCCCAGCTCTTCACGACGACGTAGTTCAGCTCGTCGCGGAGAAACTCATCGACGACACTCTCGTATTGCCCGTTGACTTCGAGAAAGTCCGCGAGCGTACCGGCAGGCGCGAGCGCGCCGCCGAGCGAGTTCTGCTGCAGAAGCTTTTTTACTGTGTCGGTCGAATAGCTGTGATCGCGAATCAGCGACTCGAGCGAGGTCCTGCGTCCAGACAGTGTCGCGTGCTCGGCGCGAAGCTGATCGCCGCGCCGCTTAGCGGCGGACTCTTCCTCGCGCTTTGCCGCGATCTCGGCGCGAAGCTGACTAATCTCCTGCTCCAGGCGTTCGAGTGTGGCAGTCACCGACTCGAAGTTCATGGAGAGCTGCCCGCGCTCCGCACCCAGCGAATCAAGATCGCGGCGGGTCGTGGCCATTTCCGTGGCCAGCCGCGTGGCTTCGCGCTCCAGCGCGGCGAGCGATTCCTCGGCCTGCGAGGTCTGGTTCCGCGCCTGGGCCGCCTGCTGGAGCAACTGCACCGACTGGCGACGCCCATTTTCGAGGCTTTGCTCGGCAATACCTACTGCGTGGGCGGCGTCGCGAACCTGCTGCTGCTTCTGTTGGGCCTGGCGGCGAAAACCTTCCGCCTCCGCCGCAGCAGTTTCAAGGAAGGCGCGTTGCGCCTCGCGCTCGGCGGTGAGGCCGTCGAGGTGCTGCTTTGCCTGGCTGAGCTCTCCGGCGCCCGCCGCCATGCGGGCATCCAGCTCCGCGATGCGTTCTTCGTTCGAGGTTTGGCGGGAGACGGCGCGCTCCAACTCGACTGCAGCCTGGCTGGCCCGGCCTGAAGCTTCTTTGGCGCTGACGTCCAACGCGTACCCGCGGGTGGTCCCGGCGGAATATTCCGTTTGCAGGGAATCTACCTGGGCGCTCTGTGAGTCGATCTCAACGGAGAGCGCTGCCATCTCGGCAGCCAGGAATGCCTGCTCGGCATCCATCTCGGAGATCTTGCTCGCCAGCACGACTCGCAGGCGAGACCGCAGTTCGTCGCGAAGGGCTCCGTAGCGCTCGGCCTTGGCGGCTTGGCGCTTGAGGGAGTTCACCTGCTTCTCGACTTCTTCAAAAATGTCGTTGACGCGGGCGAGGTTCTGCCGGGACTGCTCCAGCCGCAGCTCGGCGAGCCGCTTCTTGGTCTTGAAGCGGGTAATACCGGCGGCCTCTTCGATGATGGCGCGGCGATCATGCGGTTTCGAGCTCAGCAATTGCCCGATGCGTTCCTGGCCGATGATCGCGTAGGATTCCGGCCCGAGGCCGGTGCCCATGAAGATGTCCTGGATATCGCGCAGCCGGCAGAGCTTGCCGTTGAGCAGGTATTCGCTGTCGCCGGTGCGGAAGAGCCGCCGCGTGATGACGATCTCGCCGCGCCGTGGAGCGTTTTGGAATTTGCGGCGGCGAATTTTGAGCACCACCGACGTTTGCGTTTCGACTCCGGGCTGGACGGCGGCCGCCGGCGCCTTGACTTCGCCTTCAAAGGTCTGTCCGGGCTGCGCCTCGGCGATGATCTCCTCAACTTCCACTGCCCGTTGCGCCCGGAGTTCCTCTTCGTTCCAATCTTCGAGGAATTCATCCTGGACATCGACCTCGGGTTCGAGCGGGAGCGGACCGTCGTAGGCCTCGGGATCGATGAGGGTCAGCGAAACCTCGGCCATGCCCAGCGGCTTGCGATCGCGGGTGCCGGCGAAGATGACGTCTTCCATCTTGCCGCCGCGCAGCGTTTTGGCGCTCTGCTCGCCCAGCACCCAGCTCACGCCGTCGAGGATGTTCGACTTGCCGCAGCCATTGGGGCCGACCACGGCGGCAATCCCGTGCCCGGGGACCTGCACATCAGTGCGATCGCAAAACGACTTGAACCCCAGAATCTGGATCTTCTTCAGTTTCAACATGGTCGACAACCTGTTCTTTCAGTGAAGGGCGGAATGCTCAGAGCGGAACAGAGCCTATGAAAATGCTATCCCCCGCTACTATCAGGGTCAACATGAGTGGCCCTACATCTTGTGGATAAGCAGTCCCTGGCCCTATATATTTGGGTATCCGGTTGGATACACGCGAAAATGAAAGGTGCTACTCTTCCATCGTACTTCCGCTAGGTTCGCGTCGGACAAGAAACTGCGTCGACCTTGCATCTATTCGACTCGGCGGCCGGGGAGGAAGATGCCGCCTGAATCGGCGCTTTACTTCTGTGTGGGCCGCACCAGCACCTCGCTGATGAAGCTCTGCGGGGCCTGAGTGACGAGCATCGCAACGACCGAGGCTATATCCTCCGGCTGGATTCTGGTTGCGGGATCTTTCCCGGACCAGTCCGGGCCGCTGGCGAACCTGGTGTTCACCGAGCCGGGAGCGATTACGGCGACCCGGATGCCATGAGGGCGAAGCTCCTCGGCGACCGAATAGGTAAGTCCATTCAGCCCCCATTTGGAGGCAGAATAGGCAGCGCCGTTGGGCAGCGGGTTCTTGCCTGCGAGCGAGGAGATGTTCACGATATGGCCGCGGCGGGCTGCGATCATCATTGGCGCGAAGGCCCGGATCATCAAGTATGGGGCGCGAAGGTTGGTCGCCATCAACAGGTCCCAGTCTGAGACCGGCAACTCGTGCAGCGGCCGCCCCTGATTTCCGATGCCTGCGTTGTTGACCAGGATGTCGCAGCGCCCGCGGGTTTCGCTGATCCGGCCACCCAAGGCTGCGACGGACTCCGGTTGGGTCAAGTCGCAGGAAGCCGCTTCGGCGAGACCGCCGGCAACTTCAATTTCCGCGCGCACTGCTTCGATTCGTTCCGGGTCGCGAGCGACGAGGAACACCGACGCTCCCATCCTCGCCAGACGCAGGGAGATCGCCCGGCCGATGCCGCGTCCCGCCCCGGTGACCACGGCGACCTGTCCCTGCAATGCTCCATTTTCTATATCAGCCATACGATTGCCTGTTTCTCCCAATCATCGTTGTCGTTCAGAATTCCGCTTACCGGCGTCATGCGGCCAGCTGGAAAATATGCTCCGCCGGGAAATCACCCGTTGCCAGAATGCCTCATCTCACGGATATTGGTATGAGCAGGCAGCAAACACTTTGCTTGTCACGTACACCGGTGCTTCATATAATCCAGCAATCAACCTATCGAGGTGAACGTTTACACGCGTTTCCTCCCGCAGAGAGTATTCTCCGGTATGTCGTACCGCGCACGCGGCATTGAAACAAGCAGTTCCCAGGAGCGTTAGATGAAGAAGGTCGTATTAGCCTCAGTGTTGGCCCTCGCCACCAGCACACTTTGCGCGACGCCGTTTGTTTTCGCACAGGACCAGGTCACCATCAAGGACCCGGCGGAATACAACGCCTACTCGAATGCAGTGGGGCAATCGACCCCCGCCGCGAAGGCCGCGTCGATCGAAGACTTCCTTACCAAGTATCCGCAAACCGTCGTTAAAGATTCGATGTTGAACCAGTTGCTGACCGCCTATCAACAGGCCGGCGACCAGGCCAATATGCTGAAGACGGCCAAGCGTATCCTGGACGGCGACCCCAACAACCTGCGCGCCGCGCTGGTCTTCGTCTACCTCAGCAAGACCAACGCGACCAAACCCGGCACCGACCCGGCTGCGGCCCAGTCGATGCTCGACGACGCGGCAAAAGTCGCGCAGACCGCGCTCACCTTGACCGCTCCCTCCCCCGCATCCGGCCTCTCGGCGGAGGATTTCGCCAAGCTCAAGACAGCTTCCACACCCATTTTCCTGAGCGCTATCGCTACCGACGATGTGGGCAAGAAAGACTACAAAGACGCGATCGATAACTATCAGAAAGAACTGAAGTCCTATCCCGACCTCACTGCTCCGGCCAACGCACCCGGAATCAACGAGACCTACATGCTCGGCCAGGCATACGTGGGAGACAAGGATCCCGCCGACCTGCCGAACGGCATCTTCTACCTAACCCGCGCCGCGCAATACGCTCCCGCTGCCTATCAGGCTGACGTGGAGAAGGCCGCGGAATACTGGTACAAGAAGTATCACGGCACCATGGATGGCTTTGACGCAGTCAAGGTAGCGGCCAAGGCCAACGCAACTCCGCCGGCCACGTTCTCGATCACCGCTGCACCTCCGCCGCCATCGCCCGAAACCCTCGCCCACCAGGCTCTGTATCCGACGTCAGGTCCTCCGACCGACATCAAGACCATGGCCCTCTCGGACAAGGAGTTCGTCCTGGCGAACGGCAACCAGGCGGATGCCGACGCAGTCTGGGCAACGATGAAAGGCGTCGTCACCGAAGTCCCCGGAGTTGTGGTTCAAGCTACTGCCGACTCCGTTCAACTGGCGGTCTCTCCCGACGCCCAGCAGGCGACTCCCAAGACAGCCGACTTCACGGTAAATATGGCCAAGCCACTTACCGACGTTCCCGCAGTCGGGGCGAGCGTGAAATATGACGCCACCTTCGACTCCTACACCAAAACCCCGCCCATGATCATCATGAGCGGCGGCGCGGTTCCCGCCCCGGCAAAGCCCAAAGCGGCGCCGGTTCACCACAAACCTGCGGCCCACTAATGCGAGGGTCGTACAGAGGCGAGAAAGGCAGCCGTTTGGCTGCCTTTCCTTTTCCGAGGAGTCTCTCGAGTTGCCGCTCATGAGACGCCGCCGCAGACTCACGGCCATCCGCTTGTTGGCGACCACGTGTGTGGCTTTGGGAGCGCTTTCGGCAGGGGCACAAACAACCCCCGCGACTGCCGAATCGATCGCGATTGCGCTTCTCCCGCCGCAGCAAATGTCGCCCGAGCACGCCCGCCTCGCCAGCAACATGCAAGACTCTGTAGCACGCTCGGCCGGGATTTATGGCTACACGCTCGACGCCTCCTACGACTACCGGGAGATCGCCTGCCCTTTCGCGCCTCATGACGTCTTGCTGGCCTACGAGAGCGTCTCGCCGAACGGGGCCATCTCACGCTTCACCGCGATCTTGTCCCCTGGCGACAGCAGCGGGCGCAGCCCGGTCCAGATCATTCCAATCCTCCATTTCGGAGTTACGCCATTCGTTCCGGCGTACTCGAGCCCTCATTCCTTGGAGACATTCAACCAGGCGGTCGATGCGGCGCCGGTCGGCAGCGCAGCCCTCGCCGAAATCAAGGCGGGAAGAGCGCCGATCGTGCTGCGCGGGCTTTGTTACCTTGCTATGGTTGGAGCGGAACCCTCCGCGCTGCGTTCGCCGTCGCTCGAGGCGGCGACGTTTCAGGCTCCGGTACCGACGCTGCAGTTTCTTGAGAAGGGGAGAAGCCGGCAGCTGATTTCCATCCGAAGCAGCGCCACGACCTATCAGGTGTGGGCGCTGTCTTTCTCGTCCAGCGGGAGACTGATGGCGGCATCTCGGGAAGAACGGCCAGTGGATAGGATGCCGGAGTTACTCGAGGCAGCGACGCCGGCTGGCGCGAGAACGCCTGCGGTCGCAGCCAGCAATCCTCCCGTTCCAAGTACACCGATGGAGCAGCCGGCAGCGGCAATGCCTCTGGCATCTCAGCCTGCGACGCCGGTGGCGCCCGCGGCGATCTCCGCCCCCTCGGCGGTCGCGGCTTCTGCATCGCCCGAATCTGCGTCTCCAGCTGCCTCCGGGCATGGAGCCGTCTCTGCTGTGTCCCAGCCTGCGCCGATCGCTGCTCCTCCGCCGGTCACTTCATCTGCGGTCATCGCCGAGTCTCCTATAGCTCAGCCTGCGCTTCCGGCGAAGGAAGCGGTGGTCGCGCCTCCAGTTCCGGCAACACCCCTTGCTCCGGTTGCCGCAACGATGGTCACTCCACCATCGCCGCCAGCAATGCCTGCCGCCCCGGATGCAAACTCGCTTCGATCTACGCAGATCGTGATCCCGGAGCCGCCGCATCGCTTCATTCCCGACCCTCCTCCGCCGCCACGGCGCTTCACGCCCGCATCGGCACTTCAGACTCCGCCGCATCTGTCGCAGTAGCTCTGGTGGACGAGGCCGCTTTGGCGATTTAGATTGAGCGGGCCGGACTTCGGCCATTTTTGGATGAAGCTGCCCCCCGCACTCTACGCCGGCGTCACCTTTCTTTCGGCATTCCTGCTGTTCTTGCTGGAACCGATCGCTGCACGGCGGTTGTTGCCGGTCTTCGGCGGCTCGTCGGCGGTGTGGATCACCTGCCTGGTCTTCTTCCAATGCGCGCTGCTGGCTGGATATCTCTATGCGCATTTGCTGGTCAGCCGCCTGACCCCTCGAGCGCAAGCTGCGGGCCACATCGCGCTACTGGGTGTGGCGGTGCTGAGCCTGGGGGTGCGCGTCCATCCAGCGGAGACAACCGTCACCTGGCATCCGGTGGGGGCGTTGCTGTGGATGCTCACGGCGACCATCGGTTTGCCATTTCTCGCCCTCGCCGCCACCAGTCCCCTGCTGCAGGCCTGGCAGGCCAAGGCCAGTGTGGCAAGACTCCCGCCGTGGTGGCAATTTTCCTTGTCGAACGGCGGATCACTGCTGGCACTGATTCTTTATCCGGCAATCTTCGAGGCAGACCTGGCGCTGCATTCGCAGGCCGTGACCTGGGGAGTGGCCTTCTGCGCATTCGCCGCGCTTTGTGGAGCGTTGGCCTGGCGTCAGAGGGAGGCGGTGCGGGGCGAGCCTCAGAACGAGGCGGACGCCTTCACCGCAACCGGCCGCCCATGGATGCTCTGGCTGTTGCTGCCCGGCTGCGCCTCGATGTTGCTCTGCGCGGTAACGAACCATCTGGGCGAAAACGTTGCCGCCATTCCGCTGCTGTGGATCGTGCCGCTGGCCGCTTACCTGCTGAGTTTTGTGGTGGCGTTTGCCTCGCCGCGCGCGTGGCCGCGTTTTATCTCGGTGAGGATGCTCGCCCTCACTTTGGCGGTATTTGCCTATCTGCTTTACACCAGTCGAAGCGCTCTTCCGCTGGCGGTGTCGATTCCGGTTTATACCGGCGCGCTCTTCTTTGCGTGTCTCTTCTGCCATGCGGAGTTGTACCGGTTACGCCCCTCGGCACCGGAGCTGACCGGGTTTTACCTGATGATTTCGTTCGGCTCGGCGATCGGCGCTATCCTCGTCGGTCTGGTTTCGCCGAACATCTTTCGCGCCAATCAAGACCTGGCGATCACAGCAATCGTGCTGGCCGCGGCCGCTCTGGCCACCACCTGGCAATCCGGGTGGGCGGCGCGAGCCATCTGGTCGGCCGCTGCGGTGGGACTTGTCTACATCGCCTTCGCGCAGGCAGCGGCCATGGACGAAGATGCGATCGCCGAGCTGCGCAGCTTTTATGGTTCGCTACGGGTGACCGAAACCCACCTGCCGCCGGAGGCCGAGACTACGCGCACGCTCTTTCACGGCCGTATCCAGCATGGGACGCAGCTCTTCGGCAACGGCTTCCGCACCCAGCCGTCGTCTTATTACGGGCGCAGTTCGGGAGTGGGTCTGGCGCTGGACCTATGCTGCGGAGATCGTCCCCGCCGAATCGGCGTGGTTGGCCTGGGCACGGGAACGATTGCCGCCTATGGCAAGGCGGCCGACGATATCACCTTCTACGAGATCAATCCGCTGGTGGAACGGCTCGCTCGCGCGCTCTTCACCTACCTACATGATTCGCCGGCCAGCATTGATGTGAAGCTCGGCGATGCGCGGCTATCACTGGCTCGAGAATCTTCTTCACCGCCGTACGACGTGCTGGTGCTCGATGCATTCTCTGGTGACGCCATCCCTATCCACCTGCTCACCGCCGAGGCGATCGCTCTCTATCGCCGCCGCCTTCGGCCCGATGGAACGATTGTCTTCCACATCTCAAGCCAGTATGTCGACCTCGCTCCCCAGCTAGCCTTGCAGGCGCGCAACGCCGGCCTGCAAGCGGTGTTGGTCCACTCGGAAGGCGACGAGGCGCGCGGTCTCTTCGCGGCAGACTGGCTGCTGATGAGCGCCGATCCGGAATTACTGTTGCGTCCGGAGATCGCCAATGCCTCCCAGCCACTGCGGGAGATTCCCGGGTTGCGCTTATGGACGGACGATTACTCGTCCCTGCTGCCGCTGCTTAAATGGAGCGCGATCGGAAAGCAGAGCAACGCGTATCCAAGAGTCCCGCAGCCATCGTTTTCGCCGGCAATTCATTGACTGGACCGTTTTATAAGGCCTGAGACTGTCATCCCGCTCGATGAGCTTCCATGCTTAGTGGATATTGAACCTGAATCAATACAACAGCGGTTCGCTCAGTTCACCGCGAAGTTGGCCGCAGCTTCGAGCGAAACCCCATTCACCGTAACTCGCAACTGACCTGATGTCGCGGCCGCTGGCACACTGACCTGAATGCTCGTCGCGGTGTCGCTGGTAATTGCCGCTGGAATGCCATTAAAGGTGACGCTCGCCTTGGCTCCGCCATCGAGAAGATTGGTCCCGGTAATGGTCACCGGCGTTCCCGCCGCCCCGCTGGACACCGAAACGCCAGTGATGGCCGGGAAGGCATAGAGCGTGAATGGAACCGTATTGCTTTTTATCCCATCGGCCGTGACCGCGATCGATCCCAATCCAGGAGATCCGTTGTAAGGCACACGAACAGTGATGGCGCTATTCGACCAGGCGACTACCTGCGACTTTGCGCCGTTGACCTGAACGTAGCCGGCACCCTGAGTCGCGCCGAAGTTTCCCGTAAGGTTGATCGACGCTGCGATCGCTCCATAACTGGAGCTAATGCCGGTGATATTTGGAAGACTCGGCTCTACTACAAAGTTGGGCGCTTCGAGCGAGACGCCGTTCACCGTGATGCGCAACTGACCTGATGTTGCACCGGTCGGAACGCTCACCCCGATGCTCGCGGCAGTGTCACTCGTGATCGTCGCCGGAGTACCGTTAAAGGCGACGCTCGCCTTGCCACCGCCATCCAGCAGGTTAGAGCCTGTGATCGTCACTGGTGTTCCCGGAGTTCCTGTGGACACCGAAACGCCAGTGATGGCCGGAAACGGGTAAAGCGTGAACGGAAGGGCATTGCTCCTTATCCCATCTGCGGTTACGGTGACCGCCCCCAATCCAGGCGCGCCGTTGTAGGGTACACGAACGGTGATGGCGGTGCCCGACCATGCCGTCACTTGGGATTTCGCGCCGTTTACCTGGACGTAGCCACCGCCCTCGGTCGCGCCGAAGTTCCCTGTGAGGTTGATCGACGCTGCGATCGCACCGTAGTGAGAGCTGATGCTGGTGATGTTAGGCAAGCTCGGTTCCACCAAGAAGTTGGCCACCGCCTCGAGCGAGACGCCGTTGACCGTAATGCGCAACTGCCCGGATGTCGCCCCCGTCGGCACACTGACCTGAATGCTCGTGGCGCTGTCTCTCGTGACCGTCGCTGGAGTGCCGTTGAAGGTGACGCTTGCGTTGCTTCCGCCATCCAGCAGGTTTGTCCCAGTGATTGTCACCGGTGTCCCCGGCGTCCCGCTCGATACCGAAACATTGGTGATTGCCGGGAAGGCATAAAGGGTGAACGGAACAGCGTTGCTCTTCTGCCCATTCGCGGTCACTGTGACCGAGCCCCGTCCAGGGGCGCCGTTATAAGGAACGCGGACCGTGATCGCGCTGTTCGACCAGGAGATAATCTGCGACTTTGCTCCGTTCACCTGAACGTAGCCGTCGCCCTCGGTCGCCCCGAAGCTGGCGCCGCTAATGTTGACCGAGGCGGCGATTGCTCCATAGTTAGGGCTGAGGGCTATTATCCCCGGCGCGATTGATTGCGCGAGACTGGTCTTGACGAACAGCCAGTCGCTGCCCTGGTTGATGGCGATGCCGTTTGTGCCGAAGCGCTCGATGCTGCTGATGAAGTTAGTCGGCGCCTGGAAGTCAATCTCGCCGATGGTATTCATCGCGGTCTTGCCGACGGCCAATAATGAGACAGATGCATTGTCAATGAATGTCGAAGTCGGAGGACCTACGAAGTAGAGACGCTGGTTCAATTCATCGACGGTAAACCCCGAGGTACCCAGCGCTGCGTAGGGATTAGCCTGCGGATAAGTGGATTGGACCGCCAAGGTAGCCGGATCGATTACCTGTCCGATGCTGTCGTAGATCGATGTCCCGTCGCTCAGCAAGACGCTACCGCCAACGCCAGGAAGAAACGGGCTGACAGCGGTGCGCGTTATGCCACTGGCGGTGATCTTGTAAGCCGACATATCCGGGGGCTCTCTGTCAAACTCTGTGGAATAAGCGACGGTCGGATCGTTGACGAAGACGAAGCTGCTCGCCGTGAGCTGGTCTTCGAGCGCCTCGGTTGGCCGCATCTTTGCGTCGTCGAAAACCGCAACCCCAAGTCCGCATGGCTCTACGGAGGACTCGCAAAGCCCGACCAGCCAGGTGTGCGGTTGCCCTGGAACTACATGGAGGCCCGAGGCGATAATGTCGGGATAGACGTCAATACCGTTGTTTAGGGACACACTGGGTAATGTGAGAGTGAAATTCCGCGTTCCGCCCGGGAGAGAGACCTGGGTCACCGAGAGAATGTCGTCGAGGCCGATATACAGCATTGAGCCGTCGTCTGAGACCGCGATGGCATTGGGACCGTTGCCGGTGAGGAGTGTCTTCACGACCTGCATCTTGACTGGATCGATGGCGACGACGCTGTTGGCATAAGTACTCGATGTCTTTGACACCGTCGCGTAGATCAACTGGCTGTGAGTCTCAAAGACTTCGCGCACAACGGACACGTTTTGCAGCATGCCATATATGGTTGCCGTGTAAGGCGCGGTCGTGCCACCACCAGGCGCGGGCGTAGTCACCGTTACCTGGGCCTCGCCGACTTGCTGAAGGTCGGCCGGCAACAGGTCGGCGACCAGAAGAGTCTCCCCGTCGTAGTAAGTCGTCCGGGGGCTGCCATTCCACAAGATGGTGGAGTTGGGCATAAATCCTGTTCCAAAGACGCTCAGCGCCTGACTCACCGGCGTGCCCATATAGATCGCCGGGATCACGGTGATAGTCGGCGCCGGCGCTGAGGTGAGGCCTGTTCCGAAGAGACTGATGGTTTGGACCGTCGGCGTGAGGTTGTCGGTCAGGGTCAGGACACCGGTCCGTGTTCCGGCGGCGGTGGGGCTGAAGTTTATATAGATATAGCAGTATCCGCCGACCGGAACCGGAGCGGTGCAGGTGTTCTGAACGATCTGAAAATCCCCCGTGATGGCGGCCTGCGAGAGAATGAAGGCGCCGTTGCCCTGGTAATTTGAAAGGAAGGCGATTCCCCCCGATCCCGTCTCCCCTACGAGCAGGGGATCGAATGCAATAGTTGACGGGACATAGACCTGCGGAGAACCGGCCGTTCCGATGAAGCTAACGAGTTGCGGCGATGTGGCGCTGTTGCTGGAGAGATTCAGATTCCCGAATACGTTACCTGGCGCCGTCGGCGCATAAGCGAGTTGCAACTGACAAACACCGGCCGCGGGGATACCGGTACAGTTCTGTGTCGCTGTCACTGTTGGATCGCTCGATGTGACACTCGCCAGTGTCAGAGGGGCGTTGCCGCAGTTTGTGATGTTGACGGTTGCGTTTCCAACGGTATACACGAGGACCGGGCCGAAGTTGACGCTGGTCGTATCAAAGCACATCGACGGTGCGGGAACAGAGAGATCGATTTTTGCGATGAAGTTCCATCTGTCGCCCGAGTATGAACCTGTCGGAGGAGACGGCTGAAAACTTCCCGCAGTGGTCGGGAAGTTCTTGGAATAACTCGAGCCGCCAAGAAGAAAGTGGCTACTCGCATCGACTGCAAATCCTCCCAAGGCTGAGCCACCGTCATTAGCGCTGAGAAAGGTGCCAAATTGCTGCGTTGAAAGATCTGCGCTCAGCTGAGCGGCGAAAAGAGCGGAATCCACAGAGCCGAGTCCGGTTTGATTCAATATCGAAACCAGAGGATTTTTTAGCGGGAGATCCGCCGCCCCGGTTGAACCCGCGATATCGACGTTACCATGGGCGTCCAGAGAAATGCTCTGGATCGCCGTGGAGCCCGTGCCCTGGGCTGTTGTACCCCCAAAGTAAGTGGCGGATACAACCGCGGTGCCGTCGCCGCTCAATTCAAGGACGTAGCCCGCAACGGTGGAATCCAAGCCACGTGGGACTTGAGTCTTCTGGAACGCATTTGCGCTTGTCGGGAGCGTCGAATCGTTTGTTGCGCCCGCAAGATAGACATTCCCCAACGAGCTTATTGCGAGATCACTTACTCCACCTCCCGGCAAATAGGTCGAAAAGATGAGATCACTGCCGGCTGGGTTTAGTTTCAGGGCGAAGCCGCCGCCGTTGCTCCCGCTCGGGAGTGTCGGCTCGAGCGTCCCGGACGTCGTCGGCAGGTCGCTGCCAGCGGTTCCTCCGAGAATTACTGCACCGGTCAGGTCAACTGCAATATTGCCAATATCGATCCCTCCGGCATTCGAACCAAGCTGATGCTGCACCGGTACTTCAGGTATTGTCGCTGCGTATGCAAAAGCTCCATCGCTTTGGATCTTCGCGATAAAAAGCGTGTCATCTGCTGGGTACGGCGCAACCGCTCTGCCGTATGCGCCAGGGGTGATTGTGAAACTTGGGTCGTCCGTCTTGCCTGCGATATAGGCATTCCCCTGTGGATCGAAGGCGACACGATTCAGCCGCGGCGTCGAGTCGTCGTGGTCTCCCAACGTTTCGCCGAGAAACCCGGAGTAACGCAAGCTCGCCCCAGTCGCATCGAGCGACGCGATGAAGTTGTAAGTGTTGGTGTAGTTCGGGTTGGCGCTTGAGAGCTTGCCGGCCTGTGGGAAGTCGCGCGACTCCGAGGTGCCGCTCACGACTACATTTCCGTTTCCATCGACGGCGATCGACTCGGCTTCGTCGGTATTCGTTCCCCCGAGAAAGGTTGAATAGATCAGCGTATGGCCGGTTGGATCCAGCTTCGCGATGAAGGCGTCTCCATATCCCATGTTTGCTGGCTGCTCTGGCTTGACCGATGGGAAGTCGGAGGAGGAGGTGCTGCCGGTAACATAGATATTTCCGGCGGCGTCGGCTGCCAGGGCATGGATCCAATCCATGCCGGTGCTGCCGTCAAGATAGGTTGCGAAGCTAAGGACCGGATCAATCACCAGGGTTTGGCGCGAGTCATATTCCGCGATCGAGAAGCCGATTTCGCGATCGGACAGGAGGATAATCTTCCCGCTTCTCTGCTGCCGTTTGCCGTTCTCTTCCTGGTAAACGAGGGGCTTTTGCATCTGCAACGACCCATCGGGCAGCGCGATGAGCAGTGCGCCATCTTTGCCCACGGAAGCGCTGGCATTGCTGGAAAGATGCATACGAATCTGCCGGTAGTCTCCCCCGGGAGACACGACGAAGTCATGCTCCATCTGTTGGCCGTTACCGTAAAAGATGGCATCGATGCCGGGGTACAATCCGGCGTAAGTCACCTTCGAGTAGTTCGGGACATGCGTCCGCCAATGCGCTGGATCAGCACCGAGAAGGTAGTTCGTCTGACTCTTCAGGAGATTTGTACCGGCGGGGACCGTCGAACTAGCTCCCTTAAACTCGATTTCTAGTTGGCTCGTCTTCTTACCCTGGAAGCCGACGTCGACCACTCTCGGACGGAAGCCCATGGTCAAGCCGGCCGCACGTCCGAGCATAGCCGCTCCATTCGGACCGCCCACACCGACGGGCTCGAAAACGATAGGCAGTCCATTCTCAATTACTCTGGGTGGGAGCTGGCCCTGATTTTTGGCGGCGAAGGATAGGGAGGCGCTCAGCATGAGCCCTAGCCCAAAAGCGGCAGGAAGCATGAAACGATTCAAGGCAGAGATCCCGTCTTTCAAATAGTGGGAAAGCTCTTCGACACTATCATAATCTTCCGAGTTAGGAAGCCCACTCTAGGCATCCTTCGACCTGGCTGACAGGACTCGCTAACGCTATGAGCGACTATCGCGAATTCACAGACCTATCTACCAGTGAACCAGCCGTGAGAGGATTTCTGCACTCTCCCGCAGCTTCGGGTGGGGATTGCCTCGTCCTGACCCACGGCGCAGGAGCGAACAGTAACGCCCTGCTTCTTGTGGCGCTCGCGAATGCATTTTGCGCTTCGGGATGGACGGTCCTTCGGTGCGATCTTCCCTTCCGGCAGGCGCGGCCCCATGGACCGCCGCCACGCGGGAGTGCAGAGCGTGATCAGGCGGGCTTGGGAGCCGCTGTGTCATCCGCGCGGAAGCAAACCTCTGGCCGCGTGTTTCTAGGCGGTCATTCCTACGGAGGGCGGCAAGCCTCGATGCTCGCCGCGGCTGAGCCGGGTCTCGTCGATGCGCTGCTACTGCTCTCTTACCCGCTTCATCCGCCGCAAAAGCCGAGCGAGCTGAGGACCGGGCATTTCGCGCAACTCCAAACGCCTGCATTCTTCGTTCACGGCACAAGGGACGGATTCGGCGCAATCGACGAGATGACAGCCGCCTTGACGCTCATCAATACACGCACAGAACTTCTTCCCGTCGACGGCACGGGACACGAACTCCTGACAAAGCGGAACCGCGACGAGATGCCCAACAGGGTGGTTGAGGCGTTTCGCAAGTTCGTTGACGAAGCGCCGGCTTAGCACGCCATCATAGCTTCTACACGTAGGCTTGGCTCGCTCTTCACTGCTTTGCTCGACGCAGGACCACTGGCAGGCCTGGAGGCAATTTGAAGGCTCCGAGCGACGGGTCCGAACCGTCCGGCTTCGGCCCGATCGCTGGCCCCCCAGGGACCTCTTTCACGGGCGCCGGTCTCGCGAAGGGAAAAACAACCGAGCGCTGCAAATTTAGCTCGCCGTCCTTCACAGTTCCCGTGTAGGTGCTCCGTCCCGCTTTGAAGGAGATACTGTCGCCATCGACTTTGCCGTCTTCGATCGGTGCCGGCACATCGTCGCCGCCAAGGAAGCCGCCGCTGCCCCCTTCCACGCTTCCTGTCAGCTTGCTTCCCTGCTGCTGCAGCGTGTAAACCATGTCGCCGCCTCCCGCGAGCATCGCCAGCAAAGGGGACCCGCCCGGGGCTGCCGGGACTGGTCTCCACAAGCCTGTAACGCCCGAACCCGTGGGCACCGGGCGCTCCCAAACTTCCACTTGCGGACGAAGCTTCGCCGCCGTCGCTGTAATTGTAACGCTGGCTGTTACGATCCCGGGAGACGTTGCCTCGATGGTGATACCGCCGGCATTTTTTGTCGACTGAACGAGGGCCATGCAGTAACCGGAGAAGGCCTTTCGCGATGCGCCCTTGTCGGGTTCCTGATTGGTAGGATCGCCGTTGCCGAGGCCGATCAGTTTGCCCTCGCCCGTAACACGGAAGGTCACCTCATTATCGGTAACCGGCAAGACGCGGTCTTGCGCATCCTGAACTGCGACCGCGAACATCGCCACATCTTCACCATCGGCGGAGATCGTCTGTCGATCGGCATTCATGATCAACTTCGCGGCGGGGCCAGTGGTCTCCCGCTTCTCTGTCATCACGACGCGGCCATCCTTGAAGCCGCGCGCCTCAATTGCCCCGGGCGCATATTTCACTACCCACGCGACGTGGGAATCCTTTGCTACCTCTTTCGCGCCGAGGCTTTGGCCATTCAGAAAGAGCTCCACCTTGTCGAGGTTCGAATAAACCCAGACCGCAATCTCCTTGCCCTCCATGCCCGGCCAATTCCAGTGCGGAAAGAGGTGCAGGACCTGCTTGTTGGTCCACCAGGATTGGTAATAGTAGAAAGTGTCTTTGGGAAAGCCGCAGGTATCGATCACTCCATACTGTGAGCTGATGTTGGGCCACCGGTCCGGCGAGGGTTCGCCGCGATAGTCGAAGCCGGTCCAAACGAATCCGCCCGCAAGCCACGGCTGCGCATTGCAGAACCTCCACCAACCCTCGGCCGATGCACGCCCACTCGTGGTGTACGGATCATAGGAACCTACGTAGCCCTTGTCCGCGTCGGTGATGTACACGCCGCGCGTTCCAACGGCGCTGACAGTCTCAGTGCCAATGACAGGAATCGCAGGGTGGGCTTCATGATAGGCCTTCGCGGCGGGGTCCATGTAGTTGTAGCCCATCACATCGCACACAACGAGGCCGCCGGTGCCGATCGTCCCGACGGGGGCGATCGATACTGGCCGCGTGCCATCGTGTGCGGTCGCCACCGCCTTCATCGCGGTCAGGATGTGCAATCCCTTCTCGCCATTCGCCTGGCCTTCCTCATTGCCCATCGACCACATGAAGACACTCGGATGATTGCGGTCGCGACAGACAAGATCGGCGAACTGGCTCAGGCCCTCCGGATTTGACGACATCATGCGCGTCTCATCGAAGACGAGCATCCCAAGCTCGTCGCAGGCGTCCAGCAATTCCGGAGTCGGCGGATTATGCGAGGTGCGGATCGCGTTGCAGCCCATCTCCTGAAGCTTGCGGACGCGGTAGTACTGGATCGCATCTGCCAGCGCCACGCCCACCCCAGCGTGGTCCTGATGGTCGCAGGTTCCTTTCACCTTGACCGACTTCCCGTTCAGGAAGAAGCCCTTCTGCGGGTCGAAGTCGATGGTCCGGATACCGAACGGCGTTTCATAACGATCGACAACCCGGCCGTTTACCTCTACGTCGGTCACCAGCTTGTACATGTTTCGTTCTTCAAGCGACCACAGCATGGGCTGCTTCACCACTACCGATTGCTCGTAGCGTTGCTCTCCGCTCGGCGTAACCGATGCGGACTGTGTAGCCGCTTTCCCGGCCGGCTGGCCGGAGGGATCGAGAATCGTCGAAATGACTCGGGCGTTTTGGGCTATTTTGCCGTCGTTCCCCAGGTCGGTGCGGATCGAAAGCGTAGCCTGACCATCCTGCACTTTGGACTGGACGAAGGTGCCCCACCGTTTTACGTGGACAGGACCAGTCGTCACCAGCCATGTGTGGCGGTAAATCCCGGCGCCCTCATAGAACCAGCCGTCGCTCAATGTCGCGTCTACGCGGACCAGCAGCACATTGCGGCCGCCCGGATTCGCAAAGTCAGTCACATCGAATGAGAACGGATCGTATCCGCCGCTATGGCGGCCGATGTAGAAATTGTTGAAGACGACCATCGACTCCCGGTACGAGCCATCGAACTCGATGACAATTCGCTTGTCCGCATCCGCTGCGGGTAGATCGAATACCCGGCGATACCAGCCCACGCTGGTTTCGGGATAGGCCCGTCCCAGTGGGTAATACCCTTTGCTGGCAAGCGCGGGGTCATTCTTGAAAGGCAGCTCGACAGCCCAATCATGCGGCAGATCCACGGTTCGCCAGTCGCTGTCGTCGAAGGCGATCGAACCCGCGGGAAGAAAATTCCCCGCCTTCTGAAAGCTGCCCGTCCTCTCGCCGCCGTACCCGAAGTCCTTGGCCACTTCGTTGGCGTTACCGAGATGGAAGCGCCATCCGAAATCCAGGAGCAGGCGTTCGCGACCGCCACCCGATGAAGGAGAAGTCGGCAGTGCACTTTCGAGCAGAGGTTGGAGAGGGTCTGTCGCAATCGGCATCGCGGAAGCAAACGGGGCCATTCCACTGGCTGCGGCGGCGGCAGGCACCAGCAGTCCGGACTTCAAGACATCACGGCGTGAAAGCGGTTTCATTCAAGCTCCAGAAAGAGGGTCAAAGAGCAATGTCCGCGATTATAACTCTGACTTTTCGCTTCTCGCTGACAGCCGTCGTTTGTCTTACTCCGCGCGGAAATGATTGCGCTATCTCTCCACTGCCAGGGCGACAGAGTTTCCGCCGCCAAGACACAATGCCGCAACTCCACGGTGAACGTCGCGCCGGACCATTTCATGCAGCAGTGTCACCAGGACGCGAGCACCGCTCGCCCCGATGGGGTGGCCAATGGCAACCGCGCCGCCATTCACGTTCACGCGCTCCAGGCCGAGGCCGAGTTCCAGAGTTACGCCGAGTGCCTGTACGGAAAATGCCTCATTCAGCTCAAACAAATCGACGTCGGCAATCGACCATCCCGCCCTGGCGAGCACCTTCTGAACGCCAGTCACCGGCGCGAGCATGATCCACTTAGGATCGACGCCACTGGTCGCCTGCGCACGGATGCGCGCCATTGGCTTCAGCCCCAAAGATGCCGCCCTGGCCGCCGACATCACCACAACCGCCGCAGCCGCATCATTCAGTCCAGGAGCATTGCCAGCGGTGACGGTACCGTCTTTCTTGAAGGCGGGCCGCAAAGCCGAGAGCGACTCAAGCGAGACGTCAGGGCGGATGGATTCGTCTTCGCGCAGTACCGTGGGCGGGCCCTTTTTCGCGGGAATCTCAATCGGGATGACTTCTTCATCGAATCGGCCGTCTTTCCAGGCAGCCGCAGCCCTGCGGTGCGACTCCATTGCAAACTCGTCCTGGCGCTGGCGCGTGATCGAGTGTTTCTCCGCAACGTTCTCGGCGCTGATGCCCATGTGCTGGTCGTTGTAATGGTCCCAGAGACCATCGTTGACCACCGAATCGACGACTGTGGAGTTGCCCAGCCGATATCCCTGGCGCGCCTGAGGCAGCAGGTAGGGCGCGTTGGTCATCGACTCCATGCCTCCGGCGACGACGATTTCCGCGTTACCTGTTTGAATCGCCTGGGCGGCAAGCGCGACCGCCTTGAGGCCCGAGCCGCAGACCTTGTTGATGGTCAATGCCGCGACTTCGTAGGGAAGGCCGCCAAAGATCGCCGCCTGACGCGCGGGGTTTTGGCCCAGACCGGCGGGAAGCACGTTGCCCATGATGCATTCGTCGATCTGGGAGGGATTCAGGCCGGCCCGGCGGACCGCCTCGCGGACGACAATTGCACCGAGCTGTGGCGCGGTGAACGAACTGAGCGCGCCCTGAAACTTGCCTACCGGCGTGCGAACCCCGGCCACAATCACTACATCTTCCATGCTCACAACATCCTTCCCAACAATTGACTTATCGATAACGGAGCGCCGGTCAAGCGGCGAACTTCTTCGACGCTGGCTCCGGCGGCAATCTCATCGAGAACCAGCCCATCGGGCGTCACGCGGATTACCGCCAGCTCGGTGATGATCATGTCGACCACCTTCACCCCGGTCAACGGCAGCGTGCAGGCTTCCAGAATCTTCGGTTCTCCTCGCCTGGTGGCGTGCTCCATGGCCACGATCACCCGGCGGGCGCTGGCAACAAGGTCCATCGCGCCGCCCATGCCTTTGACCATCTTTCCCGGCACCATCCAATTCGCGAGGTTGCCGTGTCGATCCACTTCAAGGGCGCCCAGAATGCTCAGGTCGATGTGGCCTCCGCGAATCATGGCGAATGAATCGGCGTTGGAGAAGTAGGAGCTGCCGGGAAGCTCTGAGATGGTCTCTTTGCCGGCGTTGATGAGGTCAGGATCTTCCTCACCCGCGATCGGATACGGCCCCACGCCCAACATGCCGTTCTCCGACTGCAAAATCACTTCAATCCCGGGCGCGACATAGTTGGCGACCATGGTCGGGATGCCGATGCCGAGGTTGACGTAGTAGCCGTCGCGCAACTCTTTGGCGGCGCGCCGCGCAATAATCTCGCGAGGATCTGCCTTGCCGGCTGCGGGAATGACGGAGGAAGCGCTCAACCGATTGCTCCCGAAGCGGGTCTTGTCGTCCGCCGCTCGATTCGCTTTTCGAATCGGTCACCCTTCACGATGCGTTGAACATAAACCCCCGGGGTGACGACCGCGTCCGGATCGATGGCTCCCGGTTCGACCAGTTCCTCAACCTCGGCGATGGTGCACCTCGCGGCGGTTGCCATCATCGGATTGAAATTTCGCGCTGTCTTTCGATAGACAAGGTTGCCCAGCCTGTCTCCGCGCCACGCTTTGACGAGCGCGAAGTCTGCCGTCAGTGCCCGCTCTAAAAGATAAGAGCGACCGTCGAACTCGCGGACCTCTTTGCCCTCCGCAACCACCGTTCCCACTCCCGCCGGAGTGTAAAACGCCGGAATGCCCGCCCCGCCGGCTCGAATGCGTTCGGAGAGGGTTCCCTGCGGCACCAGTTTCAGGTCGAGACGTCCGGCAATCACCATCTCTTCCAGCAGCTTGTTCTCGCCAACATAGCTGCCGATATGCGAGGCGATCATCCCTGCCTCGAGCATCAGTCCCATGCCAAAACCGTCGACGCCCATGTTATTGCTGATGGTGTGCAGGTTGCGAATGTTCTTCCTGACCAGCGCCGCAATCAGGTTCTCCGGAATGCCGCAGAGTCCGAAACCACCCAGCATCAGCGTGGCGCCATCGGAAATGTCCGCAATTGCCGCCTCGAAGCTGTCGAATACCTTATTCATTCCTGGACCGCCAGCGCGGGCGCTCGAACCCCACCCATCTTAGATGGAACTGGGAAACAGCGAAAGCTTCCGTCAGGCCGAGAGTTCGAAGCAGACAAAAAAAGGGTGACCCTTCGCGGGCCACCCTCGTTGACTCCGCAAAAGCTACTGCGCAGCGGTGAGCCCAATCTCAAGACGCGTCCCGCTGTCGAGCTTGAAGTCCTTGTCGCTGGATTGCAGGACGCTGGAGCCATCGGCCGCGGGCGTCGTACTAAGGGTCACCCCCTTGATGCTGCTGCCCGCCTGGATCGGCGCAACGGCGTTGCCGCCACTGTTGATGTTGGTGCCGGTGGCGGCCGCAGCCTGGGCTTGATTCCCGCCGCCTCCCATCGGAAGGTCTTTGGTTCCGCCGCCGGAATCGGCCATGCTCGGCTCCGGCGCAACGGCCATCAGAAATCCGTGGATGGGCATCGGCGCGGCGCCTTTCTTATCCAGCTGATCGAAGGCGATGGCGATGGTTGCAGTGCCGCTGGACTTGGGTGTCACCTGGGTGACCTTGCCCGTCAACTTGGTTCCCGAGGGCAGCACGCTGCCATCGCTCATGGTGAGCGAGTTGAGCGTCTTCGCGGCGACCGGATCGCCCACTTTGCTCTTCTTGGTGTCGAGTTTGCTGGTCAGCACGGAGAGCACTGCCTCCTTGGCCAGCGGCTGCCCGGCGCTTGCCTGAGCTGCGTGGACGGCCAGTGGAGAGCTAAGCGTGGCGGCAAGCGCAGCAGCTGCAGTGAGGTATTTCAACGACTTCGTAATCATGGCTTGATCGTTTCTCCTGAGGTTGCAACTTCGTCGTGATACGGAAAATTCCGGGTTTCAATGATGCCCGGCAATTCGCCGATGCAGCTACATATACGGTTAGACGTCACCCGCGGTTCAGGCGCTCCAATGTCCCCTTGTGGGTGACCGGAGCATCCCGAAAGGGGCCCACTGCTGAGTATAATTGGGACTGTCTTGCTTGAAACTATCACCGAACGAATCGTAAAACCCGCGCGCAACCTCACCGGAACGCTGCGTCTGCCAGGCGACAAAAGTATCTCCCATCGCTACGCCATGCTTGCCGGCCTGGCGGCAGGCACCAGCCGCTTTGTCAATTTCTCGACCGGCGCCGATTGCGCCAGCAGCCTGGGATGTGTCGCCGCCCTCGGCGCGACAGTCGAATGGCTTGAAGATGGCCGCGTGGCGGTCACCGGAACCGGTGGCAGCTTTTCACCAGCCAACGCTGCGCTCGACTGCGGCAACTCCGGTTCGACGATGCGCATGATGTCCGGCCTGCTGGCCGCCCAGGCCGGCGAATTCACGCTTGTCGGCGACGCCTCGCTCAGCCGCCGCCCCATGGAGCGGGTTCGCAAGCCGCTGGCGCAGATGGGCGCGCAAATTTCGCTCACCGAAGGCCATGCGCCAGTCGTGGTGCGAGGATCGGCACTCACTCGCATCGATTACACCACGCCTGTCCCCAGCGCGCAGGTAAAGACCGCGATGCTCTTCGCCGGGCTCCAGGCGGAAGGCACGACCACCGTTCGCGAGAGCGTGCGCACCCGCGATCATGGCGAACTCGCGCTGCGCGCCTTTGGCGCAGAGGTTTCGCGCGCGCTGGACTCCGTATCGATCCGCGGCAAACAAAAGTTGACCGCCATCGAGGCCGCAGTCCCCGGAGATATCTCTTCAGCGGCCTTTTTCCTCTGCGCAGCGGCGCTGTTTCCAGAGTCGAACCTTGTCCTCGATGGACTGGGGCTCAATCCAACCCGGGCGACGTTGCTCGATGTGTTGACTGCACTTGGCGCGGCCATCCCGGTGCTGAATCTCGAAGAAAAGCACGGCGAGTTGATCGGCACGGTTCAGATGAATGCGCCCGCGAAAGGCCTGGGAGGCACGACGGTCTCCGGCGCGCTGGCTGCGCAGTTGATTGACGAGCTGCCCGTCCTGGCGGCAATCGCTCCCTATTCGCGCAACGGCATTCGCATCCGCGACGCCAAAGAGTTGCGGGTAAAGGAGTCCGACCGCATCGCGCTGGTCGCGCAGAACCTGCGCGCCATGGGCGCCGAGGTCGAGGAGTTCGAAGATGGCTTGGACGTGCCCGGCGGCCAGCAACTACACGGTGCGCAAATCGATTCCGGCGGCGATCACCGCATCGCCATGGCCTTCTCAGTCGCCGCGCTGCGCGCAGAGGGCGACACCGCGATTCTGGGCGCCGAGTCGGCAGCGATCTCGTTCCCTGAATTCTTCGAGATGCTCGAGTCAGTCGCCGAGCGGTAGCTTTGCTACGCCGTAACGATCTCCGAAAAGTCGGCAATCTTCGAGAATTCGCTTAACACCGAAGCAATCAGCGCAAGCCGGTTCCGGCGAATCTCCGACTCGGGCGCCATCACCATCACCGCATCGAAGAAGCAGTCGACGTGCGGGCGAAGCGTGGCGATCTGCTCCAGCGCCTCGCGATACTTCTGCTCGCTGCGCAGCTCTTCGACCACCGCCGCCAGCCGAGCGGATTCTACAGCGAGGGTTTTCTCGGCGGGATCGGTGAGAAGCGCTTCGTCGACTGCCGCGGCTCCAACACTCTCCTTCTCTGCTGCCTGACGAAGAATATTCTTGATGCGCTTGAACGCGGCCGAGATCGCAGCGAAGTCTTCAGAACCACGAACAGCTGTCAGCGCTTCGGCACGAGCAATGGCATCGGGAATGTCGTCGCCTCCGGCAGACAGGGTCGCTGCAACGACGTCATAGGCAAAACCGCGGCTTTCGCGGAGGTAGAAATCCAGCCGCTCGCGGAGGAACTCTCGAACGTCCGCGCTCCGCTCGTGTGCTTTCGCCTGCGCCGATGCCTGGGTCGCGATCTTGTTTAGACCTGCCAGCGTGACCGGAAGCGCGGATTCAGCAAGTATCTTCACGATGCCGCTGGCTGCACGGCGAAGCGCGAAGGGATCCTTCGATCCGGTAGGCTTCAGCCCGATGGCAAACATATCGACAACGGAGTTGATGCGATCGGCGAGGCCGAGAATTTGCCCTTCGACTGTTGGAGGAATCGGATCTTCGCTGGAGGCTGGGCTGTATTGCCAGTAAATCGCCTGGCTGACGGCTTCGCCGAGTCCCTGAGCGCGGGCGTAAAGACCTCCGACGATCCCCTGCAATTCAGTGAACTCCTTCACCAATTCAGACGTCAGATCGGTTTTCGAGATCTGCACGGCCTTCAGCAGTGCCGACTTATCGAGCGTCGCACCTCGAAGAGTTTCCAGATCGGCCAGCATTCCAGCGATGATGGCGTTGGCCTCGGTCTTGGCGTAATAGCTGCCAAGGTCCTTTTGGAAGGTCACCGACTTGAGCATCTCGACGCGATCCGTCAACCGGATCTTCTGATCGAAGTCCCAGAAGAACCGGGCATCCTTGAACCTTGACCTCAGCACCCGTTCATTGCCGTGGCGGATTACCGCCAACCCCGCCTCATTCGCCTCGGTATTCAGAACGGCGAGAAAATACGGCGCAAGCTTTCCACTCTCGCCTTCGAGCGCAAAATATTTTTGGTGGTCGCGCATTACCGTGACAAGGACTTCTTCCGGCAGGGTCAGATACTCCTCTTCGAAGCTGCCAAGAACGACGCTCGGCCATTCGGTGAGATGAGTAACTGCATCGACAAGCGGATGGTCTTCGCGCCAGCGAAGGCCGGGCACCGTGCGGGCTGCCGCGTCGAGCGCCTTGCGGATCTTGTGACGGCGCGCTTCTACCTCGGGGACGACGTAAGCAGCCTCCAACGCCGGCAGGTACGCGGCTGGATTCGCAATCGGGATCGGCTGGTCGCCATGAAGAATTCTGTGACCATAGGTCTGGTTGCCGGCGGCGATTCCCGCAAACTCCAGCGGAACGACTTCATCATTGAGCAGCGCCAGTATCCAGCGCAGTGGGCGAACGAAGCGCTCCGGCTTGCCCGGTCTCCAGTACATGTTCTTGGGCCAGTAGAGCGCGGCCAGCTCTTTGGGGAGCAGCTCCGTTAATACCTCGGTTGCGCTTCGGCCCGGCCGATGGACCGTCGCTCCGACATACTCGCCCTTGGGAGTTACGACCTTTGTGAGCGCCACGAGTTCCACTCCCGCTTTTTTTGCAAAGGCGTGGGCGGCAGGGGTCGGTTCGCCATTCTTGAACGCAATACTCCAGGATGGTCCGGTCATTGGCTCATCGAGGTCGGGTTGCTTCTCATGAATGCCCGATATCAGAACCGCCAGCCGCCGTGGAGTGGAGTAGCTCGACGCCGGGCTTCGCGGCGCGGCGGTCGCCAGTCGCGCATTGACGATGAGATCGTTGACGCGCTTCGCGAGCTCAGCCTCAGCATCGGCGATCATCCGGGCGGGAATTTCTTCAAGTCCTATTTCAAGCAAAAAATCTGGCATATCGGTTCTTCATAGTTCGGATCAGACCCATATCTCATGCGAGACGCAGGGCATCCGCATTAGTTCATTTTGCGGACTGCTGGTTATATGCCTGCGCGGTGGCGACGGCGAGGTTGCGGATGCGAGCGATGACTCCCACGCGCTCGGTCACCGAAATCGCCCCGCGGGCATCGAGCAGATTGAAAAGATGAGAGCACTTCAAGCACAGATCGTAGGCTGGAAGCACCGGAAAGCGCCGCCGCGCGGCGTGAATCCCAACCTCGCCGAGCTCCGGCGGCGGCAACTCGCCGTCATGCACCACGCGGTCATGGATCTTTTCCTGACGCTCCGACTTCCGGACCGCCTCGGGCGCAAACTCCGCTTTGAATTCAGAGAGCAGCGCCTGGCATTCAGACTCGTACAGACGAAGATGTTCCCAGAGCTTGTCGACGTCGGCCGCCTCGAAGTTGTAAACGGAGAACTGCAGCTCTTCGAGCAGGCGGACTTCGCCGTAGGTGGTCTTTGCGCCGGTGACCGGGTTGACCGCCCAGACGATGTCATAGATCGATTCAACGTCTTGCAGGAAAGCGGCGATCCGTTCCAGGCCGTAGGTGATCTCGCCAGAGATCGGGTCGAGATCGATGCCCCCACACTGCTGAAAATAGGTGAACTGGGTGATCTCCAGGCCGTCGAGCATCACTTGCCAACCGATCCCCCAGGCGCCGAGCGTAGGCGATTCCCAGTTATCTTCCTCGAACTTCAGATCGTGTTCGCGCAGGTCGATGCCGATGGCTGCAAGGGATTCAAGATATATCTCCTGGATGCCAGCCGGCGGAGGCTTGAGGATCACCTGGAACTGGGTGTGCTTGAAGAGCCGGTTGGGGTTCTCGCCATAGCGGCCATCGGCGGGACGCCGCGAAGGCTGGGCGTAGGCGATGCTGATGGGCGTCGGACCGAGCACGCGCAGAAAGGTGTCGGGGGACATCGTGCCCGCCCCCACCTCGACATCGTAGGGCTGCTGCAGAACGCATCCCCGCTCCGCCCAGAAACTTTGCAGCCGAAAGAGCAACTGCTGGAAGGTAAGCGGCTCAGGGCGCGTCATCAGGGTGGGAAGGGCAGATACAGTCGAAGGCAATTGAAACTCGCAGAATGGATTGTCCTTCGTAGTCTAGAGCATTTTGGTGGGCGTCGGGTATCGGCGAGACCGGAGGGCGAAGCATATCCTGGAAAAGCTGCACTGGAGCTACTTCAGCTGCGCAATCGACTGCAGTTCGCGGCTCGCTACGTCGCGCGGCAAAGCGGTGTAGCCCAGGGCCGAAGACTGCTTTTGGCCGGCGGTGAGCATCCATTGGAGCATCTCGGCGATGGCGTGCCGGCTCCCGCCCGGGAGGGTGCCAGGGAGAACAATCCAGGTGAACGACGAGATAGGATAGGCGGTCTTGCCAGGCGCGTTGACGATCGATAGCGACTCCCCGCCGACGGACGACGCCGATTGCGCCGCGGCCGCTACGCTTTCAAGGCTGGCGGTGACGAAGACCCCGGCGGCGTTGCGCACAGCGCCAAAGCTAAGTTCGTGCTGGATGGCGTACGTAAGCTCAACGTAGCCGATCGAGTTTGGCGTCTGCTGCACTTGCGTGGCGACCCCATCGTTGCGAGCTGCGCCTGTGCCGGTCGGCCACTGGATGGCGCTGCCTGCGCCTATAGTCGATTTCCAATCGGGGCAAGTCCGGGAGAGAAAATCGGTGAAGACGTAAGTCGATCCGCTGCCATCGGAACGGTGAATGACGGCGATCGCGGCGTTCGGAAGGCTGACTCCGCGATTGGCCGCGCGTATCTCGGGAGCGTCCCAGTGGGTAATTTTGCCTAAATATATTCCCGCCAGGATCTCCGGGGTCAGGTGAAGCTCGCGGTCGAGACCGCGCAAGTTGTAGATCGGAACCACCGCGCCCAGAACAGTCGCAAAGCGCTGCAACGCAACTCCGGAGGGAAATATGGGCACCTCAGTGGCGGCAAAATCAACCTGATGGGCGAGCAACTGCCGCACTCCCTCATCCGAACCTACGGCGTCGTAAGTGATCCTTATTTCCGGATGCAGCTGATGGAAGGACTGTAGCCATGCCTGGTAGAGCGGCCCAGGGAACGTCCCCCCCGCGCCCTTCAGTGGCTGTTGGACAGCGCTGCCGGTAGCATCAGGAGCGGCCGATGGCGCGACGCCAGCGCCGCTTGCTTTCTCGTGGGCGACCGCGGTGGCCAGCAACATGGCCGCGTGGCTACCCAGGTTCGAGGTAATCGATCCCGAAAGCACGCCGGCCGGAGTCACCAGATACGACCATAGCGGCTGGGCGTTTCCGCCCTCAAGCGTGAGCGAGAGGTAGCCGCTGTAGATCGGGTTCCGGCTGCTCCCGGAGGCGCGCGGGTTCGTGCCGATGTAGCCGCTCGTCCATATCTCTCCGGTGCCCTTCAGCACAGCATCCGACTGCGCGGCACTCGCGACAAGCGTCAAAGCCCGGTCGTGCCGCAGCCGGTCTACGACCTCGTTACGGATCTCCTGAGCGCCCCGCTTTCCATTGAAGGGCGCGACATAGATTTTCGTGACTTGCGCGAGCGTTGCGGCGCTCTGGCCATGCAAAACCTCGCACCCGGCAAAAGCCACGCACAACACGACTGACGCCAGTACAAGCCGACGAATGGAGCGGCAGACAATGAGGTTACCAAGCATAAGTTGAGGGGACGAAGCGATGCCTCTTGGACGGGATGATAGCAGCAGTGGTTGACTCCACGATGAGGCGTGCGCCTTTTTGCCTGATCAGGCCGACGACGCGGGGGCATCCTGGCATTACTCGCCGAAACGGTTCAGGACGGTGCGTCGGGGGCGGTTACCCGAAACGCCGCTCAGGGACCAATCCGGGGCGCTACGCGGCATGATTCTTAGCTGGCAGATCGACCGCCGACTGCCTGGCTGTTATGGGTGTTCGGCCCGCTTCGGCGGCGAGGACGACTTGATTGCGCCCGCGATTCTTGGCGACATAGAGACTGCGGTCCGAGGCCTGCAGGAGTTCCTCGATGGTTGCACCATCCTGAGGATAGATAGCCACTCCGACTGAAATGGTGACGGCGTCCAGGGTCTGACCGCGGTCGGCAACGCGCAACATGCTGATGGCTTCGCGAATCTGCTCGGCACGAAAAGCGGCGCCATCCGCGGTAATGTCGGGCAGGATGACGACGAACTCTTCACCGCCATAGCGGCACACGATGTCCTCGCCGCGCACCGAGACGAGGAAGCGGTCGGCGATGGCGCGCAACACGGCGTCGCCCGCGCCATGCCCAAAGGTGTCGTTAAATTTCTTGAAATTGTCAGCGTCGATCATGAAGACTGCCATCGACGAGCTGCGGCGGGCCGCGCGGCGCACCTCGCGCTCCAGGGTTATCTCCATGAAATGGCGGTTGAAGAGCCCGGTGAGGCTGTCGCGGATGGACTGATTTTCAAGCCTGCAACGCAGGTTGACTCCCGCAATGGTCATCGATGCCAGCTGTAGCAAGGCGGTGATATGGTCAAGTCGCTGCTCCACCAACCGCATGGTCTGCGCGTTCGGACACTCGACATAGAGCACGCCGAGCGTGCTTCCGTGCGCCACCAGGGGAATACAAACATAGCGCTCGGCCGGCGGTCCGCCGAAATGGCTGCAATGCACCACGGAGCTATCCGGCGAACGCCAGCGTATGTGGCCGCTGCGCATCGCGCAGCAGGCGTCCAGGGTAAAGAACTCGACCAGACCGGTCGCTTCTCCCCAAGCGGCCTGCACCTCGATCATTTGCCGGGAGTTGTCGATGATGCAAAGCGATCCGCTGGAGGCGGGTAACAGCCGCGAGACCACTCGCACAGTGGCGTCATAGGCGTCCCCGGTGGTGAGGCACATCTGCAGCTCATCGCGGGCGTAGCTGACCAACTTCAACTCGTTGGCCCGCTCCTCAAGCACCTCGATCGAAGCGGCGAGCTGGCGGTTGGAATCCGACAACCGTTCCTCGGCTCGGCGGCGAATGAGGGCGTCGCGCATAAGAATACCGAAGAGGACCAGGATGATCGCGATTGAAATTGCAGCAAAGGAAAGTCCGGCGAGCGCCAGGGATAATCGGCTGTTCTGGGCTTCCTTTTCGCGTTGGTCGAGCAGGACTCGCTCCTGTTCGCGCATCGCGTCAACCGCCTCGCGACAGGAGAGCAGCGCAGCGGTGGGAAGGGCGGCGCCGCCGCCCAGCGACTGAAAACCCAGCGTAATTTCGCGAGTGCAGCTTCGAAGCCGTCCCACGCTGGCATCCTGGGCGCGATTATCCGCAACCAGAAACCCCACATGATCGGCGCCAGATTCGATGGTGAGCGCGAGAATCTGGGATTCCCGCAGTGTATTCCAAAGTCCATTGAGCAGATAAAGATGGCCCAAGGAGTCGAGCCGGTCCAGCCGGAGCTGGATGTTCTGAAGATCGGCCTGCACCTCGTTGCTGTGCTCGAACATGTTTCGCGCTTCAATGAGCCGCTCGGTATTCCGGCGCAGCGCAAATCCCGCGGTGATTGTGAATAGGACCACGCAAGCAGCCGCAGACAGGAGGCGGGGAACGGTTCCGGCACTCACTGTACCGTCACCATCACGGGTCTGCGGAAGGGTCGTGAATGTCATCTGCGTTCCACTCAACCCGAGAAATGTCTTAGATCTCGTGACGGCAACTTCGGGGCGCGGGGCCACCCACTTGCCAAAAAGACGAACCTCTCGCAGGCGCACGAGAGTATCACTTGCCCACGTTATCGGCGTCCTTGGCAATCGAATCAAACCTCTTGACTATGTAAAGACGCGAGCACCGGCAAAAGAGTCCCTTTTTTGCACACGGACGGTCCACTCCGACAGTGACCTATGTAATGCGTGCGCGGCAGCGCGAATCTCAACGCAGGCAACCCGCAGCACACCCCAGTCTCAAGCTACGCGCCGAGACGGTCCATCGCGATAGCGCTGGTGAGTCGGCGATCAATGTGCCGCTCCAACGCCTGAACGCCAAAACGCCGCAGGTCGGCGGCGCGTTGCCGGGGCCAAGCTTCGGCGGCCAGCGCCGGAACCGGTGAACGAAAGATTCGCGCGGCCAGCGCCTGGGATTCCGAACTCAGCGTGAAAGAACCGCCACGCCGGTGCTGCTGGCAGAAGAGGCCGTCAGCTTGCGGGTGATACCAGGCTGGCTGACCGGGCAGCGGCGCGGCGCAATGGACGCAGCTCGCCAGGTCCGGGAGCCACCCCATCAATCTCGTCGTCCACAAAGCGAAATAGGTGACCGGCATCCATATCTGGCCGTTCCGGGTGTAACCGAGGACGGCGACCAGGAGGCGGAAAACTGCGTCCTGCGGATCATGGTCAGGCAGCGTCTCTTCCAGGACTTCGGCGAAAAAGGCCAACGCGGCGGCCCGGCCATAATTCACCGGTTCGGAGAGCGGCGAGGTCACGATGTCAAACGAGTCGAGGCGAACCAGCTCCTGCCGCGGCTTCTCGGCGTAGCTGGCCCGGACGTGAGTCATCGGCTCCAGTGCCCCGCCAAAGCGGCGCCGGGAACGGGCTGCGGCCTTGGCGACGCCCTTGATCTTGCCGTAATCGCGGGTGAAAAGCGAGACGATCTGGTCGGCCTCGTGGATCGGCCAGGTGCGCAGCACGATGGCCTCAACCTGATGCGCAAGCACGTATCCCAGCTCCCCCCTCTGTTCAGCATAGCGCGCTGGGCATTTCGGGAGGGCTGGCGAAACGATGTCCGGGCGAAGCGCCAACCTCGGCGCTCTCGCCCGGGAATTGCTTACTCTCCAAGCAGACCGAAGACCACAACTCCGGTGTCGGTACCAACGTAAACGCGGCCCCCTGCAATCATCGGAGTCACGAAATGGCCGATATTATGCCCAAACTGATCGCGTGTGGCTGTGCTGCTGTATAGCTGGTCCGAGAGATTCGCCGCATTGTAGGCATAAAGATTTGGGGAACTATCATGCGAGAGCGCCCACACAATTGCGTCACTAGAAGCGTTGGACGAGATCGAAGGTATCGTGCCGGGATAGACAAAGCTCCTGGCACTATGACTGGCGGGCGTTCCGTCCAGCTTCGCCTTCGAGATGGAGAAGGCCTTGAGGTTGTCCTGAACTCCGCCATAGTAGATCTTGTTGTCAAAATAAGCTGGAGCGCCCCACTCTCCATTAGGCAACGCCTGAGAGAGGACCTGGTAAACATAGCCGCCGCCGGGGTGATATTTGCCCATATTGTAGCGGTCCATAAGATAAATGTTGTGGTCCTTGCCGGCTGCGACGGCGAGCACATGGTTGACGCCGCTACTGTCGGTGAGCGTGGGAAGTAGAAGAATCCCGCCCGAGCCGAAGTCTGTATCTGTGTTCGACTGCTGCACCGTGGTGTCGGTGGTGTAGTAGTCGCTGACATAGAGTCCGTTATCGTTCTGTGAGAGCACGATGGCGGCGTTGCCGAAATCCTTATTGCCTGGGAAGCCGCTGCTGTCGAGCGCGGTATCGAAGCTGCCGTTCGCGTCGACCAGGAACATTCTGCTGCCATACGCGGCTGGGCCGGCTCCGCTCATCCAGATCGAGCCTTCGTCACCATTGGGAGTGAAGTTCAGGACCGACGTCTGTTTCAGCGTGGAGGCGTCGTACCCGATAAGCCAACCGGTGTACGGCGGATCGTCGCAGTGCGAAGTCCAGGTAGTGTAAATTGCGCCGTTCCACTCCAGCAATGCAGCTCGTTCGGCGTATTGTGCGGGGTCGAATGTTACTTTCCCGTTGCTGCTGTTTTCGCCGCTGCCGGGGTAGCTGGCTGTAATCTCGGTGGGTCCGCCAAATAATTGGGCGCCTGTCACGAGGTCGAGGGCATTGATGCGCTGGTGGTATTTGCCGCTGCTGTCCTTGCTCATACTGACCACATATATCGCCCCATGCGGCCCTTTGGAGAGATCGATCACCGGCGTGGAAGTGACTCCAATGTTGTTCGGGATCTGATCGCAACCGCGGTCATCGCTGAAGGTTTCCCCAGACTTAAGCAGCGAAGTCTTCCAAAGCCACTCTCCAGTGTCGGCCTGCTTGGCGTAAACATAGTCCTGTTCGGTGGCGACAAAGAGTACGTTTCGGGTGGCGCCGTTCACCTTCAGACCCGACACGTACAGAGGCTGAGCGTCGACCGCTCCGTCGGTCGAGAAAAACGCGACCTTGCCAAATTTCTGGGGATTTACATTCGAGAGGGTGAGTGATGTCTCGGAGGAGTTAACGCCAGTTCGGCTGTTGTCGTTGTGCCAGGTAAGCACGTTACCCTGAGAGTGAAGGTAGGGGCTGGCCGCAAAAACGAGGACCAGCAAAGCAAGGGAAGGCGTTGATTTCGGCATAGACATTCCTTATGGGGCGCGATTGCGCTGGGCTGAACTGCCCATTGCTTCGTGGGATGTCGGTCTTGCTACCGTGGTTTACTAAAACGTTAACACCGAGGAATTACTTTAGTAATCAACAGGGAAACGTTGCCTGATCTCTGCATGAAAAGCGAGTGGCGCAGAAAGTCCTCAGGCTAAAACTCAACCGGGAACCGAGAGGCGCTATGAGGAAGATGATGAGGGCCAGGGCGGCCCTCATTTATCGAGGAGAGAGCGAATTACCTTCCGAAGTATTCGGCGTTCTTCTGGGTGTAGCTCTGCCACTTCTCCGGCAGATCGTCGGCGGCGTAGATAGCGGATACCGGGCAGACGGGCACACACGCGCCGCAATCAATGCATTCGACCGGGTCGATGAACAGCATATCGGTCGCGGCGTGCTTGGCCGCGTCGTCTTTCTTGGGATGAATGCAATCCACCGGACAGGCGTCGACGCAGGCCGAGTCCTTGGTGCCAATGCAGGGTTCCGCGATTACATAAGCCATAAAACCGTTCTCCGACTGGGGTTTGAATCTCTCTTGAACTAAACCTGATTGTAGCAGTATGGAACCGGCTATTCCGGCGGCAAGACGACCAAAGGACCAGTGCATTCTCCCGCGATGCGGCGGTTAACTCACCGTGTCTTCTGCGGTCCGTTGCGCCAGGAACTCCTGGGGAGTGATCACCTGCTGGATATTCCGGCCGGCGAATATATCTGCGAAAATCTGCGCGAGTTCCGCATAGATAAGGCCATTGGTGGCAAAGATCTCCTTGCTCGCAAGCTGAAACGGCGAACCGTCGAAGTGGGTGAGCGTCCCTCCCGCTTCAGTCACCATGAGAAATCCTGCCGCGGTGTCCCACGGGTTGAGATTGAACTCCCAGTAGCCGTCGAACCTTCCGCATGCGGTGTAGGCAAGATCAAGCGCAGCCGACCCGGCGCGGCGCACTCCGTGCGAACGCAAGGTGATCTCCTGGTAGAAGTGTACGTTGGGATTCTGGTGCCTTTTTCGCGATGGGAAACCGGTCGCCAGCAAGCTTTCATTGACGTTTGCTGTCGCGGATACGCGAATGCGGCGGCCGTTCAAATAGGCGCCCTGTCCCTTCTCCGCCACGAAAAGCTCGTTGCGGGTCGGATCGTAGATTACCCCTGCGACGATCCTCCCATCCTGGTCCGCAGGCAGGCCTGGAGGCCGATGCTCGAGCCCAAGAGAGACGCAGAAAACCGGGTAGCGATGAGCGAAATTCGTGGTGCCGTCAACCGGGTCGATATACCAGCGGTACTCGGATTCCATCAGCTCCCGGCTTCCCTCTTCGCCGAAGACGCCGTGAGTGGGAAAACGGGCATGCAGCCGGTCTACGATCAGACGCTCACTGGCGCGATCGGCCTCGGTTACCAGGTCAGCTTCACCCTTGTATTCAGTGGCAACCCCGGTCTCGTAAAAGCCGCGGACCAGGTTTCCGGCTTCGATCGCGATCGCGGCAGCTGGAGCCGCAAACGGCAGGTCCACCTGCGTGGGAAGAATGTTCATGCACCGTCCGGTTTTGCGAGATTGCCATCCGCTGCCGATGCGTCGATGAAGGGAGCGCCCTCCGGCGACGAAGCGGGAAGCAGTGACATCGCCAACGTTGCGGGGATGGGCGGCACGCCAGATGCCGGGAGCACCGGTGGCTGTGTTGCGCCCATGCGATTGCGCTGCCGGCGGCGGGCCTCGACGTTGCTGTAACTTTCGCTGATGGTGCGAATCTGATTCTTATAGATGAAGAGGTTAGGTTTGCCTTCGCGGGTCAGCCGAATCATGCGGTCGTCGAAGTATTCGATCCAGCCGTAAACCAACTCGCCATCGCGCAGTTTCACCGTGACCGGAACCTGTTTCTCACTCAGAAAACGCAGGTAAAGGCTCTCTTGTCCGGTTTCTCCTGGAGGAGGACCCTTCCGTTTCTGCCGCGCTGGACTCTTGAGGGGCATTTTCAATAGTGTATCCAATCCAATGGAGCGCCCGGCGGAAAATTGCCGGCGAACTCTGTAGTAAGGTGAGAGTCAAGGCGGCTGTCCGCCGGATCCGTACTTCCGGTTCTTGCACGATTCAGTTCTCAACTCAGCTGGGCCTCTGTTGGGGTTTCCATCGCGCGGCCCGTTCACCTATCTAGCCGGTCACATCTTGATCCTCTCAGAAACGCCGATGATTCCGGCTGGCGGAGACCTCTACCTCATCTATGAACCATGGCCAGCCATCGGCGTATCTGAGCTTTACCCTCCACGCGCACCTGCCATACGTGATTCATCACGGGACATGGCCGCACGGGCTGGAGTGGCTGCACGAGGCGGCCGCCGAAACCTACCTGCCCTTGCTCGGCGTCATGCGCCGCCTGGAGCGTGACGGCCTCGCACTCAAGGCCAACGTCAGCTTCTCGCCCGTATTGCTCGAGCAACTCTGCCACCCCACCTTCAAGGACGAGTTTCCGAAATACATCGAGCGGAAGATCGTCTCAGCGCGCGAGGACGAAAACTACTTCCGCCAGAACGGCGAACACCGGTTTGCCGCGACAGCCAACTTCTGGCTGGCCTTTTTCGAGCGGACGTTGACCGACTTCTATGAACTCGACCGCGACATCGTCAAGGGCTTTCGCCACTTCAACGACACCGGCGCAATCGAGGTCCTTGCCTGCGCGGCGACCCATGGCTATCTGCCACTTCTCGGCACAGATGAAAGCGTATCCGCGCAAATTCGCACCGGCGTCGCGGTCTTTGAGCGCCACTGGGGCAAGAAGCCGCGCGGCATGTGGGTCCCCGAATGCGGCTACCGGCCAGCAGGCGAGTGGCAGGCGCCAGTGGCTGCAACCGGAGAGGAACACGCATGGCCGCCCTTTCCCCGCCAGGGCGTAGAGGAGATGCTCGCCGAGGCCGGCATCGAGTTTTTCTGCATCGATACCCATCTGGTCGAAGAGTCGATTCAATTCACCCCTTACAAAATGATGTCCGGCGATCTCGGCCTCCGGCTGCACAATCTGCCGGCTCACGAAGTGAAACAGAATGGCCTTGACGCGGTCTATCGCCCCTACGTCGTCGACGGCCCCGGAGTGGAGATTCATCCCGTAATCGCCTTTCCCCGCGACCCGCAGACTGGCCTGCAGGTATGGAGCGGCGACACCGGCTATCCCGCGGACGGCAATTATCTCGACTTCCACAAGAAGCGCTGGCCCGGCGGCCACCGCTATTGGCAAGTGACGCTCGCGCAATCCGAAATGGATTCGAAGCAACCCTACTATCCCGAGGAGGCGCAAGCCCGCACACGCATCCATGCGGAACACTTCGTCGCCCTGGTCTACGATGCGCTGAAGAGCGGATTCGACCCCAATGACCCGCCGGTCATGGCTTCGCTCTTTGACGCCGAACTCTTTGGCCATTGGTGGTTCGAGGGGCCGATGTGGCTCGAGCACGTCGCGCGCATCTTCGCCCAGGACGACGTCCCCGTCGCCCTCGCCACAGGCAGCGAGTATCTGGCAAAGAATCCGCCGACCGTGTCGTTGAAGCTGAACGAAGGTTCGTGGGGCAAGAACGGGAACAATGAAGTCTGGTTGAATGACCAGACCATCTGGACCTGGACTCACATCTATCGTGCCGAGCGCGTCGTGCGCGACGTTGCGTCCGACCCTCGATGGCGCGATGGCAGCTGGGGCGAGCGCATCGCTAAACAGATGGCGCGTGAGCTGCTCCTGCTGGAATCCTCCGACTGGCAGTTCCTGATTACTACGGCGGCGGCCCGGGACTATGCCGAGAAACGCTTCTCCGGTCACCTCGAGCAGTTCATCGAGATAGAGATGCTGTGGGCCGAGTTTGCCGACAATGGCGCATTATCTGAAGCCGCCCAACATCTGCTCGCCGAGATCGAAGAGCGGGATTGCCTCTTCGCTCAGATCGATCCCGGCCTCTGGGCGCGACGCTAGCGGCCTTCTCCGCGAAGTGAAGGGACACAGCTTCAGCTGTACCATCTGAACGCCGAGGAGAAGGCGGCTTCAGCCGCGGATGACCAGAGTCCCTCACCAGACACTCCCGTCCAAGCCGCACCAATGCTATGTTGTCACCAGCCCACTTATGTTCACCCTCAAGGCCACACACAAACCGGTCAAGGCCTATTACGAAGCGCTGGCGACCTTCCAAAAGCATGGCCACACCACCGAAGGAAACACCCGCTCCGCCTTCGCCGATTTGCTGAAACATTGCTGCGGACGCTCCGGATTCGACTGGCACCTCGTCGAGGAATACCAATTCAAAGGCACCAACAAACAACCCCTCCGCGCCGACGGAGCACTCGTCGACACCCTCACCCTTGTCCACGGCCTCTGGGAAGCGAAAGACTCCGCCGACGACCTGCCAAAGGAGATCAAGGCCAAAGTAGCCAAAGGCTACCCCCTCACCAACATCCTCTTCCAGTCCCCAGACCGCGCCATTCTCTATCAGGACAATCGCATCGCCCTCGATGCCGACCTGCGCGACCCTGAGAAACTGATCGAGGTCCTCGAACTCTTCTTCACCCACCGCCAGCCCTACGAGGTTAACTGGGAAGACGCCGTCCTCAAGTTCTCAGACGAAATTCCCAAACTCGCAGACGGCGTGAACACAATCCTTAACACCGAATACAAAAAGAACGCCGACTTCCGAGATGCATTCCTCGCCTTCGCCGAACTCTGCCGCCAATCCATCAACCCCGACCTAACCGACGACGCCATCCGCAAGATGCTCGTCCAGCACCTGCTCACCGAGCGCATCTTCCGCAAGGTCTTCAACAACCAGGAATTCCTCACCCGCAACGTCATCGCCGCCGAGATCGAGAAGGTCATCCACTCCATCACCGCCAAGCACTTCTCTCGCGACACGTTTCTGAAGCCGCTCGACCGCTTCTATACCGCCATAGAGAAGGCTGCCGAATCACAAGAGGGATACACCGAGAAGCAGCACTTCCTTAATGCCGTCTACGAAAAGTTCTTCCAAAGCTTCGATAAGAAGCAGGCCGACACCCACGGCATCGTCTACACCCCGCAGCCCATTGTCGACTTCATGGTTCGCAGCGTCGAAGAGTTGCTGAAGTCGGAGTTCGGCAAATCCCTCTCCGACGAAGGCGTCCACGTCCTTGACCCCTTCACAGGAACCGGCAACTTCATCACTCGTATCATTCGCGAGATCAAACGCTCGCGCCTGCCACAGAAATATGCCAACGAGCTTCACTGCAATGAGATAATGCTGCTGCCCTATTACATAGCAAGCATGAACATCGAGCACGCATACATGGAACGTACCCAACAGTACGCAACCTTCGATGGCATATGCCTGGTAGACACCTTCGATCTAGCTGAACCGCAGAAGATGCAGCTTGAATTCATGACGGAGGAAAACACCGAGCGCATCCGTCGGCAGAAGCGCGCAAACATATTTGTGGTCATAGGTAACCCACTGACCTGCCCCGTTTTTCTCACCCATTCATAACTGGAGATTCTCGGTTTAGGTTTGGCTTTGGAAATACTCCGTAGCCGCCGTCGTGGCTGTGTAAATGTGGGAGGCGTTGTTGGCCTTCCACATTTGCATAGCCTGCGCTTTGCCGGAACTGCTCCGGCGTTTGATAGCCCAGCGAACTATGCGGGCGTTCCCAGTTATACTCCTGCCGCCAGTTCGCCAGGGTCGTCCTAACATCGTTCAAGGTCCGGAACCAGCTGGCGTTGAGGCACTCGTCGCGCAACCGTCCGTGGAAGCTCTCGACGTGGCCGTTCTGCATCGGACGCCCTGGCTGGATATGCACCAGTCCGACCTTCCAGTCCTCTGACCAGGCCAGCATCCGCCGCGAGGTGAACTCCGGCCCATTATCGGAGCGCACGCTTTCGGGACGGCCCCGCTCTTCGATCAGCCGCTCCAGCACCCGCGTCACGCGCCCCGAGCCGAGGCTGGTGTCGGCCTCCAGCGCCAGGCACTCGCGCGTATACACATCCACCACGCTCAGGATGCGCACCATTCGCCCCGTCGCCAGGCCGTCGACGATGAAGTCCATCGCCCACTCCTGGTTCGCTCCCATCAGCCGCGGCTCGGCCGCGCGATCGCGCACCAGACGCTTGCGCTTCTTGCGCCGGACCATCAGCCGCTCTTGCACGTACAACCGATAGACCCGCTTCACGTTCACCTCGTGGCCGCGGCGGCTCAGCACCGCGTGCAGCCGGCGATAGCCATAGCGCGGCTTCTGACGGGCCAGCTTCACCAGCGCTTCGCGCAGCTCCGCGTTGCGGTCCGGTCGCGGCTCGTACCGATAGCTCGACCGCTCCATACCCAGCAGCTTGCAGGCCGTGCGCTCGCTCAGGCCATGCTCGGCCTGAGCGTACGCCACATCGCCTCTCAGACCGGCAAGCTCCAGCCGTTTTTTCGGATCACGCCCTTCAGTGCCTCACCGTGCAGGCTCAGTTCCGCCACCAGCAGCTTCAGACGGCGGTTCTCCTCCTCCAGCGCCTTCAGCCGCTGCGCCTCGCTCACGTCCATCCCGCCGTACTTCGACTTCCACCCATAGAACGTCGCCGCACTTATCCCATGTTCGCGGCACAGGTCCGCCGTCTTCACTCCCGCCTCGTGTTGCTTCAAGATCCCGATGATCTGCTCTTCCGTGTACCGGCTCTTCTTCATACAAAATCCCCCCGTCTACATTACGAGAGAACTCCAGTTATCACTGGTAGAGTTTTTCGGGGGCAGGTCACCACCCTACAACATGGGACAGGTCAATGAGAACGACAAGAACAAGAACCGCAAATATCCACACCTTGATAAGCGCGTACATGAAACCTATGCGGCTGACTCCACAGCGACCCTGCGCAATAAGCTAAGCGACCCATACGTGAAGGCATTCCGTCTAGCGAGCGATCGAGTGCGCGCCTCGGGCGGAGTAATCGCATACATCACGAACAACAGCTTCATCGACCAGATCGCGTTCGACGGGATGCGCAAACACCTGGAGAGAGGTTTCTCTAAGATTTACCTGATCGACCTCGGCGGGAACGTCCGCAAGAACCCAAAGCTCTCTGGCACAACGCACAACGTATTCGGCATTCAGGTTGGAGTCTCAATCACGGTCTTGATAAAGCACCCTGAGCCGAGCCAAACGAGGGCCCAAATCTGTTATGCCCGCATGCCGGAGGACTGGCGGCGCGGACAGAAGACTAATCAGTTAGAGCGATGGGGTACCGTGGACGGGGTGAAATGGAGAGAAATCACGCCTGACACACGAAACACTTGGTTGACTGCAGGCCAACAAGACGATTATTCATCCCTCCTCCCGCTTGGTAACAAAATCGACAAGGGCAGCTTGGAGACTAAGTCCATCTTTCGGATATTTAGCCTCGGCGTGGCGTCGAACCGGGATAGCTATGTATATAACTCAAACCCCGCTATTGTTCGGAAAACTATGCGTCGATGCATCGAGCTTTATTCTCAGGCGCTGGCGCTCTACAAAAGCATCAAGGGTGAGCGTCCAGCGCCAGACGCGTTTGTGAGTACTGACGACCCAGAAATTAAATGGACCCGGCAAACCAAGGAGTCCCTACGCAACTTAGAACAAACCGAATGGGATGCATCCTCTCTGCGTCCCGCCTCTTACAGGCCCTTTCGTAAGTTAACACTCTATTTTCAGGACTTTTGGAATGAAGAAAGATACAAACAGTATCGGCTCTTCCCCAACAAAAATAGCAAGAATGTCTTGATCTGTATAAACCAGAACCTTGCATCTGGAACTCTGTATACGTTGGCAACGGACTGCATACCTGACCTTCACTTCACCGGAGACTCCCAATGTTTCCCGTTTTTCGCCTATGACGAAGACGGCACTAACTGCCGGGAAAACATTACTAACTGGGCTCTCGAGCAATACCGAGAGCATTACGGGGCATCAGACGTTACCAAATGGGACATCTTCCACTACACCTACGCCCTGCTCCACCACCCCGAATACCGCACCCGCTACGCCGCCAACCTCAAGCGCGAACTCCCCCGCATCCCTATGGCCCCCAACTTCCCCCGCTACGCCGAAATCGGGGCAGCGCCTCATGACCCTCCATATCGATTACGAAAAGCAGCCCGAATATCCCCTCGAACGCACCGAAACCGGCAAATCGGATGGAAACTGGTCAAAATGTCCCGCTCCAAAGACAAATCCGCAACTCAAATACAACAGCTTCCTCACCCTCTCCAGCCTTCCCTCCAGATATCTATAAGTACCGCCTCGGCAACCGCTGCGCCCTGGAATGGGTGATCGACCAATACCACGTTTCCAAAGACAAACGCTCCGGCATCGTCAATGACCCCAACCGCCAAGACGACCCCCACTACATCCTCCGCCTCATCGGCCAGGTCATCACCGTCTCCCTCGAAACCGTCCAGATCGTCAACTCGCTCCCGCCCCTCCACCTTGGCAAATAAGCGAAAACGCTGCCAAGCCCTCGCACCATCCGTTTCCAACTTGGGCGGGTGGCCCAGATCTCAAATCGTTAACCGATGCGGGTGCCCCATGTCCCTGCTGTTGGGGACATGGGTTTCTCTCCAAATACCACGAATGTCGGGGCCACGAGGGCGGGTGACCCAGATCTCAAATCTTTAACCAATGCGGGTGCCCCATAGCCTGTCCTGAGCCTGTCGAAGGATCCCTGCTGTTGGGGACATGGGTTTCTCTCCAAATACCATGAATGTCGAGGCGAGATGGCCCGTTCAAGCCCCGCGGTTGGGCTTGAGTGGGGCAGCTTTCAAGAAGCCAAGCCCATTCCCAATTTGGGAAACCGACCCTATCATTTCCAAACAAAATGTTCCAAAATCCACCGCAGAATCTAAACTCAACGCAGACCCACCAGGAAGAAGATTGCGGCCGATGAATGCGCTGCGGAGGAAAGCCCGTCCCGCACACCATCGCGGCGCAATTGGGAGACGCCTCAAATGGAACGTTCCAGGAAATTCGCGAATCCCCCTTCAATGGAATCATGGATTTACCTGATATCCTCCGCCCTAAACCGCTGAAAACAAAGATTTAAGGGGGAAAATCCCAGGGGGTAGGGGGTCTATAGCGAACAGACGGCGAACCCGGGGAGGAGGTATCCGGGCCTGCTGCAAGTGGCGCTAATGCATTCGATGAACGGCTTCCGGCTTGGTGATTGTGACGCTGGCCGGTTCGGAAGCTGCACTGATGCCGTTGGCGGCGACCGCCGTCACCGTGTAGTACGTCGTCCCTTCGCCGGCGACGATACCCGTCAGGGCCGGCGACGTAAGTCCTACGGCAATAGTCTGAAACGGACCGCTCTGGCTCGTTGCGCGCGAGACCCGATAGGTCGCAGGGCCGCTTACTCGCTGCCATGACAACGAAACCCTTCCGTCCTCGGCAAGCGCCTTAAGCTCAGTAGGAGCCGCTGGCGGCGGCCCATCGGGCAGCAAGCCGTAGACGCAAAATTGGCCGGTGCCGATGTTTTCCGTACCAAAACTCGCCAGGTAGACCTTCCCATTGGCGATGGTCGGAGGCGACATCTTGGCGTAGTTGCCGCAATCGTCGCGCTCCCGGTCTTCGAGTGAGTTCCAGAGTTCACGACCGATGTCGTCGGCGTCGTAGGCATGCAGAATCCCGGGCCGCGACTCGTGCCAGGAATCGCCCGTCGCGTGGATCGCCGCCCACAGGATTCCGCCCTTCCCGCCATTGGCGGAGAGCGACAACATTGCCCCAGGATGACCCTCATTCATCTCGGAGCGGCTCATGAAAGGTGCCTCGTCCAGCTTCTCCCCGTTGAACTTGTAAACTCGCGCCTTGTCCCGCTGCCCCCAGATGTACAGCAGCTTGCCACTCTTCACCGAGTCCCAATAGACGATGCTGTGCAGGTGCGAACCGGTAGCCTTGAAATGCTGGACAGCATGTTCATCGCCAAGATGCCCGAAATGATCGGAATCGAGCGTGTAGAGAACACCTTCCTTTCCGCCGCCGACAACCAGCTTCGTACCCGGAATCAGCGTCGCGCCGGAGGAATTGATATCGTTGTCGTCCTTGTCCAATTGGAAGTGGTTGGTTGGCGTGAACCAATCGAGTAGCTTCAGCTGCGGATCGAGCTTCAGAAAGCTCTCGCTAAAGTTCACCTTGCCGTCCCAGCTTCCATTACCGGCGACAACGTAAATGTTCCCTTGCGGATCGGCGGCCGGCCCCTGCCCCGACTGCCAGATGCTCGCGGCGCTCCCGGTTGGGGTGGTATTCAGCGCCGCAGTCTGTCGCAGCGACTTGGCGTCATAGCCGAGCAAAAAACCGTGGTACGGCTCCTTATCGCAATGCGACGCATAGCCAACGTAGACAGTGCCGTTCGCCAGCAAGAGCGCGGGGCGCTGATTTTGCATTAACGGGTCGAATTGCTGTGCGGCTATCGTGACCGGACTATTTGCCAGGTCGGCGCCAGTCGTCATATCCAGCGCATGAAGGCGTTGAGTGAAACCGCCGCCGGCCTTGGTCAGCGCAACAACGTAAAGAGTGCCGCTTTCCGGATCGATAACCGGGGTACCGACGATGCCCATGTTGCCGTTCATATCCAGGCAGCCGAACTTCGCATCGTAGAGGTTCGCGGGGGTGCCGAAGTTCACATGCCAGATCGGAGTCGAGGCCGACGGATCGTTCGCGTCAAAGGCATAGACGCTGTTGTTAACCGTAGTGACATAGACAATGTCATGCGTCCCGCCGCCAATTTTAACGTCGGCCGCGAGCAGCGGCTGGCCGTAGACCTGATCGTCCAACACTCGCTTGAAGAGCATGCCGAAGTGCTGCTGGTTGACATTTGCGGGCGTAAGGATGGTTTCGTTGAGATTTGCCCCGGTGCGGCTGAGATCGTTGTGTTGCGTCAACACGCTTGTTTGACCGAGAACGAGGGCCGCCGGCAGGGCGAGCAATAAAGCCGCCAGCCCCAAGGTTGGGAACTTCGGCCGAAAACTGTCTTGCTGGAATATCAATCATTTCCCCGAGAAATTCTGAAGTGTCGATTGGCGCGATAACGTGGTCTGACCTCTCACGCTATCACACTCCGTCGACAGGAGCGCGGGCCGGGGCAAATGTCTCTTCCCCAAGCGATTGTCCGTTTCGTCCCATGGGACTTGAGAACGTACCTGCCTTGACTCAGCTTTGGAGCGCCACGAATAATGAAGATTGGTTCTTCACTTCAAATGCTCCGCCTATAGCCGCTACCCGAATCGTTAGGAGTTCAGCGCCAGAATGGCCACCGCCACCGCACCACCCGCTCTTCCGCCCCTTCGCGGAGTCCAGCCACTTCGCGCCGGCCAGGGAAACTCGTTCTTCCTGCGCAAGCTGCATTCGCTTAGCGGCATCGTGCCCATTGGGGCATTCCTGGTCGAGCACCTGATATCCAACTTCGAGGCGCTCAAAGGTCCGGCCGCCTATGGCGCCCAGGTCAAATTCCTGAACGGACTTCCATTCGTGCGCGTACTCGAGTGGACCTTCATCTTTATTCCGATCCTGTACCACGCTCTGTATGGCGTCTACATCACCTTCCGCGGGCGGCAGAATGTGAACGTCTACCCCTGGGCCGGCAACTGGATGTATCTTTCGCAGCGGGTCACCGGGCTGATTGCCTTTGCTTACATTGTTCAGCATGTCTGGCGGCAGCGCTTCGCCGGCGTCAGCCTGCCCGAGCACCCCGGCGCCGCCTTTCATAAGGTCCAGGTTGAGTTGTCGAATCCCTGGATGCTCGCCGTCTACGCCATCGCGATGATCGCCACCTGCTGGCACTTTTCTTACGGGATATGGCTCTTTGCTGCGAAGTGGGGCATCACGCCGGGCAACAAGGCGCGCAAGACCTTCGGCTACGTCTGCACCGCGCTTGGCGCAGTGCTGATTGTGATTGGACTCGCCAGCCTTTACGCCTTCGTGGGCCCGAACTACAAAAATGCACCGGTAGATTTGACCCCCGCGCAAATCGAAGCAGGTTCTATGGCTTCGCCTCCCGCAGGCGCTGCGGCTTCTGCGCCACAATAGAAGTGGCAGGTTAAGACCAATGCGGGTGCCCAGATTGGCGAAGTTCACCTGGGATTCAACGAAATTAGGGTGTCCCATGCCTCGCTTTTGAGGCATGGGTTTCAGCAGAAACAGCAGCCGTCAGGAAAGGCCAAACAGTTCATGGCAGCAACCCCAAGAATTATCGTAGTCGGAGGCGGTTTAGCGGGCCTCGCAGCAGTCATCAAGATCGCCGAGGCGGGCGGCAAATGCGACCTGTTTTCGATCGTGCCGGTCAAGCGCTCCCATTCCGTCTGCGCGCAGGGCGGCATCAACTCCGCGAAAAACCTCAAGGGCGAGGGCGACTCCACCTGGGCGCACTTTGACGACACCATTTACGGCGGCGACTTCCTCGCCAACCAGACGCCGGTCAAGAACATGTGTGAGCAGGGCCCCGCGATTATCGATCTTCTCGATCGCATGGGCGTTCCCTTCAACCGCACCCCCGAGGGTCTGCTCGACTTCCGCCGCTTCGGCGGAACGCTCTTTCACCGCACCGCCTTCGCCGGAGCCACGACCGGCCAGCAGCTGCTGTATGCTCTCGACGAACAAGTCCGCCGTCATGAGGCTGAAGGCCGTGTCACGAAATACGAGGGCTGGGAGTTTCTCTCCGCCGTGCTCGACGACGCCAAGGTCTGCCGCGGCATCTGCGCGATGAACCTGCGCACCATGGAAGTCCGCACCTTCCCCGCGGACGCTATCATCGTGGCCACCGGGGGCAACGGAGCGATCTTCGGCAAGAGCACCAACTCGGTGGTCTGCACCGGCTCGGCACAATCGGCGCTCTATCAGCAAGGCGCGTATTACGCCAACGGCGAATTCATCCAGGTACACCCCACCTGCATTCCGGGCGAAGACAAGCTGCGTCTTATGTCGGAGTCGGCGCGCGGTGAAGGCGGCCGCGTCTGGGTACCGCGCAAGGCCGGCGACAGCCGCGACTGGAAGAGCATTCCCGCTGCCGAGCGCTTCTACTTTCTCGAGGAGTGGTATCCGAAATACGGCAATCTTGTACCTCGCGATGTAGCCACGCGCGCCATTCACAAAATCGTGTACGAACTCGGCCTGGGTATCGACGGGCAGCCGATGGTCTATCTCGACCTGACCCACATCGACCGCGAAACCCTCAATCGCAAGCTCGAAGGCATCCTCGAAATTTATGAGAAGTTCGTCGGTGACGATCCTCGCGAAGTGCCGATGAAAATCTTTCCGGGCATGCACTACACCATGGGCGGCCTCTGGGTGGACTTCAACCAGATGACCAACCTGCCCGGCGTCTTCGCCGCCGGCGAGGCTGAATACAACTATCACGGCGCGAACCGCCTCGGCGCCAATTCCCTGCTCTCCTGCATCTACGGCGGTTTCGTCGCAGGCCCCAAGGCGCTGGAGTATGCCAAGTCTCTGACTGCGGCACCAAGCGACGGCGGCCACGTTGCCGAGAAGAAGCGCCAGGAGGAAATCAATGCCGGCCTGATGAAGTCGGACGGCAGCGAAAACCCGTTCAAGTTATGGCGCGAACTCGGCGACACGATGACTAAGAACGTCACCGTTATCCGCTACAACAAGGGATGCCAGGAAGCCGACGTTAAAATCTACGAACTGCTCGAGCGCTATCGCAATATCAATCTGAGCGACAAGACTTCGTGGGCCAACACCAGCTTTGCCTTTACCCGCCAGCTCTACAACATGCTGCAGCTCGGCAGAGTCATCGCGCAGGGAGCTGCGCTGCGCGACGAATCTCGCGGAGCCCATTACAAGCCCGACTTCCCCGAGCGCGACGACGAGAAGTTTTTGAAGACGACCAAAGCCTACTTCGCACCCGACGCTGATGAGCCTCGCTTCGAGTGGGAAGCGGTCGACACACAGTACATTAAGCCGCGTCCACGCAGGTATGACGCAGCAAAGTAAGAGCTATAGCCATGAGCCAGCATTTCTTCGTCAAATTGATCCCGCATCGTCTCACCTTCGCGCAGGACATGAGCGCGGACGAACGCGAGATCATGATGCGCCACGCCGGCTACTGGCGGGAGTTGATGAACAAGAAGGCAGTCCTCGTCTTCGGCCCGGTGATGGATCCTGCCGGCGTTTTCGGAATGGGTGTCATCGAAGCGGAAGATGAAGCAACCGTAAAGTCCTTGCTGGATCAAGATCCGGCGAAAGTTCTAAACCGCTACGAGATATACCCAATGCGCGCTGTACATCCGGGCCAATAAAGGCGACGGGTGTTTGAGATCCGCGAGGCTAATCAAGCGCGGATTGTAAGAGAGAATCGGAGAAACGAATGCCCGAGCGCACGATCAAGATCGAAATCAAACGCCAGAGCGGTCCCGACGCCGCTGCCCATTGGGACAAATTCGAAATCCCCTATCGGCCCGGGATGAACGTCATCTCCTCCATGATGGAGATCGCCGCCAACCCGGTCACCGCCGACGGCAAGGCCACCACGCCCATCGCCTACGACTCGAACTGCCTTGAAGAGATCTGCGGCTCCTGCGCGATGCTCATCAACGGCAAGGCGAAGATGGCCTGTTCGGCGCTGATCGACAATCTCGAGCAGCCCGTCAAACTCGAGCCGCTGTCAAAGTTCCCCGTCGTCCGCGACCTTGCCGTCGATCGCAGCGTGCTCTTTGAAAATCTCAAGCGAGTGAAGGCCTGGGTTCCTGTTGACGGCACCTACGACCTCGGCCCCGGGCCGCGCATTTTGCCCCAGTCGCAGGAAGAGAGTTACCCGCTCTCGAACTGCATCTCCTGCACGATTTGTATGGAGGTTTGCCCGCAGTTCAACGTGGCGACCGGCTTCGTCGGCGCGGCAACCATTGCCCAGGTCAAGCTGTTTAATGAAAACCCCACCGGCAAGGTGCTCAAGGAAGACCGACTGCGCGCGCTCATGGGCGACGGGGGCATCGCCGACTGCGCCTACGCCCAGAACTGCGTCAACGCGTGCCCTAAGGGGCTACCGCTCACTCGCGCCATCTCCGACGTGAGCCGCGATGTGATCGTGCAAAGCATCAAGGACATCTTCACTCACTAGACAGCGCGCTTCATCTCGTCCATCGTGAGGGCGTCTCCGAGCAGCGTCATATGGAACTGCTCCCAGAGCTTCGCATACTCTGCGTGGCTCAAGGGTCCGGCGGCATGTTTTGCTTCCAAGGCCTCGAAGAACTGCTCTATTCCACCGCCGGGCGCGCAGATGATCAGATAGCGGCTGATCGTTGGGGCCGGGTTTCCGTACCGATGCGGCACCTGCATCGGCGCAAAGAACGAATCGCCGGCCCTCAGCCTGTATAGCTTGCCACCGACTTCGGCCACCATCTCTCCAGACAAGATGTAGAACCACTCGTCCTGCTCGTGATGCACATGCAGGTGAGGACCCTTGCCTGTGGGTGTGTCCGCACTGAAGATGCAGGTGCGCCCGCCTGAGTCCGCCGTGCGTAGCAGGAAACGGAAGTCTCCGTCGGCCGCTGGCGCCGTCTTTCCCTCGGCATTGCGGGAAGTCCCCGCCGGCACAAGCAAAGGCGGACCACTATGCTCCGAGGTTTGCCCACTCATCACCGGAGTTGACGCTATCGCAGCAGTGAGAATACCGATGAAGTCTCTGCGGTCCATGCTCGTTCGCTCCCGACATCCCTCCCGCATTGCTCTCGGGCGGTCAAGCCTCATTGCCAATGCCGATTCGCTGAGCATATCAGCCGCGGCGCGGTTGGCTAAAGGCATCGAACGCATCGTCACTCGCTGGAGCGCGAGTGAGGGTTCAGCAGGAGATTCCGGCCTTTGTGAGATCTTCCTTGAGGCCGGCCATGCTGATGCGGGTCGATGCCTCAGGCGTTCCGGCTCCACGCCAATGCGTCTCCAGGCTGAGCCCGTAGTGATAGCCCTGGCTTTGAAGAGCACGAAACTGACCGACCCAATCGACAACGCCGATGTTGACCGGCTCCCACTCATACTTGCCGTCAGGTTTGCGGTTCACATTCTTACAGTGACAATGACCGATGCGGTCCTTGGGCAGCGAATCGTAGCCATTCGGATATGGGACGTTTCCAGGGAAAGTGCCAGCGTTACCCGGGTCCCAGTTAATCATGAAGTTCTTATTCGGGACCGCCGCCAGCACCGCCGCGCCTTCTTCGCCGGTCCCGGTGTTGCAGGCCATCTCATTTTCCAGCAGCAGGATGACGTTGCTCTTGGCGCACGTCTCGGCGGCCTTGCGCAATGTATCGTTAATCGCCGCGCGATAGGGCTTCTGGTCTTCCAGCCTCCAGAAATCGAAACAGCGAATACGGTCGGTGTTGAAGGCCTTGGTCAGCGCGATGCAGTGATCGAGAAGCGCGGTCTGCGCCTTGAAATCGAAGTCGGCGTGGAACTGATCGTGGCTGGGGCTCTCCTTCGAAAGAGGCGCTCCGGGCCAGTCAACCTTAAAGAGGGGGCTGGCGATGTCGGTGACGCGAAGCTTGTATTTGTCCAGGATCTTAACGGCGTCGGCGATCTCTTTGTCAGTGAGCGCGGTGATGTTTTTGTTCCACATTCCGCGCAGCTCAATCCACTGGAGGCCGAAGTCCTGCGCAGCAACCTGACAGGAGTGTTCGAAGTCCTGCGAGATTTCATCATTGATCACCGCGAGACGGAAGGGGCACGTAGTGGACGCACCGGCAGCGGCGCGGGCCGCCAAGGGAAGTTGGGCAGCCATACCCGAGGCTGCGAGCCCAGCGAGAAATCCACGGCGGGAAACGCTCATCAAGTGCTCCTCCTGCAAAGAAATCGCCTTCGATGAGCGCGGTTGGATTGCCATCGCATTCGCCCGCCGAAGACCGGCAGAACCCAATGTAGACGCTTCGCGCCGAACAAATCAATGCCGGCAGGGGATTTTGTTGCAAGTTTGGAGTAAATCCCGAGATTCATCACCCGCAGGGGTGCTTGTGTCACGGGATCGAACGGCACGGCTTGTATGTTCGGAAAAGAGGAGGATGATGGAGGATTACGGTCCGGCGGCCTTCTCGGCATCCTTGTTCTTCTTTTTCTGCTCGGCGAACCATTTCTCCTGGTCGGTTTGCAGCTTCTTGGCCTGCTCGTTCAGGCTCTCACCCGCTTCGACCGCTGTCTTGCGCGAGAAATCGTAACTCTGATCGGGAACCGGCTTGTTCAGCGTCACCAGCCATTTCTGCGTGGCCGGAACAAGTTCCTTAAGCGCTTTGCGCACGTCGCTGTGGGTTTCATCGTAGGAGTCGAGATTGTCCTGAAGTTCATCGACCAGCCGGGTGTACTCCTCAAGCAGGTTATGAAGTTTTGCGGACTTGTCCTGAATCCGGGTATCGCCGGCGATCTCATCGATCGCGTCGGTTCGTTGCCCGATGAACTTCATGTACAGCCTGACCCGCTCAACCGGTTGGTCGGCGACTTCGCGGACTGCTTCGACTTCGGTATCGTTGAGTGGATCTTTCTTTGCCTGACCCAATGACGACGTAGCGAAGCCAGCCAGAAGAAGCAGCGCCGCCAATGCCAATTGAGGGAAGAGACTACCGAGCCGGCGGGCAGTTTCCTGCTTAGATTCACGAATCACTGCGGCTCTGCCCTCTACCGCCGAAAGACTTGCAACATCATCTCCGCCTGGACCTGGTCAAGCTGTTTCAGCGTGGCGTCGAGTGTCGGGCGATCGTCCAAGGAGGCTTGCGCGAGGATGTCTTTCAGACGGAAAGCGGTGTGGCGCATGAGGATCTCTGCGTTCTTGAGTTTCTTGCTGTCGGCCGATACGTCCATGTGGATCTTGGCAGCATATTCCTGCACCACTTTGATGGTCCCGGAGGCCTGTTCGATATTCCCGTCCGAAAGTTGCCGCCCGGCGAGTTCGGTCATATCGTGGACGATTTCCGCATAAAGAAAACACTGCTCGCGAGGCGTGGCCTGGCTGGCACGCTGCTGGAGCGCCAGCAGAGCTTGCGCGTCCACAACTTTTTCATCCACCGCGAGGGCGCCCGGAGCGGGCATAAGAAAGACGAGAGAGAGAACGCTGGCCGATGCTGCGACGAACCGCATGATGCACCTCCTGGGTGCCACGGGAACGATACGCTCAGGCGGAGCTTTTGGATTCCGCCTTAGTGCATTCTCGCAATACTGTGAACTTTCCAGCGAAGGTCGTGTTGGCCTTTTCTTAAGGAGAAGGCCAGCCGAACCTGCGGCTTCGGTTTACGCCTATTGCGAAAATGCTCTAGTTCGACTTGCCAAGAGCGATCAGCCGGTGCTGGGCCTCCCACTCCTGATTTGGAAACTTTCCTGCCGAGGAGGCCAGGAACTTTTCATAATACTCCACAGCTTGCTTCTTCTGATGCAAATTATCGTACGCTGTCGCCCGAAGGAAGTTACTTCCCGGGTTTTCGGCGGCATATTTTGCTCTCATCGAAAGAGCTTCTAATACGGTCTGGTAATCGTGGGCCTGCGAGGCCGCAATTGCCAGGCCCATCCAGTCGTCAGGGTTTTCCGGCGCCGCCTTCAGGGCTGCCCGGATCGCCACGATCGCCTCCGGGTAGCGATGCTGCTGCAATAGATTCTCACCTCTGGCACTCAGGAGATCGGCATTCTGAGGCGATTTCTTCAGCAACTCCGCCAGAATGGGATCAGCCTCGTCGGGACTTCCATTTTGGGTATAGGCGTCCGCGAGCATCAGGCCGATGACCGGATCTTCGGGTTTCAGCTTGTGCAGTTTCTCCAAAACTGCGATGGCTTCGTCTTCTTTGCCCTCATAGGTCAGGGTGCTGGCAAGCTGGGAATTCAGCGCCGGGTCGTCGGGATCGCGAGCAATCGCTGCGCGCAAGAGCGGTTCCGCCTCATTGTACTTCTTCTGTTTGAGCAGAAGATGCACCAATCCGGCGATGGCAGCGGACGATTCCGGCTCTTTTACCAACACCCGCCGGTATGCCGCCTCCGCAGTCTCGTCATCGTCGTTGGCGGTCGCGATCTCCGCCGTCAGCAGCACGTCGTCGGGCTGTTCAGGCCCGAGCCGCAGGGCCTCGAGCAGATGCTGCTTCGCGGCCGGCGGATCGCTTGACCGTTCCAGCCGCGCCAGAGCGCGGAAAGCCTGGGCCTGGGCGCCCGGGTTGGGGGGATTCGGCTCCAGCGTCACCGCGACTGCGAGTTGCTCAAGTGCTTCCTGCGCATGGTCCTGCCGCGCGAGCAGCAGCCCCAGCGACAACCGCGCCTCAAACTGTTTGGGATCGGCGGCGATCGCTTTCTTATAGTTAGCGATGGCTGCGTCGGGATGGTTCTGGGCGTCGTCGAGGTAACCCAGATCGAAGAGCGCCCTGGCATCGGTGGAGTGTGCGCTGATCCATGGCAGCAGCAGCTTCTGCGCGCCGTCGTAGTTCTGCAGTGCGATATCGCCTTCGGCCTCAGAGACCGGGGAGTTCGAGTCCGCCTGCGCGGTCTTCGCTGAGGTGTCGGGCACCGAAGTCCCCGGCGGCAAGGGCGCCTGCTGCGCCATCACCGCAGCCGGAAGGGCCAGCAACGCGAGGAGTTCGAAAGCGGGAAGGCTGCGGCGCATCGTCAACCTCGCGCTCCCGCCGGTGTGGCCTTCGGTGCAAGCACCTTCGCCAACCACTGGCCGGTATGCGATTCGCGCGCCTCGGCTACTGTTTCCGGCGTACCGGTCGCCACCACTCGGCCACCGGCTGCGCCGCCTTCCGGCCCAAGATCGATGACCCAGTCAGCGGACTTGATGACGTCCAGGTTGTGCTCGATCACCACCAGGGAGCCGCCGGCGTCGATGAGCTTGCGAAAGGCAGTCAGCAGCTTGCCGACGTCGTCAAAGTGCAGCCCGGTTGTCGGTTCATCGAGGATGTAGAGCACCCGGCTGCGGACTTTCTTCGCTGTGCCGTTAGGCTCGGACGATATCCGCCCTGTTGCGCGCCCGGAAGCAAGATGCGAAGCGAGCTTCACACGCTGCGCTTCTCCGCCCGAAAGCGTCGTCGCCGACTGCCCGAGCCGCACATATCCGAGGCCGACTTCTTCGAGCACTGCCAGCTTGTCCAGGATCTTCGGATTGCCTACGAAGAAGCGCAGTGCTTCCTTCACCGTCATCGCCAGCACTTCGTGAATGTTCTTGCCCTTGTATTTGACCTCGAGTGTGCTCGCTTTGTAACGAGTACCGTTACATTCTTCGCAGGGGAGCTCGACGTCGGCCAGGAACTGCATTTCGACCGTCACCGTGCCGTCACCGTCGCAGACGTCGCAGCGTCCGCCGGGAACGTTGAAGGAAAAGTGTCCAGCGCCGTAGCCGCGCCGCTGCGCTTCGGGTTGAGCGGCAAAGAGCTCGCGGATGGCGTCGAATGCCTTGATATACGTCACTGGATTCGACCTTGGGGTCCTCCCGATCGGCGCCTGGTCAACGAGAACGATGTTGTTGAGCAGCTCGTGGCCAGTCAATTCCCTATAAAGGCTCCTCGGATCGCCGCCCTCGCCCATCGCCAGTTCATAAGCGACGGCGCGATAGAGAACATCGTGCACGAGCGTGGATTTACCGGAACCTGAGACGCCGGTGATGCATACCAGCATTCCTAGCGGAATCTCGCAGTCGACCCCTTTCAGGTTGTGGATACGCGCGCCCTTCAACCGCAGCCATTCTTTCGAAGGCTCACGACGTCGCGACGGCACGGGAATCGCCAGCTGCCCATTCAGATAGCGTCCAGTGATGGAGTCGGGATTCGCTTCAACCTCGGGCACGGTTCCTGCCGCAAGCAACTTGCCGCCAAACTCGCCCGCGCCGGGGCCGAGGTCGATCAGATAATTCGCAGCGCGGATGACATCCGGGTCATGTTCGACGACCAGAATCGTGTTGCCCAGGTCGCGCAGTTCCTCAAGAATGCGGATCAGCTTCGCCGTGTCGCGCGGATGCAGCCCGATCGATGGTTCATCTAAAACATAGAGCGCCCCGACCAGGCGCGAGCCAAGCGAGGTCGCGAGCTGAATGCGCTGCGACTCGCCGCCGGAGAGCGTCGAGGCGAGGCGATCGAGGGTGAGATAGTCGAGGCCGACCGCATCGAGGAAGTGCAGCCGCTGCCAGACCTCGGTCAGAATGCTGCCGGCGATTTCATGCTGCGCCGGGGTCAGCTTCATCTCGCTGAAGAACTGGTTCGCGGCGCGGATGGTCATCGCCGCGGTTTCGCAGATGTTCCTGCCGTTGATCCGGACTGCCCGCGCCTCAGCACGCAGCCGCTGCCCTTTGCACTCCGGGCAGGTGGCGTAGCCGCGATACTTGCTGAGCATGACGCGGACATGCAGTTTGTATTTCTTCCGCTCCAAGAGAGCGAAGAAGCCGTGTACACCGGGGAACGCTCCGTTGCCGTTCAGCACGAACTCCTGCTGGTCGAGCGGCAGGTCGAACCAAGGCACGTCCATCGAAATGCCCTGCAGTCTGGCGATTCGCTTGAGTTCGGTTTGATGGGCGCGGTACTTTGGGCGTGTCCAGGGATCAATCGCTCCCTGATCGAGGGTCTTCGACTTGTCGGGGATGATGAGGTCGAGATCGAAATCGATAGTGTTGCCGAAGCCCTGGCAGCGCGGGCAGGCACCGAAGGGGTTGTTGAAGGAAAAGAGGCGCGGCTCGGGGTCGCGGTAGACGCGATGGCAGCTCTTGCACTCGAAGGCTCCGGAGAAGCGAAGGCGTTCACGCGGAGCGGGAGGTGAAGAGAGGGCTTCTTCACGGGGAACAATCTCGTAGAGGATTTCTCCGGACTCGCGATAGCCGATCTCGGCGGCGTCGACAATGCGCGCGCGGTTGTCGGCGGAGACGACGATGCGGTCGACGAGCACGTGAACGGGACGCGAGAAGTCGATCTCCATGATCGATTCGGGCGTTGAGAATTCGTAGATTTTCTCGTCCTGGTAGAGGCGGTTGAATCCGCGCCGGCGAAGGTCGGTGAGTCGCTCTTTCAGGGCTTCGGTGAGCGGATCGACCTTCGTGGAGGCGGCTTTCTTTGCAGGCTTACGGGCTTTTGCAGCTGGCTTCGCGAGCGTCTCGAGCTTCAGTGCTTCATCGGGCAACGGCGGCGGAAGCGGCTTTTGCACCGGGAAGATGGCGTGGAGGCGAGTTCCGTCTTCCAGAGCGAGCACGGCTGCGGCAATCTCATCGACGGAGTCGCGCTTGACAATGCCATCGCAGACGATGCAGTGGACGGTTCCGCAGCGCGCGTAGAGCAGGCGCATGTAGTCGTAGATCTCGGTGGCGGTGGCGACGGTGGAGCGGGGGTTGCGCGTCGAGTTCTTCTGCTTGATCGCGATGGCGGGGGCGAGGCCGTCGATCAGGTCGACGTCGGGCTTCTCGATGCGCTCGAGAAACTGTCGCGCGTAGGCGGATAGCGACTCGACGTAGCGGCGCTGGCCCTCGGCGTAGACGGTGTCGAAGGCGAGCGAGGATTTGCCAGAGCCGGAGACTCCCGAAACCACGGTTAACTGGCCGTGGGGGATGTCGCAGTCAATGTTTTTGAGGTTATGGGTCCGCGCGCCGCGGATAGTGATTTGATCGGTCAATGCTGGAGGATCCCGTGTTCCCCATTATAGTTCTGCCGGTGCGCGTCGAGCCGTTTATCGGGAAGTAAACCCTCCCTCCCATCTTTGTGCAGAAGCCGTGTGTTTGCTTCACTTTAGCGGAGGGGGAGGCGGCAAGAATGTCATTCTGCTGGGCTTAGCCGCAGAAATGTGCAAATAAAGGAGTTACGGGAGGCGAGCGCCCTTTGCCGTGCTCATTTTGGCGGCGCCTGGCCTGGAGCTGACTCGCGAATGCCCCAGGGCCCCCCTCCCCCCAGGATTTCCCCCCTAATTCCCTGTTTTCAGTGGGTTAGGCGGGGGTGGATCGAGGTAAAGATGCTTATGCACTTGACACAGAGACGGCACCGAGCGTGGAATAAAGCTACCGTGACAGGGCATCGCTTTACTTCTGAGAAAGCTTCTCGATCTTCTGTTCCAGTTTTTCCACTCGCACCATTAGCTCACCGACCGCAGTTTGCAGGTTTGAGATTTGCCGCAGTGCGCTCTCGTACATCCTCTTTGCGTCATCCTCAGTGATTGCCACTATTAGTGCCTCCCGTCGAACTCGCGGGGATTATCGGCTCCTGATTCCCCGGCTTGCCCTTTATCGCGCTGGTCTTTTCAGGCTCCTGCTTGAGCATCTTCTGAAGTAGCGCGTCGAATTTGTCCTTTTCGACCTTCATGCCGCTTCTGACTCCACTACAAACCTATGTAGAAATCCTACGCTAATCGGTTGCCGATTCTCACGCAGCGCCCTAGCCCATTCTTGCTGAGTGCAAACAAAAACATACCTATCGTCCACGTCTGCGACCACGCGCATAAGGCGGTTGTCGAAGAAATCCCTGACGACGATTCGAGCACCCGGTTTAATTTCTTGTGTCTCCATACTGGAAAGCGTACAAAAATCTTTTCTAGTTTCATAATTTCCTCTTGCAATCTGGTAAATCCTCCGATACTCTCTATTCATTGCCACAGTGTTGCCGTGGCGGAGGATTCCGATGGCAGAAGCACAGCAAGAAGTCAGGCCCACCCCGCCGTACATCCCCTATAAGACGCTCATCAACTCGCTGGAAGTCTTTGAAACACACGGACTCCCGCCACAGATTGACCGAGGAATTTGGAAGACCCAACCGGGGGGGACTCAGGGGTTGATTTTTGCTGCATACAAGTTTCTTGGTCTAGTACAGGACTCGGGTCAGCCTACAGAGCGTCTGGCGACGCTCGTCAAAGAAAAGAATGACCGTCCGGCTCAAATAGATAAGTTACTACGCGCTGCTTACCCTGAGATTCTTGGTAAATATGAGCTTGCCAAGATGACGAGCAAGATGCTCGATGACGAAATTGAAAAGGCCTATAACGTACAAGGCGACGTAAAACGCAAGGCGATTACATTCTTCCTTCAGGCCGCGAAGGCAGCGCAAATGCCTCTGTCGGGGTTTCTTGAAAGTCAGGTTCGGGTGGTTCGTCGCGCAAGGAAGAACGGCGCTAAAAAGGAATCTTCCGATCGTCAGAGTGAGACGTTTACTGCAGAAGAGGATAGTCTTGATCCGCAACGAACCATCATGCCTATTCCTCTCGGGCCAAACCGCACAGTTCGTTTGGAATTGCCGGCGGACTGGAATGCGACAAAGGATTTGTCTCGTCTTCTAAAGATGATGAAACTGTCATTGACTGAGGGGGACGATGTGGAGGTGGACTAATGATAAGAAGAGTCCCTAGCTCCCGCCATCATGCGCACCGTGGCGTAGAGCGATAACGGTAAGGCCTGAATCGCTAATCTCTTGGCGGGGACGCGATTCAGGCCGTGGTGACTTGCTGTAGTGTTCTGGAGGGTGCCCGTCTGGTGATGGTGCCGGGATTTATACCCCATATCGATTGCCTAGCCGCAATGGAGTTCGATTCTCCCGCCCTCCGCTTGTATATTAGCTAAATTATATCGGCAGCGAAAGAGAGGCCGGAAAACATTTTGTTCAAGCCAAAGACATTTCCTCTTGAATTCGCTGCCAAGAATCACAAAGAGCGCATTGCTTCTCTTGAGAAGCTCCTGACCGAGCGAACTATCGTCTATATAGATTTCGGTAACGTTCGCGAATGGAGAAAGCGTCTCGGCTGGGAAATAGATCTCACAAAACTAAAGGCCTTTCTTGACTCGTTCGGAGTGCAAGAGGTTCGTTTTTACTTCGGAACCCCGGCTGATGACCCAAAGGCCCAAAAATTCATGGGCTTTGTTCATAAACAGGGATACAAAATACGAACCAAACCTGTTTAAAAAGATGCGGCTTTCGATAGACATGACCAGCGTGGTTGATCCCTTTTCAAGGGATATCCTAGAAAGTTTTATCAATAAATCCCTTATGAATCGAATGCGTAAAGAGACGATTCGCTGCCTAAACGATGAATTACGGTACATGAACACTAGCGGCATGGTGAATATCGAATGCTGGAAATCCAATTTTGATGTGGAAATTGGAACGGATATGAGGATTGCACTTTCGCAGGGAGCCGATAGCTTCTGCTTATTCAGTTGACCTGCCCCGTTTTTCTCACCCATTCATAACTGGAGATTCTCGGTTTAGGTTTGGCTTTGGAGATACTCCGTAGCCGCCGTCGTGGCTGTGTAAATGTGGGAGGCGTGGTTGGCCTTCCACATTTGCATAGCCTGCTCTCTGCCGGAACTGCTCCGGCGTTTGGTAGCCCAGCGAACTGTGCGGGCGTTCCCAGTTATACTCCTGGCGCCAACTCGCCAGAGTGTCGCGCACATCGTTCAAGGTCCGGAACCAACTCGCGTTGAGGCACTCGTCGCGCAGCCGGCCGTGGAAGCTCTCTACGTGGCCGTTCTGCATCGGGCGGCCGGGCTGGATGTGCACCAGCGCGACCCAGTCCTCTGCCCATGCCAGCATGCGCCGCGAAGTGAACTCCGGCCCGTTGTCCGAGCGCACGCTCTCGGGCCGTCCGCGCTCGGCGATCAGCCGCTCCAGCACCCGCGTCACGCGGCCTGAGCCGAGGCTGGTGTCCGCCTCCAGCGCCAGGCACTCGCGCGTGTACGCATCGACCACGCTCAGGATGCGCACCATCCGCCCCGTCGCCAGCCCGTCGACGATGAAGTCCATCGCCCACTCCTGGTTGGGCCCCGTCAGCCGCGGCTCGGCCGCGCGATCGCGCACCAGACGCTTGCGCTTCTTACGCCGCACGCTCAGCCCCTCCTCCACATACAGCCGGTAGACCCGCTTCACGTTCACCTCATGGCCACGACGCTCAGCAGAACGTGCAGCCGGCGATAGCCGTAGCGCGGCTTCTGCCGCGCCAGCTTCACCAGCTCCTCGCGCAGCTCCGCGTTGCGGTCAGGCCGCGGCTCGTACCGTAGCTCGACCGCTCCACGCCCAGCAGCTTGCAGGCCGTGCGCTCGCTCAGGCCGTGCTCCGCCGAGCGAACGCCACCGCTTCTCTCAGACCGGCAAGCTCCAGCCGTTTTTTCTGATCACGGCCTTCAGCGCCTCGCCGTGCAGGCTCAGCTCCGCCACCAACAGCTTCAACCGGCGGTTCTCGTCCTCCAGCGCCTTCAGCCGCTGCGCTTCGCTCACGTCCATGCCGCCGTACTTCGACTTCCAGCCATAGAACGTCGCCGCGCTGATCCCGTGCTCCCGGCACAAGTCCGCCGTCTTCACACCGGCCTCGTGCTGCTTCAAGATCCCGATGATCTGCTCTTCCGTGTACCGGCTCTTCTTCATCAACATCCTCCCGTCTACATTACGAGAGAACTCCAGTTTCACTGGTAGAGTTTTCCGGGGGCAGGTCACAGTGGCGATAGCGATTTTCATGATCCGCTTGACTTCATCCTCAATGCCAAAGGTCAGGCGACCGTGGTGGGCACTGCGCGGCATATCGCATCGGAAATAAACTCTCTGCGAACAAAGAAATTACAGATTGTAGATGTTGCAGCTCTCAGGGATTTTCTAGAGAAATAACCTCAAAGCAAGAAGGACCCCTTTCGGGGCCCCTCAGCATAGAGAATAGGGTACGCGAAGAAAGGAGTAAAACTCTCGCGACCTGTTATATATAATCGCCTAATTAGGCTCTTTAAGCAATCAGTTTTCCACAGATTTTATCAAATTGTTGTGGAAAGCTGCTTGACTTTCGCCTTAGATTCTCCTAAAGATACAAGTGCCAATTTCCCCAAAATGTCCCGTTATGTAGTAGTTCAAATGGATTTGGGTTCGGCGATCAACTCCACATAAGGCATAGGAGCGATGCCAAGCATCCGGCGTAGGGTGTCGCTGAAGCGGTCGTTATCCTTGCGGACGTTGAAGCGGAACTCAAACTCCGTCAGGTAGCGGTGCAGGTGCTTTATCGAGACGCGGTGGAAGCTCCCTATCAAGCCACGCTTCAAGAGTGAAAAGCTCGATTCGACCGTGTTGGTGTGAATCCGCGTATTCGGCACAACCCACTGGATATTGTGATTTACGGTGCGGTGCTTTGGCTTCAGTGTGGGGTCTAGAGCGAATGGGTAAACCGCTGCCGAATCTGTAATGATGCGCTCGACCTGCGGCGATACGTTTGCATCCACTGCGGCCCTGATGCTCTCTTTCTTGCCGTCCGCGATGTGAACGAACTTGACGCGTCCAGTCTTTTTGGCCCTACCGTCTTTCTGTGGCGTGGTGCTGCGTTCGCGGATACCAAGCACCATGTCGAACTTCTCATTGCGTGGCTTCTGGCTGCGAGCGCGACCGCCACGGCGCTTGCTCTTTCCGCCGATCCACGTTTCGTCAATTTCTACCGTGCCGCTCAGGAGTCCAGTACCGTCTTCCATTGCCTTGCGGATGCGGTGCGTCATGTACCACGCGGTGCGATAGGAGCCGATTCCCAGGTGCTGCTTTAGTTGGTTTGCCGAGATGCCCTTCTTCGCGTCTACGACCAGCGCCAGCGCCATAAACCATTTGTTGAGGGGGAGATGGGAGTCATTGAAGATCGTACCGGACGTGGCCGAGAATTGCTGTTTGCAAGTCTTCTCTAGGCACTGGTAAATCTGGCCGCGCTTGTTCTTGCTGGCCGTCTTCCGCGTGATCTTGCTGATCTTGTTGTCACCGCAGATCGGGCACCGGACACCATCGGGCCAGCGCATCGCCTCAAGGTAGGCTAGGCATTGCTCATCGGTTGCGAACTGAGTTGTTACGTCTATTAGGTTCACTGGATTCCCTCAACATGTTTAGTGTCTCAAGAATCCTCTTCTGTGTCAAGTGCATAATCATCGAGGTAAATCCATTAGAATCAGTCGGCATGATGTTAGAGTCTCGTTTTTCAATGACTTGGGTTGAGCACTTGCAGGGGTTGCGACGGTGTTTGGCGGTTCCGCGAGCCCTTGGGGAGCCGTTTTAATTGATCCCTATATTTAGGATATCAAGTGGACCCCATTCACTATGCCAACTTTTTGGATTTTTGATCTTGATGATTCGGTGGGAGTTAAGGGAGAAATGGGGGTGTAAGGGGGCTTGACAAGGTGGGTGAGCCGGAATCAGCGACGGGATTTACCGCCCCTTGACGGTGGGACCTGTCTCTCGGAGATACTAACGAAACTAATATAAAGATACCTATTTGCAAAATAGGAATCCGAGCCGTAGTATTCATGCAATGGCGAAGAACCCTGAACATCGCGACCTCTTTCCCGGCGCTTTAGAAGTCATGATTCTGCAATCGCTGCGGCTGAAGCCCATGCATGGGTATGCGCTGGTGAAGCACATCAAGCAGGTCTCCGACGAGCTGCTGCCGGTGGAGGAGGGTTCTCTCTATCCCGCGCTGCAGCGAATGCTGAAGGAGGGCTGGCTGGAAGCCGAGGCTGGAATTTCGGCCAAGGGCAGGCCGACACGGATTTATCGGCTGACTACTGCCGGCATTCGCCATCTCGAGAGCGAAGTTGTCAGTTTCGAGAGGATGTTTGCGGGCTTTACCCGTGTGCTTGCCGCAGCCAAAGCCTAGGAGGTGTGGAATGTTACGGTTCAGTCGCTTCTTCTCCAGAAATCGCCGCTATGACGACATTTCCGTCTCCATCCAGGAGCACCTCGACGAGCGGGTCGATGAACTGGTGGAAGAGGGCATGCTGCGCGACGATGCCGAACGAATCGCGCGTCGCGATTTCGGCAATGTGACGCTGCTTCGGGAGCGGAGCCGTGAAGCGTGGCAATGGCAAAGACTGGAATCGCTGCTGGCGGACCTGAAGCATGTGTTCCGCCGGTTGGGGCGGTCGCCGGGGTTTGCGACCACCGTGGTGCTCACGCTGGCGATTGGCATCGGAGCGAATACCGCAGTCTTCAGCGTACTCAACAGTGTCTTGTTGCGGCCACTCCCGTATCCGGATCCACAACAGCTGGTTTCGCTCCACCTTGACGCGCCGGGCGCGCCGGGGCTCGCCGAGTTTCGCAATGAGCTGCGCCTGTCGGCTTCGATGTACCTTACTTTCGCGGCGCATAATCGCACGTTCCAGTCCCTGGGCGTCTGGGGCCCGGGGACGGCGAGCATCACCGGCATCGCCCAGCCCGAACAGGTGAACACGGCGCAGGTCTCCAGCGGCGTTCTCGAGACACTGAATGTTCCTGCCTTGACCGGCCAATGGCTGACGGCGTCCGATCAAGATGCCCACGGATTAGGGCGAGTGATGTTGGGCTATGGATACTGGCAGCGCCGCTTCGGGGGCGATGCCGGCGTCGTAGGACGCACTATCACTGTGAATTCCCAGCCGCGTGTTATTGCCGGGGTGATGCCGCGCGGATTCAAAGTCGTTAATTACGACTTCGATTTGCTGGTCCCGCTGGCATTCGATCCGGTGAAGGAGCAGCTGGGCGGCTTTGCCTATCGCGGCATCGCGCGGCTCCGTCCCGAGGTCTCGATTGCACAGGCGAATGCAGATGTGGCAAGCCTGCTCAATGTCTGGATGGACTCCTGGACGAACGGTCCAGGGACCGATCCGCACTGGTATGTGAGATGGAAGATCACGCCGGCGCTGACGCCGCTGAAAGAAACAGTGGTGGGGAGCATTCACACGGCACTTTGGGTGGTGATGGGAACGATCGGCGTGGTGATGCTGATTGCCTGCACCAACGTAGCCAATCTGCTGCTGGTGAGAGCCGATGCGCGCCAGCAGGAGCTCGCGGTCCGATCCGCGTTAGGCGCGGGACGATGGCGGATCGCGCAGGAGCTTTTACTGGAGAGCGTGACCCTGGGCCTGCTTGGGGGAGCAGCCGGGGTGGCCGTGGCCTATGGCGGGCTTCGCCTGTTGACGGCAATCGGGCCGGAGGAATTGCCGCGTCTGAGCGAGATCTCGCTGGATGGCTGGTCGATCGCCTTCACGCTGATATTGTCGGTGCTTTCCGGTCTGTTCTTCGGCGCGATCACGGTACTGCGCTATGTCCCCTCGCCGCAGCGCCTGACTTTGCCGGAGCGATGCGGACGGCGAGCGCCAGCCGGGAGCGGCAGCGCGGCCGCAATCTGCTGGTGATGGCGCAGGTAGCGATGGCGCTGGTGCTGCTGATCGGCGCGGTCCTGATGATTCGCACTTTTATGGCGATGCGCAATGTCGATCCCGGCTTTTCGGACCCGCCTCCCTCCAGGTAATGCGCCTCTCAGTCCCGGAGACGCTGGTGCGCGATTCACGACAGCCGTGCACATGCAGAACAGCATCCTGGATAAGCTAGCTGCGATTCCCGGCGTTTCGTCGGTGGGCTTTGCCGCTTCCGTTCCCATGAGCGGAGCCGAACCAAGCTGGGACCAGATCCTGGTCGAAGGCAAGAGCAACGATGGCGATAATGCCCCCATGCGCCTGTTCAACTACGTCTCGCCCGGGTACTTCCGTACCGCCGGCACACGGCTGCGTCGCGGGGCGCGACTTCACGTGGGCCGAGGTCTATGGCGTAAGGCCGGTGGGAATTGTATCCGAGGGCCTTGCCCGCGAACTATGGGGATCGCCCGGCGCAGCCATCGGCAAGCACTTCAAGGAGTTCTCCAGGCATGCCCTGGCATGAGGTGGTGGGGGTGGTGCATGATGTGCGGGAAAATGGCGTGGACCAGGTTTCGCCCGCAACGGTCTACTGGACTTCGTTGATCGACGATGCCTCCGCCCCCGAAAAGCTGGAAGCGTGGCGCACTCTCTACTTCGCAATACGCAGCGATCGCGCCGGGACTCAAGCATTCATCAACGAAATGCAGCAGGCCGTGTGGTCGGTGAATGCGAATCTGCCGGTTGCGTCCATCAGCACGATGAAGGACATCTATGGCCAATCGATGGAGCGCACTTCGTTCACACTTGTCATGCTGGCGATCGCCGGAGCGATGGCGTTCGCTCTTGGCATCCTTGGAATTTACGGCGTGATCTCGTATGCGGTCTCGCAGCGCAGGCGCGAAATCGGCATCCGCATGGCGCTGGGCGCGAAGAAGAGCGAACTGGTGTGGATGTTCGTTCGATCAGCACTGGTCGTTACGGGCGTCGGCACGGGTGTTGGGCTGTGCGCGGCTGCTGTACTCATGCGGCTCATGCGAACGCTATTGTTTGGTATCAGTCCTCTCGATCCGGTCACGTTCACGGCCGTCCCGGTTGCACTGCTTGCTGCGGGGGCGCTGGCAAGCTACCTTCCGGCGCGGCGCACCGCTGCTATCGATCCAGTCGAAGCGTTGCGATCGGAGTAATGAGGGCGGAGCCGCCCTAGATGGGAGCCCCAAGTTAATTGGGGCGCGGGCGTCGCGAACCGCAGATCCTTCGCGTTGCTCAGGATGACATTACTTTCAATGGCCGCGTCAGTAGATCTGGAAGTTGACTTCGATGCTGACCTCGACCGGACGGGTGCGCTGTCATCCGTTTGGGCGGATCGCTTTTGCCAACTCCGACGTGGCGGAGGTTATGGACCACCGCGCTTCGATTACTGAAGCGCATCGAGCGGCGGGGCAGGTTGCGGAGATGGGGTGAACTGGTTGCAGCAAAGGATGGCATGGCCGCCCGGTGCGTTGGAGATACCTGCGACGAACCCAACCAGCCAGGTGTAGAAATAGAACAAAAGCAACTCGTCTTCGAAAAATGCCGACCGTTTTCCGATATCGTGGCTTTCGGTTTTTCTTTTACTCAAACGAAGGGGACCCACGCGAACCGATCCACGTGCACGTTGAGAAGGCGGAGGCTGAGGCAAAGTTCTGGCTGCATGCCGAAGTGCGGGTGGCCTACAATGATGGGTATGACGCTCGTACCTTGCGCGAGCTTCTCGATGTTGCGGCAGCCAACCGAGGCAGGATAGAAAGGGCCTGGAATGAACACTTCGCCGAGGGCGACGAAGGTCAGTTTTGACGAGGACAGTATGTGGGTCGAGTTGAGCGATGGCCGCACTCTGGGCGTTCCACTTGCCTGGTTCCCGCGCCTGCTTCATGGTTCGGTTGTCGAGCGAAAAAAAGTCAGGATAAGCAGCCGTGGTCTGCATTGGACTGCGCTTGATGAAGACATATCTATCGCCGGGTTGTTAGCGGGACTAGGCGATCGGAGTGCGAGTAGTAAGGTCGCAGTCTAGAGAAATTCAAGCTATGCCTCGGTGGTCTATCCTGCGTGCGGTCACGCTCACCTGTGTGGCCTTTTGTCTCACTCTGATTCTTGCTTGATGCGATAACCAAATCACGCTTCTTCCGGAACGATCATTGAAGGCAGCAAGCAAAGGCCGTGACTTCGTTCGGTTTACCTACCAAATACCCCTGTAGATTCCCTCCAGGTTCACTCGCATGAAGACACAGAGACTTCAATTGGGCCGTATGATACCGGCTTCGCGATCAAGCGAAGTGGGAGCACTGTGGCCCGGTAGCCGCGGCGTAAAGAGAGTAGGACAGGAGATTGATCCACCCGCCCTACGCAATGGAGTTGCGTAGGATAGAGCACCCAAGTTAATTGTGGTCCGGCGTTGCCAGCCGCAGATCCTTCGCGTTGCTCAGGATGACATTGCTTTCAATGGACGCGTTAGTAGATCTGGAAGTTGACTTCGATGCTGACCTCGACCGGAACCGGGTGTCCCTGGTACATGGCCGGCTTGAATTTGTACTGCCGAACCGCTTCAAGGGCCTTTTCATCCAGCCCCATGCCGAGGCGCCGGACCACCTGCACATGTTGCGGCAGCCCCTGAGCATCGACGATCAACGAGACCACGACGATGCCGGTGTACTTGGCGCGGCGGGCTTCGTCGGAGTATTCGGGATCGACGGAGTAGATCACTTTAGGTTCGGAGACGCCGCCGCCAACGTGATACGCGCCGCCGCCGGTGCCGCCGCCCGATCCGGGCCCATAGCCGCCGCCGCTGCCTGAGCCAAGTCCGCCGTTTTTGCCGCTGCCCATGCCTGCTCCGCTGCCGGTGCCGTTTGACGCCAGCTGCACCTGCGAAGAGGTCGGCATGCCGATGTTGGGCATATCAGCGTTGGGTAGAGGAATGTTCTTAGGCATGATGATCGTCGGTTCGACGGCCAGCTTGGGATGGTCGTTGCGAATGATCTGCGGAGGGGTGATCTGCTTGGTATCGAACTTAGGCAGTTTGCCCTTGGAGGCCTGCACGAGATCGTGGTCGCCCCCGCCGCCGCCGCCGCCCATGGTGGACATCTTGGGGGGCGCGATCGGCGTATACGGCTTCAGGTCAACGACTTCTTCGGTCTTCGCCTTGGGCGGGATCGCCCGCACGTTGAGACCCTTCCAGAAGAGAACCGCCAAGGTGCCACCGAGCACCAGGATCATGGCGGCGACGCCGGGGCCGAGGCGCCGCTGCAGGGGAACGGCGAAGGGATCGGCGACGGCAATCGACTTCGATGTCAGTTGCAGCGGGGGAAGCTTGCGCGGGAAGAAGAAGTCCTGGACGTTGGTGCTAAGCGTCTTCCAGATGGGCTCTTCGCGGATGCTGTAGGTGTCTTCAGCGGGCTTCGAGGTCAACTCGAGAGGGGCCTGCTTCACCGGCGCGAAGACGTCGCGCAGGTTTGCGACGAGCGACTGCCACATGGAGCCTTCGGTTTCAACCAGAAGATGCGGTTCTTCGGCGCTCGCGCGCAGTCCGGCGCTATCCAATTGGTCGTGGTCGAGTTCCGGAGGTGTTAAAAGCTGATGGCTCATCTACTGATTCGGCGGGAACCATGCCAGTTTCGGCGCTTCCCGCACATCACTCCATTATGGACGACCGTGGTGCCTGTTGTCTGTATTCCAGCGCGCAAAAGATGTTCGTCAAGCGATAGAAGTTCAGGGGCTCGCCCCGAAGCTGTACCCTGCAAACACTACAACGGCCTCAGAAATTGGATGCGCTCAGCGGACTCTTGTCCCGGGAAGTCCCGGGCGGTCTTTGACCTTCAATTCGGCGGTCTTCGCCTTAACTGTTATAGACGGCGCGATCGGCTGGAAGGTCACACCAATTGTAGAACGACGCGCGCGGCTACAATAGATGTAGACACTTAGGCGATATTCCAGGAGAGACGATGTCCGCACCACCGCCGGAACTTAAGGCGACGCTTACGCTTCCCAAGACAGATTTTCCCATGAAGGCCAACCTGCCGCAGAATGAGCCGGCGCGGCTCGCGGGATGGAAGCAGGCCGGGATTTACGGGCAAATCCGCGCAGCCCGCAAGGGATCGGCGAAGGGCGAGTACATCCTGCACGACGGGCCGCCCTACGCGAACGGGCGATCCATCTGGGCCATGCCCTGAATAAGGTGCTGAAGGACTTCGTCGTCAAGTCCAAGACCATGGCTGGGTATGACGCGCCCTATGTTCCCGGATGGGACTGCCACGGCCTGCCTATCGAGATCAAGGTCGACGAGAAGCTGGGCCGCAAGAAGCTGGAGATGCCGGCCGATCTCCGTCCGCCGCGCCTGCCGCGAATACGCACAGAAATATGTCGACCTGCAGAGCGAGCAGTTTCAGCGGCTGGGAGTCTTCGGCCAGTTCGACGACCCTTACCTCACCATGTCGAAAGGGTATGAGGCGAAGATCGCCGAGACCTTCTTTGAATTCTTGAGCAGGGATTTGTTTACAAGGGACTGAAGCCGGTTTACTGGTGCATCCACGACCGCACGGCGCTCGCCGAGGCCGAGGTGGAGTACGAGATGCACACCAGCCCGAGCGTCTACGTGCGCTACGCGCTCAAGAGCGATACGGCGGCGATTGACGCGGCGCTGGCCGGCAAGCAGGTGAACACGATTATCTGGACGACGACGCCGTGGACGCTACCTGCGTCGCTGGCAGTCGCCTTTCATCCGGATTTCGATTACGTGGCATTGGAGCAGGATAGCCAGGTCTACATCGTCGCCGAGGCGCTTGCGACCGCGACTCGCGAGGCCTGCAAGCTGGAACGGGCGGTGGAGATTGCGCGATTCAAGGGGTCGAAGCTCGAACGGGTCGTCTTCCAGCACCCATTTCTGGATCGCGAAGTTCTCGGCGTCAACGCCGATTACGTCACTACCGACGCTGGAACCGGCGCTGTGCATACAGCGCCGTCGCATGGCGCGGACGATTTCTATACCGGCGGGCGTTATGGCCTCGACCAGACGACGCAAGGTCGACGATGCGGGACGCATCTTCGACGGGCTGCCTGAATATGACGGACTGAAGGTCTTCGAGGCCAATGCTCCGATCATTGAGCTGGTGAAGTCTCGCGGCGCGCTGATGGGGCAGGCGGAGATCTATCACTCGTATCCGCATTGCTGGCGCTGCCACAACCCGATCATCTTCCGCGCGACCGAGCAGTGGTTCATCAACATGGACACGCCGATGAAGCGCGACGACGGTTCGCCGACGACCTTTCGGCAGTACGCGCTGGACGAGATCGAGCAGGTGAAGTGGGACCCGGCGTGGGGCAAAGAACGCATCTCGAACATGGTCGAAAGCCGACCCGACTGGTGCATCTCGCGGCAGCGTATCTGGGGCGTGCCGATCGCGGTTTTCTCGTGTAAGAAGTGTGGGAAGCTCGTGGAAGATCCCGATCTTAACGCCAGGATTGTCGCGCTCTTTGAACGCGAAGGCGCAGACGCCTGGTATACACCGGAGGCTGAAGAGCTGATCTCCGAGGGCGCGAGCTGCGCGAAGTGCGGCGCGAGCGAGTTCGCGAAGGAGATGGACATCGTCGATGTCTGGTTCGAATCGGGGTGCAGCTGGAACGCCGTTCTGAAGACCGATGAGCAGCCGGCCGATTTGTATCTTGAAGGCAACGATCAGTATCGCGGCTGGTTCATGTCGTCGCTGCTGAACTCGGTGGCGCTGAGACATTCCGCGCCTTACCGGATGGTGACAACTCCGGGCTGGACGCTGGATGAACAAGGTCGCGCGCTGTCGAAGTCGCGCGGTACAGACATCTCACCGACCGAGGTCTCTGCTCAGTTGGGCGCGGAGATTATCCGGCTCTGGGTCGCGTCTGTGGATTACCGCGAGGATGTTGTTGCAAGCATCCCGCTACTGAAGCGGCTGGCTGAAGAGATCTATCGGAAGCTGCGCAATACCTTCCGCTTCCTGCTGGGGAATTTGCATGGCTTCGACCCGGCGAAGGATTCGCTGGGCTTTGAGGATCTTCAACCTTTAGATCAGTACATGCTGGCGAAGACGCGCGAGCTGACCGAGAAGGTGCTGAACTGGTACGAGGACTTCGAGTTCAACCGCATCTTTCACGCGGTGAATGAGTTTGCCAACGCCGATTTAAGCGCGCTGTATCTCGATGTGCTGAAGGACCGGATGTATACCTTTGCTCCGACGAGCAAAGAGCGGTTGTCGGCGCAGACGGCGCTCTACAAGATCACGGATGCGCTGGTGCGGCTGGTGGCGCCGATCCTGAGCTATACGGCGGACGAGGTTTGGAGTTATATGCCGAAGGTAGAGGGTCGGGTGGGGAGCGTGCATCTGGCGGAGTTTCCGGAGCCGGAGGCGATTGCGCCGGAGTCGGCAGCGAGCTTGACCCCGGACTGGACCCGACTGCTTGAATGGAGAAGTGAAGTTTTGAAGGAATTGGAAGAAGCAAGGAAAGAGAAATTGATTGGGAAGGCGCTGGAAGCGAAGGTCGAGATCGGAGCGGCGGACGAGGAGTACGAGCTGCTGCTCTCATTCCTGGAAAACCACAAGGGACAGCTGGAGGAGCTGGTCAACGTCTCTGAACTTGCTCTGAATCCGTTGCCGCCGGAGTCCAGGGCGACTGAGGTGACGGTTGGCCGCTCGACTGAGACAAAGTGCGATCGTTGCTGGAGATACGTGCCGGACGTTGCTTCCTACGGCCCATGGCCGGCGGTGTGCGGGCGCTGCGCCAACGCCCTGGATGCGATGGGCTACTCCGAGCTGAACGCGAGTGTGGCGCAATGAGCACCGCAGCCGTCGTTTCCCAGCGTGCGACGAGCAAGCTGCCGGTGCTCTTCAGCTTGTCGGCGTTGATCATCCTGCTCGACCGGATCACCAAGATCTGGGTTGCGCGACACATCGAGATTGGTGACGCCCGGCCCGTTATCCCTCACGTCTTCTGGATCTCGCACGTGATGAATGACGGCGCAGCGTTCAGCCTGTTTTCCTACTCTTCGAGGCCGCAGCTGGTGCGCACGATGCTGATTGCGTTCTCGGTCATCGCGGCGCTCGCCGTCTTTGCGTTTCTACTCAGGATGGGGCGCCGAATCACGCCGACGACTGTTGCCCTTGCACTTATTCTCGGCGGAGCCATCGGAAACGCGTATGACCGGCTGGCCTACGGCACGGTGCTCGACTTCCTCGAAGTCCACATCATCGTTGGCAGCTGGAACTATCATTGGCCGGACTTCAATGTCGCGGACTCAGCCATAGTGATTGGCGGAATCCTGCTCTTTCTGGACGCCTTTCGTAGTCCGCGCGCGGCTTCTGCCTGATTTGGGAATCAGCCTCACCGGAGACTGTGAACGAAGCATGACTGCGGATCAAGTTAAGCAGCAATTGGAGGCGGTCGGGCTGGTCCCTGTCCTGCGCGCCGGCTCGATTCCTGAGGCGCACGCGCTGGTCGAGGCGATTATGGCGGGCGGCGTGACGGTGATCGAGGTCACCATGACCGTGCCCAACGCAATTGATCTACTGCGCGACCTGAAAGCCAAGTATGGCAGCCAGCTGTTGCTCGGCTCAGGCACGGTGACCACGGCTGAGCAGGCAGCGGCAACCATCGAGGCCGGTGCGGAGTTCGTGCTGAGCCCCAGCCTGCACCTCGAGGTGATCGCCAAGACCAAGGAGCTCGGCAAGGTCTCAATCCCCGGTGCGCTCACACCGACCGAGGTCATCACCGCATGGGAGGCTGGCGCCGACTATGTGAAAGTGTTCCCGTGCTCGGCGATGGGTGGTGCGAGCTACCTCAAGGCGCTGCTTGCCCCGTTCCCGCAGCTCAAGCTGATTCCGACCGGTGGAGTTACGGTCGCAACGGCGGCCGACTTTCTGAATGCCGGGGCCAAAGCCCTTGGGGTCGGATCCGATCTGGTCAACGCTAAGGCGATCGCCGAAGGCAAGCCGTGGATCGTTACGGACATGGCGCGAGCGTATCTGGATGTGATTGGGGAGACGCGCAAGGTAACGGCCGTCTGATGATTTCAGATCACTCCAACAAGGCGATCAAGCTGGATGACTTGGACTGATCGATACGTCGAGAGCGCGAGATCATTTGTCAGGAAGCTCTGAGCTCCGAGACGGACGGCCGTAGCCAGTTGGATGGCGTCGGGAAGTTTACAGTTAATTTCCGCTCTGATGCGCGCCGCCTCTTCCGCGACGTCTGCCGAGACCGGAACAACTTGCATCGTTGGCGTGTTCATAAGGATTTGGGTGTATTCGGCGACCAGATCAAGTCGACCCGATCGGAGCGGTTTCACCAGAACTTCCGCGAGAGTCAAAGTCGTCGTTATAATCCTGATCTCTTCCCCTTCAACAGATTCAAAGAAAGATCGGAGCCAAGGATGATACTTGGGATGTCGCTCAATGAAATAGATAAAGGGCGCGGTATCGAGCGCGATGGTCTTGCTGCGAAGCGCGGCTAGCGTTCCCAAGAATCACGTTCAGCTTTGATGTAGGCGTCGGTGTCGACCCCTTCCCAAATTTCTTTGCCGAGCCCGTCGAGTTCAAGGATGCTTCTGCGCGGTTTGGGCTCTTTTTCGCGAGGCGGCGCGAGCTCGTGCGCTAGACGCGTACGCTCTTCGGGGGTCAGCTTCTCAGCGATCTTGAGTGCGAGTTCATATTCAGCCGTTGGCATTCCTGCTCCTTGCGACGAAAGCCGGCAGATTGGGTCAACGCGCGTCGACGCCGAAGTGCCTGATATAACGATACACTTGGCCCATGGCGCAAGGATTCTTCCTTACCTTCGAAGGACTCGACGGAGCAGGCAAGACAACGCAGATTCGCCGTCTTGCCGCGTGGCTCGAGGCGCACGGCGAGCATCCGCTGGTGACGCGCCAGCCGGGCGGGACCAAGATCGGCGACCGCATCCGAGCGTTGCTGCTCGACTCGAAGACCGAAGCAATAGCACCGCACGCGGAACTTGGGCTCATGTTTGCCGATCGCGCCCAGGCGATTGCGGAGGTAATCGCGCCGGGGCTCGAGCGCGGGCAGATCGTTCTCTGTGACCGCTTCACTGATTCAACAGAGGCTTACCAGGGCGGGGGGCGCAAGCTGGGCAGCGAGATCGTTCTGGCGCTTCACCAAGCCATGTGCGGAGGCCTGCAACCCGACCTCACTCTCCTGCTGCTGCCGGATTTTGAAGCCTCGCTGGAACGCGGCCGCCGCCGCCTTGCCCGCAACGGGGCGGTCGATGAAGGCCGCTTCGAGCGCGAGGACAATGACTTTTATCGCCGCGTCTTCGACAAATACCGCGAGATCGCGGCCCGGGAGCCTGTGCGTGTGGTGGTAATCGATGGCGATCAGCCTATTGAAGAAGTTCACCGGCGCATCGTAAGACTGGTAGAGGAACGGCTTGCTGCCAGGCTGCAGGCTTCAGCGATTCGCTAATCACCTCACCCATCTATACGCTCAAACCCCCTATTTATGGCAACGACTACCTCGACCCGCGAAGAGAAAACCGACTGGATTGTCGAGGAGCGTGGCGGCTACAGGTATCCGCCGGGTTTGAAATTGAACCTTCCGTTTTACCTGGCGCGCAGGTTTTTCAAGCCCGGCAATCCTATTCTGCTCTTCGAGCACCTGGTGGCGACGTATGGACGCGTCTCGCACTACAAGATCGGCCCCAGCCACATCGTTTTCGTCAACGACCCCGGCCTGATCTGGGAGATCCTCATCAACCAGCCGCAGAACTTCATCAAGGAACGCACCCAGCGGCGCATGAAGATCCTGCTTGGCGAGGGGCTGATCACCAGCGACGGCGAAGTCCACAAGCGGCAGCGCCGGATCGCGGCGCCAGCCTTTCACCGCCAGCGCATCCAGAACTACGGCACGATGATGGTCGACCGCGCCACCGCCATGGGAGAGGAATGGCAACCTGGCCGCGAGATCGACATTGCCGCGGAGATGATGCGGCTCACCCTGCAGGTTGTAGCGCGGACGCTTTTCAACACCGACGTGACCAGTGATGTTCAGGCGATCAACGATGAGGTCAACGTCATCATGGACCTCTATAACTTCCTGATTGCGCTGCCGAAGGCCGAAGCGATGCTGCATCTGCCAATTCCCGGGTTGATGCGCTTCCGCAAAGCACGGCGGCGGCTCGATGCGGTCGTCCACCGGATGATCGACCAGCACCGGCAAGACGGGATCGACCGCGGTGATCTGCTTTCGATGCTGATTGCTTCGCGCGATGAGGAGGGCGATCCGGGAGCAGCGCGGATGTCGGACGAGCAGTTGCGCGACGAGGTGCTGACGATCTTTCTCGCAGGCTACGAGACCGTCGCCAATGCGCTTGCGTGGACGTGGCTGCTGCTTGGGCAGAATCCCGAGGCCGAGGGCCGCATGCACGCTGAGATCGATGCGGTGCTTGCGGGCAGGCCGCCTACGCTCGACGACCTGCCGCAGCTGAGATACACCGAGATGGTCTTTGCGGAGTCGATGCGTTTGTATCCGCCGGCCTGGGCGATGGGGAGACAAGCGACGCGAGAAATCGAGCTGGGGCCCTACAAGCTTCCCACGGGGACCTTCCTGTTTTTCAGCCAATACATCATGCAGCGCAGCGCGGAGCAGTTCCCCGATCCGCTGCGCTTCGATCCGGAAAGATTTACACCTGAGGCCAAAGCGGGAAGGCCCAAATTTGCTTATTTCCCTTTCGGCGGAGGCAACCGGCAATGCATCGGCGAAGCCTTCGCGTGGATGGAAGGGATTCTGCTGCTAGCGACACTTGCGCAGCGATGGAGACTGCGGCTGGTTCCCGGCCAAGAGATCGGGTTAGCCCCGAAGATTACGCTGCGCCCGGCTGGGGCGATCCGTGTTGTGCCCGAGTTGCGGTCAATGGACCCGACCGCATTCTGCTAGGCTCGATTTCGTGGGATTCGGCGAATTTCTCGGCAATGAAGTGACCGTTCGGCAGTTGCGCCACAGCGTCGCCGCAGAACGGCTGCCGCAGGCAATGATCCTGTCGGGTGCGGCTGGCGCGGGCAAATACACCCTGGCGCTGATGGTCGCCCAGGCCGCGAACTGCCTCGATCCGGCAGAACTCGAACGCCGGCGTGGCGGGGAGCTGCCGGATTTCTGCGGCGTCTGCCGCAATTGCGTTCGGATCGCGGCTGCAGCTCCGCTGAGGGAGCGTTTCGATGAGGCGGTCGCCGCTCGCGAGGAGCTGCGCGAGGTCGACAAAAAGGAGACCCGCATCCTGATCCAGACCCATCCGGATGTGCTGGTCATTCCACCCGATCCGCCGCAGCTATTGATCAAGCTGGGCCAGGTGCGACGGGTGATCCACGAGATTTACCGCTTCCCTTCCGAAGCCAGGCGCGCCTTCTACATCTTTACCGGCACCGGATTTATGAAAGAAGCGGCCAACTCTCTGCTGAAGGTGCTGGAAGAACCGCCGGAGTTCGCGAGCATTGTTCTGCTGGCAGAGAATCCTGGAGAGCTGTTGCCGACGATTCGCTCTCGAACCTGCCTCTTCCGCCTGGGGGCCCTGCCGCTGGGCGAGATCGAGGCACTGCTGGCGGCGCGGCGGACGGATTGGAAGCCGGCGCAGAGGGCGCTGGTTGCACGACTGTCGGAGGGCGCCGCCGGTCGGGCGCTGGGATTCCCGCTTGAAAGGTATCTGGCCAATCGGCAGGACGCCCTGGTTCTGCTCCGAGGCGCGATGACGACAGGAATGGCAGATGGCGATCATTCGACGCTCTTCCGGATGACCGAGAGCTACCGCCCCGGGGCCGAGGGACAGGAGAAGCTGACCGCGCTGATCCGTGCACTCGTGAGCATCCTGGAGGACCTGTTGCTGTTGCACGCCGGGACTCCCGGGCTGGTGCGAAATATCGATCTTGCCGCGGAACTAGGCCGGATGGCGGGTGAGTTGAGCCTGGAATGGATCGACGCAGCGGCGCGGGCGGTGAACCGGCTGGAGAGCGGGATGCGACGCAATCTCCTGCGGTCGCTAGCCTTGGACGCCTTCGCGGCGGAGCTAGTGCAATAAATGAGGAGATTCCTACTTTGACACTTTGTCGGGAAGCCGACACATTTTGAGATATTTCTCGCTAGCTTCTGAATGAAAGCTGCGCTACTATCTGTGAATTCACCGTGCCCGAAAGACATTTTGCCTAGGCAACGAGCAAAAAATACTCGGTTTGCACCAATGTGTTGATTTGAGCAAAAAGCAAACCCGATAGCGCAGCACAGCATCAAAGTTTTCCAGTTACACCACTATCATGGCTAACCCATCGCTAGTACCCGCACCAGGGGACAAGCATTTGCGAGTCGCAGCGCCGCAGCCGGTACCCGCCGGCAAGACGCCTGCCCCAATATCCGCGCCCAGTGCGACCGGGCCGCGCAAGCTGGTTCGGCCGCCACTCTCTGAAAAGATGGCACGGGGCCGCTTATTTTCACGGCATGCAGCGCCGCCCCTGACCGCACACCGTGCGGCCCTGGAGTCCGAGCCTATACGCCGGGAGAGCTCGCACGCCGAGGTCTTCTATTTTCAGAAACAGGTCCAGACACAGACGCTGATGACATTTGTACTCGATGACGGAGAATCGATTGAGGGTTTCATCGAGTGGTATGACCAGGATGTGATCAAAGTGCGGCACCGCGGACGGACGATGATCTATAAGTCCTGCATCAAGTACCTGTACAAATCCGGCGAAAACCAAAACCACAAGTACTAGCGGCTAAAGTTCCGTCTCCCGACGGATGCGGTCGCGTATGTCGCTAAAGCGCGGCAGAGTTGAAGGCGGCGGCATGGGCACGCTGCGCAGCTTCCAGCGCCGGATCAGCAGCGCCGTGCCCCCGATTCCCAGGAACAGCACGGCGAAGGGCATGACCCATCCCACAATGTTGAAGCCTGTGCCAGGCGGCGCGGCGAGGACGGTGGGGCCGTATTTCTGCACGAAGGCCTGGAAGATGGTGTTGTTGCTGTCGCCGTTGGCGACGCCTGCCATGAGCTCATGGCGCATTCCGTCGGAGTTCGGGCAGCCAACGTGGTTGCATTCCAGCAATATCTCGTTGCAGCCGCAAGTACACATGATCTGATGGCCGAGCTTGTCGAAGCGCGGATTGGGATCGGCGGCGGCGGTGGTGAGGACGATAGTGACCGCAAGGAGAATCGCGGTGAACCCATGTCTCGAAAGCGAGACGCGGGGCACCCGGTTCTGTTGAGATGGCATCTAGTCGCCACTCCCTGCTACAGCTGCATCCTGAGGGATCGCGGCGCTAACCCGTTTGGCGGCGAGCGCGGTCTGCAGATTGGGCGTCAGCGCGGTTGCTGTCCCGGCGATGACGATGAAGACGCCGATCCAGATCCAGGCGACCAGCGGGTTGAGGAAGACCTTGATGATGGGCAGGCCGCTGTCGGGGTTCTTGCCTTCGTAGACGACGTAGAGGTCCCAGGCGAGGGTGGAGTGGTTGGCGACCATGGTCTGCGGCGTCTGGCTGGCTTGGTAAAAACGCTTCTCGGGCGCGAGCTGCGTGACCTTGCTGCCTTTGTAATAGACGTCGAGCAAGGAATATTCGGTGTCGTAATTGGGGTTGGTGTCCTGGGTGAAGCTCTGGGAGACGAGCTTGTAGGGGCCGATGTTGATGGAGTCGCCGTTGCCGAGTTCCTTCTCGACATTCTGGTTAAATGCCTGCCCGGCAAATCCGATGAACATCACCACGATGCCGAGGTGGACGATATAGCCGCCATAACGGCGGGTGTTGCGGCGGGCGAGTTGCAGCATTGACGCAAAGAGATTTTGGCCGGTGTGGCGCTGGATGACGGCGGCGCCGCGGAGGAACTCGGAGGAGATCGCGGTAATGACCAATGCGCCCAGCGAATAGCAAACCAGCGAGTAGAACATTCCTTCGTCCTGCCAGGGGCGCACGCCAAAGAGCATCAGCGCAATCGCGGTTGCCACGCCCCCGACGACCGGTAGAACGAAGTTCTTGCGAATGCTTTTGAACGAGGTACTGCGCCAGGCAAGTACGGGGCCGACTCCGGTGAGGAAAAGCAGGAAGAGGCCGATGGGAATGGCGACGCGGTTGTACCACGGCGCGCCCATGGTGACCTTGTTGCCCTGGACGTATTCGGAGAGGACCGGAAACAGTGTTCCCCAGAGGATCGTGAAGCAGGCGGCAAGCAAGACCAGGTTGTTGAAGAGAAAGCTGGATTCGCGCGAGACCAGGGCTTCGAGCTTGTGCTCGGTCTTCAAGTGGTCGCGATTGAGCACGAAGGTGAAGATACAGACGGCGAGCACCACGATCATGAAGACCCAGAACCACGTGCCAATGTTCGACTCGGCGAAGGCGTGGACGGAGCTGACCAGGCCGGAACGGGTGAGCAGCGTTCCGAGGATGGTCAGCAGGAAGGTGGAGAAGATGAGCCAGACGTTCCACGACTTCATCATGCCGCGCTTTTCCTGCATCATGACCGAGTGCAGAAAGGCGGTGCCGGTGAGCCAGGGCATGAGGGAGGCATTCTCGACCGGGTCCCAGCCCCAGTAGCCGCCCCAGCCGAGTACGGCGTAGGCCCAGTGCATGCCGAGCACGATGCCGCAGGTGAGGAAGAGCCAGGTGACCATCGTCCAGCGGCGGGTGATGTGGATCCATTTCTCGCCGGGGTAGCGCATCATCAGCGCGCCGAGCGCAAAGGCGAAGGGCACGCTGAAGCCGACGTAACCGAGGTAGAGCATCGGCGGATGAATCACCATCTCGGGATATTGCAGAAGCGGGTTCAGGCCGAAGCCGTCGGCGGGGACCTGGCCGGAGACCAGCGAGAAGGGCGTCGCGGCGAAGTTCAACAACGACAAAAAGAAGAGCTGGATGCCGGCCAAAATCGTCGACGCGAAGGCCGTAAGGCGCACGTCAACCTTGTGGCGCAGGCGCAGTACTAATCCATAAGTAGCCAGCAGCCATGCCCAAAGCAGCAGAGAACCTTCCTGCCCGGACCATAGCGCCGCAAACTTGTACGGACCGGGCAGCGCGCGATTGGAGTGGTGCAGGATATACGCTACGGAAAAGTCATTATTGAACGCCGCCCAGAGCAACGCGAAGGCAGCGACGGAAACTGCGAAAAAGCTGGCAATTCCCGACCGGCGGGCGGTTTCAGCGAGGCGTTCGGGGGAGACGCGGCCGGATGCTCCGGTCGTGAGTTGGCGCAGGGCGATTGCTCCCGCCACAAGCGTATAACCACTCAGCACGAGAGCGAGCAGAAGCGCGAAGCTACCAAGTTCCGGCATAAGACTCCCAAACCATCTTCGCAGAGCGAAGGGTACGCGGCAATCGTTCGGCTGAAGGGTGTCTCACGCGGCGTTTATGCGCCCAAAGTGAACTTATGCGGTGCGGCGCTCTGCGGAGGCGAGCAGATACTGAACCAGGGCGATCAGTTGATCGGGCGGAAAAGGCTTAAGCCGGAAGGCCACATCCAGCGAGTCGTACTGTTCCTCAACGTCCGCATATCCACTTAGCACCAGCACGGGAAGGCGATATCCCGCCGCGCGCAGGCCGACGACAAAATCGACCCCGTTCATACCCGGCATCAGGTGGTCGGTGATTACCATGCGGATGGAGAACCCGTCCTGCGAGTTGAGGAAGTTAAGCGCCTCGCGCCCGTCGGGCGCGACCGCAGCCGAGAAACCGGCGCGATCCAGGATCGCCTTCCGAGTCGCAGCCTGAACAGAATCGTCATCCACCAGCAGTACGTCGAGAGGCATTCGGTTTTAATTAATCCAGTCCAAGTCAAAAATGGGTGCGGCTCACGGCCAATTTCTCAAGATGCGTCACGTGGGCGTTTGGGTTGCTCGCTTCTGGAAGCGGATACACCTGATCGCCCGGCACTCTATCCAAAATACACTTTCACCGCATCAAGCGGAGTTTTTGTCGCGAAATGGGGCAAATGGTCTTTTTCTCACTCCAGCTCGACTCAGCGCTGAGGAAGGCCCACCGGACAGGTAAACTGCTGTCAATGAGAGCGCCGATGTTTGAGCTTCCGATCGAGAAAACCGGGCAGGTGCGGCGGATTGGCTGGTCGGTTACCGCCCATGCCGTGGTTCTGATTGCGCTTTTTGCGGTCGGCCACCGCGTCCGCATCCGACCGACTTCCCTTCCCGGAACTCAGCAAGGCGCTCGGATCGAGTTGTCGTATCTGCCCGGAGGGCTCTCCTCGTCTGCGCGGCAGGCGCGTAAGCCGGCGCCCCCACCGGTAAAGCAGGCCAAACTTGAATTGCCACCAGAAATAGCGCCCGTTCCCCAGCTAGCCACCCTGAGTTCTGTTCCGTTTGCGGGCGAAGCCAGCGCTTCTTCCAACGACGCACTCGGAACGGACGACATCCGCATCGCACTGACGACTTTTTCGCCGAGCCCCAAACCCGATCTCACCCATCTGCCTCACGGCGCCCAGGGGGACGTCGTGCTGGACATCACTATCGATCCGACCGGCCAGGTCGCGGACCTGCAGATATTGCAGACGCTGGGGTACGGGGTCGACGGGGCGGTAGCCGCAACGGTTCGTACCTGGAAATTTAGTCCGGCGACGAAAGATGGCGTTCCGGTGGCATCGGTGCAGGAACTTCACTTCCACTATGGCCCGGTTTAAGACGACCGATATTATTGGTCCACGAATTTGGCGACGGGTTGCCAGCAATACAATGACTGGATGAGTGCCAATCCATACGCAGGATTTCTGGAGGGCCGCGATCCGGGGTCGCTGGTCAAGGAGTTTCCGTCGAAGTTGAGCGCCGTCGCGGGCCGCCTCGGCCCCGATGGAATGGGACGCAGCCTGGCGCCAGGCAAGTGGACGGCCAGCGAGATCCTATGCCATCTTGCGGACACCGAGATCGCATTTTCCTTTCGATGGCGGCAGGCATTGGCGGAGGAAAACCATGTCGTCCAGCCTTTCGATCAGGACCTTTGGGCGCCGCACTATTCCTCAATGAGCGGCGATGATGCCCTGCAGACTTTCCTCGCATTGCGCCGATGGAATGGAATTCTGCTCGACCGGCTTGTTCCTACGGATTGGGAGCGAACGGTCATTCATCCCGAGCGAGGCGAGATGACCTTTCGTACATTGGTCGAAACGATGGCCGGCCATGACCTGAACCACTTCGCGCAATTGGAGAAGATCGCAGCGGGAGAGGTCGCAAGGGCGTAACGGCATGCGCCGGCGCAACCACGCTGCAAGAGCCGATTCCGGTTTGCGTTCATGAATATGGATGTTAGGCTCATGTGTTGCGGTGTTCTGAACGATCCACGCAGGACGCGCGGTCGCCTATGAGAGCCGGAGGGATGGAACGTTGGCATTGGTGAATCGGGCCTGCCCGAAATGCGGTTTCAAGCAGCCCAGGCGCTTGCCGAGATCAAGTTGGATCGAACGCCGGATTATGCCGCTCTTCGGCTGCTATCCGTGGGAATGCCCCCTATGCAGGGCGCACTTTTACCGAAAGAACCGTATAGATCGAGAGCCGCGTTTTCGCAAGAGAACGTCACGGTCTGCGCATCAGGAAGTTACCCGCTAGACGGTACTCCGGCATTCAGCGGGTCGACGCCTCCCAGCGAATCAGATCATTGAAGGCGAGAGCGCAGCGAGCAGACGTTGCCCGGGCAGCCTAGTGGAACGACCGCGATGCGGGCCACCAATACGACCAGCGCAACCCAGAACAAATCCGCGCCCAGCAGGTGCGCGATCTGCATCCAGTCCGGGGCGCGCAGCAGGACATCCAGAACGCCAAGCGCGAATTGCGAGAGCAACAACCCCAGAACCAAGTTAGCCAGCTTGCGATTGCCGCTCTGCTCGCGTGCCCCGCTCGCCCAGACAATTCCCAAAATGAAGATCCCCGCCAGCACGCTAGCGGCCGGATGCACCCACCGCAGGCGGAGTATCCAAGGGCTGGACTGCGACAGATCCTGCGCGATGGCCTGGGCAAAGTTCGCGGCTGGGAACAGAGTATCGCCCAACGCGGCGAGCGATCCGGTAACGCCGACGGCGATTGTCGTTCCGAGGCCGATGAGCGAGATTCCCAGATAGCGGTACTCGACGCTGCCGTCCATGAAGCCGGCTTCGCGGGCCAGGAAGTGCGCGGTCAAAGCGAGCGCGGCCAGCAGCAGCAGCGTGTTCGCCAGATGAATGGGCAGGACGATAAAACGCCCCGGCGACTGATCGTGCACCACGTAGCCGAGTTTCACCAGCAGCGCGCCAAGGAAAGCTTCATTGAGCAATAAGAGCGTGGAGGCTACCGCGGTGAAGCGGGCGAGATGACGAGCGCGCGTCGAGCGGAAGGTCCAGATGAGCAGCGCAAGAATGGTAAGGGTCGCACCGCCGGTCATTGCGCGATGGGTGAATTCAATCATCGTGGCGATGCGCGGTGAGGTGGGAATGACTTCGCCATTGCAGAGCGGCCAGTGATTTCCGCATCCTGCACCGGAGCCGGTAGCGCGGACGACCGCTCCCCACAGAATCACGGCGATGTTCCACCCCACGACGAACCAGGCGTACCTTTTCAGGCCGGCGGTCGGGCCAATCACAGAGATTGCCTCGATCGGCTCGGCGAACGTGGATGATGCAGCGGTTTGGCTGGTGATCGCAGTTTGCATCGCGAAAAAGAGCGGCCAGTTCAGTGTAAAGCTTTCGGAAGCTATTTTTCTTCGACGATCGCAACGTCCCAGGGTTTGAGGAGAAGACTTTGCGAAGATGCGACGGGGGCGCCGGTCGTCAAATCTGTTCCGGCGGCGTACGAATATGGGACAGTTTGATCGTCACTCGAATAGTTCAGGTAGTAGTGGACCTTCTTTCCCTTCGCATTGACGCCGTGTTTGACGTCGCACCCTGGCTGGAAGGGCTGATCGGCGCCGGCGAGGCCTGCCTCTTTGAGGACGCCGAGGAGGACTATCTTTGCTGCAGTGTGTCGGTCAGGTCGGTGCCTTCATAGGTGAGTGACGCCTGAGCCGAACTGGTTCTGCGTAATCGCCGGCCATTGGCCGAAGAACGGGTGGTCGTAGTAGGCGAGCGGCTTGGCGTGCTCAAGCATCAAGAACTCGGCCCAGGAGCTCACCTTGTTTTCTTCGCCGGCACTGAAAGGGATCGTCTTTCAGCGCCAGCGGCTTTTCGAGATTCGAGAACTCCTGATAGGTGAAGCCCGCCGCTTCGCGCAGCGGGCCGGGCGCGCGCACCCAGCGGACGGCGGAGTTCTCGTTGGCGAAGCCGCTCTTGAAGGTCATCAGCACATGGCCGCCGCCTTTGACATAGTCGGAGATCTTCTTCAGCAGAGCGTCGTCGGCGATGTAGAGCGCGGGAACGACGATGAGCTTGTATTGCGAGAAATCCGGGCGATCGTCGGGGAAGACGAAATCCGTGCCAACGTTCGCGTCGTAGAGGGCACGATGGACTGGTTGCACGAGGCTGCGCTGTAGCTGCCGGGCCAGCTTTGGCCGGGGACCCAGGGTCCGCTCGGCTGGCGGACGATAGGGCATGAAGTCGAGGCCGTTGCGCCGAGTCGACGCTGTAGAGGATCGCGACCTGGTTGGTGATCTTCAGATTCGACGAGATGGGGGCCGATCTTCTGCAGTTCGTGGGCGGTCCTGGAGACCTCGGCGTAGGCGCGGTTGGGCTCGAGATCGTGGCAGAGGACGCCCTTCCAGTAGGTCTCCTGCCCGGAGTGGATCGAGTGCCCAGTGCCAGTACTCGACCATGTTGGCGCCGCTCGAGAGGTGGGTGTAGACATCGAGCCGAATCTGGCCGTCGTAGGGCGGGATACTGGATCGTCGAGTCCCAGCCGATGGTCTGCGCGTTGGTTTCGGTGACGAGGTAGTTGGCGTGCTTGAGCGAGCGGGCAAAGTCGCCCTGCTCGGCCTGCGCCTGCTCCGTCCATGTGGTCCTGCGTGCCGTGGTAGAGGTTGTCGGCGACGATGTCGAGGACCTTGGCGACCTCAAGCTCGTTCACGTCGCGTCTGCATCGATGCCGCCGAAGTCCTGCGTCACGAACTGGTCGGGGCCGCGGTACTCGCGGACGAGCGCCGCCTGCCAGGCGAGGAAGTCGGTCACGCGCATCTGCTGCCAGCGCGACCACTCCAGCTTGTAGCCGGTGCTGATGGCGCTGTCGCGAGTGGGCATGTTCTCCCAGCCGTTCACGTCCTCGCCCCAGTAGTTCAGGAACCAGGCTTTGTTGAGCGCGTCGGTGGTGCCGAACTTCTGCTTCAGGTGGTTGACGAAGCCGGCGAAGACATCGTGGTTGTACGCGCCGTAGGAGCCGGTCTCGTTGTCGATCTGCCAGCCGATGACGTGCCGGTTGTTCTTGTAGTGCTCGACCATGTTGCGTGATGAGGCGCTGCGCGTAGAAGCGGTAGGTCGGGACTGTCGGTGTCCATGTTCTGGCGCATGCCGTAGAAGGTCTCCGCGCCGCCCATGCGGCCGCGCCAAGGATCTCGGGATGGGCGTGGTACATCCACGTCGGGATCGGAGTAGGTCGGCGTGCCCATGATGACCTTGATGCCGGCCTTGCCCATGGCATCGACGACGCGGTCCATCCAGGCGTATTCGAAGTGGCCGTCCTCCGGCTCCCAGAGGCTCCATGTGGATTCGCCCATGCGGACGACGGTGATGCCCGCCGTCTTCATCAGCGCGACGTCTTTATCGAGGCGCTCATAGGGCATGTACTCGTGGTAGTAGGCAGCGCCGTAGAGCACGCTGGTGAAGGGAGCATTTGCGGGAGCGATGTTCGACGGGACGGGCGCGGGGGCTTTCGCGGTTTCCTGCGCCGGCGCGGCGGCAGAACACGTTCCCAGAAGAATCGTGGCGATCGCAAACAGGGCCGTCTGACATTTCATATTCATACGCATGTTCCCTTTAGCTCAGACTTTTCTTAAGCTCCGTGGAAACGTTTACTATAAGCGCCCAGACGGACCGTGCGACAGGGATTTTTACCGCCTCCAGCAATTCACTATTCAGAAATCCTGACGCTACATCACTTGCGGAGATTCGATACCCAATAATTTCAAGGCCCGCACCAGCTCGCGCTCGGCAACTGCGGCCGTCGCAAGGAGAAAGGTCTTTCGTGAGGGATCGGTTTCGTGAAGGATGTGGTGGCGATGGTAAAAATTATTGAAATCCTGGGCGAGTTGAAAGGCGTGTTTCGCGAGATGCGCCGGCTCGGCGGTGGCAATCGCCTGCTCGACCAATAGCTGGAGCTTCGACGCACGAAGCCAGAGCTGCCAGATGCTGTCGCCGTCTTCGCCGGAAACAAATGGCGCGACGTCGAGTTTAGCCAAATCGGCCAGCACCGCGTCCGGGGTCGTCTCCGCCTTGCGGAAGATATTTCGCGCGCGCACGATTGCGTATTGCACATAGGGACCGGTTTCTCCCTCGAAGCTCAACGCCTCGCGAAAGTCGAAGGCTATGACTGTGTTGCGCGTGAACTTCAGCATGAAGTAGCGCAGGGCGCCCACCGCAATTTGCGTCGCCGTCGTCAGCCGCTCGCTTTCGCTCAACTCCGGATGTCGCGCATCGACCTCCTGCCGCGAAGCAGCGATGAGCTTGTCGATGAGGTCGTCGGCCTTGACGCCGAAACCCTTGCGCCCGGAGACCTCGATGAAGGGCCGCGCCTGATCTTCGGGAGAGACCACGTAGCCTAACTCCATTGCGCAACGCGGCGTGAGCGCGACCATTTCGTAAGAGAAGTGGGTGTAGCGCGAAGCCTCCTCGACATAGCCGAGCCCGCGTAGCGCCTCGATCACATTGCTCTGCGGATCAGACTGGCGGCTGTCGATCACGTTGTAGATTGAAGTGGCGCCCCCAAAATGCGGATGCTCGTTTTCGCCGCCCGTATAGGTTGAAATCCAGCAGGTGTGCTCGGGATATTGGAAGAATGGCAGGTACTCAAAATCCTTGCCGAGCAGGCCAAACTTCCACAGGTGATAAGCGATGTCTTTGCCGACGTAGGTGACGGTTCCGTTGGAGCGAACGATCACTTTCGCGTCTTCGTCAGGGCCAGCTTCAACCTCTTCGGCGCCGGCGCGCTTCATCACCCAGCAGCCCTTGTTTTTCCCTTCGGTCTCGAAGTAAAGCACGCCTTTTGCCTTCAACTGCTCAAAAGCCGAGTCCCAGAAATGCAGTTGCAGGATGTCGCTCTCGCGCGGAAGGAAATCGTATTCGATGTCCAGCCGCTGCATCGTCTCGAGGTGCCGCCGCAAGACGGCGGTCGAGATGATCTCAGCGATTGCGGCGGTGTCGTTGCCGCCCTCTTCGAGCTGATGCAGCGCATCGAGTCGAAGCTGCCGCCGCGCTTTCTTTTCCGCCTCTGCTCCTGCGTAGTCCGGCGCCTGTACCACTGCGAGACGCGCGCATACAAATCCCAGCAGTAGTAATCGATGCGCTCGCCGCGCCGGTCAGATCTGGCGAGCAGCCTGCGGACGTCTTCGAGGTTCAGCCGCTCGAGGTGCGTGAGCCCGACGACCACGTCGGCGACCTGGACGCCGGTGTTGTCGATGTAGTTCTGCACATCGACCCGCTGCCCAGCGGCGCGCAGCAGGCGAACGAAAGTGTCGCCGAGCACCGCGTTGCGCAGGTGGCCGATATGCGCCGCTTTGTTGGGATTGATGCTGGTATGTTCGACGAGAGAACGAATGCCGGTGTGGACCGGCGGCTCAGGCGGCGAGGCAATTGCCGATACTGCCGCGCTTCGATCCAGCCGCGCGTTGATGTAGCCGGCGCCGGCGATCTCGAAGCCAGCAAAACCGTCAATCGGGCCGATCTCGGCGACGAGCTCTTCGGCAATTTTCTTGGGGGCCTTTTTCAACCGCCGCGCGAGTTCGAAGGCCAGCGGCAGCGCATATTCGCCGAATTTGATCTCCGGCGGCTGCTCGACGACCAGATTTAGGCCTTCGATCTGGTACTTCTCACGAAGCGCGGTCCGCAGCCGTTCGACCAGGACCTTCTGTTGTTTCAGATACACAGCAATCACCGTCCACGGAGGCGGAAAGAAGCGTCTAAACCCCTGATTTTCTTGATGATTTTAGCAGAGCCGCCGTTAGGCGTCGGTGAATGAGGCTGCCGTATTCAAACTCAACGTGGCCGGGCTATGGCGACGATAACGGCGAAATACCCAAGCACCAACACGCCACCGGCGAGAAACTTCCACCATTTCTTTGTGTCCGTCGCATGGTTGAAGAGCGCCGCCAAGCAAGCAATGATGAGAATCAGGTGCCCAACTGCACCGACGGGTACCATCATCGTTTCAAGGTGCTGTACCTGCCCCGTATGGAGAAAGGACCACAGCATTGCCGCACCGGCCTGGATGAGGTGGGGCCCGAAGAACTCCAGGCAGTTCCAGGCAACCGCCATCGTAAAACCCGCTCCAAATGCAAAGACATTATTACGGCGCGCAAAAATCACGACCATCACATAGATGAGTGCCTGGAGCAAATGAAGAAGACGAAGCTCCGGAACGGCGATCGCCGACACCACGAGTGCGACAAGGAAGAGTCCTGCTCCAATCGGAATCCAGACGTGAGTAGATGAAGGCCCTTTCACCGCAGCGTTGTTCATAGCAGTCTCGTACGCAAGGTCTACCCGGTCCGTTCCTACGTCGATACGCCGGGCCGCCGCCCGGCTAGGATCCGGCGCGCCCGTCAAACACCACAAACACAGTTAAGATAAGAAGACGCGCGTTAAGACGCGACCGAACCTCTCCATGCCCGAAACCAACAAATACTACATCACTACGCCGATCTATTACGTCAACGCGCGCCCGCACATTGGGCACGCCTACTCGACGATCGTGTGCGACATCCTGGCGCGGCGCAATCGGCTGCTCGGCAACGACACCTGGTTCTTGACCGGCACCGATGAACACGGGCAGAAGATCGAGCGTTCGGCCAAAGCGGCGGGCAAAGACCCGCAGGCCTTCACGGACGAGGTCTCGGCGGAGTTTCGCGGTCTCTGGGACCGGATGGGGCTCAGCTACGACGACTACATCCGTACTACTGAGCCGCGCCACAAACGTGGCGTGCAGAAGCTCTTCACTGAGCTGCAGAAGCGCGGGTTCATCTACAAAGGCTCTTACAGCGGACAGTATTGCGTTTTTGACGAGCTATATGTCGATACGCCGCCGGGAGTGCCTTGCCCGGATTGCGGCCGCCCGACTGAGACGGTGATCGAAGAGAACTACTTCTTCAAGCTCTCGGCATTCGAGCGCAAGCTCCTCGACATTATCTGGGACGATGAGCGCCATACCGAAGCGGAACAAGCTGGGCGATTCGTTATTCAGCCGAAGAGCAGCCGGAAGGAAGTCCTTTCGTTTATCAAGAGCGGGTTGCGCGACCTGTCGGTTTCGCGGACGAGTTTTAACTGGGGGATTCCCGTTCCGGGGGACGAGAAGCACGTCATCTATGTCTGGCTCGACGCGCTGGCTAACTACATCACCGCAGTCGGCTACGGCAGCGACGCGCCCGAAGACATCGCGAAATTCCAAAAATACTGGCCCGCCGACCTGCACCTCGTCGGCAAAGAGATCACCCGATTCCACTGCGTCTACTGGCCAGCATTCCTGATGGCTGCGGGATTGCCGCTGCCGAAGGCGGTCGCGGCGAACGGCTGGCTGCTGTTTGAAGAGTCGAAGATGTCGAAGTCGCGGGGGAATATCGTTCGCGCTGAGACGATTCTTGAGGTGCTGGGGAACGATGCGCTGCGCTATTTCCTGATGAGAGAGATTCCTTTCGGACAAGACGGGAGTTTTAGCTTCGACGCATTGGTGCAGCGGTATAACGCGGACCTGGCGAATGGCTATGGGAATCAGGTAAGCCGCGTCCTCAAGCTACTTGCAAGCACTCGTGACATCGAAGGAACTCCGGACGAGCCGGATCCGATAGGTCGATTGCGGAATATGGTAAACGGGTTCTCGGCCTCTGAACGAGAAACTGAGTGTGGCACTTTCGCTCGCGATGCGCTGAAGAAGTTGGAGATCATGCAGAGGGTGATCGCACAGGGAATTGGAGAGGTGGACGCCTGCCTGAACCGGCTCAGCTTTACGGTGGCGCTGGAGGCAGTGTGGGTGCTGATCGCTGAGGTCGACAGCTATCTGAACGTCACTACTCCGTGGAAGCGCCCAACTGGAGTAGATGAGGCGCAGTGGCGGATTTTGCAATCGGCTGTCTTGTATGCGAGCGCTGAGTCCATCCGCATTTTTACGTTGCTTCTTCATCCATTCATCCCCGAAGCCGCCAGCAAGGTCTGGGAACAGCTCGGCCTCGGCAAATTCAAAGACAGCAAGCAGGAAAAATGGCTGCCCGGCGAATACGAACAACTCTTAAAGTGGGGTGGTCTGAAGCCCGGCACCAAACTTGGCGAACTCGGCCCCATCTTCCCCCGCGCGGAAAAGGACGCAATCAAAAAAATGCAGGATATCGAAGAAAAGAACTCATCCAAGCCAGTCCAAGAGATCACCGCGACGCCGGTGGACGCCGCAAAGGCGACCGCGCCGACCCCAGCGACGCTGAATGCCGTGGCGCCAACTGCTCCGCTGGCGGCCCCTGCCACTCCGGAGATGAAGGAGCCGACCAAAGAAGCTCTGTCCGCCGTTGCTCCGTCTGCGGCGCCAGCCGTCGACAGTGGGCCGTCAACAATAACGATCGACGACTTCGCCAAAGTCGAGCTCCGCGTCGCCCAGATCAAAGTCGCCGAACGCATTCCCAAAGCCGACAAGCTCCTCCGCCTCGAAGTCGATCTCGGCTACGAAACCCGCCAGATCCTCTCCGGCATCGCCGAACACTACACCCCCGAATCGCTCATCGGCCGCAAGATCGTCATCATCGCCAACCTCGCCCCCCGCAAGATGCGCGGGCTGGAGTCAAACGGAATGCTGCTGGCCGCTTCTCTCGGTGAGGGCGACAAGCCGGTGCTGGCTGGATTTCTCGAAGATGTGCCGCTTGGGGCGAGGCTGAAATGACGCCTAATAAAGAACAAATGTCATCCTGACGACCATCGGGAGGAAGGATCCCGACGAACGCGGTACTACCACGGAAGCTACAGGTTTTTGCTGCGATATCGCAAGTCCGCGGCGAAAATTTGAAAAAGTCAGCCCGCACGAAACATCACAGGGATTCTTCCTCCTTGCAGTCGTCAGAATGACACTTGTTATGGAGTTGGCGAAGCGGCGAGGCAGACAGAAAAGCCCACGGGATCGAAGAAGCCTACGGAATAGTCCTCACATCTGTATGTACGAAGTCATCACCTTTACAAAGCAATGGCTCCCGCTTCGCCTTCGCGAGCGCGTAGGCAAAGCAATCTCCAAAATTTAGGTTGGCCGGGTGTCCGCTGCCTTTCCCGAAATCGCGATAAGCCTCTCGCGCAATATGCATCTGCTCTACAGTGACGGGTTCGATAATTACCTCAATCTCGTGGAAGAACTCATCAATCCTACGGTTTAAACCAGGCACACGATTCGAGTCTGTAACAATGCAGGCTTCGAGATAATTGGCAGCAGAGATCCGTCTGATGGGATGGTCTTCAATCGCTTGTGAAAGAGCCGGACGATCCGGTTCATTTCGCAAGATCGCGACGACAGCCGACGAGTCTAGAATCACTTCGGCAGTCCCAATTCGTCATACAGCAAATCTCCGTGATCCATAGACTTCCATGGTTCCTTGAAAAGAGGAGCGGTCTCTTCCGCGATTTTTCTAAGCCGCTCAGCTAAGCCGGGCTTTCGCGCCTCAAGGGCGCGTTCTTTCTCCAGCTTCTCTTTAGTGGCGCTAATCACAGCGGCGGTCAAACTCTGCCCGGTCAATTCGGCCAGTTCCTGAACGAGCCGAACTGCTTCTTCATTCTTGATATTAAGGCTCATCGCGAAATCTACCTTTCTACCCTTTGATTCTACCATGGTAGAATCCGCTGCATTCCGACGAATCTCGACAGACTGCCGCCCTGTTACCGTAAAAGAAACTCATGCTCATCGATTCCCACGCTCATCTCGACAGCTCGCGCTATGACGAAGACCGCGAAGCGCTGCTCGACCGCGCCTGGGCGGCGGGGGTGCGGACGATTCTTTCGATCGGCATCGGCGAGGGGCCCGGCACCATGCATCAGGCGCTCGAGATTAGCCGACAGTACAAGGATCGCCCCGAGACGCCGAGAATCTTCGCCTCGGCCGGGGTGCATCCGCATGAGGCGCAACTGGCTGATGAGGCCGCATATGCCAAGCTCGACGACCTGCTGCAGCAGCCTGAGGTGATCGCCTGCGGCGAGATCGGTCTCGACTACTTTTACGACCATTCGCCTCGCGAGACGCAAAAGGCCGTCTTTCGCCGCCAGATGGAGATCGCCGCCGCCCACCAGCAGCCCATCATCATCCACTGCCGTCCATCAGACAACAGCACCAACGCCTGGGACGACACGCTCGACATGCTGGAAGAGCAGTGGAAGCCGACCGGCCTTGGCGGAATTCTGCATTGCTTTACCGGGGAATGGGACCATGCGCGGCGGGCGCTCGATTGCGGATTTTTGATCTCGTTTGCGGGCAACATTACATTTCCCAAAGCGCAGCCGATCCGCGACGCCGCGGCGCATGCGCCGCTGGACGGCATCCTGATCGAGACCGACGCGCCGTTTCTAGCGCCTGTCCCCAACCGTGGTAAACGCAATGAACCGGCCTGGGTGCGCGAGGTTGCGGGTAAGCTTGCAGAGGTACGTGGAATCGGGGCCGAGGCGGTCGCTTCGCACACCACTGAAAACTTTCACCGGTTTTTCGGTACCGCGCCGCAACCGGAATCGGGATCGAGGCAATACAGGTCAGAATTACGCAGATAATCTAAAGAAAGACGGCAAGAAGTTCTTGCCGACAGGAAAAGCGATATGGCAGCAGACAACTCCTTTGATATCGTGAGCAAAGTGGATATCCAGGAAGTCAAGAATGCGATCGACCAGGCGTCGAAGGAAGTGAACGCCCGGTTCGACCTCAAGAACACCAACTCGAGCATCAAACTTGAGGGCGACGACACGCTCCAACTCGCCTCGGCGGACGAATACAAGCTCACCGCAGTCACCGAAATCCTGCAGCAAAAGCTGATCAAGCGCGGGATTTCGCTCAAGTCCCTGACTTACGAGAAGATCGAACCGGCCACGGGCAACAGCGTCCGGCAGAAGATCAAGCTCACCCAGGGCATCGCCAGCGAGAAGGCAAAAGAGATCGTTCGGGTGGTCAAAGACTCCAAGAAGAAGGTACAGGCGTCCATTCAGGGTGAGACGGTGCGCATTACGGGCAAAGACCGCGATACTCTACAGGAAGCCATCGCGTTGTTGAAAAATCACGACTTCGGCATCGACATGCAGTTTACGAACTTCCGTACCAATTAAGCTCTTGGGAGAACTGGTGGGCACACTCGCACTATCGACGGCAAAAGAGGTCTTCGACCTTCTCCGCGACGACCTCCGCGCAGTCGAGCGCGAACTCTGCCGCGACGCCATCTCCGATGTCGCCGCCATCACCGAGATCGCCGACTATCTCCGCGAGGGAGGCGGCAAGCGCATTCGCCCCATGCTGCTGCTGCTCGCCGCCAAGGCCCAAAACTACGAAGGCCAGGGAATGGTTCGCCTCGGCGCCGTCGTCGAGATGGTCCATACCGCGACGCTCGTCCACGACGACATCATCGACGCCGCCGAAACCCGCCGCGGCCGCCCCTCCGCCAATACCACCTGGGGCAACGGCAAATGCGTCCTCGCCGGCGACTGGCTCTACATGCAGGCCTTCCACATCGCCTTGGAAGAGCGCAACTTCCGCATCCTCGACCTGCTCATCTCTCTCACCCAGCAGATGGTCGAGGGCGAACTCCTTCAGATGGAAACCCTCGGCCGCGCCGTCGACGAGACCGAATACTTTGATCTCATCTACCGCAAGACCGCCTGCCTCTTCCAGGTCTCGATGCGCCTCGGCTCGGTGCTCGCCGGCGCAACCGAAGAGACCGAAGACCAGCTCGGCGAATACGGCCGGTCCCTAGGAATGGCTTTTCAGATCGTCGACGACGTCCTCGACCTCACCGGAACAGAAGAGCAGCTCGGCAAACCCGTCGCCAGCGACCTCCGCGAAGGCAAAGCCACCCTCGCCGTCATCCACTCGCTAGAGAACGGAACCGACTCCGACCGCGAAGCCATCGACAAAGTCCTCCGCGACCAAAGCTTCGAACGCGTCGCCCACGCCCAGATCCTCGAGATCCTCCATCGCAACGGATCGGTCGACTACGCCATGGCCGCCGCCTTCCGCTGCGCCGAAGCCGCCCGGCTGAAGCTAACCTGCCTGCCGGAGAACGAATTCAAGCGAGCCTTGTTGTGGGTGCCGGATTTTGTGGTTGCGCGGGATAAGTAAGCTCGCCCTCTTTGCGGTGGGCAGCTAGGATTACCCACATGATCAGTTACCCAATGGCGGGTGTTTTGCTTTGGCTCGCTTGCTGTTCTGCACTCGGCCAATACACGGATGGACCACGCGGAAGCATCTGTGGAACCGTGCTCGATGAAAACGGATTGCCTGCTTCGTCGGTAAAGGTTTCTCCTTTTTACATGGGGGCGAGCTCGGGTATAGTGCCCTTCGCCAAGACGGACGAACAGGGCCACTACTGCCTTAAAGGCTTGTGGCTCGGCGACTATCTGATGACAGCTGACGACCCCGGTAAAGGGTATCCGAACATGGCGACCGGGTTCTTCTCATCTGAGCGTACGCATTCACAAGTGCAGCTTACTGCTACGAACTTGAACGGGACGGTCGATTGGAAGATTCCTTACAAGGCGGCGTTCGTTAAGGCTGACCTTGTGGATGCGCAAACCGGAAAGCAAGTTGATGCGATGTTCTTCGATCTGCTTGTTCAATCGCGGCCGGAAGTTGGTCATATGTTCGGCAGCGCGGGATCCGCAACGCCGCTTCTCCTTCCGCCGAACGAAGATGTAATTGTGACTATCACGGCACCTGGCTACCGTAAGGAAACTGATCAGGAACCGCAAAGAACAGTGCTTAATCTCTCGCCTGGGCAGACCAAGTTGCTCCATATCGAGCTGCAGCCCTTGTCGGTTGTTCGTTAGTTGGTCGATAGAAATCCGAACATACGCCATTCGCAATTATCCAGCGGATTAAGCAGCCTTCACCCGTTCCACCCCCAACCGCATCCCCATCTCCCTAAGAATCGCGGAGATGCTCATTAGCTCAGGATTCTCCTCAGCCGAAAGCGTCCGATAGAGCATTTTCGCTTCCAGTGGTTTTGCGCCAGCAAAAAAGCCACTTTTCGCCACTCTCGTCAGTTCAGACTAGAAGTGAAAATGCTCTAAACCTGCGTCGGAGAGCCGCGCCTTCTCAGCAACCACCCGCACCCCGCCAAAGCCTTCGTTATCTGCCTCAGGGCAATCCGCAAATCCGCCATCAACGATTTCAATCGAATATGCATTTGACGGAATATCACCTCAAGTTCATAATCCAAGGATGAGCTGGGAGATCGAAGCCAGCGACGAATTTGCAGCCTGGTACGACGCTTTGACTGCGGACGAGCTCGAGAGCGTCAATCAGGCCGTGGAGCTGCTTGAACTCGAAGGCCCGAATTTGAATCGTCCCCAGGTGGACACCCTAAAGGGTTCAAAGATCCCGAACCTCAAGGAATTACGTGTTCAGCATCGAGGCAGACCGATCCGTATCCTGTTCGTCTTTGACCCTAGACGCGTGGGCTATCTCATTCTGGGTGGAGACAAAACCGGCAACAATCGCTGGTACGAGATTTTCATCCCACGTGCCGAAAACATCTACGAACAGCATCTGCGAGAGGTCGGGAGGTAAGCATGGCGCACAAATGGAGAGACATCCGGAAAACTCTTTCTCCTGAAGCAGAAGCGAGGATCAAAGAATGGGTCGAGGCCGAAGTAGCCAAGATGCCGATCGCCGAGGTCCGTCAAGCGCGACAAATGACCCAGGTGCGCCTCGCCGAGATTCTCGGCGTCAACCAGGGAGCCATCTCCAAGCTCGAAAGGCGCTCCGACATGTACCTCAGCACCCTGCGCAGCTACATCGAAGCGATGGGCGGCAATTTAGAAATCCGCGCCGTCTTTCCCGACGGAGAGATCATGATCGAACAATTCGGAGAGATAGGCCGCGAAGGCCCCGTGAAGCGCGGCGAGACGGCCAGCAAAGAGGCTACCCGCGAACCAGTCTCGGCCTGAGCCGCAACGCCAACCCGACCAAATGCTATACTTCGGTTTCTTGTTGGGAGGCTCTCATGGTGCGCCGGTCATTTTTTCGCCAGTTAGTTGCGTTACCGTTTGCCGGAGTCGCGTCTTCCTTTGGCCAAGCCACTCCGCATAAATCCCTGAACATCATGATGAAAAGTGCCTGGGGATCGGATGATCCCACCAAGGCGGCGTTTCCTTTTCTTCACGGCCTTGCACTCTCTGAAGCGGGCCATTCGGTGCAGATGTTCCTGCTTGGCGAAGCAGTTTCGCTGATGCGGAAATCGCTTGCCGGCGCAGTCGTGCCGGTCGGTTGGCCGCCGTTAGAGCAGACCATGGAAAAAGTCGCTGAAAGGCACGTTCAGATTTATGCCTGCGGCGCCTGCAGCCGCGCACGAGGGGTTCTGCAAACGGACCTGGATCAGTGGGGAGCGAAGTTCGGCAACCCGACGATCTTCGTTTCGCTCGTAGAATGGGCCGATCGCGTCATTACAGAGTAGTCAATAAGTCACCTGGCGATGAAGAAATGCTCGAGTGAGTTACTCAGGCAGCCTTCACGCGCTCCACCGCCAGCCGCAACCCCAAGGCGCGAACGATCGCCAGCAAAGTGTTCAGCTCCGGATTGCCTTCCGCTGACAGCGTCCTATAAAGCTGCGTCGGATTCAGCTGCGCTTTCTCGGCAACGCTCTGCACTCCACCAAAGGCCTTCGCCATTTGGCGTAGCGCGATAAGCAGCTCCCCCTGATCGCCATCCTCCAGAATCGCATTCAACATTACTACAGCGTAAGCCGGATCATTGTGAAACACCTCAGCCATCGCATCATCGTGCGGTCTGCCTCTCATATGCATTTCCTCCTTTGCCAATCCAGCCAGTATGCACAGGCCCGATCAATGTCCGCGGATTGAGATCGTTTGTGGCCGCCGCAGAGCAACAACACCACTGTGGTTCCGTCGATGGCGTAGTAAACGCGATATCCGGGGCCAACGTCGATGCGCAGCTCCCAGACACCATCTCGGCAGAACTTGTGGTCTCCGAGGTTTCCATCCTCGACTCGATTGAGGCGACGGTCGATAGAGAGACTGGCTTTACAATCTCGAAGCTTCAGCCGCCACTCTTGATACGGATCTCGGTCTTCCGATGTGAGGTAGTGTTCGATCTAGTACACAACCAATCCTCGTCTATAAACGAATATCCTGTCAACAAGCAGGCTTGGTATTCCCGGAGTATCTTGAAGAAGTTCAGCGATGGAACCAACTCACCCAATCCGCGTCCTCGTAGCCAAGCCCGGACTTGACGGCCACGACCGCGGCGCCAAGGTCATTGCCCGCGCCCTGCGCGACGCCGGCATGGAGGTCATCTATACCGGCCTCCGCCAGACGCCGGAGATGATCGTTAACGCCGCCGTTCAGGAAGATGTCGACTGCATCGGCCTCAGCATCCTCTCCGGAGCACACAACGTCATCGTGCCCCGCATCATGGCGCTGCTCAAGGAACACGACGCCGGCGACATCCTCGTCGTCCTCGGCGGCACCATCCCAACACATGACATATCCGCGCTGAAAGAAGCCGGCGTTGCCGCCGTCTTCGGACCTGGAACGCAGCTCGAAACGACCGTCGAGTTTATCCGCAATCACATTCGGCGTGGAGCCTTGAGTTCCTGAACTAAATACCGTCCCGCCGATCCAACGAATCGCAAAATATTTGCATCGAATGGATGTCATAACAACAACTTAATGGTGTGACTTGTTCCCCGCTCGCTCGCGCGGCGTTCGCTGATTATGGAAACGCAAGATACCAACAGCCAAAACGGCCACTCGGCAAAGGTCGCTCCTGCGCAAACTGGACAGGTTCCGGAGAGCGCATGGGGGGAGCGCGTTCGTGCTCTGAAAAACGTTCCACCGGTGCTCAGGATTCTCTGGGAGTCCGGGCCGGCGGTCGTCACCTGGAGCATCATTCTGCGGCTGGTCACCGCCGCGCTGCCGGTTCTTTTAGGCTATGTCTCGTCCTGGATCCTGGGGCACGTCAAGGCGGTTGTCGACCATCAGCTTGAGCCGAGGATCTTCTGGTGGGCGGTCGCGGCCGAAGTCTTCCTCGCCATCTTCGCCAACTCGATTAATCGGATCATCGATTACGGCGACAGCCTGCTTGCCGACCGCTATACCTTCACGGTGAGCGTCCGCGTCATGCGCAAGGCGGCCGACCTTGACCTGACGACGTATGAAGATCCGGTCTTCTACGACCGTCTCGAACGCGCCCGGGTGCAGGCGACCGATCGCCTGGCGATGATCCAGATGATGGGCCGCCTGCTGCAGCAGGTGATCACGACCGCGGCTTTTACCGGCATCCTGATGTATCACTCGCCGTGGCTGGTTCTGTTGCTGACCCTCGGAGTATTGCCGTCGTTCCTCGGCGAGACGCATTACGCGTTCCTCGGCTACGCAAAGAACTTCCGCCAGACCCCCGCCAAGCGGCAGATGGATTACCTGCGCCAGGCGGCCGGCAGCCGCGAAGGCGCCAAGGAGCTGAAGCTCTACAACCTCGCCGACTACTTCACCTCGCGCTTTACCGCGCTTTCGAAACAGATCTACGAAGAGAATGTCGACCTCTCCCGCCGCAAGCTCTTCTGGGGCGGCCTACTGACGATGATCGGGACCCTGGGCTACTACGGCTCCTATGCCTTCGTCATCTGGCGCGCCGTGCAGGGCCAGCTCGACATGACGACGCTGTTATTCCTGACCACCTCGATCATCCAGGCGCAGTCGAACCTGCAGCAGGTCTTTTCCACCGCTTCAGGGATCGCCGACCAGGCGCTCTTCCTTACCGACCTGATCGCCTTCTTCGACATGCAGCCAACGGTGATCTCGAAGCCGGATGGGATGCTGATGCCCCGCCCCATTCGCCGCGGCTTTGAATTCCGCAATGTTTCCTTTGCCTACCCGGGAACCACGCGGCGAGTGCTGAAAGACTTCAACTTCACCCTTGAGCCGGGCGAACGCATCGCGCTCATCGGAGAAAACGGCCAGGGTAAGACCACCGTCGTCAAGCTGATAACGCGGCTTTACGATCCGACCGAAGGGCAGATTCTGCTCGACGGCGTCGATCTGCGCGACTACAAACTGGAAGACCTGCACCACGAAATCGGTGTAATCTTTCAGGACTTCATGCGCTACGAGATGACCGCTCGCGAAAACATCGCCGTCGGGCGCGTGGAGCACGAGCATAGCGAAGAGGAGATCGCGCAGGCCGCTGAAAAGAGTCTCGCGGCCAGTGTGGTGGCCAAGCTCGAACGCGGATACGACCAGATGCTCGGGCGGCGTTTCGAGACCGGCGTTGAACTTTCAGGAGGAGAGTGGCAGCGCGTGGCGCTGGCCCGCGCCTATTTGCGCGACGCCCAGTTGCTCATCCTCGACGAGCCGACCGCTGCGCTCGACGCAAAGAGCGAGCTCGAAGTTTTCGAGCGTTTTGCCGAACTGACAAAAGATAAGATGGCCTTGCTGATCTCGCACCGCTTCTCCACCGTCCGCATGGCGGACCGCATCGTAGTTCTTTCAGGCGGCCGTTTAGTTGAAGAAGGCAATCATCAGCAATTAATCGCGCTCGGCGGCCTGTATGCAGAGATGTTTGAAATGCAGGCGGCCAGCTATCGTTAAGTTGACAGAAGGGGTGGAAAGATCATCCCAAAAACAAGATGTAAACATTTCCCCGGGGTCACGCATATTTCGACGCAAATGACGGAATTTATTCAGACGGCCGACGAACAAAGCCCGAACTCTGCGCCCATCTCTGTATCTCATCTTCGAATGTGCGCGCAAACCGCTGCGCGCAGCTGGGGGGTCATCCGCAACCCTCAGGGAAAATCGGCCTTTCCCGCCCGCATCGAGGCCGCCCGCAAATCACTCGACGAGCTTTATGGCGACCTCGATCAGCTGCCACCGCCGGACTATTCAAAGGTCACAGGCCCGGAGCCCATTCTTCAGTTGAGGGAGAATCCGCGGCTGTTGCGCTCCGTGGTCCTTGAAGCTGGATCGTTACGACGGAAAATCCATAGACTACCCCGGGCAATCCCACCCTATGACAAGGCTTCAGGTCACCCCGACAGGCAGCAGGACGCGTTGCCGCGGGCGTTGCTGGCGGCGGCCGGATTCTTCGAAGCAACGAATTCTGTGTGGCACGCAGAGGCCTTCCGTGTCTATTTGGAAGAGCTGCAGAAGGACGATCCCTTTGCTCTCGATGAGCTGTGGGCGCTCCCCACGTTCTTCAAATTTCACCTCCTAGAGGAGATACTCACCCAGGCGCGCTCCCTGCTGGGCAGCACCGCCGCGGCCGACGCGGAGTCCAAAGCATTGCTTTCCGCCCGCATCAAAGCCCTTCGCGAAACGGGCTTTGCCGATTGGGTTTCTCTGCTCGAATCGCTTATCGTGTTCGACGCGACGCTTCGCCAAGACCCTGCGCAATCCTACTCCCAGATGGACTTTGAGACTCGCGAATCCTACCGGAAGCGGGTAGCAATGTACGCTCGCCATTCTGAATTCAGCGAGCCTCAGGTTGCAGCCGCCGCCCTCGAGCTCGCGCGGGAAGCGCGGAAGGTCCCCATCACCGACCCACGCGCCTACCTTCGCCGCAGCCACATCGGCTATTATCTCGTCGACAAAGGATCTACCCAGCTCGGCGATCGTATCGGGTATCGCCCGGAGATGATCGACCGGCTTCGGACCCTCATTCATAACAATGCCGATGACTTTTATATCGGCGGCATCGAGATCATTACCATCCTGCTGATGGCCGCAGTCATTGCGCCACTCGCTGCCTGGTATCCGGTGCTCGGCGGCCTGACGCTGGCTTTTTTCCTCCTGCTCTTGCCAGCCGCCCAAGGGACGGTCGACCTCTTCAATAACATCGTCACCGCGCTCTTTAAGGCTGAACCGCTGCCCAAGCTCGATTTCAGCGGAGGTATACCGGCGGAGTTCAGCACTTTCGTCGCGGTGCCCACGCTGTTGATGAGCGAGAAGCAGCTGCGCGAGCTCATCGAGGAGCTGGAAGTTCGATTCCTCGCCAACCCCGACCCCAACCTTCACTTCGGCCTGGTCACCGATCTGCCCGACTCCGTCACCCGCCCGCGTGAAAACGACGGCGACCCAATCGTCGACCTGGCAGCCAGACTCATCGGCGAATTGAACGATCGCTATCGTGGCGGGCATCACGGATCGTTCTTCCTGCTCCACCGGCACCGCATCTTCAACGCCCGCCAAGGGGTCTGGATGGGCTGGGAACGCAAGCGCGGCAAGCTACTTGACCTCAACAAATATCTGCAAGGCGATTTTGACGCCTTCCCGGTCAAGGCGGGCAATCTGGATGTGCTGCGACGCGTGAAGTACATCATTACGCTGGATTCGGACACGCAGCTCCCGCGCGGCACTGCCGCACAATTGGTCGGAGCCATCGCTCATCCGCTCAATCGCGCCATCATCGATCCACGTCTGCGCATTGTGACAGAAGGCTTCGGGCTGCTACAGCCGCGCGTCGGAGTCAGCGTCAGCTCGGCCTCCCGCTCTCGCCTCGCCGCGATTTACTCCGGGCAGACCGGCTTTGACATCTACGCCCGCGCAGTTTCCGACGCCTACCAGGACCTGTATGGGGAAGGTATCTTCACGGGGAAAGGCATCTACGAAGTCGCTACGTTTCACGCCGTGCTCGATCGCCGCTTCCCGCGCAACTCACTGCTGAGCCACGACCTCATCGAGGGCTCATACGCCCGCGTGGGACTCGCTACAGATATCGAAGTCATCGACGACTATCCCTCCCACTACAGCGCCTATACCCGCCGCAAACATCGTTGGGTGCGCGGCGACTGGCAGATCGCGCAGTGGATGTTCTCCAAAGTGCCCGACGAGTCCGGCCGCCCGGTTCCCAACCCTATCAGCACTATCTCGCGCTGGCGGATCCTCGATAACCTGCGCCGCTCGCTGGTTGAGCCTTTTACATTCCTGCTACTGCTCGCCGGCTGGCTGGGTCTGCCCGGCGGCCCGCTGTACTGGACCGCCGCGACTTTACTGATCTTTTTCCTGCCTAACCTGGTCCAGCTAGTCTTCTCGCTCGGTCGCGCAGTCGTTTCCGATCAGGAAGGCGCCGTCACCGAGGCGTTCTCAGGCTTCATGCAGGCAGTAGGCGTATCTTTGCTCACTCTTACCTTTCTTCCCCACCAGACGCTGCTCTCGCTCGACGCGATCATTCGCTCACTGGTGCGCCGTTTCATCACCGGGCAGCGGCTGCTCGAGTGGGAGACAGCGGCGGAAGCCGAAGCCAGCATTAAGTCGAAAAAGCGTACGCCTGTCGACACCTATCTGAGCGCAATGCCGCTGATTGCCATTGGCCTTGCGGCGATCATCTGGATTTTCAACTGGGGTGCGCTCCACGTCGCCTTACCTGTTCTAGTGCTGTGGGGTTTCTCCGGCACGATCACCGCGTGGCTCAATGCCCCTCCCAGAGAACAGCACGCCCGCATCAAGCTTGGCGATGCGGTTTTTCTCCGTCAGCAGGCACTGCGCATCTGGCGCTTCTACGCAGAGTATGGCAACGAGAAACACAACTATTTAATCCCCGACAATGTCGAGGAAGATGGGCTGATTGAGGCACCCCGCGTCTCCACGACGAATATCGGCATGCTGCTTAACGCACGCCAGGCCGCGGCGGAGTTTGGCTTCATCACTGCGCCTGAATTTGTGGAGCTGACGCGCCAGACACTTGCCAGCATCCGAAAGCTTGAGAAGCTCAAGGGGCATCCTTACAACTGGTATGACACGCTCACGCTTGCGCCGCTTCAACCCATCACGATCTCGAGCGTGGATAATGGCAATCTGGCCGCCTCTCTCTACACGCTCCGCGCCGGAGCGCTGGCAATGCTGAAGCACCCGCTACTTCGCCCGCAGGTATTTGGCGGACTTCGCGTGCATTGGCAACTGATGCTGTTACAAAAAGGCGCCCCTGAGCAAATCGCGGCCCATCCGTTGCCAAAGGAGGACGCCACCAATGATGAATGGGTGGCCTGGTGTCTTGGCGCCGAAGCGTTGCCGGGCTGGGAGAAGGAGCTCTCCGGGGAGGGCGGCTGGTGGCTGCGCGAAACGCATCGCCGCATTGCCGCCATCAGCCAGCTCATCCGCGACTATCGGCCGTGGATCCTGCCGGAGTTCGCGCCGCTACGCGCCATTCCGCAGCTGGGTTTTACGCTGGAGACGCCCATCGCGCTGAACACAGCCCCCGAGTTCGCGACCCAACTGGAGTCGCGCCTCGACCGCATGTGGGCCACCTCCACCGACCAGGCCAACTCCGTGCTGAGCGAGCAACTGCGAGCACTGTTGCCCGATGCGATCGTCCGCCTGAAGGCCCTGAACGCCTCGCTGGAGGTAATCGCTCACGACGCCTTCAAGCTCGCGGACCAGATGGACTTTGGCTTCCTGCTCGAAAAGAGCCGCCTGTTGCTCTCGATCGGCTATGAGGTGGCGACCAAGAAATTACACAGCGCGACCTACGATATGCTTGCCTCCGAGGCGCGCATCGCCACCTTCCTCGCGGTCGCCAAAGGAGACATTCCGCAACAAAGCTGGTTCAAGCTTGCCCGCACCCACACGATCGCCTACAACCTGCCGGTGCTGCTCTCCTGGACGGGTACGATGTTCGAGTACCTGATGCCCTCGCTCTGGATGCGGAGCTACCCCGATACTCTAGTTGCCCGCACACTCGATGCAGCGGTCGAGATCCAGCGCACCTTTGGACGCAAGCATGGCATTCCGTGGGGAATCTCCGAGTCAGGTTATGCCGAGCAAGACCCTGCCGGCCACTACCACTACCAGGCATTCGGAATCCCTGCGATGGCGCTCAAGTGGGACGCGACAGCTGGGCCTGTCGTCTCTCCCTACTCCAGCTTTCTCGCCCTAGGAACCGACGCCCCCGAAGCGATGAAGAACCTGCGGCGCATGGCGAAAGCGGGGTGGGTCGGGGCCTACGGCTTCTATGAGTCTGCCGACTATTCAAAGACGCGAGGGCAGGCCACGCTTGTTCGCGAATGGATGGCGCATCACCAGGGCATGTCCCTGCTTGCGATTCTCAATCTGCTCCATGACAACGTCGTTCAAACCTGGTTTCACTCCAATCCGCAACTCCAGGCGACGGAACTCCTCCTACACGAAAGACCGATGAGGGAGGCGACACTCCGCGCCGAATACAAACGTTTCGCGCCCGCGACGCGCCGTACCGCATAGCGACGAAAATTGAAAAGGCTGCTCGCGGGCAGCCTTGGTTCGCGCGAAATTCCTTAAACATTAGCTGCGAAAGACGCTGGATTCGAGGCGGACGATGCGCTCGGTATGGTCTTTGATAAAGGTGTTTCGCAGCTCGAGGAGAAGATCCTCGAATCTCTCCATTCGCCGATCAAAAGCATCCATGCGCTTCTCGAATCGATCCATACGGTTGTCCAACCCGTCCATCCGCTTGTCGAAGCCGTCCATGCGTTTGTCCACACCGGCGCGCAGCGAGTTCACCGCCTGCAGCTGGATGAGCAGGCTGATCAGTATCGCCAGGACCGGCAGGCCGACCGACAAGTACAGTTGAGTATTGCTCATCATTTGAGTTTTATATTCATCCTTTGCCAACACGACCATCTGAGAATTCAGATTGCACGCCCTGCTGCTCCAAAATGGGACAACGCGTGTCGCTGATACACTCAAGCGAACCTAGTCGCACTATTCCAAGGAGCAATCGCCCGTATGTCTGAAAATGCAGTCAAGATTTCCACCAAGCCGAACGGTCCCTTTCGCGTTGAGGGGCCGATTACTCTGATCGATGTCGATGGCAAAGAGATCGACCTCACCGGCAAGCCCGCGATCTCGTTGTGTCGCTGTGGGGCCTCTACGAATAAACCCTTCTGCGACGGCACGCATTCGAAGATCGGCTTCCAGGCAGCCGAAGCTGCGGTCGCCGCCGAACAGAAGTAGCATAACGATTGGGAGGGCGGCACATTTCGTTCCGCCCTCTCGCACACTGTATTTGGTCGCTTTCAAAACGTCCCCACGTTAAACTTGAGTATGCCCATTCTTCAAGTCATTCTCCTTGCCATCGTGCAGGGCCTTGCCGAACTCTTGCCTGTTTCGAGCTCTGCTCATGTTGTCGTTGCAGAAAAGCTGATGGGTCTCGATCCGTCGGCGCCGCAGATGACTCTGCTTCTAGTGATGCTGCATACCGGCACCATGTTTGCCGTCATCGCCTACTTCTGGAAGACCTGGAAAGCAGTGTACTTTTCAAGCCGCGACGCCTTTCAACGCTTCGCCATCCGAGTAATATGGGCCACGGCTATTACCGGCGTGGTCGGCGAGTTGATCAAGAAGGTCATCGAGAAGACGCTCTTTCGCGGGGCGACCAGCGATGAGATCGAGCAATTGTTCGGCCGGCTTGATTTGATCGCGCCGGCACTTGCGGCCGCCGGAGTTTTGATCCTCATCGCCGGGCTAATGGAGAGGCGCCACCTCGCGGCCACGTCGAAGTCATCGCTGAACCGCGCCGAAGGGACGGTCACGATGAACCAGGCGGGATGGATGGGCCTGGTTCAGGGGCTGGCGCTTCCCTTTCGCGGCTTCTCCCGCTCTGGCTCGACCATCTCGACGGGAATGCTGGTTGGTGCGGCGAAGGAGCCGGCGGAGCGCTTCAGCTTCGCGATGGCGGTCGTGCTGACTCCTGCGGTCGTAGGACTGGAGGCAATGCGCTTGCTCAAAGCCTCGCATGCTGCAGCTGCCGCCGGTACGCCGATTGACCTTCACGCTTCGCTGGTATCGAGCCTGCTGGGGATGGTGTTCTCGTTCGGCGCCGGCCTGCTCGCGCTAAAGTGGCTGAGCAGCTGGCTGGAAACGGGCAAGTGGTATCTGTTCGGGATTTACTGCCTGCTGGCTTCGGGCGTGGTGTTTTATTTGTATACGCGCGGATTTTGATTTCCGCCACAACGCGGTTTTCTCGTAGTCTGAAAAGCATGACGGTGACCCTCGACATGCCGAAAGAGATAGGGGCGCAACTGGCCGCCGCCGCACAGGCGCGAGGCGTTCCCCTCTCCGACTACCTGCGGGACTTTATCGTCGAGCATTATCAAGAGAACGCGGACGATCTTCGCATAGCCCAAGAACGGCTCGCCGACCCTCAGCCCGGTTTCACATCCGCTCGGCTACGTGAAAACCTTGGCCTGGACGGTTGAATACGACCCCCGGGTTGAAAAAGACCTGAGAGCCATCGACCGCGCCATGCAGCGGGAAATTCTGGACTACATCGACATTGCATCGTCTCAGACGAAGACCCACGCCGCTTCGGCAAGCCCTTGCGTCAAGAGCTTCGCGGATTGTGGCATTATCGTGTTCGCGATTACCGGATCGTTTGTGAAATTCGAGAACAAGCCCGCGCGGTGTTTGTTTTCACCATCAAGCAGCGTTCCACCGTTTACGATTAAGGCGCTCCAAACCCCGCACGGCATAGACGCAGACATCAGCATCAATCAAAGCAAATCTCTTACTTCTCACTCGTCAGTGGATCGTCTTCATCTTGCGCTGCATGTAATCCATCAACAGGTATTCGCCCAATGTGTCCGGGGTGGTGAAGTAGGCCTTGCCGCGGCACATCGACGTCACCTTCTGCACAAATTGGACGAGGCCAAAGTCCGACGCCAGCATGAAGGTATTGATCATGATGTTGGAGCGTTTGCAGCGGGCGACTTCATCGAGCGTCTCGCTGACCACCAGCGGATCGAGTCCGAAGGCGTTCTTGTAGATGCGGCCGTCAGGCAGGGTAAGCGCCGAGGGCTTGCCGTCGGTGATCATGACGATCTGCTTCATGTCTTTGCGCTGGCGGGACAGTATCTGCTGCGCGACGCGCAGGCCTTCGCGAGTATTGGTGTAGTGCGGACCGACCTGCACGCGGGGCAGCTGCGAGATCGGCATCTCTTCGGCGGAATCGTGGAAGAGAACCAGGTTCAGCGAATCTCCCGGATACTGCGTACGGATGAGGTGGGAGAGCGCCATCGCTACTTTCTTCGCGGGGGTGAAGCGGTCCTCGCCGTAAAGGATCATCGAGTGGGAGCAATCGAGCATCACCACCGTGGCGCAGGAACTCTGATACTCGCACTGATGCACGTGCAGGTCGCCGTATTCAAGATTGAGCGGCATGGCGATGCCCTCACGGGCGATCGCCGAACTCAGGGTCGCGGTGGTGTCGAGGTTCAGCGTGTCGCCAAATTCATATTGCTTCGAAGCGCCGCTGGCCTCGATGCCGGTCGCCCAATGGCGTGTATCGTGACGGCCAAAGCTCGATTTTCCCAGCGATCCGAGCAGATCGCGGAGCGTCTTGAAGCCGAGAAAATCGAGGCTCTTGTCGGTTACCTCAAATCGAACTTCGCCCTCCTGACCGCCGGACTGGCCGGGGCCGGGAGTATTTCGTGCAGGGTCTTGCGGCTGTTGCATGTTCAGATAGTTTTCCTGCTCCATGCGGTCCATCAACTGCTCGATCAACTCGTCGAGCTTGCCGTCGGCGGACATCTCGTCGATCTTCTGCTGCAGCTCCTCGTCGAAGAGATCGCCGGCCTCAAGCGCCTGGCGAAGGGCTTCCTTGAGGTCGTTCATGGTGTGGTCAAGTTCGGAGAAGCGCGTAAACGGGTCGCGATAGCCGGAGTCGAGCAGATAGTCGGAGAGCGCCTTGAGCAGGTCGTCCATCTCCATCTCGGAGGCCAGGTCGCCGGTGTATTTGGTATAGCGAACGCGCTTCATATGCCACCTTCGGTGGAGTTATCAGTTGTCAGTCGTCAGTTCTCAGTCTTCAGTTGTCAGGCTTCAAGGTCTCTGGTCGTCTAGAGGGTACTTGCTGATGACTGGTCACTGAGAACTGAACTTCTCCCCTAGTTCAGGCCGCCGCGCCGCGAGCGGCGTTGTTGCTGCTGCCAGTCCTGATAGTCGCCTTCTGGGTCCATGCGCTCCTGCTTGCGCTGCGCCTTGTCGGGCGATGCGTATCCGCGCTCTTCGCTACGCGTCAGCTTGCGATGCGCCACCATGCCCTCAAGCAGAAATTCGGCGGCCGCAACAACACGTTGGGGAACATCAGAAGCCTTTACGCCGACGGCGGAGAGCTTCTCAAAGAGACCCTGGATCTCCTTCAGGTCATTGAGCGCCGCAGCCGTAGGCTGATCGTCATCGAACTTGACTGTGCCGCCAAGGTTGAACCACTGCTCGATCTGCTGAGTGTTGATGGCGGCAAAGTATTTGTCGTAGATCTTCCCGGCGGCGGTGCGGATCAGCTCGCGAACGACGACATCCGCGCCCTTCATCTCGCCCTCGTATTCGAGCTCGATCTTGCCGGTGATGCCGGGCAGAGCGGCATACAAATCGCTCACCCTGGGCAGCACGAGGCTCTCGCCGTGAGCGAAAGCGCGCCGCTCGGCGTTGGAGATCACCAGCTCCATCGTCGAGATCGGCAGGCGCTGGCTGACTCCGCTGCGTTTGTCGACTCGCTTGTCATCGCGGGCCGAGAACGCAACCTGCTCCACGATCTCGCGAACATATTGCGGCACCTCGGTCTGGATGTCGCCACGCTCGCTCCACGCCTCCTGCGAGGTGATGGCGATTCCCTCCTCGAGGGTTTCGGGATAATGGGTGCGAATCTCCGAGCCGATGCGGTCCTTGAGCGGCGTGACGATTTTGCCGCGCGCCGTGTAGTCCTCGGGGTTGGCGCTGAAGACCAATGCCACATCGAGCATCAGGCGAACCGGGTAGCCCTTAATCTGCACATCGCCTTCCTGCATGATGTTGAAGAGCGCCACCTGGATTTTTCCGGCGAGATCGGGGAGCTCATTGATCGAGAAGATGCCGCGGTTGGCGCGCGGCAGCAGGCCGTAGTGCATGGTCAGCTCGTTGGACAAGTCCTGTCCGCCTCGCGCCGCTTTGATGGGATCGAGATCGCCGATCAGGTCGGCAACCGTAACGTCAGGCGTGGCCAGCTTCTCCACATAACGTTCATCGCGGGTGAGCCACGCGATCGGCGTGGCGTCACCTTTCTCGGCGATCAGTTCGCGGCAGCGCTTGCACAGGGGAACATACGGGTTGTCGCGGATTTCGCATCCTGCCACATAGGGCATGCGCTCGTCGAGGATCGCGGTCAGCGCGCGCAGAATGCGGCTCTTCGCCTGGCCGCGAAGGCCGAGCAAAATAAAGTTCTGCTTCGACAGCACAGCGTTGACGATCTGCGGCACTACGGTATCTTCGTAGCCCACGATGCCGGGAAAGATCGGCTCTCTGGTTCTGAGCCGGCAGATCAGGTTCTCGCGCAACTCATCTTTCACGCTGCGCTGCTTCAGGCGCGCCTCAGAGAACTGCTGGCTGGCGCGCAAACCGCCCAGATCCAGCGGCAGAGAGTTGGGCGTCGAAAGAGGGCGAGCTACGGGCATAGAAAGACTCCTGTTACGTCAGGCCAACGGTAGTGCGGACGAAGACGGGCTGAGCAAGTATGTCATTAGAGTAGACGATAGCCGGGGCTGCTTCGCTGCGTGGCGGCATTTTCATGCAAGATGATTTGTTCAAGTTGAAAGATTCGGGGCTGCGGGCGGTCCGCGCGTGGCTTATTGGTCACATCACATGGCCGTTGCGGCCTGCTGCGAGCGATGTCTGGGCGCCCCGGCGCAGCTTAGGAAGAACCGCGTTGTAGAAGGCGAGCAGCTTCGCGGTGCGTTCGGCGTCGGAGCGGTAACCCAGCAGTTCCTGCTTGAAATCGAGATCGACAGGCAGTGTCCAGGCCAGCATAAGCGAGATGGGATGGTCCAGATCCATCTGGAGCGCAGCCGGATTTGCCTCGCCGCCGGCCAGCTCCGTCACCTCAAAGTGCAGCGCCAGGCATTCTTCCCGCTGGGCGCGACTCGCTTCCAGGCCATCGTCCTCAAATGTGTCTATCTCGGCCTGCAAATAGGCTTTGGAGTTGTCCAGCGCCTCGATCTCGAAGCGCTTGCCACCTTCGCAGAGGATGTCCAGACGACCGTCGGAGTAGCGCTCCAGCACGGTTACAATGTCGGCCATGCAGCCAACCACGGCAAGCCCCTCGCTCCTGGCCCGCACGACGCCGAATGGCGCCTGCCGCTCCAGGCACCCCGCCACCATGACCTTGTATCGCTCCTCAAAGATATGCAGTGGCAGCGCTGCCCCTGGAAAGAGCACCACGTCCAACGGAAAGAGAGGAATCTTCATGACTCCAGCAATTATGCGCGAGCCAGAGCCGCCAGACACCCGTGGCCGAACATCTCTTTTGATCGGGTTGCGAGTTTCCTGCCAAATCAATAGTGGTTTTCGGTGTCGCTCGTCTCAAGCTCATCGAGCAACTGCTGCATCTCGCTGAGAGCATGGTGGTTGCCCGTGCGCTGAGCGCTGGCAATCCCCTGGCGCAGTCTAGTTTGGGCTTCGCCCACCCGGGCCGCCTTAGCGAGCGTCTGAGCCGCCATGAAATATCCGGCAGTGTAATCGGGATGATCCTCGAGCAGGCGGTCAAACTCAGCCAGCGCCGTCTCCGCATCGCCCTCAGATGCATAGGCCATTGCAAGACCATAGCGAGCGAAGGCGCTGGTGGGGTCCTGGGCGAGAATATCCTTCAGAGCGGCAATTTTGTCCATGATCTCTCTTAGAGTAATTTGGGTTGTGCGCCACGGCTACCAGGGGCGATCAGGAAGGTTAGCGAATCGTGCGAACATCGATCCCGAGCTTCAGCTTTGCCCAGGCCCGATCCGCTGTGTAGACGGGGGATTTCAAAAGAATGCCCAGTGCGAGGCAAGCCCGATCGCCAAGGGAGAGGCCCAGCGTTCGAGTGTCAGCTATCAGCGACCCTGTGAGAAGCGCACATTCCTGATTGAAGTCGATCACGTCGCTAACAATACCAACGATTGCCTTGGAAGCGGCCGCCTTTTCGATCCCACGACCGACAAGCTTTCCTTGTATTTCCGCCAGGTTGACTGCGCTAACTACGATCCGTCCCAACAGCTTCTCAACGACATCTGCTCCTCGCTCTCTCCCGAGCAAAGCGAGCATCGCCGATGAATCCAGAACCACCTGGCTCATCTTGACTATTCGCCGTTCTTCGCGGCTTCGCGGCGCTCGGCGATAAGCTCTTCAGACAGTAGTGTGCCTGGTTCAACATATCGTGCTACCAGATCCTGGGCCCGCTTTAGCCGCCCGCGTAGTGTGGAGATACGCAGCTCGTCCTGTTCAATCCGAAGCAGAATCTCATCGCCAGAATGAATGCCTAATGCCTTTCGGAAGGATGCTGGAATCACAACACGACCGTTTTCATTGACGCGCAGACGAACCTCCACTATTTGGCACCTCTCTATCATTATGTCATAACCATGAAATATGACATTTGTATCTATTCTGGCAGAATTAGCCTGAATAAAACCTCGCTTCGGCTGCCTTGCCTAAATTCCTCAAAATCCCCAAACTTAAACTTAAGATTTCCCCAAAGTGAACGACCTGAGAGTGAGCGATTCAATGGAATTTACCGGCCAGTCCCTATCAGTGCGACGCGTCGCGGAGTCGCAGTCGGAGATGACCGAGCTGATCCTGCCCAACGACACGAACACGCTTGGCAACCTGCTCGGCGGGCGGCTGATGCACTACATCGACCTGGTGGGAGCGATGGCCGCCTATCGCCACTCCCGCACCCACGTTGTGACCGCCTCGATGGACCACATCGACTTTATCGCGCCGGTGCATGTTGGCGACCTGCTCATTTTGAAATCGACGATGAACCGCGCCTTCAATACCTCAATGGAGGTCGGTGTGAAGGTCTGGGTCGAAAACACGATCGCCGGCACTCACCGACACGTAGCCTCGGCCTACCTGACCTTCGTCGCTGTCGACTCGCAGGGGCGCAGCGTCCCGGTGCCGAAGCTTGAGCCAGAGACCGAAGACGAACTCCGCCGGTACGAAGACGCCGGACGCCGCCGCGAAGGGCGCAAGGTCGAGCACGAACGCCGGACGGCCGCCAAGGCGGCCCGCAACTACCACGCCGAGAAGCCCTGACCGGATGCCAATTCAAGCCTTCTTTGGCTTGAATTGGACAGCACTAGCCGCCTGGAATAGGAACGCCTCATCCCTCTTGACATAGTCCCGAATAAGTTGATATCAACGTATCACGCTAAGGCGGCGCGGTTTAGAACCATCTCGGGAGAAATCCATGAAGGGAAAGATATTTAGCGTGGTTTCACTAGTCTTTGTGTTCACCGCAGGATGGCAGGCGCAGGCACAGGACGCCAAAGCGCCATATCCGCGCATGGCCCCGCTCGACCAATACTTTATGGAGCGAGACGCCGAGATCGCCCTGGCCCGGAGCGCGGCCCCAGCGTCGATTTCAGGGGATGCCGAGGTCATGGTGCTCGGGCGGCATGGTTACGAAAGCGCGGTCAAAGGCAAGAACGGTTTCGTCTGCATGGTGGAAAGGTCCTGGATGACCCAACCCGACGATGCTCAATTCTGGAATCCCAAGATGCGCGGTCCCGTTTGCTACAACGCGGCAGCCGCGCGATTCAACGTCGCACTCGATATCAAGAAGACCGAATCGATCCTCGCCAAACAATCAAACGCTCAAATGGCCGAGGACATCAAGACTGCTTTCGACAAGAAGGAGTTGCCGGTGCTCGAACCTGGCGCGATGGCCTACATGATAGCGAAAAAAGGGTATTTGAATGATGGCGCCGGGCACTGGGAACCTCACCTGATGTTCTTAGTTCCGCAAACGAACGCGGCAGCATGGGGGGCAAACCTGGACGGCTCCCCGATCTACGCGTTGGAGGACAAGCTCGATCGATACACGTTATTCCTGGTTCCAATCGCCAAGTGGTCGGACGGCAGCGCAGCCCATAGCGGTGGAGAATAGCCGCGGTCTGATTGGGCAACTCTTAACCCTAAGCCGACCGCGCGGATGGCGGCAGCCACTCTCACGTATGAACTCCTGACGGGCCCAAACTGGCATACTAGCAACAGGAGTTTCAACATGGCCGCACACACTCACGGCGTCGCCCCCACGCCCCAGAATCTTCCCGGAGTCGCCAACATCGTCGCGATCGGCTCGGGCAAAGGCGGGGTCGGCAAGACCACCCTCTCGGTCAACCTCGCCGTCGCGCTCGCCAAGCTCGGCTACAAGGTCGGGCTTATCGACGCCGACATTTACGGCCCCAACGTGCCGCTGATGATGGGGGCGAGCAAGCAGCCGCGCATCCTCGACGGCAACGAGATCGAGCCGATCGTTGCGCACGGCGTGAAGTTCATCTCAATCGGGCTCATTTCGCCTGGCGACAAGCCGATGGTGATGCGCGGGCCGATGCTTCACCAGATCATCCGCCAGTTCCTGCAGCAGGTGCAGTGGGGCGAGCTGGACTTCCTGCTCGTCGATCTGCCGCCCGGAACCGGCGACATCGTCATCTCGCTGGTGCAGACGGTTCCACTCACCGGCGCAGTGGTCGTCTCGACGCCTTCGGATGTCTCCCTGCAGGACGCGCGTAAGGCCCTCGAGATGTTTCATCAGGTCAACGTCGAGGTGCTCGGCATCGTTGAGAACATGAGCCACTTCAACTGCCCGCACTGCCACCAGGAGATCGACATCTTCTCCAAGGGCGGCGCCGAACGCATGGCCCGCCAGTTCAGCATCGGCTTCTTAGGCTCCATCGAACTCGACCCCGAAATCCGCACCGGCGGCGACACCGGGCTGCCTGTCGCGCTTGCTGGTGAAGGCTCGCCACGCGGAGACCAATTTTTCAAGGTTGCGGAGCAGGTTGCGAAGCTGGCGATGGCGCAGTCGGCGAACACGCGGGATGTGCTGGAGATCAGCTAGGCACTCGGGCCGCTGAGAGTCCTGGACGGCTCCTGAATTGCCTAGACGCGCAAAACCCTCCGGTTAATCAGGCCGGAGGGTTTTGTCTACAATGAGTGTCCCTGATAGTGGACGCCGTCTGCAAAACTACGAGCAGATTATCACGTCAGTGCTAGCGCCGATTGAAATTGAATCGATACACAACCCCAAGAGTAAGCGGTTTGGCCCACAGATCGCCGGATTTTGTGACTGGGGTGGTGTAGCGCTGAAATTGAGCGTCCGCCTTGATCGAGAAGTGGCTGGAGATATCGAAGTCGACGCCCGCGCCCGGAGAAAGCACCCACGAAGTGGAGCGCACATAGAGAAAGGTGTGCTCCGGATCGGGGTAAGGTTTGTTGTAGTTGATCTGACCGCGGCCGAAAAGGATGTCGCCGTAAGGATGGAAGCGGCCGAATCTCCGGCCCACTTTAAGTCCTCCGAGAATGTTCTTCTGGCTGTCGACCTGTCCTTTATCGAATGGATAGCTCCCTCTCAGTTCGAGGAGTGGGCGATAGGAGTGAAAGTAATACGGCAGGCTGTAATCCGCGCCAGCGGTGATGCCGATGTTCTTTCCTGAGTCGAGGCCTGTAAAGGCGCCCGTTGCACCGCCAAATACCGAGACATCCGCCGCCTGAGTGACGGCCGGTGCGGCCTGAGCCAGAGCACGGCCAGTCTGCACCACGAGAAGTAGAAGTGTGACTGCCGTTGTCGCCCGCGCTATCCGATTCAAAACAACTCCTCAAATCCGACCAGTCTGTGCAAGTTTTGCTCCGCAAGTTCGACGACTATTGACTCGTCATGAGCGTGACAACAGCTGTCTTGGTGACGGCATAGTTCGTTGCCACCGCCTGTACCGTGACCTGAGAGGTCGCGCTGTAAGGGATTCTTGTGTAGCCGCATCCCTGAGCGCCCAAGCTGAACAGAAAGATCGCGATCAATGTCGAAAGACGGTAGAGGTTCTTCCCATTTCGCCCCATAGCTCTGCGTCTCGGGAGAATTGCAGGAAACATCAGAATGCAAGCGAAGCCTATCGACAATGACTTGAAGGCTCCGCCGGCGTTCGCTTCAGCCTTCGATGGGTTAACGCTGATCGTCACGATGGAAGCCTGGTCAATCGCAGAGGTGAAGTTCAACGACGACGGAGAAAAACTGCACGACGTGAACGCCGGAAGTCCCACGCATGTGAGCGTCACTGGGCCCAGAGCCCCCGACAGCGGCGTCACGATGACTGACGCTGTTAGGCTTTGCCCATTTTTGATTGCGAGTGTTGAAGGCGTTACATTGAGTGCGAAGTTGACTGGCACGGTCGTCGGCACTCCGGGATATTCATAAGCTCCCATATCAATGATCGCCGTGCTCAACCCTTTGGCGTTCTGGATGCGTGGCTGGTCAAGGAAGTCAGCGCCTGGCAGCTCGGGCGCAGCATTGTTGCCGGCGTCTACCGCGGGTGAAGACAAGAGCAACTCAAACGGATTCGCAGCAGTGGCATCGCCGGCGAAAAGTGGATCTTCCGAGATGTTTCCGGATGTGCCTGTCTGGTTTGAGCAGTCGCCGCTATATACAGCGGTTGTCCCACCACCGAGATTGAAGACGTCATTGTGGTCGAAGGCTGGCGGCGCAACATGGGTGATAAGCGATTCATGGCAGTCAACGGCGGACTGGCTTCCCGAGCCAATGATCAAATTGTTCGTAAAGTAGATGCGCTCCATATGGCCCTCTGCATAAATCTGCGTTCCCTGAGAGCGTGCGCCGGGAACAAGGAGCAACTGGTTTCCCGCGATCGTATTATTGACGATCTCAATCGGAGCGGAGCCAGCGTCGGGAGAAAGGTTGACCCCGGCTCCCACCTCTGCATAGCCCTGAGGCTCGAGCGTCGGATTGATCGTATTGCCGTAGATTAGATTTTGGATGATCGACGCACCGTTGTACCCGGGAGGGACGGGCGCGCTGGCGTCCCCTAAAACTTGAATTCCGCCCCCCTGATCGTTGGAAGCGTTGTTCCGGATAATGTTGTTTTCAATTAGCGGCTGTCCAGCCCTATAGACAAGAATGCCTCCTGAACCATAGATGGTTTGGTTGTTTTCAATCGTGTTCGAGACTAGCTGGATATTTAAGCCATCCAATGACGGCCCATAAGCCACAACGCCGCCGCCAACGCTGCCAAAGTTGATCAAAGGCGAAAAGCACCCTAAAGATGCAACGGAGGGAAACGTGTTTCCGCTGATCACGCTGTCGAGAATCGCCGGCGCCCCGTTATAAATCCCCACGCCGCAGCCGAGATTATTCTCAATGCTCACGTTTTGAATGGTGGGCGACGCGCCGACGATGAGAACACCGGCAGCCTGCGAACGGGAGATCGCCATCCCGTTTCTCACGGTGAGATTCTGCAGGATGGCGCTGCGCGTCTCCTTCGAGTTGAAGGTAACGACCGGGCCTTCTTGGCCTCCGTCGACAATGACGCCCGGAGCCGAACCTGTTACCGTGATGGCCTTGCCACCAAAGTTGATTGTCTCGTTATAGATGCCCGGAGCAATCACTACCGTGTCTCCGGTTTTGGCCAGGTCGATGGCGCCCTGGATCGTCGAGGCGTCGCCCGGAACATTGATGGTTTTTTGCGCTTGTGCTCCCTGGGAGCAAAGACCGCATAACGACAGGCCCAAAACAAGCAGACGGCAAGAAGCTGTGAACGATTTCAGCTTGATGAGTAACTTCTCCTAATGATCTTCAAAATCACGCCGCAAAGGTTGTCCAGTAACACTCTCGATCGGGCATGAGTTCGACGCTTGGTCGAGACGAATGTCACAGAGTGCTGGCAGCTCGCCCTGCGTCCCAAGCGTGGGAGCGGTTGTGAAAGAGGAAGTGGGTGGAGATGGAGCCGGCTAAAGAGTCTTACGGGTTGGGCGGTTTCGCTGGAGGCGCATCCTTCTGATCATCCGGCTGCGCCGAGTGCGGCAGAGCAAAAGGCTGCTTCAATCCTTTTTCAGCGGCCTGCTTCGTGTCTGCCTGTCCGTCGCGCACCGTCAGTGCGGCCTTGTACTCGCCGACTGCCTCATCACGCTCTTCTTCGACGTCGTGGATGCGCCCCAGATAGATGTGCGCCCAGGCCAGCGTGCGCGGGTCTTTCGAGAGGCGCACCGCATCGCTGAAGCGGGTCTGAGCCTCATCCATATTGCCGCTTAGCAACGCCACCTGGCCGAGGATGTAGTCGGCGTAGGCCGGGTCGCCACTCTTTTGCTCGAGCGCCTGCTGCGCCAACTGCGCGGCACCGGCCTTGTCGCCCTTGATCAGCTTCATCTCCGCGAGGTCGAGGCCATGCAGTTGGCGCGGTGCGTGGCGCACGACATCGGAGGAGCCTGTCTGAGCGAACTGCACGTGGCGGGCGCGATTCAACTCCGACTCCACGTCCATGCCATAGACCATCTCGCCGATGCTCTCCTTGAGGCTGGCGGTATCGTGCTCAAAGGGGCCGAGGGCGTCATAGTAGTACTGCGTGAGCACGTAGCCTTGGGACATGGCGGTGTTGACTTCCTGCTGGCGGGCGGCGGCCACCTTTTGCAGATAGGCGCTCTTTTCGCGCGCCGCCTGCTCGGACTCGGCGAAGCGAGCGTTGCTCGAAAGCTTCGGCTCCGGGATGCCGGTGTCAAAGGTGCGCGCTTCGACGGCGCGGATCAGGCTCTCGATCACCAGCGCAACGATGTCGCTGCGGAAGGTATAGTCGAGCGGCGCCTCGCGCACCGCTTTGAGGATCGGGAGCATGCGGTCCATCGAGGAGGCGCGCGCATAGAGCAGCGGCTCTATCTCGTAATGAAGGTAGGTGTGGCGTACCTGCTTCATATTGATGACGCCATTGACGGGCGACGCCACAAAAACGTAATCCGCCCCATAAACTCGGGCGTTCGTCTCGCTGGGCGCGAGCATTGGCTCGAGTACAACGATGAAGCGCTTGCCGTCATAGCCGCCGGCCGGCGTTTTCAAATAAATATTGTTAGCCACGATCATCTTGGTCAACGGATCATGGAGCTTGGTGACCTCTTCTTCATACGCGGCGTGGTTCGCCACCCAGATCACATGCAGGTCGGTCGTTCGAACAAAAGCACGCAGGAACGGCAGGATCTCCACGACCTGCGTCGAGTCTGGGGGCATCTCGGTCAGGTCGACGCTTGGTGTCAGCTCCGGCGGGGCGTTGAGATAGAGGGCGAGCGAAATATACTGCGCCAGGTCGCGGCCGGAGTCGGCCAACCGGTGCTGGGCAATGTAGGCGCAGACCCGGTCACGGGCGTCGCGCGCCTCCGCTGAACCTTGCAGATACTGGTTTACTTCATCGCGAATATGTTGCCGGAGCGGGTCGGAGTTTTCGAGGTCCTGGTCGTAGCCGCATTCATTCAGCGCGACCGCAACATCGAAGAGCGCTTCGCTCGTCTGCAGGCTGACCGCAGGCCCGGTAGGGTCGACCAGCGCCGGGGATTTTGGCGGCGTCAGAGTCTCCGCGGGGACCCCGGGCGGCAGCTGTCTATCCTGCTTATCCTGGGCTGGGGAGATCAGGGCGGTCAACAGGAGGAAGGCCGGCAATGCCGGAAGAACGCGAAACTGACGCACGAGAGACCGCATAGCTGCAATCGCAAGTGTAGTCAAGCGCGCGATGGAGGGTCAAATAGGCGCGCAAGAGAGAGCGGCAGTTTGAGGCAGCTTTTGCAAGCATGAGAAGATCAAGCTTGAAGAGAGCCCGGGGCGCCGATCGTCCCCAGATAGTTCTCGCACATGCCATCGCCGGTAACCCCGTGATCTGGAGAAGATGAAGTGACGCCCAGCGAAGACAGTCTGCTGCAACAGTACGCCAGCGACAACTATGCCGGCATCTGCCCCGAGGCCTGGACTGCCATGGAGGCCGCCAATCACGGCCACGCCTACGCCTACGGTGACGACCCCTGGACGGTGAAAGCATCCGACGCCTTCCGACGCCTCTTTGAGACGGACTGCGAGATTTTCTTTGCCTTTAACGGGACCGCGGCCAACTCCCTTGCCCTCGCCTCGCTTTGCCAGTCGTACCACGGCGTGATCTGCTGCCAGACTTCGCATGTCGAGACCGACGAGTGCGGCGCGCCCGAGTTCTTCTCCAACGGATCGAAGCTGTTGGTGGCCGACTCCATTGATGGCAAGCTGACGCCTGCATCCATTCGCGAGGTCGCCACCAAGCGCACCGACATTCACTTTCCCAAGCCGCGCGTGGTCACCATCACCCAGTCGACCGAGACGGGCCGGGTGTATACCGTCGACGAGCTGCGCGCCATCTCCGATGAATGCAAGGCGCACAACCTCTTTCTGCACATGGACGGCGCCCGCTTTGCCAACGCCTGCGCCGGCCTGGGTTGCTCGCCAGCCGAACTTACCTGGAAGAGCGGCATCGACGTGCTCTGCTTCGGCGGTACAAAGAACGGCATGGCCTTTGGCGAGGCGGTGCTGTTTTTCGATCGCAAGCTGGCCGTGGATTTCGACTACCGCTGCAAGCAGGCCGGTCAGCTGGCCTCGAAGATGCGCTTTCTTTCGGCGCCCTGGGTGGGCATGCTCGAGGATGGGGCGTGGCTGCGCAACGGAGCGCATGCCAATCTTTGCGCGCGCTACTTCGCTGAGCGGATCGCAGACATTCCGGGCGTAAAGATCGCCTCGCCGGTCGATGCGAATGCGGTCTTCGTGCTGGCCTCGGACGCCATCCTGGAGGCGCTTCGCGAGCGCGGCTGGAGGTTCTACACGTTCATTGGCGGCGCGGCGCGTTTCATGTTTGCCTGGGATTCGGACCTGGCGCGGATCGACGAACTGAGCAAAGATTTGCGGGAGGTGGCGGAAGAACAATCATCCAATCGCCAATCAGAGCCTGCCGTCTCGAGCGCAGCCGTACCTCGGTAAGCCCAAAGGTTGCAATCACCGTCGCTGAAAGTTACCGTCGCAAGAAGCAGACCCTATCGGGCCAATCCCAACCACGTGCTTCTTTCACCAAAGCACCCAAAGCCCGCACGAGCCCTCGAACATCCGCCGGAGAGATAGTCTTCTCATCGACGAAGATTACGCCGACATGCCGCCGACCTTCCTCGGCCCAGATCTTCAGCAGCGGCGGAATGGTTCTTCGGTCATAAGTCACAAGCGTTGACCCCTGGGTAGCGGCGTGACGCAGGCAAACGGAATCGTCCTGCCCCAGAAAGCTGCCGCCCTCCCACTCGAGCATGGCGTGGACGACGAGACTGCGGTCGCGGCGGCGCAGGCCTTTCGCGACGCCGGGCGAAATATGCTCGTCCAAGAGAAGAGAAAGCACCTAGCGTTTGGCCGTCTTGCCTACGACGAACTCGGAAGCCTGGGGCAGCATGCGCTTCAACGCAGTGAAATCGGCCACATCGTTCTCGGCCAATGCCTCGGCGATCTCATCAGGGAATGCTTCCGCATAGTTCAAGGCTGCCTGAACCTTAGCTTGCGGCCAATGGAGATGCCTGGCTACGGCCGCCGCATCGCCCTTGTAGCTGCGAAGCAGAAGCATCGTCTCCCATACTGCGAGACTGCTTCCCTGAAGGCACGCCTGCCTGCCAACGGCAGAATCGCGGAAGTCGATAAACGCGAACTCCGACCGGCGCAGGCCCTCCTCGACTAAACGGGCGCCGGCATCGCTGGTCGTCCAACCATGGCGGCTGGCGAGTCGTTTGAGCCGCTTCCCGCTTGAAGGCGGCAGGCGCATACTGATTACGGTCGATTGCGTCGAGTTCATACATGTCCCCGAGGAATGTCGCTTCTGTAAGTATTGTAACTTTGATTAAGACTGGGTCGCGAACTTGAGGAGTGCATCCGAAGGTTGTTTGCCCCGGAAAATCGCGTATCGTAATAAAAGTGCGGTGGTGGGCCTAAAACGCAGTGCCTCGCCCGCGGCGACGAGACTATGAATACGACGATGACCGACGAAACACTGGAAGCCCCGGCGCTGAAGACCGCTCACGAACAGGAGACGCCCCTTGAAGCCTTTGCTTCGATCTGCGGCGTACTGGTCATTGGCCTTTTTGCCCTCACGTTCATCTTCCAGAACTTCGAGATCCCGTCATCTTCGATGGAGAAGACCTTGCTCATCGGCGACCATGTGCTGGTCGACCGGGTCACCCTCGCGCCGAAGACCAGCTGGGCGCCTTTTATCCCCTATCGCAACGTCAAGCGCGGCGACATCATCGTCTTCTTCAAGCCCGGCGAACCTGACCTCTACCTGGTGAAGCGGGTGGTGGGCATTCCCGGCGACCGGCTCCATCTGCGCAATGGCATCGTCTATCTCAACGGGCAGCCGCAGAATGAGCCGCTCGCCGACAAGCCTACTGACGCCAACTACTTTCCCTATCGCGACGACTTCCCCGCCATTGCGCCGAGCGACGCCAGTGACGTCACCGCCGGCTGGTCCGTCGATCTGCCAACGCACATTCAGGGAGAGGACCTCGTCGTTCCCGAGGGCAAATATTTTGCCATGGGCGACAACCGTACTGTCAGTCTCGATAGCCGCTACTGGGGTTTCGTGCCGCGCGAAAACATCGTAGGCCGGCCGCTCTTCGTCTATTGGTCGTTCATCCAGTCCGGTGACCAATACGAGAAGACGTCGCTCGCCGATCGCGCCAGCTTCCTGGTTCACACCATCATTCATTTCTTCGACGAGACCCGCTGGAAACGCACGTTCCATCTGGTGAAATAGAGCGGTGCAGACCGTCCACGCCACTGCCCGTCGCCGATGGATCTGGGTGTTGCCGCTGGTGGTGCTCTTGCTGGCGATTGCCATTGTCGGGCCGCCGCTGATTAACCTCAACAGCTTCCATCGGCGCATCGCCGACAGCATTAGCAGAGGAATTGGGCGGCCGGTCCGGATGTCGTCGATCGTCATGCGGCTGCTGCCCCGCCCCGGCTTCGAGATCGCCGACTTCGTCGTCGACGACGATCCTGCTTTCGGCGCCGAACCAATTCTGCGCTCTTCGCAGGTGACTGCCTACGTTCGGCTGCTACCGCTTTGGCGGGGCCGGCTGGAGATTGCGCGCATCGCCTTTGACGAACCCAGCCTGAACCTGGTGCGCAATCGCCAGGGCCAGTGGAACTTCGATTCACTGCTTTCCCAGGCCGCGCAAATCCCCAAGGCGCCCACGGGCGAGCGTCACCCCGGCGGCCTGCCGCGCTTCCCTTACATCGATGCAAGCAATGCCCGGGTCAACTTCAAGTCCGGTGATGAGAAGCTGCCATTTTCCTTTTTCAACTCCGATCTGGCGGTGTGGCTCGAGAATCCGGGCGAATGGCGGATCCAGTTTGCTGCCCAGCCGGTACGCACCGATCTCAGCCTCGACCTGGCCAATACCGGCACCTTTCGGCTGGAGGGTTCTTTACGGCGCGCCCCGACGCTTCGCCAGATGCCGGTGCAATTGCGCGCTGAATGGTCGAATGCGCCACTCGGTCAGTTGAGCAGGATCCTCGCCGGCTCCGACCCGGGATGGCGCGGAGATCTTGAGGCGACCGCCGACATCACCGGCACGATGGACCACGCCAGCCTCAAGCTCACTGCAACCGGACAAGGCATTCATCGCGCCGAATTCGAACCTCGAGAGCCATTGAGCCTCGAAGTGACCTGTCGCGCTAATTTCACCCGCGCCGGGCGTCTCTTCGACGCCATCACCTGCCTGACGCCCACCGGCGATGGTCATCTGCTGCTTACCGGCTCGATTCATGCGGTGCCAGCCGGGATCGACCCTGAGCTTTCACTCGAGGTCAATCACCTTCCCGTCAACATCGCGGTGGAAGGAGTTCGGCTCGTCCGCTCTGGATTCGCCCCCGCGGTGCAGGCCACCGGAACCATCGACGGCAACTTCAGCTATTCGGCCAACGCGACGGCGCAGCCAGCACAAGTCCACGGGCAAGCCACAGTCAACGGCCTGACCCTGGTTGTACCGGAGATTCCGAAACCGCTCGCGCTGCCCGTCCTGCATTTCACCACGGAGCCGGCACCCGCCGTCCGTGCCCGCCGGACGGCCAAATTGCGTGCAGTTTCCCAGCCCGTCTCACCAATGGCAGAAGAGGCGCTTTCGCTGGAACCGTTCTCTTTCGGGCAGGCCACGGCTTTGCCCGGCGCCCTCACGGTCAGCGGCACGTTCCATCGCTCGGGATTCAGCGTTCATGTCCAGGGGCAATCGCATATTGGGCAGGTCGCCGCGCTGGGAAAAGAGTTAGGGCTGGTCGCGAACCGCAGTGTCACTTTCGGGACGTCTGGAACTGCGGATGTGGACCTCACCATTCACGGGCCGTGGCTGGTTCCGGTCACCGAGCGCCCCGCTGCACTGGATGGATCGATTCGACTCCGTAACGCACAGCTGACAGCTGACTTTCTCGTTCAACCGTTGGAGATTGGGTCGGCGCAGGCCGTCCTGGCCGACAATCGAGTCGACTGGACCGCGAGCGGAATGGCTTATGGCCCGATCCACGCCGATGGCACCCTGAGCTACCCCGCCTTCTGTGGAGCGGGACCCGCGTGCCCCCATCAATTCACGCTGCGTATTGCCACGCTCGATACGGCTGCCGCACAGGCCGCGCTACTCGGAGCCTCCCATCATGGAGAGCTTGTTCAGCAGCTGCTCGATCGAATCAACCCGAGCGCTGGCGGAGACCGCTCTCTGCCAGCGCTCTCCGGCACCGTGCAGATCGCGACCCTGACGATGCGCACACTTGCCGTCCACGATCTGACTGCGTCGCTGAGTATTGCGGGCAGCGCCGTTCAGATCGACTCGCTCAGCGGGCGTGCGCTTGACGGCTCTTTGCACCTTTCCGGCGTAGTCGACTTGTCTGGCGCAGCTCCGCACTACCACGTCGATGCCAAGCTCGACCACGCGAGCGCGTTAAGCGCCGCGGCGTTGTTCCAGGAAAAATGGGGGCCGGGCTCGTTCAGTCTCGCCACGAAGCTGGAGCTTTCGGGCTTTGACGAAAAAACGCTGGCTTCTTCAGCTACGGGGACATTTCACCTGGAGTGGATCAAGGGTGGGCTTCCATTCGAGGTCGCTTCGCTGGAAGCAGCGGCCAGCCCTCAGTCATCGGCGATGCGCTCCAGATTCGCCCATTTCGATCGCTGGACAGCCGACGGAACGATTGCCCGGAGCACTCTAACAGTTGGCAAATCGGATCTCGTCGATGGCGACGAGGTGGTTCCCCTAACGGGGACCATCGATTTCACCCGCGGACTTCATCTCGCCAACCCAGCCGGCTCATCCGAGATCACGGGAACGCTGGAGCATCCGGAAGTGGTCGCTCCGACACCCGCCGCTGCTCCCTGAGTGCAAATTGAATGTAGCCGGCAAGCGGCTCAACCTATTGCGCGCAGCGTCTATCTCTTGTCCATTACCGTCTGCAACAGATCGCCAAGCTGTTGCGCGGTAAAGGCGTTGCCCTGGAGATTGACCGCCAACTGCCCGTTGCGGTCGATGATGACGGTGTGGAGCGAATGCGTGACCAGGCCTTCCTCACTCCAGAAATTCATGTCGAACATTCCCGCGACGCGCTGAATCTCGGGCAGTGGCCCGGTGAGAAAATGCCAGGTCTGCGGATTCGCCGACCAGGTGTCGGCATACCTGATAAGCGCTGCCCCCTGGTCGTATTCGGGATCGATGGCGATGGTCAACAGCACGAAATCGCGCCCCGCCTGGCTCTGGAAACGCTTCTCAACGCGGGCGAGGTTGTTAGAGAGCCGGAAGCAGTAATTCGGATTTGGGCAGCGCGAGTAGCCAAAGGTTAGCAGGACGGCCTTGCCTTGGAACTGTGAGAGCCGAACCGGTTGAGCCGCCTGGTCGGTCAGCTGAAAGTCCGGGACGCGTTGCCCAATGGCTAGCGCCACGACCGGATTCGTCGTACGAAGCGCATTATGCAGAGCTGTGAGCTGCCCGGCCTGCAAAGGCTCAGACTCGAGGTTGGCTGCGGAGATGGGCTGGATGCTCTCCGCGTATAGCTCCTTCCCGCGCTGCGCAATGGTGAAGCTCACTCGCGTTCCCGGCTTGAGAGTCAACAGAGTCTTCGCATCGCGCACGGTGAACGCCATCTCCATTGCGCCCATGTATCCGGGGATCGTTTCGCAAGAGATTGTCACCGAGCGATGCGTCGCATCCGTCGATAAAACCATGCCCCTGGCCGGATGATCTAGCGTTTCCGCATGGCTGGCCCATGCGAAGAGCAAGAGGATGACCGCCGGCCATGCGGCACGCCTTCTCATTAACGTGTCCTCAGTCCTTAGTTATCAGTTCTTAGTTATTAGTGCTTCGCCGGTACCTTTTTGCCGAGGCGCACTGTCTTCAGGTCCAGCTTAGTGAAGTCGGCGGCAAATTCCTTGACCAGAATAAACTCGTTCTTCTCGACGTGGGCGAAGTGCTGCCGGGCGTTGGTCGCCGGCCACCAGATGTCGAGGCCGGTAATGCGCGCGCCGTGCCCCAGCCCGATATGCTGTTCCAGCGGATTAACGCCGAATGAGCTGGTATCGCCAACTCTCCGGTAGATGGTCCGCGCCGCTCGTCCATCGTTCTCGACCGTAAGTTTGATCTCCGCGCCCACGGCGCCCCGATTGCTCTTCACGCCCACCAGTCGAACATTGATCCAGTCATTGTCATTGCCGGGGTTTTGAAAGACGCGCATGGCGTGCTTGTCGGAAAATACCGCGCCGCCGGTCTCCGCAACGATATCTTCGTGGCCGGTGCGCTCGAGATCGGCGAAGGCGACGCCGTGCCCTTTATGCAGTTCGCCGGTACCCGAAGAAGCGGTGATATCGACAAACTGCTTCCCCTGATCGTTGCGAAAGAGCATGTGGGGCAGGATGCCGGTGAAGGAAGGCTGCCCCTGGCCGAGATAGATATCGAGAAAGCCGTCATTATCCACATCGCCGAAGTTCGAGCCCATGGTCATGAAAATCTTGTCGAGGCCCACGCGTTCGGTGACGTCTTCGAATGCTCCGTTGTGCAGGTTGCGATAGAGTTTCAAGGTCTCGACGTGGGTAGGAAGTTTCAGGCCGCTGCGAATCACCTCGTCGGGTGAGTTGAAGTAACTGGTCACAAACAGGTCGGGCCAACCATCGTTGTCGTAATCGAAAAACCAGGCAGGGAAGCTGAAGAATGGAAGCTGGACTCCGGCCTGTTCGCCGACCTCGGTAAAGGTTCGGTCATGGTTGTTGTGGTATAGGAAGTTCTTTCCGTTCACATTGGAGACATAGAAATCGACGAAGCCGTCATTGTCATAGTCAGCCGCAGCCACACCCTTGGTGTAGGCTGTCTGATCGATGCCCGCGGCGTGCGAGATGTCTTCAAAGGTACCGTCGCCCTTATTGCGAAAGAGCTGGCTTGGAGCATTCTCATTGCCGATAAACAGATCGAGATTACCGTCTTTGTCGACATCCGCCCAGGCCGCGGTCTGGGAGCGCGATACGGTCGCATCCAGCTTGCTCGCAACGGTCACATCGGTAAATGTGCCATCGCAGTTATTGCGCAGCAGCGACTTACGGACGGGAAACTCCCAGCCGCCGCGCAGCACGAGAATGTCCATGCAGCCATCGTTGTTGTAGTCGCCGGCGACCATATTCAGGCCGCCCAGCTGATCTCCCAGACCCGCCTGCACGGCGCGATCCGTAAAGGCGCCGTCGCCGTTGTTATGGAAGTAGTGCATCGGCTCGCATACATCCATACTCGAGGTCACGACATCGAGTTGGCCATCGTTGTCGAAGTCGTCGACGATCACTCCGCCTGCCTCCGAGAAGACATTCAGTCCCGCTGCAGCGGCGACATCGGTGAAGAGTCCTACACTCTGTTTCGATTGAAACTTGCTCTCGGGAATCAAGTATTCCGCCGGAACCTTGGCGGGATATTCGCCTACGGTCATGTAAGCAAGATCCAGCAGCCATTCCACTCCTAAGTCGCCCGGTCTGGCTTCGAGATACTTAGTGAAATAAGTAATCGCATTGCGCGAGTCGTCCTGTCTTGGATAGGGCTTGCGTTGCGCAGGGGCGGGGAATAGGTCTGATTCGCCGGGGTTGTGATAGACGCCGTTCTCCATCTCCGATTTATGCAGATAGAGTGCTCCCAGCGTCTCGGCCAGATAGGGGAGGGCGTCAGAAGCGCTGCGCAACGCGATATCGTAAGCTGCTTTCGCCTGCGCGATCGATTGATCCATCTCGCCGACGAAGGCGTGCAATTGGGAGAGCGCGCCGTGGCCCTGCATCAGGTCAATCGGAGTGATGCGACCGGAGGAATCGGTCTCCGCATTCGCCAGCATCGCGCTCATGCGCTGCACAGCGGCGGCGTGGGATTCCTTGCGGATCTTACAAACCTCGCGCAGGTCGTGTTCCCACCCCGGCGGCTTGGGATACTCATTGAAGACCGCGTTCGCTTCCGTATCGCCGGAGACATCGATTCCATAACGCACCATTCCGGAGGCGATCAAGTCGTGAACGCGATCCGGGTTGAACTGCGACGTTGACTTTCTGGGCGACAAGATCGTGAGCACAGCGAACCCGGAAGGAATAGCGACTACGCCGGAATACTCGCCGGTATGCAGACCTTTCAACGCACCGGCAAGCTCGGGACGCAAATCCGCCGGATTCAGCAGCCCCATCGAACCGCCATCGTTGGCGGTCGGATCTATCGAACGCTCTTTGGCGAGTACGGAAAAGTCTGCGCCGGCCCGAAGCTGCTGCAGGACGCTGGCCGCTTCCTTTTCGGTGGATGAGACAAGAATGCCGATCTCAACGCGCTGCGGTGCAAGCGAATCCTGCGCCTTCGCGGCGGAGGGCAGGAAAGCAATTGCGAAGGCGGCAACGAGCAGCGAAGCGATCAACGACTTCTGGCCGCGCATGATAGTACGGTGACGAGGCATCCTGTTCTTGTTAGTCAACCTTACGATCTTTCCAATTTCAAGCTGAGCGAATGAAGCGTCGGAACTCCGCGGGGCCGCACGGCGAGAACGGTTACGGGGTCGAGCTCGTCAGCTTTCGTAGGTGGAGGCTCTCTGCGACCTCGGGCACCGTACCATCGTTGACCTGGACCTCGGTCGGGGCCCCTCCAATGAGCATTCTCCGTGAAACTTTTCCATGCGGGGGAATCCTCAGCCGTTCGGTGACGATAGCGTCTTTGGAGCGCACCGTTACAGGAACCTCAGTCTCGGCGTAGCCGTCATTCGAAATGTCCAGCGCCACCAACCACTGCCCCTCTGTCGCGGATTTGCTGGGAAAAACACCGGTGATCGAGAGGTCGGGGAGGCCGCGATCATGATAGACCCATGAATCGAAGAACCACTTGAGGTCTTTACCGGTGGACTTTTCCAGCAGCTGCTCGAAGTACTCGGGCGTCGTATCGTCGGCGGCCGAGTAGGCGCGCAATGCCGCAGCCAGCCGCGCGTCTCCGACGAGGTCGCGCAGCATCCAGAGCACGTAGGTCGCCTTGGTCCGGTAATAAATAATGTTGGACGCGTCGATCAGGCTTTCGCCGTTGGCTTCTCCCGGAGTACCCGGCTCAGCGAGCGCCAGCGGGCTGCGCCCCGCTCCCAGGGATTCCAGCGCTGCCGACCGGCCCTCAATTTGCTCGATCCACAGGCTACCCAGGAACTGCGGCACGCCCTCGTTCAACCACACTCGGGGCGAATGAAAGTAGACATGGGAGAGAGAATGCACCATCGCATTCTCCAGCTCCTTAGGATCGGGCGTCGCTTTGAATCCCGTGAAGAAGGCGTCTCCTTCTTCGGCCGCAATGTCGCCGGGATCGGGCAAGCCCACAACGGCGAGCGACGCCTTTGCCGCCGGGCCCAGCCATTGCTGCACGATCGGCGTTACCAGGTTTACCGCCGTCACATAGGCCTGTGCGCCGCCGAGATCCTCGGCAGCCGCAAAGACGTTCATCGCGTTTCCATCGACCTTGGCCCGGTTCAGCAGGAAGAGGCTGGGCGTTGCGAATCCCAGGACGGTCTCCGGCAGGCTGGCTGTCACGACGCCGGGATATGCATTCTCCGGGGCTGCAGTTTCAACTACCGGAACCACTTTCCCATCGAGAACCGCGAGGTTCGGCGCGGGTGTGTCTCCGGAATATTCCGAGGTGAGCTTCATCGTTACCTGCGCTTGCTGCTGCCGCTGCTTTTGCCTGCCAATCTCAGCGAAGAGCTTCGCCCCATCTCCCAGCAGCACCGGTTGCGCGCTCGCTGGATACCACACCACATTCCCAAAGCCGCGCAAGCCGATGAAGTCGGCGGAAACCCGGTCCCAATCCGATCGCTCCGCGATCGTGGTGGGGGCCCCGATACGCTCCAGACGTTCAGCGCCCAGAGGAAGCTGGCCGCTATAGAAGACCTCGATTTTTAGTTCTTCTTTCGGGGCAAGCTCACGGGGCAACGTGGCCACTGCTTCATTCACTGAGCCGGTGTGGTCGGCGTCGCTGTCCAGTGGATGCTGGGAAAATTTCAGCTCGACTCCGTCGGCGCGAATCCGCTCCCATTTCAAGGTGGACGAAAGCTGAAGCGCGATCCGTTTGAGCGGCTTGTCGCCGTCGTTGCGCGCCGTCATCCGGGCTCTCACCGCCAGCGATTCCTGGCGGGGCGTTACATGAACGTCGAGATCGTAGGCCAGAAACGTCAGCGAGCCGCGCTCTTCGGCGGTACCCTGCGATGCAGCCGAAGCGTCAGAAGCCGGTTGCTTATCCTCCGCATCCTGTTTCGCAGGAGCGGCAGCCTTGTTGTCATCCTCCGAACGCGAGAACAAGACTTTGCCGGTCCCTTGCGCCGGCGGCGCGTCAGTTGTCACCGTGCCCGGCTTTGTTTCAGGAGCTTGCGAAGCTGCTGGAGCCGGGGAAGAAGTTCCATCCTGCCCCAGCAAACCGCAGGTTCCCAACCAACCGCCAACAAACAAGGCGGCCATACACTTCCAACTGCTCATGAACCCAAACCCTTCCGCTTCTTCTCCGGCGCGCTGTTTGGCATGTCTATGTTTGGACTTGCCGCAAAGGATTTCCGTGCCATCCGGCGCTGCCGCGCCGCTTCATACAGCACGACAGCGCCGGCGGCCGAGACGTTCAATGAGGAAACGCCGCCGACCATTGGAATCCGCAGCAAGTGGTCGCACGTCTTCCTGACGAGGTCGTGCAGCCCGGCACCTTCGCGACCCAGCACCAGGACGCAATCGCCGGTGTAATCGAACCCGTCATAGTCGATCGAGCCCCGCTCATCGAGGCCGACCGACCAGATGTTTGCCGCCTTGAGCTGCTCGAGGGCGCGCACCAGATTCACCACGCGGGCTATACGGACATGCTCCGATGCCCCCGCCGACGCTTTGATCGCGACCGGACTTAGCGGCGCCGACCTCCGTTCAGTCAGCACAACTCCGTCGACTCCAGCGCCATCGGCCGTGCGCAGCAAAGCACCGAGGTTTTGCGGGTCTTCGACGCCATCCAGCGCGAGCAGAAGCCGCGCCTTTCCGGTCGGCTTCAACAGGTCCTCCAAGTCGAGTATTGATTTCTCTCGGACGACTGCGACCACTCCCTGGTGGGCGGAAGTCTGCGCCAGCCGGGTCAGCTGCTCGCGGGGCTCGAAACGCAGCCGCACGCCGGCTTCGCGGCAAAGATCGATCACCTGCTGCAAGCGAGCGTCGTGTCGCTCCTTTGCGACGCAAACGTGGTCAAAACGTCGCAAACCCGCGCGCAAAGCCTCTTCCACGGGATGCAGCCCGTACAGAATCTCCATCTTTTCAGTGTACCTTTGGGGAAAATTGGGGGCTCGGCTAGCGATGTCTGCAACGATTGCGCATCCAAACATTTCGTATGCGAACGATATATCTGATTTTGGCCTTCGCTCTGCTTCCCTGCGCGCTTCCGTCATCGGCTGCGGAGGGGCAATCGGCACCTGTCTCGGCACCGGACACGCAGCCTGACATTCGTCGGACCGACGCCGAAGCACTCTTCACTCTGACCAATCAGGCGCGCGCACAAGCCGGAGCGGCCCAGTTGCAGTGGGACGAGGCGTTATACCAAGCAGCTCTCCAACATTGCCAGCGCATGGCGGTTCAGGCGCAAATCGCCCACCGCTACGACGGCGAAGCCGATCTGGCCGCGCGGGCGGCACAGGCCGGCGCGCACTCCAGCACGATCGAAGAAAATGTAGCCACCGGACCCAACGTGGCGACAATCCAGACAAGCTGGACGGAATCTGCCCCGCACCGCGCAAATATGCTCAGCAAAGATGTCGATCACGCCGGCATTGCCGTAGTGGCCAGTCGCGGACAACTGTATGCTGTCGCGGTCTATTCGCGAGGGTTCAAGGATGAATCACCGGCCCAGGTGGAGGCGCAGATCGCCGAACTCTTGCGAACGAAAGGGATAGACGTTCAAAATGACCCTACCGACGCCCGGGCCTATTGCGCACAGGAACATGACGCACAGCTCAACAGCGTCCCGGGATTCAAGATGCTGTGGCAGAGCCAAGACCTCAACCAATTGCCCCAGCCGCTTCTCGACCGAATCGCTTCAGGCCGATATCAGCGGGCAACGGTTGGCAGCTGCCCTCCGCCGAGCAATCAAGGCTTATCGAGCTGTTACCGCGTTGCGGTGCTGCTTTATGGGAGCGCCACTCCGTCGCCTAAGTCTTTGAATTCAAAGAGCTCGAATTAAGAAGGCAAGTGTCGAAGCACAGAAATTGCCTCATACTAATGCACTCCTCAGACGAAGAGCCCGCTGATTTCGGGCGAAAATCGAAAAATATTCAATCAAATCCAATCTCCCTCGCGTCTTAAAACATATGCCAAACGTCTACCGAAACGGTATGAGCGCAGCCACATTTACCCTGACTGAGCAGTCGAAAGCGGAGAACTCTCTCATTGCGCAGGGTTTGAAGCGCCAGGACGCCGATCTGCTCGACGAGTTGATCGTGCGTTATCAGCATCGGCTGCTTCGCTACCTGCTCTATCTGACCGGCAATCGCGAGGTCGCTGAAGACCTTTTCCAAGAGACCTGGATGCGCGTTTTGCTGCGCGGCTCGCAGTACAACGGTAACGCCCGCTTCGACACGTGGCTGTTTACGATCGCCCGCAACTTGCTCATCGATCTGCGCCGCAAGCGCACCATGGCCAGCCTCGACGAAATGTGCGAGAACGCCGAGGACGAGCGTCCCTTCGAAGTGCCCTGCGACGCGCCGAACCCATTTGACCACTATCAAAGCCAGGAAGACGGCCAGCGCATTGCCGCAGCGCTGCTGACCCTCGACCCTCTCCACCGCGAAGTACTGGTGTTGCGCTTCCACGAAGATCTGGCCCTGGAAGAGATTGCGAAGGTCACCCGCGCTCCTCTGTCTACGGTGAAATCGCGTCTCTATCGCGGCCTCGCTGCCCTGAAGCCTCGCGTACAGACAGCGAGAAATCCTTTCCACTCGGCGCAGCCCCGGGCGACCGTTTCCGCTTCGGTAGCGAGTCAACGGAGTGCCTCGGCATGAATCGTGGGCCACATTCCGACGATGGCCTTCGCCAGGAGGGGGATTCCGACATCCTCCAGGCGCTCACTGGCCTCGACGCTTCCTCCAGCCTGGGCGTAGCGCAGCGTACCCGCCGTGCGCTGCGTGAAGCTGGCACAAATCTGCGCGAAGACCGGAAGCGACGCCGCCGCAACAAGGGCCTCGCTCTGCTCGTAGCTGGGGGCTTGTTTACCTTGCTCACCCCTGCTTTGTGGAGCGGCGTCGACGAAATCTTCGCCGGCGAACATCTGTCTGACCTGCCGACAATGATCACCCTGCTCGCGCTGACTCTGTTCTCCGCTGTGGTCGCCGCGCTCATCGCCAGCTGGAAGAATCACGAGCCGGAGCGTTTCGGAAAGCGGAACTTTTAGCCCTCCCCAGTCGTCTGAATTGCTGGAACCATCCGGTTTCGTGGTTTAATTGGCACCAGCAAATTAGAGACAAATGAAAGATCCCAACACTCTCCGCGATCCAGATACCGGCAGTACGTTTGCCGACGAAGTGCGCCTTATTCCGCGCTGGTCGGTCGCGATGGCGCTGCTGGCGTTTGTCGTGGTGGAGTACTTCTTCTGGGTCGTGATGCCGGCCAACCGGAACCACCCGCCACCGCCAATCGGTTTCCGAATCTATTTCGCGCTCTCCTGGGGTGCGCTGGCATCGCTCTACGTCCTGATGGTTGGTTACGTGAGCCGGGACGCGCCGCGACGCGCGATGAGCCTGCGCTTCTGGATTGCGATCTGCGTGATCATGCCGGGAGGAATTGGTTCTGTGCTGTATTTCCTTCTCCGCCAGCCCATCATCTCCCGCTGCCCTGCCTGCGCATCGCGCATCCAGGCCGACTTCCATTTCTGCCCGCAATGCGCCTGCCAGGTTTCTGCCAGCTGCGGCAAGTGCTATCGCAGCGTCAGCATGACCGACCTTTATTGCGTCCATTGCGGTCATGATCTTGCGGCGGACAATACTCCGGCGAGGCTCAGGGCATTTCAAGTCTAGTTATGGCGCCTTCGCTCAACGCGCGCTCCGAAGCTGATTCAGCCAGCGATCTCGCACTATTTGCCCCCGTGGAGCGGCTATACTCAGTAGTCGGCTAATGCCCATTACCGCTCTCATCATCGACGACGAACAGCTTGCGCGCGAAGAGCTTGAATACCTGCTCCGCGAAGAAGAGGACATCGACGTCCTTGCGAAGGGCCGCAACGGGATCGAGGCGGTTGAACTTATCCAGTCGCACCACCCGGATGTCGTCTTTCTCGACGTGCAGATGCCCGGGCTCGACGGTTTTGCGGTGCTCAAACGCCTGATCGAACTTAGAAACGGCGGTCACGGCAATGGTGAGCCGTTGCCGCAGATCGTCTTCGCGACCGCCTACGACCAGTACGCCGTCCGCGCTTTCGATGTAAACGCCATCGACTATCTGCTCAAGCCCTTTGACCACGAAAGAGTGATGCAAGCGCTCGACCGCGTGCGCCAGCGCTTTCACGATGCGCCTCCGCGCGAGATCCACGCCTCAGCCGAAGAAGAAGGCCCGGCGCGCCCTCATGCCGACACCGACAGCACCGGGACACGCATCGAAGCGCTGCTAAAGCTGATGGAGCAGCAGCAGGCAGGCACCAAGCAGCCGAGTCCGCAGCATCTGCAATCCGGAAAGATCGTGCTGCAGGCGCAGAGCCGTCTGCTGTTCATCGACCAAAAAGAGATTTGCTACGCCGCCATCGACGAAGGCACTATCACCGTTGCCACGCCGACGATCGAGGGCCAATCGAAGTGCCGCACGCTCGAGGAGCTGCTCGACCTGCTCGACCCGGCCATCTTCTGGCGCGCCCACCGCTCCTATGTGGTCAACATCAACCACATTCGCGAAGTCGTGCCGTGGTTCAAGTCCAGCTATCAGTTGCGAATGGCCGACAAAAAGCAGACCGAGATTCCGGTAAGCCGCGCTCAGACGCGCCGGCTGCGCGAGTTGTTCAAGCTTTAGATCCCTTCAAGAATTGCACTTTAGATCTTTGGCAGAAAAGTGCATGCCGGCCTCTCGGGAACTCTGCAAAGGCCGGCACGTAGAAGCGCTCGCTCGTTACGCTGCCGCTTGCTTTGCCTCACCGAGAAAGGCGAGCAAGTCCGCGTTGATCTGATCGGGATTCGTTGTACACATCCCGTGCGGAAAGCCGGGGTAGACCTTGAGCTGGGCGTTCTTCACGATCTTCGCCGACAGCAGGCCAGCAGCGGCGATTGGCACTATCTGGTCGTCGTCGCCATGCATCACGAGAGTCGGCACATCGAACTTCTTGAGATCTTCGGTGAAGTCGGTCTCAGAGAAGGCCTTGATGCAATCGTAATGGGCTTTCACGCCGCCCATCATCCCCTGGAACCACCAGTGCTCGCGAACCCCTTCGGAGATTCTGGCGCCGGGGCGGTTGTATCCGTAGAAGGGCAGAGTGATGTCCTTATAGAACTGCGGCCGGTCGGCGACCAGCGCAGCGCGCAGGCCGTCGAATACCGAGAGCGGCAGGCCGATGGGGTTCTTCTCGGTCTTCAGCATTAAGGGCGGCACCGAGCTGATGAGCACGGCCTTCGCGACACGCTTCGTGCCATGGCGACCGATGTAGCGAGCGACTTCGCCGCCGCCGGTCGAGTGGCCCACATGGACCGCGTTCTTGAGGTCAAGTTTTTCGGTGAGCGCCGCGAGGTCATCGGCGTAAGTGTCCATCTCGTTGCCGTCCCAAGTCTGCGTGGAACGGCCGTGGCCTCGCCGGTCATGCGCAATAACTCGATAGCCGCGCTGGCCAAAGAACAACATCTGATTGTCCCAGTCGTCGGCGCTCAGCGGCCAGCCGTGGCTGAAGACGATGGGCTGTCCTTTGCCCCAGTCCTTGTAGAAAATCGATACGCCGTCTTTCGTCGTGATTGTCGGCATGAAAATGCCCTCCGTGTCTTGAACTGCTCACAGTGCGTGATGATAGGACCGCCGAATTACTGATTTATCGACGGCAACTACGCTGGAAGAGAATCCAGTGGAGCTGTCATTGTTGCACTGGCGTATGGAAGGGACAATCCTCTTTAGAGTCGCAGAGGGCTACCTCAAAAGTAGCCCTTAGCCATGCTCTCAGCCTTGCCGCATGAACTCCGGCGAGACCGGACTCTCATAAAGAGAGTAGTCGCGGGCCACGACGGTGAGGCCGGATGGCGTCACAAAGTAGTTCCGCCGATCGTCGTTCTGGTCGTAGCCGATCACGGTGCCTTCGGGAATATGCACGTCGCGATCGATGATGGCGCGCTTGATGCGGCAATGTCGTCCGATGTCGACGTGAGAGAAGATGATGCTCGAGTCGACTTCAGAGAATGAGTTAATGCGCACGTCCTGTGAAAGCACGCTGTTTCGAACTACCGCGCCGGAGACGATGCATCCTGCGGAGATCGTCGAGTTGATTGCCATGCCGGTGCGCCCCGGCTCGCCGAAAACAAACTTCGCCGGCGGGTACTGCCTCACCCGCGTGCGCATCGGCCAGCTTGCGTCATAAAGGTTGAATACCGGCGATACAGACGACACATCCATGTTGGCGTCGTAGTAGGCGTCGAGCGTTCCCACGTCGCGCCAGTAGAGCGCCTCTTTCTTGTTTTCATCGACAAAGTTATAGGCAAATATCTTGTACTGGCCGAGGATCGCCGGCAGGATGTTATGGCCGAAATCATGCTTCGACTCCGGGTCTTCGGAGTCTTTGATGAGCGCCGGCAGCAGCACGTCGGTGTTGAAGATGTAGATGCCCATCGACGCATCGACCATGTCCGGATTGAACGGCGAACGCAGTTCCGTGCTCGCAGGCTTTTCGAGGAAACCAACAACCTCGCCGCCCTTGCCTACCTCGACCACTCCAAAACGCTTCACTTCGTCGGGCTGGATCGGCAGCGTCGCCAGCGTCACATCTGCGCCGGTCTCCTTGTGGTGCTCGAGCATCTTGCTGTAGTTCATCTTGTAGATGTGGTCGCCAGAGAGGATGAGCACATGCTTGGGCTGCTCCGCGCCAATCGAGTAGATGTTCTGGTAGACCGCGTCCGCAGTGCCCATGTACCAGTTCGCGCTCACTCGCTGCATGGGCGGCAGGATTTCGATGAACTCACCCAGTTCCTGCGCGACAATTCCGGTCCAGCCTTCGCGGATATGGCGGTTCAGCGAAAGCGCCTTGTATTGCGTGAGAATGTAAACGCGGCGCAGCCCGGAGTTGATGCAGTTGGAGAGGGTAATGTCGATAATGCGGTAGTGCCCGCCGAATGGAACTGCGGGCTTGGCGCGATCGCGCGTCAGCGGAAACAGCCGTTCCCCGGCTCCGCCTGCCAGTAGGACTCCTAACGTATCCCTCATGCCGTAGCCACGCCCCTGGGAAATTGTTCGTGCTTCGCCGGGTAGCGCCTCGGCTTTGCCGCCGAAGATCGCCGTTGACGATCGAACGAGCGAGTGTAGCACACCGACATCGACGACATCATGTACCGCCAGCCGGGGCTACGCGAGCGTGTGGCGAAGCGCGGGAAACTCACACCTGGCCGTTCAACGGCTCGCTTTCTGAACTTCCCGCGTCGCCCTCGACCGCAATGCGCAGCGACCGGAGGAAGTTCACATCCTGAGTGGTAAAACCGCCAGCCGTCTCGGCTTCGTTCGCATTCTCTTCAGAGGCCGAACCGCCTCCCGCCGTTAGGCGCTTGGGCTGTGTGACTGCGACGCCGGGCTGCTGCTCCACTTCGTTCAAGCCGATCGTTGCCTCAAGCATCAGCAACACATCGAAGCCCTGTTTGCGGATGTCCTGCACCACGCTGGCGATGTCTTCCGACTCGGAGACGGTCTCGTGGATCGCCTCCCCCAGTTTCTGGATCAAGCTCCGCAACCTTTTATTCAATGGCCAGCCCCATTTCTGCCCGCCGCCCGGCGAACACATATTTCCATTACCTTACTTGTGATGTTGCAGCACCGCAATCCGAATCATGCCCGGCGGCTAAAGTTTTCGCCCCACTGCTAGAATTTTGATATGGGAGCGGAAACGGCCGGAAAAAAATTGGGCATCGGCCTCCGGCTGGCGGCAAGAGCCGTTCAGCAGCGCGCTGCTGAAGCCACTGCCGCATCGAGTGTGCCACCTGGCGACGCAGGCGCCCACCCGTCTTCTCGACTTCCGCCGGCGTACACGGCCACATCGGCAGCGCAGGCGGTGGCAAAAGCTCCGCAGCTGGCCAAGGGTGTCGTTCGGGGAACAAGGCGCTTCGGCGAAGCAATACTGGGGCCGATCACGCATACCGGCGGCGTTCTGTGGCTTGAGATCACCGGCCTCTTCTTCGGTCTCTTCGCTGCATTTTTCGCCCAAAATGCATACAAATTTCGCCACGACTATGCGGGCGGCCCGGAACATGCGCATTTCCTGGTCTATGGCGCACTGGCCATTGTCTTCGCCTGGTTTACGCTGTTTAATTTTTACAAAGCCAGGCAGAAAGAGAAGAAGAACCGCGCTCGCCGTGCTCTGCAGTCACGCTAAACCCGGCGCTCTGATCACCAGCTTGTGAATCCGGTACTCTGCTCTTGTTCGATGGCGTGCGGCAATCATGCCCCTGAGATTATGAACGACAAGCCGTTCTTCACCCCGGCAGACCTCGCGGGCATGGGCTTCGATGCCGACCGTGACCTCGGCGCCCCGGGCGAGTTCCCCTACACTCGCGGCATCCAGCCAACTATGTATCGCGGCCGGCTCTGGACCATGCGCCAATACGCCGGCATGGGCGATGCTGAGGCCTCGAACCTACGCTACAAGTTTTTGCTCGCCAACGGGACTGCCGGGCTCTCCGTGGCATTCGATCTCCCCACCCAGATCGGGTACGACTCCGACGATCCGATGTCGCTTGGCGAAGTCGGCAAAGTCGGCGTCGCCATCGATTCCATTGAGGACATGGAGCGCCTCTTCTCCGGCATTCCTCTCGACAAAATTTCCACCTCGATGACCATCAACTCGACGGCCAGCATCCTGCTTGCTCTGTATGTTGCAGTTGCGAAACGACAAGACATCCACCTCAACAAACTTTCCGGCACTGTACAAAACGACGTTCTCAAGGAGTACATCGCTCGCGGCACCTACATCTATCCTGTAAACCACGCGCTGCGCATCGTGACCGACATGTTCGCGTGGACCACGGAGCACGTTCCCGAGTGGAACCCGATCTCCATATCCGGCTACCACATGCGCGAAGCCGGCTCGACCGCCGCGCAGGAGGTCGCCTTCACACTGGCCAACGGCATGGCATACGTGCAGGCTGCCCTGAATGCCGGGCTGGAGATCGACCACTTCGCCCCGCGACTCTCCTTCTTCTTCAATTCTCATAACAACTTTCTTGAGGAGGTCGCCAAATTTCGCGCCGCCCGCCGCATCTGGGCGCACATCATGCGCGACACATTCGGCGCGAAGAACCCGCGTTCCTGGATGCTCCGCTTCCACACTCAGACCGCGGGCTCCACGCTCACCGCTCAACAGCCGGAGAACAACATCGTCCGAACCACGCTCCAGGCTCTTGCCGCCGTTCTCGGTGGCACACAGTCTCTACATACCAACGGATACGATGAGGCGCTTGCGCTGCCTACCGAAGCCGCTGCTCGCATCGCGCTGCGAACACAGCAGATTCTTGCCCACGAATCCGGCGTCGCGCAGACGATCGACCCTTTAGCTGGTTCGTACTTTATTGAGATGCAAACCAGCGACATCGAGAAACTGGTCAAAGACTACTTCACGCGGATCGAGGCCATGGGGGGGATGCTGCGCGCAATCGAACGCGGATGGGTGCAGCAGGAGATTCAGAACGCCGCTTACAAGGCGCAGCAAGAGGTGGACTCCGGCGAAGCGGTGGTGGTCGGGGTCAATCGCTTCAGTCAAGAGACCGAAGTGGAGATCCCGACTCAACGAATTGACGAATCGCTGGAGCAGAAGCAAGTTGAACGACTGAAGGCGCTTAGACTTCGCCGCGATCCACAGCGCTGGCAGTCTGGAATCGACTCTGTTACAGAAACCGCCCGCGGTGGAGGCAACCTCATGCCGGCGATCCTGGAGGCCGTCGAAAGCAATTGCACGGTGGGCGAGATCGCGGGCGCGATGCGGAAGGTCTTTGGGGAGTATCAGGAGACGGTGGTGGTGTGATGCTAAAAACACGAGCCAGACGTAATCGGGAGTTGGGATGATTTACCTGACGCTCAATTTCAGGGATCAATGCGGCCGGACGTTCAATCAAGAGGCCGTGGAACCGCCATACGTATCCAAGGAAACTGCTCTCGCTCATTTCCAAGGGCGGGACTTGAGCAAAGACCTACAAAAGGCTCAGGAGCACAGCAAGAATGTTGTCTCTGTAAGGGCGTTCCTACGAAACGGGACAGTCTCTCTGAGCGAACTATCCTAACCACGATTAGGTTATACTCAAATGTGGCTTCAATCCGTCTGGACGGAATCCGATTCGCCGCCTACTCGAACGATCATCCACCGCGCCATGTGCATGGAATCCTCGACGAAACCGAAGTCATCGTCGATCTCCGGCAAGACGGTAGTGTTAGCTTGGCGGAAAGAGCCGATTGCGTCAGGCCCGCCAATGCGAAGAGATCGATGGTAAGACGCATCCTGCAAACGGTGGCGGAAAATTTCGATTTGCTGGTCGCGCTCTGGAAGAGAGTTCATGGCAACCGCGCATAGAGTCACCACTACGGACGTGCAAATTGACCGGGCCATCTCGCGGGCCGCACGTCTGCCGGACGAGCCTCGCGCCATCGGCATCGAATACCGTCCCGGCCTCGACCTTTTCATTGTGACGCTCAGCAACGGAGAGCGCCTCGTCCTGCAGCGCGAACTACTTGAAGGTCTCCAGTCCGCAACCCGCCGCCAACTCGCGAACGTAGAGATTACGCCGCAAGGCTCAGGCCTTCACTGGCCCGACTTGGACGTCGACCTCTATGTACCCAGCCTTCGCAGGCACGTCTACGGAACGAAGCAATGGATGTCCCGGATCGGGCGACTGGGCGGCGCGGCAAGAACGGAAGCCAAAGCCGACGCCTCGCGCATCAACGGGAGGGCCGGGGGGCGGCCGAAGAAGGCTGTTTCAAGGTAAGTCTCGTGCCGTTGTACGGCCGGCGCGATTCCTGAGTCGTGCCCGAAGCTAAATCCCCATGCCGAACTCACCCACCGCTGCAGCTTCGTCTCCTGAATGGGAGAAGCGGTCGTACGGTGTGCGGCGGTTGAACTTGTAGCGCAAGCGGAACTCGCGTCCGAGATACAGGCCTAGAGCCGTTGCGCCCACGGCGACCGAGGCCAGCCCGATGATTTTGAAAGGGAAACCCTTCTCTTCCCTGGCAGCGGGAGGAGGATCGGGAATCAACAGAACAGCTTTCTTTCCCAACCAGAGCAGGCGGTGAAGTCCACGGCGCTTCATACCGTCATGATAACGCAGCTTGTGTGTGACTGACCTGAGAGTCGCATGAATGGTTACTCCTAAGTTTGATCCGGGAAAAAGAGGAGCAGCGAGTCCCAATCAGGGAAGCGCGTCGATGCGGTGCAGATATTTCACCTTTTCCTCTGGCGGAAGGAAGCTGGCTTCGAAAGAGTTTGCCGCCAGTTCGCGCAGATGCTCGGCGCTGAAGCCAAATTCGCGTTGGGCGAGCAGATATTCGCCTTCAAGATCGCTCTCGAACATGGCGGGATCGTCGGAGTTCAGAGTGATCATCAGGCCGGCATCGAAGTAGCTGCGGACGGGATGGAGCCCCAGCGGCGAGCAGCATCCGGTGCGCAGGTTGGACGAGATGCAAATCTCGATGGGAATCTGGCGTTCGGCGAGGACTTCCATGAGCTCGGGATCTTCGATGGCGGTGAGGCCGTGGCCGATGCGCTCGGCGCCGATGTTGAGCGCCGCCCAAATGCCTTCCGGGCCGACGGTTTCGCCGGCATGAGCGGTGAGGCGAAGTCCGGCGCCGCGCGCTTCTGCATAGAGGTCGCGGAAGGGCTCGGCGCCGGTGCGGCGTTCGTCGCCGCCAATGCCGATGCCGATGATTGAGGGAAATTCGCAGCGCAGATCGGCGGCCTTGTGAAAGACCCGTGCCGCCTCATCGGTACCGAAATGGCGGACCGCGTCGAAGATCCAGTAGACGCTCACACCAAAGTCGCGTTCGCCGCGGGTGCGTCCTGCCTCCATGCCGCGAAAGATGTGATCGAAGATCAGCGGATCGGCTTCCAGCTCGGCCTTTCTCCAGTAATGGACGACTCCGACCGAGACATACACTTCGGCGTGGACTACGCCCTGCGCGGCGAGCTGGGCCATCATCCGATAGGTGATCAGCTCGTAGTCTTCAGGAGTGCGCAGCCGCTCGGTGACCGCCTTGAAGGCGAGCATGAAGCCGCTGAAGTCCTTGTATTGGTAGAGGGCCTCGGCTTCGGCAAGGCTAAACGCGCTTAACTCCCGGCCACTCGATGAGCGCCGGCTCAGCTCGACCAGCGTCTCCGGGCTTACGGTGCCTTCGAGGTGAAGGTGCAGCTCGGCTTTAGGCAGGCGGCGCAGCCACGCGCGAGAGACCTGCGAGACGCCGCCGATGGCGCTGGTGTTCATCTCATTACTTTACTGGGAACCTGCGTTTCGCGCGGAAAACTCGCTGCGATGGCGGCTGTAGCCGAAATAGATCACCAGCCCGATCGCCAGCCAGATCACGAAGCGAGCCCAGGTGATGATTGGAAGACCGGCCATCAGCAGTCCGCAAAACAGGATGCTCAGAACTGGAATGACTGGGCCGCCCGGCACTCGGAAGCCGCGCTTCCGTCCCGGATCGCGAAAGCGGAGAATCACTACCCCGATCGAGACTAAAACAAAAGCGAAGAGCGTCCCAATATTCGAGAGATCGGCGAGCGTGCCGATGTCGAAGAGGCCGGCGGGAATGCCAACGACGAAGCCCGCGACCCAAGTGGCGATGGCTGGAGTCCGAAAGGTCGGGTGGACCTTGCTGAAGATACCCGGCAGAAGCTTGTCGCGGGACATCGCGAACCAGACCCGCGACTGCCCCATCTGGAAGACCAGGATCGAGGAGATCATGCCCAGCATCGCCCCGATCAGCACGACCAGGCGCACCCAGTGGAGGTTGTGGCCGCCGGGTTGAAGGGAAAGCTTCTTAAGCGCGTTGACGACTGGCGCTGCGTCATCCACCATCGACTGCCAAGGCACGAGTCCGGTCAGCACGACCGCGACCGCGACATAGAGGACGGTGCAAACGACGAGCGTTGCGATGATTCCGATAGGCAGGTCGCGCTGCGGACGCTTGCATTCCTCCGCAGCCGTCGAGACCGAGTCGAAGCCGATATAGGTAAAGAAGATGATGCTGCCGCCAGTGAGCAGCCCCGACCACCCATTGGGAGAATAGGGGTGATAGTGGGTCGGCTTGATGAAATGCGCCCCGGCAAAGACGAAGGCCAGGATGGCAACAATCTTGAGCAGCACCATGGCGTTGTTCGCCTCGGCCGATTCGCGAATGCCGCGCACCAACACGACAGTAATCAGGATCACAATCAGGAAGGCGGGGATGTTGAAGCCGAAGTGCCATCCCGGGTTGTAGATGACATTGCCTTGCAGGTCCTGCAGACCGGAAGGAAGATACGCCGGCGAGATCCACGTGGCCGGCGGATGCAGCCCGAACCAATCGAGCAGATCGACCATGTGCGCGGCAAAGCCGACGCTGACGGTCATGTTGCTGCCCGCGTATTCGAGGATGAGGTCCCAGCCAATGATCCACGCCACCAGTTCGCCGAGCGTCGCGTAGGTGTAGGTGTAGGCGCTGCCGGCAATCGGGATCATCGAGGCAAGCTCCGCGTAACAGAGCCCGGTCAAGGCGCAGACCAGAGCCACCAGAATGATCGATATCGCAATCGCCGGGCCGGCGCCAGGACGCCCGGAGAGCGCATTGTGGTGGATCAGGTAATCCAGCAACGGGGTATTGATGATCGAGGAGGTGTCGAACTTCTCCCCGGCGATCGCCGTGCCGATCACCGTGAAGATGCCGGAGCCGATCACCGCACCCACGCCCAGAGCGGTGAGCGAAAGCGGCCCCAGCGTCTTCTTCAGACAGTGCTCGGGCAACTCCGAATCGCTGATCAGCTTGTCGATCGACTTGGTCGCGAAGAGTTGATTCGCCAGGTGCGTGGCTCCTGCAATCGAAATGTGGGTGCTTGACTGACCGGGTGCCCATCCATCAACCCGTTTTATCGGGCGACGGACGGGACTTGCCTAGCGTTTGCTGGCTCCCTTGCTAGCTTTTTTCAGCTTCTGCTTGTTCTCGCCGCGCGCACCTGTCCGCGGAGCCTTGGGAGCAGCCTTTTTGCGCGCTGCCCGTTTCAATGCCTTGCGTTCTGCCTTGTCTTCAATCTTCGTCGTATTTGCCATGTTCCCTCTGGCGGGGTGACCCCGTGCCATTTCTCTTCAAAGTTTCATTAAGACTAAATCAAAGCGCAAGCATTGCCTCCGGAAATCGAAGCGCCGCACGCGCACTCCCTTGCAGAATCCGCTTGTCAGGATGTTGGCCGTACACTACGCCGGTTCTCAAAGTCCGGCGCGACCGGCGAAGCTGTTTGCATCACGTTCCTCCGGCCAACATTGCAGGTCGCCTTCAGGAATCGCATCGATGCCACTCGAACCCAATTCCCGCCTTGGCCCGTACGAGATCAAAGCGACGCTCGGTGTCGGTGGGATGGGCGAGGTCTACCGCGCCCGCGATTTCCCCCGGCGCTTCCAGGCAGGTACGTCTCGCATCCGCGTGACATAGAACGTGTGACGTTATATACTAACCGGTAAGTGATCCATAGTTTTAAAGACGAGGACACCCGAGAGCTGTTTGAGGGCGGCGGGAGCCGTCGTTGGAAAAACATTCAGTCCGTGGCTTTGCGCAAGCTGGACTATCTGGATCAGGCTGTGTCCCTAAATGATCTCAAGGCGCCTCCCGGAAATCGTTTAGAGGCCCTTTCCCGGGACCGCGACGGCCAGCATAGCATCCGCATCAATGATCAATACCGCATCTGTTTTGTCTGGGGAAAGGATGGAGCGCACGATGTCGAAATCACCGATTACCACTAAGTCGATCGAAAGGCCTTCCAAAGGATGGAATCTCCGGCGCGTCGCCACTCACCCGGGTGAGGTGCTGAGGGAAGATTTCCTGGTTCCCTATGGACTGAGCCAGCACGCGCTGGCGATGAAGATCCATGTGCCGGCCACGCGCATCGGTGACATCGTGCATGGCAGAAGAGCCATCACGCCCGACACCGCGCTGCGCCTGGCCCGATTTTTCGGCACCAGCCCGCAGCTGTGGATGAACCTGCAGCAGGCGCATGACCTGTCAAAGGTCAGCATCGACTCGGCGGCCGCGATCGAGCGCGAGGTTGAAGTCTTCGCGTGAGGCCAGCGGCCTAAGCTACTCGTAATACCTGGCCGAGGTCTCGTCGGTCTCGAAGATCGTGCAGTCTTTCACCCGGACGCGGCCGGCGGTCATTTCCGCGAGCTGGCGGCTGGTTTCGTCGTAGAAGTAGCGCGCTAGATTCTCCGCCGAGGGATTGAGTTCGGTGAAGGGCTCCAGATCGTTGATCATCTGATGATCGAGCCGCTCAATTACCGGGCGCATCACCTGCTTCAAGTCCTTGAAATCGAGCAGCAGCCCGGTCTGGTCGAGGGATTCACCACGCAGCGTGACTTCGACCTTGTAATTATGCCCGTGCGGGTTTTCGCACTTGCCGCGATAGTTCCGCAGGTAATGTCCGGAGGAAAAACCCGCCTCTACAGTTACTTCGTACATGCCATTCCTTATGGGTGGATCTCAGCCTTGATTGTAGCTTTTTCGACAGGGGTCACAGACGAACAGGCCGAGAGCGGTGGAGCAGCAAAAAAGAGCGCCTTCGCTGGGAGAGCCGAAGGCGCTTCGCTCGCTACTGCAAACTTGATTAGTTGGGAGCAGGCCCCGCGCCCGGACCGGCGCCTGGCCCGTGCGCCATTCTCTGGGCACGCGAGGCTTTGAGCCTGGTCCACTGGTCGGGAGTCAGGACCTGGCGGACCGCCAAGAGCATCCGGGCATTTGCCTTCTCCAGCTCGGCCCGCGCAGCCGCAACTTTGTCGATCTGCGCCAGGACCTTGGTCTCATCCGGCGTATCGGCGTTGATCAGCGGATCGAGGGTCGCTTCCTCCTTCTGCAATGAGGCGTGCAGGTCGATCAACTTCAACCTCCCCTGCTGAAAGATGTCGTCCATCTTCTGCTTCTGATCGGCGCCCAGATTGAGGTCCTTGGCGACCTCAGGATTGTCCCACCAGCGGCCCATGCCCTCGCGCCCGGGGCCGCCATGGTCGCGAAAAGCCCTTTCCATTGGGGGGCGATTGGACTGCATCGGCGGAGGAGGCGGGTTTCCCGCGCCATCCTGCGCCCAGCCGGCCGCACCCGAAACCGCCAGGAGCAGAGCGCCGGCCAGGAACCATCGACCGCTCAAGAGTCCGCGCTGTCCACCGTTGTTTTCATTCACTAATCCCATGGTCTTCCTTTGAATCCTCAATCTGCCGTCGCTGCTTTGGCCTTCGCGACGTATTTCCCCTTGGCTGTGTGTTTGCTGACTGGAGCGTGTTCGACGATTGCATCGCTGGAGTCCCAGGCTACCAGGTCGGTCAACGGCGCCATCGCATCGGGCACCGCCTCAGAGACCTCGGCGTCGACCTGCTCCATCAGCACAGCATCGTCGGGTTCAGAAACCCCTGGCGGATGCTGGGCGATCGATGGATGAACGCGAAGCGCTCCGCCGCCAAACAAGACCCCTGCCAACACCATCGCGGCAAGAGCGAGACCCGCAGGCAGCCAGATCTGAAGGCTGTGACGCTCTGAGCTCGTGACAGCAACCGTGCGCAACGGAGCTGCGGGCTGGGCCTCACTCCACGCCACTACGGCGGTGCGAAATGCGGTCAGCGGCTCACGAGCTTCCGCAAGCTTAGCCTGGCACGACCAGCAGCTCTCGAGGTGCTCTTCGCTCTCCTGGGAAGGCCCCTCCACCAGCCACCGCGAGATTTCTTTTGAGCTCAGGTGCATTTTGCTCCGATTTTCGTTCATTGCGTTCCGTCCGTTCCAGCAAGCACTTTCGTCCGAACTGAGTTCAAGGCGCGATAGAGATGAGATTTCACCGTGCTCTCTTTCATCTGCATCACCACCGCAATCTCCGCCAACTCCATCTCTTCCACAAAACGCAGCGTAAAGACCTCGCGCTGCATTTTCGAGAGCTTATCAACCGCCGACCAAACCGCCCCCAGCCGCTCCCGGGCCAGGATGCCGGATTCCGCCGAACTGCCCGGATGGGGCAGGAACTCGGTCACCTCTGAGACATCGACCGTGGCCGTCTGGGCGCGCTTCCAGAACTGGAACTGCTTGCTCCGCGCGTAGTCCCGCACCAGGTTGACCGCGATCTGCATCAGCCAGGTGCTCAGGCTGCAGTCCCCGCGAAAGCTTTCCCGGGCGCGGTAGGCCTTGAGGAAGCAATCCTGGGTGATCGTCTCGGCGGCGTCGCGGTCGCGCACCGCAAACGTGGCGTAGCGCAGGATACGGCTGCGATAGAGCCGCATCACACCCTCGATATCGTCGAGGCCGATCGCGGGCGGCGGGGCCGTGGCCGCCTCAGTGCTCAAGGCCATGTCGGTTGCAGCTGCATAAGCCATTCACTCTTGATAGACGAGGTTGCGGCCCTGGAGTTTACGCAGTACCAGGAAATCTACTTCCAATTCATCTTGACAAGAGGTTTGCAGCGCCATCCCCTGCCTTTTGGCTATTTCATGCTGGCCCGGAGGTCGACCAGGATATGGTCTGCACTGTCGATGCGGATGAAACCCAGCCGCGGATGGTCCAGATCAAGAATGAGATAAAGGGCAAAGGACAGCGTCCCAGCGAAGATCAGCATATGCGTCCAGTTTCGCCGCCCCGATTTGGCCATTCCGTAGCCTGCCAGAAGCGAACTCGCCAGTACGAGGGCCGTCAACGCCATATAGATTGCTTCTGGAGGGTGCGTCTCCAGCGCGACCTGGCGGGTGGTGGTGATGTCGAACATCGCATTCAACGAACTGAGAACCAGCGTGGTGACCGCAGCCGAACTCTGACGCGAGGTGGCCGCGACGGCTTCTGACCAGATTTTGCCTTGCAACTGGTTGGCGCGGCTGAAGGCGGCTTTGGCTCCTTCGCGGTCGTTTGCCAGCTTGGCATAGAACTCCAGCCGGACATCGAGATAGTTGCGGAAGTCTTCCCGCAGCGTGGGCTGTGCATCCGTGGGCAGCATGTCGATGCGTAGATATGCCGTTCCAATGTCGTTGGTCTCCTGCACCACCAGCGCCCGGCGCACCTCGAACCTGCCGGCAGCCCCGGTAAAGGTGAAGGCAATGAGCAAGCCCATCAAGCCAAAGACCGCGCCGTCGAGGGCGTTCAATCCGGCATCGGAGTTTGAATCTTCGGTCGGGAGGCGTCTAATTCGCATCCGCCAGCCAACTTCGAGGCAGACGAGGATTCCGGCAAATAATGCCGTCACCAGCAAAACGAAAGTTAACATGAGGGAAAATATAGCAGCCGCTGTATTTGTGGCCGCCCATCCCGGCGAAACACATCTGAATCCCGCGCTGTTACTGTAGTAGAGGCATGATTAAAGGCATCACCGTGGTACGCCCCGCAGCTTCTTCGGCGGCATATGAACAGCTGGCGAGTTTCTTCTCTGCGCTCGGTTTCGAAGCCGGCCGGGGTTGGCAACTCGACGGCAGCCGTGGGGCGCCATTTCTCGCACCGCTCGGAAATCTTGAGTTTGTCGACATCTCAGCAGGCGGCCAATTGCCCGCCACTCCTGAAATCCTGATCGAAGTCACCGGCCTCGATGCGATTCGCGAAGTTGCCAAGGGCTGGCTCACGGCAAACGCGCCGGCGGGCTCAATTTCAGAGATCGCCGACACCGCCTGGAAGTCCCGATCCTTCAGTATCGAGCCGGTCGCCGGGCATAGTTTTGCCTTGTGGGAGTGGTCGGAAGCGCTGCGCGGGAAGCCGATCGCTATCGAAGGAGATCTTTCGGCGGCTGGAATGAGCTTCGCCATCGTGGTTGCCCGCTGGAATGCGGTCATCACCGACCGCCTGCTCGAAGGTTCCCTCGACGCGCTTTATCGGAGCGGCGGGGCAAAAGGCGATGTTGCGATTGTTCGCGTTCCCGGAGCCTGGGAGGTTCCATCCGCGGCCCGGGCGCTCGCCGAATCGAAGAAATACGACGCCATCATTACCCTGGGCTGTCTCATTCGCGGGGAAACCGCACACTATGAGGCCATCTACAACGAGGTTTCACGAGGGATCGGCCAGTCGCAGCAGGAGACGGGAGTTCCGCACGCCTTTGGCGTGCTGACCTGCGAGAACCTGGAGCAGGCGTTGAACCGGGCGGGCATCAAGGCGGGCAATAAGGGCTTCGAGGCGGCGGTTGCGGCCATCGAGATGGTGTCGATTCACAGGAAGTTGGCGAGCCAGTGAGCGCGACCGGAAAGCGGCGCAAGTCGCGCGAACTCGCGATGCAGATGCTCTTCCAGGGAGATATCGGCAAGCAGACCCCGGAGCAGGTGCAGAAGTCATTCTGGGAGGCGCGATCCGAGACTGAACTCGACCCTGACACGCGCGGCTTTGCCGAAGACATCTATCGCGTGGCGAGCGTCCGCGAAGCGGAGATCGATGCGCTGATCGAGGAGCACTCGGCCAACTGGAGGCTCACCCGCATGCCGGCGGTCGACCGCAACGTGTTACGCGCGGCTGTCGCGGAGATGCTTGGGTTTCCAGCGACTCCAGCGCCGATCATCATCAATGAGTCACTGGAAGTGGCGCGGCGCTACTCGGCGCCGGAGTCGATTAACTTCCTCAATGGAGTGCTCGATGCGATTGCCAAGTCGCGCGTGAAAACCGGGTAGAGTTGTGCGGGTACAGCTATGAGCTTCGAAAACATTCTCCTTGAAATCCGCCAGCCGCTGGCAACGATCACACTGAATCGCCCCAAGGTGCTGAACGCGCTCAACCGGGCTACTTTCGCGGAACTCGAAGCCGTTTTCATTGAGTTGGCCGCGAACGATGGAATTCGCGCGGTATTGATCACCGGGACTGGAGAGAAGGCATTTGCCGCCGGAGCTGACATCCAGGAGCTGGCCACGCTGTCGCCCACAGAGGGCCAGCAACTCGCGGCGCGGGGGCAACGCATCTTCGACATGATCGAGAGCTGCGGCAAGCCAGTGATTGCGTGCGTCAACGGCTTCGCGCTCGGCGGGGGCTGCGAACTGGCCATGGCATGCACGCTCCGCGTTGCCAGCGAAACCGCGAAACTCGGCCAACCAGAGGTCAAGCTCGGTCTGCTACCCGGCTACGGAGGCTCGCAGCGGCTGCCCCGGCTGGTCGGCAAGGGTGCGGCGCTCAAGCTGCTGCTGACGGGCGAGGTCATCTCCGCTGCTGAGGCACTGCGGCTCGGGCTGGTCGACGAGGTAGTCGCGCCTGATGAGCTGCTCAAACGAGGCGAAGCTCTGGCGCTCGCAATCGCCGGGAATGCGCCGCTGGCTGTCCGGCATACGCTTGCTGCCGTTCACTCTGGATATGATCTGCCGCTACGCCAGGCGCTCGACCTCGAAGCCTCTCTCTTTGGCCTGTGCTGCGCGACGGAAGATAAGGCCGAAGGCGTACGCGCCTTCCTCGAAAAGCGACCGGCACTCTGGAAGGGCCGTTAATGCGAGTCTTGCGCGAACAGGTTCCCCAGTCTTCTTAGCCGGCTTCGCCGCGCCCTTCCCCGCCCTCTTACTTGATATGCTTGGCCTTGTGCCCGCAAATTCTCACCGTCTGCTGCTGACCTGTCTGCTCGCCGCGTTCATTACCGGTTGCACAAAGCCCGCCAGCCAACCGCTGCCTGAAGCTGCAGCGCAGGCCAGCCAGCAAGCGCATGCGGAGCAGGTGGCCAAGGAGACGGCCAGCCAGCAGATCGACCAGATTCCGCCGCCGGCGAAGAGCCGCTATCTGGCCATTCACACGCAGGAGAGCTGGGCGAACCCGTTTCTGGTTGTGGGCAGGCAGACGGTGCATTTGCGGGTAATAATGCCCGACGCCAACCCCAGCGCTTATGGAACGGGGACGATGCTTCGCCCCGCCGACGCGCGCAAACAGGAGCTGGACGTCCGCCTCGCCGATCTGCCGAATGCGCTGGCCGCTGTACCGCAAGGCGCGTGGCCTTACGGGCGCGTCGTCGCAGTCGAGGAGACTCAAGTGACCACCAAGGCTGATCGCCCGCAGGTGAGACGGAATGTCGAAGCGACGATTCAGATGCTGAACGATCTGGGTATCGTCGTTGACGAGTGGACCGGCCCGAATGGGAGCCTGCTTCGCTGATCGGGTAACTCCGCCATGGCTTGCGGCGGATGTCCTGGTCGCTTTGGTACCATCGCTTCGTGACGACTCCCTCCGCGACTTTCAACATCCTGCAGCAGAAACCTCACCCTCATGAGAGCTTTAGCGAGGCTCGCCAACTGGAAGGCCTACTGCGGCAAAGTGTGCGCGGAGAGGTTCGCTTCGACAACGGCGCTCGCGCTCTCTATGCCACGGATGCGTCGAACTATCGGCAAGTGCCTATCGGGCTTGTCATTCCAAGTGATGTGAGCGATGTCGAGGCGACTATCGCGGCCTGCCGTGCGGTGGGTGCGCCGGTGCTGGCGCGCGGCGGAGGCACGAGCCTCTCAGGGCAGTGCTGCAATGTTGCGGTAATCATCGACTTCTCAAAATACCTAAACCGGATCGTCACGCTCGACCCGGAGGCAAAGAGTGCGCGCGTCGAGCCGGGCATTGTGCTGGATCGCGTTCGCGATGCCGCCGAGCTACACCACCTGACCTTTGCACCGGACCCAGCGACGCACAGCCGCTGCACGATCGGCGGTATGATCGGCAACAATTCCTGCGGCGTTCATGCTTTGCTCGGCGGCAAGACGGTCGACAACGTCGAGTCGCTCGATGTACTGCTCTATGACGGAACGCGTATGACCGTGGGCGCGGCGAGCGATGAGGAAGTGCGTGCAATCATTGCCGCCGGCGGCCGGCGGGGGGAGATATATTCCAGCCTAGCGAAACTGCGCGACCAATATGGTGAAGAAATTCGGCGACGCTTTCCGCGAATCCCGCGCCGCGTCTCCGGATACAACCTCGACGAATTGTTGCCCGAGAGTGGCTTTCATGTCGCGCGCGCACTGGTGGGGAGCGAAGGAACATGTGTAACCGTGTTGGGTGCAAATCTCCATTTGACAGATAGCCCGCCGCATCGGCGGCTGGTGGGCCTCGGCTTTCCCGATCCTTTCATCGCCGCCGATCACGTACCGGCGATACTCGAACACAAGCCGATCGGACTTGAGGGCTTCGATGGGATGCTGGTCGATTTCATGCTACGGAAGAAGCTGGCCGTCGAGGATGTTGTCCTGCTTCCGCCCGGTAACGGCCACCTGCTGGTCGAGCTGGGTGCGTGGTCGGCAGCGGAGGCCGATGCGCAAGTCGACGCGCTGATGAGCGCAGTTGGCGGGATGGAGGTTGTTCCAATCGCGCGCGCTTACTCAGTAGATGAGGCGCGGCGAGTCTGGCGAGTACGGGAGTCGGCACTCGGAGCAACAGTTTACGTTCCCGGTGAGCCGCACGGCTGGGAGGGATGGGAAGACGCCGGCGTTCCACCAGAGAAGCTTGGCTCCTATCTGCGGCAGACCTTCGGCCTGATGAAGGAGTACGGCTACAGAAGCCCGATGTATGGGCACTTCGGCCAGGGATGCGTTCATCTGCGCATCAACTTCGACCTCGAAAGTGAAGCGGGCATTCGCAACTTTCGAGAGTTTCTCGATCGCGCCACCGACATTGTGATCGACCATGGAGGTTCGCTTTCAGGTGAGCATGGCGACGGCCAGGCCCGCGCCGCGTTGCTGCCCAAGATGTTCGGGCCGGAGATCATGCAGGCCTTTCGCGAGTTCAAAGCAATCTGGGACCCGGAGAACAAGATGAACCCCGGCAAGCTTGTCGACCCGATCGCCGTCTACGAACCACAAGACAATCTTCGTCTCGGCGCCAACTACGAAGAGCATTCCTATGGGACGTATTTCAGCTTTCCCGACGACCACGGATCGATCTCAGACGCCACACTGCGCTGCGTCGGCGTCGGCGCCTGCCGCAAGACCGATGGCGGGACGATGTGCCCGAGCTACATGGCCACACGCGAGGAGCGCCACTCGACCCGCGGGCGCGCTCACCTGTTGTGGGAGGTGCTGCAGGGCAATGTGCTCAAGGATGGTTGGAAGAGCGAAGAGGTGCGCGAGGCGCTCGATCTTTGCCTTTCGTGCAAGGCCTGCAAGACAGAATGCCCAGTCAACGTAGACGTCGCAACGTACAAGGCGGAGTTCCTCGCGCATTACTACGAGGGACGCCGGCATCCTTTGCGCGATTATCTCTTCGGATTCATGGATCGATGGGCGAATCTAGCTTCACTGGTCCCCGGCATCACCCCCGTCGCGGCGAACCTGACGACGCAGACTCCCATCCTCAGCGGATTCATCAAACAACTCGCCGGAGTTCACGAGCAGCGAACTTTGCCGAAGTTCGCGCCGCGAAGCTTCCAGAGCGCAGTCCGATCTTCCACTGCTAATGGCAGCGGCTCGACGCCGAGAGTGATGCTTTGGCCAGACACATGGAACAATTACTTCCACCCGCCCGCACTGAGTGCGGCGAAGAGGGTGCTGGAATCGGCGGGCTTTCAGGTCGAGGTTCCGCGCGGGCACATCTGCTGTGGGCGGCCGCTGTATGATTTCGGATTTCTGACGCAGGCCCGGCAATACCTGCAGAACGTGATGAGCAAACTCGGGCCGCAGGTCGATGCCGGCGTTCCGATAGTCGTCCTCGAACCAAGCTGCGCCAGCGTTTTCCGCGAGGAGTTGAGGAACTTTTTCCCAAAAGATGCGCGTGCTGGGCGGCTTCGCGATCAGGTCTATCTCTTAAGCGAATTCCTGGCCGGCCACGCGCCCGGCTATACTCCGCCGCAGACTCCAGGAAGAAAATTGCTGGTTCACGGCCACTGCCATCACAAGTCGATCATGAAGATGAACGACGAACTTGCATTGTTGCGCGCAACCGGCTCGGAAGTTGAATACCTCGACTCCGGATGTTGCGGCATGGCTGGGCCCTTCGGTTTTGAGAAGGAGAAATTCGAAATCTCACAACTGCTCGGTGAACGGTCGCTGCTCCCGGCAGTCCGCCAATCCGATTCAGGCACCGTGATTGTTACAGATGGATTCAGTTGCCGGGAGCAGGTCGCGCAGAACTCGAAACGCCGCGCGGTCCACTTCGCCGAAGCTATCGCCCCGACGCAATAAGGCCTGCGCTCGCCCTGAGACTGCGCTAGAACTTGTTATTAAAGACGTGGGCATTGATATCGGGCCAGAATTCCTTGCTGACGTTGCCGATGCCATCGACGGCAACCTGCAGGAGCCATTTCTGGCCGGTCTTTGTCCAGGTGTCATATGCGCTGGGGTAGTAGAGGGTCGAAACGCCGGCTGCTGCTCCAGCACCAACGATCTCGGCCAGGTTGACGGTATTGTGGGCGTTGTTGTCGCGGGTGATGGCCAATCGGCTTACCGAGTACACCAGGCGTTTGGCGACACCGCCGCGGCCCAGAGTGTAATACCTGGGATCTTCATGGGTTGGATAGGGAATGAGGAATTCAGTGAAGGCGTTCTCACCCACCGAGTCGGCAAAATTGTGCCAGTAGTAGCGACCGTATCCCGCCGCACCCTGGTGAAACTCCGGATAGGAGTTTTCTGCCAGGCCAATACCAGCGACGATGCCGACATAAATGAAGTTCGAATAGTCGAAACTGTCCTGAAAGACGAGCTTAACCTCTTCTTTCGCGGTCATCGGAGGCAGCTTTTCATCGACAGAAACGGCGCGAAAGTTGGGAATGATGAAGAGGATGCGCTTCGTTTGCTTGCCGTCATTAGGGATGGCGCCCTGCGCCGCCGGAGAGGCAGGCGTGCGCCTGGGGTGCGTCTGGCAAGCCGTTCGCCGCCGACGCGGCCGGATCTGGCAAAGTCGTCGCTGCCGGCTCGACGGACGCTATCTCGGGAGACGACTGCGCATGAGCTAAGAAAGAACACAGGAAAATGCCGGAAAGAACGCAGGCAGCAGAAAAGATTCGACGCATACTTCTATTATCCATATCTGCTCTAGACGCGGGACGATCGGTGCAAGGCGCATTTCGTTTTTTTTCAAGAGAAAAACGTCCCGGTTGCTCGACAAGTCAGGCTTTCAGGAAGCGCCGCAGCGCCTTCAGCCCGTCCTCAATGGATGGCAATGACGTCGCATATCCGAAGCGGAGATGCCCCTCTCCCTGGGCTCCAAAGACCACGCCGGGAATCGTCGCGACATGCGCCTTTTCCAAGAGGATCGCGGCAGCCTTGCGGCTCTCCTTGTGAATCGATCGGGCGCTCGGAAAAGCATAAAAGGCGCCCGCCGGGATCTCGCATTCCAATCCCAGGTCATTCAGGCCGGCGACCAGCAGGTCACGCCGTTTGCGATATTCCTCGCGGCGTTTCGCGAAATCCTCTTCCGGCAGAGCCAGTGCTTCAAGGGCCGCCCATTGTGAGGGCGTTGAAACTCCGTTGACCGAGTAAAGAACCAGCTTCCGCAGTCCAGTCATGAAGGGCTCCCGCGCCGTCACGTAGCCGACCCTCCAGCCAGTCATGCCGTAGCTCTTTGAGAATGTGAATGCAGTGATCGTCCGCTCGGTCATTCCCGGCAGGGACGCGATGGAAAAGTGGCCACCCTCATAGACCAGGTCTTCATAGGCCTCGTCGGCAATCACGATGAGATCGTATTTCTTCGCGAAGGCCGCAACTTCCTCTGCTTCCTCCCTGGTAAAAACGGTGCCTGCGGGATTCTGAGGCGTGTTGTAGTAGATCGCGCGGGTGTGGGTAGTCGTCATCTTCTCAAGCGTTGCGGTCAGGCCATTCCGTCGAGCGGTAGCGGTCGGCACAAGCAATGGCCGCGCCTGCGCGCCGTTGATCATCTCCCGGATAGGGGTCCAGAAGGGTGAGAAAAGCAAGACGTCGTCGCCGGGGTCCAGCACCGCCTGAAACGCGACATAGAGCGCGTGTGCGCCGCCGCTGGTTATCAGCACGTCGTCGATCCCCGAGGGAATGCCATTCTTGTCGGTCAGCTTCCGCGCCAGAGCAGCGCGAAGCTGTTCGATACCGGAAGATGGCGCATACCTGGTTTTGTTTTCGACCAGCGCGCGGGTCATCGCATACTTCACCGCATCCGGAGTTTCAAAGAAAGGCTCGCCGCCGTGAAACCCGTGCACAGTCTCGCCGGCGGCACGCAGCTCCATGACCCGGTTGCGAACTGTGACGATGTCGGAGAAACCGACCTCATCCAGGCGCCTTGCGACCCTCAATCGACTTTTATGACCTGCCATCTATCGTTTCCCTTTCGCGCATGTCGCCTGCAGTCGTTCCGACGGTCCTCGATCCGATCGGCAAGCGGAAGTCTACGCGGCTGTACAGTATGGATGCAATTCCCTCCATTCGCGACGCGGCGCTCCCAAATGCCAGTGCTATGCTCATGAACGTGCGCGCCGCAACGATCTGGCTCTGTCTCGCATTCCTGTGGTTGATCGATGCTGTGTTCGCCTTCCGCAGGCATGATCTGCGGCAGGCGCTGGTTGCGGCATTTGTTGCAGCCTGCTTTCTCGGCGCCGGACTATATTTTGCCGGAATGCGCAATCGGCGACGACCATAAGCACGCTTCAAACCAGCATCGTTCCGGTATAGACGGCCATACCCGCGACCGCATCGACCCCGATACGATCAAGCGCTTCGATTTCCGCGACCTCGCGAATGCCCCCGGCAACGATCAGCTGCCGCTGGGTGAGTTGCCGCAACCGGCTGGCGATCTCCAGGGGAAATCCCTGCATGGTTCCTTCCTTGTCGATGTGTGTATACAGAAACGCGTCGCAATAGGGCTCCAGCTGCGCGATTGCTTCTTCCGGCGTCAGCCGCATCTGTTCTTTCCAGCCCTTGACAGCGATTTTGCCCAGCTTCGTATCCACCCCGCAGACAATGCGCTCGATGCCCACCGCATCGACAAGGGCGGCAGCAAATTCAGTGTCGACCAGATCGACGCTCTGTGAGTCGTTCGATACGTTGGCGCGAAAAAGCGCCGATCCGATAATGACGCGTTTGGCACCGGAGCGGAGAAGCACTTCGGCCCTTTCGATCGAGGTTATGCCCCCCCCAACCTGGCAGGGAAGCTGCCGGGAAATCCGCTCGATGAGGTCACGATTATCACCCTGGCGCATCGCTGCGTCGAGGTCGATCAACTGCACGAGGGGGTAGCTCGCGAAGCGTCGAATCCAGTAGTCGAAGTCGTCGAAGGCAAGTTGGAGTTTCTCTCCCTGGACGAGTTGGACGATGCGGCCTCCCATTAAATCGATTGCGGGAATCAGCATGGCAACCTCACAGGGACGCGGAGTCGCGCCAACTCCGTCTTCAACTGGCGAACGTCGGAGACGCCGAAGTGGAAGATGCTTGCGGCGAGCGCGGCATCCGCTTTACCCCCGCCATCGCCGCGGCCGAAGACCTCAGCAAAGTGCGCGGCGCTGCCCGCGCCTCCAGAGGCAATTACCGGGATCGCGACTGCCTCGCTCACCGCCGCGGTCAGCGCACAGTCGAAGCCGTTGCGGGTACCGTCGGCGTCCATCGAAGTGAGCAGTATTTCGCCAGCGCCGCGCTCTTCCGCTTCACGCGCCCACTCCACAACTCGCAACCCGGCCGGAATGCGCCCACCGCTGGTGAAGACTTCGGCGTCTTGAACGGGGTCGGGGCTGTCCGGCTTGCGGCGACCGTCGATCGCGACAATCACTGCCTGGGCGCCGAAACAGCGCCCGATTTCGTCGATAAGCGCGGGACAAGCTACCGCGGCCGAGTTGATGCTGATCTTGTCCGCCCCGGCGTCGAATACCGCTGCGGCGTCATCAAGGGTACGAATGCCGCCACCGACGGTCAACGGCACGAAGATTCCACGAGCCGCGCGCTGGACTGTATCGATCAATGTGGCGCGGCCCTCATGGGTCGCGGTGATGTCGAGCAGAACGATCTCATCCGCGCCCGCCTCGGCATGGGCGATGGCCAGCGCAGCGGGGTCGCCGGCGTCGACGAGGTCGACAAACTGAATTCCCTTCACGACCCTGCCATCCTTCACATCAAGACAGGCAATAATTCGCTTGGTTAGCATCCGCTTAAAAGTCCACGAAGTTTCGGAGGATCTTTAGTCCAACTGCACCGGATTTCTCCGGATGAAACTGCACGCCCATGACGTTGCCCGACTCTGCCGCAGCCGTAAACGGACCACCATATTCTGTAACAGCCACAGTATCTTTTCCTAGAGAGGCCCGAAAGGAATGCGTGAAATAAACGTAGGAACCCTCCTCGACGCCGACCATCAAGCGTGATCCCGAGCGCACCGCCAGCGAGTTCCATCCGACGTGCGGCACTTTGTCGGCGGTGACGAAACGCTCACATAGGCCCGCCAGAAGTCCCGCGCCGGGAACGTCCGGCGCCTCTGTGCTGCCCTCGTAGAGCCACTGCAAACCCACACAAATGCCGAGAAACGGTGCGCCGTCAGCGGCGCGAGAATGAATCGCCTCGGTGAGGCCGCGCTCCCGCAAGAATCGAGTGGCGGAGAAATGACCGACGCCGGGAAGTACGACCTTTGCCGCGCGGCGGACCGCATCGGGGTCTGAGGTCACTTCAAGGTCAGCTCCCAGATGAGTGAGAGCCTTGACGACGGAGGTCAAGTTTCCGGCGCGATAGTCGACTACCGCGATCTCGCTCACAGGAGTCCCTTGGTACTCGGAAGCATGTCACCGAGTTGGATGTCGCGCGAGCATGCGACCCGCAAGGCGCGCGCGAATGCTTTGAACAACGCTTCGATCTTGTGATGGCTCGACCGGCCGTACATTACCTTGAGGTGAATGTTCGCGCGGGCACCCTGGGCGAAGCCTTCGAAGAAGTCGTTCACCAATTCGCTTTGCAGGTCGCCCACTAGGCGCGTCTTTACTTTTGTCTTCACCACTGCCGCGATCCTGCCGCTGAGATCGACGGCTGCTACGCCGAGCGTTTCGTCCATCGGCATCAGAAAATAGCCGGCACGCAGAATCCCCTTCTTGTCGCCGAGGGCCTGATCGAAGGCGCGGCCGAGAGCGATGCCCACGTCTTCCACGGTGTGATGCTGGTCGACATCCAGATCGCCTTTGCATTCAAGCTTTAGATCGAAGGCGCCGTGGCGGGTGAAAAGCTCCAGCATATGATCGAAGAAACGGATCCCGGTCTGGATCTCATATCGGCCTTGCCCTTCAATGGTGAGTGCGAGAGCAATTTTCGTCTCGTTGGTGTCGCGGCGAATGGCCGCTGTGCGCTTTTCTTCGCGGAAGCTTTTGGAGGTCACCGCTTTCTTTTTCATGCTTGCTCTCGCTGTTGTTCTGGCCATTCGCCTCCGTCCCAATCAATATCTCTCAAAGCGGCGATTAGTGCACTAATTCCGGGGGCCATCTGTTGCCGGGTGCCCACGGTGATGCGAACGCAGCCGGCACAACCAGGATCGTTGGAGCGGTCTCGTACCAGGACGCCGCGATGCTTCATCGCGGCAGTGAAGGCGCGGTGTTTCGGTCCGATATCGGCAAGCACAAAATTCGCTTCGCTCGGCCAGGATCGAATCCTCTGCTCAGTCAATGCGGCGACCAGTTCTGCGCGGGCCTCGACGACTTCTTCGACATACCAGCGGAGGTAAGCCTGGTCGCGCAGGGCTGCGGGAAGGCAACCGAGAGCAAGGGAGTTGACGCTATAGGGCGAGATCACTCGCCGAAGCCATTGAATCGCCTCCACCGATCCTGCTAAGACACCCGCCCGCAAGCCGGCCAAGCCGTACGCTTTCGAGAAGGTCCGCGCGAGGAGAAGATTTGGATAGTGGCCGATCAGGTCGGCAACGGTCTGGCCGTAGAAATGATAGTAGGCTTCGTCGACCAGGACGACAGCATGTGGCGCGCGCTTGACGATATTCAGAATCTGCTCGCGCGTTGCGACACAGCCGGTGGGACTATTCGGATTCGCGATAGCGATGAGCTTGGTTTCAGAAGTGATCGCGCCGAGCAGTCGATCAAAGGGGAACTGGAAATCTGCGGCGGCCTGGACGGTAACTATGCTCGCCGGCGTCGCTGACGCATAGACCTCATACATCGAATAAGTCGGCACCGGCAGGAGAACTTCGTCTCCGGTATCGAGATAGGTCTGGCAGAGCACGTGGATTCCTTCGTCGACTCCATTGGTGAGCAGGACCTGATCGGCGTTTAGGCCGAGGTACTCGGCGACGAGAGCCTCGACAGGCTCGCGTTCCGGGTATCGCGTCAACTCAGCCGGCCCAATCCTGTGCAAAACCTTCAAGACTTCAGAGGAGCATTCGAAAGTATTCTCATTGAAATCGAGACGCAGGCCATTGCGATCGCCGAGGGGAGGGTGGTACTCCTTGATGCGCAGGACCGCGGCGCGCGGCTTCGGCGAGGGCGCGCTGACGGCCTCAGGCACGGGCCGCCGCCTTTCTCTTCGTAGGGCCGGGCTGTGCTGACGGAATCCCTCTGGCGCGAATCGCCTCCGCGTGTCCGATGAGTCCCTCGGCCTCTGCCAATGCAATCGCCGCTGGGCCTAGCTCTCGCAAGGCGGCGATGTCGTACTGCTGGACGGTGATGACCTTCATGAAATCCATGACGCTCAGGCCGCCTCTCACTCGAGCGAAACCGCCCGTCGGCAGAGTATGGTTTGGACCCGAGACATAGTCGCCCATCGCCTGGGGTGAATTCGGACCAATGAAGATCGAGCCCGCATGCTGCACCCAGAGCGTGTCGGATGGATCGTCAACGGTGAGATGTTCGGGGGCGATCCGGTTGGTTATCTCGCGTGCTTCGTTCACCGATGCGGCCAGGAAGACATAGCCGTGTTTGGCGAGTGACTGTTTGGCGGTAGGATTTGCTTTCGCTCTTACTTTTACTTCGGCGATCGTTCGCTCCGCCAGCTGCCGCTGGGTGGTGATGAGAATAGCCAGTGCTTCTGAGTCATGCTCGGCTTGCGCGACCAGCTCGGCGGCGATATGCATCGGGTCGCCTTTGTCGCTGGTGACCGCGATCTCGGTCGGACCGGCCAACATATCGATCGCGCAGTCAAAGGCGACCAATTTCTTTGCCGCCGTGACGTAGAGGTTGCCGGGGCCGACCATCTTGTCGACTCGGGCGATCGTTTCGGTCCCATAAGCCAGAGCTGCTATGGCTTGGGCGCCACCGACGCGATAGAGATGTTGAATCCCGAGCAAATGGGCAGCAGCGAGGGTCTCAGGCGCGGGGTTGGGAGAGACAACAACGATTCTCTCCACGCCGGCAACCTGCGCCGGCACCACGGTCATGAGCAGGGACGAGGGCAGCGGATGCCTTCCACTGGGTACGTAACAGCCAACGGCACAAATGGCCCGGACCATCTGCCCGGTCGACAATCCCGCGACGGGCGAAAAGCTCCAGCCGATCGGCCGTTGCCTCTCTGCGAACCCGCGAATGTTGTCAGCCGCGAGCTTGAGAGCATTCTGGATGGGGAGCGAGGTGCGATCCCATGCCTCTGCCATCTCTTCTGGGGTGATTTGCAACTGTGACTGTGGCGAGAGGCCGTCAAGCTGCTCCGCGTATCTGCGGAGGGCCTTATCACCCCCTTTGCGCACCGCGTCCACGATGCGGCGGACGACCGGCGCGACGCTTTCGCCGCTGGAGTCGCGACGACGCTCAAGTTCATCGACGATTTTCCATGCCTTCGCCGCGCCTCGCCCGGTTGTGCTCAGGAGTTTCATTCCAATACGACCTTATTCAGCGGATACTCGACGATGCCGGTCGCTCCGGCAGACTTAAGCTTAGGAACGACGCTGCGCACCAGCCCTTCGGGAAGGATCGTGTTGACAGCATGCCAGCCGGCGTCAGAAAGACCGGAGACGGTTGGCGAGTTCAGCGCAGGAAGCACCGCGACCACCGCAGCGAGGTCTGCTTTTCGGACGTTGAGCATGAGGCCGACGTGGCTCTGGGCGTTGATAGCGGCGTTCAGCATCAGTGCCAGGGTATCGATCTTCTCGCGCTTCCATTGGTCGTGGTAAGCGAGTTTGTTGGCGATCAGGTGGGTTTCGCTCTCCATGACGGTATCGATGATGCGCAGGCGATTGGCCTTGAGCGAGCTACCCGTCTCGGTGACCTCGACGATCGCATCAGCGAGGGTAGGCGGCTTGACCTCGGTAGCTCCCCAGCTGAATTCGACCTTGACCGGCACGTTTTTTGCGGCAAAGTATCTCTTGGTCACTTCGACGAGCTCGGTGGCGATGGTGAGCCCGGAGAGATCTTCGGCCCGCTGATAGCTGGAGTCTTCCGGTACCGCCAGCACCCAACGCACCTTGCGGTTGCTCTGCTTCGCGTAGGTGAGGCTGGCCGCACTTACGACATCGAGACCGCTTTCGACGACCCAGTCGATTCCCGTAAGCCCAGCGTCGAGGACGCCGTGCTCAACATAGCGGGCCATCTCCTGGGCGCGGATCAGCATGCACTCGATTTCGTCGTCGTCGATCGACGGGAAATAGGAGCGGCCGTTGGCATAGATGTTCCAGCCCGCGCGAGCGAAGAGCGCGATGGTCGCGTCCTGCAGGCTGCCCTTTGGGAATACCGAGGCGGAGCTTGGCGCTCATGCGCTGACCTGCTCTCGGCGCTGCGCCGCCTCAACCGTTATTGGACGCGTGAAGCAGCTCACGCTGCCTTCATGGCAGACCAGTCCGTCGCCCTCAACTTCGACGCGAAAGAGCACCGTGTCCTGATCGCAGTCGGTGGAGGCATCGACTACCCGCAACCGGTTGCCACTGGTCTCGCCCTTCATCCACAGCTTCTGCCGGGTCCGGCTCCAGAAGGTCACAAAACCCGTATCGAGGGTCTTCGCATAGCTGGTCTCATTGAGGAAGCCGACCATCAGCACCTCCCGTGTCTTCGCGTCCTGCACAATGGCCGGCACGAGTCCCTCCATCTTGGCAAAGTCTATCTTGTATTTCTGTCGCTATCATCGCCCTATCCATCTTGTTCCTAAAATGAAAGAGCCCGCCTTGGCTTTCGCGCCGGCGGGCTCTTACTGATCTCTTTGATTCGGGCCTTAGTTCAGGCCGGAAGAGTCCGCCGACATGTTCGTCACATGGTGATGGTGCGAATGACGATGATGTACGCGAACCTGCATCCTGTAGGAAAAGTACAACGAGGGCGGACGGATGTCAAACCATATCGCCTCGACGAAATAGCGAATCACTTGCCAACTCTTAGCGCCAGAGCGAACAATACTTGCACCTACCCTTATGTCAGCATTGGATCCGATAAGGCTGCGCCTCTTTGAGCGTTCGCTCGCAGCAATCGATCGGCTTTCCGCCAAGCTCGGGCGCACGCCAGCCCATGCACCGCACCTTGCACTTGGATTGCGAGGTGAAGAAGCGGCTTTTTTTTACCTTCGCCGCCAAGGATATGTCATCACCGCGCGGAGCTGGCGCTCGCATCGCTATGCGGGAGACATCGACCTGATTGGCTGGGAGAGGGACTGCTTATGCTTTATCGAGGTAAAGACGAGGACGACTCGCGACGTTGCCAGCGCCGAATCGGCGGTTGACGAACGGAAGCGGAAGACGCTGCGCAAGATGGCGCGGCACTACATGCGGCAGCTTCCCGCTCCGGCGGCAGTTCGGTTCGATGTGCTTGCTATCTACTTCGAGGCAGGCAAGCGGGACGAGTACATCCTCTTCCGCAACGCATTCGGCTGGTCAGAAAACGCGAGTTACTGAGCGTCCTTGTATTCCTCATACCAGGCCATCTGAATCGCTTCGAGCTTCGACTCATTCGACTTTGCCGGGTCGCCGGTGAAGCCGTCCAGCTCGGTCACATGCTTCAAGAGATCGGTGAAGCGAACGGTGAGCGGGTCGAGCTCGGGAAACTTTTCCTGCAGCTGGATGCCGATTTCTTCTGTGTCTTCCCAACCAAATTCATTTGCCATGAACCCTCTCCATCACTGACCTTCGGCGAGCGTCAGCGGCTTTCCTTCGGAAACATAGTTGCGGTTCCACTTAGGAATCTCGACCACATAGGTGCCGGGTCCAGTGATAACCGCCTGGCAGCCAAGACGCGAGTTCAGCTGAGGGTCGGCGGCCATGTCGAGGCGATCGAGTTCGTCATCGTCGGCTTCAGTGACCCCGTCGGCGCCGGCTTCCACCCAAATGTGACAGGTCGTGCAGGCGCAGGAACCGCCGCAGGCGTGGTCGAGAAAGATATTGAAGTTTTCAGCCACATCGAGGAAAGACATGGGTTTGCCGTGGTGGTCGTAAGGCAGCGTGCCGTACTTGAACTCCACGGTGCGGCCCTCGGGCATAAAAGTGACGCGGACCATGTCCGGTGCTGGCGGCTTGCTAAGATCAATTTCGTCGTTTGCGACAACTGTCATTTTGTTCTTTCCAATCTCTGTCTTATATTTCTCTATTCGAACTCGGCCTTGCCGAAGGGGTGTGGCGCCGTTGGTCCGTCGCCTAAACCGGTCCCCGCTTCACTCATTGTCTGGCCATGCAGGGCGACAGCGAGGGTTGAGTCCATCATAAGTTCTGCAAAGCGTGTGGTGGCCTTGTCGAGCGCCTCGGTTGCCGCGCGAAGGAGCTTCAGGTCGTTGCCGTCTTTCAACGCCGCAAGCTCGTCACGAAGCAGCGTGATCTGGGAGCGTTCATCGCCGGTAAGCTGCTGCCAGGCAGGATGAGACGGCGCTTTGTCGACGGCGGCGAGGATGGTGGTGGCCTCGTTCCGAGCTTCGATTAACTGGCGCTGCTCAATGTCGGCCTCGGCATAGTCGAACGATTCGAGGATCATCGATTCCACCTGCTCGTCGGTGAGGCCGTAGGTAGGCTTCACTTCGATTTCCGCCTGTTGGCCGCTGCGTTGCTCGCGCGCCGAAACCTGCAGGATGCCGTTGGCGTCGATGAGAAACTTCACCTCGATGCGCGGAAGGCCCGCACTCATCGGCGGAATGCCTTTGAGATCGAAGCGTGCCAGCGAGCGGCAGTCTTTCGCAAGCTCGCGTTCGCCCTGGACGACGTGGATAGCGACGTTAGTCTGGCCCTCGACGCCGGTGGTGAAATGCTCTGTCGCCGAGGCCGGGACGGTCGAGTTGCGCTGAATGACCTTGGCCACAACTCCGCCCAACGCCTCGATACCGAGCGAGAGCGGGGTAACATCGAGCAGCAGCATGTTCTCAGTGGCGAGCGAGCCGCTGGAGAGAATGTTGGCCTGCACGGCGGCGCCGAGCGCGACCACCTCGTCGGGGTTCAGTTCGGTGTGAGGCTTTTTGCCGCGCGGACTGAGCGAGAAGAGCGCGTCAGCCAGAGCGCGGACCGCGGGAATTCGGGTAGAACCGCCGACAAGTACAACCTCATCGATCTGGTCGGCGGCAATGCCGGCGTCTTTGAGTGCCTGCCTGCATGGAGCGGCAGTTCGGTCGAGCACAGGCTGGATGAGAGTCTCGAACTGACTGCGCTCGATCTTGCGCTGATACTTGCCGCCGCCGGGAAGCTCGACATTCAGAAACGCAGAGTCGTCGGCCGACAAGGCGATCTTCGCTTCTATCACGGCTTTGCGGATTGCCTGCACTGCTTCGGCATTGCCCCGAAGATCGGGGCCCTGGTCGCCCGCAATGTCGTCGAGGGCGATCGCAATCAGCAAATTGTCGATGTCGTCGCCACCGAGGTGAGTGTCGCCATTGGTGGCCATGACCTCGAAGATGCCCTCGTGGAGCTTGAGGATGGAGATGTCGAAGGTGCCTCCGCCGAGGTCGTAGACGGCGACGACGCCGTCGTGCTGGCGGTCGAGGCCATAGGCGAGCGCAGCTGCAGTCGGCTCATTGACGAGGCGAAGCACTTCGAGGCCCGCCATTCGGCCCGCGTCTTTGGTGGCCTGGCGCTGGGCGTCGTTAAAGTATGCGGGCACGGTGATGACCGCCTTCGTGACGGGCGCGCTGAAATAGCGCTCCGCGTTCCGCTTCAACTGGCGGAGGACAAAGGCGGAGATCTCTGCCGGCGTGTATTCGCTCTCGCCAACCCGCATGCGCAGAACCTCACCGGGCTGAATATTTTCGGCGAGGTGGAAGGGGAAGAGTTTCAGTTCCTCCTGCACATCTTCAAGGCCACGGCCCATCAGCCTCTTGACCGAATAGACGACGCGCTCGGGCGAGCTGGCGAGATACTTCGCGGCTCCATTGCCGACGATGACCCGCTGGGTCGCCGCTTCGGCACTGTCCGCCGGAGGAATCGCAACCACCGACGGCACCAGTGCCGAACCATCTTCGCCGGGAATGACCACCGGCAGCTCGCCCTGCATGAAGGCGACCAAAGAGTTCGTCGTGCCTAAATCAATTCCGATAACTCGCTCGTCCGCCATTCCAATCCTTGTCTGAAGCTAAACCCCAAGCGCCTCATTGACGCTGTTCACGAGATTGCGAATATATCTTCGCCGATCGAGCAGTGCCGCGAGCTCTTCCTTCGCGGCCGTCTTCATCGCCTCGTCGCTGCTATCGACGCCCGCATCCCATTTTTTCCCGAGGCCCGCAAGCGTGGTGTCGGTGGCCTTCAACTGCGCGTCGAAATTCGCTTTGGCCGCCTGCAGATCTTTCTCCAGTTGGGGATCTTCTTCGCCCAGCTGGCGGTTCATCCGCATCTCGTCGAGCTGCATGTTGAGTTCGAAGACTTCTTCCAGCAAATCGGCGGGGACGCGGTCTTCTTTTTTTGCCCCGCCCTCGTCGGGACTTACGATTCCTTCCAACTTCAGCAGGTATTCGGTACGCCTGACCGGGTCTTTCAAGGTCCGGTAAGCATCGTTTAAAAGGGAGCTACTGGCCAAGCTCCATTCCTGTTCCTGCTGGCTTGCGCGTGCGAAGACATCGGGATGCAGGCGACGGCTGAGGCGATAGAACTCTCGCTCCAAAGCTGGGCCATCGAGCTTCAATTTCCTAGGAAGGTTGAAGGCTTCAAAATAGTCGATGTTAGCGGAGAGGGGCTGGACGCGCCCGCAGTTTGCGCAGAACAGCTCAGCCCTCCGCAAAGGGGAGGAACACGACCAGCAGACCGCAGCCTCGCTATCGACGCTTCCGATGGGATTCGCGGCTGTCTCGATCGAGTGGGTCATGCGGAAAACGAAGAGCCACAGCCGCAGGACTTGGTCGAGTGGGGATTGATGAAGTTAAAGCCCTGCCGCATCAGGGTTTCTTCATAGTCCAGGATCATCCCGTGGAGATAGATAAACGACTTGGGGTCGACAAAGACACGAATGTCATCGAACTGGTAGATGCGGTCGCGCTCACGAGGCTGGGAGTCGAAGCGGATGTTGTACGAGAGCCCCGAACATCCGCCGCCGGTGATGCCAAGCCGCAGACCGCCCTCGACAGGCGACACATTCTCCTTCGCCATGGCGATGCGAATGCGCTTAAGCGCGCGCTCCGTCACCTGGATGCCCTTTTGGGCAGGCGCGGCGTTCTCTGCGTTGCGAATTGTCTCTGCTGCGATCATTGTGTTCTCAGTCTTGCTGGGCACGGAGAAAGCAGGGGATTAACCCCCTGCTTTCATCGGAGATTACTTTAATGGGCTGCGACTGCCTCGACGCCCGCACCTTCAGTGACGCCGTTCTTCTTCTTCCAATCGCCGATCGCCGCACGGATTGCGTCTTCTGCGAGCACCGAGCAGTGGATCTTCACCGGGGGCAGCGCCAGTTCCTTGACGATGTCGGTGTTCTTAATCTGCATCGCCTGTTCGACGGTCTTGCCCTTGACCCACTCGGTCGCGAGCGAAGATGAAGCGATCGCCGAACCGCAGCCGAAGGTCTTGAACTTGGCTTCTTCGATAACCTGGGTCTCGGGGTTGACCTTGATCTGCAGCCGCATCACGTCGCCGCATTCAGGCGCTCCCACTAGGCCGGTGCCGACTTCGCTACTATTCTTGTCCATCTGGCCGACGTTGCGGGGATTGTTATAGTGGTCGATGACCTTATCGCTGTATGCCATGGTGTATCTCCCTGTGTTACCTGACCTCAGTAACTTGTTGGACCTATTGGTTCAAACTTTCCAAAACTGTAGACACATCTGCCGAAAGAAATTTTAGTGCGCCTGCCACTCAATCTTCGAAATATCGATGCCTTCCTTCACCATCTCATACAACGGAGAGAGCTCACGAAGCTTCTGCACGATGTCGATCAGCTTGTCGGCCACGTAATCGACCTCAGCCTCGTTGTTAAAGCGGCCCAAGCCGAAGCGAATCGAGCTATGCGCGACGTCGTCGCCGAGTCCCAGCGCCTTCAATACATAAGATGGCTCAAGCGTCGCCGAGGTGCAGGCCGAACCGCTCGAAACCGCGATTTCGTTGATGCCCATCAGCAGGGACTCGCCCTCGACGTAGACGAAGCTCATATTCAGATTGCCCGGAAGATGATGTTCCATCGTGCCATTCACGTGGACATAATCGAGAGCGCCTTCGAGCTTTGCCTGAAGCTTGTTGCGGAGGCGAGTGAGACGCGCCGCCTCGGTCGCCATCTCTTCACGGGCGATCTCGCAGGCCGCACCTAGACCAACGATTCCCGGGACGTTCAAGGTGCCGGAGCGCATACCGCGCTCGTGACCGCCGCCATCGAGCTGGGCGGAGATCTGGACCCGCGGGTTGCGGCGGCGAACGTACAGCGCGCCCACGCCCTTCGGCCCGTAGAGCTTGTGAGCGGTCAACGAAAGAACGTCTATATTCATTGCGTTCACGTCGACTGGAATCTTGCCGACCGCTTGTACGGCGTCGGTATGGAAGATCACGTTGCGCTCGTGGCAGAGCTTGCCGATCTCGGCTACCGGCTGGATCACGCCGATTTCATTGTTGGCGAACATGATCGAGACCAGGATGGTCTTGTCGTCCATCGCCCGCTTCAGGTCGTCGAGGTCGATGAGTCCGTCAGCCTTCACTGGCAGATAGGTCACGCGATAACCGTACTTCTCCAGACGCTTGCAGGTGTCGAGCACCGCCTTGTGTTCGGTCACCTGAGTGATGATGTGGTTGCCGCGCTCTTTGTACATCTCGGCAATGCCCTTGATGGCGAGGTTGTTGCTCTCGGTCGCGCCGGAGGTAAAGATGATCTCCTTAGCAGTGGCGCCGATGAGCCTGGCGATCTGCTCGCGCGCTGTTTCCACGCCCTGCTCCGCCTCCCACCCGAAAGAATGGTTGCGGCTCGCCGCGTTGCCAAACTTGGCGGTGAAGTAGGGCAGCATCGCCTCCAGCACTCGGGCGTCGAGTTGGCTAGTTGCGTGATTGTCCATGTAAATCGGCAGCTGAACGCCGGCCGGCACCGCTACGCTTCCGTTTTCGGTATGACTCATTTCCTGTACTCTCCGCCTCTTGTTTGCTTCTTTGCGATTCCATTATTCGGAATCATTGAATTGTGACCAGTTGAGGTGCTTCTTGATGGTGCCGGTTCGCTGCATCCGCCTCGACCAGGTCGGAGATGCGGAGGCTCTTCAGCAGCTCAGAGATACTGTCGTTCACCCGCCGCAACGGTTCTTTGATGGTGCAGATCTCATTGAGGTCGCAGGAACCGCTGATCGTAATGCACGAGGTGATGAACAACGGCCCGTCGATCGCATGGATTACTTCAAATGCGGTGATCTCTGCTGGCGGTTTGGACAAGGCATAACCGCCATTCATGCCGGCATGGGAACGCAGCAGACCCACTTTGGTCAATCGCTGCAGTATTTTGGCCAGCAACTGAAGCGGGATATGGTAGGCCTCGGAGATATCTTTCGCGCTCAGCGAGGCGCTATGCGGGTTCTCGGCGAGAAACTTCAGGGCCATGAGTCCGTAGTCCGCTTTTTTTGTGAGCCTGAGCATTTCCGCGGTCCGCTTCCCTCGACAGCCCGAAAGCTATCTGAGGTTTAAGTATACGACCGTTAATGTCCGAATTACAATCGGGTCGCGCTATTCTTTACGGGGCGCCATCCGATTGCCGGGGTGAACGGCGAATTCGCTCTCCGTTGCGTTCGAAATATGTTCTACAAGTCTGTTCAAAGCAGCACGATCTGGTTATACAATCTGGCCGAGAATAACTGAATTTCAGAAAATTACCCCCACATGAACGCACCCTGCTCCCACCCCAGAGTACGGATCGTCTCGCGCAGCGAGGACGCCGAATACGTTGAATGCGAGGAATGCCGCGAGGTCTTCGAGGCCGGCGAGTTCCGCGATATGGAGATCGAGAGCAAGGAAGAAGAAGTAGAGGAAGAGTGACGTCTCCGCAGCGGCGGCCCGCTTTGCCGGAGACCTAAGCCGGGGACCTAACCGGAGGCACTTTCCGTCAGGCTTAACTTCCTCCCGACTCGCCACGCGTAGTTGAAGCCGGAGATGACCGTTAGGGCCATGGTGGCATCGAGCGACCCCTCGCGAATCGCGAGTACATAGCCCGGCGCGAAAAACTGGCTGATTAGCACCGAGGCGAGCGCGATGATCTGGGCAAGAGTATTGGCCTTGCCGTAGATGCTGGGGCGAAAGTCGCGCATCCCGATGCTCGCATAGAGGATGGCCGAAACCACGAGGATGCCGACATCGCGGCCAAAGACCAGCACGGTTACGCGGCGGCTGATAAATCCCCCATGGTTAAGGACCAGAAAGACCGTGCTCAGCAGCAGTTTGTCGGCGACCGGGTCGAGATATTGCCCCAGCACGGTGCGCTGATGCAGCACCCTAGCCAGAAACCCGTCGAGGCCGTCGGTGACGCCGGCGACGAAAAACAACAGAGCGGCAGTCCGGAAGTTGCCATCCAGGATCGCGATCACCAGGAAGGGCACGATGCAGAGTCGCAGAATCGTGAGCTGATTAGGAGCAGCGCGCAGGTCGTTCATGGCAGCCGGGGGATCGGGATAAGCCCCTCCATTCTAAGGCACAAATTAGCCCGACACGATTGATGCTAAAGCATTTCCGGACCGATCCGCGGAAGATCTCGAAGCCCGGCGGTGCTCAAAGTCGCAGAATGTCGGAAATGCAGAGAGCGGGAGCGATCGGCCGATTCCGCCGGGATCCATCGATTCTTGATACTATCGTAGATGTCGATGTCCCTCCGCGCAGGCGCGTAGCTCAGTTGGTTAGAGCGCTACCTTGACACGGTAGAGGTCAGGAGTTCGAGTCTCCTCGTGCCTACCATTCCTTCAACAACATGCGTAGCTTCGCCATTTCCTCACGGTGCTGAACGGTGCTGGGAGCTTAGTGTTTAGAAATCAACCGTTATTTGATACACGACGTTACTTCCCTCTTCTGACGTGAACACTGATGCTAGCCGTGACAGGGTGTGCGCTTCATTCCATACTGTTCACTTCAGGATTGGGGCAATATACAAATCTATTGGCCTCACCCCACGGAGCGTAAATGCACAGCTTCGTCGTCCGAACCTGCTTCTTCCATACGTCCCAATAGGTGAGATTCACCATAGCTATGAATATGGCCGGAACCATTTGTGTCCCTGTCGTGGCAACGCCGGGTTTCCAGTCTCGAATATCGACCTGACCGGGAGCAAAGACTCTAAGATCGTACTTAACAGGCGTAAAACAGTTTTCATTCTTGGGTCGGGGCTGTCCATCCCTGTCAAGAAATCCGGGGGTGAAACATGCCTCATAGCCAATAACCGTAGCTGGGGTTTTTCCAGTGTTTGTGACAGACATCACGATTTCGGAGATATGAAGCGTCTCATTCCCCAAGTGCGTCCCCGCATTGGGATTGTCGGCGGACACTGGATCGACGGTAGAGGCGCTCTTGACTTCAACATTATTAAAGCCAAGCCACGCTCTTTGATCCGACTCCATCTGCCTTTGCATAGCAGCTACCTGCTTAGCGGAGTTTTCAGCGACAGTATGAGAGGTTTCAGCCTGATCTCTTGCGGCTTCGGCCAACGCTTGCGCGGCTCCAGATTGCTTCGCGGCGGTGAGCGCCAGGTTGTGAGTATCAGTAGCTATGTTTCCGGTCTGAGTAGCTTCCGTAAGAGTTTGCTTAGCTATTTCGTGGGTTTCCTTAGCTTGCCAATCCAGTCTGTCCAGAGTCTGTTTGATCGCGGAGTTGTTTCCATCGAGTCCTTCTCTCATCATTTTGTTAGTCCACCGCACATGCCACCACATCAGCCCGGAAAAGATGGTATATCCCACGAGGACAGCAAACCCGCAAAGCTCAAGCTTATATTTTCGATCCTGCCACCAATGCTCGGGTTCATCGGGGGCATGATTTTTGCCGCGCGGGGGCTGAAGAGAATTGGGCGGTGTTCCACCGCCAGAGAGGGTGTTCTTGCTGTAGTAGGTTTGATGGGTGCTTACGTTGTTGCCAGTGTCAGCGGAATTGCCCTCTTGATTTTCTTGTGACATGTTCTTCGATGCTCAAAAGTGGAGGAGTTTTATGAAACCCGAATATATCGAAACGCACCTTGCGAAGCACGAATATATTGAAGGCACAGGCTACCGCGAATTTCGAGCGAGTTGCTAAGGTTATTTTTCGGGCGACAATGACAGTGCATCGCCCGTGGTCGTGCCGAAAGGGAAGGCGCGGAAACGCGCACCGGCAAGGGGAAGGTTTAACCCTGTTGCGTTGGCTCGCCCCCGTGTACGCTTGCTGGGGAACTTGAGTTGATCGGTATCCCGGTACGCACAGCGCGGCAAAGGTTTGCACCGGGTTCTAACAGTGTCTATCCCGTTACTTTGTGGATAACCGGCAAAGTCCGTGAGACGCCAGGATGGCTTCTGAGCACTGTCAGCATCAGCGATTTTCCGTGCTAAAGTCTTTCCATGTCGAAAGGTTTGGCGATACTCTGCATCATCTTCTGTCTGGCCCCTCCCTCATGGTCCCGGGCTGCTGGGAGTGGAACGCAAAGGCAAAAGCCATCCCCAAACGAAAACGGCCAGAAGAGCACTACGCCGCAAACCTGTCTATGCAATTTGCAGATACAAGAAGAGGGAACCAAGAAGGCAGACGATTCCGAACACAAAGCCTATCGGTGGCGTGAGCTTATTGCCCCAGCGAACGTTCCCACTTGGGGTCTTGTCATTGTCGGATTTGGTGCGGCGGTCGTCGCTCTTGTTACCCTTGACGCGATCAAAACTCAGGCTGTCTTGATGAAGAGTCAGGCGGATACTGCAGAGAAAACCCTTGATTCGATAAAAACTCAGGCTGTCGTGATGAAGAGTCAGGCGGAAATTGCCGAGAAAACCCTTGATGCGATCAAAACTCAGGCTGTCTTGATGAAGAGTCAGGCGGATATTGCCGAGAAAACCCTTGTCTTGCAATTTCGCCCACGGATTGTCGTGCGTGGAGCAATAGTTACAGCCAATGCTCTTGATTTCGTTTTAGTTAACGTGGGCGGAACTCCTGCACATATCACTAGGAACGCTGCGATGGTTACGATTCACGTTCCGACGGAATCTGAACTTAAGGATCTCAGTGCGCTTGATGGCGGAAGTTTACAGTCTGGTGAAGCGAGGATCTGCAGGTTAATGATGCAGGAAAGCGTTGCCTCCAGTATCGCTGCGGCCAATGCCGCAGTCGTACCTGATTCTTTGGTGGCTTTCACAAAAGTATCTCCCGTATATTTTGTAGGGGTAATTAACTACAAGGATGATCTTGGAATCCCCAGAGCAACCTATTTCAAGAGACAGTACAGCGCGACGAGCAGAATGTTTGAGAGAGGGAACCCCGATGACGAATTCAATGATTAAAATGTCAGGGACCTTCCGCCGGAGTCGACACATCGGGTGTGCCCGTAATCAATAATCACGGCGTTGCGTTTCACGCCGAGCTTGGTGACCGACCGCCCGTTACCGGTACAGAGAGCATGCCTTGAAAAGTGAGTCTCGGTCAGCGCGGAACGTGTTCGCCCGCCCATCGGCTTCCAAAAAAATCCAAGTAAATCAACTTCTGCCACTACGGAACACAAGGGTGTGACGACGGTCTCTGACGGTGCTGACGACGGTGCTGGGCGTGTTTATCGGGTGACTATGAGTGTTTTTCGGTGCCACCGATGCTCATAGAATCAATAGGTTACGGTTATAGGTTTCATTGACACGGTAGAGGTCAGGAGTTCGAGTCTCCTCGTGCCTACCATTCCAGACGTACAGCACCCCGAGAAGCAGCGCCGTTTCGCGGCCCGGATTTGGTAGAGGTCTTTACTGCCAAATCGCAACACAGGGCATAATGGGATAACAGGGCTTGCTCTTATGCCTCGTCGCAAACCGGAACCGATTCCTAAGAAATCAACGAAATCACCGGGGTCGGTGGTCAAACCCAACCGGGCAGGGCCGACGAGTCGATCCCGGTTCGATCCACTTTTCCTCGCCAAAGCCAAAAGACAACTCATCCGTGAGGCCTTACGGCCAGATGAGCAGCGCGATCATGCCTTTCGTAGCATGATCCTTTCGATCCCCGCGGGCAAGGTCAGCACGTACGGAAGGGTCGCCGCCGCCGCCGGTTATCCACGCCTGCACCGCGCCGTCGCGAAGCTGCTGCGTACCGCTCCTCCCGATCAGCTACCCTGGCATCGGGTCTTGGGTGCAGGCGGCGAGATCAAGTTGCGCGGCGAGGCTGCGCATGAGCAAAGAGCGAGACTCAAGCTGGAGGGCGTCACGTTCGATGGCGAGAGGGTGAAGATGGAACGGTTTGAACACTCGCTCAAGCCCTGGGAAGTCTGGGTCTAACCCTCTCGATCCAAGATTGCAAGCGCCGGGCTTACTGCGTGCTATTTCTCGGGATCGTAGTTCAGGTTCGGCCCGAGCCAGCGTTCGACCTCGGCCATGGTCATACCCTTGCGTTCACGATAGTCAGCGACCTGGTCGCGGTCGATCTTGCCGAGCGAGAAATAACGCGATTCAGGATGGGCGAAGTAGATTCCACTGACGCTCGACCCAGGCCACATCGCGAACGACTCGGTAATCAGCATCCCGGTATTGGCTTCGACATCGAGCAGACGCCATAGCGGAGCCTTCTCGGTGTGGTCCGGGCAAGCCGGGTAGCCTGGAGCTGGCCGGATGCCGCGATACTTCTCATGAATGAAATCGGCGGGGGTTAGATTCTCGTCGCGGCCGTAGCCCCACTCGTCGCGCACTCGTTTGTGCAGACACTCGGCGAAAGCCTCCGCGAGACGATCGGCGATGGCCTCGGCCATGATCGCGTTGTAGTCGTCGTTCTCCGCCTTGAAGCGGTCGCACAGCTCTTTCAGGCCGATGCCGCTGGTGACGGCGAAAGCTCCGATGTAGTCGGCCAGCCGGGTTTCCTTAGGCGCAATGAAGTCGCCCAGCGAACGGCACGGCTCACTACCTTCGCGATTTGCCTGTTGACGCAGGAAGTGGAATCGCTGCAGCACTTCTTCGCGCTTGTCGTCGGTGTAGAGCTCAACATCATCGCCTACGGCATTCGCCGGGAAGAAGCCGTAGACACCGCGCGCGGTGATCCAGCTTTTCTCGATGATGCAATCCAGCAGTGCATTGGCTTCGGTGAATATCTGGCGCGCCTGAGCGCCGTGATCCGGGTGATCGAGAATGCGGGGGTAGATGCCTTTCAGCCCCCAGGTATGGAAAAACGGCGACCAATCGATATACTCGCGCAACGTTGCCAGAGGAAAGTTGTCGAGCACGCGGACACCGGTGAATTCCGGGACGGGAAGGTCATCGGCGCGCCACTCGATTGGGGTCCGCCGTTTGCGGGCCTCCGCCAATGGGACGACTGGCTGGCGGGGTGCGGAGTGGGCCTTGCGGATCGCCTCGAAATCGGCACGATGTTTCGCGATGAAGGCCGCTTTGCCATCGTCGCTCAACAGGCTGGTGGTGACTGGGACCGCACGGCTGGCGTCCAAAATGTGAACTACAGGTTCGCTGTAATGGGGGGCGATCTTGATCGCGGTGTGTGCACGGCTGGTCGTCGCGCCGCCGATCAGCAGCGGCAGTTTGAAACCCTGGCGCTCCATCTCCTTGGCGACATGCACCATCTCGTCGAGAGAGGGCGTGATCAGGCCGCTCAGGCCGATCATGTCCGCCTTCTCCGTTTTCGCGCGTTCGAGAATCTTTTCGCAGGGGACCATCACGCCCATGTCAATGACTTCGTAGTTATTGCAGGCCAACACGACCCCGACGATGTTCTTGCCGATGTCGTGGACGTCGCCCTTGACGGTGGCGAGGACGATCTTTCCCTGCGCCTTGACGACTTCGCCGGCCGCTTCCATCGCCAGCTTCTCTGCCTCCATGAACGGAGTGAGGTGCGCCACTGCCTTCTTCATCACTCGAGCGGACTTCACCACCTGGGGCAGGAACATCTTGCCGGCGCCAAAGAGATCGCCTACCACACTCATGCCGGCCATCAGCGGACCCTCGATCACCAGGAGCGGCCGGCCCAGCTTCATGCGGGCCTCCTCGGTATCGATCTCGATGTAGGCGTCAATGCCCTTCACCAGGGCGTGAGAAAGTCGCTCCTCGACCGTGCCATTGCGCCATTCTTCCGCCTTCTTTTCGTTCGCAGCCGCACCCGCGCCGGTGCCGGCCGCCTTGAGGGCCTCGCCGTAGTCCACCAGGCGCTCAGTTGCGTCGGGGCGGCGATTCAGCAGAACATCTTCGACGAGCTCCTTGAGCTCCGGCTCGATCTCTTCGTAGACCTCGAGCATGCCGGCGTTGACGATCCCCATATCCATGCCCGCGGCGATGGCGTGGTAAAGAAATGCGGAATGCATCGCCTCGCGGACCTTATTGTTGCCGCGAAAGCTGAAGGAGATATTCGAGACGCCGCCCGAGACTTTGGCGTGCGGCAGGTTGGCCTTGATCCATTGGGTGGCGCGGATGAAGTCGACGGCGTAGTTGTTGTGCTCCTCCATGCCGGTGGCAACGGTGAGGATGTTGGGGTCGAAGATAATGTCTTCGGGCGGAAAGCCGACCTCGTCGACGAGGATCCGGTAGGCGCGTTCGCAGATGCGGATCTTCTCTTCGTAGGTCGCGGCCTGGCCTTGTTCGTCAAAGGCCATCACGACCGCCGCTGCGCCATATTTGAGTATGGCGGCGGCGTTGCTGGCGAAATTTCTCCTCGCCCTCCTTCAGCGAGATCGAGTTCACGATGCCCTTGCCCTGCAGGCATTTCAGGCCTGCCTCGATGACCTCCCATTTGGAGGAGTCGACCATGAAGGGGACCTTGGCAACCTCGGGCTCGCTGCCCAGCAACTGCAGAATAGCGAGTCATTGCGGCGACGCCGTCGATCATGCCCTCGTCCATGCAGATGTCGAGGACGTTGGCGCCGTTCTCGACCTGCTGGCGGGCGACGCTGACCGCTTCTTCGAACTTGCCTTCTTTGACGAGCTTGGCGAACTTGGGCGAACCGGCGACGTTGGTCCGCTCCCCGATCATGATGTAGACGCCGGGTTGCTGGGTGAAGGGCTGGGAGCCGGAGAGACGGAGCGGCTTCGGCGTCCCGGTTGCACTCGGGGCTGCGCTCAAGCGGCGACCTCGATCTGGCCCAACCTGCGCGGCGCTTTGCCTTCGAGCGCCTTGGCGATGGCGGCGATGTGCTCCGGCGTGTTGCCGCAGCATCCGCCAGCGATGTTGATCAGCCCTGCCTGGGCAAAGCCGCTCAGGTAGCGGGCCATGTCAGGCGGACCCAGATCGAAACCCGTTTCGGAGAGCGGGTTCGGCAGGCCGGCGTTTGGATAGCACGAGATCGCCGCGTCCGCTTTCTCGGACAGCTCTTCAAGAAACGGATACATCAGATCGGGGCCGAGTGAACAGTTGAGCCCAATCGACAGCGGCTTGATGTGCCGCACAGCGTTCCAGAAGGCCTCGATCGTCTGCGCGGAGATCATCGTTTCGCCGCCACGCCCCACGGCTGCCGAGATCATGACCGGCAGAAGTTTCTTGTCCTCATCGAAGACCTCTCGAATAGCAACCAGAGCCGCCTTGGCATTGAGAGAATCGAAGATCGTCTCGACCAGGAGCAGGTCGACGCCCCCAGCGATGAGGGCGCGGACTTCCTGAGCGTAGGCGGTCTTCACCTGATCGAAGGTGACCACTCGAAAGCCCGGGTCGTCGGCATCAGGGGAGTTGGAAAGAGAGACGGTCAGCGGCCCGATCGCCCCGGCCACAAAGCGTTGCCGCCCGGTCTCGTTGCCGACGCGATCAGCCCATTCGCGGCACTGCCGCGCCGATTGTTCGTTAATCTCCCAGGCCAGGTCAACGAGGTACGGATCTTCGATGACTTTTCTGGTAGAAGTCTGGGTCTTTCCGGCCGCCGCGCTCACGAGGGTCCTCGACGAAGAACTCGCTCTGCGTGATGCTGGTCGCGCCGAATGTGTTGGTCTCGATGATGTCCGCCCCGGCCTCGAGGAACCTGCGGTGGATGTCGCAAATCATCGCTGGCTGCGTCAGGGAAAACAGGTCGCCATTGTTCAGCAGGTCCTTCGTCGAGTCCTTGAAGCGCTCGCCGCGGATGTCGGCCTCTTTCATGCTGTAGGTGCGGATGGTCGTGCCCATCGCTCCATCGATGATGGCGATTCGACTCTCGAGGATTTTTTCCAGGGGATGTACGTGGGCTTCAGTCATTTTTCCTCAGAGCTTTGAGCGTGGCTCAGTGGGCATTTCCGGTCGGAAGCAGAAGACTCAACGCGAAACCTTCACTCGCGAGTTTCTTCTGGGATTGTTCACCTGAACTCAGCACATTCGACGAAGCGGCATATGTCCAGATTATAGCGATTCCGCGAACGACTACACTCGGAGCACTGGTTCAGACGTTGACCTCGAGCCGGTCAAACTGTCGCCATTTGTAGACGGCGATCGATACCATCCAACTCAGGGCGAAGAGTCCAACGATGAGATATCCGAGCATCCCGAAGTTGGCGTTCAGTCTGTTGATCAGGTCCCAAAACGACCCCTTGAGACGCAACTGTCCCGCTAAGAGTCCAAGCGCCTCGATACCGCCGACTGCCAGCGCCACCACAACTGAGACCAATGTAATGGTCAGGTTGTAGTAGAGCTTCCGGACGGGTTTGAGGAAGGCCCAGCCATACGCTCCCAACATGAGAATGTTGTCGGTTGTATCGATCAGCGACATGCCAGCGGCAAAGAGCGCTGGAAATACCAGGATCGACCATAGCGACAGGCCCTTCGAAGCCTCCGCGGCCGATATTCCCAACAACCCGATCTCAGTCGCGGTATCGAAGCCAAGGCCAAAGAGTATCCCTAGCGGATACATGTGCCAGCTAGACCGGATCATCCGGAACATCGGACGGAAAAGACGGGCGAGAAGTCCGCGGCCGCCGAGCAGGAGATCGAAGTCCTCTTCAACATAAGGCTCTCCTTGCCTGACCCGCCGGAACGCGCGGTAGACCGACTGAAGAATGACGATATTGACGGCCGCGATTCCAAAAAGAAAGAGGCTGGAGACGAGCGTGCCGATCACCCCTCCTATCTCTTTTGCCGCATCGATGCGGTGCTGCAAAGCAAGCGCCGTGGCAGCGATAGCGATCGATCCCACGACAACCACCGTGGAGTGCCCGAGCGAAAACATGAACCCGACGGCAACAGGGCGTTTGCCCTCCTGCATCAGCTTGCGGGTGACATTATCGATGGCGGCAATGTGGTCCGCGTCCACGGCGTGGCGAAGTCCAAAGCTGTAGGCCAGAAATGCTGTTCCCAGAAGCGCCGGGTAGCGGTGAAAAGCGGCGAGCGCCCAGAACCACACCCCCAGGTTGAAGACCAGCAATATGCCGTAGATACCGGCAATTTTGGCACGGGTGTTGGCGGCTTCGTCGTTGAGCAAAGTTCGCATGAGAGAAGATGTCATCGACCTTATGTGAACTCCTGCGCTCATGAATCCGAGGCCCACACTTCAGACAGTCTGATGCCAATGCCTTTCTTGAGGCATTGGAGCGGTAGACACAAGTTTACTTGTTATATTTCGCCAGCCAGTCGGTCAGCTCCTGCATGATGTTCAGCCGCTGCTCCCAGAGCGAGGGAAAATGCCCGGAGCCGGGGTAGGTCACCATGCGCACCGTCTTGCCCCGCGCCGCCAGTAACTGGAAATACTCCACGCCTTGAAAGGTCGGCACGCGCTGGTCGGCCTCACCGTGCAGGATGAGCAGTGGAGTCGTGACCTGGTTGGCAAAGGCGACGGCAGAGAATTTGCGGAAGGCGTCCGGGTCTTCATCGGTCCAGCGTGCGTCGTAGTCGACTTGGGAAATATCGCTGGTCCATAGGAACGGAGCCCAATCAGTAATGCCCGCGCCTTCGATTGCCGCCTTATAGCGGTGGGTCTGCGTCACCGTCCACGAAGTCATGAATCCGCCCGCGCTCCAACCGAAGATCGCCAACCGGTCAGGATCGGCCCAGCCCTGGGCAACGGCAAAGTCGGTTGCGCTGTCGACGTCCTGGTAAGCGCGATCTCCGAAATGCTGGTAGATCGCGGCAAGGAAGTCCGCACCGTAACCCGTCGATCCGCGATATTCGGGCTGTAGCACGACGTAGCCCAGGCCGGCGGGAATTCGGGAAAAGTCGTCAAAAGTCAGTTCGTCATTAGCCTCCGGTCCGCCATGCGGCAGCACCAGGAACGGATACTTCCTCCCCTCGACATAGCCGGCAGGAAAGGTCGCGATGCCCTCGAGCGCGACGCCGTCCTTGCTCTTCCAACGCACCACCTTCACGGGTCCCAGCTCGACTGTCGCCAGCTGTGAATCTCCCTCGTGGGTGATCTTGCGCAGGTTGCCGCCATCAGGGACAGCGATGTTCGTTGCATGCTCCGGGTCGCCAACATTCACCACGATCTGATCACTTCCAGCTGCATACTCGCCCTTCGTGCCGCCAGCGAGCGTGCCGTCCGGCCAGCGATATGCGGGTTGGAGGGCTCCATGGCGGAACTCTTCCAGCTCGACCTGGACGCCGTGGGCGACAGCGACCCAGATTCGCCCCTTTGGATCGCCTTGTAGGTCGACAGCCGTGCCTTGCAGGCTGGGAGTGCGGTCTTCCGCCGCGCCGCCGGTGGCGGCTACCGTCCACACGTGTTCCGGCGTCAGGACTTCGGATTTGGTGGAGAGAAACGCAAGCGTCTTTCCGCCGTTCGTCCACGCAATGCCTTGCACTGAGTTTGGAATATCGGTGACATGCCGCACGCCTGCCGCGGTGCATACATCGATGGACGAGCTAACCTCATGATGACCGATGCGCGGCACCTGCGAGAGCACGGCGAGGGATGAGCTGTCTGCGCTCCACGCGGCGCTGCCGACGGATTTCAGGCCGCTGCACCACCAGCTTCCGCCGGTTCCGTCCATATTCACAACGTAGAGGCTCGACTGGTCGGACTCAGCGACGTGGCGGACATCCTCCAGGGGGTCGGGAGGGCGCGGATCAGCAAGAATTGCAAATCGCTTGCCATCTGGAGAGGCCATCGCGAGTTTGATGCCTCGAGGTAGTAACACTACCGTCGCTGGCACAGAGGCTGCCTTGTGATCAGCGATCGGAAATATCGCAAGCTGGCGCGGCTTATTCACCTTCCATGCGCCATAAAGCCTTGCCCCGTCCGGCGTAAAGCCCATGGGGGAAAAGTCGTCGGAGGCGTCGAGCTTAGCGGCATTGCTGCCGTCGGCTCCGATGGTCCAGAGTTCGGACTGGGTCGGCCCTTTCGCTGCGCCATAGCTCACCCGGTAGAGGATCGTTCCCTGCGGCGAAACGGCGACGGCGCGAGCGCTGCGCAGCGTGCTCCAGTCGCTCGCGGTGAAAGGGTGTTTCGTTGCCGTTGCGGGCTGCTGGGCCCAAAAGATTCCGGTCGTTAGCAACGCAGCTGCGAGAAACATCGCTTTTATCACCGGTACATCGGGATCGCTCTTCCGCATCTAGTCCTCGATCATCAAAGGTTGGGGCGTCCTGAATGACTTGTCTTACGAAGGGATGGTTTCAGTCGGGTACTGGCAGATTACGCGCCACACTGGATCCGCTCACCGCGGCGGCGCATCGAGGATATGGATGCCTCCGGGCGCGCCGATTACCACTTTGCTCGCCATTCCCAGAAAGAGTCCATGCTCGACCACGCCGACGATGTGCTTGAGCCTTTCGGCGGCGTCTTCAGGAGCGAAACCCGAGCCGGGAAGATCGCAATGCAGGATGTAGTGCTGGCCGTCGGTGACGAAAGGTTTGCCGTCGTCGTTCACCCGCAATTCGTGGGCGAAGCCGGCGTCGCGCACCCGCTTGGCGGTCGTCTCCCATCCAAAGGGGACTATTTCAACGGGCAACGTAAAGACCGAGCCCAGCACCTTGACCATCTTGCGGGGATCGACGGCGATCAGCAGCCGGCCGCTGGCCATGGCAGCAATCTTTTCGCGAAGCAGCGCCCCGCCGTGGCCTTTAATGAGGAAGAGCGTTCCTTCCTGAACCTCGTCGGCGCCGTCGATGGTGAGGTCCAGATGCGGCTGATGGGTAAAGTCGGTGATCGGAATACCCAACCCCAGCGCCTGCTTATGCGACGCCTCAGACGTAGCGATGGCTTTGATCTTCAAGCCGGCTGCAACCCTGCGGCCCACTTCTTCAATGACCAGCGCCGAGGTCGAGCCGGAGCCGAGGCCAACCGCCATTCCATCTTCAACCTGCGAAGCCGCCCAAATCGCCGCTTCGCGCTTGGCTGCTTCCGCCGGATCGTGCTGCGTGCTCTCAGTCATAGCTGATGTGATATCACGGCGGCGTGGCGCGCGGCAAAGACGCTTTGGAAATCTAACCTCACCGCTGTCTGGCCAACACCAGGGTGATGTCGTCCGGCTGCTCCTGGGTCCCGATCCAGCTGCGAAGCGCCTGCATTACCAGGTCGGAGATTGCGGCCAATGGGAGATGCCGGTTGCGGCCGACCACTTCAAGCAACCGCTCCTCGCCGAAGTCGCCGAACTCGTTTTCCGGCTCGGTCACGCCGTCGCTGTAGGCGATTACGATGTCGCCGCTCTTGAGGTGAACGACGCCCTCGTCGTAGCTCATGCCGTCCATCAGCCCGACGACCGTGCCGCCGCGGTCGAGCCGGGTGACGCCATGGTCGGCGCGCAAGACCAGCGGGGGCAACTGGCCGCCATTGGAATAGGTCAGCCGCTGCCCGGCGCCCTCGTAATGGGCGAGGAAGAGCGTGGCGTATTTCTCGGGCTGGGTGCTCCGGTAGAGGTGGCGATTGAGCAGCGCGAGCACCTTGCCGGGAGACTCGAAGATCTCGCCGCAGTTAATCTCGGCGGCACCCGTCTTCTCCATCTGAAACGAGGGCGAAAGCATGGCGTCAGTTCCCACCGTGATCAGCTCCTCGCTGGCAAACTGGTAGGCGCGCACCGCGGAGTGTAGCGTGGCCATGAGCAAAGCGGCGGAGATCCCCTTGCCGCTGATGTCGCCCAAAGCGAGGCCCAGCGTCGACGGCCCAAAGACCAAGAAGTCGTAGTAGTCGCCGCTCACGCTTCGCGCGGGACGGCAGACGCCGTGAAGCTCAAGCATGGAAAGCGCCACGTCACCGCGCGGGAACAGGTTGTTCTGGACTTCGTAGGCGATCTCCAGCTCGCTCTGTAGCCGTTCTTTCTCGCGCTGCTCTTCGAGCAATTCCTCAAGCGATGCGGTCATCTCGTTGAACGACGTCGAGAGGGCGGCGAGCTGATCGCTGCGCTTGACCGGGATCCGGTAGCTGAGGTTGTTGTCGTCGATCTCCTGGGTGGCGTGATACAGGTCGCTGATCGAACGAGTGATGGTGCGGTTGAGCCGGACAGCCATGATGAAGGCAATGAGCTCAAGCACGGCAAAGAAGACGGCGATGCTGATCAGTACGTCTTGAACGATCGCGGCCACCTGCAACGAGGTGATGAAGAGGCGCTTGTAAAGCAACGAAGGCCGTGAGTTTACGTGAATCAGCGCCTCGTGCGTCGTTCCCATGCGCCACATGATCGTTTGCAGCGGCGCAACGAACGAGACTGTGACGTCGAAGAACTGCTCTCTAGGAGGCAATTTGCCGCCTGTGATTGAGCCTGGCCGATGTTCCATCCCGTTCTGATCGTTGACCCGTACTGAAACCGGACCGTCGGACGGAACGCCACCGGTGGTAAAAGTGACTCTATTGCGGGGCTGCGGTGGCCCAGGGGGCGGTCCGGCAGGGCGCTTGTCTGCAACGCCCAGCCGCGTTGCGATCCCCTTGGCGACGCGGCCGCCGCTCTCGTCTTCCTCATCGTCGATACCAGGGACAAGCGTGACTGTGCCCAGCCCACTCGCGATCTGATCGAGGTTGTCTTTTTGCAGGGGCAAGCTGGTCACCAGCACTACAGTATGGTTGCCGAACGACTGGGTGTCAGCGGCGCGCAGAAATACGCTGCCACGGCCCACGACCATACCGCGAAAACTTCCCTTGAACCAGGTGGGTATCTCATGAATGCCAGCCTGCATCGGCTTGGCGGTGGAGAGAGTGAGCTGCTTCCCGTCTTCGAAGGCCGCCACTTCCATGTCTGTATGGCCATGATTGCTTGCGGAATCGTCGTCAAACTCAGGCAATGTAATGGTCTTTGCCTGAGGATTAGCCTCCAGCTCGCGGGCGATATGGACTGCAAATGCGCGATTTTCAGCGGCTATATGGGCCAGCTCGCGATCGATCTCCGAGGTTGCAGCAAAGGTGGCGAACTGCCCCGAGAAGACATAGCCCGCCACCAGCGCCAGGGTCGCGAAGAGCACCAGCGGGGCGAGGCCCATCAGCAAGTAGGTCACCACCAGCCGGTTGCTGACCTTCCAAAGGAGGCGCTGCATCACCCAGCGCCAGAAGAGCGGAATGCAGCAGACGATCAAGGCGCAGAGCACCAGGAAGCTGAGCCCGGCGATGGTCTGGCCTCCCCCGCCCGGCAGCAGCCGACCCGCCCCCAGCAGGAGGTAGATGACCAGCAGCCAAAAGGCCGTCCGATGAAGCTTGCCCTGCGGCGGCAAGCGGCCCAGTCGCCGGTATACCAGAGCTTCGAACTTTTTCAACGGCCGGGCCATGTAGACCTGAGTTTAGACGATTTTTTGGCGCACAGTTTCCACCCATTCGGCCGTTCGTTACCGTTTCAACGCGCGGCGTCATCCTCGAGGTCGGCCTGATGCGCGAGCTTGAGCGTGTAGCTTGTTGCGGAGTAATGGGCCCCCGCGAGCAACAGCAAGCCGGTGAGAAATGCCCACATCATCAACCCCACCGAGGTGGCAAACGGCCCATAGACCGATTTGAAATCCAGCCACGGCAGCGCAGCGATGTAAAGGTATTTGGCCAGTTCCCAAAGCAGCCCGGTGATAAGGGCGCTGGGCAGAACGGCGCGCACCGGCAGCCGGCGGTTGGGAAGCACCCAATAAATCGCGAGAAACAGGGTCACGCTTAGAAATGCGGCGGAGAGCTGCAACAGCCATTGCGCGACGAAACGAAAAACGGCGTTATCGACATGGCCGAAGAAGATCAGCGTCAACAGGGAGTGTTGAAAGGTGGTCACCGCTACCGAGACCAGGGCGAGCACGCCGACGATCAGCGCGAGGCCGGTCGATAAGAACTGGTTCTTCAGGTAAGACCGGTTTTCCGTAACGCCCCACACATGGTTGAGCGCAACCTCGAGCGGCAGAAAGATGCCGCTTGAGGAAACCAGCAACATGATTACCGCCGCGACGCGCACGCCGCTCCTCGCGTTCGCGATCAGGCTCATATTTTTTACGACAAAATCCTGTCCGGTGGGAAGAAAGTAGCGCACCATGTTTCCCACCACGTCTTCCATCGGCTGCGAGTGGAAGACGCGCCGCGCCACGGTATACATCATGACAATAAAAGGAAATAGCGACAGGATCGCGTTGGCCGCAACGCTGAATGCATAAGTATGCACTTCGGTGCGAGTCAGGTATTTCGCGAGCGAGACGATCAGCGAGCCGGTCTCTCGATAGGTCTGGCGCTGGGGCCGACGCCGGTGCTCGTTCCCAAGGTCGTGCATTGCTGTGGATGACTCCGTGTGCCGATGCTACCAGAGCGCTGCGTGGAGAGGGTCACTGGCCGCACGGAGTAGATTGCCACTGCAGTTGTGACGATTTCTCACTTGGGAAGGCCGCGGAGCAGGGGGTCAAAATTTCTCTTGCTTTCACTTCACGGTCTGTCATACAAGATAGGTAATCGTAGCCTCGCATGTTACGAAAGTAATTGTCGGAAGGCCGTTTTCTGGATGTTTTGGTATCACCGATCTCAAGGGTCACTGGAATAGAGAGCTGTCGTTACGCTGTGTTTGGGCGTTCGGCGGCTCGTCGTGTTTTCAGGGGAAACTTCGGGTCTACAAGGTAGTCATAGAGGAGTTGGCATGAGAGAGCATGGGGTGGTCAAGTGGTTTAACGGGGCCAAAGGATATGGCTTCATCCAGCGTTCAACCGGGGAAGATGTCTTCGTACATTTCTCCGCGATCCAGGAAGACGGCTATAAGAGCCTGAATGAGGGAGAGGCGGTGGAGTTTGAGTGTCAGCAGGGCCCGAAGGGACTGAACGCAGCGAATGTGCAGCGCAACCGCGCCTGACGCCTGCTCTAGTTTCAAAGTCTGCACTCACGAACTCTCAATCTGCGCGATGGCCCACTCCGAAGCTTTGGCCAATGCAGCGTCGTGCGATTCGCGCCATTCGCGCAGCTTGGGAAGAAAGCCAGCCAGCCTTGAGTTCCCCATGGCAATCGCAGTGTTTCGCCGCAGGCCGGAGAGCTTTGTTCGCTTGACCGGCGAACCGTAAAAGGTCCGCGCAAAGCCGGCTTCATCCAATTCCGCGAGCCATTCCAGCGCAGGATTCACCAGCTCGCTCCTGGTCTGCAACTCAGTATCGCTGCCGATTGGCGCCTTGCGGTTCCACGGACAGACATCCTGACAAATATCGCAACCAAATACATGCCGCCCCATCTGCGGCATCAGCTCGACCGGAAGCTCTCCCCGCTTTTCGATGGTCAGATAGGCAATACACAGCGCAGCATCCATTTGATACGGAGCAGTGAGCGCTGCCGTCGGGCAAGCGTCAATGCAGCGGCGGCAGCTCCCGCAGCGATCGGGCTGGACGCTGGCGCTGCCCGGAGCGGGTAATTCTATCGAAGTAGCAATAACTCCCAGAAAGAGCCATGATCCTAATTTTTGATTGATGACGCAGGTATTCTTGCCCGTCCACCCAATGCCCGCATACTTGGCATAAATCCGCTCAACGACGGGCCCAGTATCCACATAACATCGTGATTCATACTGACCTAGAGTTGCTTTCAACCGGCTTTCCACCAACTTCAATCGCCGCAGCAAAACTTTGTGATAGTCGGAAGGCCGCTCCGGAGCTTCACCGGAAGACTGCCCCGTCCAGGCGTATCTGGCAATCCAGCCCTTGTCCGGTGCTACCGGATCGATCGATTTAGGAGCTGACGAGTTATAGTTGGCCGCACAAACGATGACCGACCGCGCCCAGGGCAACGCGATTCGGAGCGAAGACCGCAGCAGCCGGCCGGCTTCGTCCCGCCGTTTGAGATAGTCCATCTCACCGGCGCGTCCTGCCGCAATCCACGGTTCGACAAGTCCCAATTCTGCATAGTCGTCGTCGGAGCCAGGCTCAGGAACCGGCGCGATTCCCGCGGTGGAGAAACCGGCATCCAAGCTCACCCTGGCAACCAGCTCGGAGATTTCCGCGAAAGACGCCATACCTCAACACTATCGTTACTTGCGGCCTTTCGGAGCGCGTCTCACTGGGAAGATCCCTTCTTCTCGGGATTGAAGATCGCAACGCCGACGAGGGAATCCGCGCAGCCGTAATAAAGGAACCATTTGCCATTCAACAGGACGAGTCCCTCGGCAAAGGTTGTTCCCGCGGCGTACTGGCCGGTCTTCTCGTAACTCATCTGCGGAAAGAAGAAGGGCTTGTCGCCCCGCGCAATCAGCTTGGCCGGATCATCGACCGCAAACAAAGCTTGTCCCGCAGCATAGGCATTCGGCCCGAGTGTCGGATCGCCATCCCTGGCAGCGTTCTTGCCGTTGTAGATCACTACAATGCCCTTGTCAGTGAGCACCGGAGGCGGCCCGGTCTCTGGAAAGCTGCTGTCGAAGTGTCCAGACCGCGCGGAGAGCAGTTCGATTAGCTGCCCGCTGCCGTCTTCCACCGGGCTCCAATGGATCAGGTCGGTCGAGGTCGCTAGATGAATGTGGATTTCTCCCCAATACATCCAGTAGCTGCCGCGAATCTTCGCCGCGACCAGCCTGCCGTCTTCCACCCGAGTTACGATCCCGGCCGACTTATACTTTAACCCGGCATATTTCCCACTGCTGCCGAAGGCCGGACCATGTTTGCTCCAGGTCAGCAGGTCTCTTGAGGTAGCTATTCCGACGGAGTAGGTCTTCCGGTTCCACTGGGTATAGGTCAGTACGTAGGTGCCGTCGGGCGCCTGAACGATGCGCGGGTCTTCGACGCCGCCGGGCCACTCGCGCTCCTGTTGATCGTCGTTCGCCGGATAAAATACGGGCGCACCCTGCCGCGTAAAGTGGATGCCATCGTCGCTCACCGCCAGTCCGAGACGCGAGGTGTGCATGCCAATTTGCATCGTGCCGCTGTCGTCTTCGGCGCGGTACAAAACGTAAACCTTGCCATCACGAACGATCGCCGCCGGATTGAAGGTGTGCAGCGCCTCCCAGTGGACGGGTGATTTCAAAATAGGATCCTGGAAGATTGCGCTCTTGTCCGGAGTGATGACCGGGTTTCCGCTCGCGGGACGGACAAATGGACCAAGCTGCCAGGGTTGGTAACCTGTGGCCGCCGCCAGGAGAAGCGGAAGGCCGAGCGCGGCGAGCTTCCATGCTCGAGCCAAGCGGCAACTTGAGAAGCCGTGTCTCATTTATCCACCTGGGCAGTCGATGCCAGGCACGATTCTAGGCCATCGGATCGTGGGCCCGCAGTTCAGCGACAATCTCCGCTGCCGCCTCGCGCGCTTTCACTTCCTGGTCGGGTGGAAAGGAGATTGCTCCGACGCGTGCGTGGCCGCCGCCACCGTATCGCTCGCAGATCGCCGCCAGGTTCAGCAAATGGGCGGGATCGGCCTTGGTCCAGGGATTTGAGCCCACAGAAACCTTGGTGCGGAAGCTGGACCTGGATAAGCCAATCGAGTAAGTCGCATCTGGATGGAGGTAATACGGGATGAACTTGTTGAACCCCTCAAGCTGATGGTCAGAGATATCGAAGAAGATCGTCCCCGCAGTCTCCGCCGAGCGGTCACGGATGAGACCGATTGCTTCCCGGTGGCGCTCAAGCAGCGGTGGCAGTTGAGAAGCCACGAAGGGCTCGGCCAGCACTTCATCGAGGGATTTCGAGGTCAGCAGCGGAATCAGCCGGGGAATGAATTCGGGGTCTTGACTCGACTCGATGATCAGGGTGAGCTTCATCGCCGGAGCAGCCATCTCCACCGCAGCCTCGGCGCTTTCGTAGAGGGCGCCATCCACAATGTCCGCCCAACGAATGAGTTCCGCAACCGGGGCTGCGTTGAAGCCAAAGCGGGTCTCCGCGATGTGGGCGATAAAGCTGGTACACGAAGTGTAGTTTGGATCGTAGAAGCGGCGATCGGTGAAGCTGCCGTCTTCGATGCCGCGCAGGTATTGCGCGTGGTCCTCAGGGCTGAGAAAAGCGCTAAGATGGTGGTCGAACCACCAGGTGATCCGCGGCGAAGTTGAATACTTGAAATCGACAATGGCATTTTCTTCGCCGCCAAAGTCTTGCTCGCGAAAGAGCGCCCCGGCGCGATGCACCAAACCGTGGTATTCGTACTCGGCGGCAACATTGATGCGCTCGCGATGGAAGCGCGAAAAAAGCGAGGCCGAGCAGGCTCCGTCGAAACAGCGGTCGTGGTACAGAACGCGGACCTTCAATGCCTCAACTCCTCAACCGGGGGCGTCAGCCCGCACCATTAAGAATTCATGTAGCGAATTCAATAGGATTGCCGGGAAGGAGCGGGATGTCAAGTTGCAGCCTGCGAAGATCGGAAGGATGCTTCAAGTTGCGGACCGGGGGAAGAGGCCCTTGCGCAGCTGCGATCTGACTTGGAGGGGGATTTGCCCGAGCGGGGCTGCTGGTGCAGCCCCTGGACGTTTTAACGCACGCCGCCCGAAGCCAGCAGGGTCTCGCCGGTGAGCCATCCGGAGTCGGAAGACGCCAGGAAGACCGCGATCGGCGTAATGTCGTTCGGCTGACCGGTACGGCCGAGCGGAGTCTGCGCGACGATCTGCGTTTCGAAGTCCCCGCCGACGGTTCCAGCGGTATCGGTGCCCTCTGTCTCGACCAGACCGGGGTTCAGCGAGTTAACACGGATCTTTCTTGGGCCGAGCTCTTTCGCGAGGACATGAGTGATCGAGTCGACTGCGCCCTTGGTCGCCGTGTAGACCGCAGTTGTGGGCGGATTGAGCGCGGTGATCGTCGAACCGATGTTGATGACGCTGCCGCCCTCGGGGCCGAAATGCTTCGCTGCTTCCTGGGTTGTCAGGATCAGCCCCAGAACATTGAGGTTGAAGTGCGAATGGAAGTCTTCCTCGGTGATTTCGTCGAGCGCCGCAAACTTGTAAATACCTGCGTTGTTGACCAGCACATCGAGCTTTCCATAGGCCTTTTTGGTCTCAGCGAAGAGGCGCTTGATGTCGGCGGCCTTCGAGACGTCTCCCTGGACAGCGATGGCCTTACCACCTTTTGCCACGATTGCGGAAACGACCTTCTCAGCGCCTTCCTTGGACGAGGCGTAATTGACGACGACAGACGCGCCCTCAGCGGCGAGGCCCTTGGCGATGTCCGCTCCGATGCCTTTGGAAGCACCGGTTACCACTGCGACTTTGTTGCTTAGCTTGCTCATATGGTCCCTTTCCGGGTTGAATTGCCTTCGATCAACAATTCGATACACGTCTAATTGATGTGGTGTGGCGCGGAAGGGTTCAAGATTCTGTTTTGGGGCTGACGGGAATCTATGGCTCGGTCACCGAGGATAGGTGAAACAGGCAGACGACCGGAACGATTTACCCCTTCCAGCGATTCAGGAAAGCGGCAATGGCTTCGGGACTGGAGTGTTCAAACTCTTTGGGCTCTTCAGAATAGAGCAGCTTGCCGTTTGCATCGAGGACGGCGAGAGCGGGTACGCCTTTGGTGACGGGCACATGGTACTTCTGGGCGATATCCATATTATGGTCCATGTGTCCGATGTCGATGCGTACGACGACGAAGTGCTTCGCGAGGAGCTCTGCATTCGGCGACTGGTGGTAGTAGTAATCGAGCAGCTGGCAGTCGCCGCACCAATTCCCGCCGAACTCGAGGAGGATGCGTTTGTGCCCCTGGCGAGCTGCGGCTTTCGCGGCGATAATATCCGCTGCAGGATCCGCGGTCGCGGAGTAGAGGTCTCGATTGACGTGGAAAGCTTCCTGGGCGAGGACTGGCGAGAGAGTACCTAGGAGGGTAAGCAGGAGTGGAACGGCGAGTTTGGGAAGGGCGTTGCGGAAGCTGATAGTCATGGAATGAATGCCTGGATAGAGTTTAGTAGAGCGCTCCCGATGAGCACAAAAGGGCCAGCAAATTGCCGCGCGTCATATCAATTATCGTTGCGCGTTGCTCACGTGCAGCAGGATGACGAGTGTTAAGCCTCAACGCCGCTTTTGCTTGCCCTTCTTCTTTGGTTTGAGCTTGCTTGCCTTCGGCGGTTTGTAGGGGTGGGCGTTCGGTTTGGATTTGCCATCGGTTTTTTGGCGGCTGGATCTTAGAGAGTTACCCGCGGCCTGCTTGCCTTTGACCGGCCTGGGCGACCGGCTCACAGGGATTTCTTCCTCAATCAGCGCGAATTGTAACCGCTTCTGTATCGAATCGATGCGGTCGAGGACCACTCGGACTCTTTGGCCCATGGAGTACTTACGGTGATGACGGCTGCCGATGATCTCGCGGGTGTTTTCGCGATAGGTGTAGTGGTCGTCGCGCAGCGAGTCGAGGGGCACGAGGCCCTCGACGAAGAGATTGTCGAGCTCGACGAAGAGGCCGTATTTGGTCGCATTGAGGATCATCGCGTCGAAGTCTTCGCCGACGCGGTCGCGCATGAACTTGATCTTCTTCCACTCGATCAGTTCGCGTTCGGCCTCTGCGGCGCGGCGTTCGGTCTGGCTGGTCTCCTGCGCGATGGCGGCGAGTTCGGATTCGGGGATGGGAATGGTTGGCCTTCGCGGACCGCTTCCAGGTAAGCCCGCAAAAGGGGCGGTCGTGCCGGTGGCGCCCGCATTCATGGTCTTGCGATCGTCGCGAACCGCAGCTCCCTCGATTCTGCTGTGTTGCTCCGGTCGGGATGACCATTTGCTTCGGGGCGCGTGGGGCTCGCCGGGAACAAGTGCCCCGTTGGGGTTTGCTCCTTCCGCGAGGAGCGCCTTGACGATGCGGTGGATGATGAGGTCGGGGTAGCGGCGGATGGGCGAGGTGAAGTGCGTGTAGCTCGGCGCGGCGAGGGCGAAGTGGCCTTCGTTCTTCTCGCTGTAGCGGGCCTGCTTGAGCGAGCGCAGCATCAGGTAGGCGAGGATGCGCTCCTCGGGCTTGCCGGCGATCTTTGCGGTGAGCCGCTGGTACATTTGCGGAGTCACCGGGATTTCTTGGGCGATCTCGTGCTGGCGGGGCTGGTTATGGCCTCGCTGATCACGGCTTCCTCCGCTGTCTTGACGGCGCTGCTGATCGCGGCGGTCGGACTTCATCTGGACGCTCTTGACGGGCAGGCGCCGATGCCGAGCGAGTAGCCGAAGGCAGCGGCGGTCTCTTCGAACTCGATGACGCGTTTGGCGTCGGGCTTCTCGTGGATGCGATAGATCGACGGGATGCCGAGCTGCTCGAGCCAGGTGGCGACGCACTCGTTGGCGGCGAGCATGAACTCTTCGATGAGGCGGTTGGCCCAGCTGCGGGCGAGCGGACGATGTCGCGCATGGCGCCCGCTGATCGAATTCGATGACCGGCTCGGGCAGGTCGAAGTCGATGGAGCCGCGGCGCTGGCGCTTCCTGTTGAGCAGCAACGCCAGCGTCTTCATGCGTTCGAAGTCGGGAACGAGCTCGGCGAACTGGGCGCGGGTGGCCTCATGGTCGTCCCGCGAAGGATCGATGATCGCCGCAACCTGGGTGTAGGTCATGCGGCGTGCGGAGCGGATGACGCCTTCGCAGATCTCGTAGCCGAGCACTTCGCCGTGCGCGTCGATCTGCATGAGGCAGCGAGAGACGAGCCGGTCTTCGTTCGGGCGCAGGCTGCAGATGTCGGTCGACAGCTCCTGCGGCAGCATGGGCACGGCGCGGTCGGGGAAGTAGACGGAGTTGCCGCGCAGGCGCGCTTCGAGATCGAGATCGGTGCCGGTGAGACGTACTGCGCGACGTCGGCGATGTGCACCTGGAGCTCGATACGCCATTGTCGGCAGTTCGCGGTGACGAGGACGGCGTCGTCGAAGTCGCTGGCGGTTTCGCCGTCGATGGTGACGATGGGCAGGTCGCGAAAATCGCGGCGCTCGGCCACGTCTTCCTGGTCGAGGTGGGCGACGTCGCGGGCTTCGGCGAGCACGTTGTCGGGAAAGACGTGGGGCAGATGGTGCTTGCGGATCATCATCTCGACGTCGACGCCGAAGGCATCCGGATCGCCCAGCATCTCGATGACGCGGCCGCGCGCGGGCCGAGTCGGCGTGGGACAGTCGGTGATTTCGACATCGACGACCAGGCCTTCGAGGTTGTCGAGATCGAGGTTCTCGGCGCGCGGCGCCTCTTCGCCGAGGACGCGATGCGGGTTCGCCTTCGCCGGGGCAGGCGGAATCTCCATGCCGTCGGGGATGAGGATTGGCTGGGTCATGCGCTCGTCGAAGGGGGTGACGTAGTTGCCTTCAGGGAAGCGCTGCGTCTGCGCGGAGTAGTGGAAGATGCCGACGACGGTGGGGTTGCGGCGGGTGAGGACGCGGACGATGCGGCCGAGCTGCCGGCCATCGCTCCTCGGGGGGAGCATTCGACGAGCACCTGGTCGCCCTGCATGGCGCCGTTGATCTCGTTGGGCGGGATGAAGATGTCGTCTCGGCGCGGCTCGGCCTGCCTGCACTTCGGGCCGGACGAAGCCGTAGCCGTCGCGGTGCAGGTCGAGGCGTCCGGCGGCGAGGTTGTCGCGGGTCGGCTGAGCGGCTCTTGCGGAATGCGTCCAGTGGTCGCGGTCGAGCCTGATGAGCTGGCCGCGCGCGGTGAGCCGGGCGAGTTGCTCAACGAGCAGACGGCGGTCGCGGCCGCCGCCCAGGCCAAGCTCGCGGACGAGCTGCTTGTAGCCGGCGCGCTGGCCGGCGGAGCGTTCGATGCGGCGGATCAGGTCGCGGTCGGTCATCGGCAATTCATTGGCGCGTACGTCATACGAGGATGCGGTAGAAATTGGCTGCGGAGTGTAACAGCTTCTCTCTTTCAAGAGTAGAGCACGTATCGAATGTGAGTCTGGCGTTGTTTTCTCGCATGGGAAAATTGCGCGCGTCGTGCAAAATGGGACACGGATCGTTAAGATTTAGCGAGTGCAGTCGCTCGTAGAGATTTCGTTGCGGTAGCATCGAGAATGTGTAGCGACTTCATACAGGCGAATATGCCGACGTCTTCATTACCCATATTTCGAGCACGTCCGGGGCATCCCGCGACGATCTCATTATCCAGACATCGACGTGCACTACCAGCCATAAGCAGGAAAGGACCAAAGAATCCGATGTGGAAACCCAATCAGCCCGCGAACGCCTCTTCGACGCCAAGCAATGAGCCAGTGCGGCCCTCAGTTCCCTCCACCCCGGCGTATGAACCGACGCCGGCCGTACGGCCCGGCGCGGCCGCGAGCGCGACCCAGGCGCCGAACGATCAGGCCACAATCGGCAAGAGCCTGGTAGTCAAAGGCGAAGTAACCGGCTCGGAATCGCTGTATATCGACGGCAAGGTCGAGGGCGCAATCAACCTGCCCGGCAACCGGGTTACGGTGGGTCGTAACGGCCAGGTCTCGGCGAATATTTCCGCGCGTGAGATCGTTGTTCTGGGCAAAGTCGAGGGCAACATCAACGCCAGCGACCGCGTGGACATTCGCAGCGAGGGCGCACTGACCGGGGATGTGATCGCCCAGCGAATCAGCATCGAAGACGGCGCCTTTTTCAAGGGCGGCATCGATATCCGCAAACCGGGGCAGGAGAAGCCTGGCGCTGAGGTGAAGGGCACGAACTCGGTGGCAATCACGAACTCCGTCGACACCGCGCACGCGGTCACCGTCTAGCACAGCTCCGATTAGGTCATGGATGGCGCCGCTCAGGCGGCGCCACGCCTTCGTTCAGCTTCGACCGCGACCGACCTGCGAGGCGATAAAATCCAGCCATGGATTCGGTCCAGTTCACCGCCTCGCTTTCGCAGTCGGAACCACCCTCAAATCTCCCAACTCCGCTGGCTGCTCTATGGTGGGACGCCAAAGGCGACTGGGCCCGCGCTCATTCGCTGGTCGATGCGCTCCAGACCACCGATGGCATGGCGGTCCACGCCTATCTGCACCGTAAAGAGGGCTCCGACTGGAATGCCGATTACTGGTACCGGCGCTCCGGTCGAAGCTGGCACCGCCCTTCTCTTGAGGCTGAATGGACAGCCCTGGTCGAGGCGCTGCTCCCCGGCCCAGCCGAAGGATCGAAGGCTCGCACAGACGAATTCGCATACCCCGACTAAATTAGACAGACGGGTTGAAGCGGCACTCGACTTCCCTGCTTTATCATTCGGAGCATGATGAATCGACGTGAATTCAGCCAGCTTGCCGTCGGCGCGACTCTGGCGCAGGCGTTCTCTCTCAAGAAAATGCAGGCCGCACCAGTCTCTCCCGGCGTCCGGTTTTCGGTGATGCTTTGGACGCTGGAGAAGCAGGCTCCGTTCGACCGATGCCTCGAAATTGTGGCAGAAGCCGGCTATCAAGGTGTCGAGCTTACAGGGCAATGGCGGAAGTGGTCGCCGGATGACACCCAAAAGATCAAGGCCAAGATGCATTCGCTTGGGCTGGTCTTCGATCTTCTCAGCGGCGTCAGGCCGGGCTTCGCTGACCCGAGCACCTCTGACGCCTTTCTGGCCGCTTTCGCCGAGCAGATCAAGGTCTGCAAGGATCTGGACAGTCCGATGATCAATCTGCGGTCAGGCAACGTGATCGATGGCATGGAGCGGAGCGTGCAGCACAAGGCGGCCGTCGAGAACCTGAAGCGCGCCGCCGATCTGGCCGCGGCTGCCGGCATCCAGTTCGTCATCGAGCCGGTCGACCCGCTGGAGGCCCCGAAGGAATATCTGACAACGGTCACCGAAGGCTTCGAGATTGTGCGCGAGGTAGCGAGCCCGCAGTTGAAAGTGTTGTACGACTTCTACCATGAGCAGCGCGCCTACGGGAACCTGATTGAAAAGCTGGAGAAGAACTTCGAACTGGTGGGGCTGGTGCACATCGCCGATGTGCCCGGACGGCATGAGCCGGGGACGGGCGAGATCGACTACGCGAACGTCTACCGCAAGCTTGCAGAGCTGAAGTACAACAAGTTCATCACGATGGAGTTCTATCCGACCGGCGAGCCGGTGGCTGCTTTGAAAAAGGCGCGGCTGGAGGCGTTGCAGGCGATGGGTACGGGTTAGTCTCCCGCGCCAAACTCGATGGTCGGCGAACACAAAGAAGTCAGAATCTCCAGATTCTTCTTTACAGGTTTGAGACGGCGGCACTAGAGTGCTTCGCAGTTCAGCACCCTTCCCCGTGCGAGTCTCAAAGGAGAATCCATCATGTCCATCCGACCAATGGCACGGCTCATGGCCGTGCTCGTTCTGAGCGCTTTTGGGAGCGTGGCGGCCCAGGCCTACGACAAGATCGTCGTCTTTGGCGACAGTTATAACGACGTCGGCAATCTTACCGCGCTCGCCGCCAACTACGGCTTCACCTACCCGCCAGCTCCCTATTACCCGGGGCACTTCTCGAATGGGCCGATCTGGATCGAAGACGTTGCCAGCGACTGGAAGCTGCCGATGAAGCCTTCGTCGGCCGGAGGCACGAACTATGCCTTTGCCGGCGCCGATCTGCTGGTAGAGAGCACGACCGGAGGGCTGCCGACTCCGAGCGTTCTGGATGAAGTGAACGAGTACCTCGCGGCCAACGGAGGGAAGGCCGATCCGCATGCCCTTTACGTTATCGAGGGCGGCGGCAACGACATTCTGGACGCCACAGAACTGGATGCTCGCCCACTGGCATGCGCAATCGCCCAAGGTCTGCACAACATCGAGAGGACTCTGCGCCTGGCCGGCGCAAGAGTTTTCTGATTCCGGAACTGATTGACGTTGGACAGCTCCCCGCCGCCGCCCTGCGAGGGCCGGCGTTCGTCAAGTTTGCCAGCGAAACTTCCGTTTATGCCAATGAGTCGCTCGTGGACGAGCTTGCCTTTGATACCTTGCGGCCAGGCATTGAGATTTACCGGCTCCACGTCTTCCGCACGTTTCAAGCGGTTGCCAACTCGGAGACGCATTTCGGCTTTACCGATGTCACCGATCCATGCGTGGTTCTGGACGGGTTGACTTTGCTTTCCGAATGCGCCGATCCGGTCCACAACCTGTGGTGGGATGCGGAGCACCCAACTACCTTTGGACACGCTTTCTTTGCGGTTCTGGTCGAGGGCAAATTGAGCAATCACTGAGGCGCAGGGGGCCCCCCGGCCCCTGCACTTTTATTGGCGCATAATGGCTCAGCGGCCGCGCTACGCCGCGGGCGCATGATCCGGTGCGTCCGATGGGGACATACGGTATGAATTTGTATCTGATCCGACGAACCCATAGCCGCTTTGTGGATGACGCCTTTGCCTATGCGGTGGTGGCGGCCGAGACGGGTAAGGCGGCGAGACACACCCATCCGACGAGGGGAGTCGTCTGGGAGGGGACGATGTGGACCAGGCTCGGTCGCGATTATGGCTTTGAGATATGGGCCAATCCGAAGAATATTCGTTCGCGGCTTCTCGGCATCGCCGCTCTGGGGACGAAGGCAGGGATGATTTGCACCTCTTTCAACTAAGTCCCCTGGGGCTCTGGACAAGGGCCCTGAAAGAGCTTTGAGGGACTCTGGATATCCTCAATACAGGAGGACTCGATATGAGCGATGGCCACGAGGAGCGCGAAGAGCGGGAGAAGCGCCGCAAGCAGGAAGAGCAGGAGAACCGCGAAGACCGGGTCGACCGGGAGCACGCGGATGAATGGGAGCCAGATCGAGGCGGTTCGTGATAGCAACCTGATTAACGGACGTGCAGCTCTCTGAAAAGTTCCTTAACTTCGCGTGGGGCGCGATCGGTTTCGAGCATTCCGTTTTGGGCACGGCGGAGCAGTTGTTGGCTGGCTGGGTCTTTTGGGGTGACTTCGCCGCTGGCGGACGGATTCGACCAATGTACACATGTCCGGTTTGTGCGTATGCGGCTCTGAAGTTTCCTCCTGAAGGATTTCACCATCTGCCCTAGCTGCGGCACCGAGTTTGGCTAGCATGACTGCAATAAGACCAATGCTGAGCTGAGAGCGGCGTGGGTGGAGCGCGGCCTTCCCTGGAGTAGCCAGGTGATTGAGCGTCCGGCGGGGTTGGGATGCGTTGAGCCAGCTTCAGAGTGCGGGTCTTAGTTCGGTTCAGGAAGCTTCTGTTCGGGGCTAACGCAAGATGCGCCTCCTCGACGAATTTGCGGCATCCGAAAAACCCAGGTCTCAAAGGCGAGACCTGGGGCACCCGCATTTGTTGTGCATTTCAGACCTTGGCCACCCGCCTTTATCTTCGTGGGGATTTAAACCACTCTCGTCGAAGAACGCTTTCATCGTCATGGCAAGCCCTTTTGTGGACTTCTTTACTGTGCCGCTCGGGACCTGGAACTGGAACCGGGGTGAAGACGGGCCGCCTGAACCCGACTTCAATCGTAATTAGGCTCGATCCGAGGAAGTTTGTCCGCTCCGGGAAAACGAAGATCAGCTGGCGCTCCCGTTATGTCGTGCACCGGCGTGCCCTGTGCCCAGGTCACGTACTTCGGCCAATTGCTCGATAACAGAGAAAGGCAATCCTTTAAGGATTGATCGTCTTCAAGGCGGCGAGGACGGCTGAACCAGAATAGGGCCGGCGCTGGTTGGTTTGCTATCACTGCCGGCATCCGCGGATTAAAGTATGCGACTCCATCGATGCTTGAATATGCAAGATCACCGCTCTCTTTCTTCTTCTGCAGCACCCGGTTTAGCAGATACCAGACCACTTCAGGCTGGAAATCGCTATTTCCATCGCTTGCCACCCACAGAAGGCCTTTGGCATCTGGTTTCCCCAAGAGGGCTTTTGTACTCCTGATCTGCTCGTTCGCCTTTGCTATAACGTGCTTCTGTATTGATCCGGCCATTGCTGCAAACATCTCCTCGCGACAGTCCTCCGGAAGTTTGCTGCTTTGAACTTGCACTGTCCCAAAGACAAGGAAACGCCTTTGCCGATGCCATTTCGCGGTGAGGTCGGCAAGTTTTCGATGAAACGAGGCTGCATATCCCCCTGCCTGCAGGGACTTCAGCTCGGCGATCACATTGCTGCGCCGGAAATAATAGTCAGCATTTGACGGAGGATTCGGACTGACGATCAGATCGGACACAAGTTCTCCACCGACACCTTTTACGAAGGGATCAATGATCGACTGTAAGGTTCGCTCTTCTGTCATCTACCTGTCATTCGTTGCCAAGTACAGTCTTTGTAAGTGTAAAGGCCGCGAGAGATTTTCCCGGCCTTTGACAATGATTAACTGCAGATCCTTCGGCTTCGCCTCAGGATGACACCTTCCTGGAAGTGCCGAGTTACTCTTCTGCTGAGAGCTTGGTTTGGGCTACGGTCCAGTTGGCGTCGCGTCCTTTGAAGCTGGCGAAGCGGCGGACGGTGATGTTTTCTCCGAGCTTGCCGACCTTGGTGGCGATCATGTCCTTGATGGCGATGGTCTGGTCCTTGATGAAGGGCTGATCTAAGAGGGTTGATGGGTCAGGCAGACCTCTTCGTTGAACTTGCTCTTCTGCCTCGCGATGCAGTCTATTGGATGGCGATCTCTGCGGCGGCGCTGGCGAGGACGCAGAGGTCTTTGAAGACGCGGGCTTCGAAGGCGGAGTTGGCCCCGGCTTCCTGGATCAGGTGCGGGAGTTGCTTTCGGAGCTTGCGGTAAATGCTTTGCATTTGATCCGTCGTTGGACGGCGGTCGAGGCGGACGAAGGCGCTGGCGAGTTGGCCGAAGAGTCCGGCGACCTGGCCGTGGTGGATGTAGGGGTCGGTGCCGTTGAGGTCGCTGAGGGATTTTTGCAGGCGGTAGGGCTGTTTTTCGCAGACGAACCACTCATGTTCGACGCCGGAGAGGCGTTCCCGGCCAACGACGAGGCCGAGTTCAAAGGGCATGTTGAAGCGGGGCGTCGCGGGAGGTGTCCGGTCGAGTTGCACCCATGAGAGGTCGTGGATGGAGTAGCGGCACTCGCCGATCAGGTCGAGGATGCGGTCGAGGCGTCGGCCGCCTCCGGGAATCTCCAAGACTGCCCGGGGAGCCAGGTTAAAGGCGGCAATTGCGGATATGTAGGCGAGGAAGAGACTCTCGAAGCGAGGGTCGTACGGGATATTCAGGAAGACGGAAGGGCGTACTGCCTCAGTCGCCAACTGCCTGCTCGGGGGCGGCCGATCTCTGGTCCATAGCGACGACGGACGTCTTCCTTGTGCGGTTTTGACGGGCTGCGACAGGGGCGGAGCCGTTCGCCTTGGCGGCTCGCTTCGGGTTGGTGCTCGACTTTGCGCCCGCGCCGCGGGCCATCGCGATCAATTCGTCGGTGCGCTTCCTCGATACGCCGAGTATTTCGGCGACCTCATAGGTGCTGAGGGGCTTGCTGCGAATGACGATCGGTTTGCGCGCGGGGCTCATGCTCAGATGATACTGCTGCTGATGGATGCTCCGCAATTAGCTGGGAAAAGCAAGAAGGCCGGGAGCGATGCTCCGGGCCCTCTGTTTGGTTGCCGCTGATGCTTACTCTTCTGTGGAGAGTTTGGTTTGGGCTACGGTCCAGTTGGTGTCGCCTACTTTGAAGCGGGCGAAGCGGCGGACGGTTATGTTTTCTCCGAGCTTGCCGACCTTGGTGGCGATCATGTCCTTGATGGCGACGGTCTGGTCCTTGATGAAGGGCTGATCGAGGAGGCAGACCTCTTCGTAGAACTTGCTCATCTTGCCTTCGACGATCTTCTCGACGACGGGCGCGGGCTTGCCGGTGGCGGCGGCCTGGGCGCGGTAGACGTCCTTCTCGCGGTCGAGGTCTTCCGCGGTGACATCTTCGCGGCGGACGTAGCGCGGGTCGGTCGCTGCGATGTGCATGGCGATGTCCTTCATCAGCTCCTGGAAGTCTTCGGTGCGGGCGACGAAGTCGGACTCACAGTTGATCTCGACGAGGACGCCGATCTTGCCGCCGGCGTGGATGTAGGTTCCGACGGCGCCTTCGTTGGCGGCGCGGGAGGCCTTCTTGGCGGCGGAGGCCATGCCCTTTTTGCGCAGGACGATGACGGCCTCTTCGATGTTGCCCTTGGCTTCGGTGAGGGCGCTGCGACAATCCATCATGGGCGCGCCGGTCTTTTCGCGGAGGTCCTTAACCTGGGCGGCGGAAATTGGGGTTTCAGTCATGGTCGACATTGTTTCTCCAGTTCTATTTTAAATCTGTTCTGTAGAAGGCCTGTGAGAGCCCTCCGGGCTGAAGCCCCTTCTTGTTCCGGTCTATAGATGGCACGGCTGAGGCCGTGCCCCTTCAAAAAACCTCTGTCTTCAAGAGCCCAGGCCTAAAGGCCTCGTGTTCACATGTCTTATTCAGTGGGCTAGAGCCCACTGCTTCCACCACACACAGATGAAGCGTGGCCGGGTTGGCCACGCTTCAGAGGGTTGAGTCTGTTGAGTGGCTTTAGAGTGCGGCCTGCTCGACAACCTCGGGTTCGTCGAGAGCGGTGACGGCGGCCGGGGCCTTGCGGATTCCGCCGCCGAGGGCTGCTTCGAGATCGACCTCGGGCTCGTCTCCGGCAAATTCTTCGGGGCTGAGACCGGCGTGCTCGACGGGCTTGTCCTCGGATTCAGCTGTCTCGATATCGGCTGAGGCAGAGACGCCGGCGAGGTTCTGGTAGGCCTTGTCGGTGTGCATCTGGACGCCTTCGATGACCGAGTCCGAAATTTTGGAGGTAAACAGCCGGATGGCGCGCAGGGCGTCATCGTTGCCGGGAATCACGTAGTCGACGACGGTCGGGTCGCAGTTGGTGTCGACGACGGCGACGACCGGGATGCCGAGCTTGCGGGCCTCGGCGACGGCGATCGCTTCGTTGTTCGAGTCGACGATGAACAGGGCGTCGGGCAGACGCTTCATGTTCTTGATGCCGGCCAGGTTGGCCTGGAGGTGCTTGCGCTCGCGCTCGAGCTTGATGACTTCCTTCTTGGTGAGCAGTTCGTAGCGGCCGTCTGTAGCCATTTCATCGAGTTCCTGAAGGCGCTTTACCGATTTCTGCACGGTGATCCAGTTTGTCAAGAGCCCACCCAGCCAGCGGTTGTTGATATAGAACATGCCGCAGCGGTTGGCTTCCTCGGCGATGGCGTCCTGCGCCTGCCGCTTGGTGCCGACAAAAAGAATGACCTTGCCAGTTGCGGTCAGGTCAGTGACCCACTTGCTGGCCTCCTTGAACATCTTCAAGGTCTTTTGCAGATCGATGATGTAAATGCCGTTGCGCTCGCCGAAGATGTATTCCTTCATGCGGGGGTTCCAGCGCTTCGTCTGATGCCCGAAGTGGACTCCCGCTTCGAGCAGCTCCTTCATGGTGATGTTAGCCAAACAGCCTCCTATTTAGATTGCATTCCGGGTTGGCCGGAATTTATTCCCCTGGCGGGGAGATTGGTTACTTACCAAAACTTGAGAACCCAGGTCCCAACTACAGGGACCTGGGGCACCCGATTCTGATTAGGTACCCAAACAGGGCACCAAACATTTCAAAAAATTCCTGCTTGCTTCTCTTTAGCGCTTGCTGAACTGGAAGCGTGCGCGTGCACCCTTCTGTCCATACTTCTTACGTTCCTTGATGCGGGCGTCGCGCGAGAGCAGGCCATCGGCCTTGAGCTGCTTGCGGAGCTCGATGTTGAACTCGAGCAGGGCGCGGGCGATGCCCATCTTGACCGCATCGGCCTGGCCGGAGACGCCTCCGCCACGGACGGTGGTGACCACGTCGAAGCTGGAGAGGAGCTCGGTCAGGACCAGGGGCTGCTTGGCCGAGACGCGCTGCTGTTCGGTGACGAAATATTCCTCGTAACCCTTGCCGTTGATCTTGAAGTTGCCGGTGCCGGGGCGAAGGAATACGCGGGCGATTGCCGACTTGCGCCGTCCCGTGCCGTAATACTGAACCAGATCTGCCATAACCGTCCTAGTCTTGAATTCTTAAGAGCCCAGGGCTAAAGCCCTATGAATCTGTGCCTAATTCAGTGGGCTAAAGCCCACTGCTTCCACCGAAATTCGGACAAAACTTTGCCAAATCTTTTATGCGCTGATTTCCAGCGGCTGGGGCTGCTGCGCCTGGTGAGGGTGCTTGTCGCCCTTGTAAACCTGGAGCTTGGTGTACATCTTGCGGCCCATCTTGGTCTTGGGGAGCATGCCCTTGATGGCTTCTTCGACGATCTTTTCGGGGCGCCGGGCGAGGAGGCGGACGAAAGACTCTTCGCGCAGGCCGCCGGGGAAGCCGGTGTAGCGGCGATAGAGCTTGGTCTGGCTCTTGAGGCCGGTCAGCCGGATCTTCTCGGCGTTGATCACGATGATGTGGTCGCCCACATCGATATAGGGGGTGTATTGCGGGCTCCGCTTGCCGGCCAGGTAGCTGGCGGCGACGGTGGCGAGGCGGCCCAGGGTCTTGCCGCTGGCGTCCACTACATACCACTTGCGGTCGATCGCATTTGCGCTTGGAACAAAAGTCGACATCTCTTCCTCTTTAGAACCGATAGATTCTGGTCAAAACAAATCCCGATTTGTTGCCACGCGGGGCTACTTCCCACGGAGAGAAACCTTTAGGTTCGCGTGAGCGGCGCAGACTTGAGGCTGAAGGGCCTTCCGGGTGAGCATCGCTGTGGGAAAAGTGCGAACACACAGGGACGCAAGCGCGGAACTGCGCAAGAACTAAAGAATACCGCAGGTGGGTGGGAGAGTCAACGGAATGTTGGGGATTCCCGCCGAGAACCCACGTTCTGAGCATAAAATCAGGGCATGAACGCGGCCCTCCATCTTCCCGTGAAGACATTGCCGGTGAGCCTCGTTTCCCCGACCTTTCTGTCAGACGATGACTTTGAGGCGTTCTGTCTGGCGAATGATCTGTTTCGACTGGAGCGGACGAAAGAAGGGCAGGTCCTTGTGCATGCACCGACGGGAGGCAGCGGGAGCGACGGCAACGCGGAGATAGTTTGGCAGTTGCGGAGCTGGTGGAATGAGCATGAACGGGGACGGATGTTCGACTCAAACTGCGGGTTCTTCCTTCCCGACGGCTCGATGCTCAACCCGGATGCGGCCTATGTCTTGCCGGAGAAGCTGAAGGGGCTTGATAAGAAAATGCTGGCGAAGTTCCTGCGTCTTGCTCCTGACTTCGTGGTGGAGTTGATTTCGCCGACCGATCGATTGAAGCCTGCCAAGGCGAAGATGGAGTTGTGGATCGAGAATGGCGTGAGCCTGGGGTGGTTGATCGATCCTTACAAGAAGCGGGTCTTCGTTTATCAGCGCGGCGTTGCTCCGGTTTGCGTCATGGCGGCGACGCTTCAAGGCAGTGGGCCGGTCAATGGGTTCACGCTTGATTTGGGCCGAATCTGGCGCTGCTACGAGGTTTAGTACTTCGGTCGCGTGGTCGCGTTCCGCAGCAACTGGGACAGGAGGTTTGGCAGATGAGCACACTTTTGGCAGACCTGGCTGAGACGATCGCGCAAGGCGGGCCTCGCGTCATTCACACCGATGAAGACCTTGCAGAGTATACGGAGGTCCTCTTTCATCTCACCGCGATCGAGGAGCCGACGCGCGATCAGATTGAGGCTATCAACCTTCTTTCTCTACTGGTTTCCTCTTATGAGGATGGGCACTACCCGCTGCCCAAATCGACGCCAGACCGGATTGTCAGATATCTCATGGAGCAGCAGGGCTTGAAGCAAAGGGACTTGATTCCTGAGTTTGGCAACGAGAGTGCCGTGTCAATGTTTCTGTCGGGACAGCGGGAGCTTACTGTCAAGCTGATCGTTGGACTTAGTCAGCGCTTCCATCTGCCGGCAGACGTGTTCTTGCCGCGATTGTGACTCTAGGAAACCCATGTCGACAGGGACATGGGGCACCCGGCATTCAGGTCTAAAATCCGAAAACGAGCGAGCCGCGCCGTCGGAAGCGATCTCCGATTAGTGTGAGTCCGAAGGCAATACATGCTCCGCCGACCTGGATGGTTAGGTTTTCTTTGTTAAGTAGTCGGTTTCCGGCCAAAACAAAGAATATTCCCGAATGAATCAGGTAAAGGCCAAACGAGGCTAAGGGATAGAAAAACCAACGAGCACGTGGCAAGAATTGGGCAGCGAGCAGCGTCGTTAATAGGTAACCGGTGATCGCAAACTCAATTAGCACCCATGAGCTAACCCCGAAAAGAACCCCCGCGTGTCCGTAGGGATAGTGTCCGCGATCTGGGCCGTACTTCGTGAGTGCGAGGATCGCCATCCATAAGGTGGTTCCAATGGCCTCGCAGAGCATTTCAAACACCCAAACGACGAAGCTGCGGATTTTGCTCATTTACTGTTCGTCGGCGGATGGGCCGTAGAGTCCGGGGACGGGGACTTCGTTGAGGCGGAGGTAGACGGTGAGCTGGGCGCGGTGGTGGACGAGGTGGTTGAGGAACATGGTCCGGTAGAGGACGGCGCGGGGGCCGTTGGCGATTACCTTTTCGCCCCAGCTCAGCTTCCAGTTCGCTTGCAGGTGTTCGTCGGTGGCGGATTGGAGGGCATGGCGGGCTTCGGTGCTGGTTTGTTCGAGATCGGCGAGGAGCTTTTCGGTGCTCTCGAAGACCATCGGGGGGAATTTATGGTTGGCGAGATTGAGGTCGTCGGTGGTGAGGATCGTGGTGGCGAAGTCGGGGAGCCGAGAAACGTGGACGGCGAGCCGGCCCATGGGCATGGATTTTTCGTGGGGCTTCCATTGCGCATTGTCGGGGATGCGTTCGAGGATGCGGCGGGTGTTCTGGATTTCGGGCTCGTAATCGAGCAGGAGGATTTCGGCGATAGTCATTTTGGGCTCCGGGGTTCAGTGGGTAAGTTTAATGGGGGATTTTTGTTTGGGGAAGTGGTTGGGGAGGTGGCGGGATTTGATCCACCCACCCTTCCGCAAAAAGCGCGGAAGGATGGGGCACCCATTTTGGTTGTGGGGGGCCGAGATTAGGACGATGCCTTTGATCCTCCCACATCTGGCGCGCTTTGCGCGCTCAGATATGGGGCACCCCTTAGGTGGAGGACGAAGTTAGACAGAGGAGCGCGAAGCAGTCCACCCTGCGCGTGGCGGTTCATGCAAGAATCTCCCTGAGGAACCATGCTGCTCGAACTTCGCGCTGAGAATTATGCGGTGATTGACCATGCGATTGCGGTCTTTGGGCCGGGGCTGAACCTGCTGACGGGCGAGACCGGCGCGGGGAAGTCGATCCTGGTGGATGCGCTGGCGCTGTTGATGGGGGACAAGGCTTCTTCGGATATGGTGCGGCACGGGGCGGACCGGGCGGTGGTGGCTTGTGTCTTTGAGAGCACTCCGGGAGCCGAGGCGACGCTCGAGGCCAATGGGATCGATGCCGAGGGCGCGGAGATCATTCTGCGGCGGGAGATTCTGCAGAATGGCAAGGGCCGGGTATATGTGAACAATCAGCCGGCAACGGTTGCGGTTTTGCGGCAGCTTGCCCCGGAGCTGGCGCTGGTTCATGCGCAGAGCGAGACCTTGGGAGCCTTTGACGCGGCGCAACAGAGGGGATTGCTGGACCGATTTGCTGGTATCGCTGCTGACGGTTCTTTGGTTGAGGCGGTTTCGGGGGCATATTCACGTTGGCGGGAGATTTCGGTGCGGCTGGATGAGCTGCAGCGCGATGAGCAGGACCGGCTGCGGGCGGCTGATCTGTGGAGCTTCCAGAGTAAAGAGATTGCAGAGGTTCGTCCGGTTGGCGGCGAGGATGATGCACTCGATACAGAGCGGCGGGTGCTGGTCAACTCCGAGAAGTTGTACGCGGCGGCGCTGGGCGCCTATGAGCTGCTGTATGAAGGTACGAACTCGGCGGAGGGTTCGCTGCGGGCGGCGGGGAAGCATCTCGAAGAGCTGGCGCGATATGACAACAAGTTTGTCGAGGCGGTGCAGCAGCTGGCATCGGCGCGGGCGGTCGTCGAGGATGTGGGCGCGACGGCGCGGGATTATGCCGAGGGAATTCAGGCGTCGCCGGAGCGGTTGGCGGAGATTGAAGATCGCCTGGCGCTGCTGGAGCGGCTGAAGCGGAAATATGGCGCGACGCTGGCCGAGGTGATTGCCTATGGAGAAGAGGTCGCGGGCAAGCTGGCGGAGATTGAGAACCGCGACGAAATTCTCAAGAGCCTGAAGACCGAACTGGTGCAGGCGGCGGAGGTTTATCGTCTGGCTGCGGTCGCGTTGAGTGGGGAGCGCGAGTCGGCTGCGAAGCGCCTCGAGAAGCTGGCGGAGAAAGAGATCAACGACCTGGCGATGAAGGTGAAGTTCGCGGTCGAGGTGAGGTCGCGACGCGACGAGGATAGCTGGAGCGCGCACGGCTGGGACACGGTGGAATGCCTGATCGCGACGAATGCCGGCGAGCCGCTCAAGCCGCTGGATGAGATTGCCTCGGGTGGAGAGATGTCGCGGGTTCTGCTGGCGCTCAAAGTCACCGTCGAAGAAGGCGCGAATCACGCTGCCTCAAAGGGTAAGCGCAAGGCTGCGGTTCCGCGAACTTTGGTCTTCGATGAGATTGACATCGGCATTGGAGGCCGGGCCGCTGAGGCGGTGGGGCAAAAGCTCAAGGCTCTATCTAAGGCGCAGCAGGTGTTGTGCGTGACTCATCTTCCGCAGATCGCGGCCTTCGCCGATCAGCACTTCCTCATCGAGAAACGCGAACAGCAGGGACGTACGAAGACTGCGGTGCGACTGATTGACGAATCAGAGCGGACGCAGGAGATTGCGCGGATGTTGAGCGGGGCTGCGGTGACGGAGACTTCGGTGAAACATGCGGAGCAGATGCTGAAGGCGAGCCGGTGAGTTGAAGTGCGGTGGGAATGGGAATACTAGGACAAGGGATTTGATCCTCCCCCTTAGCCAAGGACGCGAAGGATGGGCACCCGGTGTTGGTGGTGTACGCGTAGAATTTTGCCAGGAGGGTCGCGATGGGATCCACATTCGAATTGATCGCTTTGCCGGCGAGGATCGTTCCGGCGGCTCCGATGAGCGATGAGGAGTTCCTCGCCTTCTGCGCCGCCAACGAACCTTATCGATTTGAGATCAACGAGAGGGGAGAGATCCTCGTGATGACTCCGGCCGGATTGCAAGGCGGCAATTTCGAAGGCTATGTTTTCAAGAAGTTGGATGATTGGGTGGAGCTGACGGGCAAGGGCTTTGCGGTCAATGACAATGCCGGGTTCCGCCTTCCGGATTCGTCCCTTCGTCTGCCCGACGCGGCCTGGATTTCGCCGGAGAGATGGAGCGCCTTGAGCCGCGAGGAGAGGCGCAAGTTCGGCCAATTTTGCCCTGAGTTTGTCATTGAAGTGCGTTCGCCGAGCGATCGTGCGGCTGTCGTCGAGAAGAAGATGGGCAAGTGGATGAGCAACGGGGCGCAGCTTGGTTGGCTGATCGACCCGATCCGCAAGCTCGCCATTGTTTATCGTCCGGGGCAGGCGCCGGAGACGATAGTTCGTCCGGAGTTTCTGGAGGGCGAGGGCCCGGTTGAGGGATTCCGGTTGAAGATGGAGCGTTTCTGGGCCTGAGTCCGGGCAGCGGTTCACGTTACTTTGGGCTGGTTTGCCCTGTATACTCAACAGTGTGACAGCCACAGCCACAAACACCTTTAATTCTGACCTTCTTCACGTCATTCCCGATGCGGAAAAGCGTGTCCTGCTGCTGAAGCCGCGCGGTTTTTGCGCCGGTGTCGTCCGTGCGATCGATATCGTGCGCATTGCCCTGGAAACCTTTGGCGCGCCCATTTATGTACGTAAAGAGATCGTCCATAACGGATTTGTTGTCAATGAGTTGGCCGCCAAGGGCGCGATTTTTGTGGATGACATCGACGATGTTCCAGAGGGCATGAGGGTGATTTACAGCGCCCACGGAGTGGCGCCGGCGGTACGCGAGCGCAGCAAAGAGCGCAAGCTCAAGGTGATCGATGCCACGTGTCCGCTGGTGACGAAGGTCCATGTGGAGGCGGTCAAGTTCGCCAAGCAGGGATATTCCCTGGTGCTGATTGGGCATCGCGATCACGACGAGATTGAGGGAACGCTGGGCGAGGCTCCGGATGTGACGCAGGTTGTTTCGAACGTTGCGGAAGTGCAGACGCTTGAGGTCCCTAATCCCGAGCGGGTGGCTTATCTGACCCAGACAACGCTGAGCCTGGACGAGGCGCGCGATATCATTACCGCTTTGAAACAGCGCTTTCCGAAGATTGTTGGGCCGCACTCGCAGGACATCTGCTATGCCACCGAGAACCGCCAGGTCGCGGTGAAGAATGTAGCCGATGAGGCGGACCTTGTCCTCGTTGTTGGGTCTGACAATAGCTCCAATTCCAACCGACTGGTCGAAGTCTCGCGGAACCTGAGCACGCAGAGCCACCTGATCGAGAATTCGGGATCGATCCAGCCCGAATGGCTGGAGGGAGTGAAGACGGTCGTGCTGACGGCCGGCGCTTCGGCCCCTGAGGTCCTGGTAGAGGACGTCGTAAATTATTTGCGCCAAAAGGGTTTTGGCAGCGTCGAAGAAGTAGAAGTGATGCCCGAAAATGTGCGCTTCGGCTTGCCACCGGAGATTGTGCAGGCGATCGCGAAGGCACCTGCGGTCAGCCTCGCAAGCGTGTGACCCTTTTCGGGTCTGGGCTTGTTGGGATCGATGGAAGCAGGTCGGTTATCGACACGATGAATGTAACGAAAGCAAGCGGAAATTCCGGAACATTGAAGGCTGGCGCACTGCCAATCGCTGAGCCAACTTCCCCAAAATTCGGCAGAATCGACGCCCCGCTCGAAGAAGTAGCCGCGGCGGCGTTGCGGGCGCGGGAGCGCCTGCTGGCCAAGCAACATCCGGACGGCTATTGGTGCGGGGAGCTTGAAGCGGATGCAATGCTTGAGGCGGATTACATCTTCGCCCACGTGCTGCTGGGCACCGGCGACCCGGGAAAGATGAAGAGGGCGCTAAATGAGATCTTCCGCTATCAGAATGCCGACGGCGGGTGGGCGATTTATTCGGGCGGCCCGTCGAATATCAGCTTGTCGGTGAAGTGTTACCTGGCGGGAAAACTGATGGGGATGTCGCGCGACGAACCCCCGATGGCCAAAGCGCGGGAGTGGATCCTTGCGCACGGCGGCGTTGTGGAATGTAACACCTTCACCAAGATCTATCTGTGTTCGATCGGACAATACGACTACGACGCTGTACCGGCGATTCCTCCCGAGATTGTTCTCTTCCCGAACTGGTTCTACTTCAATATCTACGAGATTTCTTCCTGGTCGCGGGCGATTCTTGTGCCGTTGTCGATCCTTTACGCGAAGAAGCCGTTCAAGAAGCTGGCGCCGGAGCAAGGGATTGATGAGCTGTTTGTCGGCGGCCGGGAAAACGCCGATCTGCGGCTGCGCTTTGACCGGAAGAAGCTGGTCAGCTGGAGGAATTTCTTCCTGGCAACCGACCGGCTGATTCATCTTGCCGAGCGGGTGCATATTCGACCGTTGCGGCAGATTGCCTTGAAGAAGGCCGAGAAGTGGATGCTGGAGCGGTTGGAGATGTCAGACGGCCTGGGTGCGATCTATCCCGCCATGCTGAACTCGATCATTGCGCTACGCCACCTGGGATATTCGCTCGACGATCCGCAGGTGATTCGGGCGATGGATGAGTTTGAGAAGCTAGGGATCGATGAGCCCAACGGAACTCCGGATTATCCGGTGCCGACCTTCCGCATGCAGCCTTGCGTGTCGCCGGTCTGGGATACCGCGCAGGCGGTCTTTGCCCTGGGCGAGGCCGACGTGCCGCGCAACGATCCGCGGCTGTTGAAGGCGGTCGACTGGATGCTGTCGAAGGAAGTCCGGCATAAGGGCGATTGGGCAGTGAAGGTTCGGAATGCCGATCCAGGCGGCTGGGCGTTTGAGCACAACAATGAGTTCTATCCGGATGTGGATGACACGGGGCAGGTGCTGCTGGCGCTGAACAAGGTGGATAACCCGCGCGAGCGGTACCAGTACGATGTCGCCAAGCGGGCGATCGACTGGGTCTTTGCCATGCAGTGCCGGAATGGGGGCTGGGCGAGCTTCGACAAAGACAATACGAAGATGATCTTCCAGTACATCCCCTTCGCTGATCACAACGCGATGCTCGATCCGCCGACGGTCGATATTACGGGACGCATTCTGGAGACGCTGGCGACCTACGGCTACACGCAGCGCGACAAGCGGGTAGAGAAGGCGATCAAGTTCATCTACGACCAGCAGGAGCCGGACGGCAGCTGGTTCGGCCGCTGGGGCGTGAACTACCTCTACGGCACCTATCTCGTATTGCGCGGGCTGGAGGCGATCGGAGTCTGGAACCACGAGCCGCAGATCCAGCAGGCGGCGGAGTGGATCCGCATGGTACAGAACTCCGATGGCGGCTGGGGTGAGAGCTGCCGCAGTTACGATGAGCCGGGGACGCGGGGCATGGGCGCGAGTACGCCGTCGCAAACCGCCTGGGCGCTGCTTGGATTGCTGGCGGCGGGCGATACGCGCAGCGACTCGGTTGCCAAGGGTATTCGCTGGCTGCTTGCCGGCCAGATGGCCGACGGCACCTGGGATGAAAGCATGGGATCAGGGGCGGATAAGCAGGCGATCATTACAGGTACTGGATTTCCCCGGGTTTTCTACCTTGCCTATCACCTATACCGGGATTACTTCCCGCTGCTGGCATTGACGACGTACCGCAAGGCGATTGAACGCGGCGCGTAGAAGAAGTTTTCAGTTATAAGTCCTCGGTCGTTAGACGAATGTGTTGCGAACATATGCACTGGCAACTAATGACTGTGGACTGAAGACTCACAGGAGATTGACTCAATGGCTGTGCCGATTTCTCAGATGTGGACGGTCGCGACTTATGTCCTCGGGCAGAAGCTGAAAAGGCGCGAGCGGTACCCGCTCGTCCTGATGCTGGAGCCGCTCTTCCGCTGCAACCTGGCCTGCGCTGGCTGCGGCAAGGTGCAGTATCCGCCGCACATTCTCAAGAAGAACCTGTCGCCCGAAGAATGCTTTGCAGCGGTCGAAGAGTGTGGCGCGCCGATGGTGAGCATCCCCGGCGGAGAACCGCTGCTGCATCCGCAGATCGTCGAGATTGTGAATGGGTTGATCGCGCGAAAGAAGTACATCTATCTGTGCACGAACGCGCTGGAGTTAAAGAAGCGTCTGCCGGAGTTCACGCCGTCGAAGTATCTGACCTTTTCGGTTCACCTTGACGGCCAGCGCGAGCACCATGATTTCTCCGTATGCCGTGAGGGCGGATACGACATTGCGGTTGAGGGAATCAAAGAGGCGGTAAGGCGCGGCTTTCGCGTGACGACGAATTACACCCTCTTTGACGGGGCGGACGCCAACAGCGCTCGCTCATTCTTTGACGAGGTGATGGCGATGGGTGTCGAGGGGATTGTACTGTCTCCGGGCTACACCTACGACAAGGCTCCCGATCAGAAGCACTTTCTTGGGCGGGCGCGTTCGCGGCGGCTTTTCCGGGCGATTCTGTCAAACCGGAAGAAAAGCTGGAAGTTCAATATGTCTCCCCTCTTCCTCGAGTTCCTGATGGGCAAGCAAAATTACAAATGTACGCCGTGGGGATCGCCGGCTTATAACATCTTCGGCTGGCAGAAGCCGTGCTACCTGCTGCAGGATGGGTATGTCGACACCTTCAAGGAATTGATGGAGCTGACCGATTGGGACGGCTACGGCACCGAGAGCGGAAACCCGAAGTGCGCGAACTGCATGGTGAGCTGCGGGTATGAGCCGAGCGCTGTGCATCACGGATTCACCACGCTGAATGGATTTATCAGCATGGTCAAGGGCACCCTGTTTAACAAGTATGAAGACCGCGGCGCGCTCGATCTGTTGAATCAGCCGGCGCAGTCGGGACATGCTCCGCTGGTGCAGATTGCTGAACCGGTGCGGCAGGCAGAGGAGCTGCGGGCGTGAGCGAGGTGGAGACGAAATCCTCAGTGATCGATCCAGATAGCCAGGAAGTTGCAGCCGGATTTGCGCATGAGAATCTGGAGGGCTGGATTCCGGAGCTGGCGAGTGACGCCGAAGTCTTCGAGGCATTCGAGAAGGCTTTTGACTATCGCGGCGACATAGTCATCACACGTAAAGACGGGGCGAAGATTGAGGGCTATATCTTCGATCGCAAAGCAGGAAAGTCGCTTGAGGATTCGATGGTTCGGCTCTTCCCTGCGACCTCGAATGACAAGCTCTCCATTCGCTATGCAGAGATTGCCCGGCTGGAGTTTGGCAAAGACCGCGCTGCTGGAAAGCATTGGGAAGCGTGGGTCGCGCAATACCAGAAGAAGAAAGCGGCGGGCGAAAAGAACATCGGGATCGAGCCGGAAGCTCTCGATTAGCTTCCGTTCGCTGCTAGGCCCCAAAGCACCCTATCCCCTCTCTCATGAAAGTCTTCCTGACAGGCGCAACTGGATTTATCGGCAGCCATGTCGCGAGAGAGCTCGCCGGCAGGGGCGCGGAGTTGCGTCTGCTGGTGCGAAAAACCAGCCGCACCGACAACCTTGAAGGCATCGCGGCTGAGACGGTCATCGGCGATCTGCGCCAGCCGGAGCTCGCTGCGCGCAGCAGTATCAGGATGCGATGCGGTGATGCATGTTGCGGCAGATTACCGCCTCTGGGTGCGCGATCCGAAGGCGATGTACGCGGCCAATGTGGAAGGCACACGCGATCTACTTCGCATCGCGCGGGAGCAAGGGGTCGGGCGTTTTATCTACACTTCCAGCGTGGCCACGATGGGCTTTCGTAAGGACGGAACGATCGTGGACGAAGCCACTCCGGTGTCACTCGCAGAAATGATCGGCCACTACAAGCGGTCGAAGTTCGTGGCGGAGCAGGAGGCGATACAGGCGGCGCGGGCCGGGCAGGCTGTGGTGATTCTGAATCCCACGACGCCGGTAGGCGCGAACGATCTGAAGCCGACGCCTACGGGCGGAATCATCGTCGATTTTCTGAACCGCAAGTTTCCTGCTTATGTCGATACCGGACTCAACCTGGTGGACGTCGCCGAGGTGGCACGCACCCACGCCGACGCGTTGACGGTTGGCGTCTCGGGCGAACGATATATCCTCGGCGGCGAAAATCTCACTTTGAAACAAATTTTAGACAAGCTTTCGGCGATCGCCGGCCTGCCATCCCCCACCATGAAGGTGCCCCATGCGGTGGCGATGGTCTTTGCCTTCTTCGATGAGAACATTACGGGCCGGCTGCGCAGGCAAGGAGCCGCGGGCGACAGTGGAGGCGGTGCGGATGGGCAAGAAGATGATGTTCGCCTCCTCGGCAAAGGCGGTGCGGGAGCTAGGCTTTCGGCAGATGCCAGTTTATCCGGCGCTTCGGGCGGCGGTGGAGTGGTTTCGCGCGCACGGCTATGTGCTGCACGGAGGGAAAGCATTGATGTCCCGAATAGCAATCGTTGCCGCGATGGCCGGCGAGATTGTCCGCTGGTGCGACGCTGGAAGCTCGAACCATCTCCGCAGGGAGTAACGGTGTCGCACGTCGGAGCAGGCGATTGCGGTATTTGCAGGAATGGGACAAGAGCGCGCGGAAATCGCCGCGCGGGTCGCACTGAGCTTCGGGCCGGTGCACCGGCTGATCTCGGCCGGCTGGGCAGGCGGCATACATCCTGGAATGACGGTCGGCGCGGTCGGTTTGCGAGCGTGGTGATCGATGCGATCACGGGAGAGCGATTTGCGACCGAGCAGAAGGATGCCGGCAGGTGGAAGCGGAGAGTGCGGTAGTCGTGACCACGGACCACGTCGTTTCGGCATCTGACAAAAGCAGGGCTGCGCGATCGAACTACCCGCCGATCTGGTGGATATGGAGGCCGCAGGCAGTGGCGCGGGTGGCGCGGGCAACGCGGATACCTTTACTCGGCGATCAAAGCTGTCTCCGATGCATACGACTTCGACCTGCCGGTGATCAGCGAGTTTGTCACGCCAGAGCGGGGAGTTTCGCGAGGGCGCGTTTGCCACCTACGTTGCCTTGCGCCCCGCGCTATGGAATCCTGTACTTCGACTGGCGCGGGACAGCGCAACAGCGGCCGAACTTGCAAAGAATTGGAGCACACATGGCCCAGAGCGAAGAAGGGCCAAAGCCGGCATTAGGCCGGAGCCGGTGAGGAATTGCAAAAGAGGCAGCGTTCGCCAACTTGATGGGGTGGGCACCTTGTCAGCTGGCCGCGACACCGATTTCGCCATAGGCGTAGGATATGAGGTGAAAATTATGCCGACGATGACGGAAACTGGACAATTTGCGGTAGCCGAGGAACTTCCAGTACGGATGAAGGCCCCGGTCTATCGCGGTATCAACGACGTTCGCCTGGAAGAGATGCCGGTGCCCGAGATTGGCGCGGGTGAGGTGCTGATCCGGGTGCATTCCTGCGGGGTTTGCGGGACCGACCTGAAGAAGATCCACACTGGCTCACACTCCGCGCCGCGCATCTTCGGGCACGAGACTGCCGGAGTCATCGCGGCGGTCGGCCGCGAGGTCGTCGGTTTCAGGCCGGGTGACCGGGTCGTTGTCTTTCACCATGTTCCGTGCGGCGATTGTTATTACTGCCGCAAGAAGACCTTTGCCCAGTGCGACAGCTACAAGCGGGTCGGATGCACGGCAGGCTTCGAGCCCTCAGGCGGCGGCTTTGCGGAGTATGTGCGGGTGATGGACTGGATCGTCCGCCGCGGCCTGGTGAAGATTCCCGACGAGCGTTCCTTTTGAGCAGGCCGCCTTTGTCGAACCGGTGAACACCTGCCTCAAGGCGGTGCGCAATCTGAAGATCGAGGCCGATGAAACGGTACTCGTTATCGGCCAAGGGCCGATTGGCATTCTGCTGGCCACGCTGGCGGCGAGATCGGGAGCGAAGGTGTTGACCTCGGACCTCTATGCCGAGCGGCACAAGATTGCAGCCACGTATGGGCTATCGCATCCGATCGACGCCTCGAGCGAGGATGTAGTAGCCGTAACTCGGGCGCAGAGCGAAGGCCGGGGCGCCGATGTGGTGATCCTGGCGGTGGGCGGCAATTCGCTGATCCGCCCGGCGATGGATGCGGCGCGCCCAGGCGGCAGAATTCTGCTCTTTGCCGCAGACCCAGCATGGCGAGGTAACAATCGACCCGGCGGTCGTTTGCATGGATGAAAAGAGCCTGCTGGGCTCCTACAGTTCCTCGGCGGACCTCCAGGAAGAAGGCGCTAAGCTGGTGTTTGACGGTTATCACGACGGCTACGATCTTACCCGGCTGATCTCTCACCGTTTTCCGCATCACGGAAGCCGTGAAGGCAATCGAAATCGCCTCGAATCCGAGCGCCAGTTCCATGAAAGTCATGATTCATCCCGGCGCCTAATTGCCGGAGGGTTCCTCAAGAAATAGTGTGCGATGCTGACAGAACTTACTGAGATGAACGCCGCGGTTCTCTATGGACAAGAAGACGTCCGGATCGAGCGCGTTCCTATGCCTCGTCCGGAGCCGGGCGAGATCGTCGTCGAAGTACAGGCGGCGCTCACCTGCGGCACCGATCTGAAGACTTATCGTCGCGGCTACCATGCCAAGATGCTTGCGCTGCCCGCGCTCTTTGGCCATGAGCTGGCCGGAGTCGTGCGCGAAGTGGGCACAGGGGTCTCGAAGTTCGCGGCAGGAATGCGCGTTGTGGCGCTGAATTCTGCGCCGTGCGGTAAATGCTTCTGGTGCAAACGCGAACAGGAGAACCTCTGCGACGATCTGCTCTTCAATAACGGCGCTTACGCCGAATACATCCGCATTCCGTCGCGCATTGTGGAGAAGAACACCCTGGTGGTGCCGGCCCACGTGCCGCTGGAGCATGCCGCCCTGACTGAGCCTCTGGCGTGCGTGGTGCGCGGCCTGGAGGAGAGTGGCGCGCGTCCCGGCGACACGATTGCAGTGATTGGCGCGGGCCCGATCGGGCTGATGTTTATTCACGCCGCAGAGTTGAGCGGATTGCGGGTGATTGCCGTAGTGAAGCGCCCCGAGCAGGCGGAGAGCGCCCGCATGTTTGGTGCGGCAGAGGTCGTCAGGACGACGGGGGCACGCGACGTGATCGAGACAGTGCGCAGCTTTACCGAAGAAAAGCATGGAGTGGACATTGCCATCGACGCGGCGGCCACACCGGTCACCTGGCAATGGGCCGTGGACATGGTTCGCAAGGGCGGCACGGTAAATTTCTTTGGCGGATGCGCGGCTGGGACCCGGGTTTCCTTCGACACCAATCGGCTTCACTACAACGACATCACACTGAAGTCCAGCTTCCATCACACGCCGGCCACCTGCCGCCGCGCCTTTGAGCTCGTCGCCAGCGGACGCTTCAAGTGCAGCGAATACATCACGGGGCGCGCGCGGCTGGCGGAGCTGAACGGCGTCTTCAGAAAGCTGATGGACCGCTCGAACGACATCAAGACCGCGATCATACCTTAGACTCCGGCCCCGAAGAGAGACCCTGAGATAATAGTGAAAGCGCTGCCCTGCCGGGTGGTGCGGGAGTGGACGGCTTTGCCGTTATTGGAAGACCAAAACACGCCGACCCAGGACGAGTTGCTCCGGGCTGAGTTGCTGGAGCGGGGATGGGCTGCGCTGCCGTCCGAGTACCGCATCCCTGATGAGGCTCCGACATTGGAGGAGGCGCGCGCCTACTGCAAGCGGCTGACTGAGTCTCACTACGAGAACTTCCACGTGGCCTCGTGGTTCCTTCCCAAACGGCTGCGTCCGCACTTTCAGAGCATTTACGCGTACTGCCGGATTTCCGACGACTTGGGCGATGAAGTCGGCGACCGCGCCCAATCGCTTGCTCTGCTTGATCTGTGGGGCGAGCAGCTGGACGCCTGCTATCAGCCGTCGCCGCAGCAGAGAGTAGTGCATCCGGTATTTGTCGCACTGGCTGCGACCATTGCGGAATGCGGCATTCCAAAGCAGCCCTTTGCCGATCTGCTGGTCGCGTTTCGCCAGGACCAATCCGTCACGCGATTCTCGTCGATGGCGGAGGTCCTCGACTACTGTCGCTTTTCGGCAAATCCGGTTGGGCGCCTCGTGCTCTACGCGGCTGGGTACCATAATGAGGAGATGATGCGACTCTCCGACCACACCTGCTCGGCGCTGCAACTGGCAAATTTCTGGCAGGATGTTCGCGTGGACTACGAAAAGGTGCGCATTTATATCCCGCTCGATGACATGCAGCGCTTTGGCGTCGAGGAAGCTGTCATCGCTTCCGGACAAACAACTGCAGCCTTTCGCGAGCTGATGAAGTATGAGGTGAATGAAACCCGGAAGATGTTTGCCGCCGGGGCTCCGCTCATTCAGATGGTCGACCGCGAGCTGGCGGTCGATCTGGATCTCTTCACCCGCGGCGGCCTGGAGATTCTGAACGCCATCGAAGCACAGGATTATGATGTGCTGCGCGCACGGCCTTCGATCTCGAAGTGGCGAAAAACGACGCTGTTGTTGAGCGCGCTGGCCGGCAAGTTCTCCTTCCGCGGCGGGCTTAAGGATGGCCGAGGGGCGGCTGCCTGACCATGCAGGTTGCGGAAGCCTACCGAATCTGCAGAGCGATCGCCCGCAAGGAAGCCCGGAACTTCTACTATTCCTTTGTCGCGTTGCCTCGGACGAAACGCGATGCAATCTGTGCCGTCTACGCCTTTATGCGCCACGCCGACGACCTCGCGGACGACGAGAACCTACCGATCGAGGAACGACGCAAGCGGCTCGAGGGGTGGCTTTGCGAGTGGCGCAGCGCCGCTCTGAGCGGGGAGACTGCCGATCCCGTGTTCCTCGCGCTCGGCGATGCGCAGAAGCGCTTCGAAATACCCTCGCAATTGCTGGAAAAGTTAGTCGAGGGTACGACGATGGACCTTCAGCGCGATGAAACGAACTCGAAAGACGGGCGGGCTTACGATAGCTATGAGACCTTTGATGACTTATACAGGTACTGCTACCTTGTCGCGTCGGTAGTCGGGCTGGTGTGCATCCGTATCTTCGGTTATGAGAACGCCGCTGCGGAGAAACTTGCCGAAGAGACAGGAATTGCATTCCAGCTTACGAACATTCTGCGTGACATCCAGGAAGATGCAGAGCGCGGACGCATCTATCTACCATTGGAAGACTTGCGCCGTTTTGGGGTCACTCCGGAGCAACTGGCGGGAGTACGCGAGGAGCGCGGACTGACAGAACGGATTCGGCAACTGCTTGAGTTTGAAAGTGAGCGTGCGCAGGATTATTACCGGTCGGGACAGAGGCTGATGCCGATGATCTCCGCAGACAGCCGGCCGGCGCTCTGGGTGCTGATCACCATCTACCACCGGCTGCTGAACCGCATCGAGGGCGCTGAGTACAACGTGTTTTCGGGGCGGATCAGCGTGCCAACCTATGAGAAGCTGGCGATTCTTGGCTGGGGTATCTGCCGTACTCTAGGCGCACGCGGAAGCTCGGCTGCATAGCTTTGCCAAGGCGGAAGATGGATTGGGAAACAACGTAACAACGACGGTTACAGTAGTGGGAGCGGGGGTCGCCGGGCTGGCGGCCTCGTGCGCACTGGCCGGGGCTGGCTACGGGGTCACGCTATTGGAGCAGCGCCCGTTTGTCGGCGGCCGCGCGTCGTCATACGAACATCCGGCTTTGCGTGAGGTCGTCGATTGCCAGCATGTACTGCTGGGGTGCTGTACGAACCTGATTCACCTGCTCGAAGAATCCGGCGTCGCCAGGGAGGTGCGCTGGTACGACGATCTCGTCTTCATCGAGCAGGGCGGCCGCCGCAGCGTTTTTCAGTCGAATGGACTGCCTGCGCCACTTCATTTCTCGGGCGCATTTCTACGCGCTGCCATGCTCGACAGTCGGGATAAGTTAGCAATCGCGAGAGGAATGACTGAGTTTCTCTCGGCGACCGAACCAGACGATGCAATCAGCGTCGATCAGTGGCTCGCACGGACGAAGCAGACGCCGCGGGCGATCCGGCATTTCTGGGAGCCGGTGGTGCTCTGCACCTTGAACGACACCTTTGCGAATTGCTCCATGAAAATTGCGGGCAAGGTCTTTCGCGAACTCTTCCTGAAGTCGCCTGTGGGCGCGAAACTCGGTATCCCGACGGTGCCATTGAGCGATTTGTACTCGGGAGCAGCGCGCCGATTCGAGTCCCTGGGCGGCACGGTCTGCCTGCGCACCGGGGTCGACGCGATTTGTGCCGAGGGAGGGCGATGGACCCTACAGACTTCGGCTGGCTTGTACACATCCGATGCCGTCGTGCTCGCGCTTCCTTTTGAGCAAACCCAGAAGTTGATCTCGGGTTTGCCGAAGCCGGAGGCAGCCGCCGCTTTGGAGCATGACCTTACACGATTCATTCATTCTCCTTATACGACGGTCCATCTATGGTTCGATCGCCAGGTTACCGATCTTCATCATGCCGCCCTGCTCGATACGACCATTCAGTGGATGTTTCATAAGTCAAGAATCCGGGGTTATCCTGAGGCGCAGGGGAGTTATATCGAGTTAGTCATTGCCGCGTCGGCTGTTCAGTTGAAGATGGAACGAACCGCGATACTTCAGGCAGCACTATCCGAGCTGGCTTCGTTCATTCCTGAGGTCGAGCGGGCCAAGGTGTTCAAGAGCGGAATTCTGAAGGAGGCGCGGGCCACGTTTTCGGTGCTTCCCGGCCTGGACCAGTTTCGGCCGCATCAGAAGAGTCCGTGGGCGGGCATTTATCTTGGCGGTGACTGGACGGCGACGGGATGGCCAGCCACCATGGAAGGCGCCGCACGCAGCGGCTACCTGGCAGCCGAGGCGATTGACCGCGATTACGGCGAGGCAAGAGGCTTCCTGCGGCCCGATCTCGAGCCCAGTGGCCTCATGAAGTCGTTCGGCGCAAACTCATGATCATCGAGGCGCTGGTAAAATAGAGTCAACACTCACGCGGAGGGATGTGTGAGCGGTTGAAACAGGCGGTCTTGAAAACCGCTTTACCTTAACGGGTAACGGGGGTTCGAATCCCTCTCCCTCCGCCACGCCGGCGAAATCTTAATGCATCGGATTCAGTCCGCCTTTCCCTAAGCGATTTCTATGGCATTCGCGCTTGAAAAGCGGTTTACTGGATTCGCCATTGCGCCAGTCAAATGCAAGCTTCCCAACCAATCACAGGGGTCCTCCAGGACTTAGCCCGCGGCGACAAGTCGGGTTTAGACCGGCTCATGCCGCTTGTCTACGTCGAATTGAAGAGGCTGGCCAGCCATTATCTGCGCCAGGAGAGACCGGGACATACGCTTCAACCGACAGCGCTGGTGCACGAAGCGTATTTCCGCCTGGTCGATCAGCAGCTACCCGACTGCAAAGGGCGCGCCCATTTTCTGGGAGTCGCGGCCCATGTGATGCGTCAGATTCTCATCGATCACGCCCGTTCGCGAGGCGCTGCGAAGCGTGGAGCCGGCCAGCCGGTCTTCTCGCTGGATGAGTTTATGGATTCGCCTATCGAGCGACCGGCGGCGCTGGTCATGGTGGACGACGCAATCCAGGCGCTCGAAGCCTACGACGCCCGAAAAGCCAGACTGATCGAGATGCGTTTCTTTGGCGGAATGACGGCCGAGGAATCGGCCGAGGTGCTTGATCTGCCGGTGGAAAAGGTCCGGGGCGAATTGCGGATCGCGCAGGCCTGGCTAAAGCGCGAGTTGGATAAGAACAGCCTCGGCCAGACATAAATCTGCAAAATCGACCAAGGCTTTCCGCCTTACCTACTTAGGAAGATTTTCTCCGGATGACTGGAGATGCGGAGCATGTAATTTGATTGCACCGATGAGAGATTGGGAACGAGTCCAGGAAGTCTTTCTGATGATGGCGGACGTGCCGGTCGAGGAACGGCCGCGTTTGCTGGATTTCTTGTGTGCAAACGACGCCCAGCTCCGTTCCGAGGTCGAGTCATTGCTGGCATCGGATTGCGACAGCGGCAGGGTGATCGCGGCGGCCGTTCAGTCCGAAGCATCACTGTTGTTTGATTTGGAGCCGTTGCCGGGCAAGCGAGTAGGGGCCTACCGCATTGTTCGCGAGATCGGCCGGGGCGGGATGGGCGCTGTCTACCTGGCCACCCGCGACGATGAGGCATACCAGAAACAGGTCGCGGTCAAGGTAGTCAAGCCGGGCATGGATACCGCCGAAGTGCTCGACCGTTTTCGGCACGAACGCCAGATTCTGGCGAGCCTCGAACACCCTTATATTGCCCGGCTTTTCGATGGCGGCAGCACCGAAGAAGGGTTGCCTTTTTTTGTCATGGAGTATGTTGAGGGGCAGCCGGTCAACGTATTCTGCCGTGGCAACACTCTCAATAACCGCGACCGTTGCCAACTCTTCCTCAAGATCCTGGACGCAGTCTCGTATGCGCATCGCAACCTGGTGGTGCATCGCGACCTGAAGCCCGGAAACATCTTTGTGACTGAGGGTGGAACTCCGAAACTGCTCGACTTCGGTGTGGCGAAGCTGATCAGCGGCAACGGCGAGGGCGGCAACACCATCACTACCCTGCTGCGCCCATTTACACCCGAATACGCCAGCCCGGAGCAAGTGCTGGGGCTCGCGGTGACTACTTCTACAGATATCTATTCGCTGGGTGCAGTCTTTTACGAATTGCTGACCGATCGCCGCGCTCAGCCGATTCTGACCCCCACGCCGGCGGAGATCGAGCGCGCCGTCTGCGAGATCGAGGTCCCCCGGCCCAGCCAGATTGCACCCAGCGTCGATGAGGACCTGGACAACATCGTGCTGATGGCGATGCGCAAGGAACCGGAGCGCCGCTATCAATCCGTGGACCAGTTCGCGGAAGATATCCAACATTATCTCGATGGAAGGCCCATTCTTGCGCGCCAGAATTCGCTTGGCTATCGCGTGCGGAAATTCGTGCGACGCAACCGGCTGGAGATTGCAACCGTGAGCGTGCTGATCGTTGGTCTTTCCGCTGGCCTGACTGTTTCTCTTGTGCAGACGCATCGCGCCGGCGAGGCCCTGCAGGCAGCGGAGTCTCAACGCCTGATCGCGAACCATGAAAACGCGCGCGCCATCGCGGAAGCGCGCAGAGCGGAGGGCGCGCTGACATCGGAAGCGCGGCAGCGGGACATTGCGGAACAACAAACGGCCCTTGCCGAACAGCAACGTGACGTGGCCCAGCATGAAAAGATGCTGGCCGATGAACATGTGACGGACCTGTTCGAGTTAGCAAACCGGGCCCTCTTCGACGTGAGTGATTCAATCGAAAAACTGCCGGGTTCACTGGATGCGCGCAAAGGACTCGTTAAGACGACGCTCGAGTACCTCGAACGCCTGCGAAAGGAGACCGGACTCGACGATCGGATGCGACTGGCGCTCTCAGAGGCCTACCTCAAGGTTTCGATGATCCAGGGCAGTTACTACTTCCCGAGCCTGCAGGACTTCGCCGGCGCGGAGGCCAGCCTGCGCAAGGCTGAAGCCATAATTGAGCCACTCTACGAGAGAAGTCCGAGCGATCCCATCGTAACTTCGCAATACCTCGATATCGAGATAGCGTTGGCGGACAATATGCAAGAGGCCGGGCGACCTGAGGCGGTGGCACTATATAACAGGCTGCTTCCGATTGCACATCGTATCGCGCACGTCCCTGGCTGCAATCTGGAGTGCGAGAAGCATGAGTCGGAGATCGAGAACCAGCTAGCTGAAGCGTATTTGAGGGTTGACGATCCTCGGGGCCTGGAACATGCCGATCGTGAGGTTGAGCTGAGCCGCAATATGCTGGCAAGCGATCCGAACAACGTCGAGCTCAAGAGGGATGTCGCAATTTCGTTGTCGAGCGCCGCGGCCGCCCAAAAGACGATCGGAGATCTGACTAAGGCGGCGGAGGACTTTCGGGAGTCGATTCAAATCCGCGAAGCATTGCTTCACGAACAACCCCACGATGTCGAGACCCACCGCGGCCTTTTCGTCGCCTACGGGAATTATGCCGCAATTTTAGGCATTCCGTGGTCCCCGAACCTTGGGCGTCCAGCGGAAGCGAGGGAGATGGGTTCCAAATGCGTCGCACTGGCGCGCGAGTCGGTGGCAGCCGATTCTCAGGACGCTACGGCGAAGTTCGATCTCGCTATGGCGCTGGGGAGATACGGAATGATCGACCCTGCCCCGGGCGAAACGAAGCGGTCCCTCGAGAGCATACGTGAGGCTATCAGCCTCATGGGACTGGCAGTCAAAGGCAATCCCGATTCATCTCCGTACGCGACGCAGTTTGCCCTGTTGCTCGAGTATCAGGGCCATCGCTTTGAGACACTCGGGCAGATGGCAGAAGCGATCCAAAGCTATCGGCAATCTCTGGAAGTGCTGAAGCCATTCCTGACATCGGGCGATAGCGGCGTGACTCGTCAAGAGATTGCGAGCGAGGAAGCACTGGCTATGGCGGACGCGTCCAATGGAGAGCTGGCCGCGGCTTTGGAGATTGCCTCGCGCTCGGCGGCGGATGCTGAAAAATACACTCAGGCTGGTCCTTCAGATTCCCGGGCGGGTGATCTGGCACGTGCTTATGCGACACTGGCTGCCGTCCAGCAGAAGTGCGGAAACACGATTGAGGCGCGGAAGAGCGCCGAGAGAGCGATGGGGATCTGGAAGGGCATCCATAATGCAGGGGTGCTTTCGATCCGTAGAGCGACCCGTGTCGATACCGAGGCCCTGCTCGCTCAGCTTGATTCATCCGCGCCTTCGAAGTGAAGAGACGTGAGGGAATAAAGAATGGCGCCCTGGTTGGGGCGCCATTTCGAGTTTGCAGATCCCGAGGAAGCGGGGGTTAATTTTGCGGCTTAGGAGCAATTGGCCGGGGATGAACGACGTCGATCACGTTCGGCTCGCCCTTGTGTCCGAAGATCTCGGGGTGCAGGATGAAGGTCAGACGGCGAAACCCTCACATAGGTTACGGATGGGATGGGTGGTTCGGTTTGCACGGCATGTGGCTGTGTGCAAACCCAACCCTTCGCTGGAGGGATTGGGCTTGCACGTTCTTGCGGTCATCAATTGCTACTGCTGCCCACCAGTTGAACTGTGACCGGGCCGACGCCATTTCCAGTCACAACGACCGTGTGGTTGTGCGAGCCGCTCGAAGTTGGAGCGAACTGTATCGGCAGCACACAGCTCTGGCCTGTTGCGATTCCCGTCTGGCAGGTATTCTGCGCAGTCGTAAGGACCGACCAGTAGGGGCCATTGAAGGTTGTTCCCACGGTAACCGTGCCGGGAACCCCAGGGTTGGTGACGGTCAAATTAATCACTTTCGTCGTGCCGTTCGTGATGGTCCCGAACTGAAGGGACGTGCTGCTGGTGGTGAGCGTAACCGCCGTTCCATTTAGCTGGACGGTTATGGGCGATCCGCCCCCGCTTGCAGTCAGCGAGAGAACGTCGTTGTGCGAGCCAGTGGAGCTCGGAGTGAACTGCACCGGCAGTACGCAGCTCTGTCCCGAGGCGATTCCGGCCTGGCAGGTGTTCTGCGCAGTGGTGAGAATTGTGTAGCTGGGGCCGTTGATCGACGTTCCTATGGTGACCGTTCCCGGAATTCCAGGATTGGTGACGGTAAGCAGCAGCACTGAGGTCGAGCCATACTCGATGGTTCCGAACTGAAGCGTCGCGGTGTTCGTGGTCAGGCTGGCTCCCGAGCCCAGCGCCTGGACGACGATCGGCGCTTCACTGCCCGCCGTGATGGTGATGGCGCCGTTATGCACGGCAGCCGAGGTTGGGCTAAATTGCACCGGCAGTACGCAGCTTTGGCCCGCCGCGATTCCTGCCTGGCAGGTGTTCTGCGAGGTAGTGAGAATCGTGTAGCTGGGCCCGCTGGTCGTCGCTCCTGGTACGACCGTGCTGGGAATTCCGGAGTTGGTCACCGTCACCGGCAGCACTTCAGAGCCGCCGTAGACGATGGTTCCGAACTGAAGCGTGGAGGTGCTGACGACCAAGGCGCCCCCACTGCCAGTCAGCTGCACGCTGACAGGCGATCCGCCGTTTGCGGTCACAGTGAGGCTTGCGTTATCCGCGCCGACTACGCTTGGAGCGAACTGCACCGGCAGAACGCAGCTCTGTCCTGAAGTGATTCCAGCCGCACAGGTATTCTGCGAGTTGGTGAGGACTGTGTAGTCGGTCCCGGTGAGGCTTGTCCCGACTCTGACCGTCCCCGATATGCCAGGGTTGGTGATGGTCAGTTGCAGAGTTGAATTGGCGCCCTCCTGGACGGAACCGAAGGCGAGGGTGGTGCTGCTTACGGTCAGGCCGGTTGCCGCGCCTGCCAGCTGGACGGTCACCGGAGTCTGGCCGGTGGCAGAGAGGGTAAGCGTGCCGCTGTATGAGCTAACCGAGGTTGGAGAGAATTGCACCGGCAGCACGCAGCTTTGTCCGGCATTGATTCCAGTCTGGCAGGTGTTCTGCGAGGTGGTGAGTACCGTAAAGCTGGAGTTGCTGATCGCCGTTCCGGGGATAACCGTGCCTGCGATTCCAGAATTCGTGACGGTGAGTGTCAGCACAGAAGTCGCGCCAGAGGCGATGGTGCCGAACTGCAGTGACGAGGCGCCAGCGGTCAGGTCGCTCCCGGTACCTTGCAGGCTAACGTTGATCGGCGCGACACCATTTGCGGTTACAGTCAGTGTTCCGGTCGCGGCCCCAATCGCAGCCGGAGTAAACTGCACCGGCAGTACGCAGCTCTGTCCGGGTGCGATCCCGGAGAGGCAGGTGTTCTGCGCCGCAAGGACCGTGAAGCTGGAGCCGGTGGTCGACGCTCCAACCGCGACCGTTCCGGATATGTCTGGATTGGTGACGGTCAATTGCATCACGGCACTGGAGCCAAACGCCACACTGCCGAACTGCATCGTCGAGCTCCCTGCGTTGAGGGTGTCTCCACTTCCCTGCAGGGTGACGGTAATTGGCGCGACCCCGTTTGCGGTCACGGTGAGGGTTCCGCTGACCGACCCGGCGGAGGCCGGAGTAAATTGCACGGGAAGCACGCAACTCTGCCCCGAGGCGATTCCCGCCGTGCAGGTGTTCTGAGCCGTGGTGAGAACCGTATAGGCGGAGTTGTTCGATGACGTTCCCACGGTGACGGTGCCCGCGATGCCGGGGTTGGTGACGGTCAGCGTCAGCACTGTACTCGATCCAGCTGCGATCGTGCCGAACTGAAGCGTCGAACTTGCAGCGGTCAGCGTGCTCGCGGTGCCCTGCAACTGGACGACAACCGGAGTTCCGCCGCCGCTGGTGGTCAGGGTAAGAGTATCGTTGTGGACGCCAGCCGTCACTGCAGAAAATTGCACCGGCAGCACGCAACTTTGCCCCGCCGTGATGCCCGCCTGGCAGGTGTTCTGTGAGGTGGTGAGAATCGTGTAGCTGGGCCCGCTCAGCGCCGTTGCCACCATCACCGTTCCCGAGATTCCCGAGTTGGTCACCGTCAGCGGCTGCACTTCTGTGGCGCCGAAGGCGATCGTTCCGAACTGGAGCGCCGCGCTACCGGCGACCAGATTGCCTCCCGTGCCCGTTAACTGCACACTGACCGGCGAGCCACCGTTTGCGGTGACAGTAAGGCCTCCGTTGTCCGCCCCAAGCACGCTTGGAGAGAACTGCACCGGCAGCACGCAGCTCTGGCCGGAGGTAATTCCCGCCGAACAGGTATTTTGCGAGTTAGTCAGAACCGTATAGTCGGTTCCGGTGATGGCCGTTCCGACCCTGACCGTGCCGGATATCCCAGGGTTGGTGACTGTCAGTTGCAGGACTGAATTGGTACCATCCTGCACGGAGCCGAAGGCAAGCGTGGTGCTGCTTACCGTCAAGCCCGCCGCTGCGCCCTGCAACTGGACGGTCACCGGTGTCTGGCCTGTGGCAGAGAGAGTCAGGGTGCCGCTGGAGGCGCCTACCGAGGTTGGGGCGAACTGCACCGGCAGCACGCAACTCTGGCCTGCCGTGATTCCCGCCGAGCAGGTGTTCTGCGATGTAGTCAGAACCGTGAAGCTGGAGTTGCTGATCGCCGTTCCTGGCACGACCGTACCTGCGATCCCAGAGTTGGTGACAGTCAGCGTCAGCACGGAAGTCGCGCCGGCGGGGACGGTCCCGAACTGGAGCGCCGTGCTGCCCGCGACCAGGTCGCTCCCAGTTCCTTGAAGAGTGACGGTGGCCGGCGTCTGGCCGGAGGCGGTGATTGTCAGGGTGCCGCTGGTGGAGCCCACCGAGGTGGGGGCGAACTGAATCGGCAGGACGCAACTCTGTCCGGCTGTGATTCCCGCCGAGCAGGTGTTCTGTGAGGTGGTGAGGACGGTGAAGCTGGAGTTGCTGACCGAGGTTGCTGGAACGACGGTGCCGGCAATCCCGGAGTTGGTGACGGTCAGCGACAGTGTGGAGCTGGAGCCGGTAGCAACAGAGCCGAACTGCATGGACGTGCTGGCGGGAATCAGGGCGCTGCCGGTCCCTTGCAGAGCGACAGAAATAGCGTTGCCCCCGTTCGCGGTCAGCTTGAGGGTGCCGGTGTAGGCGGTCGCCGTGGTTGGGGCGAACTGCACCGGCACTACGCAACTCTGGCCTGCTGCAACGCCGGCCAGGCAGGTGTTCTGGGCGTTAGAGAGCACCGTAAAGGCTGAGCCGGTGACCGCCGTTCCAACCGTGACTGTACCCGATATGTCGGGATTGGTAACGGTCAGTTGCATCACGCCGGTGGAACCGGGCGCGACGCCGCCAAACTGGAGTGGCGAAGGACTCGGAACGAGATTGTCTCCCGAACCCAGCATCTGCACGACTACGGGAGTTGCGCCGGGAGCCGTCAGGGTAATCGAGCCATTATGCACACCGGTCGAAGTCGGCTTGAACTGTATCGGAAGGACGCAGCTCTGCCCTGCCGCGATACCCGTCTGGCAGGTGTTCTGCGAGGTGGTGAGAACTGTGTAGCTGGGGCCACTGCTGGTTGTTCTCACGGTCACCGTGCCCGGCATCCCGGAGTTGGTCACCGTGACCGTGAGGACTTCGCTCGTGCCATACGCGACGGTTCCGAACTGGAGCGTCGTGGGGGTGGCGACCAGATCGGCCCCAGTGCCCTGCAGCGCGACGGTGACGGCCGATCCGCCGTTTGCGGTTACGGTGAGGGTTCCGTTGTCCGAGCCGACAACCGTCGGAGCGAACTGCACCGGCAACACGCAACTCTGTCCCGAGGTGATTCCCGCCGAACAGGTATTTTGCGATGTGGTGAGGACCTTATAGTCAGTTCCGGTGATCGCCGTTCCGATCTTCACTGTGCCCGATATGCCGGGGTTGGTGACGGTGAGCAACTGCACAGCCGTCGCGCTATCCAGAACCGTACCGAAGGAAAGTGTGGTGCCGCTGATGCCGAGGCCGCTTCCTGCACCGGTTAGCTGGACGGTGACCGGAGCCTGGCCGGTGGCGGACAGGGTAAGGGTGCCAGTGTACGAGGTAACCGCGGTCGGGGCGAATTGCACCGGCAGCACGCAGCTTTGTCCTGCTGTGATTCCTGCCGAGCAGGTGTTCTGTGCGGTGGTGAGAATTGTGAAGCTCGAGTTGCTGATCGCGGTTCCCGGTATCACCGTGCCGGCGATTCCGGAGTTGGTGACGGTCAGTGTCAGCACGGAGGTCGAGCCCGACGCAATGGTGCCGAATGACAGGGACGTGCTTTTGGCGACCAGGTCGCTTCCCGTCCCGGTCAGACTGACGTTCACCGGGGTACCGCCATTTGCGCTCACGGCGAGGGTGCCGGTGAGCGAGCCAGTCGCGGCCGGAGTTAATTGCACGGGCAGCACGCAGCTCTGGCCCGATGCGATCCCCGCCCCGCAAGTGTTCTGCGCGTTGGTGAGGATGGTGAAGCCCGTGCCGGTGACGGACGTTCCGATCGAGACGGTCCCGGTTAAATCGGGGTTGGTGACGGTCAGATTGATCACGCTACTCGATCCGACTGCGACACTGCCGAACGCCACTGTCGAACTACTGACGGTGAGGTTATCTCCACTGGCCGTGAGCGCCACAGTGATCGGCGCGACGCCGTTCGCGGTCACCGTGAGGCCGTGGTTGTGCGAGCCGGTTCCACTCGAAATAAACTGCACTGGAAGCACGCAACTCTGGCCCGGCGCTATTCCTGCCGTACACGTGTTTTGCGCGGTGGTGAGAACCGTGTATCCAGGTCCGTTGAAGGACGTTCCAACGGTGACCGTTCCGGCGATGCCAGGGTTGGTGACCGTCAGCGGCAGGGTCGAGCTGGCGCCATTTGCAACAGTCCCGAACGCCAGGGTTGAGGGGCTTGCCGTCAATGTGCTTGCAGTTCCCAAGGCCTGGACGATGACCGGCGTCGCGCCGCCGCTTGGCGTCAGGGTGAGAGTGGCATTGTGCGCGCCAGCTGTAGTTGCAGAAAATTGCACGGGCAGCACGCAGCTCTGCCCAGAGGTAATGCCCGACTGGCAGGTGTTTTGCGCGGTCGTGAGAATCGTGTAGCTGGGCCCGCTGCTCGATGCACCGATCGTGACCGTACCTGTCAATCCAGAGTTGGTGACGGTGAGCGGCACTGTTTCAGTCGCGCCGAAGGCGATGTTCCCAAACTGCAGCGTCGTAGGGCTGGCCACCAGATCGGCCCCAGTTCCCTGCAACGGGATGGTAAGCGCCAACTGGCCGGTCGCAGTGACGGTAAGGGTTTCGTTGTCTGCGCCAACCGCAACGGGAGTGAACTGCACTGGCAGCACGCAGCTTTGCCCCGAGGTGATTCCGTGCTGGCAGGTATTCTGCGTGTTGCCACGGACGACGTAGTTTGCGCCGCTGACCGAGCTCCCTGGGTAGATGGTGCCCGGGATGCCGGAGTTGGTGAGCGTCAGGTTGACGATATCGGGCGTCCCAACCGGGACGTTGCCGAACTGCATCGTCGTGGTTGCGGCGATCAGGCCGCTGGCGACGCCCTGCAACTGAACGACTGGATTGGTGGTTCCATTCGCCTGCAGCGCGAGAGTGGCGCTGTAGGTTCCGATGGCCGAGGGAGAGAACAACACCGTCAATACGCAGCTATTTCCCGCAGTGACCCCGGCGCCGCAGGTGCTGCTCATGATCGTGAAGTTTGGATCGCTGGTCGAAGGCGAAATGGTCAGCGTCCCCGCGCCGACGTTGGAGACCGTCAACGTGAGCGATTCGCTGTTGCTATAGGCGATAGTGCCAAATTGCAGCAGAGTGGTGGATACCTGCGCCTGCGGCACCTGGCCGGTCCCGCTCAGCGGGATCTGTTGCTTCGCATTGACGCCATTGAGCGCGTTGTCGGTCAGCGTGATGTAGCCGGTGAGAGGGCCGCCCACGACAGGGTTGAAACTAATGCTCAAGTTGCAGCCAGCCCCCGGCGCGAGCGAGGAGCTGCCGCTGCAGTCGGGCGGTGTGCCTGAACCGGGGACCAGGGCGAAATTTGCACTTGCGCTCAAGGCGCTGAACGACAGGCCGGCGTTGCCGATGTTCTCGACCTGCACGGATTGCGGGCTATCGCTGCTGGTAGCGCCGAGCGGCGTCAAGGCGAAGGCCAACTGGGGCGGCAGGGAGCGGGGCAGCTCCACAATGCTGTTGTCGTCGTAATCGGAGATAAACACATCTCCGGCGCTGTCTAATCCCAGAGCGTTGGTTTGATCGAGGCCGCTTACGAGTGTGTTGACCGTGGTGTAGCCGCCAAGGGCTAGAACTTCCTCGATGGCATTGTTGCCGGAATCGGCAACGTAGACATCTCCAGATGGGTCCAACGCGACGCCTTCGGGCATGTAGAAACCGCTCCCCAGAGGGTTGACCGTCGTGTAGCCGCCCGCGGCCAGAATTTCTTCGACCGCATTGTTGCCCGAATCGGCGACATAAACGTTCCCGCTGGCATCCACCGCCAGGCCTGCCGGCTCGTTGAAGTTGAAGCCGCCGCCCAGAGTGTTGACCGTCGTATAGCCTCCAACCGCAGGGAGCTGGTACACCGCATTCAGCAGCCAGTCATCGACGTAGAGGTTCCCACTACCGTCCACGGCGAGACCACCGACGAGATAGAACTCATTCGATATGGTGTTGACCGTGGTGTACCCGCCAACCGCCAGGAATTCCTCCACTCCATTCGTATCGGCAACGAAAACATTGCCGGCGCCGTCCAGCGCTACGCCTACGGGATAACTCAATCCGGCCCCTATCGGAATCGGAGCGGCCCCCCCGACCGGAAGCTCCATGACAGTGGTGAGGAAGGTGTCGACCACGAAAAGATCGCCGGCCCCATCGACCGCAATCCCTTCAGGATCTTCCAGTCCATTGATGACCGTCGTCTGGGTGTTGCTGCCATAGGCGACCTGAGGGCCGACTCCCACGCCATTAATGAAAGTCGTCGTGATGAGATTTCCGCCCGAGTCCAATATCTCAATCGCGCCCTGGCGCACTCCAGCATAGAGGGGCGCGAAGGTCACATTGACCGTGCAGGTCGATCCCGATGTCACAGACCCGGTGCAGGTGCTTCCAGCCGCCAGCGTGAAGTCGAGGTTAGGCGTGCCCATGGTGAGAGCGGCCGGAGTTCCCAACGTGAGATTGGCACTGACGCTATAGGTCAGCGTCATTGCCTGGTTGCAGGGCGCCGGGGACGTCTTGCCCGGCGAGCAGACGTTCGCCGTCCCGAAGTTCACAGAGATGGCCGTAGCCTGGACCTGACCAGTGTCCTGAGCGGTGGCCAGATCTGCGCTCTCCCTGGACGCGCCAGCCTTGGCGCCGCTCTTTGCGAGGGCCTGTGCGCGTACAAACTTTACCTGGGGCCCCGATGTAAGCCCATGCAGGGTCCCGGCGAAAAATAACGCGACCCCAACCGCGAGGAGGCATGAAAGGGGCCGGACCCGAATGCTGGACATTCTGAAGCCAACATCGCCCGGTTCACGCCGGGAGGGTTGCTGGACGGGATGATCCAATACGCAGTTCTGGCGTCGATCTCCGAAAACCAAGGCAAAGAAAGTCATACAAGTACTCCTTCCTCACCCCGGCCGGCGCCAAAGACTGCCTCGTCACATGCCCTCGCACGCTCGTGCCAGGAAGAGTGACGCTAGTTTCGCATCTGTACCGATTTTGGGTAACTTCATTTTGGAAATATTTATTACTTTAGTTTTACTGGCTTACCCTTGATATATATGTATGGCGAGTATAAGCCGGAAGTTCGCATAGATTTAGCCACTTCTATTGCGCGCAGCCTTAAAGCATTTCCTTGTTATAAGTTGATCCATATCAATGCAATCCAAGAAGCAAGCGTAGTGGGCCTCTTGACGAGGCTATTTACGTGACTAAAGTAATATTACGACCGTGCGCGCTAATGAGGTAATTGTGCGACACGAGTGTAGACGCTTTTCCAGTTGAGGGGGATGATCAGGTTACCAATGGTTACCCGCTAAAAGTGGTGGAAACCTTGGATCCATCTTGTTTTCCTGAAGGTATCTGCTATGCAGCTTCTGCCGAATCAAGCCTTTGATGTGACTCGCCCCGCGGCCCAACCTTCGCTGACTAGTCTGAGCCCAGGAAAGAGGGATGTTGCTGGCCCTGCGCTTCGCAACGCGCGCTTCGTGACTCACAACCGCCGCCAGCATCCCATGGGCCGGATGGGCTGCTGGGCGATTGCACTGGTTTTAAGCGTTTCATCCGTTGTTGCCCAAACTCCGGTCAAGGGCGCATTCTATGTGTCCAACTCGGGAAGCGATACGAATAGCGGAACGAGCGCGTCGGCCCCCTTTCAGACGCTGGCGCATGTCAACTCGCTGTCGCTTGCACCGGGGAGCGCGGTTTATCTGCAATGCGGCAGCGTTTTCCGGGAGACGCTCCTAATTTCAGAAGCAGGTACATCGCCTGCGCCAACCAACTTTGGCTCTTACGGTACATGCACCACGTCGAACCGTCCGCTTATCAGTGGCGCCGACTTGCTAACGAATTGGAATATTGAGCAGGAATCGGGTTTCAAGACCTACTATGCGCCGGAGGCAACCGCGCCCGCTGTGGTGTTCGAGGACAACCGCCGTCTTGTAGCGTCGACCAACCCGCCCGCCTCGATGCCACCAGGTTCGTTCTATTACGATGCCGCTGGCCAAAATGTCTATATCAGGACCATCGAGCGCTGCGCGCCGGCGGGTCATGTAATCGAGGCGAGCGTACGTCCGAACGCTGTGATTATCCAGGGCGTGAGCTATATCAATATATCGGACATCGAGGCAGATAAGGCGACGCAAAACAATATCCTGGCGTGGGGAACCCTGACTAACGTCAACCTGACATCAACTGTCACCAACTATTCTTATGGCAACGGTATCTGGTTCACGGCGTCCCCGGGCCAGACGCAAAGTAACGTCCTCATTCGAAGCTGCACCGCCAACTATAACGGCGAAGACGGGATTGAAAAGGGTGACGGCGGCAACAACTTCGTCATCCTGGGTTGCACCGCTAACTACAACGCCTTCGATACGCAATACACGTTTACCGGCGGCATCCGGTTCATCAGCGATTCGAGCGGTTTGTACCGGCCAACCAATTCGGGGGCCATCGCCAATACCGCTGCTTACAATGGCGTCGATCCGTTGACCGGGATTGCACTCTCGAACACCAGCACAGGCCAGAATGGCACAGGCGTGTGGTGCGACACCTGCGGCAATGGTTCGTTCCTCAAGGACAACACTGCCTATGGCAATGCCGTCAATGGCATCCTGCTGGAGTTCACCGGCTCAACCGGCAGCCTGACGATGCAAGGGAACGTCGCTTACAACAACGGCTGGGCCGGAATCATTCACTCGCGCAGTTCGCACAACGACATCGTCTCGAACAACACGGGTTACAACAATTGGTTTAACTGTTATTTCTCCGGACAGTTTGGCGGCGGCGACACGACCATAGGCATGGTCAATAACATTTACGAGAACAATATCTGCGCCAGCCAGGTCTCAGGGCAGGACGGAACTACCTTCGTTGCGGCGTATGGCGCCGAGAACAATACCCTCGGCCAGGGCTCGGGCAATATCTTCAGAAACAACTCCCTTGGAGTGCCCTCTGCTGGAACTGGTTTCTTTGCAATCTATGGGGCAGGCGTCTATATGAATTCGTACTCGCAGCTGGATGCAGCCTATGGATCGAGCATGAATTCGATGCAGTTAGATCCCATGCTGACGAATCCCTCGGCCGGGGTCTTTACACTGCAGTCCGCTTCGCCGGCCCTCAAAGCCGGATATGGCGGCAGCTATATCGGCGCCCTGCCGTAAGCTGCACTCGAAAAGATCAGTTGCCCGCAGAAGGCCCCCAGAGGCGATGGGGCCATCCTGGGTCATGTTTCCCGCCGCATCGTAAGTACATCCGGGCTCCATGACTTCATTGTTGGCGGGGTTGCCGCGCCTATCTAGCGGCACACTAAAGTATCGCGGTTCCTTCTAACACCTTCACTGCGTATCCACCCACGCGGACATTGTGGATGCGGTCTGCGTCTTTGCTGGCGCAGACGAAGATCTCGCTTGGCCGGTTGGCTTCGATCCTCAGGTTCGCCTTCGCGCACGCAATATCGACCGTCTTGGCGAAGACCCCGCTACCGGCTCTGCCTCTGGCTGTACCGCCGCCTGGATGGTCAAGTACGGCGTGACCAAACCCGTAAGGGAAGCGGCGATCGGCGGCAACTTGCGGGTCGGCGGCTGCGGCGTATTGGATCAGCGGCGCGCCGGCCGTGGAAGCAGCGATACCACGGATGAGAGTGCGTCGCGAGAGTTTCATCGGTGGCCAGATTCTATCAGCGGGTGACGGCAACATCGTCGCGCCTATTCGGCGGTGGCTCGGCGGGCGAGGGCGCGGCGGAGGACGGTCTCAAAGGCGGATTTGAGCTGAGCGTAGTCCGGCTCGGTGAGTTTGCCTTCGAGGCGTTCGGTTTCGATGGCGAAGAGCTCTTCTTTCATTGCCGCGAGCAGCGCGTTGGGCGGAACTGACGTCGGGGATAAGGACCCGGGGGCAGGACTGCCGGAGTTCGCGAAGGAGCCTGCGGGGGCTGCGGCGAATGGGACAGCGGGCGAGACGGCGGGCGTAAGGGTGGCGGCTGTTGATGATGCGGCAGCAGTTTGCGGCTGACCCCTCAGAAAGAACGCTGCACCGGCCGCCAGCACGAGCGAAAGGCCGCCGAGTATCCACCAGCGGTATTTGGTGAGCGGGTCGGGTGTGTCGATGGGGTTGCCGAGTCCGCCGCCGGGGCGGGTATCGCTCGCGGCTGCGGCGCTGCCGGCTTCTGGAGAGGCGGGCTGGTCAGGCGCGCTGGCGCCTGGACCCGGCGCTGCTGCTCCGCTCTGGCCTTGCTCCTCACGCGGCATCGATCCGGTGCCGGAGACGGTAAACTCGACCGGCTGCGCAGGTGTGACGTTCTTGGCCAGGAACGTCTGTGCGTTGACGTCATCGTTGACGGGCTGAAACGGGGTCGATGCGCCTGGAGTGAAGGTCATGCCCTTGGGCAGCATGATGGCGACGTTCTCAGTGGGGAGCGATAGCCGCTGGGAGAATTTATAACTGCCGCTGTAAGGAAGCTTGTAACTGACCTGGAAGCGGGTTTCGCCGGGGCGAATGGGAAAGACGAAGGCGAAGTGCCCCTTGTCGCCGAGGGGAACGGGCGAAGACGAGACCGGCATACCGCCCGGGGCCATGGCGGCTGAGCCCTCGACCTGAGCGCCGTCGGGAAGATAGATCTCGTAGGAGTGGGTGCTGAGCTGGGTGCGCGGCGGGGTGGAGTCGTTCTTGACGAAGTAGTTCTGGATGACGTGCAGGCCCTGCTGGTCGGCCTCGATGCGCATCACGTTGGCTTCGGTCGAGACCCCCGCGACCTTTTCGGCGACGTCATAGACATCGATGTCGGCGGACTGCGTGCCGGGCGGTGCGATGTGAAAGTATCCCGCCTTCTCGTGGTCGACGCGGATGAGGTGGGGGCCGGCGTCGGGCAGGTCGAGCTTGAAGTTGCCGCGAGCGTCGGTGGTGGTGGAGTTGGATTCGCGCATGCCTCCCTGCAACTGGATGAGGACGACGCGATCGCCGGCGGCGGGCTTGTTCACCGTTTTGTTGGTGACGGTGCCGGTGATAGAGGCGGCGATGGCGGCGAGGGGGGAGAAGAGGAGGAGAGTTGCGAGGATGCGGCAGGCGCGGGATTTAGGATTCATGATCGCTGCAGCGATTCTAATTGGTTTGCGTCGAACTGAAGACCTAGCGAGGCTGTGAGGCGAGCAGATCGATCTCGGCGATGACTTCGGCGGCTTCGTTTTCGAGCGAGGCGCGCTGGGCGGCGTAGTCTTCCTCGGGATATTTGCCGGCCCGGTACTCGAAGTTGAGGTCGCGGAGGTTGTCATAGACGACCTGCTTGCGTTCGGCTAGGAATTCAAGGCGGGTCTTTTGCGGCTGGTGGGCGCTGTGTTTCTCTGGCCAGAAGACAAAAGCGAAGACGGCGATCAGCAAAACGCCACAGGCGATCATGACCATGAGCGAACCTCATGCGGCGCCGCGCCGGATGCGATTCCGCGCAGAACCATGGGCCCTCCGCGAAGCGGCGAGCGGCCCCGCGCTGCAAAGGAGTCTATTGCGTCACCGCTTTGGCAGTGGCTTTGCTTGCATCCTTCACGCCGACCGCGGTCTTCTCGCCGGCTTTTTCGGTGTATTTCACCGTGACCTGGGTGCCCTTCTTCGCGGCCATATAGGTATCGACACTGGCGTCCGCAGTGCCCTTGGCGACGTCTTTGGAGCCTTTCACAACCGTGCTGTCGGTGTACTTGATCGTCTGTTCGGTGCCATCGGCAGTTTTCACAACTACGGTCTTGGTGTCCTTGTCGACGCTGGTCACAACGCCTTTGACCATGTGGAAGACATCGTTCTGAGCGACGGCCGGGGAAAGACCAGTGGTGATGGTCAGAGCGACGAGTGCCGCGAAGATTGCGCTGAGACGTTTGGAGCGAGAGAGCATGCTTGTTTCTCCTTAGTTGGATATTACTGAAGAGACTTCCGCCGATCAATGATGAGTTTAGACGCGACTAAGTCCGGAGCTTTGCTTTTCCTGGGTGTGGGAGCAGGTAGCGTGAGCGGCTCTTCCGATCCGCCGAGCGGCCAGATAGGAACTGGTAATTCTGCTAGAGCGGCATTGCGCCCAGGGCAAGTTGTCATAGAATTCAAGAAAATTGAGCGCTTGATTCTCTGGGCGTAAGAACGAAGATGGAAGGTCCCGATGGGAATCACATACGCCGCTCTCAGCTTCGCACTGGAACCCGAAGCGCCGTGGCACGCAGACTGGGCGTGGGGCGTTCCTTTGATTGTCTTGACGGTGATCTTTCACGTCTTTGGCCTCGGCCTCATCCAGCAAAAGATCATTCCCATCTACGGCGCACTCATGAGGCGCCGCCACACTACCAGCGGGTTTGCCGTGGTGATGGGCACGACGACTCTGCTGGCAACCGTGCTGCACGGACTTGAAGCCGCAATCTGGGGCTGGGCCTACATTCTGATTGGCGCTCTACCGGATCCAAAGACCGCGATGCTCTTTTCACTCGGCGCTATGACGACTTACGGGCATGAGAACCTCCATGTGGAGCCACATTGGCAATTGCTGGGAACGATCGAGGCACTCAACGGCTGGTTGCTCTTCGGACTCACGACCGCGTTTCTCTTTGCTCTGATTGAGAAGACCTCGCCCGCTAACCGGGTTAAACATTAGCCGTTACGAAGCTATGGATCTGCGAGTTGGCACCGCCGCAGATTGGGCCCGAAAAAATCAAAAGCTTCGCAACAGAAGGTCTTTTGCACTCGCGAGCACCTTCTCACGCATCGCGGGCTCTGGCAGCATCCGAGCGATTTCGATTGCTCCGACCATCGTTGAAAAGATGGAGAAGAAAGCGCGCTCTTTGTCGGCGGCTCGCTGGCCGGGCATAAAGGGGAGCATGCGAGCCCGGTATTTTTTTAGCTCCTCAAATATCCCGGGCCTCATCGCCTCGTCGGCCCTCGCCAACTCGGGGGCAAGAGCCGGCAACGGGCAACCGCGCTCGACGCGGTCGCAAAATTCGAGGCTCAGGTAAGTCTTCACGATCGCCTTCCAGGCCATCCCGGGTTTGGCCTGTCCGGCGGCGTGAGCAAGGCGGTCGGCTATCTCCTGGAATGCTTCGCTCAGCGACTCCATGAGCAATTCGTCCTTGCTTTCGAAGTGCTTGTAAAAACCTCCGTGGGTCAAACCTGCGTCTCGCATAACGGCAGAAACGGCAGCGCCGGTTATGCCTTCGGTGCGGACTCGCCGCGAGGCGTCTGTCACAATTTTTCGATGGATTTCGGCTTTGTGTTCGGGGCCGTAGCGCATGGGCCGATTATAGGATGTCGGCAATCATTTCAACGGGCGCGCGTCTACCTCATTTCATAGAGAAATTTGAATCCTTAGGATGATGCACATAATCCTATGCGGCAGAGGCGCCAAATGTCACCGCCAATCATCTTCCTCATGCATCTGGTTCTGGGTTATGTCGCGTGTCTGCTTTGCTTCGGTGCGTATGTTCTGCCCCGGCTGAAGTCGATGGAACCGATGGAAGCGCAGCGCGTCATCGCGACTGTGCACAGCTTCCGCTTCTTGGGGCTCGTCTTTCTTCTTCCCGGGGTGGTCGGCCCCAATCTGCCGGCTGGCTTCGCCACGTTCGCCGCCTATGGCGACTTTGCGACAGGAATTCTGGCCATACTGGCGCTTCTCACGTTTAGAGTGCGTCCGCTCTTTTGGTCGTTTGTCGTCGCCTTCAATCTTGCGGGAACGGCCGACCTGGTCCTTAACTACTTCCACGCCATCAGGCTCGGCCTTCCGGCGATGGCGGGGCAGTTGGGCGCTGCGTACGTGGTCCCGATTCTCTATGTGCCGATGCTGATGATCACGCACGTCGTCTCTTTCTACTGGCTGCTTCGCCCGCGGCCCAGTGCCTGAACCACATCTCACGAAGGAGAAGAACCATGCGCAGAGCCTGGACGACTCTTCGGAGCCAACGTGGCGGAATTCGGTAGCCTTCCTGTTGCTATCCAGGGCAAATATGCCAAGAGAATGCCGGGAGGGAGAGCTTCTTATTGGAGCCGCCTCGCGATTGCATTAGACTCGAACTCGAATGCGAGTCTTTGGCATCGACTGCGGCACCGATTGCACCGGCTACGGCGTGGTGGAGTGGGCAGAGTTCGGTCACTCCGGCAGCCGGGAGCCGTGCCTGTTGTCCTTGGCCTCGGGGGGCATTCGGTTGCCGAAGACCGACACCATGGCGCAGAAACTTGGCTTCGTCTATCGCGAGCTGATGCTGTTGCTGGCGCTGCACCAGCCGGAGGTCGTGGCGATCGAAGAGGTCTTCTATTCCGCCAACGTCAAGTCGGCCCTGAAGCTGGGTCAGATCCGCGGGGTTGCCCTGCTGGCGGCGGCGAACTGCGGGCTCCCAGTCGCTGAATATGCTCCTTTGAAGATCAAGTCGTCGGTCGTGGGTTATGGCTTAGCGCAGAAGGAACAGGTGCAGTTCATGGTCGCGCGCCTGCTAAGGCTGGAGTGCGTTCCCGAGCCGGCCGATGCGGCCGATGCGCTTGCCATTGCTATCTGTCACCTGCACACCGCGCAGACTTTGGCGGGCCAGATGGGCGGAAGATGAGACTCCGGCGGAGCGGAGGCCTTTGGTTCCCGTTGCTGGCGGCCGGAGCAATCTGCGTTGGGGCCGCCGGTTTGTGCGCCCAGAACCTGACTGGAGGCGATTCCGCAGCGACGGCAAGCGGCGCTCAGGTCGGCTTTCACTATGAGAACCAGCAGCTGCAGCCGGCGAAATACAGCTTTGTGATCTACGAGAATGGCTCTGGGCAATTCCATTCTGAACCCGCCGACACCCCGTTGGCGAACACGGCCTCTTATGAGCCGCTGGCGCGTGCCGATGACCGTTCGATTCAGCTGTCGCGGCCAGCGGTGGACCAGATATTCTCGGCTGCGCGGACACAGAAGTTCTTCGCCATCCCCTGCGAGGCGAAAGAGAAGGTCGCCTTTCAGGGCACCAAAAAGTTGAGCTACCAGGGACCGGATGGCAGCGGGTCCTGCACCTATAACTGGTCGAAGGTGGCCGCCATTCAGAAAGTCACTTACGCTTTCGAATCGATTGCCCTCACGCTTGAGGAAGGCCGGCGCCTCACGGTCGAGCACAAACACGACCGGCTGGCCCTCGACGCCGAACTGGGCTTCCTGTTGGAGGCGGTCAAGGACGGCCGGGCAAGCGAGATACAGACGATTCGGCCGGTCCTGCAGGAGATCGTCGCCGATGAGGCGGTGCTCGATCGGGCGCGGTCCCGAGCGAAGAAGTTGTTGCAAGACGGAAACAGCACGGCCTCTTTGCGCTGAGATACACGATTTGAACTCCGGCGAATACTTTCATGCCCGCCGCGAATCAAATCGCTGTACAAAGCGGCGCGATGCGCAGAAACTTCTAAAAAGAGAACGAGTTTGTATCGAGGGGATCTCCGCGATTGGACCGGATGGTCTCGAAATGGAGGTGCTGTGATGCGGCACCAAAGAGAATACGTTGACCTCACCCGAAGTCTGAGACCGTCCCTTCGTCGTTCAATGCGCAGCCCTAGGCCAAATCGACTCAAGATGGTAGGCCTGGCGTTGCTGCTCGCATTCGCGGCTCGCGGACTCTCCGCGCGCGCCGACGATCAGATTCGAGCCGTGCGGCTGAGCAACATCGTGGGCAGCGTGCAAATCATGAACGGGACGGAGACCCAGTTCTCCCAGGCCTACCCGAATATGCCGCTCATGCAGGGCTCCACGCTTAAGACGGGCGAAGACGGCCGGGCCGAGATTCAGTTTGAAGATGGCAGTGTGGTACGGCTGACGCCGAATACCTCGGCAACGATGGCCGTGCTGGGCCGGAACTCCCTGGGAAATTCGAATACGGAAGTCGATCTATTGACCGGACTGTCGTATGTGGAGATGAAGGGTACTGCGGCGCAGCGGTTTGTGGTCCATTTTGGCGGAAACGAAGTGATTTCCCCGGCTCCGGTGAAGTTTCGAGTCAACCTGGACGCGAACCCGGCCGAGTTCTCGGTGCTGGACGGCAGCGCGCATTTGACCAATGGGACCGCCTATTCGGTTGAGGTGCATATGAACGAGACGGTCCGCTTCGACGCCACCGACAGCAGCCGCTATTTCCTCGCTCAGGGGATCGATGGAGATTCCTGGGACCAGTGGAATACAGACCGCGACCAGGCGATGAGCCAGATGGCGGCCCAGGAGACGCGCGAGGCTGTGGGCAGCGGTAATGCCGCGGATCCGGCATGGAGCGACCTGGATTATTACGGCAACTGGTACTCCTCGGCGGGCGCTGGATCCTTCTGGGTGCCAAATGGCGCCGGCGCGGGCTGGGACCCCTATGGCAGCGGCTATTGGGGGTACTATGGCGGCGGCCCGGGATATGTCTGGATCTCTGGCTATCCGTGGGGATGGCTGCCCTACCATTGCGGAACCTGGAATTACTACAACACCTTTGGCTGGGGTTGGGCGCCAGGTGGGGGCTGCGGAAGATCCTGGTATCCGGTGTCGGGAATTGGCGTAGCGCCGTGGCATTATCGCCGGATCCCGAGGCCTGTGAGCCCAGTTCAGCATCTGCCGCTACAAGCAAACTCTATGCACCAGCCAGTTGCTCATCGCATCATCGCCGTGGACCGGGGACCGGAGGCAACCACGCTCACGCCGCGCGTGGAGGCCGCCCCCAAGACTCTCGCTCTCAATGGCGAACCGGCGCGCCTGATGCCGAAGACTGTGAACTCTACTTTGGCGACTTTCAACAGGCCAGGCCAGACGTATCCCGGCGCCAGCTTCCAGCCTGGAGTGAACGAGACGCGGCCGGCGAGCAGCGTTCCCGTTTATCGCCCCATGACGCCGTCTTATGCGTATCATCCGGTCGCGCCGTCGTATGGCAGCCGCTCTACGGGCGAGTCAGTCTCGACGCCGCACTATAGCGCTCCATCAGCACCCGTTTATTCGGCCCCTGCTTCTCACGCCAGTAGTGGTGGAACAAGCGGGGGAACGAGCAGCGGCGGTCACGCCAGGTAGCTAAGTTCGACCTCAATGGGGGCTGTTCCACTTATGTGGAGCGGCCCTTCTATTTTGGTGCTGGTTTCTCGTTCGGGCTGTGTCAGGAGTCATTGCGCCGGATCGCGACGAAGATGCGAGCGGCCGCATCGAGCGGCAGCGCCTCGGCGCGAATGCCCGGGGAGACGCCCGCTTCCGTGAAGGCGTCGGCAATTCTGGCGGGTCTGAAGCCGGCAAAGCGGAGGTTGTTGGCGAGCGTCTTGCGTTTTTGCGCGAAGGACTGTTTCAGAAACGAGACAAACTCAGCGGGGTCGACTTCTAATTCCCGATAGCGGGGCTCGAAGGTGAGCCGCAGGACGCTCGAATGCACCTCGGGTGGCGGCGAGAAGGCGCTGGGCGGCAAGGTGAAGAGATTGGCGACTTGCGCGTAGAGCTGAGTGGTGGCGCTCAGCAGGCCGTACTCGCGGGTGCCGGGCTGAGCGGCGATGCGGTCGGCAACTTCGCGCTGGACCATGATGACGGCGCGTTCGACGGTCTGGTGATGGTCGAAGAGGTAGAGCAGGATCGGCGAGGTGATGTAGTAGGGCAGATTGCCGACGACACTTAATTTCTCGTCGGGAGAGCGAACCAGGCTGCGAAGATCAGTCGCGAGAATGTCTTGTTCGAGGACTTCGACGTTGCCGGTTGACGGATATTGCAGGCGCAGCTCCTTCGCCAACACGGAGTCGAGCTCGATGGCAATCAGCCGACCGGCGCGCGCGGCCAGCAACCGGGTGATTGCGCCTTTGCCGGGGCCGATTTCGAGCACCGTGGCAGCGGAGATGTCCCCCAGCGCTTCGACGATCGCCATTGCCGCCGAGGGATCGGCGAGGAAGTTCTGCCCGAGTTTGGGTTTGGTGGTCATAAGCCTTTCAAGCGCAGGTCTCGGTGGTCGCCGGTGCTGCATTGCCGCGCGATGCCGTGAGAAGTAGACTACGCAAGGCGACTGCTCCTTCGCGGACTAGGCATGGGTGGCGCTGAGACTGGAGTCGAATGATGCGTATTGCCTTCGCCGCCTCAGAGTGCGTTCCTTACATCAACACCGGCGGACTGGCGGATGTGCTTGGGGCCCTGCCGAGGGAAGTTGCCAGGCAAGGGCATCAAGTGACCATGTACCTGCCGTTTTATAAGCAGGTAAGCGCTAAGGTGAAGGAGCGGGTCGTTGCTATCCGCAGCCTCACCATCCCGTTCCAATACTACAACCGCTTCGCGACCATCCTGGATGGCGGCGTGCATGATGGCGTGCAGTTTTACTTCGTCGATTGCCCGGAGCTCTTCGACCGCGAATATGTCTATGCGACGCCGACCGGCGACTACCAGGACAATTGGGAGCGGTTTGGCCTCTTTAGCCGGGCGGTGCTGGAGAGTGCGAAAATCCTGGGCGTTCCCGACGTCTTCCATGTGCATGACTGGGAGACGGCGATTCTGCCCGTCTTTCTGCGCACCAGCTACTACTTCGACCCACTGCTGCGCACCGCGGGCACGCTGCTGACGGTTCACAACGCCGGATACCAGGGGTGGTTTCCGCCAGCCACGGTGGAGCGGTTGCTGTTGCCGTGGGAGATCTTCACCCCCGAGCGCGCCGAGCACTACAACACGCTGAACTTCCTCAAGGGCGGCGTGGTGTATTCCGACCTGGTCACGACGGTGAGCCGCAAATATGCGGAGGAGTTGCAGACTGCGGAATTTGGCAATGGACTCGAAGGCACGTTTCAGCGGCGAAAAAAAGATCTGCATGGAATCTTGAACGGCATCGATACCGCGAAGTGGGACCCGGCGACGGACGGCAACATCGCGGCGCACTATACCGCCGAAAACCTGGAGGGCAAGGCGAGTTGCCGGCGAGACTTGCTCCACGCTTTTGGGCTCGCGCACGCTAAGGACGATGCCCCGGTGCTGGGGATCGTTTCCCGATTTACCACGCAAAAGGGCTTCGACCTGATCGCCCAGGTCTTCGACCAACTCGCACAGGAAGACATCTATCTGGCGGTCCTCGGCGATGGCGAGCCTTACTACGAGAACCTCTTTCATGGCCTGCAAGAGCGGCATCCGGGAAAGATATCGGCGCGCATTCCCTACGACCGAATGCTGGCGCACAAGGTCTGCGCAGGCGCGGACATTTTCCTGATGCCTTCGCGATATGAGCCTTGCGGGCTGGGCCAGCTGTATGCGCTTCGCTATGGGACGGTGCCGGTGGTGCGGGCTACCGGCGGCCTCGATGAGGCGGTCGCGGAGTGGAATCCGGAGACGAAAGCGGGGACGGGCTTTAAGTTCCACGGCTACGAGGCTGCGGATTTTCTGGCGGCGATTCGGCGCGCGGTGGGCTTGTTCTGCAGCGATAAGGATGGATGGTTGAAGCTGGTGCGGAATGCTATGTCGGAGGACCACTCGTGGCCGAAGCCGGCGGCGGAGTACATCAAGTTGTATGAGGAAGTGGCAAGACGGCGGAGCTGAATCTGACTTTCCAGATCACTATTGACCCCATCCCTTAAGTTGGTTAAGATAGGTTAGCAGGCAGAGGTGACCCGGTGGCGACCGCGACTAGTACGACCGCGACTATTTTTGAAGCGAAGACGAATTTCTCGGAACTGGTGAAGAAGGCCCAGAAGGGCGAAGAGATCATCATCACTTCCGGGCGGGAGAAGACTCCCGTAGCGAAGATTGTGGCGATTGAGCCGGTGAAGAAGAAGCCTCGTCTTGGGTTTATGGAGACGCCTGGGTTTGTTCTAGGCGACGCTTTCTGGGAGCCGCTACCGCCCGGATGGGATGGCGTGAGCGATCCTGAGTGAGAGTCCTACTCGACACCCATGCGCTGATCTGGGCTGGTCTATCCAAGGGCCAGCTTAGTTCTGAGGCCGCCGCTGTCATTGGCGATCCGGAGACGGTTCCGTTGGTCTCGGCGGCTTCGATCTGGGAGATTGCCACCAAGGTGCGGCTGGGAAAGCTGCCAGAGGCGGAGCGGCTTGAGGCGCAGATTCTTGAAGAGCTGCGGGAGGCGGGGTATGTCCTTCTTCCTATTACTCCTGAGATCGCGCTGCGCGCCGGACGTATCGTCGGCGCTCATGGAGACCCGTTTGACCGAATCATTGCTGCTCATGCCTTGGCCGAAGACATACCTGTTGTGAGCACGGATTCAAAGCTGGATGAGTTTGGTGTGCGGCGGATTTGGTGAGTGGCAACTAGGAAGTGCTTGACGTGATGTCTCGATAGTTCCGCTTCTTCATCAATCCATACAGCGGAATCCCCAGCAAGATGATCCCCGTTCCGATCAGCGAGTTCTTCAGGTTTTCGGCGTAGGAGTAGTAGAGCAGAACTCCGGCGGCGAGGACGAAGAGCGCTGGGAGCACTGGGTATCCCCAGACTCGGTAGGGCCTGACAGCGTCGGGTGATTTTCTGCGATACACGAAGACGGTTGTGGCCGTGATCATGTAGAAGAGCCATTCGGCGAAGATGGCGAGCTCGAAGAGCTGCTGGAAGCGTCCCACGGCAAGCAGCAGGACAGTCGCGAGCAATCCCTGCACAATCAATGACGTCGATGGGCTCTGGAAGCGGGGGTGGATCGTGGCCATCTTCGCGAAGAAGAGTTTGTCGCGGGCAGCGGCGAAGGGGATTCTGGCTCCGGACATGATGGTTCCGTTGAGCGTGACGACGATGCTCAGGGCCATGGCGACGGAGACGAGGCGCGCGCCCCAACCGCCGGTGACCAGCGCCATCGCGGTGACCGCGGGTCTTGGCGACGCGGCGATCTGCGCCGCGGGAAGAATGTACTGGATCGCCGCATTCGTCGCCATGTAGAGGACTCCGACGATGAACAATCCGAAGATGAGGGCGATGGGCAGGCTGCGTTCGGGGCGGCGAACTTCGCCGGCGACCATAGTGAGGTCGTTCCAGCCGTCGTAGGCCCAGAGGGCGGCGATGAGCGCGATCATGAATCCGCTGAACCCGCCGTGCGCGCCGGGGAAGAATGTGCGGAAGTTCAACACGCTGCCTTTCGACGATGCGAAGCAGAAGCCGGCGATGACCAGGATGAGCGCGCCTTTGAGCCAGGTGAAGAAGAGCTGAAAGTCTCCGGCTTTGCGGATGCCGAGGTAGTTGAGCCCGGTGATCGCCCAGGTTGCGGCGATAGCGAAGACCTGCGACCAGGTGATTTCCCAGCGGCCATGAATCGCAACACCTTCGAGCCACGCGAGCGCGGGAAAGATGGCGAGGACGCGCGCGAGGCCGGTGGTGACGCTGGCGATCGAGGCGGGCTTGGCGACGGAAAACCACGTCCACATGTAGAGGAAGGCGGGCAGATCGCCGTAGGCGCCGCGGAGGTAGACGTATTCGCCGCCGGTCGCGGGCATCATCGCGCCGAGTTCAGCGTAGGTCATCGCGCCGAAGAGCGAGAGGAGCCCGCCGACGATCCACGCGAGATAGACCATCGACGAGGAACCGACGGCGCGCATCATCTCCTGCGGGACGAGAAAGATGCCGCTACCGATGATGGTTCCGACGACGATGGCTGTGGCGTGGGAGACGCTGAGAACGCGCGGCAGGTCGCCGGCTTGTGGGATTGCGGCGGTTTGGACACTCTCCGCGACTGCCATGGGTGGTGCAAGGGTACCATGCCGCTGTCTGGTTCTCGGCGGCAGATACAGTGCTCAGGGTCGGGTCGGTCGGCGATCTGGACTCAGGCTGGAAATCTCTCTACGCTGCGTGCCTTCGCCTTGGCAGCTTCTTCTTCGCGGTTCTTTGGAGGAGCTGTGGTTTCGAGAGATTCGAGCAGCTGTAACGAGACGCCTGTGATTGCGTCGACCGCCGCGTTGAACGCCGCTTCGTTGGCTTTCGACGGTTTGTTGAAGCCGCTGATCTTACGCACAAACTGAAGCGAGGCTGCGCGCGTCTCCTCAGCGGTAACCGGCGGGTCAAAGTTAAATAATATTTTGATATTCCGGCACATGTCTCTGGATCCTCCACCGGGAGAGTTCGCTGCCTCTTACTTTACCGACTGCGTGGGCGCAAGCACGATGTCCATCTGATAGAAGCGAAAGAAATTTTCTTCTCCCCGGGCATCGGCCGCCACATGCCGATAGCGGTCGAGGACGTCGTCGACGAAGGCAGAACGCTCGGACTCGGGCAGATGCTGGCTCCACTCGACGAAGGTGACCATGCCGAAGGCGTGAAAGGCCTCGCGCGATTCGAAGTCCCACGCCTTTGCCTGAGTTTGCTGGCTGCGGACTTTGAAGCCGCTCTGCTCTGCCAAGGCCGCATATTGGCCCGGCGTGAGGCGCAGGTAGGGGTCGTGGAAGGTACGGAAATATTCCGCCCAGCGCGCGGAGAGCCGCGTTTCCTCAATGACACTCTCGAGGCTCTTCCGCTCTCCCTTCGGCACCAATCGCAGTCGAGCGATGCCAGTGGGCTTGAGAGCGGAGTGGATGGATTGAAGCGCCAGCGTCTGCTCCGGAATCCAGTGAAGCGCGTTGAACGAGACGACGAGATCAAACTCCGGCCCAAAGGGCAAATGCCGAGCGTCGGCGACCGCAAATTCAAGATTAGGATGGGCGGCCCTGTCATAGTGGCTTGCTGCAAAAGCGATCATGGCCGCCGAGGCGTCGACTCCAACGACCGAGCCCTGGGGCACGCGCGCGGCGATCTCGCTGGTGTTTTTGCCGTTGCCGCAGCCAATGTCGAGAGTGCGCTCCGAGCCTTTTAGGTCGAGTAGCGATAACACCTCTTCGGCCATCGCCGCCTGCAAGTCGGAGACTCGAGCGTACTCAGAGGCTTTCCATTCCGTCATTCGCTTCCACCTCGCTGCGAGAGGACCTCGGGCCGAGCCTGGGGAGTTCCTGCCGCTACATCGATTCGGCGTAGCCGAAGGGACGTTCTGCGCCGCTTCTCCAAAAATATACAAGGATGATCACGCTCGCGATCGCCGCATACGCACACCACACAGATGTGAAAGCGTACCGCTTGACGGCCATGACAATGAGCAGAATCACGAAGTTGGCGACCCCAAAGACGACCATGGCCCTGACCTTCGAAAAGAAGAGCGAGCCGCAGGTAGCGATCACATAGAGCGCTGCCAAAGTCGTGTGATTGGTTCCGGCATTTACGTAGACGATGCTATTGCCCTGAACGTAGACCTGCAGTGGATAGGCGGCTAGTCCCCAGAGCATGTACAGCGTGGTCGCGCCGCCAATGATGGCGAAGGGCAGCATGCGCCGCCGGCTTTGGGCGTCGGACTCGAAGAGCAGCACGCTCAGCGGAAGCAGCAGCGGGAGAAAGCCCTGAGCGTAGAGCACGTATGCCGCGCCCATGTTGTGCGTGACGCTGGGGGAGAGGATGCCGTCCAGGCCGAGCCAGACGAAGCCCTCGATGAACTGGTGGACGGCGAAGAGCGCGGGGAGTGAGGCGAAGAGGAGTTCACGGCGGTGTTTTACCTTAGTCAGGGTGACGACGCCGACGGTCGCCAGCACGCCGCTGCCCACAAAATTCGCTGTCGCTGAAAAACACACGGGCTGCGTTCCTCCTCGCGAGATGCAAGAGCATAAGCATCTCACACCCGATCGCAAAATCGGGCAGCTCTCTCAGGCACGACCTCGCCGGCGTAAATGGACTTGCCGGCGGTTCTTTGTCAAAATCCGAGTAGAGGCCGATTCGATGGCACGAGCCTGGCAAAGAGGGAAACAGTCGACGTTTCTCGCTGCGGTTGCGCTCACTCTCTTCGTCGCCATGTGTTTGCCGCTGAGCGCGCAGACCGCTGCTCCGACAGCGGCGCCAAACGATCAGCCCCAGGGAACAACGACCTTTCGCGTCAGTGCTCACCTTGCGGTTGCCGATATCGTGGTTACCGACCGGCATGGGATGCTGATTCATGGACTGAACGCGAAGGACTTCCACGTCTTTGAGAATGGCGTCGAACAGAAGATCGCTTCATTTGAGGAGCACACTGGCAGCGCGGGTTGGGTGCCCGCATCTGAAGTCACCTTGCCACCGGACACATACACGAACGCGACGAGCACCAAGACGAAGTATCCGCTCTTCGTGATCCTGCTGGATTCTTTGAATACGGCGATGTCGGACCAGTCTTTTGCGCAGGAGGAGCTGCTGAAGCTGGTAGAGGGTTTGCCGCGAGGGTCGCGAGTCGCAGTCTTTCGCCTGGGGTCGGGGCTTTCGATGCTGCAGGGTTTCACCGAGGATGCGGCGGAGCTGGTGGCGACGATCAAGAGCAAGAAAGCGTCGCCGCAGCTGGGAGCATTCTTCAACGATCCGAACCTGAACCTGGCGTTGAATGCACCGGATCTGACGGCAGGGATGGGTGGAGGCAGAGCCGGCGGCGGCCATACGTTTTCGTTGCAGGATGCCAGCGAAGCAGGAATCCAGAGCGACATTGTTGTCGGGCAAACGATCCGCGCGTTGAAAGCGCTTGGTCTCTATCTGAGCCAGTTTCCCGGGCGCAAAAATCTGATTTGGTTGTCGGGAACTTTTCCGATCGACATCCTCCCCAACATAAGCGGCACGGGAGGCGATAGCTCAAACCTTGCGGGATCGCCTGATCCGTTCCGGGGAAATCGCACCTTTACGATTGCGATTCGCGATCTGGCGCTGCTGCTGCAGTCGGGAAACATCGCGGTGTATCCGGTCGACGCGCGCGGGCTGGTCGATAACGGGCTCTACAATCCGGCAGGAAGCGGCTCCGGCGGCAACGGCGCCAATGTAGCCAGCACAGGCCAGACGCTCGCGGCCTTTGCAAACAGCAACGGACAGATTCACGAGATCATGCAGACCATCGCGAAGGAGACTGGTGGCCGCGCTTATTACAATACCAACGACCTGACCGGCTCGATGATGGAAGCTTTTAACGACGGATCGAACTACTACAGCATCTCGTATGTGCCGATCAACCAGAAATGGGACGGAGAGTTTCGAAAAATCCGTTTCGAGGTGGATCGCGCAGAGGCCAAGCTTTACTATCGCCAAGGCTATTACGCCGAAGATCTGGACAAGCTGAAACACTCCTTCCCTTCTCCCGACCCATCGATGAAGACGGCGATGCTCAGGGGCGCTCCGACAATCTCGGAAATAACATTCCATGTGCATTTGAAACCGGAGGGAGGTCCACGCTCTTTGACCGCCGACCCGACGCTGAAGTCGCGCGATGATAAACCAGTCGCCCACCTGACCGGACCGGTGCTGCACTATACGCTCGAGTATGCGATCAGCCCCGCGCAGGTCCGGTTCGTGCCCTGGCAGTCGAACACTTATCGGAGCAATCTGGCTTTCTCGGCGATTGCCTTCGACAGCGACGGCAAAATGCTGAACTCAAACGTCGGCCTGTTCAACGTGCCGCTGAAGCCGGAGGTGTACGCGGCGGTCGAGCGCGATTCCCTGCACATCCGGTCGGCGATGGACCTGCCGCTGGGCAAGAAGGTCTATCTTCGCGTCGCCGTCCACGATCTTGTCACGGACAAGATCGGCGCCTTCGAGATACCGCTGGACGTGACGACGGACGCCCGGGCTTCGAATTAGCGGATGGCAGCAGCTGGGTAAAATCTGTTCAATTCAGAATGGAGAAAGGCTTCTCTTCTTCGCGTTTGTCCGCGTGAAAGAAGCTGTGAATGGCGGCGGCGGTCTTGCGTGGGACCACAGCAGTCAACGCTGCAATGTCAGCCTCTTTCACGCTTCGCACGCTGCCAAAGTGTTCGACCAAGCGGGTGCGGGTGAGCGCGCCGACGCCGGGAATGGAGAGAAGTTCGGAATCGCGGTCGCGCATCTCGCGGCGTTTGCGGTGGTAGGTGACGGCGAAGCGGTGGGATTCGTCGCGGACGCGCTGGACGAGATGCAGCACAGGTGAGCGGCGATCAAGGACGATCGGATCGTCTTCCTGGCCGTAGAGATAAATGATCTCTTCACGCTTAGCTATGGAGGCGAGTGGCTGGGTGGTGATGCCGAGCGCTTCGAGCGCGGCGGCGGCGGCGTGAAGCTGGCCTAATCCGCCGTCGATGAGGATGAGACTCGGTAATGGCTTGTTTTCTTCAACGAGACGCTTGTAACGGCGGGTGACGACCTCGTGCATCGAGGCGAAATCGTCGACCCCCTCGACGGTTTTAATCTGAAATTTTCTGTACGCAGACTTGTTCATCGCGCCGTCTTCCCAGACGACCATGGAAGCGACGGTCTCCGCTCCCTGGATGTGGGAGATGTCGAAGCACTCGATGCGGCCGGGAAGCTCGGGCAGCGTCAGAATGTCCTGCAGGCTTTCCTGAATGGCCTTCTGGCTGGGCTGCAGGACGCGGAAGCGCTGATCGTAACTCTGCTTTGCATTTTGGCCGGCAAGGTCGACAAGCGAGCGCTTCTCTCCTCGCTGAGGGACGGCTATGTCGATCTTATGCCCGGTGCGCTCGGTGAGCAGAACGGCAAGAACGGCGCGATCAGCAAAGTCGACCGGCACAAAGATGCTGCGCGGCACATAATGCTGGTCGATGTAGAGCTGCTTAAGCAGCGCAGAGAAGAATGCCCCGGCTTCGAAAGAATCTGGACCGCCTGGGTTTTTGCCGGCGCTCTCCGAAAGGTCGGGTTGAGCGACTCCAGCGGAATATGTAACCACGTCAGTAGCAATATTGCCGTCGGAATCGGCTTCGAGGAATTCGGGCAGATCTTCCCAGAAAAATTCGCGGCGGTCGACGATTTTGCCGCCGCGCAGATGGAATAGGTTTACCGCGACCATGCCGTTTTCATAGTGGTAGCCGAAGACATCGGACTCATCGCCGTCAGTGGTCGCGATGCGCTGCTTGTCCTGCATTTGATTGACGGTAATGAGCAGATCGCGGTATTTGGCGGCGAGTTCGAACTGCTCGTTGACCGCTGCCTCGTTCATCCGTTGTTCGATGGAGCGGCCGAGTTCGGCCTGGCGGCCTTCGAGAAACATCTGCGCATCGCGGACGGCTTCGCGATAAATCTCGGGGGTGGTGAGGTTTTCGACGCAGGGGCCCAGGCAGCGCTTGATGTAGTACTGCAGGCAGGGTCGCGAATGATAGCGCGAGAGGTCGATCTTGCAGCTGGGCAGCAGAAAGCTGCGATGGATGAGCTCGACGATGCGATGGGCGAGGTTGCCGGGAAAGTAGGGGCCGTAATAGGCGCCGCCATCTTTGCGCAACCGCCGAGTGACAAAGACTTTCGGGTGGCGATCGCCGAGTGTGAGCTTGACGTAGGGATAGGTCTTGTCGTCGCGCAGCAGGATGTTGAAGCGCGGCTTGCGCTGCTTGATGAGGTTGTTTTCGAGGGCGAGAGCTTCGTGTTCGTTATCGACGAGGATGTAGTCAAGATCGACGGCCTCGCGCATGAGCGAGCCGGTCTTGGCGTTGGCCTGGCTAGCTTCGAGAAGGTAGGAGCGGACGCGCGCGCGGAGGTTCTTGGCCTTGCCGACATAGATGACTTCGCCGTCGGCGTTCTTGTAGAGATACACCCCGGGCTTGACGGGGAGGGTCCGGATTTTTTCCTGGAGGTCCATGCGGGGCTAGGGAATGGGGACTAGCAAATAGCGACTAGGCCGTATTTCTTAGTTTAGCCGTTCCCGGGGGCGCCCGGCGGAGAGGCTGTTTCAGATGCAGGGGGCGTGCGAGAGCAGCTACATCGCCATGTGGCTGACATATTCGGCGCGAACGTCATTTGCGGTGAAGAGGCTGCAAGAACGGAGCTCCGGGAGTGGCGGCGGCTACTGCGGCTTCGACGGCGGGGCGGCCCTTGGCTTCTTCGCGCTCTACGAGGCAGATGGCGGCGACGACTTCATGCCGGCTTCGCGAGCGGCTTCGATGGCGGTGATGGTGGAGGCTCCGGTGGTGCAGACGTCGTCGACGATGACGACGCGCGCGCCCTTCTCGAAGAAGCCTTCGATGCGGCGGCCGGTGCCGTGGGCTTTCTCGGCCTTGCGGACGAGGAAGCCGTGGATGAGCGGGGCGCCGGGATACTTTCTGGGCATGCCAGGCGCTGGCGGTGGCGACATTGGAGACGATGGGGTCGGCGCCCATGGTGAGGCCGCCGACGGCCGCCGGCTTCAGGTGGTGATGGTGTAGCAGGTCGAGGATGGCGAGGCCGGTGAGGCGTCCGCCTTCGGCATGGAGGGTGGTGGTGCGGCAGTCGATGTAGTAGTCGCTGGTGCCGCCGGAGGAGAGCTTGAACTGGCCGAGCCGGAAGGAGGTGCGGGCGAGGAGGGTGAGAAGAGATTGGCGGTGACTGATGGTCATAATCTGTTTCCGATTCTAGTGCGATGGCTGATTAGTTGTTCAGCTTTTCCAGATGGCGAAAGCCGTCGCTGGCGACGAGCATTCCGGCAAAGAGCGAGAAGTTGTAGATGGCATGCACGAGGGTGCTGGCCGCGAGAGAGTTCGTCCATAGCCTGACAATGCAGAGCGCGACACTGACGACGGCGATGAGCATTATCGGCGCCCAGGCATATGACACCTGGAGCGAATGGAGCAGTGCGAAGGGCAGGCTGGTGAGCAGGATCGATAACGGGAAGCCGACGAATAAGGCGACAGCAGGCGAGATTCGCTGGTTGCGCTCCAGGCGACGGACGAAGTTCGTCAGCGACGGCAGCAGAAAGCCGCGAAAGGCCAGCTCCTCGAGCAACGGCGCACCGGTTGTTCCGAAGATAAACATCAACCAGGCCCCGGTTGTGCTGTGCATGAGGTCGTTGAGGATGGGCGCTTCTTTGGGCATGGGCAGATAATTGCCGGCGAGGCCGCTGCCAAGCCCGATGACGAGGCCGAGGCCGAGCAGCAGAATCCAGCGCTGCGCAACAGCAGCCGCATTCCAACGAATGCCCTTCCAGAATGGCTCCTGCCACAGGGCGCTGAAAATGACCGTCGTCAGCCCCAAGAGAACAGCATATTGAATTGCCTGCGCGGGGATCATCAACCGCGGATCACTCGCAAGAGCGGTGAAGTCCTCATGACGGAAGGGCGGCAGTGTGCGGCCGATGCCCACGGTGATAAGCTCGCCGATCAGCAGGACGACCACCGCGAGTGCGAAAAACAGGAGGGTATGCGCGAGGCTGGGGATCTCGATCATCCGCTCCAGCAGAGTCGGATCAGGAACTCCAGGTTGCTTTGACAGCAGATCTGGCGGTTGAAAAGCTTCGAAGGGATCGGGAAACGTTTCAGGAACAAGACCGGTTTCAGGCGCGGGCTCTGACATCAGGAAACCAGCTCGGCTTTCCGCTTTCGCGCGGGGCGCGCCGCTTTAGCGGGCGGCGAATGATGATTGCCGTTTTGCGAAGCGTCCGGCGCAGGAAGGGTCTGGGCGACGGCGGCCGCACTCGGGGACTGGTTGTAATAGTGACGCAGGAATTCGCCGGTGTAAGAGTGGGCGACAGTCGCGACAAATTCCGGTGTGCCTTCGGCGATGATCTGGCCACCGTCTTCGCCGCCCTCGGGGCCGAGGTCGAGGATCCAGTCGGCGTTGCGCACGACGTCGAGGTTGTGCTCGATAATGATGACCGTGTTGCCCAGATCGGTGAGGCGGTGCAGGACCTCGAGCAGCCGGCGCACGTCATCGAAATGAAGCCCGGTGGTCGGCTCGTCAAGCAAATAAAGTGTGCGCCCGGTCTGGCGCTTGGAGAGTTCGCGTGCCAGCTTCATGCGCTGGGCTTCACCGCCGGAGAGAGTCGTCGCCGCCTGTCCGAGATGAATGTAGCCGAGGCCGACGTCGACGAGGGTCTGCAGCTTCTGGCGAACGTTGGGAATGTCAGCGAGAACGGGCAGCGCATCTTCAATAGCAAGGTCAAGGACGTCGGCGATGGAATAACCATTGAACTTGACTGCCAGAGTCTCTTGATTGTAACGACGACCGTTACATACTTCGCAGGTGACGTAGACGTCGGGCATAAAATTCATCTCGATGCGCCGCTGGCCGTCGCCCTGGCAGGTTTCGCATCGCCCGCCGGAGACATTGAAGGAGAAGCGGCCAGGCTTGTAGCCACGCTCACGGGCCTCGGGCAGCATTGCGTACAGATCACGGATGGCAGTGAAGACTCCGGTGTAGGTGGCAGGATTGGAACGCGGAGTGCGGCCAATTGGCGACTGATCGATGCGGATGGCCTTGTCGATCTGCTCAAAGCCCTTGATCTTGTCGTGCTCGCCTGGCTCTTCGCGAGAGCCGTAGAGCTCTTTTGCGAGCGAGCGATAGAGGATGTCGTTGACCAGAGTGCTTTTTCCCGAGCCGGAGACGCCGGTGATTACGGTCATGACTCCCAGCGGGAAGCGTGCATTGACGTTCCTCAGGTTGTGGCTGCGGGCGCCTTCGACGACGATCTCTTTGCCGGTGAGCGGGCGCGGGGCAATGCGATGCAGGATGCTGGTCTCGCCGGAAAGATATTTCCCGGTCAGAGATCCAGATGCGCGGACGATGTCGGCCGGAGTTCCCTGGGCGACGACGTAGCCACCCAGCTTGCCTGCTCCGGGGCCGAGGTCGACGACGTAGTCGGCGTGGCGAATGGTCTCTTCGTCATGCTCGACGACCAGCACTGTGTTTCCAAGATCGCGGAGGGATTCGAGCGCGGCGATGAGCCGTTGATTGTCGCGCTGGTGAAGGCCGATCGAGGGCTCGTCGAGTACATAAAGCACCCCCCGAAGTCGGAGCCGATCTGCGTGGCGAGACGAATGCGCTGGCCTTCTCCGCCGGAAAGAGTCGCGGCATTGCGGTCGAGGGCGAGATAGCTCAGGCCGACGGAGTCGAGGAATTCCAATCGTTCAACAATCTCGCGGCGGAGACGCTCGGCGATCAATCCCTCGCGTGTGGAGAATTCCAGCTTGCGTGCTGACTCAAGGGCGCGGCGCAGAGGAAGAGCGGTGAAATCGGCAATCGACAGCGAACCAACCTTGACCGCGAGCGATTCCGGCCGCAGCCGCTTGCCTTTGCAGACAGGGCAAGTGGAGGCCGACATGTAGTTCAGCATGTACTCGCGGCCTTCTTCCGACTTCATGTCCTGCATCCAGTTGCGAAGGTAGGCGAGTATGCCGTGGAAGCCGGTGCGCGGCGCCTCGGTCTGGGGCGGACCGTATAGCAGCAGGTGTTGCTGCTTTTCCGTCAATTGCTCGAAGGGTTGGGCGAGGTCGATCTTGTATTTCTGCGCCGCGAGATGGATCAGCTTCAGCAGATACTGCGAGGCTGAGCCGGGGCCGAGACCGCCGTCGAGCAGCGGTTTGGTCCAATCGGCGATGACTTTCGCGGGATCGAAATCGTAGATGCTGCCGAGGCCGTGGCATTCCGGGCAGGCGCCGTAACTGCTGTTGAAGGAGAAGCTGCGCGGTTCGAGCTTGGGAATATCAAGGCCGCAATCGGGACAGGCCATCGAGGATGAATAGAGCTGATCGGGAATCGCGTCTCCGCTGCCATTTGAAGCGAAGCCGATCATCACCAGGCCGTTGGCCATCTGCAGTGACTTGGCCACAGAAGCTTCGAGGCGCTTCTCAACGCCGGGCTTCAGTACCACGCGATCGATGACCGCCTCGATCGTGTGGTTCTTGCGCTTGTCCAGTCTGATCTCATCAGCAAGGTCGCGCAGTTCGCCGTCGATGCGGGCGCGGAAGCCCTGCTGGTCAAGTTCGTCGAGCAGGTCTTTGAACTCTCCCTTGCGGCCGCGGACGACGGGAGCGTAAATAATGACGCGTTCACCGGGCGTCAGCGATAGGATGCGTTCGACGATCTGTTCGGGGCTCTGCCGCGAGATCGGATTGCCGCAACGCGGGCAGTGAGGGACGCCGACGGAGGCGAAGAGAAGCCGCAGATAGTCGTAGATTTCGGTAATGGTGCCAACGGTAGAACGCGGGCTGCGGCTGGTGGTCTTCTGTTCGATGGAGATGGCCGGGCTGAGGCCTTCGATCGAGTCCACATCGGGGCGCTCGATCTGATCGAGGAACTGGCGAGCATAGGTGGAGAGAGTCTCGACGTAACGCCGCTGACCCTCGGCGTAAATCGTGTCGAAGGCGAGCGACGATTTTCCCGACCCGGAAAGGCCAGTAATCACGGTCAACGTGTTGCGCGGGATGCTGACGTGAATGTCGCGTAGATTATGTTGACGCGCGCCATGCACGGTGATGTGCGTTATTGCCATGGTTGGAAGGTCGAGAATATCGGGAAAGAGCGCGCGTACTGGCGACAGCCGAGCGAGTGCCCTAAGCTAGAATCGAAACGTTAAGCCCTTCAGGTATCTTATTCGGCAACAGAAAGCGGGGTCAATGCTTGCCCGCTTTCACCTTTGCCTCATAGGATTGAGAGGGCGAAGCGGCAAGCTGCACGCGGAGAATGGCGGGCTGAGTGCGCTCCAAAAGAATAAGAACGACCGCACTTTGAGGCTGAAATGCAGGACCTGGCGAACATGGTTGTACTGATTTGCGCGGCGATCGCCTCGTTGGGGCTTGGCGTCTTGCTGGCCTTTGCGCTTTGCCGGATGGGCTTTGCCCTGCTCCGAGTTCAGACGCGCCCTGCGCAGCCCGCTACTGTGCAGTCTAAAGTCCAGGCCGCCGAAATCTAGCCGCCTTTTATCCCTTCTACTCGAGCGGATCTACTCTACGCATCAAGATTGCGTTGGCAGAAACGCAAATCGAGGCAGTCATCACTGCTGCGGCGCGTTTGGCGGCAATTGCTGCTGTTGCTGGCGAAGCCGCAGCAGCTCCTGCTGGATCTCCTGCGGCGAGCGCGGCTGGCCGGGTTCCCCGTTCGGCGGGATGCCGGGTTGCGGCTGGGACGGCTCCGGCGTCTGCTGAACATCCTGATCGGCGTCGTCATCGTCCTGGCTGCTGTTCCTGGCCACTGAACCGGACGCCAGGTTAGTAGCGCCCGCTGTGCGCTGGGTAAGGGAAAGCTCGCGAGGAGCGCCTCCGGCGCTGTCGCCGATCATCACCACGTTGTAGCCCGAACCCTCCAGCAGGGACAGCAGCACGACGCGAGGCTCGCCTGGCCCATAGCTGCCGAAGATCCGCTGGTCCTGGCCCAAGCCCTCCACTTTCATGCCGGTCGATCCGGAGACCTCGCGCAAGATCTGCGACAGAGTCGAGTTGTCTGCTTTGACGGTAAGGTTGTGCGGGGCAAACGAGACCTGTGGCGGTTTGGGCGGCTGCTGCAGAGTGACTCCCGAGGCGCCGCATACATCTGCGAAACTGGAGCCGCTGCGGGCACGACAGAGGGCGAGGGCGCCGGATGAGCGGGCGGGGCGGCAGGCATTGCTCCGGGGCCAGGAACAGTGCCGTGGCCCTGGCGCCTCGCCAGTATGAGTTGAGATACGGCCTGTTGGCGAAGGCCGCTATTGGGATACTCATTGAGAAATTGCTGAATTGCCGCGATCCTGACGGCGGGATTCGGCTGGCTCATCGCCGCAGCGTAGGCGTTGGATTCTGCGGGGGTGCTGCTACCGCTCTGCCCTGAGCCTGAAAAGCCCTGCGAGAACTGGACCTGCTGCTGAGCTGAAGCCGAGAAAGCGGCCTGGAGGCAAGAGATGGCGAGAATCGACAGGGCGCGAGCCGGAGACAACCGCACAAATGCAGTAACGGCGCGTGCCGCCCAGTCACAGACGCAGAGACCGCTCCGGAAAGGGAAAGATCGGGTGCTCAATGCTGATACCCGCTGTTGCTGCATCGAAGTGGCCATACCTTGAGCCGCTGGAACCGAAAGACTCTTTGGTCCCCAGCTAAACTCTCTATATGTATAGACTAGCAGTGGTTTGGTTTCGTTCGCGATATTTATGCCGACACTCCAATACGGTGAAAACCTTGGTGCGAACCTCCGGACGTGATGCCCTCATTCGTTAGCAGAAAGACCAGGAACGCTGTCGTGCCCGCCATACGACTTTACCCAAAGCCGCTCATCGCTTCCTTGTTCGCCTCCTCGATCGCCTCGCTGATCGCACTGGCGTTACCGGCGCCAGCGGCGCTGGCCGTGTCTTGCACCACCCAGTCGCAGATGACCGAAGCGGACCGGAACAGCCTGGCGGATTCAGCAAAGTCGATGGGCGCCCTGGTGCAGTCGGGCAATAGCGCGGGACTAAAGGCGGTGACGCTTTCCAGCGTGGCTGAGCGTTTCGATGCGATCGCCGCGGCAGTCGAATCGGCCTCCCCTTTGATCGAGCGTGGTTCGCTTACCGTCGAGTCGCTCTACCTGCTGGACGCAACCGACCTCAAGACCGCACAAGACGAGACCCAATTCTTTTGCGGGGGCGCCAACGCTCATGAAGTCGCGTTTACGATCCCAGGCCTCCCGCCGGGGAGCTACGCACTGACCGTGCTGCATGCAACCGGGGTCGACTCGCCCCAATCCATCACGTTTATTCTGGCGCGCGATGCGGCGAAGGGCAGTCCGTGGAAGCTGGCCGGCGCCTTCATTCATGGGCTCACTTCCGCGGGACATGATGGCGTCTGGTACTGGAACCAGGCGCGAGAGTTCGCGAAGAAGAAGCAGAGTTGGAACGCCTATTACTACTATCAGACGGCGGCATCGCTGCTGACTCCGGTGTACTTCATTTCGAGCCCGAATCTGGACAAGCTCTTAAAGGAGCAGGCGGCGATTGCTCCTTCGGGCCTGCCCACTGGAACGCAGCCGATGCTGGTAGCCGGCAATGGAGGCAAGGGCTTTGAAGTGCAGGACATGCATACCGACAGCTCGCTGGGCGGCCTGGATCTGGTGATCAACTATAAGGCGCAGGACACCTCAGACCCGGTCGCCAGCCGCTCCCGGAACGTTGAGCTGATGAAGGCGCTGCTGAACCAGCATCCGGAGTTGCGTGACGGCTTTCACGGGCTGTGGGCCTACGCCAACGCCCCGAACCAGCAGCCATTTGCCAATGAGCTGGCGATGGGGCAGATTCAATGAGCGAAGAGAAGAGCGACGTGGCGAATCCGGCCGAGAAGCCGCTGAGCGAAGCGATTGCGGGGCGGCGCGCGACCTCGAGCTTCGATGGCAGCCCCATTTCCGGCGAGGACCTGCGAAAGATCATCGATGCCGGGTTGAAAGCGCCCAGCGGCTACAACCTGCAGCCATGGCGATTTGTCGTGGTTCGCAACCCGGAGCAGCGCAGGCGGCTGCGCTCCGCCAGCTACAACCAGGCCAAGGTGGAAGAAGCGTCGGCGGTCATCGTCGCGTGCGGAGACGCCGATGGCTGGCGCAACGGCGATCTGGAGGAGATGCTGCGGCTGGGCAAAGAGGGCGGCATGCCGGAGAACTATGCCGAGCAGGCCAAGATCACTGTCCCGGAATACCTGTCGAACCATCCCAACCTTGCCAATGTGGCTCAACCGGCATGTGATGATCGCCTTCACCAGCATGATGCTGATGGCCGAGGCGCTGGGCTACGATACCGCTCCCATGGAGGGGTTCGAGGAAGAGAAGGTGCGCGAGGTGCTGCGCCTGCCGCTGAGCTACAACGTGGTGGCGCTGCTGGCGATAGGCCACGCGAAGGGCCCGGAGAAATTCTCCGGAGGACGCTTCAACATGGCGCACACTGTTTTCGGCGAAGAGTACGGCAAGCCGATCAAGTTCTAGAGAACCTCCTACGTTAGAACAAGAACGCCGGCCTTGAATTGGCCGGCGTTTCCATTTGACGTTATGCGGTTAGAAGTGCCAGATCAGATCGGCCGCCACGGTGCCCGCATATGTCTTGCCGAGCTGCGGATTGCCGTTTTGCAGATTGGAAACTGCGGATCCGGGAGCGATATCCAGCGCCTTCAGCCCCCACGGCCCGTAGTACTTGGTGAAGCTAACTTCCGGCCTGAAGGTGACCGTCGACCCCACCCAGAAATCGAAGCCGACCATGTGCTCCTCATATCTGCCAGGGGTGCCGGTACGTTGTCCCCTGATGTCGTCGAAGAATTCATTGCGGATGTTAAGCGATGCCTGGTTCTTCCAGAAGTTGTGCTCGACATAGTTGGTGATCGCCCATTCCGGGGCATAGCAGCGGGAGGGTTGTTGCGCCGCCGGCAAGGTTGGGTTCACGCAGACGGCGCCAAAATTCAGAGTCGCCGCTCCGCCGCCGGGTCTGTAATTCTGGGCCTCGGGCCAGGGCGTCGCTTTGGTACTTGCATACTGGATGCCGGTATTTGGATCGGTCCCGTTATACCAATACATATTCGGCGTGTCTCGCATGTACTGGTACCAGGCTTCGGTATCGGTGTGCCAGTGCTCGTTGAACCGGTGGTACCAGGTCTCGTAGAAAGCAGTGAGGTTGTTGTAGGCATATTTGCCATTGTTGATGGTGTTGTCGCAGGTATTCAGCGCATCGCCGCCGTTGCGCCACGTGTAGACCACACAGGTGTTGCCGGTGACGCGCGCATCGGTCGTCCACGGCATCACGTCGCAGCCGGGGGAAACGCCCGCCTGAACCGTCCAATGGTCGTTGACCTTGACGGTGGCATTAAGCCCGAACTGGGTGTAACAGTCGAAGGTGTACAGAATCGAGTGTGAGTAGGTGTAGTTGTTCGGAGCGAGTTGAGCTTCGATGTCCGGCAGCGAGATGTAACGCCCGACGCGGATATTCATACCCTGTGCAACATGCGGGTAATAGAAATCCAGGTAGAACATCACCGGGTCCCAGCCGTACTGCGCGTTCTTCACCAGGAGTTGCTGACTCAACATTCCCTTGGAGGTGGTGAAGCGGTAGTCCTGCCCGTAGAGACTGGTCAGCCGCCATCCCCAGTCAAAGTGGTCGTTCTGTGCCTCGTCGGGAATGCGTTCGTAATAGACGGCGAACTGGTCGAGGACGATGGTGTTGGGGAACTCATCGTAGGCAGACGGCCAGTTGGCAGGAATTCCTTTGGAGGCATTGCCGCGGTTATTCGACGAGCCGTTGGCTCCAACTGAAACATAGCCATACCATTTGCTGCGGCTCTTGTTCTCGTTCACCGCCTGCATCAATACGTAAGTCTGCGTATCGGGCGCACCGATGAGCGGCGTACCGCCAATTGGCCAGTCTGTCGCCGGAAACGGAGGCGAGGCGATCGGCGGCGGCGTGCCACGGCGCGGGGAAACAAGCTTAGGATCGGTGCCCGGCGCATGTCCAGCCCAGTCGGCCACATAGGCCTGACCCCAGCGGGTAAAGAATCCCGGCCTTGAGGCCAGCGGAGGGACTGTCCCGGCCGCAGCCGGCGCCTGTGGGTTAGCTGTGCCATCGTCTGCATCGCCGACGATCGCCTCGGTCGGCGCAGCCGCGGCTGGAGGGTTTGCTGCCGGAAGCGTTGCTCTGGGAGGCGTGTTCACCGGTTCGTTCAATGCCGCGACCTGGTAAGCCATCGGCCCGGCTGTTGATTGCCTCGCCTCAGGGTTGGCCATTGAAGCCGACTGCGCCTCGAGACGCGATTTACCGCCGGAAATAAGTAAAAGAATCAATGCCGCGCATAATGTGGATCGCTTGCGACAATTCATGAGACCGTCCTGTCAGAATCGGCGGATTAACGCCGCCTTGGGTTGTGCTGCTGAAATGGAGGAGTACAGCTAGAGCTTGCTGAGGCGGCGTTGCGAGTGAAGCAGAAGGCGCTCGAGCCGCAGTGCCTGCTCCGCGCCGTGAGCATTGTTCTGGCTGGCAGCCCGCGCCCGCAGCACCGACGTCCTATGCAACGCGGCCTTCAACTGGTGCTCGAGGACCATCCGCTCAACCTGGAAGAAATACTGGATATCTCCGCTAGGGCCCATTGGCTGCCACCTTTTCTTTTTGCTTTCCAGATGCCGTGCCCCTATGCTCTCTTGCGGCCTCCAGAGCCCATGCATCGGAATGCACCGAGTTCCAGCGTGGCGCGCACAACTCCAAGCTAGCGGGGAGGCTGTAAGGTCACGCTAAGGAGGGTGTAAGGAGTTCGTAAGCGTCTGGGCAGGATTCGAGGTTCGGGTCGGCGTGACCGACGAGCGTTGCAGTGGGCCGAGTGACGGGCAACACGCAAGAATCCTTTGTTCAGGCTCTGCTCGCGTATGACAAGCTGAAGACAGGCTCATAGGTGCGGGATGCGCAGCCAAATGCAACGTACAGATAAATTATTTCTATGTTGAATATCAAATTATTTGATAGATTCCGCGCAGGGCACTCGATCAATTTACCCTCGCAAATAGTCACAAGTGCAAGCTTGACAACTTTTTCGGTCATTCCCTTAGGAGAAGCATGTCCATCGAACTTCGCAATTTCCTGACGCTCAGCTACGAAGAGCTCGAAGAGAAGAACCTGGCCGCCAAGGAGCAACGCAGAGGCCGCGTTCCCATCGACATCATTCAGGAGGAACGGATCAAGTACCTCACCGACGAGAAGCACATCAAGGCGGTCACGGTTTTGTTCAGCGACCTCGAAGGCCGACTGCACATGCTCGACTATGACAAGAAGTTCCTGGTCAAGAGCTTCGACAACCTCACCTTCGATGGCTCGTCGATTCGCGGATTTACCGCGCAGAAAGAGAGTGATCTGCGCCTGGGCATCGACTGGAGCGCCTTCTACTGGGTGCCCGCCGACCTTCTCGGCTCGGGCAAGGTCTTCGTCTTCGGCCAGGTCATCGATAAGCAGGGCGGCCCGTACTCGGGCGATCTGCGCAGCGTGCTGAAGCACTATGCCGACTCGCTCTACACGGAAAAGGGCTATACACTCAACGCGGCCAACGAGATTGAGGGCTTTCTCTTCGCGGGCAAAGACGCGGAACGTCACTTCCACGAGACCGGAAAGTTCGAGTACGTGAACACCGGCGGCTACTACCACTCGCTGCCTGGCGATCCACTGCGCACCTTCATCGACACTGCTGCCGAAGTGCAGCGCGCGCTAGGCTTCGAGAACGAGAAGGACCATCCCGAAGTGGCGCCCTCGCAGTTCGAGATCAACTACAGCTACGGCGAAGTCGTTGCCGCCGCCGACCAGATCCAGCTCTACAAGCTGCTCTGCCGCCAGATCGCCACGAGCCTGGGAATGACCGCATCTTTTCTGCCCAAGCCGGTAGTGGGCGTAAACGGCAGCGGCATGCACACGAACATGTCGATCACCAAGAAGGGCAAGAACCTCTTCTGGGACGAAAAAGGCCAGGAGATGCTGAGCAAGGCGGGGTGGGATTTCGTGGATCGCATCCTTACCCGAGGCAACGACCTGTGCCTGGCGCTGAACTCGAGCGTGAATGCCTACCGTCGCCTCGATCCGCACTTCGAGGCGCCTAACCAGATCAAGGCCTCGGCAACCGACCGCGGGTCGATGGTCCGCATTCCGATCGGCAACTCCAAGAGCATGCGCGTCGAGGTGCGCTCTGTCGGCCCCGACGCGAACCCCTATCTGGTCCTCTATTCGTTGTTCAAGACCGGGCTCGATGGAGAAATTTCGAAGATCGCGAACCTGCGCCAGGCAAGCCGCTATCTCCCCGACAACATCTATACCGCCATCGAAGACTTCCGCGATTCGAAGTGGATCTCAACGATTATTGGCGAAGATGTGAAGGGCCGGTTTGCGGACCTGAAGCAAGGCTCGGCTGACCGCTGCCCCCGGCTGCTTGGGACCTTCGTCAAGGCGCCCGAGGTCCAGTACCACCACGAGGTCTACAACCAGTACCTCTGGAACGAATTCTAGACGGCGGGACCCTTCGATTCGCTTCGCCGGGCGAACTGCATATCGGGAGCGATGGACAACCGCAAGTCGGAGGCCATCGCTCCTTCATGTTTTGCCACAGTGCGGCGGCATGGCCGCGCAGCGCTCCAGCTTTGCATGTGAATCCGCAGACACCTGAGGAGAGACTTCATGGCAACGAACCCCGCACCCGAGATGCAAAAGACCCTCGGAGCTACCGGCTTAACCATGAACGCCATGGCCCTGATTGCGCCAGGCGCCCTCTTGTGGCTAACCTTCTACAGCCAGGCCAGCACCGGAGCGACCGCACCCTCGATGTGGATGGGCCTTGCGGTCGCGCTCCTGCTCTGTCTCGCCACCGCTATCTGTTACGCGGAAATGGCCAAGTTATATCCCGGCACCGGCAGCTCCTACTACTTTGCCGAACAAGCCTTTCTCAATCACCATGGCGCGTGGCGGTACGCGCGCCTCTCGAAGTTCATCGTTGGCTGGGGCTCCCATCTCTACTACTGGATCTACCCCGGCGTCATGGTCGCGCTCATGGGCATTCTCTGTGGATACGTCGTTGGCACGCTTCGCCCCGACATCATGAGCGCCTCCAACCCTGGGCCGCTTTTCATGATGCTGGTTGCGGTCGTCTTCTCCTTCGCGATCGCTTATATAGCCCATCGCGGCATCAACGGCTCGACCTCGGTAAACGTGGCCATCAATATCATTCAAATCACCGCCCTGATTGCCTTTTCCGTCATGGCATTCGGCTACCGCATCAACCACCCGCCGGGCACGGTCGCCTACCAGTTCGACTCGACCTCGGGCGAAGCTTACAGCTATGAATTTGCGACGACGCCGGTCACCGCTGCCGGCATCACCACGGACACCATTGTCCGCAATGCCTCGGGCGTTCCACAGCCAAGGCTCGATGCCGCCGGCAAGCCGGTTCCCTACCGCATTAGTTATCCGACTTCCGATGACAAGGGCAACTTCCTGACTCACGCCGACGCCAAATCTGTCGTCGGCGTCCATAGGATTGCGTGGACCTTCATCCAGGCGACGGTGGCGATTCTGCTCTTAGTCGGTTTTGAGTCGGTCACCGCCATGGGCGGCGAGGCCAAGAATCCCAAGCGCGACGTCCCGATTGCTGTGCTTACCTCGCTGTTGGTGCAGGGCGCATTCTGCCTATTCGTCGAATATTTCTGTGCCAACTACTTCCTTAATAGCGGCTACACCATGCAAAGCGCCATAGGCTCTGCCGCGCCCATCGGCGATATCATGGTCGTCGTCGGCGATGCGCTCTTCGGCCAGGGTCACGGCCGCATATTCATGCTGGTCGAGGCCTTCACAGTCTTTCTCGCGCTCATCGGCACGACGCTTTCCTGCATCAACACCGGCGCCCGAGTGACCTATGCGATGGGCAAGGACAACGAACTTTCCGGTAACCTCGGCCTGTTGCACCGAAGAAATCTCAGTCCGCACCGCGCGATCTGGACGCTGGCTGTCATTTCAGCCGTTATCGGCTGTGTGGCCGTTGCGGTCGTCTTTGGCGGTTCCAGTGCTCTGTCAGACGCCACCATCCATGCCCTTCCCCACGGCATCTTTTCGAACGTAGGGTACTACTCTCACGACACCCTTGCCGCATTGCCCAACACGCTGTTGATGATGACCCTTGCCTCAAACTTTGGCACCTTCGTCCTCTACATGCTCAGCTGCGTCACCTGCATGGTAGCCTTCCATAATCACCCGAAGTTCAATCCCCTACTCCATCTCTTCATCCCGCTCTTTGGACTGCTCGCCAATCTCGCCTGTATGGCCTTTTACCTTATCGGCCCGTTCATTGGGTATGGGTCTAAGAAAGAGCCGCTTTATGCGCTCGGCATCGCTGGGGTCTGGGCGCTCTACGGGGGCATCTACTTCCTGCGATCGAGCAAGAAGAGCGGACGGACGACGCTCATCCAGGACCGCGCCGCTAAGAGCAGCGCCTAAACCGGAGCAATTCGCGGTACAAACAGTTTGAGCGCAAGAACCGGAGTGCTTCTGCACACCGGCGCAGGTAGCTTCGAGTCAGAGGAGCTAATTCATGCCTTTCAAAATCAGCGCGCTTCCAAAATCGCAGTTTGAACCCCTCTTCGCGATGTCGGCTGAAGAGTTGGCCGCGCACGGCGCTCTTCGCCAAACCGTCACGAAAAAACCAGGCTTTCCATGCCGCGTCAGCCTGGCGGACGCGGAAATTGGGGAGCAGGTGCTGCTGGTGCACTATGAACACCTGAGCGTGAATACGCCCTTCCGTTCGAGCCACGCCATCTTCGTCCGGCCTGTCGCAGCACAAGCCCAGCCCGCACCAAATGAAGTGCCGAGCTTTTTCCGCTTCAGAACACTGTCGCTGCGCGCCTTCGACGCGGAAGGAATGATGGTCGAGGCTGATCTCGCCGAGGGGCGGGAGCTGGAGACGGCGGTCGATCGAATTCTGGATGGACCGCAGGTAGCTTATCTCCACCTTCATTTCGCCAAGCCTGGTTGTTACGCGGCGCGAGTCGACCGCACTTGAGACGGATTCGAGCGGCGCGCGCAGTCGGCGCTACGAAACAACAGCTGTAGCGTCATCCTTTCGTAAGATGGACAGATGCTGGAAGTGGAGTTCGCCGAGCTTTCCGATACCGGGCCGAGCCGCGGCAATAACGAGGACTATTGCGGCCATGTACTTCCCGCAACCCCCGAGGCGGCCGAGGCGCGAGGCTGGTGTTTCGCCATCGCCGACGGAGTAGGCGGCCAGGCGAACGGCGAGATTGCCTCGCGGCTGGCGATCGAGACTCTGCTTTCCCGCCTGCCCTCGGTCTCGGCCAGCGAACGGCTGACTGTCGCGTTGCCTCGCTTGATCCAGACAGCGAACCAGATGGTCTACGAAGCCTCGGCGGACAGCCTTCGTTCCGGCGGTATGGCCACGACAATCGTGGCCTGCGTGCTGCGCTATGATCGCGCCACCGTGGCCCATGTTGGAGATTCCCGCTGCTACCTGCTCCGGCGGGGAGAAGCTAATCCGCTCACCCGCGACCATACCGTCGCCGCCGAACAGTTGCGCTTAGGCATCCTCACAGCGCGCCAGGCGGCAACCGCCAACACCGCCAATCTACTCAGCCGAAGCCTGGGCAGCGAACTCGTCGTCAATGTCGACGTCAGCGAACATCTTCTGACTCCGGGCGATGTGCTGCTGCTTTGTACGGATGGTCTGCACCGATCCGTCACCCCCTCCGATATGGTCGCCGCGGTGGGGCCTAAGACGGAGCTAAAGGCAGCCGCGACACATCTCGTTTCCCTTGCGAACACCCGCGACGGCAGCGATAATGCCAGTGTCCAACTCATCCGCGTCCGGGCTGTGGAAAGCGTAGGCATGTACCGAGGACGACTCTACAAACTCCCCAGGACGCCGCAGCCATGAGCGACCTCCGCGCCGGCGATCAGCTCGACCACTATCGTATTGAAGAGCTTGTGGCGCGCAGCGGCATGGCCTCGATCTTCCGCGCCACCGACCTTAATTCCGGCCAGATTGTCGCGATCAAGATCCCCCACCCTGAGATGGAAGCGGACGTGCTCCTCTTCGATCGCTTCAAGCGCGAAGAGGACATCGGCCAGAAGATGGACCATCCCGGAGTGATGAAGGTGCTGAAGCCCTTGCCCGACGAGGAGCGCAGCCAGGTCTACCTCGTAATGGAGTGGGTCGATGGCCGGCTGCTGCGCAGCATCCTCTCCGAGCTCGGCAAGCTGCCTTCGGAGCGCGCCGTCCGCATCACTCGCGAAGTGCTGGAGGCGCTCGACTATATCCATCATCACGGCGTCGTTCACCGCGATCTCAAACCGGAGAACATCATGGTCGGGCCGGATGACAGGATCAAGCTGATCGATTTCGGCCTCGCCGGCCAGGAAGGCGCGCGCCGCCTGACCTTTGCTAAGTTCACCCAGGTCATGGGTACGCCAAACTACATCTCTCCGGAACAGGTGAAGGGCAAGCGCGGCGATGCCCGCAGCGACATCTACGCGGCGGGAGTGATGCTGTACGAGATGCTCACGGGAAAGACGCCTTTCGATGGGCCCAACCCTTTCATCATCATGAACGACCGGTTACTCAACAACCCGATGCCGCCGCGCGAGCTTGAACCCGCTATCTCGCCGGAATTGCAGGAAACGATTTACCGCGCCCTGGAACGGGAGCCGCAAAACCGCTACCCAAGCGCCCGCGAGTTTGCGCATGACCTTGCCCATCCCGAAGAGGTCGGCATCGCAGACCGCACGGAGCTGACCGACTGGAAGAAACGCAGTGAACCCTGGCACAAGAAAGCCCTGCTTTATGCAGGCCTCGCGCTGATTCCTATCGTGATCTTCGGCCTGCTGATCTGGGTTGCCGAGCGATAGCCTCTTGGATCAGATTCGAACCAGCCTGCCGTCTTTGACGCTGAACTCCTCGCCACGCCACCGCACCGTCGTTCCCGCGTAGCTCCACGCCCAGATGACGAGCGCGATCAGGTCGCGGACGGGCAGCAGCCACAGATCGCGAAGCACCTGTCGATCACCAAGCAGTTCGCCGCCGACCAGGAGCGTCACCGAAACTCGGGCCGCGAGGGTGATGCTCAGCAATGCGAGACTCTCCAGGCTGGCGCCTGAGGCCAGGACGTTCAGCAGCGCCCACGCCAGACCAAGGCTGAGGGCGACTCCGACGTAGTCCCTTGGACGGGCGTCGCGCACGGTGCGCGCCCAGCGAATCTGGTGGGCGAGAAACTGAGCGAATGTATAGGGTGGCACTGAAGTCTCGACAACCTCACGGGCGAGCACGACTTCGTAGCCACTGGCTGCGATCCGCGCCCCCAGCTGATAATCGTCGGCCAGAGAGTCGACCATCGGCAGCAGGCCTCCACTCACCTCCAGAGCCTCTCGGGAGACGGCCAGCGTCGACCCCAGGCCGAAGCGAATGCCGCGCTCGATAAAGCGCGCGGTCAAGACGCTCGGTGCGAAATCGGTGGCGATGCCCAGCGCCTCCATCCGCGAGGGGATGGTGCGATAGGCTTTGCCTCGATAGAGCGCCGTCACCATGCCTACCTTTCTCTCGGGCTTTCTTCCGCTGCCGAAACCGGCCATGATCCGCCGCAGATATTGCGGGGAGACGAAGATGTCGCTGTCATTGATGAGAAGGTGATCGTACCGAGCGTGCGGCAGCGCCTGCACCAGGCTGCCGACCTTGCCGTTGGCGCCGAGGGTCAGCGGGCAAATAACGAGGCGGATATCTCTCTCCGGAAATTCGCGCTGCAGCTGCTCGATCGCCGCAACGGCCGGATCGCCCGGGCTGCCCGCGGCAAAGATGATTTCATATTCGCCGGGATAATCCTGGCGGCAGTGGCTGGCGAAGCTCGCATACATCTCTGGATCGAGTCCCTTGACCGGCTTGAGGATACTGATGGGAGGATGGAAGTCGGGCAGCGCCTTGCGCGATTCGCGCACAAAGGCGCGCGCGCTCCAAAGTGCAAGAAGGTAATAGCCGCAGCCGGCAAAGGCAAGAAGAGTTGTGACACCTGAGACTACGGCGGGAAGCGAAGGCATGGGCTGGAGTAATTCTAGGCCATGCCTTCCGCTGTGAACTACGCCGTCACTCGTAGCGCAAGGCTTCGATGGGGTTCAGGTTCCCCGCCTTCCAGGCGGGATAGATTCCGAAGACCAACCCAATCAGGTTCGATACTACAAAGGCGACCAGCACCCACACCATTGAGAGCGCCGCATGCAGGAAGCCGACGGCGAAATGGAGAATCAGGGTGAATATCCCACCGGCAAGGATCCCGACGATGCCGCCGACTGCGCATAAGGTCATCGCCTCGATAGTGAACTGGAGGAGGATGTTAGCCTTGGTCGCGCCGATGGCCTTGCGGACGCCGATCTCTCGGGTGCGTTCGGTCACCGAGACCAGCATGATATTCATCACGCCGACGCCGCCAACCATCAGTCCGACGGAAGAGACCGCGACCATAAAGAGGAAAAGGCTTCCGGTGAGTGAATTCCAGAGGCGGGCTAGCGAGTCGGGGCCGAAGATGGCGAAGTTGTCATCCTGCTCGACATGGACTTTGCGGCGGCGGCGGAGCAACTCGCGGATCTCGTCCATCACCAGGGGTTTGTTTTTTGCATCGTCGTATTTGACCGATACCCAGTAGTCCAGGACCTCGGGATGAATCTTGCGGAAGGTGTTTATGGGGAAGAAGGCAGAGTTGTCCTGGGTGTTCCGGCCGCCGCCGAAGGCCTGGGGGAATTTTTCAAAGACGCCGATGACGGTAAAGACGTCGCCCTCCGTCTCGATCTCTTTTCCAATCGGAGACTCGTCCCGAAAGAGCTGCTCGGCAGAATCGTGACCCAGAACCACCACATTCGCCCGCCGCGTGTTCTCGTCCTCGGTCCACAGACGGCCCTCAGTAAGGTTGATGTTCGAGACCTGTGCGAGGTCGGTGGTGTCGCCCCCGAGCATGGTGTTATCGACCTTGCGATTGCCGTATTTCAGGGAAACCATTCCGACCGCGGGACCGAGCTGGAAATTCGCGTAACGGAGTGCGGTATCGACGGCAGTGACGTGCGGCAGTTCGCGGATCGCCATTCCGTCGTCATAGGTGAGTTGCTTGCGGTTGAGCTGCTCGGTGGTGGGGCGCTCGCCGAAGGGTACAAAGCGAAAGACCCAGACGGTGTTGGTGCCGAGAGACTTCACAAAGCCGTCGATATTACTGTTCAGGCCGTTGATCGCCGACGAGATGAGGATGACGGTGGAGATGCCGATCGAAATGCCGAGCACGGTGAGGCCGGAGCGGAGCTTGTTGGCGCGCAAGGTCTCGAAGGCCATCCGTACTGCCTCTTTGGAGTCACTGATGCGCATTTAGAGCTCCGATCTCAGGGCCACGATGGGGTCCAGTTGAGCGGCCTTGCGGGCCGGATAGACGCCAAAGAAGATGCCCACGGCGGTGGCTACGAAAAGGCCGACCAGCACCGACCAGAGCTGCACTTCCGATGGAAAGCTGACCAGCAGGGTGATGATCTTCGCGACGCTGATGCCGCCGATGACGCCAATCATGCCCCCAATAAGAGACATAGTGCCGGACTCGACCAGGAATTGCACCAGTATGTCGTTCTGGCGCGCGCCGAGCGCCTTGCGAATGCCAATCTCGCGGGTGCGCTCGGTGACGGAGACGAGCATGATGTTCATGATGACAATGCCGCCGACCACCAGCGAGATGGCTGCGATGGCCACGACGACCGCCCCGAAGCTGTTGAGAATCTGCCCCAGAATGTTTTGAAAGGTCGCACTGGTATCGATTGAAAAGGAGTCGGGCACGCCCGCCGCGAGGTGCCTGCGACCGCGCATGATGGTTCGCAGCTCGTCGGAGACGCGATCGACGGACTCGCCGGCGCCACCTGCGTTTACGTAGATGACCAGACTCTTGTTGGCTCCGTAGGATTGAATGAAGGCCATCAGCGGGATTGCTACCCAGTTGTCCTGGCTGGCGCCGAGCGTTTTGCCCTGGCGTTCGCCGATACCGATGACTGTATAGGGTTCGCCATCGACACGAATCTCTTTGCCGAGGGGGTCACCCTGGCCGAGCAGATTGTCGACGATATCATAGCCGACGATGGCAACGTGGGCGCTGTGCTGGTCCTCAGATTCGGTGAACGACCGGCCCTGGACGACATTCAGGTTGGACATGGGCGGCATCGTCCAGGTCCAGCCGCGAACATCAGTGTCGGTGCTCGATTTTGTTCCGTAGACTATTTTTCCGGCGGCGCTGTTGCGGAGAGCGCCAACCGAGAGGCAGGATTTGCACTCATCCTTGATGGCCTCGTAATCGTCCAGCTTCAAGTCTTTGCGCTTCTGGAAGGCCAGATATTCCTCGATGGTGAGGAAGGTCTCTGGAGTTTTGCTGATGGTGACGATGTCCGCGCCGTAGGTGTTCAGCTTGGTGGTGACGTACTGCTTGGCGCCATTCACCAGCGTGACCACGGTGATCACCGAGGCAACGCCGATCACTACCCCGAGCAGGGTGAGGATGGAGCGCAGCTTGTTCGCCCACAGAGACTGCAGCGCGATCTTGAACCCTTCAATTAGTTCCATCGAGCCAATTCCATCGAACGACCTCAGCGCGAGCTGCTTGATTCTTCCCGGCATCCCTCGGAAAGACTGACGAGGCTAGCCTTGCCCCATTTTACGCATCTCACCGGTAGTTAGTTCCACTGCTCAGTAAGCGAAAGGGCGAGCTGAAACTGAAGGAGTCGTGATGTCCAGCAATCGTGGTGTCGTCTATCTCGGACCGCACAAGGTCGAGGTCCAGAATATTGATTATCCGAAGTTCGAAACGCCCCAAGGCAAGTCAATCCAACATGGCGTGATTCTAAGAATCGTCTCGACTAACATCTGTGGATCCGACCAGCACATGGTCCGAGGCCGGACGACCGCACCAAAAGGAATTGTTCTGGGCCATGAAATTACCGGGGAAGTTGTTGAAAAAGGGAAAGATGTCGAGTTTCTCGACGTCGGCGACTGGGTCACCGTTCCCTTTAACATCGCCTGCGGCCGATGCCGGTCGTGCCGGGAGCGCAACACCGGGGTCTGCCTCAACGTGAATGACAAGCAGCCCGGTGGGGCTTACGGCTATGTCGATATGGGCGGATGGGTTGGCGGCCAAGCCGAATACGTTCTGGTCCCTTATGCCGACTTTAACCTGATCAAGTTTCCTGATAAGGAGCGCGCAAAAGAAAAGATTCTTGATTTGACTATGCTGTCCGACATCTTCCCCACCGGTTTTCATGGCGCCCTAACTGCTGGCGTCGGGGTCGGCTCGATCGTTTATATCGCGGGCGCTGGCCCCGTGGGGCTTGCCGCAGCAGCTTCGGCGCAACTGCTTGGCGCTGCGGTGATCATGGTCGGCGACTATAACCAGGAACGCCTGGCGCACGTGAAGAAGGTTGGTTTCGAGCCCATCGACCTGAATAAAAGCGACAGGCTGGGAGACCTTATCGAGCAGGTTGTCGGGATTCCAGAAGTCGATGCCGCCGTCGATGCAGTAGGCTTCGAGGCCAGCGGCCACGGAAATGAACCGAAGCCTGCGGGCGTGCTGAACTCGTTAATGGAAGTGACCCACGTCGCGGGGAGCATCGGTATTCCCGGCCTTTATGTGGTCGCCGATCCGGGAGCTCAGGATGCGGATGCAAAGAAAGGCATGCTGAAGATGAGCTTCGGTCAGGGCTGGGCCCGGTCGCTCGGCTTTCATACTGGCCAGGCCCCGGTGCTTCGCTACAACCGTCAGCTCATGCAGGCCATTCTGCATGACCGGATTGCAATCGGGAAGATCGTGAATGCGACCATCATCCCGCTCGATGACGCGCCGCAAGGCTACAAGGACTTCGACAGCGGCGTAGCCAAGAAATTTGTCCTGGATCCTAATGGCTACCTCAAAAAGAAAAAAGCGGCGTAGATTGCAACCGAGCAACCCAAATCGAGAGAGTCGGCATCTCTCTAGCCAAAGAGAGAATTGGCAAGTGTATGGGACGCCCCCCGGCGTCCCTTCTTTTTTGGGAACGTATTCCGCGCCGCCTCGATTCCTCTCCAACGCAAAATGATGGCCCCGCAACTCCTCTCGGAGCGGCAGGGCCAGTTTGCAAGCTGCCTGTAAGCCGAATTTTGTTCGGGGCCCGAAGGTCCCGCGACGATCATTCCTCTAGGCGCGGCATTACTGACGCGCTCCAGCAACCTACCCGGAAGTTTCGGCGACTGCCTGACCCGCCTGGGCGCGCCGGACCGGCACGCAACCGCAGCCTGGGTCTGGCCGCGGATTCCCTCCCTATTTGGTCTTGCTCCGTGTGGGGTTTACCCTGCCCCCGACTTTACAGCCGGGGCGGTGCGCTCTTACCGCACCTTTTCACCCTTACCCCTCCCTTTCGGGAAAGGCGGTATTTTCTCTGTGGCACTGGCCGTCTTCAGGCCTTGACGCCTGAATCCCGGACGTTATCCGGCACACTGTCCTGCGGAGTTCGGACTTTCCTCCCCCGAAATGCGGAAGCATTCCGGCAGCGATCGTCTGGCACACCTGCTGGATGCAAGTATACGGCAGACCAGATTTGAACGGGCACGGACTGGTGCACCATTCAAGCCTTCTGTCGGCTTGAATGGACTGGATGCCGTCGAAGTGCCCTGCAAGAACTTAGGATAGGATGCCTCTGGTCAGGGTTACCGAATCCACCCACCGCCGCGAGCAGGTTCAGGAGGCTCCCAAGATGCCGCAAAAAGTCGACCTCTACGACAGCGCATATGAAAACTACGAGTCAGACGCATACCGCCAGGTGCGCCTCGATACCTACGGCGAAGACTTCGGGCAAACCAGCTGGGTCACGAACGAGGAGTCCAGCCAAATCCCCCATCTCCTTGACGTCGGCCCGCACTCCTACGTGCTCGAAGTGGGCTGCGGCTCCGGCGGATACGCTCTGCACCTCATCGAAAAGCTGGGCTGCCGTCTCGTCGGCCTGGACCTCAACTCCCCCGGAACCCATAACGCCAACCAACTCGCCCAGGCTAAAGGACTCGCCTCACAGGCGCATTTCGAGCAGTGCGACGCCTCGAAGCCCCTCGCATTCGACCGTCACACCTTCGACGCCGTCTTCGCCAACGACGTTTTGTGCCATCTTCCGGGCCGCTCACAGGTGCTGGCCGAGATCTTTCGCATCCTCAAGCCCGGTGGCCGGATGCTCTTCAGTGACGCCCTTATAGTCGGAGGCCTGCTCACCCAGGAAGAGATCGCCACCCGCAGCTCCATCGGTTTTTACGTTTACAGCCCGCCCGGCGAGAACGAACGGCTCCTGGATCAGGCAGGTTTTCGTGACATTCGCGCAACCGACACGACCGAGAACGCAGCTCACATCGCTAAGCAATGGCATCTTGCACGCGAGAAAAGGAAAAAAGAACTCATTGCCATCGAAGGCAACAGCAACTTTGAGGGCCTGCAACGCTTCCTCTCCTGCGTCCACACCCTGACCAGGGAAAGGCGTCTGCGACGTTATCTTTACTTGGCGAACAAGGGCCATTAAGGCGGCCACTCCAACCTCAAAGGGAACCTGGATGTCCTACAAGGGTGTTATAACTTGGCGACATATGTCGGAGTCGGATTGCCCGATAGTGCTCTCTTGCTGAAAGTTAACCGTGATGCGGGTCGGCGTCTCGCAGAAAATAAACTCAAGGCGTTTCATCCAACATCGCCGCGTACTCCGCGGGCGTTCGGACAAAGACGCCCCCTCTGGACTCGGCAGGATAGTGTCTAAGATTGCCGGTAACAAGCCATGCACCTGTCGCTCTTGCCAGGGAGAGAAAGTACGCATCATCCGGATCAGGCAACGGATGTGGCCAAGGCGGTCCATCTGGGAACCGCATTGCACCCTCAAGCAAGAACTCTAGCCATAGGGGAGGAAAGTCATATCGCGAGAATTTGGAATATTGAGAGACGCGCCTATATTCCGCAATGATGGAAGGACTCACTGCGATCTGAATGTTCGCCTCGCGAATGACGCTCCGAATAATTCGGGCTGGAAAGCCCTTAGAATTTATGCCTGCGGACACAAGGACGTTCGTATCGATCACGATCAGTCTCATTGCGAGCTTTTGCGCGTGGACTTTCGGTGTCTCACTTTACGAATCTCTTCATCTATTTCTTCGTCGGAAGCCGTGTCGAAACCTTGCTGCTCGGCGTAGCGCCAGCTCTCCTGAAGACTGGCCATCGCCATCGCGCGGCGTAGCTCTTTGTCGCCGATCGCGATGTCTCCCTGCACCGGCACAAGGTAATAGACGGGGCCTTTTTGTCCGGAAAGAAGAACGACCTCTCCCTTGGGGACGGACTCCAGCGCTTTTTCGCCGCGAATTCTGAATTCGCGCAACGGAACCTGCCGCATAATCCACCTCTTTCATGATTGTAGCCGAAACGGCAACGTCGCATCGGCTGAAAAGGTAGAGCCTTGGTGCGAATGGGGTTACACAGGAACGGTCGCCACCGAATACTGCGCCGCCAGCCCCGAAGCCTCTACCGCAGCCTTCACCATTGCATCGCAGCCCATGCACGAGTTGATCATCAGGTGGTAGAGGCGGTGGTTGTCCCACTGCTGGTCGTAGAACTGGCGAACGTATTCGGCGCGGCGCTGGTCGGTGGCTTCGAGTTCTTTTTCAGCGTCTTGAACCCGGTCAGGGAAGTTCTTCTGGAACCACTGCAACTTTCGCTTCCGCGAGGCATAGACAAAGATATGGAAGGCGCCGGGATACTGTGACAATACACAGGCGGCGCCGCGGCCCACGATGACTGCCTGGCCCTCGGCGGCGACCTTCATCAAATAATCGCGGATCAGCGCGGTCATGCGTTCGCCATCGAAGACGCTGCCAGCGTTGACTGCCGGCGAGCGATCAACATTTCCATGCCAAAATGCCTTGCCGAAACGGTGATACCACGGATCAAGCTGTTCGTCGCAACGAGTGACCTGCGACTTGTCGACCCCGGCGCGGCGGGCGATCTCGTCGATCAGGCAGCTGTCGATCAGCTTCCAGCCGAGGGCCTCGGCGAGGTGGTGTGCAAACTCGGCGCCCTGGCTTCCGTATTCGCGTTCGACGGTAATGACTTTGACCATAAGATCCTCGCAAAGAAAACTCGCAGCGGAGTTCCGATGCCGCGATGCTAGCACCGCGCCGGACTGAAATCCACTTGGAACACGAGCCTGCACCTACAACTTTAGTTCAGCCACCGTCGCACCCTGGCCGCCCTCGTTGTGCGGAGGCTCGGTGACCGTGGCCACCTGGGGATGCCGCTGTAGATAGCTCCGTAGTGCTTTGCGCAGAATCCCCATCCCTGTTCCATGAATGATGCGGACGCGCGGCAGCCCGGCGAGGAATGCGCGGTCGAGAAATTTCTCGACCGCGTCGGTGGCCTCATCGACGTTTCGGCCGATGACGTTCAGCTCCCAATTCAGGTTCTCGTCCGGGTCGGCGATAGAGACGGAGACGCCGCGCTTGCGAGCGGCCTGTAGCGGAGTCAACGCGGGCTGATTCGAGTGCGGTTCGCGCACCACCTCGGCGATGTCCTCTCGGTTCACGCGCATCTTCATCAGGCCGACGGAGACCTCGAAGATGTTGTCATCGACTTGCCGCTGCACCACCGCCGTCTTGCCCAGCGATTTCAGCTTCACCGAATCCCCGGCAGCCACATGGCGAACGATATGAGGCTGGGCATTGGCGTCGCCTCGATCGGCCCCGGTATGGCCCGCGATCACCGAGGAATTGAATTGCTCGCTGAATTCGCGTCGCAACTTGGCGATGCGCCGCTCTGCATCTTTGGAGAGCTTCTGCTGCGCGGCGCGATCGTCGATGGCGCGGACGGTCTCGCGCATCTGGTACTCGAAATCCTTGAGCAGCGATTGAAGCTTCACCTCCATCTCACGGACCTTCGTCCGCCACTCCTTCAGTCCCTCGACATCAAGGCGGTTTTTCTCCCGGGCAACTTCCTGCTCTTTCGCTTTGAGGCCGGAACGTTCGGCGGTGATCGCCTCGATCTGGCGCATGCAGCTGGTCGAGAAAGCGGCCGATGTCCTGGGTCTGGGTCGTCAGGCGCGAACGCGCCGAGTCAATGATCTCGGAGTTCAACCCGAGGCGACGCGCGATGTTGATTCCTGCCGATGCTCCGGGAACGCCCTGGCGCAGTTCATAGGTAGGCGCCAACGTCTGCTCGTTGAAGCCGACCGCGGCGTTGATCACCCCGGCAGTATTTGCTGCATAGACCTTCAGCGAAGTGTGGTGGGTCGAGATCAGGCACCAGGCCCGCGAGCGCAGGAAATGCTCAGCGATGGCGACAGCCAGCGCCGCACCCTCTTCGGGATCGGTGGCAGAGCCGAGTTCGTCGAGCAGCACGAGCGATTGCGGGCCCGCGAGAGCCGCGATGCGGTTCAGGTTGACGATGTGTGCGGAGAAGGTAGAGAGGTTTTGCTCGATTGATTGCGAGTCGCCAATGTCAGCAAGGAACTCGTGAAAGACCGGGAGGACCGCCTCTTCCGCCGGGACTGGAATTCCCGCTTGCGCCATAATGCCCAACAATCCTGTGGTCTTCAGGCCAACGGTCTTGCCGCCAGTGTTTGGGCCGCTGATGATGAGCTGCCGCTCGGCGTCGTTCAAGTGGATCGAGATCGGCACAACCGCGCCGCCAGATTTCCGCAGACGATGCTCGAGCAGGGGATGCCGGGCGCGAAGCAGCCTTAATTCAAGCGGCGCTCCCGAACCCTCTGACGCGTCGCCGAAACGCGGACGAATGCATTCGAACTCGTCGGCGAAGCGGCCGCGAATCAGCAGCGATTCCACCACAGCGAGAATCGCCGCGCCTGCGGCAATGACTTGCGATTGCGCGCCGATCTGGCGAGTCATCGCGAGGAATATGCGATGGATCTCGGCCTGTTCTTCTTCGAAGAGCCGAACCAGTTCGTTGTTCTGCTCGATCGTCTCGAGCGGCTCGATGTAGACGGTCTGCCCGCTGGAGCTGGCCCCATGCACCACTCCGGGAACCCGGCGCCTGGACTCCGTCTTGATCGGGATCACGAAGCGCTCGCCGCGAATGGTGATCAGCTCGTCCTGACGCCGCCGCCCTCCGACAAGCGGCGCAGCGTCTGCGCAGGCTCTGCTCGATCTGCCGCTGCTGGCGCTCGATCTCGCGGCGAATGCGATTCAGGTTGGGCGAAGCATTGTCGGCGAGCGAGCCATCGGGCAGCATCCGTCCGCGCAGCGACTCGACCAGCGGCCGGAAATCCGAGGCCAGCAGCGGCGCGCTCAGTGTCGCCAGTCAGCAGCACGTAACTGAACGAAGGCGTGCAGCAGGAG